>JBEPUB010000008.1:0-134913 GCA_041691775.1 Gemmatimonadota bacterium
CGCGCCGGTCGCAGCGGAGCTCAGCGAGGCCTGGGCGGACGTCCCACCCACTGGCGCCATCGTCGCGGTCGCGTGGCAGGGGCTGCTTCGTCATCTCGTCCCGGGCGATCGGGTTCGGCCCCTGACCCCCCAAAGCCCCGCAAGGGGCCCCCGTCCCGCCCCCCCCCCCCCCCGAAAAATCCATCGGCTGCAGTCGACGGTCGTGGCGGCGCCTGAGCATGACGGCGCGGGGGCAGTGAAGCGCTCTGCGGGATTTGACTCCTCCCGCGATTCGCCCAGCCAGTTACCCGCAGAATCACCCGTAACGGTCGTTGGGATCGGCGCTTCTGCTGGTGGCCTTGCAGCTCTCACCGAGCTCTTTCGCCATGTTCCGCCCCACACGGGATTGGCTTACGTCATCGTGCAGCACCTGAGCCCGACTCACGAGAGCATCCTCGCAGAGCTGATAGGCCGGCATGCCGCAATACCGATTCATCAGGCAGCCAACGGGATGCGCGTTGAGACGGACTGCGCGTATGTGATCCCGCCAGACACGAAAATGACGCTCGCCGATGGGCATCTCACGGTGGTGCCGCGCGACCCGGCCGCCCGGCCTCCGCTACCGATAGACGCCTTCTTCCGTTCCCTCGCGGAGGTGCACGGAAGCCGCACGATTGGGGTCATTCTCTCCGGAACGGGGTCGGACGGTGCACTCGGCGTGCGCGCCATCAAGGGCGCCGGAGGGATCACGTTCGTTCAGGATCCAGAATCGGCGAGTTCCGACGGAATGCCGCTAGCCGCCATCGCCACCGATTGTGTCGACGTCGTTGCGCCGGCGGCCGAGATCGCTGCGCAATTGGCGCGACTGGGACGACATCCATACCTGCGGCTCGAAGGCGATGAATCCGGTGACTCAGATGCACCCGAGGATGCACGCGAGGATGCACGCGAGGATGCACTGGCGACACCGACCAAGCCACACCGGAAGAATCAGAGCGACGTAGGTGCCGACGTAGGTGCTGACGTTACTGCAGAATCGCATCCTGCCGCGAGCGAAATTTCGGGCGGCACGTCGCACGAGCCTGGGCAGGACGATGCGGTTGCAGTCATTACCGCTCTCCTTCGGCGCCGATTCGGTGTTGACTTCAGATTGTACAAGATAGGAACGATTGAGCGACGAATTCGGCGTCGCATGGCGATCCGCAAGATCGACCCACTTACAGGTTACGTCGATGTGCTCCGCCAGGACATCGGTGAGCTAGGCGCCCTGTACGGCGACCTGCTGATCGGAGTCACGCGATTCTTCCGCGATTCCGAAGTGTTCGAAGCGTTGTCCCACTCGGTCTTTCCACAACTGCTCAAGCATCGGTCAACCGGTCAGATAGGTAACCGGGCAGGTGATCGCGCGGAGAACCAAACAGTGCGAATATGGGTGGCCGGGTGTTCGACCGGTGAGGAAGCGTATTCGATTGCTATTTGCGTGCTCGAGTTTCTGGAAGACAACGCCCCTGGCACCCCGGTCCAGATATTCGCGACGGATTTGAGCGAGGCGGCGATCACCATCGCGCGCGCGGGCGTGTATCCTCAGGGTATCGAGGCCGATGTCACTCCTGAGCGTCTGCGCCGATTCTTCACACAGGAAGAGCAAGGCTATCGCGTCAAGAAGGTGGTTCGCGATTGCTGCATATTCGCCCGGCAGAACATCACAGCTGATCCGCCGTTCTCGCAGATGGATCTGGTCAGTTGCCGGAACGTTCTCATCTACTTGCAACCCGGCGCCCACGCCAAGGTCCTGTCGGTATTTCACTACGCCTTGAAGCCGGACGGCGTGCTCGTGCTTGGCACGTCAGAGTCGACCATCGCGGTCCCGGCGCTGTTCAAACCAATCGACAAAACGCACCACATCTACGTGCGCGCGGGCGGTCCCGCTCGGCCACTGCACCTGGATTTTGTGCCGGGGCGCTCGGTGCCGGCACATGCAGTTGCTCAGGTGGTTGCTCATCCACACGTTAACGATTCGTACGATCATGGCCCCGGCCTTACCAAGACTACAACCGATGCAACAGAGTATCCGATGACCAACGTCCGCCGGTCACCGACAGTACCGGAAGTCCAGCGCGCGGCAGATCAGGTCGCGCTCGGGAGCTATGCACCGGCCGCCGTGGTGGTCAACGATCAGTTGCAGATCGTTCAGTTCCGCGGTCAGACCGAATCCTACATCGCGCCAACCGCGGGAACGGCGAGTCTGGACCTGCTCAAAATGGTCAAAGCGGAATTGGCGACCGAGCTTCGAGCTGCCGTCAATACGGCGCGCGACCAAGCACGCTCGGTGCGAGTCGGTGATGTGTCATTTCACGAAGGCACACGCCTCGGCTATGTCACCCTCGACGTGACGCCGTTCAGGGTCGCGGGATCGGACGAGCAGTTCTTCATCGTCTCATTCGAAGAAGCTGAATCCGGCTCTCATAAAGCGGGCGGTGAAGCGGGCGATGAAGCGGGTCATGAAGCGCTTCACGGAACGCTTGGCGAAGTGCATCACCAGCTACCGCATGACAGCGCGGATGGCAAGCCGAACGCTCCAAGTAACAAGCGCAACCGCAAGACTGGCAGTGCCGGTTCAAAGCGGAAGCTACAGCATGAGACGTCGGTTCACGTGGATGACGCTTCTGTAGCGACGCCGCGCGAGGCAAAAATAGTTGGCGAACTCCGGCAGGAACTCGAAGCCACGCGACGTCATCTCCAGGCCGTTGCCGAGGAGCACGCCTCGGTGGTGGAAGAATTTCAGGCGGCGAACGAGGAAGTCCAGTCCAGCAACGAGGAGTTGCAGAGCACGAATGAGGAGATCGAGACATCCAAGGAAGAATTGCAGTCGCTCAATGAAGAGCTGACCACATTGAACGATGAGTTGCGTGTTCGGATCACCGACGGGAGCCATCTGAATGACGATCTGACCAACCTCCTGACCTCAATGCACGTTCCTGTGATCATGGTCGGGACAGATCGACGTATCCGCCGCTTCACGGCCGGCGCTGAGCGCATGATGAACGTCATTCCGACGGACGTCGGACGACCAATCGGAGACATCAAATCGAACATCGATGTCCCTAACCTCGACGACCTCATAAGTCGCGTGATCGCGACCTTGGAGGTGACCGAGCGTGAGGTGCGCGACCTCAACGGATGCTGGTACCTGATGCACATCCGGCCGTATCGTACCGCGGAGCACAAGATCGACGGCGCCGTCATCATCTACTACGACATTGATGCACGGAAACACGCGACCGAACAATCGGACGCGGCGCGCCGGTACGCGGAGGCGATAGTGGAGGCCGTGCCCAACCCGTTGCTGGTGCTGGATGGCACGCTCCGGGTGCTCAGTGCGAACCGCGCGTTTTACGACAGTTTCGGAACGTCCGCGCAAGACACGGTCGGCCCGGCGATATTCGATCTCGGCAATGGCCAGTGGGACATGTCGAGCCTCCGTGGACTACTCGAACGCGTGCTTTCCGAAGGGGAGGCATTTAATGACGTCGAGGTCGAGCGCGACTTTCCGACTGTAGGACGTCGCACTATGCTTCTGAACGCGCGGCGCATTGCGTCCGACCGCAACGGGCTGCCACTGGTCCTCCTTGCAATTGAAGACGTCACGGAGAAAACACAAGCGCGACTTTCGCTCGCGCACGCTAATACCGAACTTGCTGCTCGTGCTGACGAACTAGAGGTCATGGCCACCGAGCTGCGAGGCAAGACGCTTGAGGCTCAAGCCAGTAGCCGTGCCAAGACGGAGTTCCTGGCCACGATGAGTCACGAGCTGCGGACACCGCTCAACGCGATCGCCGGATACGCGCAGCTCCTGGACATGGGTGTTCAGGGTCCCGTGACCGACGAACAGCGCACTTCACTCGCGCGGATCACTCGGAGCCAGGAGCATCTGCTTGGTCTCATCAACGAGATCCTGAGCTTCGCCAAGCTGGAGACGGGCGGCGTGTCGATCACGAGCACAGATGTTAACGTGAACGATCTGCTCGAGAGCGTCGAGGCGATGGTCGCGCCTCAGATGGCTCGCAAGGCGCTACGCTATGTAGTGCATGATCCAGACGGCGACTGCGATTCGACGCTCGCCATTAGGGGCGATGCGGACAAGGTGCGACAGATTCTCCTTAACCTGCTAACCAACGCGCTCAAGTTCACCGAAGCCGACGGCAGCATCGATGTCACATGTGGTACGAGCGACGGTCACGTCGCGATCGGCGTGCGCGACACGGGGATCGGTATTTCGGCGGATCATCTGTCCGTTATATTCGAGCCGTTCGTCCAAGTGAATCCGTCGTTGACCCGCGTTACGGATGGCGTGGGATTGGGACTGGCCATCAGCCGAGAGCTAGCGCGAGCGATGGGCGGCGACGTCACGGTGGAGAGCGCTCTCGGAGGGGGGTCGACGTTTACGCTATCTCTCCCGCGCGTGCCTAAGCGTGTTGATGATGATCCTGGTGAGGATGTTCTTGACGATGATCCGGAAGCGTGATTCCATTGTTGGATGAGAAATCGGTCCGGAGACGACGTTGAGGGGCGACTCATCAAGCTCGTCCGCAAGCTTTAAAGACCGACTGAATACCGAATATTTGCTCGTCGTAGGTACACAGTATCACCGCAGCTGGAAAGTTCTCCACAACACCTCGCGTCACTCACCTGTGCAGAGGCTCCTTAGGCGCTTTCTGAGCTTGCGGCGCGTTAGATGCTCTTTCGACATAGGCGCGTTCCAGGACCCACGAAACGCGAACTCATACGACGGTAGCCAATGGCTGATCCAGCTCACGACAACGCGGCGCTTCCGGTCGAACCGCATCCGGAAAGCAGTCACAGAACGCCGGCGGAGATAGCAAAGGACGAGCATGGCGCGCTCGCACCCTCGCCGGCGCGCCCGGAGCCAGTGGCTACGGCTCCCAAGAAACACATGCAAAAAGAAGACGAACTCATACGTGGAGCGGTTCAGCGAAGCGCGCATCCGCAACAGACTGCAGCCGCTCGGTCCGTACCTCCCTCGCGTGACCAGCATTCAAGCAATTCACCGACAAAAAAACCGAACGCTCGTCAGCCTCGGAAGCCATAACTTCGCGCGGCGCAGCACGTCACCGATTCTCATACGTATCGGCTGCGATGGCCGGTTAGCGTGCGCCTGGTAGGCGCAGCGTGAAGGTGCTGCCCACTCGGCATCTTCGACCGGCGCGTGCTCGACTCCATTACGGGACATATCGATGGGGCCTGCGACCGGAGCTCCACCAGGAGAAGTGGCGTCGAGAAGTACTGGAACTCGCTCGATAGATCCGCGATGAGTTTTGGAGCGACGTACTGTCGGATTGCAGCGCCGAGACCCAGTTACCGCAGAATCTTACCCCTACCTTGCCCAAAACTGGTGGGCCGGTGTGCGGGCCGAAAAAGAAGGAAGCGCGTAAGTCTAGGGACATCAATGACTTAGTGCGTGATATCGCCGCTTCAATTCAGTGCGCCCGGAGGAAGTCGAATCCCCAACCTTCTGATCCGTAGTCAGATGCTCTATCCAATTGAGCTACGGGCGCATTCACAACCGTGGGGTCTCGCGACCGCCTTTCCTCATCCTGCTATGAGCGGTACAAGACTCGAACTTGTGACCTCCACGATGTCAACGTGGCGCTCTAACCAACTGAGCTAACCGCCCGAGAGCCGTCATCGGCCTCTGTCCCGCCCGGACCCCGTAAGGGCGGGCCCCTGTGCCCGCCCTCTCTTACTGACGCAGGGCAGGCACGGAGGCCTGTCCCAACAAGCGGGAGACGGGACTTGAACCCGCGACCCCAACCTTGGCAAGGTTGTGCTCTACCAACTGAGCTACTCCCGCAAATCGCCCAAACCTCGAGCCCCTTTTCTCAACAAACAACTGTTCTGCCCAGTGGAGCGAAGGGGGATCGAACCCCTGACCTCTTGAATGCCATTCAAGCGCTCTACCAACTGAGCTACCGCCCCAATTCCGGGTAAACATTCGAACCAGAAAATCGGCCCGAACCCTGCCCGGCAGGAACCGCGAAGGATATCCGGGGGTATCGGGAAAGTCAAGAAATATCACTCGACTTTTGGGTCTAGACACGAGCCCTTCGGCCGGTATCTTGCACCGCGACCCCACTGTCTGAGTGGGTTAGGTAAATCCACACGACTTCAGCGCCGCGAGAGCGGCGTCTGATACATATAGAGTAAAGAGGCTACCATGGCCGAAGTCAAACCACGCCGCCGTCGCGCAACAGGAACCTCGCCCGCCGGCATCGCTCCCAGTGAGCCAGAACGCGACATTCTCGATCAGTACCTGTACGAAGTAAGCACGTATCCGCTTCTCAAAGGAACTGAAGAGATCGATATCGCCCGCAAAATCCGCGCGGGCGATCCCGATGCATTGCAGGAGCTCGTGAAGCGCAATCTGCGCTTCGTCATCTCCGTCGCGAAAAAATACCAGAACCGCGGCCTTCCGCTCATCGATCTGATCGGTGAAGGAAACGTTGGCCTGCTTACCGCCGCGCGTAAGTTCGATCCGGATCAGGGAGTGAAGTTCATCTCCTACGCAGTGTGGTGGATTCGCCAGGCGATTCTCTCGTCGCTCGCGCGTCAGGGACGCACAGTTCGCGTTCCGCTCAACCGCACCGCCGATCTTTCACGCATCATCAAGGCGTCCGAGATCCTGCGCCAGAAGCTTCGTCGTGAACCTACGCCGAACGAGCTCGCGCAGATCACCGGCCTGTCAGTTGACGTAGTTCAGTCGCTCGCCGCGCTCAACACTGGCGACGTGCGACTCGATGCACCAATGGATCCGGAAGGCGATCGTTCGCTCATCGAGCGCTTCGTTGCCGACGAAATGCCGGACACAGAGGAAGAGGCGATGAACCGCTTTCTCAATGACGAGATCGAAACCGCGTTGCGCACGCTTCCACCGCGCGACGCGAAAGTTCTCAAGCTGTACTTCGGCCTCGAAGGCGGTCGCGAGCACACGCTCGAGGAAATAGGCTCAATGCTAGGCGTCACGCGTGAGCGCGTTCGCCAGCTTCGTGATCGCGCCCTCAAGCGCCTCCGCGAAGGTGACGTTGGTCGCGCCTTGAGTAGTTTCGCGGCTTAAGGTCTGCATCACTCCAGAGTTATGGGCGGCCAGCGTTCGGAGAGGGTCCGAGCGCTGGCCGTTTTTCGGACCCGTTCCTACAGCCAATGATCAAGCTCGACAACGTTTACAAGGCCTTCGGCGACAAAAAAGTACTTGAGGGATTCTCGCTCGAAGTAAATGAAGGCGAGACGATGGTTATCATCGGATATTCCGGCACCGGAAAGTCGGTGGCTATCAAACACATCGTAGGATTGCTGTGTCCCGACAGCGGCACGGTCTTCGTCGATGGTCTGGAAGTGCCCGTGCTGCCGCGTGACGAGCTGTACGAGCTGCGCGGCCACATCGGTTACGTGTTTCAGTTCGCTGCACTCTTTGACTCGATGACCGTCGGAGAGAACGTCGCGATGGCACTGCGAAAGATGCGCACGATGTCGGAGAGCGAGATTGCCGATCGCGTGAAAGAGTCGCTGGCCCTCGTCGATCTGCCCGATGCCGAGACCAAGTATCCCGCCGAGCTGTCGGGCGGAATGCGCAAGCGCGTGGGAATCGCGCGCGCGATCGCCAAGCGGCCAAAATACATTTTGTATGACGAGCCAACCACTGGCCTCGATCCAGTCACGTCTGCCGTAATCGATGAGCTGATGATCCGCATGCGTGAGAAATTGGGCGTTACAAGTGTCGTCATCACGCACGACATGCGCAGCGCGTACAGCGTTGGCACCCGTATCGCCATGCTGTACGACGGCAAGGTCCGACAGGTCGGTACCGTGGACGAGATTCAACACACCGCGGATCCCATCGTTCGTCAATTCATCGAAGGCAAGCCCACGGCCGATGCAGCCCTGGCGGGTGTCTGACATGACTTCCATGAATGATTCCGCGTCGCCGGCGTTTCCATGTGTCCTCGTGTATGCTGGACGCGAGCGGGCCCGCGCATTCGCGCGAGCCGCTTTTCCACGCCGCCGCGGACGCACGATCATGGTTCGCACAATCGAGGAATTCGAAGCAGCGATTCGACGCGAACTGGTCGACGCTGCGGTGATCGATCTGGCCGCGCAGGGAGAAGATCACTGGACCGTTGCTGCACATGCGGCGGATTTCCCAAGCACTGCGTTCTTTGGCTTGATTCCATTTCGCACCACCGACGCCGAGGCAGTTGCGCGCGCCGCATCGTTCGGCTTTGCTGACGTGCTCTGCGAGCAGATCGATGAGCTGGCCGCGCGCGATCTAGTCGCGCCGCACGGCTACTCAGCCCGATTCGCCCGCGCCCTCGGTGAGGCGCCCGAATCGCTCGGCCTCACGAGCGAGACGCAGCGACGTACCTGGCATGCAATCGTGCAGCACGCGGGCCGCCCGGTCACCACCACCACGCTGGCCGCCGTCATGGGTGTCACTCGGGAGCACCTTAGTCGCAACTTCGCCCGTGACAAGGGAGCCAACCTCAAGCGCGTGATCGACCTCGTCCGCCTCATCTCGGCCGCCGAACTGTCGAAAAACCCCGGATACGACGTGCGAGACGTGGCCGCAGTGCTTGGCTTTGCTTCATCTTCCCACCTGGCCGTCACTACCCAGCGGATAGCCAGCACCCGTCCAGCCTCCCTCTCCGGCCTCCGGGCCGTGGACCTCATAGACCGGTTCGTTCACGGTAGAACGAGGAGCCGCGTTGCAGGAAAAGAGGGCTTGTGATAAGTTTCACAAGCTCTCCCCAAGCAAAATTTCCCGCTCTAAATCATGGCCACTGACACCGCGCTCCGTCCTGGCGAAATCAAGGACATCCTCCTTCGCGAGATCGAAGCTGCCGACCTGAACGACCTCAAGGTCGAGGAAGTCGGCACCGTTCTCGAAGTGAAAGACGGTATCGCCCGCATCTACGGCCTTTCAAAGGCCATGGCTGGGGAGATGTTGGACGTTACATCGTCCGAAACAGGCAATGTGATCACGGCCCTGGCGTTGAACCTCGAAGAGGACAACATCGGAGCCGTAATCCTGGGCAATTACCTCGAGCTCAAGGAAGGAGACAATGTCCGCCGCACCGGTCGCGTGCTCGAGGTCCCGGTAGGACCTGAGCTGATCGGCCGCGTCGTGGACGCCCTCGGTCGCCCCATGGACGAGCGAGGCCCCATCACCGCGAAGCACTCGCGTAAGGTCGAGAGCGAGGCGCCTGGGATCATCGTCCGCCAGCCGGTCAAGGAGCCGCTCCAGACCGGACTCAAGGCCGTTGATGCCATGATCCCGATCGGCCGTGGCCAGCGCGAGCTGATCATCGGTGATCGCGGAACCGGCAAGACTGCAATCGCGGTCGATACGATCCTGAATCAGAAGGGAACTGGAGTAATCTGCGTCTACGTCGCGATCGGCCAGAAGGCTTCAACAGTCGCTGGTGTAGTCGAGCGTCTGCGTGCCGCCGGCGCGATGGACTACACCATCGTCGTTGTGGCCAGCGCCGCCGATCCCGCCCCGATGCAGTACATCGCCCCTTATTCTGGCTGCGCGATGGCCGAGTACTTCATGTACAACGAAGGCAAGGCGACGCTGTGCGTGTACGACGATCTGTCCAAGCAGGCAGCGGCGTACAGGCAGATCTCGCTGGTTCTTCGTCGCCCCCCGGGCCGCGAAGCTTATCCCGGCGACGTCTTCTATCTCCATAGCCGTCTGCTCGAGCGCGCTGCAAAGATGAGCGAAGATCCAAGTGTGGTGGACGGAAAGACGATTCTCGTGGCTGGTGGATCGCTCACCGCGCTGCCGATCATCGAGACGCAGGCCGGCGACGTGTCGGCTTACATCCCGACCAACGTGATCTCGATCACGGATGGCCAGATCTTCCTGGAAGCCGACCTGTTCTACTCGGGTGTTCGTCCCGCGGTCAATGTCGGTATCTCGGTATCGCGCGTCGGCGGCTCAGCCCAAACCAAGGCGATGAAGGGAGTCGCCGGTCGCCTCCGTCTCGATCTCGCGCAGTATCGCGAGCTCGAAGCCTTCGCATCGTTCGCGTCCGATCTCGATGCCGCAACAAAAAAGCAGCTCGATCGTGGCGCGCGCACAGTTGAGATCCTCAAGCAGCCGCAGTATCAGCCGATGCCGGTTGAGACGCAGGTGATGGTGATCTACGCGGTGACGAACGGCTTTGTGGACGAAGTGCCGGTCGCCGAGGTCCGCGACTGGGAACAGGGCTTTCTGCAGTTCATGGCGGCCCAGTTCCCGCAAGTTGGCGAGAAGATTCGTACGGAAAAGGCACTTTCCAAGGATCTCGAAGCCGAACTCAAGCGCGCCATCGAACGCTTCAACGCAACGCGGAAGAAGCCGGCGTAACCGCCGTCGCTTTCACATCCGCATCAAGGTCATAACACCAAGGCATGGCGAAAGGACGAGAGCTTAAAGGCCGCATCAAATCCGTCGAGAACACGCGCAAGATCACGCGCACGATGGAGATGGTGGCTACCTCCAAGATGAAGCGAGCGCAGGACCGCGTCGTTTCCGCGCGTCCGTACGCACGTGCGCTCGCGGAGGTGATTTCCGATCTCTATTCACCGGATCTCGCCGAGCAGTTCCCGCTCCTGCGCCAGCCTGCGCACACGCGTCGAGCTGCGGTGTTGCTGCTCACATCGAACCGCGGTCTCGCTGGCGGATTCAATGCGAACCTGATCAAGGAAGCGCGAGTTCTCGTGCAGCGGCTTGAATCCGAAGGCACGCAGGTGGACCTCCACGTCGTCGGACGCAAGGGTATCGGTTTCTTCCGCTACCTCGGCCGAACACTCGACGTCGCACGCACGGACATTACCGATCGTCCAACCGCAGCCGACGCACGCGGTCTATCCGAAACACTGATCGAGAACTTTACCAACGCCACGCTCGATGCCGTGTACGTGGTTTATTCGAAATTCAATTCCGCGTTGTCCACACCAGCGACAGCGGAGCGCGTGCTGCCAGTTACACCGCCTGAGCGCAAGGGCACCGCGCGCGACTATATCCTTGCACCGTCAGCGGACGCAATTCTCACCGAGCTGCTCCCACTTTACGTACGCAACTCAGTGTACCGCGCACTCGTCGAGACAGTAGCCGGCGAACAGAGCGCGCGACGCACCGCAATGAAGAACGCGACCGACAACGCGAGCGACATGATCAACGTTTTGCGTCGCACGTACAACCGCGCGCGTCAGGCCCAAATCACCCAGGAAATCGCCGAGATAGTCGGCGGCGCAGCAGCGTTGGAATAACACGTGGCCGTTGTAGTTGTAGTAGGGGCAGGCCCCCGTGCCTGCCCGCAGTTGGACGACGTATAAAAATCGTATCCGGATCAAACATGACCACCGCAATCGAAACCGAAACCGAAACGCACACAGGCAAGATCATCCAGGTCATCGGCCCCGTCCTGGACGTGGAGTTCGAGTCCGAACATCTGCCCGAGCTATACAACGCCCTCCGAATCGAGGGGAAGACCCAGGCCGGCCTTCCGATCAACGTGACTGTCGAAGTCCAACAGCACATCGGCCGCAACCAGGTTCGCGCAGTCGCCATGTCGTCCACCGACGGCGTCGAGCGTGGAATGGACGTCATCGACACTGGGTCACCAATCACCATTCCGGTTGGCACCGCGGCACTCGGACGCATCCTAAACGTCATCGGCGAGCCAGTTGATAACGGGCCGCCGATTGCGGCCGATGCGATACGCTGGCCCATCCATCGCGCGCCGCCACTGTTCGCCGACCTCGAACCGAAGACCGAAGCGTTCGAGACCGGCATCAAGGTCATCGATCTCATCGCCCCCTTCGTAAAGGGCGGCAAGATCGGCCTCTTCGGCGGCGCTGGCGTTGGCAAGACCGTCATCATTCAGGAACTCATCAACAACGTGCAGAAAGGGCACGGTGGACGCTCGGTGTTCTGCGGCGTCGGTGAGCGTACCCGCGAAGGAAATGATCTGTACATCGAGTTCAAGGAAGCTGGAATTCTTGATTCCGTTGCACTTATCTACGGCCAGATGAACGAGCCGCCAGGAGCGCGCCTGCGAGTTGGGCTATCGGGACTCACAGTCGCCGAGTATTTCCGCGACGTCGAGAACCAGGATGTGCTTCTCTTCATCGACAACATCTTCCGTTTCACACAGGCTGGGTCCGAAGTCTCCGCTCTGCTCGGTCGCATGCCGAGCGCTGTTGGTTATCAGCCAACGCTGGCCACGGAGATGGGCGACTTGCAGGAGCGAATCACCTCGACTCGCAACGGATCGATCACGTCGGTGCAGGCCATCTATGTACCGGCCGACGACATCACGGATCCAGCGCCAGCAACGGCGTTCGCTCACCTTGACGCGACGGTAACGCTATCGCGCGCAATCACCGAGCTCGGCATCTATCCCGCCGTCGATCCGCTTGCGTCATCGTCGCGTATTCTCGACGCCGCTATCGTCGGCGAGCGCCATTATAGAGTCGCGACCGCAGTTCAGCGCATCCTTCAGCGCTACCGCGAGCTGCAGGACATCATCGCCATTCTCGGAATGGACGAGCTTTCCGAAGACGATAAACTCGTCGTCGGACGCGCGCGCCGTCTGCAGCGCTTCATGTCGCAGCCGTTCGCCGTCGCCGAGCAGTTTACGGGAATTCCAGGGAAGTACGTCAAGTTAGAAGAGACCATCTCCTCGTTCGAGCGCTTGGTCGCAGGCGAGTTCGATGCATATCCAGAGCAGGCGTTCTTCATGGCCGGCGGTGCCGACGACGTGATCGCCAACGCCGCCAAGCTCAAGGGCTGATACGTGCTTCGCGTATCTGTGATCTCACCCGAGCGTGTCCTCTTCGAGGGCGAGACCGAGTCTGTTGTCGCGCCAGCGTACGACGGTGAAGTCGGAATACTTACCGGCCACGCCGCAATGATGACCGTCCTCGGCAACGGTGAGCTCCGACTCGGCACAGCCAGCTCGCACCGCTTCCACGTTGAAGGCGGCTTCCTTCAAGTCGCCGACGACCACGTTCGCGTAGTGACGGAAAAGGCCTCAGCAGCGTAAGCCACCGTCCCGTCGCGGGGAGCCGTCCGTTCCCGGTGTCATTCCCGCTTTCGGGGGAATGACACGACTGGTCTCCCTTTTGCGATTCGATTGGTCGCACATCCATCCCCGCGACAAATGGCCAATCAACTCATGCGCGTTCTAGTCGTGGACGATAACCACGACAACGCGGACATCATACGAAACTACCTCGAGTCGACTCGCGACTATACCGTGACCGCTGCGTACGATGGCGACGAAGCGCTGCGCAGCTTTCAGGAACTGCGCCCCCATCTGGTGCTTCTCGACGTGATGATGCCAGGTATCAACGGTTGGGAAGTATGCCGGGTGATCAAAAGCGATCCAGCGCGGGCCGCGACCACGCGCGTTATTATGCTAACCGCCCGCGATGACCTGATCGATAAGCGGACTGCGCTTCAGACCGGCGCCGATGATTTCCTGGAGAAGCCGTTGGATCTCTCCAAAGTTTTGGCTGCCGTCCGGCGCAACGCGGCCGTGCTCACCGGAACTCAGGATCGCGCGAATCCGGGTAGTAAGGCAGCTCCGGGTCGTCCAGCCAGCCCGGCAACTCACGGGTGACCGCCAGGTTCGTCGGCGGTCCACCGCTGGGCCGCCGAGTTGGCGATTCCGTCGCGGCCGCCTCACTGGCGCTGCCCGTCAAGGACGCCCGCAATGCACTGCCCACACTCGCCGCGGCGATCGATAGCCTCCGCAGTCCGGTCCAGGAGCGCGGCGCACTTGTCATTCTCTACCTGAACTTCGACCGCTACGCCAAGGTCGAAGAGATATACGGATGGGAAAAGCTCGATGCCGTGCTCGATACCACCGCGCGCGAGCTCGCGCGAATCCTGGCGGAGACGCCGCTACGTGTGGCGCGGCTCGCGGTTAGCCACCTGAACGACGACGATTTCCTTCTGTTCTATGTACCGCCCGTCGAGCCGCCCGGTCGCGAGGACGGCGACGACGGTGACATCAGCGAGGCGCTTGTCGCCCGCTTGCACGAAGGGATAGCCGATTGCCTCGAAAAGGCGCACGGCGCCGATATCGCGTCGCTATTTGATCTTTACGTCGGTCGCGCCGTCGTGCAACACGATCCTAAGGCACGCCTGGAGCGCGTCGTATATCGCGGCATTCGTGCGGCCGCGAGTAACGCGCACAACCTGGAGCAGCGCGAACGAGCGCGTCTGGTTGACGATCTGCGCGAGACCCTGCGCACGCGCGCTGTGTACATCGACTATCACCCCATCGTCAACGCGTCGAGCGGCGATGTGTTTGGGTACGAAGCGCTCGCGCGCGGCTCCATGCGCTCATTGCGCCGGCCCGAAGTAATGTTTGAAGTAGCCGCCGAAGCGGGACTCATCTGGGAGCTGAGCCGCCTGTGTCGCGCTCGAGCGATTGAAGGAATCGACCAGTTGCTCAAGCATGGCGAAGTATTGTTCATCAACGTCGATCCGCACGACTTTGCCGATCCTGAATTTGGCGACAGCGCGCTCGATGCGCCGGATGCGCGCCGTGTGGTCATCGAGATCACGGAGCGCACGGCGATCAAGGATTATCCGAAGTTCCGCGAGCGCCTGCGCGCGTTCCGTGACCGCGGCTTTCGTTTCGCAGTTGACGACGCCGGCAGTGGCTACGCAGGCTTGGGCTCCATCGCCAATCTCGAGCCGGATTTCATCAAGCTCGACATATCGCTGATCAACGGAATCGACACCAACTTCATCAAGCAGGACCTGGTCGCGACTTTAGTGCGATTCGCCAACGATCAGCACGCTACGGTAATCGCCGAGGGCGTCGAATACGAACAGGAATACGAAGTTGTCAAATCGCTTGGCGTGCACCTCGTGCAGGGCTTCTACCTACACAGGCCGCAGCAACTTCCGCACGATCTCGAAGGAACGGTCAACGGCGCCTAGCTCCGCGGCGACTACCGTACCCATCGCATCGGAACGGTCTGCGCGTTCGCGCTCATCCGTCAACAGCCGCGTCATCAGCCGCGTGAGTTGCTCCGAACCACCCGCGCTCATCGCTCCACCCGCCGCAAGCATCAAACCCGCGTCGCGCGAACCACCATGCTGCGGACCAACCAGTACGGGCGCCCGAAACACCGCCGGCTCCACTAGCGAATGCAAACCCGCAGCGTGAAAGCCACCACCCACGTACGCGATAGTAGCGATCGCATATAGGTCCGCGAGCACCCCCATCCGATCGACGACGACAACGTCCGTCTCTGTCGTCGCAGTGTCCAACCGCGCGGCAGACAGCGAATTGGCACGGGCCCATTCTATTAGAGAAAGCGTGTGGCTGTCCGAGAGCTCGTGCGGCGCAATAATCAGCCTTGCGCCCGGCACCGACGCGCGCACCGCTATCCACGCCGGCAAGAGTGCCCGCTCATCCGATCTCCACGTAGATCCCGCAACCACCGTAGGCCGCGCCGAGGCCAGCGCACTCACAACTCCGCACCTCCGCGTCTCGGCGTGTCCCCGCGCCCACGCCTGATCATACCGCGTATCACCCGTCACCCGCACCCTGTCTTCTCTCACTCCTGCCGCAACAAGTCGCGCCGCATCATCCCCACTCGCCGCGCCCACTGCATCCAGTGCCCCATACGCATCACGCGTCAGTAGAGAACCGAGCCTGCTCGTCCGCAACGAGCTCGCCGGAATCGATGCACTCACGAGCGCGAGCCTCACGCCCTGCAACGACGCCTCCCGCACCAACGTCGGCCACACGTCGCCCTTGGCGAACACGAGCGCAGTTGGATCCAGTGCCTCCAGCGTAGCACGCGCGCTGCTCCCCGAATCGAACGGCAAATAATCGCTGAAGTCGGCCCCCATCTGATCTGCCAACGACTCCGCGCTCGGCGAAAAATACGTGTACGCGATCTGAACACTCGGCTGCGCGCGACGGATTAGCTGTATCAGCGGAAGCGCCATGAGACCTTCGCCAACTGACGCCGCATGCACCCAGATCAGTTGGCGCGATCTATCTCGGCCCGCCTCCGCCCACACACGATATCGTCGCCGAATTCGACGACGCGCCGTGAAAGTCCTGCCGACTTTCCCGGAGACGCTGCGTGGTGTGACCACGGCAAGAAGCTCTGCCGTCCGAGCTACTGCACCGTACGCGGCGCCGAGCCATGGAGTCATCAGTATGGCTCGCGACTGTCAACTATCCGCGACTACTGCGTCCCCGCGAGCGCGGCGTCGATCGCAGCCTTCATTTCGTTCGGCGGAACCGCACCTTCAATCAGCTTGCCGCCGACCCAGAAGCTCGGGGTCGCGCTCACGCCGCCGCTGCGCGCACGTTCTTGATCGCCAGCAATCAGCGCCGTTATCGAAGGCGACGTCAGGCACGCGTTGTATCGTGTTGCGTCGACACCGACCGACGTAGCGAGCGATTCGAAAGTCGCAGCGGGATCCTTCGCTGCTTCCCACTTCGACTGTGATGCGAAGAGCGCATCGTGCATCTGCCAGAACTTGTCCTGCGCGCCAGCGCACATCGCGGCAACCGCCGCCTGATGCGCATTTGCATGGATTGACAACGGAAAGTTGACGTACGCCATGCGGATCTTTCCCGTCTTCACGTAGCTGTCCAGGAGCATCTGGTACGTCGCATCGTGCCATTCCTTGCAGAACGGGCACTGGAAATCGCTTACCTCGATCACCCAGAGCTTTGCCGATGGCGAACCCTGAATGCGGCTCCCGTCCGCAACTTTCGCCAGCGAATCCGTTGCCTTGCCAGTCGTCGCTGGCGGCCCGGAAGCGGGCTGAGTTGCCGCATCGGGCGTGGGGCGGCCGTTGGCCTTTGAGCAGGCGAGGGATACAAATGTGACCGCGGCGGCGAAGGTTAGGCCGGCGAGTCCGTTGACTAGTGTAGTACGCATGTCGTAAATACTATGGTGCTCCAGACCCTACTTCAATCGGCGCTGCTCGCGCTGCTCCTTCAGAGCGGCCCCACGATCCCGCAGCCTGTGGGCCTCGTCAACGATTTTGCCCATGTGATTCCGGCCGACGCGGCGGCGCACATCGAGCAGATCTCGGCCGATGTTCGCAACAAGTCGCGCGGCGAATTTACCGTAGTTACGCTTTCCGACATCGGCGATTATCCCGCGGCCGACGTCGCGCTCAAGATCGGGCGACAGTGGAAAGTCGGAAAGATCGGGAACCCGGGCGATCCCACCAGAAACGCTGGCGCCGTGATACTCGTGGTGCCCAAGGAGACGAATTCCAGTGGACGTGGTGCCTGTTTCGTCCTGACCGGTAACGGCGCCGAGGGATTCATAACCGACGCCGATGCGGCGAACATGTGCAGGCAGGCGATCCCGTTCTTCAAGCAGAAGGACTACGGGCACGGAATCGAGCTCCTGACGCTCCTGACAGCCCAACGCTTCGCGACAGAGTTTCACTTCACCGTTGACACCGCGCTGCACGCACCCGAGCAGACTGCGGCCCCCGAGCCGAGTGGCGGCGGTGGCTTTCCACCGCAATTCTACTTTATCGCAGTCGTCTTCATCGTGATAATGCTGAGTAACCTGCGCCGCGGCGGTCGCGGCTGCGGAGGCGGCGGGTGCCTACCGCTGTTCATCCCGTGGGGCGGAGGCGGGAGCAGCGGCGGGTTCGGGGGTGGTGGATTTGGAGGTGGCGGCGGCGGCGGCGGAGGATTCGGCGGATTCGGCGGCGGCGGCGGCTTCAGCGGCGGCGGAGGAGGTGGCAGTTGGTAGCCGTCGTCATCCCAGCGAAAGCGGGAACCCCGTGGCGTCCCACCAGCGTCATCCCAGCGAAAGCGGGAACCCCGTCGCGTCCCACCAGCGTCATCCCAGCGAAAGCGGGGACCCCGTCGCGTAGCTCCTCACTCAATTTGAGAACCCACCCATGACACTCGACGAGCTTGTGACACAACTCCGCGCAGCCTACGGGACCGCATTGCGCTCCGTCGTCCTGTACGGGTCCGCGGCGGCGGGCGGCGGTGAGCACGTGGCCAAGAAGTCCGACTACAACGTGTTGATCATCGTCGATGACGTGCCGCTCGACCAGCTACGCGAGCTCTCGGCGGTTACGCGCGCATGGCGCGATGCCGGCAACCATCCGCCCATGACCTTCACCGAGCGTGAGTGGCGATCGTGCGGCGACATATTCGCCATGGAATACGCCGACATCCTCGAACGCAACAAGCTGCTCTACGGTGATTCCCCTTTCAATGGAATAACCGTCGCACACGACGACCTCAGACTCCAGGTGGAGCGCGAAGCCATGGGTGTGCTGCTCAGACTGCGTGGAGCGGTGCTGCTCGCAGGCACGGATGCGGCCGAGCAGATCAAACTCATGACTGCCAGCCTGAGCACGCTCATGATCGTATTCCGGGGAATTCTTCGCCTCGCGGGCCGCAAGCCACCTCACGGCTTCGCGGAGATCGCCCGGGAAGTCGCCGCAGTCGCCGCAGTCGATGCCTCGCCATTCGATGCCGTGGCTCGGCAGCTCCACGATTCCAAGTCCATACCCAAGGAGCGCGCCCGGGAGGTGCTCGGGGCATATTTAACCGGAATGGAAGCGGTGGCGATGTACGTATCGACCCTTCCGAACACGAGACCTTAAGAGGACTACCGATGATCAGGAAGCGCAGATATATCGCATGGATACTACCGGCCGCCCTCCTGCTGACCGGTTGCGGATACAACCAGATCCAGACACTGGACGAGCAGGCGCAACAGGCCAAGCAACAGATCCAGGTTCAGTTGCAGCGTCGCGCGGATCTGATTCCGAATCTGGCGGCGACAGTGAAGGGCGTAACGAAGCAGGAAGACACCGTGTACATCGGCATCGCGAACGCGCGCGCGCAGCTCGCGGGTGCTGTGAAGACCGGAGATCCCAAGCAGATGGCCGCGGCGGACCAGAATGCGACCGGCGCGATTGGAAGGTTGTTGGCGATCGCCGAGAACTATCCGCAGCTCAAGAGCAACGAGAACTTCCTGGCGTTGCAGGATGAGTTGACCGGAACGGAAAACCGTGTCGCCGTTTCCCGCGGCGATTACAACAGTGCGGTGCAGGCTTACAACACCTATATCAGAACATTCCCGCAGGCTATTACTGCGAAGGTCACCGGTGCAAAAGAACGCGCATATTACGACGCGCCCGCGTCGAGCCAGGCTGCGCCGACGGTGAAGTTCTAGGCACTCTGCGCCTCGCAAGCGCGCCGGCGCGACACATAGGGGTTAGCGAGACCTGTGCGTCGCCCGGCGCGTACGATGTTGTATGCTGTCAGTAGTCCCTGACAGCGATGTACGCTGACGTACATTAGAAGTTAGAGAACGCCTTCCTGATCCGCGGTTCGCTGCGTAATTGACGCGGTTCACGGCGCGACACCCGCAGTTGGCCGCACGATTGGCCCAGACATGTGCGTTGACACCCGGACGTTCAGGTCCTACAATTGACCGGATCGTATACCGACCAAGGTTCTCCCTAGAGTCACGGAGACCTTGAGTCGCGCCTTTTTCACCCCAGGAAAACAGGAGCGAACCGGGGAATGTCCAGTTCCCAAAGTCGTAATTCGTCCGTGTGGTCAGGTCACACCCATCAGGGGCAACCCTGGAGGACACATGTTTAGGTTGTTCAAGCGCATCACGTCAGTCACGGCTGGGTTGGCATTGGTTGCCACGGCCGCCGCTGCGCAGCAAAGCGGTACTATCACGGGACACGTTACAACGGAATCGGGTGGTCCCCTTTCCGCTGCAAGTGTCACAATCACGTCACTCGGTCTGGGTACATACACCAACGACGCCGGCGTGTACAACATTTCAGTCCCGGGCGCCCGCATGACGGGTCAGACCGTGACGCTCACTGCGCGCCGAGTTGGATACGCGCCCAAGAATATTACCGTTAGGCTCACTAGCGGGACCAACGTTCAGCAGGACTTCAGCCTGAACGCAAACGCGACAAGCCTCACCGGCGTCGTCGTTTCCGCGCTCGGCGTCCAGAAGCTGCAGAGCCAACTGGGCACATCGGTGCAGCAGGTCTCCAGCGAGCAACTGAACGCAACGCACGACAACAATGTCGTCAACCAGCTCTCGGGCAAGGTTTCCGGCGTTGCGATCACGAGCTCCGGCACGCAGGGCGGTTCCACCAAGATCACGATTCGTGGATCCAACTCGATCACCGGCAATAACGATCCGTTGTTCATCGTGGACGGTACGCCTGTGTCGAACCGCGACCGCGGCGGCAGCCCGAACGGCGGCGGTAACGCGGTCGATTTCGGTAGTGCGATCGACGACATCAATCCTGATGACATCGCTACCGTTACTGTGCTGAAGGGACCGAACGCTGCCGCCATCTATGGATCGCGCGGTGCCAACGGTGTCGTACTAATCACGACCAAGCGTGGAAGCGCGAGCTCCGAGGGAATCCAGACGGCGATCTCATCGAACTACACGTGGGACACGCCGTCCATCCTTCCCAAGTTCCAGAATTTGTACGGTCAGGGCGCTGGCGGCGTGTTCGCCTTCTTTGACGGCGTAGGCGGTGGCGCTGGCGGCCAGGACGGAAACGATCAGAGCTTCGGTCCCCGCTTCAACGGCCAGCCGATCACTCAGTTCACCAGTCCTGTGGTGAACGGCGTACTTCAGCCGATCCCGTGGGTCGCGTACCCCAACAACGTCTCCAGTTTCTTCCAGACAGGAAAGACGTTCTCGAACAACATCGCGTTCAGCGGCGGCACTCAGCGCGCCACCGGCCGCCTGTCAGTCGGTACTGACAACTCAACGGGCGTGATACCGAACAACACTTTCCGCAAGTTCTCCAGCAACCTCGCTGGAAATTTCACGGTTAGCAGCCGATTGACTACGTCGGCGAACGTACAGTACGTCAGCAACAAGGCAGCCAACCGCGCTGGTGTCGGGTACAATACCGGCATCGTGGAAGGCATGTATGTATGGTTCGGACGCAACGTGGACCTTAACGCGCTTAAGGACTACCACACCCGTCCAAATCAAACCTTCTCGTGCAATGACCAGTACAACTGGAATTGCAACTACCACAACAACCCGTACTGGATCCAGTACCAGAATCCAGAAGCCGATAATCGCGACCGTATCATCGGAAGCGCATCGGCTACGTGGAAGGTCACTGACTGGCTCAATGCGACAGGCCAGACGGGAACGGACTACTACCGCTTCAACAGCGACCAGAACTACGGAGCGGGAAACCTGAACCAGGCCGATCTCGCGTATAACGGTGCGTTCAACCATTTCCAGAACCGGAGCAACGAGAACAACACGTCGCTGCTTCTGACCGCCAACAAAAAGCCGTCCAGCTGGTTGCAGTTGAACGGTACGTTGGGTGCCAACCGGCGCTACGCGACTTATGCATCGGGCAGTGTTGCCACGGATGCGATACTCGCCGCTGGCATCTACAACGTTTCGAATTCTGCCAAGTCACCAACGGTCAACGAGTACACGGAACGCCGCCAGACGAACAGCGGTTACGGTTCAGCGTCATTCACGGTGAATGACCTCTGGACCGTCGAGGTTACCGGCCGCAATGACTGGTCTTCCACGCTGCCGAAAGGAAATAACTCGTACTTCTATCCGTCGATCAACTCTTCGTTGGTGCTGACGGATTTGATGCCAGTGCTCAAGAGTCGTTTGCTGAGCTACGCAAAACTTCGCGGATCGATCGCAAACGTAGGTAACGACGCCGACCCTTTCCAGCTCGCGACGACGTACGTCGGCAATGCCAACAAGTTCGGTAGCTTGCCGCAGTACACTCTGACTGACACCCGCGCGAATCCAGGGTTGAGACCGGAGAACACAAACTCCGGTGAAATTGGACTCGAGTTGGGCTTCCTCAGCAACCGTGCTACGCTCGATGCAACGTATTATGCGAAGGCCACGACCAACGAAATCGTGAACCTGTCGCTGGCATCCGAGACAGGATTCGGCGCTGCGTCACTTAACGCCGGAAAGTTGACGAACAAGGGTTTTGAGGCGCTGTTCACGGTAATTCCCATCCAGACAGCATCTGGCTTCCAGTGGACGTCAACGTTCAACTTCGCGGAAAACCACAGCAAGTTGGTATCGCTGTATCCCGGGGTTAACAACTACGTGCTTGGGAACACGTGGACGATCAACGAGGAAGCCCGCGTTGGCCAGCCTTATGGCGCAATCTTCGCCACGCCGTTCAAGCGTGACTCGGCGACGGGTCAGTTGCTCCTGAGCAACGGCCTGACCCAGAACGATCCGGGGCATCGCCGTGTACTCGGCAATGTCAATCCGAAGTGGACTGGCGGATGGAACAACGAGGTTCGCATCGGGCGCTTGAGCGCCAGCGCGCTTCTCGACATCCACAAAGGCGGTAACATCTACTCCGTTACCAACATGTTCGGCCAGTACACTGGCGTCCTCGCGAGCTCGATCACCGGGCGTGAAGTTGACTGGAACAAGCCTGGTCTAGTGGTCAAGGGCATCGATCAGAAGACCGGCCTGCCGAACACGATCAACCGTACGGCAGAGGATTACTATCAAAACCTGTTCGAGAACGGGGAAGCATTCCTGTACGACGACAGCTACGTCAAGTTGCGCGAGGTTCGCGTTGGGTACGACCTTCCGAGTTCGTTCACACGCAGCCTGCGGGTTTCGAGCGCTAACCTCGCGTTCGTTGGCCGTAACCTGTGGACGAGCACCAAGGTTCCCAACATCGATCCCGAATTCGCATACAGCACCGGTAACTACCAGGGGGCAGAGTTTGCGGCGCTTCCAACGACGCGGAGCCTTGGTTTCAATCTCCGCATAACGCCATAAACCGCCACCGGAGACTCTTCAATGATGAACATCACGAAGCTCACTTTCGCGGCGGGGCTGGTCCTCGCCGCCGGAGCTGTTGGTTGCAATAACGACAGCCTGACCAATCTCAACACCAACCCGAACAACCCGACAAGCGCACCACCGGGACCGGTATTCACGAACGCTGCTCGCCTGATTACAGGGCGGTTCGTGGGTAGCGGCTACGACCTGCGCCAGACGGAATTCGTAGCTCAGCACTGGGCAGAGGCCCAGTATCCAGATGAGGATCGTTATGCACGTCTCGACCCTGCCTCGACACAGGGAACATGGAACAATGCATATCAGGGCGAGCTCAAGGACCTGAAGGGTGTGGCGGCTGCCGGGGTCGCGGCCAAGCAGCCGGGAACGTCCGCACCCGCACTCATTCTCCAGTCATGGGGATATGAGTACCTGACAGACACGTGGGGCAGCATTCCGTTCTCGGCGGCCCTTGCCGGCGACAGCGTGGGTGGTAGTCTCACCCCGAAGTATGATACGCAGAAGGACATCTACACCGCTCTGCTAGCGACGCTTACTAAGTCAGCGGCAGACTTGAATGGAGCGACTGCGTCGAACACGCTAAGCTCTGCGGATCCTATTTACGGTGGCGACCCGGTGGCTTGGGCCAAGTTCGCGAACTCGCTGCGGGCTCGTCTCGCACTGCGTCTCGTGAACGTGGATCCAGCTACGGCAGACGCGCAGTTGAAGGCGGCGTTTACCGACCCGGCCGGCATGTTCGCCTCCAATGCGGACATGGCGCAGTTGGTCTGGCCAGGTGACGGTATCTACAACAACCCGATGAGCGATAATTTCTCGACACGCGATGATCACCGTGTGTCGAAGACGTTTGCCGCATTCCTCGTCGGCTGGAACGATCCGCGCCTTACGGTCTTCATGCAGCCAGTGGCAGACTCATCACTGTCCGGACCGGGTGGGTATGCCGGAATGCCGAACGGCCTCGCCGCATCGGTAGCTTCGACTTATTTGAAGACCGCCTCGCGACCCGGTACGTACTTGTGGCCGGGCGTAACGTCTGTCGGCACGATCGGCAGTGCGTTGAACAAGAAGCTTCCATCCTTCCTCATGACCTACGCCGAGCTCTGCTTCATTCAGGCCGAGGCAGCACAGCGCAGTCTGGGCGGGCTCACGCCGGCGCAAGCCGCAGGGTTCTACTACGCGGGAATCAACGCGGCGATGGCCCAGCGCGGTGTTACGAGCGCCGCCGCAATAGCCACTTATTTGGCGAGTGCCCCGGTAGCGTATCAGGGTGGCACTGCGGGACTGATCCAGATCGCGCAGCAGAAATGGATCTCGATGGTCGATGATGGTGCGCAGTCGTGGGCGGAATGGCGCCGGACTTGTCAGCCGTCAACGATCGCCGCCGGGCCGGCTGCCGTCGTGAATTACGTGCCACGACGCTTCTTCTACCCGACCACTGAGTATTCACTCAACCCGACCAATGTGGCGGCTGCGGTGAGTGCACAGGGCACGGACAACTTCGCAACCCGCAGTTATTGGGATACGAAGCCCACAGCAGCGCCGACGTATGTGTCGGCTGCGGCATGCGGTTCCTGATGAAGTGAGTTAGGCTTACACGCTGTACCCAAAAGGGACTCCTGCCGTTGGCAGGAGTCCCTTTTGCCGTTCACCTCGATTTCCGGTGCATCCGCCACAAGACTCTTCACATGGCGGCAGCCTCGTGCGAGAGTCAAAGTATGGGCGGAGGCCCATAGTACGCTGCCGGCTGGGCCAGCCAGTAACCCTCTCCCGGCAGATTCTATATGAAAACTTAACGCGGACCTTACTCAACACCGCAAGTACCCGGCGGTACGTTCATTCGGTTACAAACACCCCGAAAGTGCATTTTCACCCTAGCACCCGGCTGACGGGAGGAGGCACTCGAACAGTTTGTCATCGTTGTTACGGCGTGTTTACGCAAGTAACCCGCACGCCGACACGACTGTAGCAGGAGCTCACCATCCACGGAAGTCAATCACGCCGGCGGAAACGTTCGTCGGACGGAGGAATGTTCGGATGAAGTCAGTCACACGTCTATGGATCGCGGCGTTGTTGCTCGCCGTGGTCCCCTCGCTCGGTCACGCGCAGCAGACGCGTCGAATCAGCGGCCATGTCACCGTTCAGGGGAGCACTGAGCCCGTCCCCGGAGCAACGATTCAAGTTGTCGGCACCACGCTTGGCGGCACAGCCGACGAGGCCGGCAATTTCAACATCAGCGTGCCAAGTGGCGCGCAGCAGTTGCGCATACGCCGCATCGGCTACGCAGCGAAGCTCGTTCCGCTTGGTGCTAACGATCAGACTGTTACGGCGTCGCTCGCCCGTGACGTTCTCCAGCTCGAAGCACAGGTCATCACCGGCCAGGCCACGACCGTGTCGCGCGCCAACGCAGCCAACGCGGTGACTGTGGTCAACACCGAGCAGCTCAATCGCGTCCCACAGCAGAACATTGAGAGTGCACTCCAGGGCAAGGTGCCGGGGGCGGTCATAACGTCCAACTCTGGCGCACCTGGCGGCGGTATCCAGCTGCAGATGCGCGGCACCAACACGATCAACGGCAATTACCAGCCGCTGTACGTAGTTGATGGCGTTATCGTGGATAACAGCTCCTTCTCGAACGGCCTGAATGCGATCAGTGGTGCCGGTGCTGGCGGAACGGGCCAGCAGGGCGCGGGAATCACTTCCACTCAAGATCAACAGGTCAATCGTATTGCTGACTTGAACCCGGAAGACATCGAATCCATTGAAGTTCTGAAGGGGTCATCGGCCGGTGCGATCTACGGTTCCCGCGGCGCCAATGGCGTCGTGATAATCACGACCAAGCGGGGGCACGCCGGAACTCCGTCGCTTAACCTCGTTCAGCGGTTCGGAACCTCGCAACTATCGAATACCATAGCCGAGCGCTGCTTCACACAGGCGCAAGCGACTGCGTACATTAACGCGAATACGCCAACCGGGTTCACCAACGCTACTGATTACTTCGCTGCGAATCCGTATGCCGGCTGCACAGATCCTCAGCAGCAGCTATACGGCAACAAGGGCCTGTCATATGAGACGGCTGCGTCGTTGCGTGGAGGGTCATCGGATGGCAACACCACTTACTTCGCATCAGGTGGCGCTAAACACGACGCTGGGATCACCGTAAACGACGGTTACGACAAACAGAATCTTCGGCTCAATCTGACCCAGCAGTTCGGCCCCAGAATCAATCTCCGTGCCAATAGTGAAGCGATCCACTCGCTAACCAAGCGCGGTATATCTGGAAATGACAACAACGCTATTAATCCGTTGGATGTCATGTCTGCGACGCCAACATTTTATGACTTTTCGCGCAAAGTCAATGGCTTGTATCAGTCGAACCCCTTTGCGCCAAGCGGTGCAAATGTGTTGCAGGATCAGGTAGCAGTACAGACGCCTGAAAACGTTTATCGGTTTATCGGGAGCGCCCAAGCTGGTTGGTCGGTTCTTGCATCCGCCAAGCAGACGCTCGATGTATCGTTGCTCGGCGGCGTCGATCACTACACGGATAACTCTCTCGTCTACTCGCCATCCTACACATATTTGGAGCAGTCGGGAATTATCAGCCCGTATCCTGGTACTGTGGTGAACAGTAGCGCGGACGTCGTCAATGCTAATTTGAATCTGAACGTTACGCACAAGCTCATCCTGTCGCCGTTCACGGCTACGACATCTGCCGGCTTGCGGCAGGAGCGCGCACAGACTGACAACGTGACGAACCAGGGTCAGGGCCTTTTCCCCGGCCTGACGAATGTCGCCACTGCGGTTCAGACGCTACTGGCGCAAGGCCAGGCGCTCACCAAGACGTTCTCGTATTATGGTCAGGAAGAGTTGTTGACGGCAGATGAGCGAATTCTCCTGACAGGTGCTGTCAACGCCGAGCGGTCCAGCACTAACGGGAATCCGAACACATTCTATGCGTATCCGAAGGCGTCTGTCTCGTATAAGCTCCCCTGGCTTCCACCGAAGACCGACAATTTGAAGCTGCGGCTCGCATACGGAAAGGCAGGAAATCGCGTTCCAGTTGATCTGAAGTACACGTACCTTACCGCCCTGCTTGAGAACGGGATCAACGGTCTGCGGCAAGGCGCCCAGGTCGGTCTCCCAACTGTCAAGCCTGAGCAGACGACCGAGGTTGAGGGTGGGTTCGACGCGACGTTCTTCGGTGGACGAGCCGGTCTTGAAGCGACGCAGTATCAAAAGAAGACAACCGGTCTGGTGTTAACGCCCGCGCTTGCTCCGTCGTCAGGCTTCACGACCCACGTGATCAACGGCGGATCACTCCAGAATGTTGGCACGGAAATCGGGGTGAACCTGGTTCCGATTCAGTCGGGAATGTTCAGCTGGACATCCAACACGACTTTCTCCCGCAACAAGAACAAGGTACTCAGTTTGCCAGTGCCCGCGTTCACGACTGGCGCGGGATTCAGTGAGCGTTTTGGCGACTACAAGATTGCGGTAGGTCAGTCGGCGACCCAGATTGTCGTATTCGACGGCTTCATCCCGGGCACCAGAACGCGCCGAGAGGTCACTATTGGCGATCAGAACCCCGATTTCCAGATGGGATTTTCCAATGACTTCACACTTGGGAAGCTAACCCTCTCCAGCCTTCTGGATTGGCGCAAGGGTGGGTACGCGGTCAATCTCACCGCCAACTACTTCGACGGTAACCTGGCTGGCAGCAATCTCGCGGATACGCTGGCTTCGCAGAAGCGCTTCGGTTCATTCCTGGCAGGTAACCCTGTTTATGCTGAACACGCCAGCTTCGCGAAGTTGCGCGAGTTGACGTTGTCTTACGACCTCGGTGAGTCGTTCGCACACAGAATGTTCGGGGGTCACGCGAAAGACCTTCGCCTCGAGGCCAGCGGTCACAATCTCTACACTTGGACCAAATACACGGGCTTCGACCCCGAGGTGTCGAACTTCGGCAACGCAGCGATCGGTCGTACGCAGGACGTGACACCGTATCCGCCAAGCCGGCAGTTCTTCATCTCGCTCAACGCCACATTCTAATCTCGGGGAACCCAATTTCATGAAGCAATACATCGCGGCAGCACTCACCAGCGGACTTCTGCTGGTGGGCGCATGTCAGGACAATCCCGCAGCGCCAAGTCTGGACAGAGTCGTGGCTGGATCGCCACAATCGCTCCAGGCGCTTATGACGGGTATCATTGCGCAGGACCGAGTCAACTATGGTGGCAACTACTTTCTATGGGGAGGAATAATGGCACGTGACGCCATTGTTCCCACCATCAATGAAAGTCGTTTCGTTACCGAATTTTACGTGACGCCTCCCGATCCAAGCGACTTTATCGGAGGCTCGCAATGGACCGGCTACTATCAGGTCATTCGTGCATCCCAGAGGCTTTTAAAGGATCCATCGTTCACCAAACTGAGTACGGCGGATCAGGCAGTAACCCGCGGCTTTGTGCGCACACTGGACGCACTTTCGTACACACGTCTGGTAGAATACCGCGATCAGAACGGGGCCGTAATCCAGGGAGCGGATTCTTCGAAGCTGGATCCGATCCGGACGAAGCAATCTGTGTTGACATACACATCCGCGCTCTTGGACTCGGCGCTTACAGACCTCACTGCCGGTTCCGCATCCTTGCCGTTCGCGGTACCAGCCGGCTATTCGATTCACGGTGATTACAGCCAAGCGGCGAACCTAATCCTGTTCAACCGCGGGTTGAAGGGGAAGGTCGAGGCTATGCGAGCGCTTGATGCAGTGGCGCCCAATGCAGCAAGCGCTGCCACTGCAATTGCGGCGTTGAACATTGCGTTGGCAGGTTCACCGCTAACCCAGGAAGGTCTCAATACCGGCCCGTGGTACCAATACAATCCGGGATCTCCTGAGACTACGCCAGACCCGCTGCCAGGCTCGTCGAATTTGGTCACCGACAATTTCGTGAACTCGATTCTGTCGGGCGATCTACGCGGCAATAACATCCTCCCGGCTCCTACCGCAACGGTTGCCGGCTTTACTGCGTCGCACCGGGTGGCGAGCACCGATCCTACGAACGCGGGGTTGCAGTCGGCACCGCTTCCGATCCTGCGTAATGCGGAATTATATCTGCTCCGCGCGCAGGCCGAGATTGCCACGGGTGACCTGGTAAGTGCGACGAGCGACATCAACGCCGTCCACACAATAGAGGGTGGCCTTATGCCGCATACTACGTTCACCACGGCGGCAAGCGCTCAGGCTGCCGTGCTATACGAGTATCGCTACTCGTTCATTTATGCTGGTCCCCAGCATCTCGAAGCTCTGCGCGAGTATAACATGCTGAACATTGCGTATGTGTCTCAGCCGGGGATGCCATCACCTGGTGCCAAGGATGCACTGGTTCAGCTGTTGCCAATTCCTCAGAATGAAGCCAATGCACGCGGCGGGAATGTCACGCCAGTGCAGTAGCCTCCATGTTGAAGCAGTCGTGTTGGAACAAGGGGAGTCCGGGCAACCGGGCTCCCTTTGTATTAGATCTTACTTTCCAGCCATGCACGGCGCTGCCCCGGCGTCGCGATCACAGGAGCTAGCCTGGAGTTTTTTCGATGCGGTACAACCGTTCTGACGGGTCGCGGCGGCACGCTAGTGTTAAATATCTTGTTGTAGCTCTACTCTCAATAGCGCTTGGCTGCACCCACGCGAACACCGCCATCGCGCCCGGCGGCGATTCGATGACTGTGACCGAGGACCAGATTGCGCTGCTCCACGTGAGCAACGCGTACGACATCGTCGCCCAAACGCACGCCAACTTCTTTCACAGCCGCGGGCGCGAGACACTGACTCCCAACATGCCTGCGATCCCCGTGCACGTGTTCGTCGACGATACGTACTACTCAGGTGACGTCAACTCGCTGCGGAACATTGGGGTGGAGGAAGTGGCGGAGATCCGCCTCTACCAGTCCTACGAGGCCCAGTACAAGTTCGGTAGCGGCCACATGGGCGGGGTGATCCAGGTGATCACAAAGAATTAGGCGGGGTGCGTACGGTCTGCCCGCCGGTCGTTCTTGCGGAACAGTCACGAATGCCGTATCTTGGAGGATCTAGCGGATCTAGAGGATCTAGAGGATCTAGAGGATCTAGAGATGGCTGACGGTTGGGCGGGAGGCGTGTACAATTCTGCCCTCCACGTACCGTGGTATTCCAGGGAGACTGAGATGGCCAAAACACTCAGCCGGACGATCTCCGGCACTGCAAGTGAGGAGATCGCGGAGCGCGTTTGCAAGGCGGCCAAAATTGAGGACCGCACGACTTCGCAGATCGTTGTCTCAGCCGTCGACCTGTACACGCGTCTGCCCGCCGAAGCTCACATCGCCCTCCGGCGAATCGAATTGCTCGGAGGTCCCGGCGAAATGGAGCGCGCCATTGTCGCCTTCGGACGTGATATTCTCAGATACCAGTTCGATGCTGCTCGCGATTCCGTCGCGGCGAGCATGTCCAAAAGTATGCAGATCGGCGGTCTGGCCGGTCTGGAATCCGACAGCGATTTCCTGAGCGCAGCATCGGCGGCCGTAGCTCGCGCTACGGCCCGCACAGGAAGGCGCTCAGGGGCTCGTATTGGTCGCTAGATGGCGTGATAGCGCGCACCGATGACTGGCAGGACTCCGAGTCAGTCCGCTTCCCAAGGTTCGTCCGGGCGTTCCAGCGCAGTCACGGGAATTTGCCTCGACCTCAACATCTGGGTCGCTGATCTGCTCGCTACGGCGAAGGGACGCGTGGACACGGCCGCCCAAACACTTGTCAACGTCGTCCGGGACGGAACCTGCCAGCTTGGGCCAATCCAGCTCGTCACATCGTGGGGGATGCTGGATCGGCTGCAGCTCGTAATCACGCGTGAGTTTGCCGTCACTCCAGAACTCGCGAACGCGTATGTAGCAAGCATCGCCACCATTGCTGAGATGGGACCGTCGGACACTCCGCCATATTTAGTGCTGGGAGGGACAGGAGTGCTCCCACTTCGCGATCAGGAGGACCGCGGTGTTCTCGAAACAGCATTCGCCGGCAACGCTCGCACGTTGGTCACTCACAACTTCAAGGATTTCCTCGGCGAGGACGCGACCGTGCTGGCTAAAGGGGAAGTTGCTAGTGCGCGACGGGGCGGTCAGGAGATAATTATCGTAGTGCCGAAAGTGATGCTTCGCTGGATCCGCCAGGGGGCTCTCCGATCTCTGGACTTGACACGTTGAGCGCGACTCGGGCGTGGCCTACGCGTACGGTCCGGCTACTCGTGTTAATCGCCGCCGCGGCCTGCCGCGCCCCGATGACGAGCGCTACGCTCGCCGCCGGAATCAAGCAGCAGATCGAGGCCCGAGTAGCCCGCGTGCCCAACGTACTCGTCGGAGTTGCGTACATCGACCTCGGGCGCGATGACTCGATCTTCATCAACGCGGATAGCATCATGCACGCGGCCAGCACCATGAAGGTGCCCGTGATGTTCCGGCTATACCGTGAAGCGGACAGCCATTCCCTCTCGCTCGATCGCAAGATCTTCCTGGTCAACCAGTTCACGTCGATCGTGGACGGATCCGGCTATTCGCTCGATTCAACGGTCGATGGTGACACGGCGATGTACCACTCCGTGGGTGACTCGGTACCGGTGCGGGATCTCATTCGGCACATGATCACACGGTCGAGCAATCTCGCCACCAACACATTAATCGCGCTCGCCAACGCGGACAGTGTCAACGCCATGATGCGCGCCCTCGGCGCATCGCGTATGCGCGTGCTACGGGGAGTGGAGGACGAGAAAGCCTTCGAGGCCAAGCTCAACAATACCGCTACGGCTCGCGATCTCGGGACGTTGTTGCGTGCGTTGCAAACCGGCCGGGCCGCTTCACCGCGCTCCACCGGCGAGATGCTCGATGTCCTGATGGCGCAGCAGTTCAACGAAAAGATCCCTGCTGGTCTTCCGAAGGGAGTGCGCGTTGCACATAAGACAGGCGACATCACCGCGATCGCGCACGACGCGGCGATCGTCTATCCCGCCGGCCGGGCTCCGTACATCCTTGTCGTACTGACAAAGGGAATACCGAAAGAGCCAGCCGCCGATTCTCTCATTGCCGACATCTCTCGTGACATCTACGCTTACGCGATGCGGCGATAGCAACGTCCCGCGTCATTCCCGCCCGGCCGTCATTCCCGCGAAAGCGGGAATCCCTGTCGGAGTCGGTAACACGCCTGTCGCGATTCCCGTTATGCACTGTGCATTCCGCCGAAGGTCAGATGCCTATGAGCCTAGGGATCATCTGACATCGTGATTCCGCGGATCGCCCGGAACCGGCATGTCTTGGGATCGTTGATTCTCGTCATCCCGCCGAAGGCCGGGAACCATGGACGAGGTATCCGGCATGCAATCCGGGTTCGCAGGCGTAATTAATCACGGGGAGTGGCGACGGTTCACGCGGTTGACGCGGCGCGTCAGTGCTTGTCACTTGTCACTTGTCACTACACTCGATCCAGTCTCCCTGGTCGGCCGCGTACTCCTGCAAACTGGGACTACTCCATCAACTCCTCGTCCATGGTTCCCGGCCTTCGGCGGGATGACGACATTCGGCGTATCGTGACAGCGCAGAACTCGTCATTCCGGCGAAAGCGGGAATCCCTCTCGGAGTCGCTCAGTACGCCCGTCGTCATTCCCGCTTTCGTGGGAATGACGACGGTGCGGCGGGAATGGCGGGGAATGACGGGCAGGGGCGGGAATGACGGTGCCTACTCTAGCTCCCGGTCGTTTCCCTCTTGGGAAACAACGACGCTCCCTTCGCGACACGCCATCCCGTAACATCGAAATTCATTTTCCCCGCGTCCCCCAGTAGACCTGGAGTAGCCAGAAACTCCGCCGGCGCTCCGAGTTGCGACAGCAGCTCGACACAACGACCCGGCATAAACGGCGACAATGCAATCGCCTGACGCACGAGCTGGCGCACAAGTGCCGCCAGCGTAGCATCGAGCTCCGCGTGCATCGCCGGGTCCTTCGCGAGTTTCCACGGCGCCTGCCGATCCACATACTCATTGCCGCGCGCAACAGTCGCCCATACGTGTTCCAGCGCGCGATTAGGAAGGTTCTCCCGCATCGCGGAATCAAATGCGGCCAGATCCAACGCATCAGCCGCGTCGAGTTCGTTCACCGGCGCCGCCGGAACTATCGCGGCGCGATACTTCTCGATCATTGCGATGGTGCGACTTGCGAGATTGCCCCACGCGTTGGCCAGATCCGAGTTGTATCGCTCCTCGAACCGCTCCCAGGAGAAGTTACCATCCGCGTCGAACGGTACCTCACGCATTAGGAAGTACCGGAACGGGTCCGCACCAAACCGGCTCACCGCGTCCTGAAGGTCGAGCGTCACTCCCGCTGACTTGCTGAACCTGTCGCCCCCAAGCAACACGAAGCCATGGGCCCATACGAGTTGCGGCAACGGTAACTCAGCAGCGATGAGCATCGCTGGCCATATCAGTGCGTGAAAGCGAGTTATGTCCTTGCCAATGACGTGCACATCGGCGGGCCACCACTTTGCGAATTCGTCTGTCGTATCCGGGAATCCGACTGCCGTTATGTAGTTGGGTAGTGCATCGAACCAGACGTAGGTCGTTTGCGGCTCGCCGTCGCCAGTCTCGCGGGGGAAGGGAATCCCCCAGCCGTCGCGCGCGCGGCTAGCGGACACATCCTCGAGCCCTTGATCGATGAGCGACAATATCTCGTTGGCGCGGCTTCGCGGCTGCAGAAGATGCCCGCTGGCGAGCAGCGAGCGCAGCCTGTCAGCGTACGCGCTGAGGCGGAAGAACCAGTTTCGCTCTTCCACCCATTCCAGCGCGCGCGTCGGATGCAGCACGCATTTGCCGTCAATTATTTCTTCTTCCGTCTTGAATGCTTCGCACCCAACGCAATACCAGCCAGCGTATGTCTTGACGTAAAAGCTGTCCGGCGCGCGTTCGAAGATGCGCTCGATCAACGCGCGCACTCCCGCCTTGTGCGACTCGCTGGTAGTCCGCACGAATCGGTCATACGAAATTCCGAGAGCTGTCCAGGCCCCCTGGAATCGACGCGCTATCTCGTCTACCTGTTCTTGCGGACTGCGGCCTTCCTTGGCGGCCGACTGTGCCACCTTCTGGCCGTGTTCGTCCATTCCGGTGACGAACAGAACTTCATCGCCGCGAAGACGATGATACCTCGCCAGAACGTCAGCGCCGATCTTCTCGAACGCGTGCCCAAGGTGCGGGTCGCCGTTCGCGTAATCGATTGCAGTAGTGATGTAGTACTTGTTGGGCACGTCGCAATTTAGACCGATCAGGCCCCGTTCGCAGGACCTCTGTTGCCATCGGAGTCGCCAGCGCCACTATTGCCACCGCCGCCGGCACCCCCAGCGCCGCCCCCGCCCCCGCCCCCGCTCCCGTCTCCACTTCCGCCGCGACGACCGCGACGTCTCCGCTCCGGCTTCTGCGCCGGCTTATTCACCGGCTTATTCACCGGCTTACGCACTGGCGCGGCCGGCGGCGGCTCCGTTTCAACCGTTTCCGTCAGGATTACCAGGCGCGGCTCCGGAATGGCGAATTCGGATGTGTACATCAGCTCTGGAGAGATTTCCTCATTCGGATCGTAGATGTCATCTTCGCCAGTCGCGACTGCAGGAGCAGGTCGCCCCTCGACCTCAGCGCTGAACGTCGCAAGCGGAATGGTACGGGCTGCACCCTCAGAGTTCCGCAGCGTTACAGTTTCGCGAAACAGATCGACGGTCATGATCTTCTCTTCACCTACCATAGTGGCTACGATGCGTCCTTCCTTTGGAAAGCGCCGCCGCGTCTCCACGTAGAACTCGTGCTCATACCGCAGGCAGCACATGAGCCGACCGCAGGCGCCGGAAATCTGCGAAGGGTTGAGTGAAAGCCGTTGATCCTTCGCAACACCCAGATTAACCGGGCGCAGCTCCGGAAGCCATGCGGCGGAGCAATACTGCCGCCCGCAGCGGCCAATCCCGTCAAGACGCTTGGCCTCGTCGCGCACACCTATCTGCTTCAGCTCGATGCGCGTGCGAAACGCCGCAGCAAGGTCCCGTACGAGATTGCGAAAGTCGACCCGCTTCTCAGCCGTGAAGTACAACGTCAGCTTCTTCTTATCCCACTGCCATTCCGCGTCGGAGATCTTCATTTGAAGATTCGCGGCGCGCACCTTGTCAGCCGCGCGCTGACGCGCGTCGTCGTTCGCGCGTTGCAACGACTCGCCCTGGCGTACGTCTCGTTTGGTCGCCACGCGCAAGGCCTTGCGAACAGGATCACCGCATCCGTGCGCACAACCGGAATTGCGCTTGGCCGCGAGATCGCCCACAGCGTGCACCGTCCCGAGATCCTCACCCCGGTCAGCCTCAACGATCACCGGCGTGAGCGTAGCTGGAGGTGCCTCCCCCTCCCATCCAAAAAACTCCTTACGATTCCCGCGAAACGCTACTTCTATAAGATGCATGCCGCTATTGCCCAGGATTCCCGCAAACGCCCGTACGGGCAGGCCCCCGTGCCTGCCCATCCTCTCCCACCATCACTCCGCCCATTGCCCCATGCGCAAATACTTCTGCCGTCGCCGTCGAACCAATCTCTCCGGCCGCAGCTTGCGCAGCTCCTCCAGATTCGTATTCAACACGTCGGCCAATGACCGCGCCGCCGCTTCATGATTCGCGTGCGCGCCACCTTCTGGCTCAGGCACTATCTCGTCTACCACGCGCATCTCGAGAAGATCCGGCGCCGTAATCCGCAGCGCATTGGCCGCGCGGTCGCGCATCTCCGGCGACTTGCCATCCTTCCAGAGAATCGCCGCGCACCCTTCAACAGTGATCACAGAATACACCGCGTTCTCCATCATCAGTACCCGGTCCGCAACTCCGAGCGCGAGCGCGCCGCCAGACCCACCCTCGCCAATCACCGTCGCGATGATCGGTACCTGAAGCTGGCTCATCTCAAGCAGATTGCGTGCAATCGCTTCCGACTGCCCACGCTCTTCCGCTCCAAGTCCAGGATACGCGCCCGGTGTATCGATGAACGTCAGAACGGGAACGTGAAATTTCTCCGCCAGTTTCATCAACCGTAGCGCCTTTCTGTAACCCTCTGGATGTGGCATCCCGAAATTGCGCTTGAGGTTTTCCTTTGTGTCGTGCCCGCGCTGCTGCCCCACGACCATTACCGTTTCACCGTCCAGGCGCGCCCATCCACCAACTATCGCCGCGTCGTCGCGAAACGCGCGATCGCCGTGCAACTCAATGAAGTCGGTAAAAATTCGCGCCACATAGTCAAGCATGAACGGTCGCCTGACATTCCGAGCAACCTGTACACGCTGAATCGGTGTGAGGTTCTTGTAAACGTCGCCGCGAAGCTCGCTGAGCTTGCGCTCCAGCGATACTATCTCGTCATCAACGTTCACAGCGCGCTCACCCGCGGCCTGCCTGAGCTCATCGATCTTGCGCTCCAGCTCGGCGATGGGTTTTTCGAAATCCATCGTAGTAGCGCCAGTTGCCATACGGACCTCCTAGGTTCCTAAAACTACTGAAACACGCTCGTCTCCGAGCAGCGACCTCAGTTCCTTGAGTGCAACCCCATCTGCGGACAGCTTTAGCGTCCGGGAGCGCCAGCGTGCAGCCGCGCCTACTCCGTCGCTCCAGCGGATCTCCAGCGGCGCGCTCCCGGGATGGGCGTGCACCACATCATGTACGTCCCGCATCACCCCCGGATCGAGCGCCACGCCCAGCGCGAGATCGATCGAGACCGCCACCTGCCCGTTGGTTCGCTTCTCCGCCAGCTTGGTCACAGACTCGACGATGAAGGTCGGATTGTCAGCTCCTTCATCCCGTCGCGAATATGCTCCCTTCATCACGACTGGAACGTCGGCCTTGACCTGGTCGTGGATAACGCTCCACGCTTCCGGGAAAACAAGGACTTCACTTGAGCCGGAGAAATCCTCGATGGTGAGTCGCGCAAACTCCGCTCCGCTCTTCTTGCTCGTCTGACGTTTGATGGACGTAATGACGCAGCACAGCGACAACGGTTCTGTTGTCCACGTGCCCAGGTCACTCACCGAGTGCGTCGAGAACAACTCGCATTCGGTGCGATACGGCTCCAATGGGTGACCGGAAGTGTAAAACCCCAGAATCGCCTTCTCGTTTGCCAGTCGCTCGCTTTCAGGCCACGGCGCAACGTTCGGCAACGTAGTCTGATGTGATGGCTTGGACGTAGCGCCGAGTGCGTCGCCGAAGATCGACACCTGCCCCGTCGCCACATCCTCCTGGGCCAGGGACGCTTCACGAATCGCAGTGTCGAGCGCTGCAGCGAGTTGCGATCGGTGACCACCGAGCGAATCGAGCGCACCCGCGTGGATCATCGCTTCGAGCACGCGCTTGTTGCACATGCGCAAGTCCACCCGATTGCACAGATCGAACAGGGAAGAGAAGGCCCCATTGACTCGCGCGGCGATAACCGACTCTATCGCGCTCTTCCCCACGTTACGAATCGCCCCGAGTCCGAAACGCAGCCGCTTGTCAGCGATTACGGTGAACTTGTAATTGGACTCGTTGACGTCCGGCGGCAACACTTCGAGGCCGATGTCGCGCGCCTCGTTGATGTACTTGACCACGCTGTCCGTATCGCCGATCTGCGACGACAACAGCGCCGCCATGAACTCGGCCGGAAAGTGTGTCTTGAGCCACGCGGTTTGGTACGACAGAATCGAGTACGCGACTGCATGTGACTTGTTGAAACCGTAACGTCCGAATGTCTCGATCTGCGACGCGATTTCGTTGATGATCTTGCGATCATGACCCAGCGCGACTGCCTTCTCGATGAACTTGCCGAGCTCCTTGCGAATCAATGCTGAGTCTTTCTTTCCGACCGCCTTGCGCAGCACATCCGCTTCCGCGAGCGATATGCCCGCCAGTTTTTGCGAGATACGCATCACCTGTTCCTGGTAGGTGATTACACCGTACGTCTCGTTGAGAAACTCCTCTAGCTCGGGAAGCAGATAGGTGGTTGGCTCTTCGCCGCGCTTGCGGCGGATGTAAACCTTGTGCATCCCCGCGTCGAGCGGCCCCGGACGCATCAGCGCGTTCGAAGCGACCAGGTCGTTGAACCGGTCGCAGCGAAGCGAACGCACAAGATCGGTAGCGAGCGGTGATTCGAACTGAAACACGCCCGCCGTCTTGCCAAGCCGCAGCATGTGGTACGTCGCTTCGTCGTCCAGTGGGATGTCATCGAGATCCGGTATCTCGCGACCGCGCGCGCGGACGTTCGCCACTGCGTCTGTGATGATCGTGAGCGTCGTGAGACCGAGGAAATCCATCTTAAGCATTCCGGCCTTCTCGAGCCCATTCATGTCGTACTGTGTTACTACGATTCCTTCGTCGCCCTGACTCCCGCCACCAGCACCTTTGGACGACTGTGTGCACACGGGGACGTAGTCGTCTAAAGGACCAGGTGCGATGACGACGCCGGCTGCGTGCACGCCGGCATGGCGCGAGAGGCCTTCCAGCGCGATCGCGTAGTCGAGCAGTTCGCTGTACCGTGCGTCAGTCTTGTACAACGCCTTCACTTCTGGAATTTTCTCAACAGCCTCGCCAACGGTCAGCGAATAGTTCGGAAGGTTCGGAATCAATTTCGCGAGCGCGTCAGTCTCACCTGGTGTGAAGCCCAATACTCGTCCCACGTCCTTCACCGCTGCGCGCGACTTGAGCGTGCCAAAGGTGATGATCTGACCAACGGAATCGCGTCCGTATTTCTGGCGCACGTAGTCGATCACCTCGCCGCGGCGCTCAAAGCAGAAATCGACGTCGATATCTGGCATCGACACGCGCTCCGGATTCAGAAAGCGCTCGAAGAGCAGATCGAATTTGAGCGGGCAGACGTTGGTGATCTTTAGCGCGTACGCAACCAGGGAGCCAGCCGCGGAGCCACGCCCCGGGCCCACCGGGATATTCATGTCGCGCGCGGCCTTGATGAAGTCGTACACGATCAGGAAGTAACCGGCGTATCCCGTCTTGGTTATTACATCCAGCTCGTAGCGCATGCGCGCTTCGACGTCGTCAGGAAGCGGGTCGCCATATCGCGCGCACGCGCCTTCTTCCGTGAGCCTGACCAGCAGATCGTTCTCGCTCTTGACTCCGGAAGGCAAGGGAAAGGACGGAACGTGATACTTCTTCTTGAACTCGATCCCGGTCTCTTCGGCCACGCGCAGCGTATTCTCGAGCACGTCGGCGCGCTCAGGAAAGCGCGCACGCATCTCGTCCGCGTTCTTGAAGTAGAGCCCTTCGTCGTAGTGCAATCGGTTCGCATCGGACACCGTCTTGCCAAGCCCGATGCAGAGCAACACGTCGTGCGATGCGTGGTCGTCTTGCTTCAGAAAATGCGCGTCGTTTGTCGCGACCACTGGAAGACCCAATTCGTCGGCGAGCTTGAATACCAGCTCGTTGAGCCGCGCCTGGTTGCCGCTGTCGTGCGCCTGCACTTCAAGGTAGTAACGGCCCTTGAACAGCTCAGCGTACCATGCCGCTGTTTCGCGCGCCGCGTCCCAGTTGTCGTCAAGCAGGTGCGCGGCAACCTCGCCAGCCATGCACGCGGACGAGACTACTATCCCTTCGTTGTAACGGGCCAGCAGCTCCCGATCCACGCGCGGCTTGGAGTAGAAGCCCTCGGTGTAACCGAGCGATGACAGCTTGACTAGATTTTTGTATCCTGTCGCGTTCTGGGCCAACAGGACCAGGTGGTAATACGCTCTGGATTTGGACGAACCCTCGATGCGCTGTCTCGCCCGCCGGTCACCCGGCGCCACGTACGCCTCCATGCCCAGGATCGGCTTGACTCCCGCCTTCTTGGCCTTCTCCTGGAACTCCCATGCGGCATGCATGTTTCCGTGGTCCGTGATCGCCAGTGCGGGCTGCTCAAACTCCAGCGCCCGCGCAATGAGGTCATCAACCCGGTTGGCCCCGTCGAGCAGGGAATATTCCGAATGGCAGTGCAGATGAACGAAGGACACACTGTAAGGATAGGCACCGGTCAATGCCGCTAGAAGGGGCTCCGAAGATGCCGCGACGGCCGGTTTGGAGGTGGCTGTTGGCCGCTGGCGCGATGGTGATCGGAGTCCTGCTGATCGCCGTCGGGCCAACTGCCTGCTACCTGAGCCGCGGGGCCTGGGAAGAGGCCAAGATTCTGAGCCGGAGGAAGCCCATCGCGGCCATGTTGGCAGATCCGGCTACGTCATCCGAGGTGAGGGCCAAGCTGGCAATAGTCCAAGCCGCCCGTCGCTTCGCCCACGACTCTCTGGGGCTGAACACCGGCCAGAGCTTCACGACGTACTCACACGTCGAGCACGACACGCTTGTCCTGGTGCTGTCGGCCGCGTATCGGGATGAGCTCGTTCCGTATACCTGGTGGTTTCCGATCGTCGGTCGAGTCCCGTACAAGGGCTACTTCGACTTCGCCGCCGGTCGGCGTGACGCGGCGGACCTGGAATCGCAAGGATTCGACGTATACCTCCGGCCGTCGGCGGCATTTAGCACGCTCGGGTTCTTCAATGACCCCTTGCTCAACACCGCCCTCAGCGCCGATTCGCTAGACCTTGCGAACACCGTAATCCACGAGGTCACGCACAACACCTACTACGCCCGTGGTTCGGTACCATTCAACGAATCGTTCGCAAGCTTTGTTGGAGCCCGCGGCGCAGCGGCACTCTTCAGATTGCGAGGAGACTCCGCATCCGCGGCGCGCGTGGACGCCCGCTGGCAGGACGACAAGCTCCTGGGTGCATTCTGGGCGACATTGAGCCACACGCTGGACTCAGCGTTCAAGGCGCACCCGGCCGATAGGGCGGCACGACTTGCGGCGCGAGTATCCATCTACGCCGCGGCCCGAGCGACTTTGGTGGACAGCATCGCCCCGCGGCTCGCCACGATTTCCCCCCTGTACGCCCGGCGCGTACGCCTGGACAACGCAGCCCTGCTGGCTCGGCGCGTGTACGGCAGCGGTCTGGATTCGTTTGATGTTTTGTGGGCGAAAAAAAACCACGACCTGCGTGCCACAATCGTCGAGATCATCGCGGTCGCCAGGCGCAATCCAAAGGATCCGTTCAAGGCTGTGCTGGACGCCGGGAGATCAATCCGGGCTAAAAGTCCCTAACTACTTTACGAGTTCTTAATATAGTGTCAATAATTCCTTCATTGACACTCGCCGGTTATGTCGTAACGTACGGGCTGATAAAGAATCCATAAACACCAAAACGTCCAGGGACTTGCGCTGTCTCTGGCCGCGCGGGGGCGTCACGCAATTGAGTGCTACACTCAGTTGCTCGGACACTCTCGTAGTCGGCGATTGTTCAGTCGCATCGCTCTAACCCGCAACCCGTTTCCGGAGGACTGATTCCCGTTTAATCGTTGGTTTGTTGTTGCGCGGCTGTGGAGTGTCGCTATGGAACCTCTATGCAGGGAGAGTGAAATGAGGCGTATTGGTTTGATGCCTGCTTTGCGAAAAGGGTTGCTCGCTGCCGCGATGTTAGCGGTAAGCGGCTTCGCGAAGGTCGAGGCTCAAGTGGTAATCAGCGGAACCGTTTCTTCGGAGCAGGGACAGAAGCTCTCGAACGCAAACGTGTACATCAATGAGTTGAGCGTCTCAGTCGCGACCGATGCGACGGGCTATTACACCGTCACTCTCACACCCGCGCGCTTGCGCGGAGCGACCAGCCTGACCGTTCGCGCTCGCGCGATCGGCTTCACGCCAGCGAGCAGGATCACGAATGCCTCCTCGCAGACCATCGACTTCAAACTGCGCCAGGACGTTAATCGTCTTAGCGAAGTGATCATCGCTGGCGTGACGGCTGGAACTGAGCAGAAGAAGCTTCCGTTCAGCATTACGCGCGTCGATGCGGCCGACTTGGAAAAGGTCCCAGCTACTGATCCGCTGCAAGCGCTACAAGGCAAGGTTCCAGGCGCTAATATCGTGTCCGCGTCCGGACGTCCCGGTGCCCCACCGGCTGTGATTCTGCGCACGCCAACCTCGATTTCCAGCGCCGGGCGCGGTGTAGCGCCTCTATATGTGGTTGACGGCATCATTCTCGGTGACCAGCTCCCCACAACCGGCGGCGGTGGTCTTGGCGGTGTCAATCCGCAGGACATCGAGACCGTCGAAGTGATCAAGGGCGCTGCAGCCGCATCACTGTACGGCGCGCGCGCTGGTAACGGCGTTATCTCAATCACGACCAAGACGGGCAAGGGGTCGGCTGACGGCTTCAAGGTCAACACCCGTACCGAACTCGGATCGAGCGACATTGAGCATTCATTCAAGATCGCGCAGCTGCACTCGCTTCGCATGGATCCCACGGGCACGCTCTTCTGTGTCAACTCTGCGCCGTACACGGGAACATCATGCGGGCGCACCATTCAATACTCGTCAGAGGTCGCGCGGATCAACGGCAACGCCGCGCCAACAGCGCTCGCGCCATATACATTCCCGTTTGACCCGGGCTCGGGTATTGCCAATAGCCCCGGACTTCGTAATCAGTTCCAGGTCGATAAGTGGCCCGGCATGAACTACGACGCGATTGGTCAGTTCGTACAGCCAAAGCCGTACAAGTCGCAGGATCTCGAGCTTCGCGGAAAGAGCGGCCCGAATTCCATGTTCGCGAGCGGATCTTATGTGACTCAAGGTGGAGCGATCAAATTCCTTGAGGGCTTTCAGCGCGCCACCGGGCGTCTAAATGCAAGCCACGTAACGAGCAAGTGGAATTTCGACTTCACGAGCAGCTACTCACACGACACGAAGGACGGCTTTCAGGAAGAAGATGGTGGCACGGCCTTCTTCCGACTGACCCGGGTTCCGCCGATCTCGAATCTAGAAGCGACAGATGCGTTCGGTCGCCTCTTCATCCGTAGCAACTTGCAGGGCGGCGGGTCGCAGAACTTCAATCCGCTTTACGAGTTGCAAAATTATGCGCAGACAACCGCTACGAACAGATTCATCGGCGGTACTACGGCTCAGTGGCGGCCGCTGACATGGGCGACCATGGACGTGAACTTCAGCTACGATGGGACTTCGGCGACTGACATTTTTTACCGGAACAAGGGCTATCGCAGCACCGACGGCTCCGGCACGACGCCAGTGTATGCAGGGTTCCTCCGGAGAGATGCCGAGGCCCAAACGCAATACAACGCGAGCACGAATCTCACGCTTACGCACACCTTCCTCGCCGACCTGAACAGCCGGACGAGTTTCCGTTACCTGTTCGATCGTACTGATTACAACCTGAATAATCTGCAAGGCAACTGGCTAGCAGTTGTGGGTCTTCCGAACGCCGCGAACATCGGTCCAACGCCGTCCGGAACTCCATCACAGACAGTTGGATCTTCAGTGCAAAGCGTTCGCGGCCTCGGCTACTTCGTGAGCCAGGACTTTGACTGGAAGGATCGGTACATTCTTGGCGCTCTGGTCCGCCGTGACGGCAGCTCGCTGTTCGGCTCCGGGCATCGCTGGAGCACGTTCGGCCGCGGTTCCGCAGCATGGCGCGTGTCTCAGGAGCCGTGGTGGTTCATCCCCGCGCTCGACGAGCTCAAATTGCGCGCATCAGTGGGGTCGGCCGGAAACCGCCCGCGGTTTATCGCGCAGTACGAGACGTTCAACCTCAATAATGGCCAGGTCGGAAGTGGCGCGACGCTTGGAAACAAGAATCTTCGCCCCGAGACCGTTGTCGAAACTGAGCTCGGAATCGACGGCGAGATCTTCCACAAGGTCGGCTTCAGTATTACGTCGTCCAAGTCCGACGCCAAGGATCAGATCCTCGTTGTTCCTCTTGCGTCATACGTCGGCGCTGCGTCGCAGTACCAGAACGCTGGAACACTGAGTGGTAAGTCGTTCGAGGCCTCGATCAACATTCCTTGGGTCAATACCACCGACTTCAGCTATAGCACGCGCTTCACGTACGATCGTTCCAGGTCTGTGATAACAAAACTCAACATCCCTCCGTTTACATTCGGAGCAAGTGCTCAGAACACTGACAAGCTGTTCATCGCGCGTCAGGGCGAAGTGTACGGCACATTCTATGGCCGTCAGTTTATCACCAGCTGTGGGCAACTTCCGTCGGCGGCGTCTTCTTCCTGCGGAACTGGAAAGGATTTCCAGAAGAACAGCGATGGCTATATCGTCTGGACCGGCGCCGGTAACTCGCCGCAGGACGGTATTTCGAAGAACCTCTGGCAGGCTCGCTTGCCGCTAAACAGCCCGTTTTTCTCAACGGCTGTGAAGGGTGACGCTGCGCACTTCAACCCCGGCACGGCCATCAACTACGGCACTCCGCTGATTGTGCGTGATTCGACCGGCACTGGATTGGTGCTTCCCCTTGGTCATGCGCTCCCGACGTATCGTTGGAGCATCAGCCAGAATGCGTCGTTCAAGCGCCTGTCCGCGTCAGCTCTCCTCGACGCGTCAAAAGGCCGCAGTGTCTATAACCAGGGGCTGGGTTGGTCCTATCTCGACTTCCTCGCTGGCAAGGATGATCAGGGCGGCGCAACGGTCGGAACCGCCAAGCCGCTCGGTTACTACTACCGCGCTCCTGAGAATGGCGGTATTGGCGGATTCTACGATCAGCTTGGGCCCAACAACGCGGTGGTTGAAGACGCGAGTTTCGTCAAGCTGCGTGAAGTGAGCCTAGGGCTGCACATCGGCGCACTTGCTTCACTGGGTGGAGACTGGTCAGTGTCTGTTACCGGTCGTAACCTGAAAACCTGGACAAAGTACACGGGCTTCGATCCGGAAGTCGGATTTGGAGCGGTGTCTGGCACAGGCGGATCGGCGGGCAACTCAGCTGGCTCGGCTGCAATCAACGCGGTCGATGCCTTCCAGTTCCCGAATCTGCGCACGTTTACCGTCTCTCTCTCAACGAGTTTCTAAACCGCGAATTTCCCGGCTGGCTCAGGCCAGCCGGGTAACCATGAGGATCGAATGCGAAAGCTGCTTTATCTAGCTGTCGCGGTTGCAGGACTCGGCGCGTGCGCCGGAGACCAGATAACCGTGGCGAATCTGAATAATCCCGATGTGACTCGCGTCCTGGCGACACCAGCAGACGTTGAGACTGTAATCGGCAACTCCTACGGAGCTGCGTTCTTCGCAGCCTGGGGAGATAATGCTGCAATTCAGCCGATGTTTCTCGTAATGTCGTTCGAGAGTGCGTCGAGCTTGGCCAACTTTGGCAATAATCAGCGCGGCTCCATCCCGCGACAGAGTACCAACAACACTCGAGGCAATCCCTACGAGACTGAGAATGCGAACGTGTTCACCCGAAGCGAACGGACTGCTCGCACGGCGGCTAACGGGATCGTCAAGCTGAACACGAAGGGTTTCACACTTGGATCGCCGTCTCAGGACCTGCGCGCACGTGCGTTCGCTTACTTCGCGATGGGATATGCGAACGCGAACATAGCGTTGGCGTATGACTCGACGTCTGTCGTGACCGAAGCGGACGTGCTTACCGCGCCCGTGACGCCGTTGATTTCAGCGAAGGCTGCCATGGTCATCGCGCTGACTCAGTTGGATTCGGCAATCGCCGCGGCCAACCGAGCCACGGCGCTGGGCGGCTTTGTTCTGCCCACGACATGGGTGCCGGGTAATGCGTTCACCGAACTTCAGTTTATTCAAATGGTTAGGTCGTACAAGGCTCGGTTCCGTGCCGGGGTGGCACGAAACCCAACTGATCGCGCCGCCGTTGACTGGGCACAGGTAATCGCCGACGCAAACGCCGGCCTTCCAGCAGATCTGGTGCTCAACATGGATCCCAACACGAACTTCACAGTCGCGGATGGGCAGCATTACACCTTTGACACCTGGACGCAGCAGAGTCCGATGATCATTGGCATGGCCGATAGTGTTCAGTCAACCTGTTCTGCTACCACCGCCGGTGGTGATTGTTACGACGCCTGGCTCGCGAATCCCCTATCGTCGCGTTATGCGTTCACAATTCGCAGCGCCGATCAGCGGTTTCCCTCCGGTAATACGCGTACGGCACAGCGCACGTCGTCGGGTATCATACCTTCGGCTGCGAAGCCCAACCCGGCGCGGCCTAATCTTTATTTCCGCAATCGTACAGTTCCGGATCCGGTAGCCGATCCGTGGAATCAATCGCAGTATGATTTCTATCGCTTCCAGGCATGGGCGGTTGGCGGACGGTCCGGGTCCTATCCGGTACTGACCCGCGCCGAGACGAACCTGCTCGCGGCCGAAGGCTACATTCGCACCGGAGATTTCGCCAACGCAATGGCAAAGGTCAACGTCAGCCGCGTTGCGAACGGGAATCTTCCGCCGCTCGCCGGGATCACCAGCGCAACTCAACCGATCGCAGTCGGTGCGGCTGCTAACTCCTGCGTGCCTCGCGTCCCGACCGGTCCAGACTTCGCTCACGCGACGTGCGGAACGATCTTCGAAGCAATGAAGTGGGAAAAGCGCATGGAGACTGCCTATACGCACTTCGGCGCATGGTTCTTCGACAGCCGCGGTTGGGGCGATCTGGTCAAGGATACCCCGGTCGAATTCCCGGTTCCGACCTTCGAGCTCGATGTTCGTGTGAAGCCATACTACAGCACAGGTGGTCCTGGCGGTAACAGTTCTGCTGCACTTGGAACCTACGGTTATTAGTGCAACAGGGTGAACCACTTGCTTGAATACTGCAACTCTTTGAGCGGTATACGCCGCGCAGTTCGGCTTGCAATGCGCGGTATGTCCGCGGCTACGATGTCGATTGGCGTCGGGGCTTTGCTGCTCAATACTGCTTGCTATACATATGATGCGCGGTCCCTCGGCGATATCTCGCCGGGGGAGCATCTCGTCGTAACCGTGAACAATGTGGGGCGCGTCGCTCTCACCGCCGATCTTGGCGACAATGTGGCGACCGTGGAAGGTGATCTGACATCGCGTGACGCTGCTGGGATCCACATACGCGTAACCGAGGCTGATTACCTCTCCGGAACCGCTACGCCGATGGCCGGAGTTGCGGTCACTATCCCGGATAACGCGGTCGTGATGGTCACGACGAAGCAGTTCTCACGCACGAAGACAACCGCCGTCGCGGTCGGAATTGGCGCGGCATTGATTGCCGTAATAAAGGCATTTGGCATTTTTGGTTCTGGGAATGGCGATGCAGTCACTAAACCGCCGCCGCCCATAGGCGCGTCATGACGTCCTGCTTACCTATTGAGAGGAATTTTTCAATGAAAGTTTACCGTCTGCTTCCTGTAGCTGCGATGGCTCTCGCGGCGTGCTCCGGGGACAGCATTTCGAAGTTGGTAACTCCGGATCCGCATGCCGCGATTCGCTGGATCAACGCAGTGCCCGATACGATGCCAATGGATTACAGATTCGTCGATGTTGTGACGAACGCTAATGCTGCCAGCATTCCCTACCGTGGCACGAGCGGCTCGTACGTTCAACTTCCGCCAGGCTCCCATCGCATCCGAGTCTTTCTGGCTGGGACGACGACTGCGGGGAATGGCCCCAGTCTAGTGTCGACGGTCGTGCTGGATACGACGTTTACATTCACCGTGAATCATTACTACACGATTCTTCACGAAGGCTACATGAAGACCGGCGCGACGGGGCCGAAGCATAGACTGGTCTTGCTCGACGACGTGTTTCCGGCACCGCCGGCTGGCAGTATCGCGTTGCGCGCAATCAACGCGAACGCCTCAGCAGCCGATATCTACGCCACGATCGCTGTCGCGACCGGCGGCGCAGTTTCTGGGACACCGCTGTTTGCCAACCTGGCTGCCGGCGTGATCAGCCCCTATTCCAACGTCGCAACAGCGCCTGCAACACCAGCGGCGTCGTCCTACCGTATTACGGCGACCGCAGCGGGGACGACTACGCCTCTGATGGGCGACGCGTTAGCACCCATCGGATCCCCCAAGATCGATTCGTCGGCTACCTCGGCTGCGTTCGCTCCAGTTGCTGGCTCACAACAAGACGGATCGGTATTGACCGTAATCGCAACGCCGCCAGCGGTGGCGTACACGCTCACAGCGTCGGGAACCAATTCGACTCCGGCGGGAACCTTGCTTCCAATTGTACCGTCCGGCGCGCTCGCAGCACCGGCAATCGTTTCGCTCCTCGACAAGAACCCCAAGGACAAGCTCCTCGGACAGTAGCAGGCGTGACCTAGCGCCGGCACTTGCCGGTGTAGCCCAACAAAGCCCCGCCGCTCTCACGAGAGAGTGGCGGGGCTTTGCATTTATAGCTTACAGCGCCAGCGATGGCGGCTGACAGCAGCACCGTTATGCGCCGAATCTTCCCCTGAGCAGCGCGCGGAGATCTATAGCCGGTCCTCGTATCGGCGATGTCTCTCGCTCCGCCGGCCTGTCGTCCGCGCCGAGTGCGACGTGTTGCATGGTGGAGCGCACACCCGGGTCGATGAAGCGTGAAAGCTGAGTCAACGAGTAGTCGGCACCGCGCCGACTACCATACGAGCTTAGCGGGTGCACGATGCTTAGATGATTCCGCGCGCGTGTCATCGCCACGTACATCAGTCGGCGCTCCTCCTCAGATTCCTCATCGCTTCCGAGCGCGCGCGCGGAAGGGAAGAGGCCGTCAACGGCTGAGATGATGAACACCGCGTCCCATTCCTTTCCCTTGGCGGAGTGCACCGTGCTCAGCACCAGTGCGTCAGCCTCGCCCGCCGCCGCGCCGCCGGCGAAGTCCTGGGTCGTGCTCGGTGGTTCCAGCGCCAACGCCGAAAGAAAGGTCGTCCTGTCAGGGAAGCCGGCTGCGATTGTCTGGAGCTGATCCAGGTCCGCCAGTCGCGGCTCCGGCCGGTCGTATCGGTCCCGGACTATCGCGTCGTACATCGTGCGAACGTGCCCGATCTCCCGTGCGACCTTTGCGCCATCGACCTCTGGCGCGGCGCGGAGCGTGTTGATCAGTTCGACGAGCGACGCGTGAGCCGCGCGCGCACGTGGAGGTGGTACGTAACGTCCGAACGCAGCGGAGTCCCAGGCAGCGGCGGCGAGTGCGTCAATTGCGGCGCGGGCGGTTGCTTCACCAATTCCCGGCAGGAGTAACAGTAGTCGATACCAGCTCACCTCATCCCGCGGATTCTCGAGCACCCGCAGGAACGCGAGTACGTCTTTCACGTGCGCCGCTTCCAGGAATTTCAGGCCGCCCCATTTTTCAAATGGAATTTTGCGATTAGCGAGCTCAATCTCGAGATCCGCAGACATGTAGCCGGCGCGGAACAGCACAGCAATGTTGCCGAGCGCAATTCCCTCCTCGTGCAGTTCCAGGATACGGTCCACCACGTATCGGGTTTGCTGCGGTTCGTCGCGAGCGGTAACCAACGCAGGCAATTCGGCCGCTGCTCGCTCGGTCCATAGAGTCTTGGCGAAACGCTCCCCCGCGTGCTCGATCACGGTGTTGCTCGTCCTGAGGATCTGTGGTGTCGATCTGTAGTTACGATCCAGTGTCACGATCCGCGTACCGGGGAATTGGGCGGGGAACTCCAGGATGTTACGAATAGTCGCCCCACGGAAGGAGTAGATGCTCTGGGCGTCGTCACCGACAACTGTAATGTTCGAGTGTGCCCGGGCCATGCCACGTAGAATGCGTGCCTGTAGTGCGTTGGTATCCTGGTATTCATCAACGAGGATGTGATCGTACAGACCGGCAATGTCGGATGCGATCTCGGGACTTGCTTCGAGCAGCATCGCCCAGAGCAACAACAGATCGTCATAGTCGACGAGGTTGCGCTCCTGCTTGCGCAGTGTGTAGTCCGCGTATAACCGCGTGAAATCCGGGATGTACTCTATGAATCGTGGATACTCGTCGCGCACGATGTCTTCCATCGCTATGCCTGTGTTGACATGCCGCGAATACACGTGGTGTAGCGTTTCCTTTTTCGGAAATCGTTTGGCTCCGGCGCCCAGGCCGAGCGCCGCTCGGGATATCTGCATCAGATCGGCGGAATCGCTCTGATCCATGATGCTGAAGTCCTTGGGGAGTCCGGCGGCCGGACCGAATCGCCGGAGCAACCGATGCGCCGTGGCGTGAAATGTTCCGCCCTGAACATTGCGGCTGGCGCTGCCGATCAGGCGCTCAGCACGCGACAGCATCTCGTGGGCGGCTCTACGCGTGAAGGTCAACAGAAGTATGCGCTCTGGCCGAACGCCCCGATCCACCAGATGCGCTACCCGATAAACCAGCGTCCTCGTCTTGCCGCTTCCCGCGCCGGCCACTATCAAGAGCGGTCCCTCACCGTGCGTCGCCGCCGCGAGTTGGTCGGGGTTAAGCTCCGCCGAAAAGTCGCGCGTTGTCGCGTCCGGAGCCACGATGCGCGCCCTCGGCGGGATCACCATACGACCATCGTGAACCATACCCGAAATATACCCGAAGAAAACCCGTCGTCATTCCCGCGTCGCCCCTCCCCGTCATTCCCGCGTCGCCCCTCCCCGTCATTCTCGCGTCGCCCCGTCATTCCCGCGAACGCGGGAATCCCTTTCGGAGTCGGTCACCACGTGCATCGAGATTCCCGCCTTCGCGGGAATGACGGGGCTCCGGGGCTCGCTATACTGCCAGTACAACTCGCGGCTCAAGCTCAAACAATTCTCCAAACCGCGCCGCGGTCGTAACTGACACGCTCTCCACGGTTACAGCCTGCGCTGGCCGCTCGCGGCTCATCGATGTCATGACAACACCGTCAATTCCGCACGGTGTCATCACATTGAAATACGATAGGTCCGTAGTGACGTTCAAGGCGAATCCGTGCCACGTCACCCAGTTGCGCGCGTGAACGCCAATCGAGGCGATCTTGCGACCGCCGGTCCATACACCCGTAAAACCAGTGTTTCGCTCACCGAGAATCTCATAGTCGGCGAGCGTGCGAATCAGCGCCTCCTCGACCTGACGCAGGTACCAGTGTAGATCGAGCTTGTGTCGCTTGAGGTCAAAAATGGGATAACCGACGAGCTGTCCGGGCCCGTGAAATGTCACGCCACCGCCGCGCTCGACCTCGAACAGCTCGATTCCGCGCGAGCGCAGGTAATCCTCGCTCACCGGTAGCTTGTTGTCAGCCTTCTTGCGCCCCAGTGTCACAACCGGCGGATGCTCCACGAGCAGGAGCACGTCCTGATCTATCTCCCCCGTGATTCTTCTTGCCGCCGCATCTCGCTGAAACGCAAGAACCTCGGCGTACGAGCGCTCGCCGAGGTTCAGGACCAGCAACTCCCTGTCGGCCACGGACTAGAAGTTGATCATCTTGCCAAGTGAATCGAGCGTCGCTTCCGCGATCGCTTCGGAAAGCGTCGGATGCGCGTGTATAGCCAGCTCGACCTCTTCCACCGTGAACTCATTCTCTCTCGCCACTGCGAGCTCGTGGATGATCTCGGTGGCGTGCGCGCCAATTATGTGTGCGCCCAGAATCTCGCCGTACTTGGGGTCCGAGATGATCTTGACGAATCCGTCCGTCTCACCCGACGTGCGCGCGCGACCGTTGGCGGAGAAGGGGAAGCGTCCAATCTTGTAAGGAACATTTTTTTCTTTCAGCTCACGCTCCGTCTTCCCGATCGATGCGACTTCCGGATGACAGTATGTAGCGTTCGGAATGTTCCCGTAGTTCACGTTGTGCACGTGCGGCTGCCCCGCCAGGTATTCGGCGAAGACAATTCCTTCGCGCTCACCCTTATGAGCCAGCATCGGAGGGCCGGCGACGTCGCCTATCGCATAGATACCCTTGACCGACGTCTCCATGCGCTCGTTGATCTTGATGAAGCCGCGATCCGTCATGGCGACGCCCAGCTCCTTGATGCCGATGTCTTCGATGTTGGGCGCGCGTCCGGCGGCGACCAGAACCTTCTCCACCTCGATGTCCTGCTTCTTGCCAGCAATGTCAACGCTGAACTTGACTGACGACTTGCCGACTTTCACGTCGCCGAGCTTTGCGTTCGTGAGCATCGCGATGCCGCGCTTCTTGAACGCCTTCGCCAGCTCGACGCCAACGTCGTCGTCTTCCAGTGGTAGCAACTGCTTGGCTACTTCGACGATCGTGACCTGTGTTCCGAACGCGGCGAATACATCGGCGAACTCGCATCCCACGGCACCAGCACCGACTATCGCCATCGTCTTGGGCGCCTTCTCGAGCGTCAACGCCTCGTCGGACGAAAGCACGGTGGTCTTGTTCAATTCCAGACCGGCTTGTGGCAGTCCCTTCACGCGAGATCCAGTTGAAATGCAGATCGCCTTACGCGCATCGTGCTTCTCCTCCTTGCCGTCCGCGGTCTTGATGCTCACGCCGTTCTTGGAAGTGATGCGCGCGGTTCCCTTGATCCACGTAATCTTGTTCTTCTTGAAGAGGAACTCGACGCCTTTGGAATTCTGGTTGCTGACCGAGCGCGAACGCTTCATAGCGACCCCGTAGTCGAGCTTGACGTCGCCAGCGGTCACGCCGAACTCCGCCCCCTTCTTCACCTTTTCGGCAATCGAAGCGGATTCCAGAAGCGCCTTGGCAGGTATGCATCCCCACAAAACGCATGTACCACCGAGTCCGTCGCGCTCGACGACGGCAACCGACATCCCAAGCTGTGCGCAACGAATCGCGCCCACGTAGCCGGCCGGTCCGCCGCCAATGAAAATCACATCATAAGAAGACATGGATGTTCCCATAAAAATTGTCATTCCCGCAAAGCAGCGTCATTCCCGCAAAGCAACGTCATTCCCGCGAAAGCGGGAATCTCCTAAGGTGCGATACCGACTCCGAAGTGATTCCCGCTTTCGATGGGGTCACGAAGAGGTCATCAGAAAACGAGCATCAACGGGTTTTCAACCAGCCGGCGAAGTGTCTGCAGGAACTTCGCCCCCGTCGCGCCGTCGATCACGCGATGGTCGCAACTCATCGTTACCCGCAACCGCTTGCGAATCACCAGATCCCCATCCACGACGACCGGCTTCTCCTCCACGGCGCCAACAGCGAGTATGCCGGCCTCGGGCGGATTGATTATCGCGGTAAATTGATCGATGCCAAACATCCCGAGATTGGAGATCGAGAACGTGGAGCCCGTGTACTCCTCAGGCTTGAGCCTGCGTTCACGCGCACGACCGGCCAGCTCGCGCGCCTCGGCCGCGATGTCAGCGAGCCCCTTGTCATTCGCGTCGAATATGACGGGAGTGATCAGTCCGTCAGGCACCGCGACAGCCATTCCGATGTGCACCCGGTTGAACTGACGGATCGCATCACCAGTCCAGTGCGCGTTGACTTCCGGATGCTGGGCCAGCGCCGTCGCCGTCGCCTTTATCAGAATGTCGTTGAACGACACCTTGTATTCTGCACCCTGCTGAATCATAGACTCACGCAACTCTGCAACGCGAGTAACGTCGAATTCGGCGGTGAGATAGAATGTTGGAATAGGACCGTTGGACTCGCCCAGTCGTTTGGCGATCGTCTTCCGCATTAATGTTAGCGGGACGTCCTGGTAGTCCCCAACACGAACTGGCTTCTGCGCCACCGGTTGCGCGGCAGCAGGGGCCTGTTCTATGTCGCGCTTGACGATACGACCCCCAGGACCGGAGCCTTGCAGCGCGTTGAGATCAACACCGCGTTCAGATGCAAGCCGGCGCGCGAGCGGTGATGACCGGGGACGCCCCCCTCGCGCAGTGGCGGCACTACCTTCACCGGTGTGCGCAGCGGTGTCGATGCGCTGAGCTCCGCGACGCTCGCGTTCCTGTGGCGGCGTTGACGCTTCTCCTTGTGACTGCTTGGGTGCGTGGGGGATCGACGTTACTCCCTCGAACTCCTTCGCCTTCGCGATTACGTCGCCGGGATCGGCTGCTTTTCCCAATGGCTGCTGGGTGTTGTCAGACGGAACCGCGGTTGGACCGCCGCCCGCCGCCTCAATGAGCGCGCTGATGTCTTCGTCCGGTGGGGCGACGACGCCAAGCAGCGTGCCAACCGCGGCTGAATCGCCTTCGTGGGCGAGCCGCTTGCGCAGAACTCCGTCGCCGCGTGCGACGAGCTCCATCACCGCCTTGTCTGTCTCGACCTCGGCCAGAACGTCACCGCCTTTTACCGGATCGCCTTCGTTCTTGAGCCACTTCACGAGGCGTCCTTCTTCCATCGTGGGTGATAGCGCTTCCATCAACACCTTCGTCGCCATGATCGTCTAGTCCTCGAGGTACATGACGCGCTTCACTGCCGCGATAGTCTTGGCAGCATCCGGCTTGGCGAGTTTTTCGAGATTCTTCGCGTAGGGCATTGGTACATCTGCCTGATGCACCCGTACCACCGGTGCGTCGAGATCGTCGAAGCATTCGCGTTGGATGTAATCGACCACCTGCGCTCCGATGCCACACACTTCCCAGCCTTCCTCGACCACGACAGCGCGATTTGTCTTCGCTACGGAAGCCGCAATGGCATCCACGTCCATGGGCCGCACAGTGCGAAGATCAAGCACGTCGACGTTGACGCCTTCCTTCGCAAGCTGGTCGGCAGCCTGCAATGCCACCAGCACCATCTTGCCAAAGCAGACGATGGTGCAGTGATCTCCTTCGCGCTTCAGCTCTGCCTTGCCGATCGGCACAATGAGGTCAGGGTTGTCATCCACCTCTCCCTTTGTGTTGTATAGCATTTCGCCTTCCAACACGATTACCGGGTTGTCGTCGCGGATCGCCGCCTTGAGAAGTCCCTTCGCATCGGCCGGCGTGCCTGGCGAGACAACCTTGAGCCCCGGGATATGCGCGAACCAACTGTCCCACGCCTGCGAGTGCTGCGCCCCCAGTTGTAATGCGGAACCGTTGGGCCCGCGGAACACCATGGGCATCTTGAACTGACCATTTGACATGTACAGCATCTTCGCCGCCGCATTTACAACCTGATCGATCGCGAGCAACGCGAAGTTCCACGTCATGAATTCTATGATCGGACGCAGTCCCGCCATCGCTGCGCCAACGCCAACGCCGGCGAAGCCAAGCTCCGTGATCGGCGTGTCAACGATACGCTTGGGGCCGAACTCGTCGAGCAATCCACGCGATACCTTGTACGCCCCGTTGTATTCAGCGACTTCCTCACCCATCAGGAAGACGGACTCGTCCCGCTTGAGCTCTTCGCGTAACGCCTGGTTGAGCGCGTCTCGGTATGTCATCACCGTCATCGTGCTGCCCCCGTTGAGTCTGGCTCGCCACTGAGAACGTGCGTGAATAGTTCTTCAGGCGCCGGCTCCGGAGCCGCATCCGCGAAATCCCATGCGTCCTGCGCCGCGGCCTTGGCCTCGTCATCCATCTTCTTGTAGTCATCCTCGGTGAGCATTCCATCGCTCATCATCTTTTTCTTCAAAAGAAGGATCGGGTCCCGCTGCATGCTCTGATCGAGCTCTTCCTTGGAGCGATAAGTTCCGCTTGCGGCATCAGACATCGAGTGCCCCATGAAGCGCGTCGTGCGCACTTCCACCAACGTCGGTCGGTGTTCCTTGCGCGCACGCTCGACCGCTGCGCCAAGTTCGGCATTCACTGCGTATACGTCCTGTCCATCAACTGAAATTCCGAGCATCGCGTACGCGTCTGCGCGCTTCGCAACATCCTGCTGCGCGGTAGAGCGGCCAATTGCCGTTCCCATGCCGTAGCGGTTGTTCTCGATGACGAACACTACGGGAAGATTCCATAGCGAAGCCATGTTCAACGCTTCGTGAAATGCGCCGATGTTCACAGCCGCCTCACCAAAGAAGCAGACGCATACCTGGTCGCCGCCGCGATACGAAATCGCGAAACCTACACCGGTAGCGATCGGAATATGACCACCCACGATGCCGTGGCCGCCCAGGAAGTTCAGTTTGCTGTTGAAGAGGTGCATCGAGCCACCTTTTCCACCAGAGCATCCCGCTGCACGTCCAAACAGCTCGGCCATTACTTCACGAGGCGTTATTCCGCGAGCCAGAGCGAGCCCATGGTCGCGGTACGCAGTTATGACGTAATCATCGGGGCGCAACAGAGCCATGGTCCCCGTCGATACCGCTTCCTGCCCGATGTATAAGTGACAGAAGCCGCCGATCTTTCCAATCGCGTAGGCTTCCGCGCTTTTTTCTTCGAAGCGACGCTGCAACAGCATCGAATGCAGGTAGCCAATTGCGGTATCGCGATTGCTCGCGGTTGCCGGAGATGTGTTTTTCTTAGCCATAACGTTTATACGTGCAAGTAGAGCCGGAAGCTGCGACTGGAGAATGCCGAGCCGCGATACTTGTGGGTGGTGTGCCGCGCGTGGTTGGACGTGTGTGAAGCGCGGAGTGGACGTGATCGCGGTTCAGCTCACGCCCGCTGCTTGAACTTGCTCCCAGGCGTGATAGCTGCTCCGCACCAGTGGACCTGACTCGACATGTCTGAAGCCAAGCGACATGCCTACGTCGTACAACTGCCGGAACTCAACGGGCGTTACGTATCGGTCCAGCGGAATGTGGCTTTCAGATGGACGCAGATACTGGCCCAGAGTGAGGATATCTACGTCAACCTCGCGTAGATCTCGCATTACCAGCTCGACCTCTTCCAGTGTCTCCCCCATGCCAAGGATCATCCCCGTTTTGGTCGGGATATCCGGAGCCAGCTCTTTTGCGGTCCTGAATATTTCCATTACTCGGGGATAACGACCACCCGGCCGGCACTTCTTGTAGAGTCGCGGGACGGTTTCCGTGTTGTGGTTGTAAATGTCCGGACCCGCATCGAGCACCGTGGCGATACTGTCCCGGTTTCCCTGAAAGTCCGGAACCAGAACTTCCACCGAGCACTCCGGGAGCTGCTGCTTTATCTGCCGGATTGTCTCGGCGAAGATGTACGCGCCAAAGTCAGGTAGGTCGTCCCGGTCAACCGATGTGATGACGGCGTGCCGTAGCCGGAGCTCAGCGACAGCTTCACCGACGCGCGCAGGCTCCGCCGTATCGTACGCCGGTGGCCGGCCATGCGCGACGGCGCAGTAGGCACAGTTCCGGGTACAGACGTCCCCCAGAATCATGAAGGTAGCGGTGCCGTGCTCCCAGCACTCACCGATGTTGGGGCAATGCGCCTCTTCGCAGACAGTGTGCAGGTTGAGCTCCCGCATCATCTGCGTCAGGCGCAAATAGTTCGGCCCGCCAGGCGCTCGTACTTTGAGCCAGGAGGGCTTCCGTTCCGGAAGGGGTTCCGCCCTATGACGCCCCATGATCTGATACAGCGATTCAGCCATAGACTGCCAAATCTAGCCTAATGCCGCCCAGGCCGATATCGATTCAGGTCATACCGCGGAACAGTCCCAGTCACGAGATCCGCGATCACTTCAGCGGTGAGCGGAGCAAGCAGAATTCCGTTGCGTGAATGACCGCATGCATAGATCACTCGCTGCCGCTCGGGGTCGGGGCCGATGATCGGTAACAGGTCCGGCGTAGCCGGACGCAGCCCCGCCCAACTTGAGTGCACGGCTATCCTGGAGAGGGCCGGGCACAGCATTGCCGCACGCGATCTAATGAGCTCGATCGCCTCGGCAGTGGTGACCGACTCAAATCCGGCATGTTCCATGGTTCCACCTGCCACCGTGTAGCCGTCAGTTCTTGGAATGAGATAGCCGCCCGCTCCGCAGGTCACGTGGCGCAAAGGCGCTCCCTTAAACGCGATCATCTGGCCACGCAGCGGCTGAACTGAGGCGACACATGCACCGGCACCGGCAATGAGCGGAGTCCACGCCCCGGCAGCAAGCACAACATACTCGGAGGTGAAGCGGCTCTCCATGTCGGTAAAGACACTGCAGCCAAGGTCGGTAGCGTGCAGCTCTCGGCAGTCTTCACGCGCTGTCACGATCCCCTCGTGCGTCGCGACCACCGCACTCAAGGCGTCGAGCAATGGCAGCGGCTCAATACTTCCGTCCATGGGGTGAAAGACAGCGCCCGCCGACGGCAAGAGCGACGGTTCTTCCATAGCCACCTCAACGGTCGAAAGCCAGCCGGACGGACGTTCGATGGAACGCTGTAAATCTTCCGCTTCCAAAGCGCTCAGTGCAACTTCCAGTATCCCCGCGGTATTTATGGGAATCCGCCTTCCTGAGCGTTCGGCCAACGCAGCCACGAAAGATGGGTAGCGATCTCGAGATGCCTGCGCGAAAACGTGTGCCGATCCAGACTCGCGTCCGACTGAGGGGGCCAGCATGCCTCCGGCGGCGTTCGATGCATTGCCGGAGTGGGTGGTGCCGACGAGCCTGACACTGAGTCCCCGGTCCGCGATTTCGATAGCGGTAGTGAGGGCTATAATTCCAGCTCCGACGACAGTTACGTCAGCAACCATTTCGCGCCCCGTTGCTGTCAAATGGGCGTAGAAACTCAACCCGGAATTCGTACGAAGCGCCCACGCTTCGTACTATGCTAAACGGAGACTTCAGCAATGCTGCGCACCATCTTCTTTCTCGGTATCGCGCTAATCGTAGGCGGAATAGTGCTCGGCATCGTGTTCGGAATCGCGATGTTCGTGCTCGGAATCGCGATCAAGGTGCTGATCGTAGGTGGAATTGCCTACCTCATCATCCGGATCATCAGTCCCGATACGGCAGCGATGATTCGGAGCCAGTGCCAGCGTAAATCATTCAATCGATTTTAGGAAAGCCCGTCATCCCCGCGAAAGCTCGCGGTCGCATTCACGCACCAGGCTTGTACGATCGCAAATAAAGATTGATCGATCCGAACGACAACTTCGACTTCAACTGCACGAGTATGTGCCTGTTGTCGTCCGAGAGCCATACCTCGGCGTTGCCGTTCTCGGAAAATATTCCCTGCGTCTTGATCGCCGGCTGCAACACGATGCAGTCGAATCTTCCGGCTGGAACTTCGATAGTCTCCTTTCGCAGGATGCGCACGCGAATGGGGTTGCGCTCCGGGCGGAAGTAACGCTGCGACTCGTACGTGTGCCCGACTTCGAGCTGCAACGTGCGAACGAAGAACAAGAACGATCCGTCGTCGAGCGGATCTTTCACGCCCTCGTGATCGCGCGGAGGCTTCTTGTCCATCTCCATGTACGTGCCGCGATCAGGAAATATCTCGTAGCGCTTCTCGCGATCGTTAGAGCCTTCCTGTTGCGTCTGGTAGAAGCGCACAGACGAGAACGTGTTGCGATCGATCCAGCTTTCGAACACGTCGTTCACTCTGAAGAAAAACGTCCCGCCCTGCAGTCGAAATACAGTGTGCCACGTGGAGATGCCACGGACGTCTTCGATGTCCTCGACGAGCGTGCTGGCGGATCCAACCTTGAGGGCGCCGAATTTCACGTCATACTGCGCCAGCTCTCCAACTCCGAATGGAACTGGCAGCGGGTCGGCAGATTGTTGCACCACCGTTGTGGGTGCGTTCGGATTTGCGGGCCCGACGGACGCATCCTTTGATGCAACCTGTGCGGATGCGCTAACGGCAACACAAAAAGTGCAGGCCAGCGCGAGCTTGACGAAGGACGCGGCAGTCACTGCGCGGCCGGTTTACGCCATCCGCGCGATGCACGAGCGGCACGGTACAGTCCCATGGCATCCGCAAGTGGACGTACGCGTGTCTCTCGCGGACGCAAATCGTATCGCGGCGCGACTGGAACCTTCTCGACCTTGCGCGCGAGTGGAGCGAGCTTGAGAAACATTTCCAGATTCGCCGCCCATCCGTCGGTTGTAACGAGCGGCATGTCAGCGCCGGACTTGGCGTAGTCGCGCAGAAGCGATATCCGGTACAGCTTGAACGATCCAAACGGGTCGGTCACGTCCTTCGCCGATACAAACGGCCGCATCATCCATGGGCCTACCCTTGCGAGTCTCCGGACGGCAGCCGGCATCGATCCGCGCTCGCGCTCGGTCGTCACGATATCCGCGCCACCCTCGAATCGCTTTAGTAACTCCGGCAGCACTTCGGGCTGGTCTGTGAAATCGCCCTGCATCACTACCATCGCGTCCCGTCGCGGGTACTTGGTGCGGCGCGACACATCAGCGCAGAGCGCATTCAGCGCGTGACCGAACCCCTCCTGCTTGTCGCCGTGCAGGATGGTCAGTGGGAGCACCTTGCAATACGGCTCCAGTGTTGCGGCGGTCCCGTCTGTGCTCCCGTCGTCGTACACGATCACTTCGTACTCGCGGGAATAATCCTGGAACACCTTTCGGATGCGCCAGAGCAACACTCCCACAGTTGGGCCTTCGTTGAATGTCGGAATACAGATGTGAAGCATGTGCCCCAAGTTAGGCGGTAAGGATGCGTTGGTACACCCGTTCAACGCCTTCCGTCATCGCTTCTACACTAAAGACAGCGGCTCGGCTCGGTCCCGCGGATCCCATTCGTTCCCTGATTCCTGCGTCGAGCAACGACTCGTGCGCCACAGCAAACGCTTTTATATCACCAGATGGGACAAGAAGTCCGTTTTTCCCATTCTGTATAATCTCGCCTACACCGCCGACATCGAATGCGACCGGCGGCAAGCCAAGCGCCAGGGAATCGATAAGAACGGTACCGAGTCCCTCCTCGACAGCTGGGTGCCACAGCATATCCAAGCCGGCCATCGCATTGTGGACCTCGGTGACAAATCCTGCCTGGTGTCCCCGCAGTGGCCCTAGCTTAACCGACCCGCGCGACGAGCCGCCAAGAAGCAGGACACGCGTGCGCGCGATCGCCCGCTCCGTCAGCCGCCTGCCAATATGGCGAAGCGCGTCGCTCCCCTTTTCAGCCGTCATCGCGCCTACCACGCCGACTATTACCGCGTCGCTGGACCAGCCGAGCTCTTTTCGCCAGTCGCGGGGCGCCGGAGCCTCTGGAAGTGGCACACCAGAATGCACCACGTCAATCCGTTGGGGATCGACTCCGGATCGCGCCATAGCGTTCTTGACGGCATTCGATATCGCGATGAAACGCGTGACGCGGAGCCCGTACTTTACCCGCACCGATTTCAGCGGAAAAGTTACGCGGCGGGTTACAACAAGCGGCGTGGTGTCGCCGGCTAGTGCAATGAGAGCTATCGCGTGCGCGCGTGCGTCGTGTGCGTGAACGATGTCCGGATGCCACGCGCGGATTATCGAGCGAAGTCGCTTTGCCGACCGCAGATCCCAATCTGACCGCATTGGAACTGACGCCGTTGCGATGCCGGCGGCTTGCAGCCGTTCCAGTAGTGGCGACCCACCAACTCCAATTACGAGCGGTTCCCGCCCGTGCGCGCGGAGACTCGTGGCTAGGAGGAAGACCTGACGCTGCCCCCCGCGCCAGCTCCGTCCCGCATCAACATGCAGTGATCTTAGCGTCACTCTGGAATATACCGGGCCCCCCCGTCATTCCCGCGAACACCCTCGTCATTCCCGCGAACACCACCGTCATTCCCGCGAACACCACCGTCATTCCCGCGAACACCACCGTCGTTCCCGCGAAAGCGGGAATCCCGCCGGATGCTCATCTCACTTCAACCCCAGCATACGCCCTGACCACGTTCGCGAACGCACTGAAAATATCGCGGTCCCATGGCTCAACTGACTGTACCAGATCCTCCGGATGCCACTGGACGCCAACGCACCACCATGGCGAATCCGCGGCTGACTCCACGGCCTCAATCACGCCGTCGGGCGCTACCGCAACCACTCGCAGATTATCAGCCACACGATCGATCGCTTGATGATGCACCGAGTTCACCGTCACACGAGTTTCACCGATCGCCCGCGTCAACCGTGATTCGCTGGGCAGCTCCACGGGATGCGTCCGGGAATTGCGCGGGCGGTCTGGATCGTGATTGATTTCGCTCGGGTGTTGGCTCGGTAGGTCCTGCAACAACGTGCCCCCAAGGGCAACGTTGAGAAGCTGAGCACCGCGGCAGATTGCGAGCACGGGAATCCCGCGCCGTTGGGCAGCTCGAATCAACGCCACCTCCCATCCGTCGCGGATATCGGATACTGGACCAAGCATGCGATGCGGCTCCTCGCCGTACTGCGCCGGGTTCACGTCCGCCCCGCCCGTGAGGACGAGTCCATCCACGCGCTCGATCAGTGAATCAGCTCCGCTCGCGTCGCATAACGGCGCGGCAACGATTGGTACGAGGTGTGCGTTCTCCACCGCCAAGATGTATGTAGTTCTGAGGCGGGCGGCGGATATATCGTTTTCGCTGCGGATCGCGGCTGTAACTGCTACAATAGGACGGAATGACACGACTCTGGACCTGGAGGACTGTATGGGCCTTCACTCTCCTCGGAATCTGCGCCTCCACCGCTCGCGGGCAAGGGGACAGTCTTCCCGACACCGCCATTTCGGGCGCTTTACAGCAGCCAGTTTGCCATGGCGAGACAATCCACCGGATCGACATCCATGCCTATCCGCCGTTCGAGGCGGGAGGGACAAAGTTCACCAGCCGCGTAGCTCGGCTTGCTACCAATCTCCATTCCACGACGCGCGAAGCGGTGATCCGACGGTTTATCCCCATCCGCGTTGGAGACGCATGTGTTGACTTCAGATTGCGTGAAGCAGAGCGCATTCTGCGAGCCCAGCCATTCCTTGCGGACGCCAACCTGATTGTGGTGCCCGATAGCGGCGGCGGTGTGATCGTGGACGTCGTGACGTTCGACGAAGTTTCGCTCGTGCTTGATGGAAGTATTTCTACCAAGTCACCGATAGTGCGCGCCGTGCGGTTCGGTGAGGAGAACCTTTCCGGATCGGCACTTTCCGCGACTGGCGCCTGGCAGCATGGCGTGTTTTTTCGCGATATCTATAAGGCGCGTGTAGTGGACTATCAGCTATTCGGCCGCCCGTATCAACTGTCTCTCCAGGGCTCGCGCAACGAGATCGGTGGAAGCTGGGACGCGCTGTTCAGTCATCCATTCCTCACTGACTTGCAGCGAACGTCGTGGCGAGCATCGGCCGGTTCGGCGACCGGCTTCCTGTACTTTCGCCGGCCAAATGCCCCATCGGCTGCACTGGCATTCACGAGGGAATACACCGACGCTGGAGGTGTCATAGCGTTTGGCAGGATACGCCATGTATTCCTCGTGGGTGCGACTGTATCGCGCGAGCGCGAGCGCACTGGACGTACTCCCGTTCTCGTGGTCGACTCGGCGGTGGTGCCCGACACCAGTACGGCGCTCATAGACCGGTACACGGAGCATCGCACGAGTCGGGTCAATCTTCTGCTCGGCTTTCGAAATCTGACGTACGTGCGTGTTCAGGCGTTCGATGCAGTTGAAGGTACGCAAGACGTGCGTACCGGGATGCAGTTCGCAACGCTTCTCGGCCGAGGATTGAAGCTGACGGACGCGGATGAGCGCGATTACTTCGTGTCCACCGATCTCTATCTGGGTCACGGAACTCCGTCGTCGTTCACTGGGATCGAGCTCATGGGCGAGCGCCGCCGCGACCTCGACACGCATGTGACCGACGGTGTACTGGCGAGTGGAAGAGCGGCGTGGTACGCACATCCGAGTAAGAAACACACGTCGATCGTAGATGTCGAGTTTAGTGGGGGATGGCATCAACGTGTGCCATTCCAAGTCACCTTTGCGGACCGTGACGGTGGAATGCCCGGTTACGGCTCGTCGAGTCTTGGCGGCGCACAGCGCATGGTCGTCCGGGCGGAAGATCGTTACCGGCTTGGCCACGTTCGGCAGCTCGCGGGCCTCGCGGCCGCACTCTGGGTGGATGCGGGCAGGCTATGGGCCGGTGAGGCACCGTTCGGTGTCACCACTGACGTCAAATATGCCGCCGGGATCGGGCTTCTTGCGGCGCTACCGGCACGATCGCGACGCACATGGCGCGTTGACTTGGCTTTTCCATTGAACGATCGCGGTGATTCCAAATTCGAGCTTCGCTTTACCAATCACGACTTCACTCGTTGGTTCTGGCGCGAACCCGGGGACGTGCAGACTAGCCGAGAGCGCGCGATCCCTAACTCGGTTTACAACTGGCCCTGATGTCGCACCAGTGTGGTGCCGACACATCAGCACCCTAACTGCCCTGGGTCAGGCCGTGCGACGCTCTCCCATCATGCGGCGGATAGGGATAGCGAGCAACGCGCACACAACGGCGGCGATAAACAGCGACATCGCCGTACGCTGAAACAACTGCGGCATCTCCTTCAGATTGTCTGGGTTCACGTGTCCACCCACAAGCCCTGCGATCAGGTTGCCCAGAGCGTCGGCGAGAAACCAGACGCCCATCATCTGTCCCACGAACCGGCGCGGCGCAAGCTTCGTCATGGAGCTGAGCCCAACGGGACTGAGTGATAGCTCCCCGAATGCCTGGAACATGTACGACATCGTGAGCCACCACATTGACACACGCATCGTGCCACCCGAGGCGGCACCGGCTATCACCCGGTTGGATGCGGCGACCATTGCGAGGAATCCGACTCCGGCGAATGCGAGGCCAAAGGCGAATTTGGCCGGGCTGGACAGCTCGAGTTTGCGCCGCGCCAACGCCACCCAGATCCAGGCGAACACGGGTGCGAGAAGAATTACGAAGAACGATTCGGCTGACTGAAGCCACAGCGTGGGAACTTCCCATCCGAACACCATGCGATCCGTGAAATCACGTGCGAACAGATTGAGCGACGTCGGAGCCTGCTCGAATGCGGCCCAGAAGATGGTGGCAAAAACGAAAAGCACGACAATGACGGCGACTCGCTTCTTCTCGTCGATCGTGAGATGCGCGAAGAAGAACAGGTACGCGAAGTAAACAACAGCGAGCGCGAGCATCACGACGCTCATTCGCTGCGCCAGTAATACGGGATTGATGTGGATAACGCCGAGGCTTACCAGCAGCACAAGCGCGGCGATCACTACCAAGCTCGCGAAGGATATGAGCCGAACCTTGCGCTGTTCCGCGGGACTCGCCGACGATGCTGCGCCGATCGGACCGAGGGTCGCCTTTGCGCGTGCGCTGTACGTGATGATCCCAATGATCATGCCCAGGCCAGCGGCGCCGAATCCCCAGTGCCAACCCACGCGCTCACCCAGATATCCCGTGATGAGCGGCGCTATCAGCGCGCCGGTATTGATTCCCATATAGAAGATTGAAAAGCCAGCGTCCCGCCGCGCTCCGCCTTCTGGATACAGGTCACCCACCGTTGCAGAGACGTTCGGCTTGAGCAATCCCGTGCCAAGCACGATGAGGACGAGGCCGACGAAGAATGCGGTGTGTGCGAAGATCGTCGAGAGTGCTATGGCAATGTGGCCGCACGCAATGAGCACGCCGCCCCACCAGATGGAACGTTGCAATCCCAGCCAGCGGTCTGCGATCCATCCGCCCGGGAGGGACGCGAGGTACACGCATGCCGCGTAGATACCGACTATTGACGACGCGACTGTGCGGTCGAAGCCAAAGCCGCCGGACATCAACGCCGCGGTCATGAACAGCACGAGCAGCGGACGGATTCCGTAATACGAGAATCGTTCCCACATCTCCATGAAGAAGAGTGTGGACAGTCCGCGCGGGTGGCCGAAGAATGCGGTGTTCCCAGTCCAATGCTCGAGCCCGCTTGGTGGCTCGTCGTGTGTGACGGTCGCCGCTTGCGGTTGACCGAAAACTGGTTCGCTTGGTGCCATGGAGTCTTAGGGCTGAGCTAGCGTGGACGGTTGTTTGATGCACGCCGCGAAATGCGCCGGCGTCTTTTCCTCAAGCGGTGGAACGACGTGCGTGCAATCCGCATCCTTGAGCGGATGGTTGCAACGCGGAAAGAATACGCACCCCGGGGGTGGATTCGCTGGCGATGGCGGTTCGCCCTGCAGTAGGATGCGTGTCGTCTGCCGGCCCGGTTCGGGGCGTGGGACCGCGGACAGCAACGCCTGCGTGTACGGCATTATTGGATTCGAATACAGGTCATGAGACGACGCGATCTCGACGATGCGGCCCAGATACATGACGGCGACCCGATCCGCAATGTGCTGCACGACCGAGAGGTCATGCGCGATGAACATGTACGTGAGTCCGCGATCGCGCTGAAGGTCCTGCAGCAGATTAATGACCTGCGCCTGGACCGATACGTCCAGCGCCGATACCGGCTCGTCGCACACTATCATCTGGGGCTCGACTGAAAGCGCTCGTGCTACCCCAATGCGCTGGCGCTGGCCGCCCGAGAACTCGTGCGGATATCGCGAGGCATACGCTGGATTCAGCCCGACTTCTTCGAACAGCACCTTCACCCGCTTGTCCGCTTCAATTCCTTCCGCCAGGTGGTGGATGACGATGCCTTCCCTGACCGCCGCTCCCACCGTCATGCGCGGGTTGAGTGACGAGAAAGGATCTTGAAATACAACTTGCATCCGTCGGCGCATCTTTCGCAGCGCCGAGCCGCGAAGAGTTGCAACGTCAATTCCATCGAATACAACGGATCCTGACGTTGGTTCGATCAATCGTAGAACAGAGCGTCCCATCGTCGTCTTTCCGCATCCCGACTCGCCTACGATACCAAGAGTTTCGCCGCGTTTGATCGCGAAGGACACGTCGTTGACCGCGCGAATGTCGTTGCCATCGCGCTTCAGGAATCGCTTGCGTGCCGGAAAGCTCTTGCTCAGGTGGGATACGTCCAGAAGCGGCGTCTCAGATCGCTCCGCGGTCATGGGCCGTTTCCGATGCGAGCTGCGAGCGGCAGGTGCGCTTCTGCGCGGCGCAGCGGATCCACTGCAATGTGGCACCGCGACTCATGGTCGTTCCCTACCGCGTAAAGTGGCGGATGTTCGATTTCGCAGCGCTCCCACGCGTAGCTACACCGGTCTCTGAACCTGCAGCCGCTAGGCCACGCAGTGGACGGAGGTACGACGCCCGGAATTGTAACGAGTCTGTCAGTCTGCCGGTTCAACCGGGGCATCGCATTCATCAGGCCTTCGGTATAAGGATGATGCGGAGCGTCGAACAGCTCGGTCACTGTAGCGCGCTCGACGACCTCTCCTCCATACATCACGACAACACGGTCTGCAACTTCGGCAACCACGCCGAGATCGTGCGTTATGAGAAGTACGGCCATTCCGAGTTGTTGCTGCAATCGCTGCAACAATTCGAGTATTTGAGCCTGAATAGTGACGTCGAGGGCCGTGGTTGGCTCGTCGGCGATCAGAAGCGCCGGCCGAAGCACCAGCGCCATCGCGATCATTACGCGCTGTCGCATGCCGCCGGAAAGTTGATGCGGATATTCCGAGGCCCGCTCTCTAGGTGAAGCCATCCCGGTGAGCGCGAGCATCTCGATTGCGCGGTCCCACGCTTCGCGGCGTGACCCGTCGGTATGAACTCGCACAACTTCGGCAATTTGCTCGCCAACTGTTAGCACTGGATTGAGTGCTGACATGGGCTCCTGAAATATCATCGCGATCCGGTTGCCGCGGATGCCGCGCATCTCGGCCTCGCTCAGATCCAGCAGTTCGCGCCCCTCGAACATCATGCTGCTACCCGGCTCTATCCGGCCCGGGGCTCGAATCAACCGGAGGAGCGAAAGCGCGGTGACAGATTTGCCGGATCCAGATTCTCCGACGACAGCGACGGTCTCGCCCCGCGCGATGTCGAAGGAAACGCCGTCGACCGCGCGCGCGACAGTCTGGCCGTCGTGGAAATACGTGCGGAGATCGTTCACTAGGAGCAACGGCTCGCTCACGCGTCCAGCTCCGCCATCGTCACGGCGCTCTCACGCGGATCGAATGCGGCGCGAAGTGCGTCGCCCAGTGCGTTGCAGGCGATTGCCGTTGTAACGATGAGCAGTCCCGGAAACAGTGATATCCACCATGCGGTGCCGATCTGATCGGCTCCGTCCTGAATTATGCTACCCCAACTGGCGCTCGGAGGCTGGACTCCCAAACCGAGGTACGATAACCCCGCCTCCAGGATTATCACGTGACCGACACCAAGTGTAGCAGCGACGATAATAGTAGGGAGCACGTTCGGTAAGATATGGCGCAGAAGTATTCTCGGTCCGGTCGCCCCCAACGCCCGGGCAGCCACCACGAAATCCAGGTCCCTCAGTGACAGCACCTGGGCTCGTACCATCCTGCTCAACCCGAACCAGCCCGTCCCGCCGAGCACTACAACGAGCAGCCAGAGTGGCAGGCCATTCCAGAGCGCCAGGATAGCAATCAGCAGCAGGACTCGCGGGATCGCGAGTGCTGCGTCCACGAAGCGCATGAGTACGGCATCCAACGCGCCGCCTACAAAACCGGCTATAGCTCCGTAAAGAGTCCCGAAAGTCACCGCAATAGCCGTGGCCAGTGCAGCGACTGTCAGTGAGATGCGCGCGCCGTAAATGCACCGGCTCAGCACATCGCGGCTGTACGAGTCTGTTCCGAATGGATGGCTGAGTGAAGGCGCCAGGTTCTTCAGGCCGATGATGTCCGGTTGCGCGATCGGATCGTAGGGTGCGATCAACGGCGCGAGCAGCGCGACGACCGTGATCACCGCCAAAACACCAGTTGCGAACCCCGCGTGGCGCGCGACGTGCCGCGTCCATCTCGAGCGGAGCGAGTCGTCAGTGTCCACGAATTCGCGGATCGGCGGCGGAATAGAGCAAATCGGCCGCAAGGCTTCCCAGAGTTACCGTTGCCGCTGCGACGATTACGCCGGCCGTCACGAGCGGATAATCCCGGGTTGACACCGCATTCAACACAGTCCAGCCCATGCCGGGCCACGCAAAGACACGCTCGATGAATACCGCGCCCGTGAAGAGCACTGGGAGTGACAATCCAAGTAGGCTGATTGTCGGTATCAGCGCGTTGCGAAGAACGTGCACGAGCATGATGCGCCGTTCGCTCACGCCTTTCGCGCGGGCGGTACGTACAAAGTCGTCAGGAAGCACTCGCAGCAGTTCAGCGCGCTGGTACCGCGCGACGGCTGCGCCGGCGAGTAACGCCAGTGTAATTGCCGGAAGCGCGAGATGTTTCAGCCGGTCGAAAAAAGCGGCGAGCGGCGTCATGTATTCGTGCATCACGGGATCCACCGCGCCGGCCACCGGAAAGACGGGGAACCAGTACGCGAAGATCAACATCATCATCAGAGCGAGCCAGAAGTCAGGCATCGCGTAGAAGAACATGGAAACCGCGCCGAGGACGCGATCGGTGCGCGAGCCGGGACGCATTGCCTGTATCACCGCGAGACCGATTCCCCCAGCAAACCCCAGCACAAGCGCGGCACCGGCGAGCACGAGGGTGTTCGGAAGAGCGTCCTTCAATACATCAATCACTGGGCGATGCATCGAGAAAGACCAACCAAAATTGCCGCGTGCTACGTTGCCGAGATACAGCAGATACTGTTCGAGTAGAGGACGATCCAGTCCATACATCGCTCGCCATCTGGCACGCAATGCTTCGGTGACGTTGGGATTGTCCATCGCCGCGGCAAATGGGTCGCCGGGCGCGATGTGGATGAGAATAAATACGATCGTCGTTACGATCGCGACAACGATGACAGCCTGCACGAGGCGCGACGCGATCGTGCCGACCAGCCCGCGTGCCGATGCCAAGCTAGCTGCTCCGCTTGGCCTGTTGCGAGTCGGCCGGCTGCACCGGCTGCGCGTCACCCGCGTGATCGCGCGGGATCTGCTCGTTCGCTGGAACGTACCAGTCCGCCAGGTGCGCCCACCATGCGTCCGCACGGAGCGCAGCAATATGGACGCGTCGCTGAACGCCAACCATATTGCGCGGTTCGAACAACCATATCGCCGGTGCGTCGGCGATCAGTGTCTCAAAGGCATGAGAATATAGAATGCGCGCTGCCGGCCGCGACGGCGCGCCCAGGGCGCTGTCAACGCGTCTGTCAAACACGTCGCTCGCATAATCGCCGTAGTTCTTGCTTCCTTCCGTGTGAGCCGCGGCCGATCCCCAGCTCTCGCGGATCCCGCCCGGGCTCGGATCCGCGAGCCAGCTCTCGATCGCCGCGTCGAACGTGTGTGCGTACTGCTGCTGCTCGAACACATTCGGCTCGACTGACAGGATGCTGGCCTTGATTCCCACCCGCTTGAACTCGTCCTGCATCAGCACCGCGAGCTTCTCCCGGTCCTTGCTCGACGACGGAACCATTATCGTGAATGCGAGCGGTTTCCCGTCCCGAGCGCGCATTCCGTCGCTGCCAAGACGCCAGCCGAGCGAGTCGAGCACCTGCATTGCCATGCGCGGGTTATAGCCTATTTGCGCGATTGATGTATCGCTCGTGCCCATTGCGCGTACGGTTGGTCCTATGCTCGGAATCGCAAGCGTGTCGAATACGTTGCGTACCAGTGACGCCCGGTCAATCGCCATGGTGAATGCGCGTCGGAGCGCAACGTCGCGGAACAACGGGTGCGGCAGCTTTGGGTTGGCAGGGTCGCGCATGTTGAATACCATATACCCGAATCTGAAACCGGGATACTCTATCACGCGGAGGTTGGACGACTTGGCGATCTGCGGAAGCATATCCGCGCGAATACTGCCAAAGAAGTCCGCCTCTCCGGCAAGGAAACGCGTGGACGCTGCGCCAAAATCGCCAGGTGCAATTGTCCAGATCACACGGTCCAGTCGGGCTGGCGCGCGATAATGATCCGGATTCGATACGATCTCGATTGTGGCATTCGGCACCCACCTACGAAACCGAAACCGCCCGGATCCAACAGGATGCCTGAGCACGTCTGACGACGCGAGCCCCGCGATTGGTATAACACCATAAACGTGCTTGGGAATGATGAGCGCAACCGTGGCGGCGTCGTAAAATTCCTGCGCAGAATGCCGCTTGAACCAGAACACCGGTGTGAGTGAATCAGTGACACTCACGGAGTCGATGTTCGAGAGAAGCGGCGCGATTGGTGCCGCGACTTCAGGGTTCTTGCATAACGAAATGGTGAACTGGACGTCGCTTGCGCGAACCCGTTTGCCGTCATGCCAGCGCGCGCGCGGGTCCAGATGAAATGCAATCGACAGGGAATCCGACGCCCATGTCCAACTGTCGGCGAGACGCGGTATGAATCCGGCGTCGCCGAATACGTTCAGCGAGTCGCCAACATCCGCGAGAGGCTCGAAGATCTGTTCCGCGACTTGCCGGCCCTGGCTCGAGACAATGAGCGGCGGAAAGAGATTGTCTGCGTCCGACGCAGTCGATACCACCAGCGTTCCTCCGCCGGTCCCCGTCTTGGTCTCGCCCGAGCACGCCGCGAGTAGCGTGGCGGCGATGAGTATGAGCGAGCTGGCCAGCGAGCCGGCCAGTGTCCTGCCAGCTCGCGCTGACGGGAGCCGCCGCATGGTCGCGAAATGGGTAGAGAAGTTCTTCATCGAGTCTGCAAGTCGCGTCAAATGGTCCTCGATGAGTATCGTCAGCCCTGTATCATCGCTCTACAACACGGTTCCCACAAGTTTCGCCATGAGGAAGCCGTCACGGGCACGCGATTAAATTTACGGGCTGAGGGCGTCGCCGCATCCGCGCCCGGGTCGACGTACAATCCAATTCTCCGATAGATGCCTTCCGCTCAGGCTTCCACCGCGCTCGCAAGCGCTGATCAATTCACTTCCCGTCACATCGGCCCCACGCCGGCCGACATTGCCGGGATGCTCACCACCCTAGGCTACGATTCGGTCGATTCGCTCATCGATGCGACGGTCCCCGAACGAATCCGGCTTCGCCGACCGCTCGCCGTGCCGGCGGCGCGGACCGAAGCGGAGACACTGGCCCTTCTTCGTGGCATCGCCGCTCAGAACAGGCTGTTCAGGTCATATATAGGAATGGGCTTCTCGGACTGCGTCACGCCGCCCGTGATTCAGAGGAACATCGTGGAAAGTCCCGCCTGGTACACGGCGTACACGCCCTACCAGGCAGAGATAGCCCAGGGCCGTCTAGAAGCGCTTCTGAACTTCCAGACGATGGTCAGCGACCTCACGGGCCTTCCAGTCGCCAACGCGTCATTGCTCGACGAATCCACGGCCGCGGCCGAGGCGATGGGCCTCGCTCACGCGCTGACTGACAAGGCAGGAAAAGAGGTATTCCTCGTCGCCGACGACTGCCATCCCCAGACTATCAGCGTGGTCCAGACCCGCGCGGCCGCCCGTGGACTCACGGTGCACGTTCTTCCTTACGATAAGTTCGCCTTTGGTCCGCAAGTCTTCGGCGCTCTGGTCCAGTATCCTGCGACAGATGGCGCGATTCGGGACTACTCCTCCCTGTGCGAAGCCGCACATACCAACGGTGCGCTCGTCACCGTTGCGTCGGACCTGCTCAGCCTCGTCCTGTTGGCGCCGCCCGGTGAGTGGGGAGCCGACATCGTCGTCGGCAATACCCAGCGGTTCGGCGTGCCATTGGGCTACGGCGGTCCTCACGCTGGCTTCTTCGCAACGCGTGACGAGTACAAGCGCCAGATCCCGGGACGCATCATCGGGGTGTCACGTGACGCCGATGGCGCTCCCGCGCTCCGTATGGCGCTGCAGACGCGGGAACAGCACATTCGTCGCGAGAAGGCGACAAGCAACATCTGCACGGCTCAGGTTCTCCTCGCGGTTGTGGCGAGCATGTACGCGGTGTACCACGGGCCAGATGGCCTCACGCGAATAGCGACCCGCTTACACCAGCTCACCGCCGCGCTCGCGGAAGGTGTCCGTCGCCTCGGCCTTCGCGTTGTGCACGAAGACTATTTCGACACGATCCGCATCGATCTTGGCGCCCAGAGCGCTGCCGATGTGATGAAGCGCGCGATTGCGTCGCGCATCAACCTGCGCCGCCTGAGCCAAAGGGAAGTTGGCGTCTCACTCGATGAGACGACCACGCCGGCTGATGTCGGGGACCTCCTTGCTGTTTTCAGCGGAACTGCCGCGGTCGACTCCAACGTGGATGATCTGTTCGCCGGATCGGATCCGCGATACGACGAACGCTTTCGCCGAACCTCCTCGTTCCTAACGCACCCGGTATTTAACGATTATCACTCCGAGACCGAGTTGCTGCGTTACATCTACCGACTGCAGGCACGCGATCTGTCGCTTGTTCATTCGATGATACCGCTCGGCTCCTGTACCATGAAACTCAATGCCACGGCCGAGATGATGCCGGTCACATGGCCCTTGTTCAACAAGATTCATCCATTCGCGCCTGTGGATCAGGCTGCCGGTTATGCGCAGCTATTCAGCGAGCTCGAGGCAGATCTCGCGGAGATTACCGGATTCACTGCGGTGTCGCTCCAGCCCAATGCCGGCTCTCAGGGCGAGTACGCCGGCTTGCTCGCGATCGCTGGTTACCATGCATCGCGCGGCGAGGCGAGTAGAAAGGTCTGTCTCATTCCACAGTCTGCGCACGGAACCAATCCTGCCAGCGCGGTGATGGCCGGCATGACCGTTGTGGTGGTAAAGACCGACGCATCCGGCAACATCGATGTCGCCGACTTGCGCGACAAGGCAGAGGCTCATCGCACAGATCTCGCTGCTCTCATGGTCACGTATCCGTCGACGCACGGCGTATTCGAAGAGACCATTGCCAACATTTGCGAGATCATTCACGCGAACGGAGGCCAGGTTTACATGGATGGCGCCAACATGAACGCGATGGTTGGCTTGTGCCGTCCTGGCGACGTTGGCGCCGACGTTTGCCATCTCAATCTGCACAAGACATTCTGCATTCCGCACGGCGGCGGTGGCCCAGGCATGGGACCTATTGGTGTTGCCCCACATCTCGCACCGTTCCTGCCAGGCCACGCAGTGATCGGTCAGCCAGGGCGCGATGTGGTAGGCGCGGTGGCGGAGTCGCCATGGGGAAGCTCTAGCATACTTCCCATCTCATATGCGTACATCCGCATGATGGGCCCTGACGGACTCGCGGAGGCGACAAAGATCGCGATCCTGAACGCTAACTACATGGCCAAGCGCCTCGACTCGCACTATCCAGTACTGTATCGTGGACAAAACGGAACTATCGCTCACGAATGCATTATCGATACGCGGGTCGTCAAGGCTAGCAGCGGCGTTGAAGTCGAGGACATAGCCAAGCGCCTCATGGATTACGGATTTCACGCGCCCACCGTGTCCTTCCCGGTTGCTGGAACGATGATGATCGAGCCAACCGAAAGTGAGTCCAAGGCCGAGCTCGACCGGTTCTGCGATGCGATGATAGCGATTCGCGAGGAGATTCGTGCGATCGAGACCGGCGAGTCCGATCGCACCGATAATGTTCTCAAGAATGCGCCGCATACGCTGGCGCGTGTCACCGCCGATGAATGGACTCACCCATATTCGCGTTCACAGGCTGCCTACCCGGCGCCATGGGTACGCGGCTCGAAGTTCTGGCCGAACACCGCGCGTATCGAGTCTGCGTACGGAGACAGGAACCTGGTTTGTTCCTGTCCGCCAACGGATGCCTACGTTACTTGACGGGCTCTAACGCTTACCCGATCTGCGCGGTGTACGCATCGGGCTTCATCAAGCCGCCAAGAGCCGACGGATCGCTCAGCTTCATCCGGATCATCCAACCATCACCGTAAGGATCCGTGTTGACAAGCGCTGGCTCTCCATCGAGCCGGCTGTTCACCTCGGTGACCTCGCCAGCAAGTGGGGCGAATAGCTCCGACACTGCCTTCACGGCTTCGATTGTTCCGAAGACATCGTGCGTCGCGAATGTAGTACCCACCTTTGGAAGCTCGAGGTATACGATGTCGCCGAGCTCTCCCTGAGCGTAGTCGGTGATGCCAACTTCCACTATTCCATTGCCGCGGTCGCGAATGTATTCGTGCTCAGCCGTGTAAAACAGGTCGCCGGGAACGTTGGCCACGCGTCAATGCCTCAATGTGTAACGATAGGAAGAGATCGGCGCGGCGCGCCGGTCAAACCGCCAAGCTAGACCTGGCGTCAACGGCTGTCAACCGCTCCCACACGGAGTCCACTTGCTCGTGAAGTCGATCGAGTGTGCCGTCGTTCTCGATCACGAAGTCCGCGCGGGCGCGCTTCAGCTCCGCGAGCATCTGCGCGGCTATCATGTTGGCGGCATCCGTCTCGGAGATCCCTCGGAGGCGGACGAGTCGCTCCTGCCGAAGATCTTTAGGCGCATCGATCAGGATGATCTGGTCGAACTCGTTCGCCAACCGACGCTCGAACAGCAGGGGCACCACATAGATGAGCACGGCGTCGCCGCGTTTACGTGCTTCCGCCACGATCTTCCGGCGTAGCTTGTTGACGCCTGGGTGAACTATCGCGTTGAGCTCGTCCAGTTGGGTCTTGTCCGCGAATACCGTATGGCGGAGGGCTTCGCGGTTCAGCGAGCCGTTCCGTTGCAGAATTTCGGAGCCCCACCGCTCCACGACCCGCTCATAAGCCGGTGAGCCGACCGCGACGGCATCCCGGGCCAGGATGTCCGCGTCCACGATCGTCGCCCCGTGCTCGGCGAACCGTGTCGCGGCCTCCGACTTTCCGCTGGCTATGTTGCCAGTCAAGCCTACATATAGCATTGCCTACCAAAGTATGAGCGGAGCGGCGCTTGTAAACGGGAAACTGTTGGCGGTCCTGACTCACTGGTCGCGGGCGGGCGTTTCCGGGGGGAAGCGGGTCAGGCTTGGCGGGCTGCGATTCCGTCGCGAAGGAGGCCGAAGACGAGGGCGGCGCCGCCGCGAGCGCGAATTTCAGACGGCTTGGCGGCCAGGTAGCGCCGGCAGTTATTTCGGAATGCACTGCCGGAGGGAAAGCTCAGAGTCAGCGCTATCCGATCCGCGCTATGCCGAGTTCCGTCCATGAGCGCCGCGGCGACGATTAGGCGTGCCCACATTATCAGCTTGTGCGCCGAGGGATAACCCGAGGTCGAGAGGGCCCGCGATAGACGCCGGCCGCCAACCCCGAGTTCACGCGCCAGGCTCGCTGGTGTCAGTCGTTCATGCGCGCGGGTGATGGCGGTGAGGAGAGCGTCGGTCGCCAGCCGATCGACGGCGGGGGCCAAGCCACCCTTGACCATCCCGGCCACTCCTCGGGCCGAGGCTTTTTCAATAGCTCGCGCGAACGCTGATGGCCCGTCGTCCATGTCGGCGATGACGAGAGCTTCGAAGCCGTATCGGCCTGCATCAAAAATGTGATGTACCTTTTCCGGTGAGTATGTCGTGTAAGCAATGAGGGCGATTCCTGGATTCAGACGCTTGAAACGGCGAATCGAGTCGAAGCTTGGGGTAGAGGCGATTTCCAGATCGAGCACGGCGGCATGGACGACCTGGCCATCGCAAGTGGAAAAGATCTGTTCCCAGTCATCGCAGGCGATGACCGTATGGCTATCGCGGGTGGCCGACCGGAGCCGGGCCAATCGACCGGGATTGCTAATTAGAGTGAGGATTACGCTCATGCGGATGTTTTCAGAATGCTTTGGTTGTAACAAGGGACGCCGATACTCGCATTTAGTGACAAGCCTGTCCGCCGGCGTGACGACTCATGCTCGTGGCCAACCCTACTTTCTAAGCATGCAGAAATCCGTTCGCGCGGGGTTCACATTAATCGAGACGCTGATCGTCGTATCGATCATCGGCATTCTGGCGGCGTTGGCGATGCCCAAGTTGCGGGCAGCGCCGTACGACGCTGATGTCGGAATGCGGACGATTCAGAGCGCCCTTCAGCAGGCGCAGCGCATTGCAATAGTTCGTCAGACTGATGTCATGGTGAGTTTCGACACCGCAAATGCACGCGTCCGGATAGTGTACGACGCAAACAACAATCATCAGTACGACCCTGGTGAAGAAATGCACTGGAAGCCGCTTGAACCGGGCGACCGTTTCGTGGTTCCGCCATCTGGCGTGCAGATGGCCGCCAGCGCATCAGTAGTTGGAAGTGCTCTGGCGACGCGCGACAATTTCCCGACGGTGTACTACCATCGCGACGGTGCGGTGAGCAGCGAACTGGAGCTGTACGTCTCATCGTACCGTTCTGCCAAGGGCGATATTCGTGCGCTTCACGTACGTCAGGCAACAGGACGAGTGCAGGTATATCGTTATAACGGAAGCACCTGGATAGGAGCCGGACTATGATGAAAGTTGCCCGCAGAGGAATGACGCTGATCGAAGTGATGATGGCCATAACCATTCTGGCCATCGCAACGCTGAGCATTGCCGGGTTCATGGGCAAGTTCGCACGCATCGTCGCGGTGAGCGACGTCAAGAATACGGCAAACGAGCTAGCCTCGCAGCGTCTTGAGGAGATCAAGAATGCTCCTCGGTATTCTGCCATCGACACGCTGTATCCGGGGACGCTTGCTCTGGCATCACCATACGTGGGCTACACGCGTCAGACCCTCGTCACCCATACCGGTGGAGATAGCCTCGCTCTGTACGACTACAAGACGGTTACCGTCCTCGTGTCGAACTCACGACTCCCGGCGCCCATCAAGCGCACCACGATCATCGCCGCTTTCTGAGGAGAATCGCATGACGATCTTCAATTCGGGTGCGGCGATCAAGCTACGCGTGCGACGCACACGTAGCGGATTCACGTTGCTCGAGATAATGATCTCGATCACCATTTTGCTCATGGTGTTCGCGATGACATTTCCGTTGTTTCGTACTCAGCTACGCGCGATGGGGAGCACGGCGGGGCGGGCAGATGCTCAGCAGAATGTTCGTTTCGCGATCTCAACCATCGAGCGCCAGATCCGTGTGGCCGGAGCCGGAGTCGCAGACCAGCAACCTCTTCTGGTGCAGGCTACGCCGTTCGCGGTTACGTTCAACGCCGACTACGCCGCGCGGGACACAGCGGCCGAAGGCGGCGCCTTTGGCGCGGTGTACTACGATCCCGACCTTCCCGTCGGCTCGACCATGAGCATGGTTCCGACCCAGCAGGTGACACTGCCACTCTCGGCCGTCGTGTGGCCAACGGTTGCGTACACTCGCGGCGCTAGTGCACCGAGCGCCGCAGAGACCATTTCCTTCTGGGTTGCGCCTGACAACAGTCCCGGCTCGAATGGGCGATATGCCCTTTTTCGGCGCGTAAACGCAATGCCGATTGACACGCTTGCGCGCGGCATCGTGCCCGATCCGTTGACGCCGCCTTTCACGTATCAGACGATAAATGCCGCGGGAGCAGTGCAGGATGTGCCAGCTGCATCGCTTCCAGCCTTCCACGTGGCGATACACGGAGCTCCGAACGACACCGCAGCATCGGGCCTGACTGACCAGATCCGATTCGTGAAGGTTCATCTAGTGGGGACTTTCATAGAGCGTGACGGAAGCACGTCGAAGCGGCCGGCTGACGCGTCGATTCGCTTGCTCAACGCCGGTCTACTCAACCACGCGACCTGCGGTGATCCGCCGGTTTTTGGCCAGACTGTGACCGCCGTCGCTTCCACCGGGCAGGTGTTGCTCTCGTGGAATCGCGCGGTGGACGAGGCCGGTGGAGAGAAGGACGTCGAGAAATACGTCATCTACCGCCGTCTGATCGCCGGCGCGTTCGCCGATCCATTGGCGTCGATCCCCGCGGGCCAGGCGAGCTACAGCTTTACAGATACGCAGGTTTCGAGTGGTAATCAGTGGGTTTACGCAGTTTCTGCTGAGGATTGCGGTGGGCAGTTTTCACCGCTTGCTGTGAGCAATCAGGTAACGGTCCCATAATCGGGGGAGTGATGTACGCAAAGCACCTTACAAGAGTCGCGAACAAGATTCGCGCATGGAAAAGTCGCCGGACCATGCGGCGTGGATCAGACCGCCGCGGATCGGCGCTGATTCTCACGCTCGTTCTCACGCTATCGCTAGCCAGTCTCGCGACTTCTGCGATCTACTTGGGTGGCAACGAGCAAATTCTCGCGAACACCTACGATCAGGAGCGCACAATGCGCTACGCTGACGAGGCGATGCTCCAGATGGGCAAGAGCACGCTGAACTTCGACCCGCTCTCGGCGCCTGACACCGGCTATAGGACGGTTAAGAACAATGTGCCCGTGATGGGAGCGGATGGCAATCCGATTCCCGGGATCACAGCAAGCATGTATCTGGGACCGACCAGCTCCAACACTGGCCAGTTCGGCCGCTTTGTGAGCGTGGTGGCGGTGGCGCAGAATCTAGCGGGCGCTAAGGTGGTCCGCCGGCTGGAACTCGCGCAGGAGAGCTTCGCGAAGTTCGCCTACTGGTCCAACCAGGAATCGAACAACGGCAACCCGATTTTCTTCAACAACAACGACCAACTCTGGGGACCTGTCTGGTCCAACGACCAGATCAACATCGGCTCCGGCGGCGCGCGTTTTCACGGAACGGTGGGTACCGCCCAGACGGTGTCAGGTGCAGGCTATGGGACCTTCGACGTGGGCTACACGCAGAACCAGAAGCCCATTGCGCTGCCGAATAACACCGCACTTGGCGCACTGTCCGGATACGCCGCGTCAGGTCGTTTCAGCTTTACCGCGCCGAACTCGAATACGGTCGACCAGGCAAAGATGCGCCTCGAGTTCGTTGCGCGTCCATTTAACGGCGGAGCTGGCGGCGTTGCCGGACTCCCCATCAATGGTGCGGATGACGGCTTCCTCCGCGTATACGTGAGCAAGGCTGGCCCCGGCTGGTTGCGCGGCGACTACTCATTGGATAACTGTGGCGCAGCATACGTCTTTACCAATACCGGTACTGCGCTGGGTTCGCCCACGCGTCCCGCATTCGTTCCGCTTTCCGAACACACCAAGCCGTGGTTCAAGAAGGTGCTTACGAACTCAACGAACTACACGCCGACTCAGATCGGTCGCTTGACGAACGCTGCCACCGACACGCTCCAGAAGTACGCACTTGGACAGCCGAGTGCGCGCTGTTACCTCGGGGGTGACCCAAATTTGCGCGCCGTGAGTTACCGTAGCACGCTGGCATACAAGGCCGATTCCGCGAGTGCGAAAACCGGGACACTGGCGCAAGTTCTCGTGGCCGCGCAGAACATCGCGGGTGATAGTACCACCTTCTTTGCAGCTGACTCCGCGACGAACCCCATGGGCTACTGGAGAAAATATCCGGGAGCCGTTAGTCCGCAGGTAGCTGCGCTGTGGCCGACGGAGTCGCCGTTCCTATTCCCGCTGTACCGTGGCTTGAATCCTGGCACCAAGGGCGTCATATACGTCAACGGAACTACGGGAGTTAGTGGGACACTGCGCGGACGCATCACGCTCTACGCGACTGGAAGCGTCGCGATTCTTCGCGACACCAAATACGTAACCGATCCGTCGCTCAACAACTGCACCGCCGACATGCTGGGAATCATTTCCGGCAACGACATATTCGTGGCTGACAACGCGCTGCAGGACCCGCCGAATATTCCTGGTTTAGGCTACAAGAACATGGATGATACCAAGGACGTATTCCTCCAGGGTGTCATGATGGCGCTCAACACGGCGTTCGGTTCCGAGAATTACACCAATGGGCCGAACAACGTCAACGGTTGCGAAGGCGTTAGCAACGGTCGCGGATGTCTGTACCTCACTGGTGGAATCATCCAGCAGCAGCGCGGTCCGGTCGGGCTTTCAGATGGAACAGGCTTTACCAAGCGCTACAGTTACGACAAGTGCGCCTTGTACAATCCGCCTCCGTACTTTCCGACAACGGGACGCTACACGGACAACAGGTACTACGAAATTGATCCATCTGGATTCGACGTCGCTGCTCTGTATCGCTCGCTAATGCCGTGATCGCGGGCTGCTTGCTCCGCTTACACAGTAAAAGGTCCCGGAATTATTCCGGGACCTTTTACTGTAGTGAGTTTGCGCAGTGCGGGAGCGAGCGACGTCTTTACAGCAGTCGCACTTGCTGCGCATCGATGCGTGGTACGCTGTGGCACATTCTGCATCGGGCTTCGTATTTGTCCGCGGCGCCGATCATGATCTGTGGGCTTTCGTACGGTGCTGGTTTGCCATCGATGAGCCGCTGATTTCGTGTGGCTGGCCCGCCGCATAACACGCAGATCGCGTGCAACTTGTCAACGCTCTCCGCGATTGCCATGAGTTGTGGCATGGCTCCAAATGGCTCACCACGAAAGTCGGTGTCGGTGCCAGCGATAATCACCCGTCGCCCGGTTTCGGCGAGTGTGGTCACGAGCGCGATGATTCCGGGATCAAGGAACTGCGCTTCATCAATTCCGATCACCTGTGCGGTTGGATCGAGTCGCTGCGCGATCTGGGCGGCGGTGTCGATGGGGATGGCTTCCACCGTGCGCCCGTCGTGACTGGAGATCGCATTGATGCCGGCGTAGCGCTCGTCCAGGCGAGATTTGAATACCTGGACTCGTTTGCGCGCGATGAGCGCGCGTCTGACGCGGCGAATGAGCTCCTCGCTTTTTCCGCTGAACATCACACCGGCAACGACTTCGATCCAGCCGCCGGTGTGTTGATATCCGACGCCCACTCCGATTTACCGCTCGAAGGGTCGCGGGCGACGGGGCGGACCACTCGGGCGCCCGCCGCGATCATCGCGGCCCTGGGCACCAGATCGCGGACCGCGGCCGAGGTTGCGTTCGCGCCGTTCACCACCAGCGGCTCCGGCTCCGGCTCCAGCTTCACGAGGCGGACGCGGTGTCCATTCCTTTCGCTCGCCGCGCTCGGGGCGCGGGGCCCCGCGCGGCGGTCCGCGGAACTCGCGATCGCGGGGTGGGCGGCTCTGCCGTTCGCGGCTGTCGCGGGCGTCACGCGATGGACGTGACCCGCCGTCGCTACTGCGGCCCTCGCGTGGTGACGCTGGCGACGAGTGTGACGCGAGGAGACGAAGTCCCTGTTTGGGTGCAGATGCGCTCTTGGAGCGCTCAGCATCCAGCAACCTTACCGCGGCTGCCGCGATCTCGATTCCATCGTAGCGATCTAGCAGCGGTTCGATCGCAAGCATCTCTCGAGTCGCGACGCCCTGCGACAGAACGACCGCCAATTCCTCGCGCAGAGCCGAGTCGCGCGAGCGCGCAGCCGCTCCGGGTCCATCGAGTGTGAGCGGAACGAGTGAATCGGACAGCTCGTGTAGCGGAATCAGGTCGCGTGGCGTCGTGAGCGCGACAATCTGCACCGGACCAACCGCGCTCGCCGACGCGATCTCGCTGGGCATTACGGGCGAGTCATACAGAATTACCGTGTGGCTCGCGGGAATTGTCTCGTATCGCGCGACCCTGATAGGATCATCGGTCCGTCGATAGCCCAGGCTCCGCACCGTGTGCACGGCGTCTGCTTCCGACGCGGCATCCCGGACTACGATAGTGGCGGACGGCGGATCGAGCTCGTCGAGCAATCGGCGCAGCGCCGCTGGCCGGGACGCAGCGGTAACGCTTACGTAGTGAACCGATGGTGCCGCGGGAGCGATCTGGGGCGGCGCGGAAGCATCGGCCTCGGGCGGCGTCATGCGCCGCGCAGTGCGGAGGTGGCTGTCTATCAACTTCTCGACTTCCGGGGTTGCCTTTCGCGCAATCATCACGCGTGCAACCTCTTTTGGCAGCTCTCCAAATAGCGATTCCAACGCTGCGATCGTAGCCGGTGTGGTAGCGAGGTCGTCGTCCAACCATGCTAGAACAATCGTTCGAAGACCATCGAGCTTGATCGCTGAGCGCTGGATAAGGCTCTGGATCTCGACCGCGGGGCCAGCGATGGCATGGACAGGCCGCTCCAGGAGCATGCGTGCAGCGCGGTTGGCAGAGGTTACCGGTAGCACTTCAATACCCTGGAGGTCCGTAAAACTGCCGACGGCCTCGCCAACCAGTACGGCGGTCTCTGCGTCGGGGGTGACCACAATGAGCTGCAGAGACGGCTGGTCCGCGTCAATGCGCTCGAGACCAGGCGTGATGACGCGCACCAGGGCGTCGGTCGTCCTCGGAAGAAAGTGGACGACGTTCTGGCTGCGTGAAGCCGTGCCGCGCTCGGCCTGTTCCATTCGGTGTTCGCTCGGTAATGTTATGAGATGATCTCCGCCATCGTGCTGGTTAGAGCCGACCCGCAGCGGATCCCGCAATGTGCCACTAAGCTAGCCGGGATTGAAGGGGTGTCGCGCGTGTATTCCGTGAGTGGTGATTGGGATCTCGTCGCTCTTGTCGAGGTTCCCGACTTCGAAAGCGTCGCGCGCGTCGTTACCGAGGAGGTATCCGCCGCGCCAGGAATTCAGAAGACGCAGACCCTGACAGCGTTTCGAGTGTACTCGAAGGGTGATCTGGAGCAAGCGTGGGATATCGGTGTCAATTGAAGCTCTACGCGCGATCCAATCGCTTCTCCCGGATGTCGAGATAGTTCAAACTGACGCACCGGCCGACGACAGTTATGGCGGTGCGTACAGTGACAAGCCGCAGATTAGTGCTGCTGAATGCCTTGAAGGTCGCGCTCTGCGCGCGCATCGCGTTATAGGTGAGCCCGAAGTTCGGTTTGCGGGGTTCCTGGACGGAATTCAGCGTGCGCGAATCCAGTGTCATCGCAACGGCGTTCCAGTGGTGCTCGGAACCGTAGCGGCGGCGATTCGTGTTCGCGTCGATCGCCGATTTACCACGTGGGGACGCCGTACGCCGGTCGTTTCGCGTCGGTTGTACATGCCTCTGGCGTTTCTTCAATGCGAAGGCCGTACCGAGGTTGATGGATTTCAGATTGTGGACACTAGTTACGCCGATGACACGAGCAAGCTTGTCTCGCGCCACCCGGGCGCACTGCGTGCCGTCGCCTTCCAGCGCGTGGGGCGCGATCGCGATGCCGCGGAGCGCGATCTCGCCGAGCAGTGGTGTCGCGACGATGCGGAGCCGCTGTTCGTCGACGGCGGCATTGGAGGGAGTTCGCATGTGGCGTCCTCCAACTGCGCGGTAGGTGTCGTGAAGAGTCATCAGACGCTGTACGCAGACGGGGACGCGTTGGACGTGGTGATGGGCCTGCGTAGCGGCGAGCGCAGCTCGGTGTTCGCGCGACCTGCTCAAGGCAGGAGTTCAGTGATCAGTTGGTATCTGCGACTGCGCGATCCGCGTGGGCACGACGCAATGTTCGGCCTGGTTCGAATTGAGGCGTCAGTTGGCGGCGACGTCGCAGCTCGCGCGAATGAGATATCGCGCTGGGTATTGGCCGAAGCGTCTCCGCTTTCGCTTCCGGATGGTCGTTGGGATAGAATGGCCTACGGGATCCGCGATTGCGAACAGTTTCTGCGAGCAATCGCGTGACGCAGGCGCTTGGCAGGGTTGTGGCCACCGAGCGGAAGCCCAACACTCCGCACGAGTTTCATTTCTGGACGGCGCTCGACTCGCCGGTCGGGATCGGGACAATAGTACGCGTGGACGGTCGCAGGCCAGTGAACGGGCAGATTCCGCGAGTGTACGGAATCGTCACTGAAGGATTCAGCTACACCGACCTCGTGACGCCGTTGCACGACGTGCTCAGCCATGATGGTGCGCCCGAGAGTGCCGGCTTCGCCTCCGCGGAACGCGCCGAGATTCGTCTGTACAGTGCAGCGGTACTGCGCCAGATTCCTGAAGAGCCGTTGCAGCCAGTGCCAATGGGCGACGTCTTCCTCGCACTGGAAGAGGACGTGAACGTCGCGTTGCGTATGGATGGATACCTGCGTGACGGCAGCAACACGGGAATACCGATCGGCGTTTATCGTGCCGGTGGAACCGACGCGACGATATTTCTGGACGCTGATTTTCTGGTCGGTCCGGAAGCCGCCCACCTCAACATCACCGGTGTGTCTGGCCTCGCGACAAAGACGAGTGCTGTCGAGTGGCTGCTCTCGTCACTGTTCGCGCATTTCCCGGATAGCCGCGGTTCGATCGCCGCCGTTTGCTTCAACGTAAAGGGCCCGGATCTTTGCTTCCTGGATTTGCCGGGGAAGCTGGACGATGGCGATCGCGCGTTGTATGACAAGATGGGTGTCCCAGCGCGCCCGTTTGAAAACGTCCACTACTACGCCCCGTATGCGGCACGCGGCTACGCGCTCAACACTTTACGGTCGAACGAGGCGTTGGCGCACAACGTGACTCCGCTCACGTGGGGGCTTCGTGAGGTTCTGCAGTACGCTGAAGTACTGCTCAACCGCGATGATATTGATGCCAAGGCTGACGCACTGATCGACTTCATAACGAGAAGCGTCATAGATCAGACCTTTACCGATCCAATGCTATCGCGGTCGCACGTAGTTCAGTCGTTTGCCGACCTGGAAGACTGGTTTCGCGACGTGCTTCGCGGTCTCGAGAACGGGAACAAGGAGAGCTGGCGCACGCACCACGTTGCGACAATACGCAAGGTTCGCAACCGGCTCTCGAACATCTCGGTGCGATGCGCTGGACTCGTTACCGATTCTGGTCCGGTGAGCGATCTACCATTTGGCGAGTTCGAGGACCGCGCGACGTATGTCGTTGACGTTGCGAACCTGGAGGAGGACGCCCAGGATCTCATCTTTGCTCGAGTGGTTTCCAAACTTCGTGAGCACCTGGAGCGGCGGGATCTCGGCGTAAAGCACGTGGTCGTGTTCGTGGACGAGCTGAACAAATACGCGCCTGGTGACGGACCGGACACTTACGTTCGCAAGATGCTGCTGGACATCGCGGAACGTGGACGGTACCTCGGCCTTGTTTTGTTCAGTGCTCAGCAGTTTCGTTCGCAGGTTCACAAGCGTGTCGTGGGCAATTCGGGCACGTCGGTATTTGGAAGGATGGATCCGGACGAGCTTGCCGCGCCGGGTTATTCCGTGTTGTCGCCGGCAACGCGTACCAAGCTCGCGACTCTGGAGAAGGGCCAGCTCATGATTCGGCATCCGCATTTCACCCAGCCGATCTTCGTGCGATTCCCACGGCCGGCCGTCATGGCTGGGCGGTTGGGAGCCGAGCAGTATCCGCAAGGTGGCGAGGTGCCTCTCGAAGTCGCGGTCTATCGGTCGCTGCGTGCGCGGGACTCTTCCGTCACTCTTCAGGCGGTGGAGGACGCAATCGGTTTGCATGAGGAAAGTGACATTCTTCGCGCGATGGCCACCACGCTCAGGGAACGGCCAGCGGACGTACTGGGGACGTTTCGCGCGCGGCTACCGAAGCGCATCACCCAGTCGGCGCAATCGCGTCCGTCGGTCGCTGCGCTACGCGGCGGTCGCAATGACGATCCCTACGGAGCCTGAGTGGTGAGCCGTAAGTTGTCCCGCGTCGTTTCGATCGCAGTGGCATCATGCTTGACTGTCATGCCGGCTATGGCGCAGCGTGTGACTCTGAAAATCGCACCGCCGGAGGGAGACACGTTACGCATGCAGTTGGAGCAACGATTCGAGATGCAGTCGGGTGAGCCGGCGGAGGTGATGTCCGGCGCTATGCGTGTCTGGACACATGCGATTGTGCTTCACCGATCGCACGGATCCACCGATCTTCTCTCGGTCACGGATTCAGTGCGTGTATTTCCATCGACGGTCGCGCTCCGGCCGCTTCGTGACGCTCAGCGCGCGCTCGAAGGCAGAATCGTGCATCTTCGTGTTGACGACAACGGTGGGATGACCGTCGGAAGCGGGCCAGACGCAGTGTACGGCGACGGCACGGTAATGCCATCCATGCTTCCCGCGCACCCGGTGTCGGTGGGCGAATCGTGGACTCGCGACATGCGCGTGCCCTTGAGCACCACCGGATCGAGCACTGCGGAGGTGCGCACGGTATTCCGCCTGGACTCTCTCACGAGCCACGGCGCTGTAGCATACATATCGTTTCACGGAGCTGTGTCGCACGATCATTCCCAGGATGGAAGCGGAGCGACTGGGAAGACCGTTGGGACGCTCGAGGGTAGTATGGAAGTGGACCGCCGGTTGTCGTGGATCACGGATTCAGAAATGGTCGTGAGCGTAGTGTCTGATGTTCAGCCGCTCGGAAAGCCAGCGATTCACGCGCGCATGCGAGTCACACAGTCGCTTCGCGCGCTGGTGGGAAACTGAGCCACATGCGCCTCGTTCACCTCGCGGATCTGCACATTGGCTACCGCCAGTACCAGCGGCAAACGCCGGCAGGAATCAATCAGCGCGAGGCTGACGTTGCGGCGACGTTCAAGCGGGCGATAGATAAGACGATCGAGCTGCGTCCGGACTTTGTACTGATCGCGGGCGACGTGTTCCACTCCGTGCGGCCGTCGAACCCGGCGATTCTTCACGCCTTCATGCAATTCGCTCGACTCACGGAAGAATTGCCGCAAGCTCGGATTGTAATGGTTGCGGGAAACCATGATACGCCGCGCACGGCGGAGACCGGCTGCATCCTGAGGCTGTTCTCCCCGTTGGGCATCCACGTGGTCGAGGGAGATGCTCAGCGGTTGGAGTTTCTGGAGCAGGGTGTGTCCATCCTGGCGGTTCCGGATATGCCAGCCGGTATTCCGGCGCTTACGCCAGACGGAGCGGCGCGCCGAAACATTCTTCTACTGCATGGAGAGATCGAGGGCGTACTGCCTGACTACGCGCGGCGGATGGAGCGATCGACGGTAGAGATCACTCGCGATGAGCTTGGTGCGCCCCGCTGGGACTACATTGCGCTCGGCCACTACCATGTGCATCGCGAGGTTGCGCCGAACGCCTATTACTCTGGTTCCATCGACTACACAAGCGCGAACCCGTGGGGTGAGATACGCGAGGAGCGTGAAGCAGGTCTGTACGAACCGGTGAGAGGGGGGAAGGGAATAATTGAGTGGGACCTGGACACTGCTACCCACACGTTCCATCCTCTTGCGGTTGCGCGGCCGTTGGTGGATCTCTCGCGTCTTGATGGGACGGGTATGACGGCCGGCGAGCTAGATGTCGCGGTGCGCGAACGTGTAGATAATTCCCGTGTCGTGATCGACGACCACGTTGTGCGTCTGGTCGTGACCGACGTGCCGCGACACATCGCTCGGCAAATGGATCCCAAGGCGGTTCGTGACATCAAGCGTCGCGCGCTCCACTTCAATCTGGATGTTCGCCGGCCGGATCTGGTGCGCCGAACATCCAGTGGTGCGCCTGGGCGCCGGCCGTCACTTACCGAAGTGCTACAGGCCAAGCTCGAGGCGCGTCCGCTGTCCGCGGAGATCGACCGGAGCGCATTCGTGGCGCTTGGGCTGGAATATCTGAGCCAGGCCGACGCAGCGAGCGCGGCCACCGCGGCGAGCGAGTCGTTGTGAAAATTCACAGCCTTCGGATGTTGAATTTCCGGCAACACGCGCGGACCGAGATGATCTTCGAGAGCGGGATAACCGCAATCATCGGTCCGAACGGCTCTGGAAAGACCACGGTTCTAGAAGCGATTGCGTGGGCATTGTACGGTCAGCCTGCAATCCGCGGCCAACGCGATGGAGTGAGGTTCCTGGGTGCGGGAGCGCGCGCGCAAGTGGAAGTCGAGCTCGATTTCGAGCTGGGTGGCCACCGGTACAGGATCAAGCGTGGCTTGACTACGGCCGCAGTTTACCTCGATGGAGCTGACAGCGCCGTTGCGAACTCCATCAGTGCTGTGAACGAGCTGGTGACGCGGCGGATGGGGATGACGCGCGCCGAGTTCTTCAACACCTACTTCACCGGTCAGAAAGATCTCGCCGTCATGGCGGCGATGGGGACTACGGAGCGTGCCCAATTCCTGTCGCGCGTGCTGGGCTACGAGCGACTGCGCACGGCACAGGAAATTGCGCGTGAGACACGCCGCCGAATTGGCGCGGAAATCGTGGGGTTGCGCTCTGCGATGCCGGAGCCGGAGACAATCGCCAGCGCTGTGTCGGAGGCGGCCGCGAGCCTTCAGGCTGCGATAGCGCAATCGAACGAAGCCGGCACGCGTCATTCGGTTGCGCTTGCGGAACTTCGTCGCTGGACGCCGGCGTGGGAACAGGCGCAGCGCGAGCGGGAGCAGTGGCAGCGATTGCTTGCCGAGATCACCATTGTGGAGCGCGACGTATACGCATTCACGCGTGACGGTGAGCGACTTGCGTCAGAGCTGATCGCTATCGCCACCGTGCACGAGGAGCTGGCGGGGCTGCGGACGGCTATCGCACCGTTGCCAGCGCTGCGTGATGAGCTGCGGCGTCTGGACGAGCTGTTCCGGCAACAGGGCCGGCGACTCGCTCTCGTCGAAAATGAGCGGGCGCTGGCGGACGAGCTGGTGCGGTTGCGCGAGCGACTAGCGCGTCTCGAGACGGCGCCCGCACTCGAAGAAGAGGTGACGCTCGAGCTTGAGACGTCGCGCGCCCAACTTGACGAAGTTTCACAATCGCTCGACACGCTCCGAACCGAATGGGTACGCGACAAGCAGGAAGCGGAGACCAAGCTTCAGGAGCTGCGGCGACAATACGCCGATGTGAAGCAACAACGTGATCGCATTGTTGAGCTTGGAGCCGAAGGCATCTGCCCTACGTGTAGTCGCGTACTCGGCACCAATTTCCGCGCGGTTGTTGCGCAGCTCGGGGAACAGCTCGAGACACTTCAGGTTGACGGTCAGTACTATCGCGATCGCGAAGATCAGCTAGCTGCGATGCCGGCCGGTGTTTCCGAGTTGGAAGAACGCCGCCGCGCGCTCGCCGGAGCCCTGACCGTACTCGAGCGACGCCTGGCAAAGGTACAGGCGGCCGTGCACGAGCTGCCAACTCTCACCCGAGAGATCGCAGCCAAGAGCGAGCGATGCGATGAGATGCTGGCTGAGATCAACTCGATCAGCGACGTGTACGATGCGGAGCGTCACGCGTACGTAAGTGCAGAGATACAGCGGCTAGCTCCGATGGACCTCCGCGTGGCGCGGCTAGAAGCGGCGGTGGAACGCGCGCCAGCCGCGCAGGTCGAGCGGGCAAGGCTTGATGCGGAGCTCGCGGCGGCCGTCGCGAAGCGTGACACGTTGCGAAAGGCCGGTGCTACCCGGGAGTTCTCACAACCCGATCACGATGCGATTCGAACCGACTTTGAGCGTTCAACGGAGGCTTCCCGCACGACCGAGCTGGTGGTCGTCGGCGCGCAGGGCGATGTGCGTGCATCGCAGCAGCGGCTCGATGCAGCCGAGTCCGCTCAGCGGGAATATGAGCGGATAGCCGAGCGACTGCGGGTGCTGAACGCGCAGCGGCTTGTGCATGACGAGCTGGACAATGCGTTCCGGGATCTTCGCGGCGATCTGAACGACGCATTGCGCCCCGAGCTTTCTGAGATTGCGAGCTCGTTCCTCGGGTCGCTGACCGATGAGCGGTACAACCGGCTCGAGCTGGACGAGCGTTACGATATCATCATCCTCGAGGACGGAATCGCAAAGCCCGTCATTTCGGGTGGTGAGGAGGATCTGGCGAATCTGGTGCTTCGGCTGGCGATCTCACAGATGATCGCTGACCGGTCAGGGCAGCCGTTCTCGCTGCTTGTGTTGGACGAAGTGTTTGGGTCGCTCGATGCGTCCCGCCGCGACAATGTTCTGGAGCTACTGCATAGATTGGAAGACCGATTCGAGCAGGTAATCCTGATCACGCATATCGAGAGTGTGCGCGAGGGAGTCGACCGTGTAATTACCGTGCGTTATGATGAGGAGACAGGAGCGTCAGTTGTGGGTGGTGGCGAGGAGGTCGGGACGCCCGATTCACTGGTCTCCGCAAGCGTGTTGGAGGTCAACGTGGTGTCACCGCTGCAAGGAGCCTGAGTGACAGCCGGAATCGCGAAGAACGTCCGGAAGTCCGCGGGTGCCTCGGGCCCGTATCCAGCGACGGTGGGTGATATCGCGAGCCTGAACGCGGTGTTCAGCAGCGCATTCACCGACCGATATCGCAAGGACGGTCTCATTGGTGTTCACGTCCCCAACCTCAGCTCGCAGATCTGGCGTTTCGCGATCGAGGACGCCGATGGCGGTGCGATGTTGTGGCGCGGTGATCGGGACGAAGTAGTAGCGTTCAACATGTGCCACCTCTCGGGCACCGAAGGGTGGATGGGGCCGCTTGCCGTCGCTCCCGGATCGCAGGGTCACGGGCTCGGCAAATTGGTTGTGAACGAGGGCACTGGATGGCTCTCCAGCCACGGTGCGAAGGTCATTGGCCTTGAAACAATGCCGCGCACGGTTGACAACATCGGCTTCTACTCGTCGCTCGGGTACGTGCCCGGACATCTCACAATCACAATCACTATCGAAGCTGATTACGCCGACCACCGCATAATCCAAATGGGCCGATTGTCGGAGAGCGAGCGAAACGATCTGGTAGTTCGTTGCGGCGAGCTCACGCGTGACATCGTGACCGGCTATGACTTTAGCCGCGAGATCAACCTGACTCATTCACTAGGGCTTGGTGACACGCTCGTGTTGGAGCGCGGTGGCACAGTTGACGGGTTTGCTTTGTGTCACACGGCACCACTCGTGGAGGGCCGAGGTCGCGACGAGTTGCGGGTACTCAAGCTCGTTGCGAGAGCGGAGGGTGATGTGGACCTGCTCGTGACTCAGCTAGCAGATTATGCACGGAGATCGGGCACACGGCGCGTCGCGATCAGGATGCAAGGGCGCCACTCAACACTTTACAGCCAATTGATCCGCCGCGGAGCGCGCGTCCGTTGGACCGATCTGCGGATGACTCTGACCGACCACCCGGAGCCCGCATACGCGGCTGGCATCATACTGTCGAATTGGGAAATCTAAGTGCGACCCGGGACATTTTTCTTTCCGGGCCCCACAGAAGTACGAAAGGACGTGCTGGGTGCGATGTTGCGCCAGCCGATCCCGCATCGCTCGGCGGAGTTCCGCGAGTTGTTTGCGGGAGTACAGCGCGGGTTACGCGAGGTGTTCCGTACCGTCAGGCCGGTCTACGTCGCAACTTCCTCGGGAACCGGGATGATGGAAGCTGCAGTGCGCTGCTCACCGCGAGGAAAACTGCTCGCGCTCGTGAATGGTGGCTTCGCCGAGCGGTTTGTAACAATTGCGCAGGCGTGCGATCGCCCCGTTGACAGGCACGATATTCCGATCGGCAGTGTCCCTGACCCCAATGAGGTTCGTAGTCTGCTTTCGCGCGGTGCGTACACCGCGATCAGCCTCGTCCATAGCGAGACATCAACGGGCGCGCTATCGGATATCCATGCCATCGCGCGCGTAGCTCGTGAAGCAGGCGTTGTGGTAATTGTTGATAGCGTTAGTGGAATTGGTGGTGCGGAGGTTGAATTCGACGGCTGGGGACTCGATTGCGTGTTATGCGCATCGCAGAAAGCGCTTGCCCTTCCGCCCGGCCTGGCGTTCGCGGTCGCGTCGGACGAATTTCTGCGCAGAGCCAGCGGCGCTTTGGGGCGCGGTATCTATCTCGATCTGCTTGAGTTTGACTCGCATTCCCGAAGTGACGAGACACCAACGACACCATCGGTGTCACTCATTTTTGCGCTCGCACACCAGCTCTCCGCCATCTTGCGCGAAGGTGTGGAGGCGCGGTGGGCTCGGCACGAGGCCATGCGACTCACGATGGAGGCCTGGGTTGTCGGCACGCGCGATGCGCTGAACATGGACATTGAGATCCTCGCGAGGCCGGGCGTGCGGTCACCCACGCTGACAGCCCTTGCGCTACCAGCTGGAATCGATGCAGCTTCGCTCGTGGCGCGTGTCGCCGAGCGTGGGTACACGATCGGGGCCGGTTATGGAACTCTGAGTGCGACGACAGTCCGTGTGGGGCACATGGGCGAGCATACGGTCGCCGATCTCGCTGGCTGTCTCGCTGCTATCGCGGACAGTCTCGAGGTGCTCAAGCAGAGCAGCTAGCTCTTGAACAGAGACCCGAGTGCGTTGCTTGCCGTCACACGCCTCAAGTAGAGCAATTCTTCCGGGGCGAACGGCGTCGGGTTGATTCCGAAGACGGTCATTAGCGTGTTGTCGGGGACCGTATTGTCCAGCGCCAGCGTGTCGAGCAATTCCGCAGTTACAGGCGGCTTGGGGACGAGATGCCATAGTGCTGCGACGAACGGCCGTATCGCGGCCGTTGGCACAGCAAGGATTAACCGGTGCGTATTCAGGGTTATCAAGACGCGCTCAGCGATCTGGCGCAGTGTGAGCTCGGTCGGTCCGCCCAGGGGGAAGATGCCTGCGCGCGTCGTGTCGTCCGCCAATGCCTTCGCGATGACGGACGCAACATCGTCCACCGCTATCGGTTGAAAGCGCGTCGCGCCGTTCGCCGGGAGTGGAAGTATGAACGGAGTGAGCCGGACCAAGCGCGCGAGCACGTTTACAAACGCGTCCTCCTGGCCAAATATCACTGAAGGGCGCAGAACGGTCCATTCGAGCGCGCTGGAGGTTACGACGTCTTGTGCGACGCCCTTGCTCCGGAGGAAGCGGTGTGGCGACGCGCTATCCGAGCCGTTCTGCGACATGTGCACGATTCGCCGAACCTTGGCCGCCGTCGCCGCAGCGACCACGGCGCGAGTCGCTTCCGCGTTCGCGGATTCATAAGTGTCACCGTTACGCTCGATCGCAACGGCAGCGAGATGTACTACTGCGTCCGCGCCGTCCATTGAAGATCGGAGATAGGGCGCGTCAAGAATGTCCCCGACTCGTATCTCTACCGGCAGGTGCGCAAGGCGCTCGGCTGCCTTGACCGCGTTTCGAACGAGAGCGAGAACGCGCCAGCCATCCGCGGCGAGAACGCGGCATGTATGGGCGCCAACGAAACCCGCGGCGCCAGTGACAACAACCCGCCGTGCGCGGTCCGGTGGACGCGACTGCAACGCAGAAGGCTGTTCCGCCACGGCACCGCGTCCGCTCACCGACGCGGCCGGATCAAACATTCGCTACTCTTTGCGTTGTCCGGTGGGATAACCTGGTGTTCCACGTGCTACGATGCGATAAAAGAGCAGGAACACCCCCAGCGTCAGGAGCAAGTGTGCCCAGCCCGGTGCATTCAATGCGAACGTCCAGACTGCCCATACAACGAGCATGATTACTGCTGCAACGATGCCTAGATCCATACTCTCGAAGTCCGTTGACCGGATGCGGAACCACCTGTAACTTTCCTGGGTAGTAAGTTACGCGGTTTTCACCGGGGCGGAGAGCTCAGTTTTTGAGCCGATAAGTCCTTCACGTGGGATCGATAAACTGCGCCGACGTCATGCCCCAGTGCGGGGAAGGCGGAAAGCGTGGGTGAGAGCCTCACTATTTCGACAGGGCTTCAAAAATCCTCTTCGCTCCGACCTCCGTCGTGGCTCTCGCAGCCACGGCGGAGTTTTTACGTCTGGAGGGCGTATCCCAACGGTCACAGTCACGCGACGGCTCAAGTTCAATGCCGCTCACCGCGTTCATAACCCGGCGTTCTCCGATGCAGAGAACGGCCGCATCTTCGGCAAGTGCAACAATGCCTATGGACACGGACACAACTACACGCTCGACGTGTCGGTTTCCGGCGAGGTTGATCCGGGTACGGGCTACGTCTTCGACCTGAGCCGGTTAAAGGAGCTGGTCACGCGCGAAGTCGTAGATATCGTAGATCACCACAATCTCAATATTGACGTGCCGTTCATGCACGACGTGATTCCCACGGCGGAGAACATGATAGTTCAGTTCTGGCGCATTTTGGAGCATAAGATTGTCCCGGGACGCCTGGTGCGCCTGGTGCTCTGGGAGACCGAGAACAACTACGTGGAATACGATGGCCACTGACAATGCAACCGGCTGGGACCCAGACGAGGCGGCGCCCCCAAACGTGCCGCCGGAGGTGCTGGCTGCATACGAAGCCACTGTCCGGTCACAGCTCGGGCTTCTGGGGGAGACACCAAGCCGTGAAGGGCTGGCAAAGACTCCCGCCCGGGTAGCACGCTCCATGGCTTTCCTCACGCAAGGCTATCGCCAGGACGCCAGGACGGTAATTGGCGATGCGATGTTTGCCGAGGAGCACTCGAATATGATTCTTGTCCGCGATATCGAGCTTTACTCGATGTGCGAGCATCACATGCTGCCGTTCTTCGGAAAGGCGCACATTGCCTACATACCCGACGGCAAGATCGTCGGTCTCTCCAAGCTCGCGCGGGTGGTTGACATATTCGCGCGGAGGCTGCAGGTGCAGGAGCGGTTGACTGTCGAGATCGCGCAGGCACTCACCGACGTGCTGAAACCTCGCGGCGTTGGAGTGGTTATTGAGGCTGCGCACCTGTGCATGATGATGCGCGGAGTTCAGAAGCAGAATTCGACTACCGTTACGTCAGCGGTTCTCGGCAGCTTCCGCGACGATCCGAAAACCAGAGACGAGTTCCTTCGCCTCATCCAGAACGGGTCGTCGCTCTGAGCAATCGGCTTGCAGGCCGCACCGCGCTCGTCACGGGTGCGTCACGTGGCATCGGCGCGGCGATTGCCGGCACTCTGGCGGGCGCGGGTGTGCGGGTGGCACTCGTCGCGCGTCAACGAGACGTGCTCGAACGCGTCGCAAGCGAGCTAGGCAACGGCGCGTTCGCCGCGCCCTGCGATCTGACCGATGAGCAGTCAGTGAACAGGATGGCAGCTGAAGTAACGCGCGTATTTGGCGGGCCGCCCGACATTGTTGTAAATAATGCAGGAGTATTCCGGGTTGCGCGGCTTGAGGCGATGCCGACAGCGCTCTTCACGGATGTGGTGAACACGAATCTGGTTGGACCGTTTCTAATTGTACGTGCGTTTGTGAGCCAAATGCGCATTCGCGGCAGCGGGCACTTTGTTACGATCGGCTCCATCGCCGACAGGAGCATCTTTCCGGAGAACGGAGCGTATGCGCCGGCCAAGTATGCGCTGCGCGCAATGCACGAAGTGTTACGCGAAGAGCTGAGGGGGGCCGGCGTCCGCGCCACGCTCGTCTCGCCCGGGTCCGTGGATACTGGCATGTGGGATGGCATCTCATTCGGAGGAGATGAACGCACGGTCCCGAATCGCGACACGATGCTCGCGACGGCGGACATTGCCGCCGCGGTGCTGTACGCCGTTGCGCAACCGACGACAGTCAACGTGGACGAGCTCCGACTGTCACACTCGTGACGTGTCGTTTTCCTGACTGATGTTCATCGAACTGTTAGACGGGCTGCGGTGCACAGCCGATCATCCCCAGATTCCGCTCGTTACGGCGATCACCAAGCGTCACGAGAGGTTCGTCGTCGAGGGCGTCGTGGGATGTCCGACGTGTCGGATGGAGTATGCGGTTCATGATGGAATCGCGCTGTTCGGCCTGTTGGGAGCCGCCGATGCGGCGCCGTTGGACATCGCCCCGGAGGACGAAGCTGGCGCGATGCGGATCGGCGCTCTCCTTGCCGTATCCGATGGCATCACTATCGCGTTGGTCGGGGATTGGGCAGCGCACGCGCGAGCACTGACAGAAATAACTGGCCTACGCGCCTTCGCGGTCAATCCACGCGTGGTTATCGCTGAATCTGAGCGTGTCGGCGTCGTCCACTCGGACAACCGACTGCCGTTCGCGGACGGATCACTGCGTGGTGTGGCGATAGATGGATCGGGCTGGTCGCTGCGTGAGATGTCGCTTGCAGTGCGCGCGTTGTCGCCTGGTGGACGCATGGTCGCGCCGGCGTTGTCGGCGGTTCCGGACGAAATCGAAGAGATCGCCAGAGACGCAGATGTCTGGGTCGGAGAGAAGCGCGGAGCCCTAGTGACTCTTTACCGGGGCTGATCCGGTAGAATCGGCATTGGCGTAGACGGCATCGATCAGGTGCTTGTAGTGTTGATCCACCACGCGCCGCTTCACCTTGAGCGTTGGCGTGAGTTCACCCCGCTCCAACGAAAGCTCCTCGGGCAATAGTGCGATTTTTTTTGGCGTCTCGAAACTCGCCAAGTCTGTCATGCCTGACAGCGTTTCGCGCTCCATCTTGGCCCGGACCTCGGGAAGCGCAATCAGGCTCGCGTGATCGGTGAAGGACAACGACTTGTATCTTGCCCATTTTTCGAGATGATCGAAGTCCGGCACGATAAGCGCCATCGGAAACTTGCGAGTGTCGCCGATGAGCACGGCTTCCGTGACGAACTTGCTTCGCTTCATTCGAGCTTCGATCGGTTGCGGCGCGACATTCTTACCACCGGCGGTCACGAGCAGGTCCTTTTTACGATCAGTGATTGTGAGGAAACCTTCGTTCAACACGCCAATGTCGCCGGTGTGAAACCATCCATCGGTGTCTATCGCTTCCTTGGTCAACTCCGGCTTGTTGTAGTATCCCGCCATCACGTTCGGGCCGCGAGTGAGGATTTCACCGTCGTCCGCAACGGCGATCGAGACCCCTGGAATAGCCATGCCAACCGTTCCGATCCGGAATGCCTCGGGCGTGTTCACCGCGATTACGGGAGAGGTCTCGGTGAGTCCATAGCCCTCGAGAATCGTAAGTCCCGCCGCATAGAAGAACTTGTTGATTTCCGGGGATAGAGGAGCGCCTCCAGATACGAAGTAACGGAGCTGGCCGCCCGTCCTCGCTTTCAGCTTTGAGAAGACCAGCCGCTGCGCGATGCCGTACTTCATTCCGAGAATTCCACCCGGTGTTCCGCCCGCGAGCTTCGCATTGGCCCACTCCTCGCCGATGCCTCTGGCCCATTTGAAGATGCGTTTCTTTACTGCGCCTCCGGAGGTGCCAGCTTCGATCACCGCCGCATACATTTTTTCGTACAGGCGTGGCACGGAAACCATCAGCGTAGGGTGAACCTCGAGCATGTTCGCTGGTACGGTTGTCGTTGACTCTGCGTACGCAATGGACGTCCCCGTAGCGAACATCAGGTAGTGCCCAGCCATCCGCTCGAAGATGTGCGATAGCGGCAGGAAGCTGAGCGCCACATCCGATCCGGCGAACGGAATCATCTCCGACGACGACGATACGTTGGAATGAATGTTGTCATGCGTGAGCATCACGCCCTTGGGCTCGCCGGTCGTTCCCGAGGTGTAGAGGAGCGTCGCAATGTCTTCTGGCCGTACCGCCATCGCGCGCTCGCGATGACGGACCACCGCGTCCGCAGGTTCCGTCTCCGCGCCGCGCCGCTCGAATTCGGCCATGCTCATGTCGGCCAGACCGGCCTCCACAGCGTCAAAGCTGATCACACACCTGAGCGTGGGAAGCTTGCTACGGATCGACGCGAGCTTTCGCGCCTGATCGGCCGTTGAAAGAAAAACGGCGACGGCGCCGGAGTCCCGTAGTATGTACTCTATCTGCGCCGCCGGGAGAGTGGGATAGATCGAGACATCCGTCAGTCCGGACGTGAGGCACGCATAGTCGGCAATTGCCCACTCGGGTCGATTCTCGGAGATGATGGCGACGCGATCGCCCGGGTTCACTCCAATGTCTCCGAGCGCGTACGACACATGCCGAACACGCTCCAGTAGCAAGCGGTGTGAGATCGGTTCATAGCGGCCTCCGATCTTCACTTGCAGTGCGTCCGGTCTGTCGTACCGCTCAACAGCCTGAAAGAAAAGTTGCGTTAGGGTACCAGAGGCTGGACGCGGACCACCATTCGCCACCACCATTTGAGACTCCGGGCTTACGGTTGGGGCTTCACCGTGACAACGAATCTCAGCGGCGTCCCGGCAACGGGAACACCGCGGTAACGCACCGTCGCAATCACTACTACTGAATCGCGGGCGCTGGTCAGGCTTAGTGTGCGCAGACGTATGCGCCGTGCGGACGTACCCGTGGCATCTGTAGTGTCGACAGTCGATCGGTGGGAACCGTCACGAGTTACGAGTTGCGCAAGGACCGTGTCGGCGGGGTACGATATTCGATAGCTCACAAGATACGATCGGACAGGCAGTGATTGCGAAAGGGGAACCCGGTGCAGCAGCTGCAACTGCAAGGGATTTGAAAGCTTGGCTGTGGTATCGCTGAGTGAATACAGCAGCGAATCAGTAGCATTGATCGCGACGACCGTGTCGGGTGCCGGTACGATATAGATAGTGTCGGGGGCTGCCTGAAGCGAGCCGGAAACGGCGATGAGTCTCACCGGTGTGCTGCGAGCGGTGTCGCCGATCACGTAACCACGCACGCTGTCCACGGTTGCGCCGGAGTCCGGGATGCGGAAGCGTATGGGGATCGACGCGAGCGCTGTTCCTTGAATGTTGTAAACCGTGGCATGAAGCGGTCGCGCAATTCCCAGAGAATCACGGAGCGAGTCGTTGGCAACGATTGACGGATAGGGAAGGGTGTCCATCGCGATCGACGCAACGAGCTTCGGATCGGTACTGATGTCGGCGCACGCGAACGCACCGATCACTGCAGTGGTGAGCAGGCAAGCGACGATAAACATGCCACTTCGGCTGCTCCTCGCACCCTCGCGCGTACCATCGCGCGCCCCATCGCGCACAGGCTCAGCCATCCATTCGCTCGACCAGCGACGTCGCGATATTGACGTACGCCTGTGCCGCAGCGTCGGATGGGCTCCGAGTTACGACCGGCTGGCCCGCCGCGAATGCGTCGGCGGTGGCAATAGTCCGCGGAACGAGCTGCTTGAATACGATGTTGGCCGGAAGGTGCTGCCGAACGTACTCAACCACTCGCTCGCTGGCGGCATTGCCGGCTTCGTACATCGTGAGGATCAGTCCGTCGAGTATCAGCTGCTCGTTCACTTCTACGACGCTCTGAATCCCACGGAGGATCTGCGGCGTGGTCTGGAGAGCCAGTGGCTCGCACTGCAGCGGCACGACCACGTGTTGGCTGCCAAGTAGAACCTTGTGTGTGATTGGACCAAGACCGGGGGGCGTGTCAACTACTACAATGTGGCAACGCTGGCGCGCAGTCTCGAGCAGGTCAGGGAGTAGTTCCGATTCCGCGACGAGGCTTTGATAGGCGACGTGGTCCGCTTCGTCGCTTACGGTTCCCGCGAGTATGACGCGAAGCCATGGAAGCGCTGTTGGAAGGATTACGTCACGCAGTGCGCATTCGCCGCTGAGATAATCCGCGAATCCGTAGACGGAATGATCGCGTCGCAGCCCAACGCCGTAACGAACCGCGCCTTGCGGATCAACGTCAACGATGAGCGTCTTGAGCCCGCGCCGAGCGAATGCTGCCGCAAGATTCACGGCCGTCGTCGTCTTCCCGACTCCGCCTTTCTGGCTGACTACCGCTAGTACGGACCCCACCTATTCCACTTCCTCCGGTGGATGACCCATCCCGAGATCGTCAACTGTGAGCTCGCCGGCGTCCGCCTGTACGCGATCGTTGCCCGTGGTCCGCAGCGCGTCGAGAGTGTCGCGCGCGTGTGTTACCCAGCGGGTGGCTTCCGGGCTCGTTGGTGCGTCGATCAGGAACGCGTCGAGATGGTACGCCGCATCGGAGACGTCGCCGCGCTTGAGCAGCAGGAAAGCGAGCCCGTAATGCGCACCCGCCAACTTCGGCTCAATGGCAAGCGCACCGCGATAGCAGCGAATAGCCTGTTCAGGCTGTCCGATCTTGGTGTAGGCGATCGCCATGTTCTGGAGCACCTTGAAATTGCTCGGTTGATCGCGCATCGCGAGGCGATACGACGTTAGCGCCGCATCGTAGTCACCTTGCCGCTCGAGAGCGAGGGCCTCGCTCAAGTAGTCCAGCTTTTGCGGCTTTTGTGACCCGGACTTCCCTGTCAGCCGGCTCCAGAACGACATTAGGGGAAGCTATCGATGACGCGCGCTCCGGGCTAGCTTGCAAACATGCCTCGGCGCACATCCATCGATCCAGCGCGAGGGGTCCTCGTCGTTGAGTGGCCTTTGTTCGGCGAGCTCTCGCGTGGCCTTGCCCTCAAGGTCGCGCGTGCATATCAGCCGGATGTTGTGGTCGGCGTGGCCACCGCTGGCGTCGTGCCGGGTGCGGTAGTGGCCGCTATGCTCGGGCGCGATTTCCACTCAATTCTCGTGAGCCGCAAGTATCACGCTCCTGTCGTCCGCGACACTCCGGCTGTTTTCGGCGAGGCGCCTGCCCAGGTCCTCAATCGTCGTGTGCTACTCGTGGATGAGACATGCGACGGCGGAGATACGATGCGCCTGGCGATCTCGGCGCTACATCATGCCGGTGCTGTAGAAGTTAGAACAGCTGTTTGCTTCCAAACCGGTGCTTACGAGCCCGATTTTCACGCACTAGCGACTGAGAGCGCGGTGGTTTTGCCCTGGGATCGTGAGGTCATTGTGGATGGCGCGCTGATTCCCAATGCCGCCTATCGTGAGCTGCTCGGCGGCTGAGTTGGCGAGTCAGGAGTGTTCGGCGTAATGCGCGCCAATCATTTCCACGTTACCTGCCAGGAATCGACACCTGTTACTATCGGTGGCGGGGCCTTCGGTCTCCAGCACGGCAACCGGATAATCGGCGAACTTGCCCAGAAATGCGCCCATAATGCCGACCGTCAGATGGCATCCACGGGGATCAGGCTGGTCATCGAGGTGGGCTTCCCAGCAGCCGGTAATCTCGACCGCGCAGAAAGCTCCGTCGGACTCAGAAAAGACGGTCTGCCCCCATCCTGATTGGGTCCAGAACTCGCCCGCGCGCTGGAAGAAGGTCTGGAGCTGCAACTCCTGCGGATCGACACCATCCCTGGCCTGAACGAATGCGCTGAACGCCTCATACATGGCGTCACCACCCGCGAAGGCCGCATCGCGCAGGGCGAACACGGTGTCGAGGTCGGGACGCGTCAGCAGCGCCTTTCTGAGCGCCAGGAGCGCACGAGGTGGAACTGACAGAAGCGGTGGCGTATTGGATTTTGTCTCGTTCACTCTATTGCCCGATCCGGTGAAGTAGCTCGCTCTCGTCAATTATCGGGACGGCGAGCATGATTGCCTTGTCTAATTTGCTTCCCGGCTCCGTCCCTGCAAGCACGAAGGTGGTGGTTTTTGAGACCGAGCTCGTCACGCGGCCCCCATTTTCCTCTATCAAGCCAGCTGCCCGAGAGCGTGACAGGGTGGGCAGGGTTCCCGTTATGACGACCGTCTGGCCCGCGAGCACGCCCGATGCGGCCACGGAGGTGGGCTCGTCCAGAGTGACTCCGGCTCGCTCGAGTTTGCGGAGCAGCGCGCGGACTGAAGGATCGTGGAAAAAACTCGCAACCGATTGCGCGATGACGTCGCCGAGTCCGCGAATGGCTTCCACCTGCTCGACGTTCGCGGACGAGAGCGCACCCATGGAGCCGAAGTGTCGCGCCAGGAGGCGCGCGGCGGTCTCACCGACGTGGGGAATGCCGAGGGCTGTGAGGAGCCTCGAAAGTGGTTCCGATTTCGAGGCATGGATCGCCGCGACCAGGCTCGTCGCGCTCTTTTTCTGAAAACCGTCGAGAGCGAGTATGTCCTCGGTGGTCAGCGTGTAGAGATCCGCGACGTCGTGCACCAGCCCACTCTGGAGAAGCTGTTCGATGCGCGCGTAAGACAGACCGCGAATGTCCATCGCGCCGCGAGACGCGAAGTAAACCATTGTCTCCAACTGGCGACCCGGGCAGGCGATGTTAGGGCAGTAGATGGCGGCGAGATCCGCATCGCGCTCGACCGGAGTGTCGCAAACGGGGCAGCGGGAAGGCATGCTCCACGCGCGCTCCCTGCCGTTACGGCGCTCGGGAACCGGTCCGATCACCTGAGGAATTACATCCCCCGCGCGTTTGACCTGCACGATATCGCCGACGCGGAGGTCCTTGTCGCGCACGAGCTGCTCGTTGTGCAGCGTGGCGAGTCTGACAGTGGTGCCGCCAATCTCGACTGGCTCCAGCACGGCATACGGATTGAGCTGACCCGTGCGGCCAACGTTGACTTCGATCGCCACGAGGCGCGTCTCCGCAATATCCGGAGCAAACTTGCGCGCGATCGCCCAGCGCGGCTCGCGTCCTCCGATCACCCCCAGGTCATCCTGAAGCCGGAGCGAATCGACCTTCACCACGCCGCCGTCGATAGCGAAATTGAGGACGGCGCGCAGCTCGTGTTCAACGCGATGCGCCCAGACTGCTACCTGGTCGAGCGTGTCACAGCGCAACGCGTGCGGTGCCACTGGGATCCCCCAAGTGCGGAGCGCCTCCAGTAGTTCCGACTGTGTCTTGAATGGAAGCGTCGCCGGATCATCGAATGCTACGGCATAGCCAAAGAATCGGAGCGGGCGCGATGCGGTTATCGATGGATCCAGTTGGCGAAGGCTGCCAGCCGACGCGTTGCGCGGGTTCGCGAACACAGGCTCGCCTGCGGCGACCCTCGCTTCGTTCATTCGCTCGAATTGATCGAAGGGAAAGTAGATCTCTCCGCGCACCTCGACGCGCCCCTCGGGGGCGCCCGTAAGCCGCAACGGAATATCACGTACGGTGCGAATGTTGGCGGTCACGTCCTCGCCGATTGTCCCGTTGCCACGTGTGGCTCCGACCACCAGCACGCCATCCTGGTACGTGAGACTTACCGCAGCACCATCGATCTTCAGCTCGGCGGAGTAGCCGGCGCGCGCTATGTCATCGCCGGCGACACGCACAAGCCGCTCTTCCCAGGCGCGCAGCTCCGCGTCGTCGAATGCGTTGGCGAGGGAAAGCATGGGAACCGAATGCGTATGCTTCGCGAGTGCGCTCTGGGGCTCCGCGCCGACGCGCAATGTAGGCGAATCGGCGGTGCGCAACTCCGGGTACGCAGTTTCGAGTTTCTGAAGTTCGCGGAAAAAACCGTCGTAGGCCGCATCGCTGATGGCGGGACGGTCGAGCACGTAGTACTCGTGTGACGCGCGGTTCAAGCTTTCGCGCAGAACGGCGGCGCGCTGAGCCGGCGAGCCGGACTCGCCGGATTTGCCGGACTTGCCGCTATCTGGCTTCGTCTGCTTGTTCTGCTTGTTCTGTTTGTTCGGCTTGTGCGGTGTGCTCATTGAATTCGCGGCTGTCGAATCTCACTACTCGGTTTCTACCGCTTTCCTTTGCGACGTAGAGCGCTTCGTCAGCAGCCCAGATGAGAGCCTCCTGATCCACAACGAGCGGGTGGGGCCATGAAGCAACGCCGCAGCTCATCGTGCGGTGCAGCGTCTTGTCTTCCCCATACGTGAACTCGCGCTCCTCAACGCATCCGCGAAGACGCTCGGCGAATGTTACCGCCGCGTCCAGCACGGTGCCAGGTAGTAGCAGTACAAACTCTTCTCCGCCGTAGCGTCCGACGCTGTCTATCTCCCGTGCCTCGGTCTCGAGGAGCTGGGCAAACTGCTGGAGCACCGTGTCGCCCGCTTGATGGCCGTACTCATCGTTCACGCGCTTGAAGTGATCGATGTCGCACATCACGAGCGAGAGCGGCTCGCGCAGCCGTTGCGAATGTTCCCACATTTCGTGCAGACGCTGCTCGAGCGCACGCCGGTTTGAGACTCCAGTGAGTACGTCGGTACTGGACATGACGAGCAGCTGTGCGTTTGCCTCGGACAGCTCCTTCTCGCGTTGAGCGAGCGAGGCCTGGAGCGATTGGATGCGAAGCAGCGACTTCACACGTGCATCCAGCTCTCGAAAGTTGATCGGCTTGGAGATGTAGTCGTCCGCGCCGGCATCGAGTCCCTGGACCATGCTCTCGGTGGTGTCGAGCGCCGTTTGCATGATCACCGGGATGAACGGGAGGCTTTCGTCGCTCTTCATGCGACGGACGACCTCGAATCCGTCGATCTTGGGCATCATGACGTCCAACAGTATAAGGTGTGGCTGCGGCGAGGCGTAGATGCGCTCGAGCGCCTGCTCGCCGTCCGCCGCCTCGTCCACTATGTAGCCGCGCGCTTCGAGCCGCGCGCGTAGTACCTGAATGTTGTCCGGGTGGTCGTCTACGACGAGAATGCGTTTGGGCTGCTCATCCAGCATTGGGCCGACCAAGGAACCGTTGCACCTCGGCGACCACAGCGCGGGGTTCGCACGGCTTGGCGAGATACCCGTCGCATCCAACCTCCATTGCCTTCTCGCGGTCGGACGCCAGCGCATGCGCGGTGAGCGCGATGATGGGGATGTGCTTCGTCGCAGGGTCGTGTTTCAACACCTGCGTCGCCTCCCAACCGTCGATGACGGGTATAGAGATATCCATCAAGACCAAATCGGGTTGTTGGGCACGCGCCTTCGCGATCCCTTCCTCGCCGTTCAATGCCTCGATAACGCCATAGCCGAAATGCTTCAGGATCGTCGAATAGACGATTCGGTTGTCTTCGTTGTCTTCCACGAGCAACACTAACTTGCCAGACTCGCTCATGCACTCCTCGCACGGGTATTGCACGCCTTTGCTGGCAAGATTCTTACCAAGCTCAGTTCACTCAGGCGGAAATGGACACGATTCAGGACATCCCAGAAGAAACGTTTGTCGCACGTGCGCGGTACGCGCGGATACCGAGGCCAAAGATCGAGACGCTTTCCAAGGCCCGCGGACGGCCATTCGCGCGTGAAGCAGACTGGCGTTCCGTCGCGCTCGTTGGGGCTGGTATTGCCGCGGGCGCGGTGCTCGGTGCGGGCATAGCACTCTTGATGGCTCCTCAGTCAGGCGCCCATACAAGGCTCGCGCTGACCCGGGAATTCCGTCGCCGTAGACCGTGGCAGACGAGTCCGTGGGAGCGATTAGGCGACGAACTCAAAAAAGCGGCTCGCCGGCGGAATAGGGCACTGAGCGCCGACGACTGCGACGACGGTGTGTAGCGTGAACGGTGGCTGAGCCACAGACATCGAATCCCTTTCTCTGCCGGCGGACCGTGCCGAACACGCCAATCAGACCCGTCGCGAACAGCGCAAGGCTGGCAGGCCCTGGCGTCGCTGTCACCTGGAACGTTGGTGCGAGGGTGACGCCGGATTCAACCCCCGGGCGGCGCCGACCCAAGTTGCCTAGAGTTTCTTGAGCTCGTTCGCGGCGTCGGCCTTGTTTCGGGGGTCATTGTAGTCCATAAGCTCGCCGGATATGACTGCTTCGTACTCCTTCTTGGCGAGCGCCGGCAGCCCCATGTCCGCGTATACCCGGGCGAGATCTAGCCGGTGCACGATTCGGCGCGGCTCGATGGTAACAGATGACTCCAGGTCGCGACGGGCATTGGCCCAGCTTGCCTCGGCGAAGACCTGGCCGCCAAGGAAATTGCGCGCGATCATGCGAGTGAATCCGTTCAGCCGCATTACTTCCGCGTTCCAAACGCCCATCACATGAAGGCAGCCGGCATGTTTCGGGTCGATTTTCAGGCACTCCAGGGCCTGATCACGGACTCTGCCAGCGTACTTGACCCGGTCGCGCGCACCAAGGGAGAGAGCCATGCGGCCAAGCGCTTCGGCGAAGACAAAGTGGCCGTCGGCGGCCGAGGGGTTGACCTCAACCGCGTGCGCCGCCTCATCCTGGGCGGTCTTGTACATCGCGGTACGCTTGTCGCCGTTCGGCTCGGCCACCGCAAGGTCCACCTGGGAGCGGGACGCGCGCCACAGCGCTTCGTAGTTGTTAGGGTCCGCGGCGAGCGCCTTTTCGTAGGCCCCGACGGCGTCGGTCGCGTTGCGTGCCTCGTACGCTGCGTTCCCCTTCGATATCCATTCGGCGGCTGATTGTGCGCCGGCTGAGAGGCCAGGAACAGCAAAAGCAATCGATGAGAAGGCGATGACAGCGAGCTTACGAATCATGACTGGGATCTCCAAAAGCGTGAGCGATGCTTAAAATACCCCGATGATCGTTCCCCGGCTTATCGAGCGTAAACGCGATGGCGGGAGTCTTACCGCCAGTGAATGGCGCGAAGTCATCCATGCCTATTCAGCGGGTGAGGTGCCGGATTACCAGATGTCCGCACTGCTCATGGCGATCTTCTTTCGTGGGATGACCCGTGGTGAGACAGACGCGGTAACCGACGCGATGTTGAGCAGCGGGACCACGCTTGATTTGTCCGACATGAAAATACCGCGCCTGGACAAGCATTCAACGGGCGGCGTTGGCGACAAGGTCTCGTTGGTCCTTGCGCCGCTCATCGCTGAGCTGGGCATTGCCGTTCCCATGATGTCCGGGCGCGGGTTAGGGCACACGGGAGGTACGCTCGACAAGCTCGAGTCCATTCCGGGGTTCCGAACGGATCTGTCGCTTTCTGATGTGCGCAAGCAACTCGATCGCCTCGGATGCGCATTTTTTCGTCAAACCGGAGAAATAGCGCCAGCAGACAAGAAGCTCTACGCGTTGCGCGATGCCACGGGCACGGTGGAAGCAACTCCGCTCATCTCGGCGAGCATCATGAGCAAGAAACTCGCTGAGGGATTGACCGGACTCGTGCTGGACATCAAGCGCGGCAGCGGCGCGTTTCTACCTGAGCTTGATCGTGGGATTGAGCTGGCGAAGACGATGATCCAACTGGGCAAAGATCGAGGCTGTCCAGTGGTCGCGCTCGTCACGGCGATGGACCGGCCACTCGGTGTAGCGTGCGGCAACAGTATTGAAGTCAGAGAGTCAATCGAGTTTCTGCGTGGGAGTCCACCTAGCGACCTGGCGACGGTGACGTATGCGTTGGGGGCGGAGATGCTGCTGCTGGCCGGGACCGCATCGAGCTATGGCGATGCCCATGCAATAATGCGCGAGGCGATCGCGAGTGGCCGCGCCGCGGATCGCTTCCGAGCGACAATTCACGCTCAGGGCGGAGACGCCCGCGTGGTGGACGATGTTTCGTTGCTCCCAGTGGCACCGGTGAAAGCCGAGTATCGGGCGATGCGCGATGGAGTGGTGCAGCACGTAACTCCGCGCGTCATCGGGCACGGAATAGTCGCGCTCGGTGGCGGGCGCCGGACCATGAAGGATGCGGTAGACCCACGTGTTGGGTTTGACATTTTTGTCAAACCCAACACCATTGTGGCAGCGGGCGATGTGATAGCGATTGTTTACGCGGCTGACGAGGCGGGCTCAGCCATTGGCCGAAGCGTACTCAATGAGGCAATAGCTGTGGGTGATTCAGCGGTAGACATGCTTCCGCTGGTGTCACACAGGATTACAACTGCGTCGGTGGAGCGGCTTTAGTTCCTAGCGTCACGGATCGGCGCTCCGCGTTGCCGGAACTACGGTTTCCACAGCTTGCGACTGCAGCACCAGATTGCGGGGCACATCGTGCCGATCGGTGGACAGCCTGATTGCGACCGAGCACCCTTCAGCAGAAGTGTCCGGCGGTAGTGAAAGCGTCCACCGTGGTCGCATGGATCTATAGACAGCGAGCTGGCGATCTGTGCTCATGACGACACGCCCGTTGGCGTCACGCACGGAGATGTGTGCGACTCCGATGAACGCCCCGTTGCCGTTTCGAGTTAGTGTTGCGCGCACGTCCAGCGCGCTACCCACAATTGTTGCATCAACCGCTCCGATCGCTATGCCGGTAGAAACCATTCCCTTTCGAAAGAACACCGGCAACACTGTCGCCGTTTCCATTGCGATATGCACTTGTGGGGCGGTCGTGTCGGCGCTGTCCGCCAGCCGAACGGGAGCGTCGTGGCGTGCGTGAACCGTAATTCGGGCCCAATACTCGCCGTCCGCGAGGTCGGCGGGAGGTTGGGCGAGGAGGCGAACCGTTCGCGTGGCGCCGGCTCGCAGTGTGAACCGGCTGGGATACGGAATGATCCAACCGGCCGCGCTCGCGCTATCGGGACCGTCGCTGAGCTGGACGCTCAACTTGCCAGTGGAATCAGTTGTCGCGAAACCAAACCGCAGATCGACGCTGAACTCCGCACGCGTAGCGTGCGGGTTCAGGACAGCTATTTCACCGGCGGGTCGCGACGCCGTCAACACCACCATGTGCGGATCCACACCGATGCCAGCGACCTGCGCACCGGCCAGGCGCCCCAGTGCGCACCATGCTACTCTAGTCTTGGCCGCGCGGGCGCCGACGAGGCGCAGTTTCACAGGTCGGTGTAGGCAGCGGTGATCTGGCCAGTCCCGGTGTATGGAGTCGTGGGCTGCAACGCACTGGCTGTCACCGTCGCGCCGATTCCGAAATACGTCTTGGTGCGGCCCGAGACTGACTCGAACGCCAACGGAATCGGTGCACTTGTACCCGAGTTAAACGCGACTGGGGCTACATCGAGATTTGGGCCGTCACTCGCGACGTAGGTCCAACCGGTGATCGCCATTCCCTGTCCAGCGGGCGGGCTGAGAGTTGCAGGCATGGACAGCGTTACAGAGACGGACGAGCCACCGCCGCCAACAAGCTCAAATCGCCCGCTCGTTGCCGCGCCGGGTGCAACTGTCTTACTGGTTGATGTTCGCAGCCGACCGAGATCGAGAGAATGCGATACGATGAGCGCGAGCGGTGTTACTACGTGCGCCGCTATCGCGAGCGAGCCAGACACGCTCGACTGCGCGTGACCTGGCACTGCAAGCGCAACGGCAAAGAGCAACTGCCCTGCGAGCCACATTCGGCGGATTGCGACTGACATGGTGACACTCCTGCCGCGTACGCGGCGAGTCAGGTGAGTCGTACGCACCGAGTATATGACAGGCGAGCGAGGGCGCGGTGAGCGCAAACGGAGGGATGGGATCGTTTCGTTGCACCGTGATTGGGCCGTAGTCCCGGCGCGTAAAAGAGGGCGCTGCCATTTCGGCAGCGCCCTCTTTTCTCCATTACCCAAATAACTGCACAAATCGACTCAGTAAACTCTCGGGTCGACAGGTGCTGCTACACGTCCAAATTACTCACGAATTTCGCATTTGCCTCGATGAACTGACGCCGCGGCTCTACATCGTCGCCCATCAAGGTCTGGAAGATCTGATCGGCAAGTACTGCATCTTCCAGGTTCACCTTGAGCAACGTGCGCGTGTTCGGATCCATGGTCGTCTTCCAGAGTTGATCGGGGTTCATCTCGCCGAGGCCCTTGTAGCGCTGGATGTTGACTGAAGTTCTCCCGTCGTTGCCGCCCATGCGCGCGATGAGATCGTCGCGTTCCTTCTCGTCGTATGCGTAGTACTCTTCCTTGCCCTTTGCAACGCGGTAGAGCGGTGGCTGCGCCAGGTAGATGTAACCTGCCTCGATCAGCTCCGGCATTTGCCGGAAGAGGAAGGTGAGGAGAAGCGTACGGATATGTGCGCCGTCAACGTCGGCGTCCACCATGAGGATAATTTTGTGGTACCGCGTTGACTCGAGCGAGAAGTCGTCACGGATGCCGGCGCCGATGGCTGTGATGATCGTGCGAATTTCTTCGTTCGATAACACCTTGTCGATGCGTGCCTTCTCGACATTGATGATCTTGCCGCGAAGCGGAAGGATCGCCTGGAAGTTACGGTTGCGACCCATCTTGGCGGAGCCGCCGGCCGAGTCGCCCTCTACGAGATACAATTCGCAAAGCGCTGGATCGCTGAGCGAGCAGTCCGCCAGCTTTCCGGGAAGATTGCCGACGTCGAGCGCGCTCTTCTTGCGTGTCAGGTCGCGGGCCTTTCGTGCAGCCTCTCTGGCGCGAGAAGCGGAGAGCGCCTTCTCGATTATGATGTTTGCGACTTTCGGATGCTCGTCGAGGTAGCGATTGAGCAGCTCGTTCATTACTGAGGTGACCGCGCCTTCGACTTCGGAGTTGCCGAGCTTGGTCTTGGTCTGTCCCTCGAACTGAGGCTCGTGGACTTTGACCGATAGCACAGCTGTGAGACCCTCGCGCACATCATCACCCGAAAGCTTTGCTTCCTTGTCCTTCTTGTTGACGTTGCTGCGACCGAGGTACAGGTTGATGACCCGCGTCAGTCCAGACTTGAAACCGGTGAGGTGCGTTCCGCCTTCGTGGGTGTTGATGTTGTTGACGAAGGAAAAAACATTCTCGTTGTAGCCGTCATTGTACTGGAAAGCGATTTCGATGCCGATGTCATCGTGCGTGGTATCGATGTACACAACTTCTGGGTGCAGCGGCTTGCTACGCGCGTTGAGGTACTGCACCATCTCCTGAAGTCCGCCGCGCGCGATGAAGGTCTCCGACTTCTCCTGACCCTCACGCTCGTCGCTGAGCGAGATGCTCACACCCTTGTTGAGATATGCCAACTCTCGCATGCGATTGGCAAGCGTGTCGTACTTGTATGAGAGGTCGGTGAATATGAGATCGTCCGGCTTGAACCAGACCTTGGTGCCAGTATCGTTCTTCGCTACCGTGTCAACTACCTTGAGTCTGGTAACGGTCGTTCCGCGATTGAAGTCCATGTAGTGGACCTTGCCATCGCGGCGCACCCATACCTTGAGCTGCGACGAAAGCGCATTGACGACAGAAACCCCGACGCCGTGCAGGCCGCCGGAAACCTTGTAGCTGTTCTTGTCGAATTTTCCGCCGGCGTGCAGCACAGTCATCGCTAGCTCGACACCGGGAACGCCTTCAGTCGGGTGAATGTCGACCGGGATCCCGCGCCCGTCATCGATGACGGTGATTGAATCGTCCTTGTGGATCGTGACCGAAATTTCTGTCGCATGTCCGGCGAGCGCTTCATCGATCGAGTTGTCGACAACCTCGTAGACGAGGTGATGAAGACCGGTTCCCGAGGTCGATCCGATGTACATGCCGGGGCGTTTGCGGACCGCCTCCAAACCCTTGAGAACCTGAATGTTCTCCGCATCGTAGTGCGAAGCCGTGCGGTCGATCTTTTCTTTGACAGCCATTTACGCGACCAAATAGGCGTGAGGCAGATACCGAATGAAAGCCGAACCAAACGGTCCCATAGACTCTATAATGTAACGCATCGAGAGGCTTTTCGCAACCATTTGTACAGAGCCTAAATCATTATATGACAACGACTTGGGACGTTCAGTCCGGACGCGCAAGCTGGAAACGGAGCTTTCGGACTCTCGGCCTGGCAGAGTCGGTGTTCAGAGCCTGCACCAGCTGCGGCTCCATCAACTGAAGCTCGGTCATCCACGCATTGGTTCGCACTGCGACAAACAGCGAGCCGTCGGGCGTCACAAACAGCGGCTCTGTTACGGCCGCGATATCGCGACCAACCAGATCGGCCCATTCCGGCACGACGGCGGATTGGACCATGCGCGCGTCCAGGCCTGCCTCCTTGAGATACGCGCTCAAGGCGTCAGCAATCCTTTCTGGTGCGCGCTTCTTATTCGGCATTGGATCCGGATGCGTCGATGCTGCCGCCAGCTACGTGCCACCGTGTGAGGCTGCTCAGATCGGATGGTATGTCGCCCGCACGCGGAACGGTGAGAATTGTTTGTCCGCTAGCAGTCTCATGAAGCAACGTGAGTATACGCGCGCTTCTATGGCCATCCAGCTCCGCAAATGGATCATCAAGAAGAAGTAGTGGCTCACTGCCTGCATGCGCCTTCAAGGTCTCGGCTTCGAGCAGGCGCAACGTTATCGCGGCGGTGCGTTGCTGGCCGCCGGAGCCGAAGATGCGCAGCTCGTGACCGCCGATCTGGAGTGCTATGTCGTCTCGATGGGGACCGCTGTGGGTCAGCCCTCGGCGAATGTCGAGCGATCGCTTGCGCAAGAGTGCATCGCTCAGCTCCGACTCGGCATCTCGTGGATGTGCGACGGAAGTCACGTACCGCATCGTCATGATTTCCGGCTCACCGATGGTAGCGGTGAGACGGGTGAACTTCGGTCCGTGCCGGTCCATCCAGGCTATCCGTTCGTGCAGCAATACGGCACCACTTTCAGCTAACGCTGGCTCCCACACAGCGACGCTTTCATCCGATTGCAGGCCACGCGCGACGCCTCGGAGTGCGGCGTTCCGTCGTGCGAGCGCACCTCGATACTTTTGCAACGCGGCGAGATAGCGCGGACACGTGAGTGCCAACGCGACGTCGAGAAAGCGGCGGCGCTCACTAGGGGATCCACTGACGAGCGCGACGTCACGCGGTGATATAACGACCGCTGGGAGCGATCCCAACGCGCCGCTCAGCCGCTTCGCCTCGGCGCCATCCACGACAACCTTCTTCTTACCGCGACCGAACCCGGCCGACAGCTCGTGCTCACCGTTTGTGGAGACGGTCGCGTGCAGATGAAAGGCACTCGCGCCAAAGCGCACCAGATCGGCATCGCGCGCACCACGCACCGAGCGTAGCAGTTGGAAGTAGTAGATTGCTTCCAACAAATTGGTTTTTCCCTGGCCGTTGTCACCGATAACCACAACCCCATCGCGCGGGAATGTCAGATCAGCGCGCGCAAGGTTACGGAAGTCGCGGATCGCGAGCTGAGTGAGGAGCGCCATTCAAGCACTACTCTGTGACACGGAGATGAGGCTGCGCTCTAGCGTCAGCGTGCGTTGAAAGTGGGCGCGCGCTTTTCGAGGAACGCCGCCATTCCTTGCTGCATGTCGTCCGTCGCGGCGAGCAAGCCAAAATGATTCGCCTCGAGCGTCATTCCTTCTTCAAGCGTCATTCCGAGACCACGGTCCACTGCCTCGATACACAACGCAACCGCAAGCGGCGCGTTCTGCATGATCTGCTTGAGCAGGATTTGCGCAGTACCGATCAGCTCGGCAGCGTGAACCACTCGGTTGACGAGGCCGATACGCAGCGCTTCCTCGGCGTCGATCATTTCGCCGGTCATGAGAAGCTGCAGGGCGCGCCCCTTTCCAACGAGGCGCGGCAGGCGTTGCGTGCCACCGTAACCGGGAAGAATGCCCAGCTTGACTTCCGGCTGGCCGAACTTTGCGTGCTCCGATGCGATGCGAATGTGGCATGCCATGGCGATCTCGCAGCCGCCGCCGAGCGCGAATCCGTTCACCGCTGCGATAACTGGCTTGGGACACATCTCGAAGCGGCGAAAGACTTCCTGGCCCGCGCGAGATCGCCCTTTCGCCACGAACGGTGACTGTCCCTGTAGCTCGCTGATGTCGGCGCCAGCGATGAACGCGCGACCGGCGCCGGTGAGGATAACGCCGCCAACATCCTGACGCACCCGGGCGTCGTCGATCGCGGCGCCGAGCTCTGCGATCGTGCCAGCGTTCAGAGCATTGAGCTTGTCCGGGCGATTGACGGTGATTGTGGCGATTCGATCGGCCACTTCGAAGGTGAGAAAGTCGTATGAAGGCATGCGGGGAATATAAGCGCCGCTGGCGGGGTGGACTCTACGGGGCAGCCTTCTTGCTTGGGACGCCGGACATGCGACAGACGTGGCTGTTGAGGAGTGGAGAAAAGCGCGGACGATTCTCCTACCGGACATCAGGCGGCAAAGCGGCAACGCCGGCGCGCGTGGCGCAGATAGACGCGCTCGCGATTCCTCCAGCGTGGCGCGACGTGCACATCGCCGCCAGCGGCCGGGCGGCAATTCAGGCCTGGGGTTTCGACGCGCGGGATCGCAAGCAGTATCGCTATCACCCCAACGCCGTTCAGCGCGGCCAGACGCGCAAGTATTACCGCGTGCGGCAGATGGGTCGCTATCTCCCCGCGATCCGTAGGGTCGTGTACGCCGACTTCCGGAGGAAGCGGTTGGGTCGCGCAAAGGTGAGCGCGGCGATTGTCCGATTGCTGGCTGACGGATTCTTTCGAATTGGGAATGATCGGTACGCTAAGGAGAACGGGACCTTTGGCCTGACGACGTTGCAGAAGTCACATGTGAAGGTGGATGGCGACCTTGTAGTGTTCGACTACGTCGGAAAGCGTTCGATTCGGCACCGGCAGACGGTGGTGAGCCGAGAGCTCGCCAAGTTCATCGACTCTCTTCTAAAAGTCCCGGGCCGACGCCTGTTCCGCTACGAGGACGAAGAAGGGCAGTGGCACAACATCGAGTCCGTCCAGATCAACCAGTACTTGCAGGAACTCGCTGGCTTCCCGTATAGTGCGAAGGATTTCAGAACCTGGGGTGGCACGTTGCGCGCCGCGACGGTGCTGGCTGACGTCGGGCCGGCGCGGTCCATGCGCGAGGCCAAAGGAAACGTCGCGACCGCTGTCAGGCTGGTCGCAGCCGAGCTGGGCAACACACCGGCGATTTGCCGTAAATCCTACGTGCACCCCGTTGTCATCGAGCGGTATCTGAAACATGGCGATACAATACAATTGCGGTCGCGATCGCAACGGGTTCACACAACCGCCGGCGCGCATTCGGCAGAAGAGCGCGCGCTGATAGACTTCCTAGACGATCACTTTCCAGATCGGCGCAAGCGCCGCCGCGCCCATCCGGACTAGAGGTTTACCTTCGACATGTCTGCTACTCTGTTGGAGCGCGGGCTGGACCGGCACCGGGTTGCATTGAGCCACTGCCGAGCCTGTGGTGACCGCGTTGCGGGTGCGGTCCCGATCTTATCGCTCGCACGTCGGCCGCGTGTGATGCTTGTGGGGCAGGCGCCGGGGCAGGTGGAGAAAGTTGACCAGCGCTCCTTCGCTGGGCGCGCAGGCAAGACGCTGTTCAAGTGGCTGGCCCTGGCGGGAATCCCCGAAGATCAAGCGCGCGAGCACATTTACATCGCAGCGATCACGCGATGTTATCCAGGGCCGAGTCCGAGTGGTCGCGGCGATCGTGTCCCGTCGCCCGAGGAGCAGCGAAGTTGTGGAAAGTGGCTCGACGCTGAGCTTGCGTTGATTCGGCCACTTGTAGTGATCCCAGTGGGCCGCCTGGCGATCGACAGATTCCTCGGGAAGCTTCCTCTCGAACGGGCGATCGGAAAGGAACATACGGTGGACATTGTTGGGAACGCGACTTCGGTTGTGCCTCTACCACACCCGTCAGGCGCTAGCAGTTGGGTCCACGGCCCCGGGCATGCCGAATTGTTGTCGGAAGCGATTGCGATACTTCGGCGCCGTTTAGGTGAGACCTTATATTTGTAGGCTGTGAAAGCAACCGCGAAATTTTTAACTGGCGGAGCGCTGATTCTGGGTGCTGCCGGCTATTTGATGGCGAATTCCATCAGCAAGACGGCGACGTACTTTCTCACGCCGACCGAACTTTCCAGCAAGATCGCGAGCGACCCCACTTTCTATAGTACTGGAGTCAAGGTGGGAGCTCGTGTCGTTCCGGGTTCCATCGTTCGCGAACCAGGCGGGCGCGAGACCTCGTTCCGGATGACCGACGGCGCGCATACTTACGGCGTTGTCTATCGCGGAATCACTCCCGACACGTTCACGGACAGTGTCGATGTGGTGGTAGAGGGACGTCTGGGGCACGATCAAGTCTTTCGCGCTACGACGCTTCTCGCCAAATGCGCATCGCGGTATGAGAACGCGCCGGATCGTCCAGCGCGCGTCCAGACGTAATTACGGCGCGGCGATGACCGCGCTCTACTTTTCCTTGCAATGATTCTCGTTGGTGAGCTGTCGCTGTGGGTCGCCCTCCTCATGGCGGTGTGGACCGCGACTGTAGCATTTGCCGGTGGCTCGCTAAAGCGTCCGGATCTGGTCGCGAGCGCCGAGCGTGGTACGTACGCGACATTCGCCATGGTAGTGCTCGCGTCGCTCGGCTTGTGGACCGCGATTTTCACGCACGACTTCTCCTTCAAGTACGTAGCGTCGTTCACGAGCGCGAACCTTCCCAAGGCATATCTGTTCACTGCATTCTGGGGTGGACAGGCTGGCTCGATGTTGTTTTGGGTTCTTATTCTCACGTTCTTCTCGTCCATCGCGGTTCTGACGAGCAGGAGTCGCAATCGTGAGCTGATGCCCTATGTGATTGGCGTGCTCGCCATTATTGCGATCTTCTTCCTGGCGACGCTCTGCTTCGGCGCCAATCCGTACGAGCGGCTCGATTGGTTGCCGGTTGACGGGCGCGGAATGAATCCGCAGTTGCAGAACCCAGGGATGGCGATCCATCCGCCCAATCTGTACCTGGGTTACGTGGGGACAAGCATTCCATTCGCCTTCGCGATTGGTGCTCTCATAACACGCCGCCTGGATGCAGAGTGGTTGGTGGCGGTGCGACGTTGGGCGTTGTTGAGCTGGTTCTTCAACACCACGGGCATCATTCTCGGAATGTGGTGGGCGTATGTTGAGCTCGGTTGGGGCGGCTACTGGGCATGGGATCCAGTCGAGAATGCGAGCTTGTTGCCATGGCTCACCACGACGGCATTTCTCCACTCGGTAATGGTGCAGGAGAAGCGCGGTATGTTGCGCAAGTGGAATGTCACGCTCGTCATCTGCTCGTTCCTACTCTCGATATTCGGCACATTCATCACGCGCAGTGGGGTGATTTCGAGCGTGCACTCGTTCGCTCAGTCTCCTGTTGGGAACTGGTTCGCCGGATTTCTGGCGGTCGCGATCATTGCGAGCGTGTATCTCGTGACCACCCGACTCAAAGATCTGAAGGCGAATGCGGTGCTCGAGAGCATGGTAAGTCGCGAGGCCGCGTTCCTTTATAACAATTTGGTACTTGTGGGAATCGCGTTCTCGGTGTTGTGGGGAACGCTGTTCCCGATTCTCACAGAGGCCGTGCGCGGAACGAAGATCACCGTTGGGCCGCCGTTCTTCAACGCGGTCAATGTTCCTCTCGGATTATTGCTCCTGTTGTTGACGGGCATCGGTCCTCTGATTGCGTGGCGCAGAGCGTCGGTTGCAAATCTCCGGCGGCAATTCGCGGTACCAGCTGCGGCGCTTGTAATCGCGCCAGGATTGCTGTTTGCTGCGGGCATGCGTAGCATGTCGGCGATCATCGCTTACGCGTTCGCTGCATTCGTGTCTGCTACAATCTTGCAGGAATTCTACAAGGGAGTGAATGCGCGCCGATCGATGTATGGTGAGGCCGCGCCGAGAGCCTTCATACGTCTTATTGCGCGGAACCGGCGGCGTTACGGAGGATACATCGTTCACGCCGGCGTCGTGATCATCTTCTGCGCGTTCGCAGGTCTTGCGTTCAAGACAGAACACGATCTCACCGTGACAGCGGGCGATGTAAAAACGCTCGTTGATCCATTCGGCCATACCTGGTCGTTCACGAGCCAGGGAGTATCGCGCTACGACGTGTTGAATCGGGAAGTGACGGCAATTGCGCTCGAGACCAAACGCGACGGTAAGGCGATGGGAGTTATCACGAGCGAGAAACGCCAGTACTTCTCCGGTAGCGACCCGAACAATCGCGTGCCCACGTTCCAGCCGGCTACCGCGGTCGGAATTATGGGATCGTTCAGCCAGGATGTGTACGTGACGCTTGCGGGAGTCGTGGGCCAGGATACCGGCGAGATACGCATCACGTTCAATCCGCTGGTGCGCTGGGTGTGGCTGGGCGGGATGTGCATGGCGATTGGCGGGCTCATAGTGATGTGGCCGCAGGCAGAGCGACGGCGCAAGCAGGGCGGTTACGTCACGACTCTACGGCCGGATGCGGTAGTGGAGGGAGCATGACGATCGGACGCAGACAGTTCTTGGTATCGCTGGCTGGTCTCGCAGTTGCACGCGTTGCTGGCGCGCAGGGCTCGGCAAATACGATGGATGCGCCGATGAGCCCCGATGCGTATCACCCGGTGCGGCTTCCGCCCAAGCCAGGTGCGACGCCAGTGCTTACCGACGCGCAACGCGACGATCTGGAGCACAAACTCAAGTGCCAGTGTGGCTGCGTGCTCGACGTGTACACCTGTCGCACCACTGATTTTAGCTGCCCGGTTTCACCACCCATGCACGTTGACGTGATGGGTCTGGTCGGGGGCGGTTACGGGGCCCAGGAGATACTCGCGGCGTTTCGCGCCGCCTACGGCGAGCGCGTGCTCATGGCGCCGGCGAAAGAGGGATTCAACTGGGTGGGTTATCTTGCCCCGTTTGCGGCGCTCGGTACTGGTGCATTGGTGGTATTCACGTTGCTGAAGCACTGGAGCCGACCGGCGCGCGAAGCTGAACTGGCGATGGACACCGTGCACGCCACGCCGGACGAGCTTCGTCGGTTGCACGACGCCATGAGGCATGACGCATGACAGAAATGATCGTCGGTACGGCGCTCGCGATAATGGCGCTCTGCTTCGTGCTGTATCCATTATTCCGGGAACCGCTTGGCATGAAAGCCGGCGCACCGGTGCCCGCTTCGGGTGCTGGCATGACGACCGCCGTCGAGGCACTCCGTGAGATTGAATTCGACCATGTCACCGGGAAGCTGTCGGACACAGACTACGCGGAGCTGAAATCGTCGTACACGCAGACTGCTGTTGCCGCGATGCGGGGAAGCGATGGCGGGCATGCAGACGACGTGGTTTGTGCGCAATGCGGCCCGCGTCCTGAGCACGATGCGGTGTTCTGCTCTGAGTGCGGGCACGCGCTGGCGGCCTGATCGACCGGAAGCGTTTCGCACATTAAACCATAGGAACTCGTGTTCTTTCAGGTTATATCGCTAATAGGCGCCGCATTGCTGCTGATCGGTTTCGTGGCGATGCAGATGCGCCGCATGCGGAACGACGGAGCGTTATTCAACGCGCTCAACTTCGGCGGGTCGGGATTGCTCGCGTGGGTCGCGATTCACGACCGCCGCGCAGGTTTTATCATCCTTGAAGTTGTCTGGGCATTGGTATCGTTACCGCCTTTGTTCAAGGCTATGAAGCGGCGCGCTAGCGTTCCAGCGCAATAAGCCGATTCACGGCGACGCGAATCGGTAGCAGAGTCGCGGCGATGCACAACGCGGCCGCGGCTGCGAAGCCGAGTAGCATCGCAGTTGGCTCGAGCGGAGTTCCGAACGCCGCGGCGCTAAGATAGGCGTAGACTGGCCGGGCTTCGAGAACGATGACTACGCCGATCAGCGACACGGACGTCATCATGAAGATGAGGCCGCCAAACGATGTCGGGATCTGTGCTGCGTTGCCGGTCTCGAATTGCGGAAACAACGTGCCCGCTCCGATGGCGAGCCCAGAAATCGCGAATGTGAGAAGTGTGATCGTGCCTACTGACACTGCGGTCATGAACTCGCTCACCTGCAACAGCACGTCGGTGGTGAACACGATGGCGAGAGCCAAGACCAGTAGCGGAACGGTGCCCACCCAGAACTTGGCCCATAAAAGGTCACGCATCGAAAGCGGACTCGCCTTGAGCAACCACCACGTACGCCCTTCCAGGCTCACGGATGGGAATATGAAACGTGCTGCGATCGACGCGAGCACGAATCCCGCAAGCACAAGATTGAGAAATGGGATGATATTCGCGAGGAAGAAGGTGACTCCCTCGCCGCGAAGTGGCAGGAGGCGGATATTGAAGACGTAGACCACCACCAGCACGACCAGGAGGATCAACTGCGACCACTGAGTGGTATCGCGAAAGAACACCCGCAGCTCTTTGAGAACGAGCTCACGGCGCGTGGCCGGTAGCAGCCGCCGCAGCACGTTCGCGTTTGTGCGCGCACGGAACACTGCGCGTCCGGCTCCTTCCTGCGACTTGCTGTAGCCAGCGGCGTAAAGCGCACGATGCAGCATTGCGCCCACGACCACGAGCGCTGCAGCGGTGGACCAGAGCAGGTAAAAGGGAAGCATGTCGGGCTCATAACGCAACCAGCCTAGCACTCCCGTCTGCACCCAGTCACTCGGCAGCCACGGCGAAGTGGGCGTTCGGAGGATCGCGAGAAAATCAACGAGTGAGCGGAACCCTTCCGGCCTCGCGAGCCGTTCTGGACGCAGCAGCCTGAACGCCAGGACAACACCAGCCGCCGCAAGAACCGTGATGACGCTCAGTATGTCTCGCGTTCGCCGCGCGGGAAATACGTTCACGAGTAACAGCGTGATTGCAGCACCGAGCGCGGACGGGATGACGAGAAATGGAACGACAGCGGCAAGCGCGACGAACGGGTACCACCAACCACCATCATACGCGATTCCATACGCAGAAAAAATCGGAAACGCCATCAGCATCACCATCCAGCTTGAATTCACAAGCGTTTCCGTAAGCTTTGCGCCATACACGGCGAGCCAGTCTACCGGAGTTCCGACTAGAAGATCCAGATCTCGTGCGAGAAAAAATGTGGATAACGCCGTTATCACGCTGGACAGGAGCAACAATCCCAGGAAGCTGACGAGTACGAGTCCCAGCAGCTTGGCGGCCAGCAAGGTGCCGATTTCCGGTACGTTTTTGAAGTATTTCAGTAGTCGGAACGTTACGCCGAAGACGAACAACCAGAACAGCCCGCCAACCGCGGATAGAAGTATGATTCGCGCGCTGCGGCCCTTGGCCCCGTGTCGGGCTACGGTGCGCAACGATTGCAGCTTGGGCGACAGTACGTGTAGCAGTTGGCGGATCATATATTGCTTGTTACACTGAAAGCACTTCGAGTGCGCTACGCGCCGCTTGTTCGCCGGTCAGTCGCAGAAATATCTCTTCGAGGCTGTTGTTTTCGTGATTGCTGGACCGGAGCTCCGCCATTGTTCCCATTGCGGCGATTTTTCCATTCTGCATTATCGCGACTCGATCGCACAAGGTCTCAGCGACTTCGAGCGTGTGCGTAGACATCACGATCGTATTTCCCATCCCCACATACGCACGGAACAGATCCTTGAGCAGGCGTGCGGCTTTGGGATCGAGGCCCACCATCGGCTCGTCAACCACGATTACCTCGGGGCGATGTACGAACGCACTCGTGATTATCAGTTTTTGTCGCATGCCGTGACTGTAGCTCTCGACAAGATCGTCTTTCCAGTCGAGCAGGTCGAAAAGCGCGAGCAACTCCTCACCACGCCGGTCGATTTCGGGGCCGCCCTGGCCATAAAGGCCCGCGACAAAACGCAAGAACTCGGTGCCCGTGAGCTTTTCGTAAATGAATGGGCGATCGGGTATGAAGCCGAGCTTTGACTTGGCGGATACGGGATCGAGCGCGAGACTCACGCCGCCGATCAACACTGTTCCCGCGGTCGGTTGTAGAATGCCGGCGATCATCCGGAGCGTGGTCGTCTTGCCCGCGCCGTTCGGACCGAGCAGACCGAACAACTCTCCACGTCCGATTGTGAGATCGATTCCGGCAACGGCCGTGAAGTCACCGTAACGTTTGACGAGACCCGCGAGCTGAATCAATGTGTATCTAGCTTGGGATTGAGCGTAGCTATCTCATAGGTCGTGCGGGTCAACGCCAAGCCGCCCGCCTCGCTTGCCGAGACAATCCTGCCCTGCGAATCAACCCACGCTGAGATCGCTCGAGAAGGCGTCGTGATCTTCCATGAACGCACCGTATCGACATGTGCGGCCATCCATTGGTGCCGCGTCGTGTCGAACGCTGCGCTATCCACCACGCGGAATAATGACTCCGCGGCAATACGCATGGTCACGCGCTCAACACGGCGCGCGACGGGATCGTACACCCAGCGATCGGTGCTCGCGCCGATCCGCGGTTCGCGCATCAGCATTAGCGCGATCGGGGCGAGGGTCGGAAGAAGCACTCCGGACTGTGGCTCTGGCGTGCCTCGCAGCCTGAGCGGATGCTGATTGCCGGCCACGGACAGCGCGAAGCTGTCGAGCGCGAACCCATGGGTGAGGTAGGCCGTGGACATCGCGGTGACCGACTGGTTGGCGCCGCCCACGAGTGTTCTGGCGCGAACTATGTCCCGTGCGATGAATCCGTGGGCGGTAGTGTCTATGGTCGAGCTTGCGGCGCCAATTTGCTGGCCGTCCTGGAATACCGTGTAGAAGTAGGTCGCTGGCTCAAGCTTCAACGCGCCCCGTGCCAATAGGTCGGCATCCGGCACGTCGTGACGTCGCAAGCCGAGTGCGACAATCCCCGCGCCCCAGCAGACGAGGACCGCCGCGGCAACCATTCGGCGGTCCGGTCGCAGTCTCACGCTATAGCCAGCCCGGTCTCGTCTGCTATCCAGCTCAGGTACTTCGGAAGGCCCGCCGCCACCGGAAGAACCAGTAGCTCAGGCAACTTATAGGGGTGTAGCGTCTCGAACGACTGCTGCAGTGCGTCCAGGCAGGCTGAGCGCGTTTTGAGCATGAGGACAACCTCGGTCTCGTCGGAAATCTTATCCTCCCAACGATAGATCGAGCGCGCTTTTGGGATCATCGTCCCGCATGCGACCAGCCGCCGCTCGAGAAGGGCACGGACGAGGGTGGCTGCGTCGTCCTCAGTCCCGACCGTGGTCAGGACTACAACTGCGTCGGAGTGTGGCATACCCGAATTTACACCGTAAGTCCGTTAGGTTTAGAGGGCTATGGCAGAAGAAGCGCTCATTGTTCGAGGCGCTCGCGAGCACAATCTCCGCGACGTCAACGTTACCATCCCCCGCGACAAGCTGACGGTCATCACCGGCCTGTCTGGCTCCGGGAAGTCCTCGCTAGCCTTCGACACGATCTACGCCGAGGGCCAGCGTCGCTATGTGGAATCATTATCGGCATACGCACGCCAGTTCCTCGGGCTGATGGAGAAGCCCGACGTCGATTCGATAGAGGGGCTATCGCCAGCGATATCGATCCAGCAGAAGACCGCTGGCCACAATCCGCGCTCGACCGTAGGTACCGTCACGGAAATCTACGACTACCTGCGGTTGCTTTATGCACGCGCGGGTACGCCGCACTGCCCAACGTGTGGACGTCCGGTCGAACGCCAGAGTGCCGCTCAGATCGCCGATACGATCCTGCAATGGCCGCTGGACACGCGGATCGAGATACTCGCTCCGCTCGTGCGCGAGCGAAAGGGAGAATTTCGGGAGCTGTTTGAGAACGCGCGTCGTCAGGGATTCGTGCGCGCGGTGGTTGACGGCGAGCTAGTCGAGCTGGCCGCGCCTCCAAAGCTGAACAAGAAGCTGAACCATAGCATTTCGGTTGTGGTGGATCGCGTAGTTGTTAACCGGGATGATCGGGGGCGCCTCGCCGACTCGGTGGAGACCGCACTCAAGCTGTCGGACGGACTTGTAGAAGTCACACGTCACGACGACAAGTCCTCCAATCTGTTCTCCGAGCGCTACGGTTGTCCGGACTGCGGCACGTCGCTCGCGGAGTTGGAGCCGCGCCAGTTTTCGTTCAACTCGCCATTCGGCGCCTGCACCAAATGCGGCGGCCTTGGCACGCGCCGTGAAGTGAGCGAGGATCTCATACTCGGCGACGGGAGTCTCACGATTCCCGAGGGAGTGGTTCTCCCATGGGGAGAGCCGGATGGTTATCTGCGTCGCACCATCCTGCCCGGTCTCGCGCGCGAGCTGAAATTCAACATCGATACAGCGTGGGGAGAACTGCCGCAGAAGACGCGTGATGCGCTTCTATATGGTTCCAGCGGACGTCGCGGAGGACCGCGCACGACAACCGATCTCAAGTGGGAAGGCATCATCTCGAACGTGCAACGTCGTTACGACGAAACCGAATCTGATTCGGTGCGTCTCGACCTCGAGCAGTTCATGACGGCGCTGCCGTGTACCGCTTGTGGTGGCCGCAGACTCAAGCCGGAATCGTTGGCCGTGACGATTGCCGGAATGAACGTAGGGGATGTGGTCGAGCTGTCAGTCGGTGAATCGGTGAAGTTCTTCGAGAGTGTCAAGGTTCGAACCAAGACGCAGCCGGGTTTGGATGCAGACATAGCGGGCCCAATTCTCAAGGAAGTTCGCGAACGGTTGCGATTCCTGGTCGATGTTGGCCTGGACTATCTCACGCTTGGCCGTGCCGCCGAGTCGCTGTCGGGCGGCGAAGCACAACGGATTCGTCTCGCAACCCAGATTGGATCGCGCCTGGTGGGTGTGCTGTACATCCTGGATGAGCCGTCGATCGGGCTGCACCAGCGCGACAACGCGCGATTGCTCGCGACGCTGCGCCAATTGCGGGATCTTGGTAACACGGTAATCGTCGTCGAACACGATGAAGAAACAATGCGGGCGGCGGACCATCTGATCGATCTTGGTCCCGGCGCCGGCAAACATGGCGGCTTTGTGATCGCCGAGGGGACCGTGGAGCAGGTAATCAACAATCCAGCGTCGATTACCGGGCGCTACCTGCGCGGCGAGTCGGTGATCGCGATCCCGGATCCGCGGCGCCCTCAGGATCCCGATCGCACGTTGCGTATTGAAGGTGCTACCGAGCACAACCTGCGGGACATCACGGCCGAGATACCGCTAGGCAATTTTGTCGCAGTCACAGGTGTGTCCGGTTCCGGTAAATCGACTCTCGTGGAAGACATTCTTCACAGCTCGCTCGCAAGGCATTTCTATCGCGCACGCGTGATTCCGGGCAAGCACAAGCGAATTACCGGCCTGGAACACATCGACAAGGTAATTGACATTGATCAGAGCCCGATTGGGCGCACTCCGCGCTCCAACCCGGCGACGTATGTTGGGCTGTTCACTCCGGTGCGTGAGTTGTTCGCGGAGTTGCCCGAGTCGAAAATTCGTGGATATGGGCCCGGTCGCTTTTCGTTCAACGTCAAGGGTGGTCGTTGTGAAGCGTGCGAAGGCGATGGGCTCGTCAAGATCGAGATGCACTTTCTGCCTGACGTGTACGTGCCGTGCGATGTGTGCAAGGGCAAGCGATACAACCGCGAGACGCTGGAAGTTCGGTTTCGCGGACTGAGCATCGCGGACGTGCTCGAACTCACCGTTGAGGATGCGACCGACGTATTCTCGAACCAGCCGCGCATCTTCAACAAGCTCACCACACTCAACGAGGTAGGGCTCGGCTACATTCACCTTGGACAGAGTGCGACAACACTCTCCGGCGGCGAGGCACAGCGAGTCAAGCTGGCGTCGGAATTGTCCAAACGGGACACCGGCCGCACATTCTACATCCTGGATGAGCCCACCACCGGTCTGCACTTCGAGGACGTGCGCATGTTGCTCAAGGTGCTGCACACGCTCGTGGATCGAGGCAACACGGTACTCGTAATCGAGCACAATCTGGACGTTATCAAGACGGCCGATTACATAATTGATCTCGGACCCGAGGGCGGGCTGAAGGGTGGAACCATCGTAGCCAGTGGGACACCAGAGCAGGTTGCATGTGTGGCAGCGTCGCACACTGGCCACTATCTTCGCCATATGCTTCCGGCAACGTTCAAGCGCAAGGCAGGCTGATGGTCTCGCTTCTGGATATTATAGGCCCCGTGATGGTTGGGCCGTCATCCTCGCATACCGCTGGTGCCTGCAGACTCGGGTTGCTCGCGCGGGGACTTGTTGGGGGAACGCCGCAGACAGCGCTACTCGAACTGCACGGATCCTTCGCGCGTACTGGCGAGGGGCATGGCACTGACAAGGCACTAGTCGCGGGCCTGCTTGGCTTCCGTCCCGATGATGAGCGGATTCGGACTGCGCTGGAGATCGCCGAGGGTGAAGGGCTCGACTACAGGTTCGAAAAGACGACTATCTCGGAGGAGTCGCATCCAAACACTGTGCGGATTACGCTGGTGTGTGGGGAGCGCAACGCTGAAATGGTGGGCTCATCGCTTGGCGCCGGTCGCGTTCTGGTTACGGCGATAGATGGCTACCCGGTCGATATCGCCGGAAGTTTTTACAGCATAGTGATCCTTGCCGCCGACGTGAAGGGATCCATCGCGCGCGTCACGCACATCCTGTCGGACCACGACATCAACATTGCAACGCTGAAGCTCACGCGTAAGCAGCGCGGCGGCGATGCGTTCATCGTAATAGAGTGCGACGACAACCCGGGCGAGGCCGTGCGCGACGAGATTCGCTCGCTCGCGTGGGTCCGCTGGGCGATGCGGCTTGATAAAGTGTCCGGCGGCTGAGGATACCCGCCAAATGTACAAGTCACTTGCTGATGCGATAAACGACGCCGAGACGCGCGGTGTCACGCTCTCGAAGGTCGCGCTCGATCTCGAGTCGCAGGATCAGGGGCGCGCGGTGGATGACATTCGCGCATCGCTTACCCGCGCGCTCCACGTTATGCGTGGTGCGGTCGAGGCTGGGATGACGGGTGAGCTGCGTTCCAATTCCGGCTTGGTCGGTGGCGACGCTGCAAAGCTGGTGAACAGCACGGCGGGCCCGTTAGCCGCGACGCCGTTCCACGACATCCTCATCCGCGCGCTCGCTGTGCAGGAGGTCAACTCCGCGATGGGCGTGATCGTTGCCGCGCCGACTGCTGGCGGCGCAGGCGTTCTTCCGGCCGTTCTCACCGGTCTTGCCAGCGCTCGCGGAATTCCGGACGAGCGCGTAATCGACGCTCTCGCCACTGCTGGTCTCATCGGCGCTGTAATAGCCGAGCGCGCATCGCTATCGGGCGCGGAAGGCGGATGTCAGGCCGAGACAGGCGCCGCGGCTGGGATGGCAGCAGGTGCCGCAACGGAGATGCTTGGCGGCACGCCCACGCAAGCTGGTCACGCCACCGCGCTTGCCATGCAGAGCACGCTGGGCCTCGTTTGCGACCCGATCGGTGGCCTCGTCGAGCTTCCGTGTGTCTTTCGCAACGCGACTGGCTCCGCCATCGCGCTCGCCGCAATCGAGATGGCGCTGGCCAACATCGAGTTTGCGATTCCGGTTGACGAAGTGATCGATGTAATGGGTCAGATTGGCCGCGAGATGGATGTGCGTTACAAGGAAACCGCGGGCGGCGGCCTGGCTGCGACTCCCACGGGGAGAAAGATCGCGAAGGAGCGTCTGTACCAGATCAAACGTGGCTGAACTGGTCGCCGCGTCCGAGGTGGTGTGGAAATGGGCCAGCTTTGCAGATCTGGGCGTGGCCGAGCTCTACGCAATACTTCGCGCCCGCACCGCCGTATTCATCGTCGAGCAAGCGTGTCCATATCAGGATACAGATGACCTAGACGGCGCGTGTCATCATCTGTGGACGCTCGACGCGCAGGGCAGCATTGCGGCGTATCTACGCGTAGTCCCACCGGGAATTAGTTATCCCGAACCGGCGCTTGGCCGTGTCATAACAAGCTCAAGAGCGCGCGGTACCGGCTTGGGGCACGCGCTGGTCGCCGAGGGAATTCGCAGGGTCGAGGCGCTGTACGGTGTCACTCCGATCCGAATCGGAGCTCAGCGCTACTTGCTCTCGTTCTATCAGAAGCTTGGATTCGTGCCAACTGGGTACGACTATGACGAGGACGGCATCCCTCACTCCGAGATGCTGCGCCTGGGCATGTGACCGGCCGGCGGCGCGACCGGGCAAACAAAAAGGCCGCGCGATTTGCGCGGCCTTTTTGTTTGCTTAAATCGCTGTTATTTCCGGCGACGGCGAACCATCGGAACCAATCCGAAGAGTCCCGTGCCGAGAAGTGCGAGCGACGATGGCTCCGGCGCGGTGGTGCCACGGATGTTCAATGATGGCGGCTCCTCAAGCGAGAAGTACGCCGTTGCGCCGTTCGCGACGCCACCCGCGAAGTTTACGGTGCCAGTGGTGGTAGCTCCGTTGATGCCGCTGAAGAAGACGCCCGGGCCGCCGTACTGCGAGGAGTCGGTCGTCTTGCAGTCTGCAGATGTGAACGTCGTAGTAAAGAAATTGCCGTTGCAGATACCGTCTTGATCGAAGCCAAAGATCGTCGACGTGCCGCCGTCAAGGCCGAACGCGAAGATGGTACCGCCCGAGTTGTTCACGAAACCAACCAATGCGTCTTCGACGCCGTCGTACGGGTTTGAGTCGGTGGTGTTGAGCGCGGTGGCGAACGTGCCGCCCGCTCCGGCCGTGATCACGACGGCACACCCGTTTGTATTTAGACCCACGTTGAGTGGGCACGCGGTGATTCCTGCCTGCGCAGCTGCAACCTGACCGGTCGCCGCAAGCATCGCAACGCCACTCGCCAAGCCAAGCGCGACCTTCTTCATACTTCGCATTGTTGCTCCTCCAAAAGGAAAAGCCCGATCGTAGCGTATCCAGCTGGTCTGGATGCACCTAACGGACGCATTCGGAGCAATGCTTTATCAAGTCTCATGCCGTACGAAGCCGCACCGACTGACGCATGGTCCAGCCCGGGGAATCACCGAACTTGTACGATTTGTACAGACAGAATTGGTCGGATGTTTCCAACATTCCGCACGGGATTGTTGTCCGCGTCCGACAGTTGATGCGCCCGTAAGTCCGTTGCTCGAGGGCACGGTGGCTACGGGGGGGGCGGGGGCGCGACGCCGTTTGTACTAACTGGATGGGTCTCCAAGGACTATAATTCCCACTGGACGGTCGTGTTGCGCCTCCGGCGCGCCCGTTCGAACCTGACGCCAAGAAGCTGGCCACGGCCACCCCTTACATCCTTGTCCGCATGGGCATTTTTGATAGCATAGCGCGCCTCTTCCGCGCCAACGTGAACGCTGCCATTTCGGCTGTCGAACAGCCGGAGAAGATGTTGACGCAGATCATCGCGGACATGCGCACGCAACTGGTCCGCGCCAAACAACAAGTTGCCGCTGCCATCGCCGATGAAAAGCGCCTGGAAGACCAGACCATGGGCGAGCTACGCGAGGCTGAGGAGTGGGAACGGCGCGCGATGCTGGCCGTGAAGGAGGGTCGCGATGAACTGGCCAAACAGGCTCTCATGCGGCGAAACGAGCATGTCTCGCGCGGGCAGCAAATGCAGATGACCTGGGAGGCGCACAAGCAGGAAACGGATCGTCTCAAGGACTCGCTCCGCGGCCTGAACGACAACATCGAAGAGGCGAATCGCAAGAAGACCCTCCTCCTTGCCCGCCAGCGCCGCGCAGAGGCGCAGAAGCGGATCTCCGAAACGATGTCGTCAATGTCGGACAAGTCGGCGTTCGATGCCTTCGCGAGAATGGAAGAGAAGATCGAGCAGAATGAGCGCCAGATCAGGGCGAGCGTAGAGATCGATGAAGAATTCTCGGGCGACGCTTTGAGCAACCAGTTCAAACAGCTGGAGTCGTCGGCCGGTGACGCAACAGCCGATCTCCAACTATCGCAGCTGAAGCAGAAGATGGGTCTCGGCTCCGGGCAGGCTCCAGATTCGAGGCAACTTGCCGCCGGAGAGGTCGCATCCGAACCGACGCGCGCGTTACCGGCGCCGGACACGAACGGGGGTAAGTCGGAGACTTGAGCGGGACTCCTGCGGGCGGAGGCAAGGCGGCGGGGACGATCACGGCGGTAACGCTGCTCGTCCTTCTCCTCTGGATATTCCAGAGGACGGTGGATGTTTTTCTACTCCTCTTCATCGCCGTAATCGCGTCGCTGTACCTTGGAGCCGTCCGGGACGCCTTGGTGGCGCGAATTCGGATGCCGCCCCGTCTCGCGTTCACGGCGAGTGTGCTTCTCACGCTACTGGGTGTTGCTGGACTGTTCTGGCTGCTCGTGCCAGCGGTCGCCGGACAGACACGCGAGTTACTAGACGTGCTGCCGACATACATCACCAGTTGGGAAGCTGCGTTTGACCGATTTGTGGTCAGCCTACCTGGGATGCGCGGCTACTGGATCACGGGACAACACCAGATCCTTCGCGCTCTGTACGATCAGCTCTCGAGCTACGCACAGGGGATGTTCCCACGAGTATTCTCCATCGTCGGGATCATGATCGATGTGTTCTCGGTGTTCGTGATGAGTATATATCTCGCCCTGCAACCGGGCGTGTACAGAGAATGGCTCATCGCTCTGTTTCCGCCTCGGCATCGTGATCTGGTGCGCGACGTACTTCGCGACATAGCCGACTCGCTACGCGCGTACATCGTTGGACAACTCACCACGATGGCGGTCCTCGCCCTACTCACCGCCTTCTTCTTGTGGCTGCTGAACGTGCCGTACTGGCTGACGTTCGGCGTGTTCACGGGAATGGTCGCGATAGTTCCGTTCTTTGGGTCGCTGCTCAGCACAACGTTGCCCGCGGCCTTCGTGCTAACCGGCCCGAATGGCGGCACGCGCGCGCTGCTGGTGCTCGGCGTGGGCGTCGTAGTGCATCTGATCGAAGGGAATCTCGTCTCGCCGCTCGTGATGTCGAAGCAAGTCGAGCTGCCGCCGGTGCTAACAATCATGGCAGTGCTCGTCGTCGGCAGCCTGCTCGGCCCACTCGGGCTCGTTGTTGCGCTGCCGACGCTCGCGATGATCATGGTCGTGGTGCGGCGTATCCTCATCAACCGCATTTACGAGGGCAAAGGCTTCCGAAAGTCGGGCCGCGATCGGAAGCTCATACTGCGGGTGCCGGTACCGGACGGTGGAGTCCTGCTCGCGGACGGCGGCCCGGTGGACCTTCACGCGTTTAAAGCACGCGTTGCGACGCCAACGCCGTAATGGGACCGCGGTTACGGCGTGGATGAAACGCGCGTGACGGAGTCCTTCGGTTGATCCAGCGTTTGAAGGACATCGCGCCATGCGAATTTCTTTCCTGAGTGACGGACCCAGTAGTTCATCCACGCCATCTCAGCGGTCGATTTGAGAAGCCGATTCCGCGGATCGGGGATTCCGTGCGTCGCGCCTGGATATACCAGCATTTCGGTCGGGACGCGCAGTCGCTCGAGCGCCATGTGAAGCTCCTCGCTCTGCGGCCGCGGGACGCGTGGATCGCCTTCCACAACGTGAATCATCGTCGGCGTCCTGGCATTCTTGATGTATGCGATCGGTGACTGGTTCCACCAGTTCTGCATGTCGTCGAAGTACAGCTTGTCTCCCAGGTACCACCGGCGAATGCGTTGAGTGTCGCTCTCGCCGTACATGGAGATCCAGTTGAAGACGCCAGCGCCGGTCGAAATGGCCTTGAACCGGTTTGTATGTGTGAGAATCCAGTTGGACCAGTGGCCGCCGGCACTCCATCCGAGAACCCCCATCTCTGTGCTGTCAACGATTCCGCTCGCGATGAGATGATCGACGCCCGTCATTATGTCATGGTAGCCTTTCGTGAAGTAATCGCCCTGACTTTCGATCTTGAAGCGTTGGCCGTAATTGGTTGAGTTTCTGTAATTCGGCATCAGTACCGCGTAACCGGCGCCGGCGTACACCTGTGCGCCGTATCCCCCGTTGAAACGCAGAACGTCAGCGGACGCTGGCCCCCCGTGAAGCGCGACAATGAGCGGATATCGTTTGCCCGGTTCGTAGTTCACCGGCTTGACCAGGATGCCACCAACCGTCCGCCCGTCCACCGATTTCCACGTGATCTCGCTCTCATCGCCGAGTGCAAGCTTTGCCACGTCTGGATTTGCGTTTGTCAACTGCGTCCACCGAGTGCGTGAAGCTAAGTCGGCCGCTGACGCCACGGTGAACAGTGTCGGGGGCATGCGCGGATCTGCGTAATCGATGACGATGCGTTGGCTCGTCTCATCCTTGGTTGCGCGTGTTGAGGCCTGCTCGTGCGTAAGCTGTCGTACAGTGTTTGTGGCCACGTCGAGTGCGAATACCTGATCGGTTGCCCTTATGCCTTGATTGAAATAGATCGTGCGCGCGTCAGCAGACCAGAATCCGATTGACACATCACCGTCAAACTCACCGCCGAGCTTGGTGAGCTTGCCACCGCGGTCCCCAACCGGTCGCGCATACACGCGGTCGTTGTGCATGAATACGAAGTCGTCTGGTGCGGAGAAGGCAATTGTTCGGCTGTCCGGCGAAAAACTTATGGGGCTCTCGGCGACGCTGTTGTTAGTGATGCGCTCAGTATTGCCCGTCGCGACGTCGAGCAGGTACAGGTCTGCGTTGTCCATCTGTTCAAGGATGTTGCGCTGGAATCTGTTGCTCGAGATGCCGTGATAGCCGATCCACTTGCCATCGTCGGAGATCGTGAAATCGCCCACGCTGTACGTTGTGTCGTGCGTCATGCGCTCGGTCTGATGCGTGGCGACTTGCACTGCCCAGAGACTAGAGACGGGGACTTCCATATTGCGAATGCGCACATCGAAATGTTTTTCCAGTCGCAGCCGCTCATCCGGATCAACCGTGTCCGCGGTGACGAAATAGATGCGCTTGGAGTCGGGAGCCCAACGCCAGAGGCCGACGCCTGTTGGATGCTTGGTGATTTGTGCCGCACGCACTGAATCGCCTGCCGCGAGCCGAGCGACTGGAAGTGAGTACAACTGTTCCTGCGTGGCAGGTCCCGAGCGGAACACCAGCCATTTGCCGTCCTTGGAGAATGCAAAAGTCGTGACGCCCGCGACTGCATCGGTGATCTTGCGCGCCTCGCCACCGTCGGTTCGCATCGTGTAGAGCTGGTATGAAGCGCCGCCGGTGCCACCACCAACGGCCGGCGGGAAGTACGGCGCACCCGGTCCACTGGTGGGAATCACGCTTGCCCGATCGGCGGAGCTGGAACTCGGCGCTGCGTCTCGATCCGACAGAAAGACGAAGAAGCTCCCGTCGTTGGACCAGGTAGGATTTGTTTCGTTCTTGTCTTTGGTGAATGTGAGTTGCCGCGTGCTCTGAACGCCGCGCTCTGCGTTCACCAGGTAGATGTCACTCTGTCGGCGGGCGCGTTGCCAATCAGGGGTGCTCAGTGTGTACAGCAGGAACCGCCCGTCGGGACTCGAGTTGGTAGCACCTAGCTGCCGGATATTCTGCTCGTCGAGCCACGTCATGGGCCGCTGCGGAGTGGCTGCTGACGGCGCCGTTACGGACTGCGCCGAGGCGGCAACAGCGTTCACGACGGCAAAGAGCGCAACGACCAAAAAGCGGGCGACGGCGCGTGACGCAGAGCGACTGTACATGCGTAATCCGGTGAAAGGGCGGCGAGGCGGCGACAGGTGGGACGCGGGGGCTCGCTGTGGTGCTGGCCGATGAATTTACGGCCGAGGCGCTAAACCGGTTGGACTCCCGGTTGATGACCCCGCGGCGCCGGCCCTATCGCGACTTAGTATTTTCCGCCATGTCCCAGGTTCGTCTCTACAACACGATGACACAGTCCGTGGAGCCCTTCGCGCCGGCGGACGGCAAGGTCGTGCACATGTACACGTGCGGTCCGACTGTCTACAACCCCGCGCACGTTGGGAACTTCCGGACGTTTCTCTTCGAAGACCTGATGCGTCGTGTGCTTCGTTTAGCTGGTTGGCGCGTGGATCAGGTGATGAATCTGACCGACGTCGATGACAAGATCATCCGGCGCGCTTCGGAGGCGGGCGTGTCGATCGGCGAGATAACCGTGCCAGTCACGGAGCGCTTTCACGCTGACCGACACTATCTCCGCATCGAGGACGCCGAGCGCTATCCCCGTGCCACGGACAGCATCCCCGAGATGATCGCGCTGGTGGAGCGCCTCATGGCGCGCGGCGTGGCCTACCAGGCAGACGACGGCTCGGTGTATTTCGCGATCGGCAAGTTCCCGCAATACGGGAAGTTGTCGCGTCTCGACAAGCGCGAGATACAGGCTGGGGCGCGTGTTGCGCAGGACGATTACGCCAAGGAGAACGCCCAGGATTTCGCGCTCTGGAAGGCCGCGAAGCCCGAAGACGAAGCATGCGGCGCCGCATGGGATTCGCCCTGGGGTCGCGGGCGTCCTGGTTGGCACCTGGAGTGCTCGGCAATGGCGATGCGGTTTCTGGGCGAGACACTTGATATTCATTGTGGTGGAATCGATCTCGTCTTCCCGCACCACGAGGATGAGATCGCCCAATCGGAAGCCGCCACGGGCGCGGAGTTTTCACGTTTCTGGTGCCACGGTCAGTTTCTGCTGACCGACGGTGCGAAGATGGCCAAGCGTGTCGGTAACGTCGCGACGGTGGAAGACATGCGTGAGCAGGGCGTCTCTGGTGCGGCGTTCAGGCATTTTGCCTTTTCCACGCATTACCGCAAGCAACTCAACCTGTCTCCCGATGCGCTGGAAGCTTCAATCGAGGGCGTCCGCCGGATCGGTGACTTCGCTGCGCGAATGGCGACGGCGTCGGCCGGCACCCCGGAGCTGGCGATTGCCGCGGAAGAGCTTGAGAGGGAGGCTACAGCGGCGCTTTTCGATGACCTGAACGCGCCGGAAGCGATGGCGGCGCTGTTCAACTTTATTCGGCGGGCGAATGCGGAGCTGGATCGGGAGGGGCGGGATCATGCGGCGCTGGAGCGGGCCAGGGAAGCATTTGCGCTGGTCAACGGCGTGCTCGATGTTGTGCCGGATCCAGCCATCCAGGATGCGGAGCTATCGAGCTATGTCGAAGGGCGTCTGGCCGACCGCCGGGCGGCGCGGGCACGGCGCGATTTTGCGGCCGCAGATACGATTCGAGCGGAGTTGACGAGCCGCGGAATCACGATTGAGGACGGCCCTCAGGGGACTCGCTGGAAAAAGCTCCAGTAGGCGTTGACTCTTGCCACCAAAGTAGGGTATTTTTCCAGGCTTGCGTGGAAACGCCTAGCTGACGTAGCTCAATTGGCGGAGCAGTCGATTTGTAATCGACAGGTTACCGGTTCGATTCCGGTCGTCAGCTCTGCGGGTGATAGGCGGCAGACGGTGGTCGCGCAGGACTCGGTGGGGTACCCAAGCGGCCAACGGGAGCAGACTGTAAATCTGCCGGCTAACGCCTTCGAAGGTTCGAATCCTTCCCCCACCATTTTGTTGCGGGAGTAGCTCAGTTGGTAGAGCGCTAGCCTTCCAAGCTTGATGTCGCGGGTTCGAGTCCCGTCTCCCGCTTGTCGGGGCGGATTTGGAGATCCGCCAGCAGGACGAAGCGCTCGTGTAGCTCAGTTGGTAGAGCACACCCTTGGTAAGGGTGAGGTCACCGGTTCAATCCCGGTCGCGAGCTTTCGGTAGCTTTCGGTAGCAAATAACGAATCAACGAACCGAATAAAGGGAAAAAGGACACCATGGCGAAGGCGAAATTTGAGCGGAC
>JBEPUB010000009.1:0-131086 GCA_041691775.1 Gemmatimonadota bacterium
ACCGCAGAGCCGTCGTAAGGGCAGGCCCCCGTGCCTGCCCACGTGATGCTACCGCGAAACTCTTCGCACGGCCGCCGGTTCGACGATTACCCCGGCACGCGTTCGCCAAACCGTCGCGTCGCGCACGTGATTTAACGGGCACGTGATTTAACGGGCACGTGATTTAACGGGTCGGCGCATCCATGGCGCGGCGGGCAGGCACGGGGGCCTGCCCCTACATCGTCGTCGCGTCGTGTGGCGTCGTCGCCGCGCACGTTACGTTGGGGAAGGCGTCGTCGCGTCGTGTGGCGTCGTCACCGCGCACATCGCGTGACGTCGCCATCGCGCGGTCCCGTTACCGGCCGAAACTGGCCAACGTCTCGCCCATGACATCGATTGTCGACTTCGCGTTCCACCGATCGCTTCCGTTATAAAGAAACGAGAACGCCAACACCTCGCCATCGGTTGCGGTCACATATCCGGCGAGTGCGATCACGTCGTTTGTGGTCCCAGTTTTTGCGTGGAGATTGCCCTGCGCGGGGCTTCCCTTCATTCGCTTCCGCTGAGTCCCACTCTCGCCTGCAACCGGAAGCGATGCGTGAAATTCTGGCCCCCATGGTGCGTGATGCGCATAGTCCAGCAGCTGGATCATGGACCGCGCGGTAAGGCGATCGTTCACTGAGAGGCCACTTCCATCAGCGTTGATGATCTTGGACGTGTCAGCGCCTACCTTAGCAAAGAACAGGTGCATCGCGTGATTGCCGGTGGCGGCTGTGCCTTGCACCGAGCGCTGAGGTCCGCGCGCGCCGTCGCGGAATAAAAGTTCCGCGTAATGGTTGATGCTTTCGCGATTCATTGCGCTCACCATGCGTGCGAGAGTCGGCGATTCGATGCTCGCGACCTTCACCGCCTTTGGCGGTGTCGCGGCGAGTCTCGTCGAACCATCGACCTTTACTCCGGCCGCCTGCAATGCCGCGCGGAACGCGCCAGTTGCGAACAGAGCAGGATCGTCCACAACGAACGAATAGCGGCGCGGCGGCGAATTCCGGCCGATCGAGCCGGTCACTGTGATTGTCCCGTCCGATCGCTTGCTCATCCGCAGCCTGGCGCCGCTTCCACCAACCGTGTGCGCGTTGTTCACCACCGCCAGTGTGCTCGTCATTGGCTCCAATGCGACATCGGCGTGGCTGCCCGATCCGGGGGAAACTGCTACCCAGACTACGTTCTCATTCAGGGAAAGGCCGCTTACGCGCGCTGCGTAGCCAGCGCCGAGGTAGCGCGTGAGCCATCCTTCCGGGACACGCGCATCGTCGAACGCCGTTGCGTCACCAACGACGTCGCCCCTGACTCGCTTGATGCCAGCCGCGACGACGCGTTGCGCAAGCGCAGCCATGGGTGCGTTGGGGCCGCCATCCATGAAGCGTCCCGACAGGGAAGGATCGCCGTCACCACGCAGGATGATGTTCCCATTGAGCGTTCCGTCAGCAGATACCGATCCATCGCGCAGCGCGTCAGTACTGAACCGGTACTCCGAACCGAATCGGTTGAACGCCAGGCCGGTCGTGAACAGCTTCATTGTGGACGCCGGCTTGAGCTCCGTTCCAGCGTTGCGCGAAAAGAGCGTGTCGCCGCGAGAGACCGAAGTCACCATCACGCCCCACTCGCCGCTTCGGGTTCGCTCGAGGAAAATGCCGAGATCGCTGGCCAGCGCGGCGGCGGTGCGCGGCGATGTGTAGTGCGCGGCAGACGCGATCGGCGATTCCGCCTTGGGCGATCGCGACCTGGACGGCTTGCGTCGATGGTTCTGAACTACTGCTGTCTTCTTTCTCTTCTTGCGAGTCTGCTGCGCGTTCAACGGAACTGCGATCGCCATGGCGATCAGAACGAGCAAAGTATGTCGAATTCTTGGGACCACGATTGGAAACTAGACTTTGAGAAAGATCTTTCGTCGGTAGAGTACCGTGAGGATCCCGAACCAGAATAGCACGATGCAGACCGCGAATGCCAGTGAAGCGTTCCTGGGATCGAGCCAGCTCGCGAATGCCCCTTCGTAAATCGCCGTTTCAAGTGAGACGATCCTGCCGCCGAATGGTACCTTGATGAGCGAGTAGATGATCCGTGCAAGGACACCCGAACCAACGAATGCCAGGATCGGATTCATTCCATAGATGACAAACGGCTTGGTCCACCAGCGAATTGCCTTCACATCGACGAGCCAGACACAGGCGGCAAGCGCGATCGCGGCCATCCCGCCTGAAAACATCACGTACGAGCTGGTCCAGAGGCTCTTGTTGATCGGGAACGACCAGTTCCACATCAACCCCACCATCATCGCCAAAGCACCGGCCACGAACATTGCGTTCAGCCGCTCGGCCATGGGAACCTCGCTCCGCGTGAGCCAGCGCCCAGTGAATACGCCTAGAATGACTGTCCCGATCGCCGGCACGGTTGACAGGATCCCTTCAGGATCCCATGTCTTGCTCCCAACCCACAGGTGCGGCAGGCCGAGAACCGTACGATCCAGCCACGCGGATAGCGTCGCATCGGGCCGGTTCAGCAGCAGCGCGCCAATTTCATGCTGCCCAGGGACAGGAACAAGAGTTTGTAGAAACCAGTAACCGTATAGCAGGATCGCCAGGATTACCACCTGCTGCTTCAGAGTGGTCTTCATGGTCAGGAGCGCGCCTGCGATATAGCAGACGCCGATCCTCGGTAGCACGCCACCGAGCCTTATCTCTGTGATTCGTGTCAGAGGGTAATACGGGAATCCCGCCATGAGCCAGCCAAGCAGGATGATGATCGCGCCGCGGCGAAGGATCTGGAGGATTATGTCGCGATCGCTCGCGCCGCGCCCTCGGCGGGAGGTGAGTGATAGATGTGTGGTGACGCCTACGATGAACAGGAAGAAGGGGAAGATGATGTCGGTTGGCGTCCATCCGTTCCATTCGGCATGTTCGAGCGGCGGATAGATCGCCCCCCAACTGCCCGGGTTGTTCACCAACAGCATCCCCGCGATGGTCAAACCTCGAAATACATCGAGGGACAGAAGGCGGGCGGGCGCGGCACGCTCCATGATACAAATATAGGACCTGCGCCGGATTGTAGTTTATCCGGATTTGCGCCAATATTGTCTACGCAGCAGTTGGGACCTTCACACTGGGGAATGCATGGCTAGTCGTGAGCACAGTACCATTCGCGAAGGAATTTATGCTGGCGTGCTTAGCGCAACAGCAATCGCGCTATGGCTCTTCATCGTGGACAGCATCGAGCGTCACGCATTTTTCACCCCCGACGTGCTGGGGAGCGGCCTGATGCGCTTCCTGGGAGCGCCGCGAATGAATGACACGATGGCGGTGCACGTGACCTTCTACACAGTGTTCCACTATGTTGCCTTCGCGGCAATCGGCATCATAGTCGCGTGGATCGTGCACCAGGCACGTCGTACGCCGGCGATCCTGGCAGGTTTTCTGATAACGTTTGTGGTATTCGAGTTCGGCTTCTACGGACTCGCGGCAGTGCTGAGTGCCAACAGCGTGCTTGGCGGCATCGCCTGGTATCAGATCATGGTCGCTAACTTACTCGCGTCGATCGTCATGTTCATGTTCATGTGGATGCGTCATCCGGAGCTTAAGCGTCAATTCACCGAGGCGCTGGAGGGAACCGACGCTTGACACTAGTGGGCATTCGGTACCCAATCCACCTGCGCCGCAGCGCGGCTATCCTCGCCGCGCGCTACCCACTTGAAGAAGACGACAGTCATCAGGGCGTAGAATACGATGCTGCCGGGCACCCACATTATCAGCCCACCGGTGCGCTGGTCCATCATCGGCGTCAGTTGCCAGATGCGCGGGGCGGCGGCGTACGCGGGGTAGAGTACGTGGTCAGCCATCGTGATGTATATGGCAACCACCGACATGGGGAACGTCGATAGAAAGCAATAGAGGAGCTGCCCTGGATAGGCGAGTCGAGGGAGCTCCGGCATGGGACTCATGAACGGCCACCACAGCAGCACGGCTGACGCCATGAACATGAGATGCTCGACGATGTGGATGTTGTGATTCGCCATCGCCGCATTGTAGAACACCGGCAGGTGCCAGCCAATGATAACCAGATTGAAAATCACGTAACACGCCGCCGGTCGCGTAACGAACTGCGCGACTGCACGCACCGCGCGTGGCTTGATCAGGGGGCGAAGCATCCAGCCAGGCGTACCGCCAATGAGCAGGGGCGGAAGCACCAGCGTTAACAGGAGATGCTGCACCATGTGCGCACTGAACAGATAGAAGTCGCTCAGGTCGTGCAGCGGTCCGTTCAGCAAAACGAACATCACGAACAGGCCGGAGAAGAACGACAGTTTTTGCAGGCCGCTCGGTGTGCCCGCGGCGGGTGCACGCGATGCGCGCCAGAGGTACAATGCGGCCAACGCCGCTATGCCGATTACCGTGCTCCAGTGAATCGACCAGCCCGTCCACCCGACCTGTGCGATCGGGTGAAGGGCGAACAACAGCAGCAGGTTAGGCACCGTGTCCTAGATGCAGGTGACCGAACAGGAACATGAGCGCGAACAGTGTGCACATGGCGATGATCAACGGCCCTGTGAATAGCGTCCGGAAGAGCTTGTGATCGTAACGCAGGTGCATGTAGAACAGAGCGACTATCGCGAACTTCACCGCGCTCATGGTGAGCAGTGTGGGGAGAAACAGTCGCGACGCCACGAAAGCCGGGAGGTAATACACCCAGACTTCGCCGACGGTGATGAGTGTCAGTATTACTGCGACCTTCCAGTAAACTGACCATCCCGGACCAGTGTGCTCATGCTCCTCGCCATGGTGCTCGGCGTGATCTTCGGCTGGCGTCAGGGCGGATTGATCGTGCGATTGATCCATCTGAATTACCGGATGAGATAGACGAGTGTGAAGATCGCGATCCATACCACATCGACGAAGTGCCAGTACAGCGCCATGATGTCAACGCTTATCGCGTCGGAAGGCCCGAGCCCGCGCTTCATGTCAATGAAGAGCATCGACAGGATCCAGATGACACCGGCAGTGACGTGCGCGCCGTGAAACCCCGTCAATGTGAAGAACGTCGACCCGAACAGGTTGGTCTTGATGGTGAGACCTTCATTCACGAACGAAGTGAACTCGTAAGCCTGGAACGCAAGGAAGCCCAGCCCGAGTAGTGCGGTCATGAACAACCACAGCTTGGAGTTGCCGAGGATCCTTTCTCCGAGATTGCGCTGCGGCTTGCCCTTGTTCTCGACCGCTGCGAGGGCGAGTACCATCGCCAGCGACGACATAAGCAGAACGAATGTCGAAGCCGAGGTAACCGGAATATTCAGAATCGCGTGGTAGACATGTCCCGTGGAAGGATCGGTCCACGGCGTGTGCGGATATGGTCCAACGCGGCTACGATCCTTGTAGATCAGGTAGGTCGATATGAGCGACACAAAAAGCATGCACTCTGAGCCGATGAAGGCCCAGATCGCAATCTTCCGGTTGTCTAGCCCGGTGGTCGAGTAGTGATGTGAAACGGTAGCGGACATGGTTAGTGATGTTCCGGTTCGAGCGGGCTAGTGAGCCAACCGTAGAGAGCCAATACCATCGCGGCTGCGCCGACAAATATGAGCCAGTGGCCGACGATCAAACCGCTGAACATGGCGATCATAAACAGCGCTACCAACAACGGCTTGATCGTGCCGTATGGCAGAACTATCCCTAATTGTTCCGCCGATTTGCCACTCTGCTGATTGATACGTGCGCTCTCGATGTCGGCCTGCTTGCCTTCCCACAACGGGTAGCGCGACGTCACGGTCGGAAGCACCGCAAAGTTGTACGGTGGTGGTGGCGACGGAATCGTCCATTCGAGCGTTCCCGCGCCCCATGGGTTCGGGCCAGCCGGACGTCCCGACTTCTTACTCTTGAAGAAATTGTAGATGAAGATCAACGTTGCCACAGCCAAGAGGTAGGCGCCGTACGTAGACATTGCGTTGAACAGTTCCCAACCCTGTCCAGCATCATAAGTGTACACGCGGCGCGGCATTCCGAGCATGCCTGAGAAGTGCATCGGGAAGAACGTCAGGTTCATCCCGACAAACGTAAGCCAGAAGTGAACCTTGCCGAGCTTCTCGCCAAGCATGCGGCCGAACATCTTCGGGAAGTAGTAGTAGATGCCGGCGAAGATTCCCATGATCGACCCGCCGAACATCACATAGTGAAAGTGCGCGACGATGAAGTAGGAATCGGTCTGCTGCAGGTCAGCCGGCGGCGACGAGTGCATCACGCCGGATATTCCGCCGATGGTGAACAGCGCCACCATGCCGACGGCAAACAGCGACGCCGATGTCGGCTTGAACTGCCCCTGCGCAATAGTCCCGATCCAGTTGAAGATCTTGACGCCGGTTGGGATGGCGATGAGCATCGTGGTCACGCCGAATACTGAATCGGCGATCGGTCCCATGCCGACTGCGAACATGTGGTGAGCCCACACGCCGAAGCCGAGGAATCCGATAAGGATTCCCGAATACACCATGACCGGATAACCGAATAGCGGTTTCTTGGAGAAGGTTGGCAGTACTTCGCTCACCAATCCGAAGGCGGGCAGCACGAGGATATAGACTTCCGGGTGTCCGAAGATCCAGAATAGATGCTGCCACAGCAGTGGATCTCCCCCTGACGTGACTTCGTAGAACTGCGTGCCGAAGAAGCGATCCATCAGCAGGAAGAACAACGCGACCGTTATGACCGGGAAGGCGAAGACGATCATGAACTGCACGATGAACGCCATCCAGGTGAACATCGGCATGCGCATTAGCGACATGCCGGGCGCTCGCAAGTTGATGATCGTCGTTATGAAATTGAATCCCGCAGCCAGCGAAGAGATGCCGAGTATCTGCAATCCCAGGACCCAGAAGTCGATGTTGACTCCAGGTGAATACGCCTTGGTCGTAAGCGGTGCATAGCCGAACCAGCCCGCATTTGGCCCATGGCCGAACAGGATCGGGATGCTTATGAACAATCCGCCGAACAGATAGACCCAGTAGCTGAACGCGTTGAGTCGTGGAAACGCGACGTCGCGTGCGCCTATCTGCAGCGGAATCAGAAAATTGAAGAACGCGGAGCTCAACGGCATGATCGCGAGGAAGATCATGGTCGTGCCGTGCATCGTGAATATCTGGTTATACGTCTCGGCGCTCACCAGATGGCGATTTGGGGCGCCGAGCTGCGCGCGGATTATCTCCGCCTCGAGGCCGCCGACCAGGAAGAAGAAGAGTGCAGTGAAGAGATAGAGCGTGCCGATCTTCTTGTGATCGGTCGTTGTGAGCCAGCCCCACACCGTGCTCTTGTACGTCTGAACAGTCGCCGGTACCGGCGACGGAACGTACGGTTGGAGATGCGGGATGCTGGTGTCGATGACAGTTGTCGCCATGATTCTTCGCGCCTACTTGAGAGCTTGGAGGTATGCTACGAGGTCCGCAACCTGCTGGTCGGACAGCCCTGCGGAAGTCGTCGTCTTCGTCTGCGGATCGTACTGACCCTTCCCGAGCGTCGGCATGAGTACGCCGGATTTCATTATGCGCGCATTCTTTATCCAGCGTGACAGATGTGGCTTGTCATTCACGTACATGCCAGCGGCAATCGCGATACGCGATCCGACGTGCGTGAGGTTCGGACCGATCATCCCGACAGCCAACGGGTTGCCGGTTACGCTGTGGCATGCGTTGCACGTGCCGGCGCCAACGAACAGCTTCTCGCCAGCTGCTGGATCTCCCTGCAGGCGATCGTCGAACTTGATGGCGTCGGGCAGTGGCGTGTGCGGAATCGCGTACTCTGGCACTTGAGCCCGCGGTAGTACGTAGCTCGCGAGCTGCGCAGGCGATGCGGTTGGGTTTGCCGGCACTGCCGGCGGTGGCGTCGCCGCTGCAATCGTCGCGCCCGCGGGTGCAGGAGCAGCCGGTGCCGCTGGTGCGGCAACAGCGGGAGGCGGACTGAAGAACCCGGGTGCCTGCTGATGCGAGACCCAGCTCGCGAACTGATCAGGATTGACTGTCACAACGCGGAAGTGCATCTCGCCGTGCGAGTCACCGCAGTATTCAGTACAGAAGCCGTTCCAGACCGTGGTCGCCATGTTGCTGTCAGGCGTGAACCAGATGTGGTTTGTGTGGTTCGGAATTGCGTCGCGCTTGCCGGCGAGCTGCGGTACCCAGAACGAGTGGATGACGTCGCCCGACTGGAGCACGAGGTCGACGGTACGCCCCTTGGGAATGTAGATCTCGTTCGCTGTCGCGAACTTGTATTCCGGGTAACGAAACTCCCACCACCACTGATGGCCAGTGACTTCGATCACGAGCGAATTAGCCGGCGCGGGCGCCTGCGTCTCGAAGATCGTCCGCACCGTGGGGACTGCTATGAACGCCAGAATCGCGGCGGGAATCAGCGTCCACGTTATTTCCAGAGCCACGTGACCGTGGGTCTGGGGAGGTATCACGTCCTCACTCCGCCGCCGATACCGGATTACCACGTAAACCAGCGCACCTTCAACGAGGACGAAAACGATCGTCCCGAAGAACATGAGGCGATTCCACAGGAAGTCGATCGAGCGACCGAGATCCGAGTGTGGGGTGAACGTGCTATTGGGGTAGCTTTGAGCGCAGGCCGCGAGCGCCAACGCGAGCACCGCTGCCACTCCGAGCGGGGCAAGCCGGCGCAGGCGATGATTGCCTATCATGGTAGTCAGTTGAAGGTGGATCTGTGTTGCAAAGATTAAGATAGGGCGTATCGCCAAGGTGGGCTACCCGTAGCGCGCCGCAAATGTCTTTATCGTACCATTGGTTTTGTCATTGCCTCTGGATTCAAGAGCTGATTCAGCTCGTCGCGTGTCATCAAACCGCGCTCGCAGACAATGTCATAAACACCGCGACCGGATTGCAGCGCATCACGAGCAACGTCCGTGGCTGCCTCGTACCCAATGACTGGCACCAGTGCTGTCACGATTCCGATCGAGTGTTCCACAAAGTGCCGCATCCGCTCCGGGTTCGCCGTGATGCCTTCGATGCAACGAGTTCGGAGCACCTCGCACGCGTTGCGCATCATGGACATTCCGCGCAGTAGGCGATACGCGATAACCGGTTCGAAAACATTTAGCTGAAGCTGTCCCGCTTCCGCCGCCATCGTCACCGTCACGTCGCCGCCGATGATGTCGAAGCAGACCTGATTCACGACTTCCGGTATTACCGGATTCACCTTCCCCGGCATGATCGACGAACCGGGCTGCATGGCTGGGAGATTGATCTCTCCAAAGCCGGCCCTTGGGCCTGATGACAATAGTCTCAGGTCATTGCAAATCTTGGAAAGTTTTACAGCGCAACGTTTTAGCACACCGGACAGTTGAACGAAAACACCCGTATCGGCGGTCGCCTCAACAAGATCGGGCGCGGTTATCAGTGTCAGCCCGGTGACTCTCGACAGGTGCCGCCTGACCGACTCGGCGTACCCTTCGGGCGCATTTATGCCCGTACCTATCGCCGTGGCGCCCATGTTGATCTCTAGGATCAGCTTCTGAGCCTCGCCCAGGCGGTCCACGTCCTCCAGGATAGTATGAGCGAATGCGGAGAATTCCTGGCCCAGCGTCATCGGAACCGCGTCCTGTAGCTGAGTGCGGCCCATCTTGATGAAGCTGCTGAATTCCTCCCCCTTCACCAGAAACGCACCGGCAAGCGCGCTCATCGCCTCCTGCAGCTCGCTAATACTCGCGTGCAGCGCAAGCTTCACGGCCGTTGGATACACGTCATTGGTGGACTGGCTCAGATTTACGTGATTGTTCGGATGGATCACCGTGTAATCGCCACGCTCGTGCCCAAGTGACTCCAGAGCGAGATTCGCGATCACCTCATTCGCGTTCATGTTGGTGGATGTGCCGGCGCCGCCCTGAATCATGTCCACGGGGAACTGGTCCGAATGTTCGTCTCGGCGCAGCGCCTCCGCAGCTCCCACTATCGCTTGAGCGATGCGCGGCTCCAGCAGGCCCAATTCCTGATTTGCGAGTGCGGCCGCTTCCTTCACCGACGCGAGCGCCGCGATGAGGGTGGGGAACTGTCCCACAAACGTGCCGGAAATCGGAAAATTCTCCAGCGCGCGCAACGTCTGGACACCGTAAAGCGCGTCGGCCGGAACGGCGCGCTCGCCGAGCAAGTCATGCTCGATGCGGATCGTCGCGCCGTCCGGAGACAAGGCCGTCGGGATGGTTGTTGGCTTCATTCAGGACAAGCTATGCGTCCGACGCCGATTGTGGGACCGGATTCCCGCTTTGGCGGGCTGACGACGGCGACGGCGTCCTGCCTTCGCGGGAATGACGATGGCCTCTCTGGGGCTATGAGACGTCCTTATTTTGAATGCATGGGATCTGCCGACCATCCATCCGAAATCCCCGCTCCATACGAGCCGGTCTCTCTGGAAGCCAAATGGCGCGCGCGTTGGGCCGAGCTCGGCACGAACGTCGCGGACATTCCCAACGCGGCGCGTCCGTACTACGCGCTGATGATGTTTCCATATCCGTCGGCCGAAGGGCTGCACGTTGGGAACATGTTCGCCTTCACAGGCAACGACATATTCGCGCGATTCCAACGCATGCAGGGGTTGAGCGTATTCCAGCCTTTGGGCTACGATGCGTTCGGGATTCACTCCGAGAACTACGCGCTCAAAGTCGGTGTGCATCCGGCAGAGATGATTCCGCGCAACATCGCCAACTTCCGCCGGCAATTGGAACGCGGCGGGTTGATGGTGGACTGGACGCGATCGCTCTCCACAACTGATCCGGAGTACTACCGCTGGACTCAGTGGGTCTTTCTTCAGCTCTACAAGCAGGGACTCGTACACAAAAAGGCGGCAGCGGTCAACTGGTGCCCGACCGATAAGACAGTGCTCGCGAATGAGCAGGTGGTAGCCGGTGCCTGCGAACGCTGCGGAAGCGTGGTGGAACAACGCTTTCTGGAGCAGTGGTTCTTCGCGATATCGCGGTATTCCGAGCGCTTGCTCGCCAATCTTGATTCGTTGGACTGGTCCGAAACTACCAAGACAGCGCAGCGAAACTGGATCGGCAAATCGGAAGGGGCGGAGATCTGGTTCGATGGAATCAAGGTGTTCACGACCCGCCCTGACACGATATTCGGGGCGACGTACGTGGTGCTGGCTCCGGAGCATCCGTTGGTTGACGCGCACACAACTGAAGAGCAGCGTGCGGCGGTAGATGAGTATCGCGAGCGGGCGTCGCGTCGCGATCTAGTGTCGCGCAAGACGAGCAAGGACAAGACGGGGGTGTCAACCGGGAGTACCGTAACGAATCCGGCAACGGGCGAACAGATCCCTGTCTGGGTTTCCGATTACGTACTCATGGAATACGGCAGCGGCGCAATAATGGCGGTACCGGCGCACGACGAGCGCGATCTCGAATTCGCGCACGGTTTCGAGCTGCCTGTAAAAAAGGTCGTGCACGAGGACGACACGCTGATCGAATCCGGAGAGTTTACCGGATTGACGGTGCACGACGCGAAACGCGCGATCGTCGGGTCACTCGCGGCGAAAGATAAAGCCGCCGCGGTGACCAACTACCGCTTGCATGACTGGTGCATCTCGCGGCAACGTTACTGGGGACCGCCGATTCCGATCATCTATTGCGATGATTGCGGCGTCGTGCCGGTACCGGAGAAGGACCTTCCGGTGCTTCTCCCCATGATCGAGGACTTCAAGCCCGACGATTCCGGGATATCGCCCCTCGCGCGCCACGACGAGTGGTATCGTGTGCCGTGTCCCACATGCGCCAAGATGGCTCGTCGCGAGACCGACGTGTCCGACACGTTCCTTGATAGCGCATGGTATTTCCTGCGTTATCCCAACGTCGGAAATGATTCGGTTGCGTTCGACCCAGACGTCACGAAGAAGTGGCTTCCTGTGGATTCCTACATTGGTGGCAACGAACACGCGGTACTGCACCTGCTGTATTCCCGCTTTGTCACTATGGTTCTGCACGACGCGGGACTGATCGAATTTGACGAGCCGTTCACCAAGTTCCGAGCCCACGGTCTGATAATTCGCGAAGGCGCGAAGATGTCAAAGAGCAAGGGCAACGTGGTGAACCCCGACGAATACATCGAAGCGTGGGGCGCGGATACGTTCCGCACATATCTCATGTTCCTTGGCCCGTTCGAGGAAGGCGGCGATTTTCGCGACAAGGGAATATCGGGCGTGCGCCGGTTCCTCGACCGCTTGTGGGCGTCGGTTCGCGATTCCAGCCCGGACACCGCTCCCGACGCTGAGGTAGATCGCAAGTTACACGCGACGATCCGCAAGGTTGGTGACGACATCCCGCGTCTCAGCTACAACACGGCGATCGCGGCGATGATGGAGTACATGAATGTGCTACGGAAGAACGACCGCGTGCCGCGTCGCGCCGAGGTGGAGTCGCTGGTGCAGCTCGTAGCGCCATTTGCGCCGCATCTCGCCGAAGAGTTATGGGAACAGCTCGGGCACTCGGGCACAATTTTTGACTCGGCGTGGCCAACTTTTGATCCAGCATTACTTGCGACCGACGACGTCGATATCGTCGTGCAGGTCAATGGAAAAATGCGCGGTCGGCTGCGTGTCACGCGCGACGCAGACGAGTCGATTGCTCATGCATTGGCCATGGCCGATACGTCAATCGCGAAGTTTGTGAGTGGCACCCCCAGGAAAATCATCTTTGTTCCCGGCCGGCTGCTCAACATCGTAGTGTAAGAAGCCTATTACGGCTCCTCACACCTCGGTAGGGCGCCGAAGCCTGCACGCTTCGCTCGAGCGCGATTACCGACGCTGGAACTCGGGCGCGCCGAGCGCGAGCCCGAGGATCTGAGCCAATTGATTCTGTGACTGATTTTTGTTTGCGATCGCGCTGCCAATCGGAGCGGCCATCGGATTGTTTCCTTCGTTCAGGATGGCGCGTGTCTGCGGTGAAACGTCGCCGCCAAACAGAATTGCGATGACGCTGTCAACCTGAACGCTGCGTGGAGCGTTCGCCAGCGCCGCCGCCGGCGGCCAAGTCTTGACGGAAGCGCCCGGTAGTTGGCCTGCTGCCACCTGAATTCCAAAGTTGATGCGATTCAGGATCGAACCCGTGTTGAGCCACGCATCCGCCGTTTCGGGATATCCGTCGGGCGCAAGATGTCCCCAGAGTGGTTCTCCGAGTCGTGCCACGGCCTGGACATCACGTTGCAGCGTGTCGGGGATGGCGTTTAGCGCTCTCAACGTACTTGCGACTACCTCGAACGGCGACTTGACCTTCGCGCGATAGGAAGCCGGTGAGAAGAACTCCGGCGATCCGATTATCGTGCGCATTACCTGGGCGATATCACCGTTGCTGCGCGTGAACGTTGCCGCTGCTCGCCGAACGAGCTCAGTTGACGGTGAATCACTTACGAACCTCCGGCAGAGCTTGAGCGCAATGAAGTGTGCCGTAGCAGGCGCCCGCGCGACGATATCGAGCAAACGCTCACCTTCATCCTGGCCGTGGCCAGCCGGGAATGCATAGCCGAGAAACACTTTCTGGCCGGCGTCGTGCATACCGGGATTGAAGTAGAACGTGCCAATGTGATTCGGGTCGCGAATGGTCCATCCAGTAAGTATGCGCGCTCCTTCGATCACGTCCTCCTGCGAGTAGCCGCCATCCACACCCAGCGTGTGCAGCTCCATCAACTCGCGGCCGTAGTTCTCGTTGAGCCCCTTACCGTGCCGGATGCTGGGGCGATACGGAGCCGGCGCCCGTACGTTTGGATTTCCGATTGTGATATGGCCTGCGCGATCAACGAAGATCTCGCTCTTGGCTTTTTCATAATTGGCCTGAGACGCGGCCCTCTTTCTGTATGCGTCGACTTCCGCGAGCGTGATCCGATCACTATCCGCACGGCTGGTCCAATTGTCCAGATAGTACAGCATTGCTGGCGAATGTGCGACTGCTCCGAGTAGGCCGCGAAAGTCGCCGAGTGCATGAGCACGAATTGAATCGTCGTACGGGATGAGCATGTACCTATCAGATCCCTTGTCGGCGAAAATCGAGAAATGATTCTCCCAGAAATCCGTCATTACTTCACGCAACTGGCGCTCGCTGATGACCGCGCGCGCGATCTTGGCCTCGCGAAGGTCGCCGATTGCCTGGTTGGATGCCTTGTTGGCGACACGAAGCGCGGCGGTGTCGGGCATTGAGCCACCCTGTTTGCGAAGATCGCCAGGCAGTCCGTACGCCAGAGCTAGTGTTGTCTCATCCCGGAAGATCGCCGGGTACCGCGAGATGAACTGTTCGGCCGCGTCATCGGGAACCGACGGTGGGTCGAGTTGCTCGCCAACCCATCTATCGAGTCCAATCTTGCGGACGCGCTCGTAATCACCGGGCCGCGCCCCGAACGTGAGCCGATTCACGACCTGTCGGATCTGTTGATCGGCCGTCATTTCGCGCGGACCGTCCGCCAGCGGATGTACCGCGATGCGGCCGCCGCCGCTGGCACACGCGCACAGCATCCAAAGCAGTGTTAGCGCACCGGCAGCACCCGTATGTGCAGACAGCTTGCGAAAAGTCGGTCGGGTCCGGTTCATTGCCTTCACGTAGATCACTCCAAAGCTGCTAGTTCGACGCTCGGTAAGCTTGTCTGTTAAGCGGTCGGGAACGCCGCCTCGCGTCCCCGCGAAGGCTTGGCGCTCGAGTAAGCACCGGCACTGGCAGCGGTGTTCCCAGCCACGAAGACACACCCAGTCGCGCCGAGTAGGAGCATCGCTACTGTGCGGTGCTTGCTAGCCGCGTCATAGTAGGTGACCCACCCATTCTCCCGCGTAGTAGCCGACGGCCGCAACGCCGAGCCCGACAACGAACATGTCGAACCCGGATCGGAACAGACTGCGCCCGGTGAAGATCGATCTCAAACCGCCAACGAAGAAATGACTCGCCATGGCAATGGCAAACGATGTGATTACCGCTGCAGCACCGCTGAGAAAGAAGAACGGCACTACAGGAATCAAGGCGCCGATTGCGGTTGCGCCACCAGTCAGCCACGCTTCGCGCATGGGCGACATGTTCGGTTCGCCGATCTCCAACTCTTGCTGGACCTGCTCGCGTAGCATGCGCTCGGGATCGTGCATGATCTCGCCCGCGAGCTGTTCCGCGACTTCGCGACGCATGCCTTTTGCCTCATACATCAGTGCGAGTTCGTCGCGCTCGACCTCTGGCATCATCGCGATTTCGTCGCGCTCCATCTCTATCTCGTGCTGGTACACCTCCTGTTCACTCTTGGCGGCGAGATATCCGCTGGACCCCATCGAAAGAGCGTCGGCGATGAGTCCCGCGACTCCAGCGACGATCACCATGTGTTGCGGTGCAGCAGCGGCCGCGCCGAGCACGCCGGCAACGAGACCGAAGTTCGCCGTCAGGCCGTCGTTGAACCCATACACCGTGTTGCGCAGGAACCCCCCCGATTCCTTGCGGTGCCAGGGTTCGCCGCTCGTTCCGGTGATGCCCGACAATTCCATCGCGTGCTCAGCGGATTCCCGCGCAAGCAGCAATGCCTCAGGTCCGCCGGGCCCGCCGCGGGGAATCTCGCGATGGAGATCCATGTAACCCTTCACCTCGCGGCCCTCTTCGGCGAGCAGCATAGGGAGCAGAAATCCCGGTCCGAGCAGTTTCCCGAGAAACGCCAGGAGTCGCGTGCGCGCTGTGGGGCGGAATACTTTTAGAGACCCGCCATTCTGCTGGATCAGGTTGGCCCAGATCTCCAGGTGACGCGTCTCGACGACGGACAGTCTCCGAAAGACATCGCTTTTGTGTGGGTCTTTCTCTAGAGTGGCAAGGATATCGTACAGGTAGGCCGCGTCGGCCTCGTCCTGCCAATGGTGCTCGAACGTGTGCACGTCCGGCACGCGTAACTCGTTCCTGGCGCCGCCCGTTGTTTGAGGGGTAGGGACCTGCGCGCTTGGAGTCATGAAGTAATATCGCCCGATACCGAGTGTTTTTCGACCATCACCGCACTCGAGTTAGCACAATGCGGCGAAGCAGTCCCCGGTTCAAAAAGCTCGATGAACTACCTGCGGAAGGACTACCGGCCGGAGCACGCGTCTACTTTTCGCGTGTCGAGGTGGAGGGTGCACACCATGACTCCAGACCGGATAGGCACCGCTGCGGTTCCGTTGAAAGTCGTAACGACCGTCCGCGAAACGGATCGGGTCTCCGTAGTCTTGCCGACCGCGGTTGCCGTATAGTTTGCAACTCTGACCATCTGCCCGGAAAGCGGAAAGCTTCCAGGTTTGCGCGGCTGCGCGTAAACAACACTCTTTACAGAATCGAGCTCGATTCCGGCATAGTGCCGTGATCCATTGGCGCCATGGTAGCTCGTAGTGTCTGCACTCACGCCAGCGCCATTCCACGTCCGCGTGGCTTCGTTGCCCAACAACCCGCTCAGTATCTGAATCGATTTACGATGTGTGACGCCACTCAAAGTTATGCCGTCGCCTACGGGTCCATCCAGTTGCGCCGTGTTCTCAATCTTTTCTGTCGTGAGAGAATTGAACTTCTGCATTGCATTCCCAGACGCGTCGAAATAGGCGTATGACCAGAGGACTGTAAGTCCGCGCGCGTTCACAAACGGCGCGCACGTCCAGCGACCAGCAGAAGCGGCATACGTGCAGCTTGGCCGCGCAGTGGTTGCCGGCGGCGAATTGTCGGCGCCAGGGCTTGGCGGGCGCGTGTTCACATTACCCAGCTGTGCAAACGTGTTGAGACTGGGCGATACACTGCTGTTATCGAAGTACATGCCCTGGTCCTCAATGGAACCAGTCGCGGCCAAGCCAGCAGCCGCCGCTACGTCTTCACTCACCTGTGCATCGGTAAGCACTGTACCGGGCGGCGCGTAGGCACGATCGCTGCTGCAAGCCATTGCGGCGGTCGCGAGCCCAAACGTGCAGATTGTCCTGATTCGCATCGCGTTCAGCACTCCGGGGAGAGTCGCTCCGAGACAACCAGCCAAGACGGCGGCTGAGTGTCGGCTTTCAGCGCAAGAATATGTCCCGCTGTATCAATTCTAACCAGACTACTCTTTTTGTGCACTAATTTCCTGCCACGTGAGCGCCTTGAGTTTTTATTGAGACATTCAGGCCATAAAAATGCCTACCTGAGTCGTGGATCGTCGCGCTGCCTGTTGGATTGAAGCCACGGTGTGATGGAAATCGCGACGGTGAACCCGCGCCGAGCTTCCGGGCTTCTCAGCACCGGATACAGCACGTCAAGTCGCATCGAGCCAGAACCTTGAGCGGCAGGGAGTAACCGCAATCCAGCGCCGATCGCAGCGACCCCAAAGTGGTCGCTCTGCGACAGCGCCGAAGCCGTCCGGAAGGATTCGGCCGTGAATATGGCCGCGTCAAGATTGAACGCCCGGATCGGGGAGCGTATGTGCGTGGCCCGCTCGAACTCGGCAGCTACGGCATTCTCACTCAATCGGTAAACGATAGGTATCAGAGGGATTGTAGGGTCAACCGTCTGCAATGCTTTCACATCCGGATCGGGGTTTACTAACTTTTCCGCGGCAATGTGCAGGCTGTAGAGGGCGCCACTCCGGCGTGTGTAGTACGAGAACAAAATGCGACTGCTTGCAGCGTCGAAGTTGTTCCGATTGCCTATGCGATAGCCCGACGACCAGACATCGAGTGACGCGAGTCGCTCAATTCCCGGAATCCACATTTTGCCGATCCAGACGCTCCCAAATGCAGCTGCGTGACGGCTTACGTCCTCGCGGCCGCCGCTGATCGTACCTTCCAGTTCGACACCGAGCGGGACGTCAACCAGTAGCTGTCGCTCGGCGAGCCACCCAACCGTATCGAAAACGGCAGACCTTCGCGCCAGGCCGACGGTCGGACCGTGATATCGGCGCTCTACCAGTCTTGGGCCCACCGTGAGCGTGTTGTCCGGCGCGTTGAGGGAGGCGCGATCAAAGTCGAAGCCAAACAGAAGTGAGTTGGCGCTTGCTCCCATGCCGCCAATTCTTCGGCCAACTAGCAGGAATGCACCTTCCCGGTGAAATGCCTGGTCTACCAGAACGGTGCTACCGCCAAAAGCTTCTGCCTTGTGGGTATCGCGCCTGTAGCGGGAAATCGCCACTTGGTAGCGCCACGTGTCCGCGATACTTTGCTCCGCGTTTCGGAACCGTGCTCGCACTTCGTAGCCATCACCGTATTCCGCCGCTCGCAGACGCAGGTACAGCGGCAGATTCAACAGGTTGGGATCTGTATAGCCGATAGCGCCGCCGATGCGGCCTTCCCGTGTCGCGAGAGAAAGATTACCAGCGCGACCGGTACCTAAGAGATTGCGCTCTTCCAGCCCGCCGTACGAGGAAGCCGCCTGTGCCGCGAAACTCGGATTCAGGCTCCACTTGTCCAGTGAGACAATGGTGAGATTGACAGTCTTAGCCGTGCCGCACCGGGCTCCAATGAGATACGCATCGGCGAGATATGAGCGCTGGCGCAACCGGCGCATCGACTCGCCGACGACCAGTGTATCCACGGTGTCGCCTGCGACTACGGGGAAATCACGGAGTATGGTTGCTGATCGCGTAGTGCGGTGCAGGTGCGACACCAACTTTCCAGCGCGCCCGGAAATCGTGGTCGGCGGAAGCGACCGCACACTGACCGAGCCGACTTGCAGGCCGGACAGCGCCGCCGCCGTGGTGCGCGAGAGTATTGTATCGCAGCGCGGCGTCGAATCATTCGACCCAGTGGATTGCGCCCGCGTCGTCCTGAGGGGGAGGAGCAAGGCGAAAGCTAGAGTTGCGAGGCGGAGGAAAGACGCTTGTTTGGCCACTGAGAACGAAAGCTCCACGCTCGCGGCGCTGTTCGCTAGAGCTTCATTCGGCGGGCTCGGCGCTCGGCGTCGCGTTTGCGCATATCGGCGCGCATGACGTCCAGCTTCCTTTGCTGGTCGGGCGTGAGGACAAGGCGAAGTCGATCCTGGGTGCTGTCGCTAATGATGCGCGCCAGGGCGTCCACAGAGTCCATCGTGGGCCGGAGTGGCTTGTAGAGGGCAGACATCTTCTTGTGTTGCGCGTCCATCAATGAATCCACAACGGTGCGTTGCGCCGGTGTGAGGCCCCACTCGGCGGCGGTCCGATCCCAGAAAGTGCGCGAGTCCACCGGACCGCCTGCGTTGGCATCTGGTCTCAAAGCTCGATCGCCGGCGACGCCAATGGCGCCACCGGCGACGAAGGCTCCGACTATTACGAGCGCCGCTACGAGCTTTGTCTGTGGCATGAGGGGTGCTAGTGCGAGATTACGTCGCGGAATGTGGCTCCGCGGGTATCCGGACCATCGCGCTCGCTGAACGCTCCTGCCGGCACCGACAACTGCTCGGTGATACTGGGCTGAGTGGCGGATTCGTAGGCCGTACGCGCTTCCTGATTGTGTGCCTGGATGAGCAGCACGCCCACCACAGTCGCGACGATTATTGCGGCAGCTGCAACAAGTCCGCCACGGGCCCATCCGCCGACCACCATCCACCAGCGGCCAGCTGCAGAATCACTGATGCTCGCCATGATACGCGACTCGAGCGCGCTCCAATACGCGTCGCCCGATGGCGCAGCGTAGATGTCTCGCGCCGCCGTGATCACATCCTCTGGCAGCGGCTCGTCGAGCCCAATCTGGTTGTCCGTCATCAGTCGTCCCTCAAGTCGCGCAACATTCCCCGCAAACGCTGTCGTGCGTGGTGCAGATCGGATCGCGCCGTTCCTTCCGGTATCCCGAGTGTTTTGCCGATCTCGGAATGTGAAAACCCTTCTATATCGTGCAGTACCAAGACTGATCGCATACGTTCCGGCAACTGTGCGAGTGCCTCACCCAGCCGGCGCCGAAGCTCATCAGCCTCACCCGGATCATGAAAGCTCCCCGCCAGGGATTCGTGCAACTCGTCTGTCGTGCGAACCTTTCGGCGCCGGGCCAAGTCGAGAGCCGCGTTGGCGACGATTCGGTTCAGCCACGGACCAAAGGACTGATCCAGATTAAAGCGGTCCAGCGCCTGATATGCACGCACGAACGCCTCCTGAACTGCATCCTCTGCGTCCTCGTGTACGGTAACAATTGCCCTTGCAACGGCGTACGCGCGCTTTGAATGCAGCTTGACGAGCATTCCAAACGCCGCCTGATCGCCTCGCTGGGCGGCAGCGGTTAGAGCCCGCTCGTCAAGAGGATTACGCGACTGGTTGGTCACGCGTTGAATGGAAGGGTCGGGGGCTGGTGGCACCCCGGGGAAATCTACACCCAGCGCGACCCTCCACTCTCTGGCTTAGTGGGAGCGGATCGCGGCGCTATTTTATCGAAACGTGAACGTTGACTGACAGACCCGGTCGTAAGGGATGGCTCCGGCATCCCTTGGTCACCGCGATTCTGATCGGGACTCGCTGCACGACCTTGGTGAAATTCCCTGTCGCGTTGTCTGGTGGTAATAGCGCGAACTTCGCGCCGGTTGCGCCGCTCAGGCTCTCGACCTTTCCCTCGGCGGTGCAACCGCCGTACGCATCAACATCGAATTCCACGGGCTGCCCGACTTTGATGTCGTTGAGCTGAGTCTCTTTGAAGTTCGCCGTTACCCAGATTCCGGTGTCAGCAACGATGCTCATGACTGGTTGGCCCGCTGTAACGAGCTGTCCAACTTCAACCTGCTTGCGGGCAACCAATCCACTCGCCGGCGCGGTGATTTTTGCGTAGCTGAGCTGCAGCTTCGCATTATCCAGTGCAGCTTCCGCAGCGCCGGAGCGTGCCTCTGCGATTCTAACACCAGCCTGTGCTGTAGAGATCTGCGAGCCTGCTGTCGTTACCTGCCGTTCGGCGGCGAGAACCTGAGCCTGGGCTGCGGCCGCCGCGGCTTGCGCCGCATCCAACTGTTGCTTCGATACAATCTGCTTTGCGGCAAGATCCTTCATTCGCGCAAGGTTTGCCTGGGCGTTGGTGTTGGCAGCCTGCGCCGCGATCACCTGAGCATCCAGTTGAGATCGCTGTCCGGACGCCATCGCGACCTGGCCCTCTGCCTGGCCCTGCGTGTTCTTTGTGCCGGCCACCCCCTGTGCCGCCGCCAGATCCGCCTGCGCCGACTCGACACGGACGCGATACTCGGCGTCGTCGAGCGTGACGAGAATCCGATCCTCCGTCACATGCTGATTCTCGTCAGCTGCTACACTCGTCACGTAGCCTCCGACCTTCGCGAGGACGGGAACAATGTGGCCGTCCACCTGTGCATCGTCGGTGCTCTCGTGGGACTGAGAGTAGCTCCACGTCTTGAATCCCCAGATCGCCGCGACTATCGCGACCACGATGATGATCGGGATTATGAACTTCTTCTTACCGCTGGATTCGCTTGCCATTTTTACGAGAGAGTGGGGTGCTCAGGGAAGTGTCGTTACAACGCCCTGCGCGCGCGCGAGCGCGACACGGGCAGTCTGAAAATTCGTCTGTGCGTCTATCACGGCGGTGCGCGCAGTCGTCAGCTGCAGTAGCGCAGTTATGACATCCGCGTTGCCGGCCACGCCTGCGCGGAACCGCTCGCGCGCCTGCGATACTTCCTGATCCGCCAGCCGCAACTGCTCGCGGGTTGCTTCTACCTGTTGCTGAGCTGCGTGCATGTCGAGGATAGCGGAGCTGACGTCTGCTGCTGCCTGTTGCTCGATGTCGCGCTGCTTCACCTCGGCCTCACGCACTACGCCCTGCTGCTCCTGCACTCGTCCCGAACGCCGAAAGCCGTCCAGGATTGGAAGCGAGATCTGAAGTCCGTATTCATATGTGTTGAGCATGTGGTGCACTGACAGTCCGTTCACGCCATCGTCGCCGATCAGCGAGACGGTGGGCAATCGCTCTGCGCGAATCGCGCCAACGGCCTGGCGCGCGGCAGCGGTCCGGGCCTGGGCCGCGTGGAGGTCGGGGCGATTCTTGAGAGCATTCTCGATCGCGGCGGACTCGTCAGTGGTCACCGCAGTCGTGTCCATGCCGCCGAGTGAGTCGGTGAGGATGATTGGCGTGCGCACCGGAACGTTGATGGCGCGAGCGAACGTGATGAGCGAGCGGTCCCGCGCTGCGCGCGAGCTGATAAGCCCGGCACGCGTTGATGCCAATTGGGCCTTGGCGCGCGTTACGTCCAGCGCGATCCCCGTCCCCGCGTCCAGTTGCGCCTGCGCTACCGTGACCAGATCGGCGGCCAGCACACTATCTTCGCTGCGCGCGCGGAAATCGCCCTGAGCGCGCAACGCCTGAACGTATGCGAGGGCCGCCTGCGTTCCCGCCTGCTCCGAAGCAACTGTCGCATCGGCGCTACTGGCCGCAACGGCGGCGCCAGCGGCGCGAAAACGCGCGTACGCACCGAAATTGAATAACGGCGCCACCGCGGTGCCACGCATGTCCAGCGTGTGGAACGGACCCAGGATCTGGCCGTTGGGATTGAGGCCGGGAAGCGAGAAGCCGAACGATGCGGTGTTCAGCGTCCGAGTGAACTGCGACGCAGCGGTGTTGAGCGATGGTAACATGTCCGCGCGACTCTGCTGTACCCGTGCCTGTGCTTCTGCGACGCGGATTCGGGCGCCTTGTGCGGGCGCGCTATTCCGGGCAGCCATTCGGGCCGCGTCGCCAATTGACAGCCTGGCAGGCAATGGCGCTCTTGTCGTGGCGTCCTGCGCCACGAGCGGTACCGCGACAACGGCGCTCGTGACTGCGACGCTCGTGACCGCGGCGCTCACCGCGAGGGCCAGGTGCGTGAGTGATTTGCCTTTCATTTTCGATGTCACGCGCGAAGCGCGGCGAGGTAGAAGTCGACTATTTCCACGTATATTTGCTCGTCAGTCCTGTCGCGGAGATGCGGGAAGAATTTCCGCTTACAGCACCACATCGCGCTCGTGCTGAACAGCGAGATGAGCATTCGTCCGGCCACAGTGGGATCCACCGCACGGAATTCGCCAGTGGAGATCCCCCGCGAGATGATTCCCGAGATAAGTCTCTGGCTTCGTACTATGACTTCGGCGCTGTAGAACTCGACCAGATCGGGGAAGTGGTGTAATTCGCTGACCACCACTCGGTAAATCACCGAGAACGCCGGCGTGCGGACAAAGTCCCAATAGTGCGCCATGAACGCGAGCAACTGTTCTCGTGCCGAGCCAGCATTCGAGATGCCTTCGCCTGCTACGATTGCTTCAACTATCGTGGAGCGTACCATTTCCCGAAACAGCGCTTCCTTATTTGGGAAGTAGAGATAAATGGTCCCCTTGGAAACGCCGGCCTGCTTGGCGATGTCTTCCAGGCGCGCGCCGCCGAGCCCGTGCTCGCCGAATACTTCCAACGCGGCGCGCAGGATCTGCTGTGGACGTTCCTCGGGGAGCCGCCGCCAGCGCGGCTCCGTAACTTCAACTGGCATAAGGGTGTCGGAGTATATTACTGACCGGTCAGTAATATACTTGTCTCCCGGCTCTACGTCAACGCCGCCGAGTGCTCGCGGCCCGCTTTCCACTGCCCATTTTGAGGATCTCGTCCCACTCCGCCGAGCGCACCGGCTGAACGGATAGCCGGCTTCCTTTTCGGAGCAGTTCCATTTGCTCCAGCGCTCGAACATGGCGGAGGCCAGGCAGGTCGAGGAACTGGTCGAATCGTTCACCCGCCCGGATGTCGACCATGTACCAGGTTGGGTTCTCTGGGTTGCTCTTGGGGTCGAAGTGTTCGTCGGACGGGTCCACGGCTGTGAAGTCGGGATACCCCTCCCGCACGATCTCTGCCGTGCCGACGATTCCGGCTGGCTCTGCGCCGGAGTAGTAGAAAAGCACACCGTCGCCCGTCTTCATGTCATCGCGCATGAAATTGCGAGCCTGATAGTTTCTCACACCGCTCCAGTGGGTCGTCTGGCGTGGGGCCGCGAGAAGGTCGTCGTACGAAAAGCAGTCGGGCTCGGTCTTGAGTAGCCAGTAACGGCGGTTCTTACGTTCGGGCATCGGTACGTTCGATTGTCGGTTCGAGAGTTGAGCGTCGCCGCCCGCGCGAAATCTATGGCATTCCTGGGTGGCTGAATTGCCAGGTCCGGGGTATCAGGCTCCGGCGTCACACCGGCTAGCTTGAGTGCGGCATCCGGCTGTGCGGCATCGCTAGTTACCGTAAATTCAGACGCAACCAATTCACCAATGCACCCAACCATCAGCTGTCTGGTATTTTCTGCGCTCATCGGCTGTCCGGTAACCGCGAACGCAATCCTTGCGCAGGGTACCGCAGCGCACTCGGCGAGTACAGCGCTCTCTCGTGCAGAAATCGCTTCGCCAAGCACGCTTGCGCCGTTCAAGGCGGGGAACCGATTCTTCGCCGTGGATGCGACCGGTGCGTTGGTAGTGCGCGACGGCCAGAGCGGTGCAGCGCGACCGTTGTTTGCGGCGGGTAGTTTTTCGGCTGTCGCACCGTCGCCGAAGGGTAAATACATCGCCTATGCCGTTGGTCCAATCGATCCCGGGCCGTACGACGTTCACATCCGCGATGTGCTGACTGGTCGCGATCTTCCGGACGTGTTGCATCACGCGCGGATCTCACCCGCGCCGTGGTCGCACGATGAGAAGGGGTTCGTCTACGTCCGCCAAGACTCGACTGATGGACGGGAGCGCGTTTACTACCACGGCGTCGGTCGCACCGAAGGCACCGATGCATTGATCCTGACGCAGTTTGATCATCCGGAATGGCGTTACGCAGCTCGGGTTAGTGATGATGGGCACTACGCCGTCTTCACCATCTCATATCCCGCGGACACGCACACCCGCATCTACTTCATCGATCTGGCCGATGCCGACAGGCCAAACTTCGGCGCCCCCGTGGTGAAATTGGCGCAGTCGTTCGACGCACGATACGAGTTTGTCGATAACGCGGGCAGCTATTTCTTTTTGCAGACAGATCGTGCCGCTCCGCTCGGGCGTATAGTTCTCGCGAACACCGACATCATTCGTGAAGCCCGGTGGCCATCAGTTGTTGCGGAGACAGCCGACACGTTGCTCTACGCACGAACTGCGGGCGATGAATATCTCGTCGCGGTTTACCGATCGCCAACTGGCGCCAGTGTCGCAAACGTGTACGGACCGGAAGACCCGTCGATCCTTCGCAATGAGATTCGCAATCGCGTGGACTCGCTTAAGAAGGCGCGCGCAAACGATAACAACCGGCACTCCTCCCGGGATTTGGGACCACGCGGGCTCATGGGGAACGGGCCGGCGATCCGCCTCCAGCCACGCAGTGACATCCCCATTCCCGCTGGCGCGACGATCGCGGCGATGAATTCGGTGGCTGACGATCAGCAACTGTTTTACACCCTAAGATTGTCAGATGGGACGTTCCAGTCCTTCGTGTACGACGTCAAACGATCTCGGAATGACGCGTACCCGACCAGTACCTCATCGACTCCCCAGTAATGGCACTGCTCCCAGTTCTTGCCCTTATCGTCGGCGCGGTACGCGCCATCGTTGTCGCCGCAGTAGTCGTTCTCGCCGTAGCCTTTCTTCTGGATTGGCTCGTTCGCACCCGCCGGATCAATCCTTTCCACCCGGCGGCGCGAGTCATCCGGCGGTTCGTCGATCCACTCCTCGCTCCCGTGGAACGACGGATCGTGCGCGCGGGCGGCCTCCCGACCTCAGCGCCGATATGGGGTTTGGTTGCAGCGGTATTCGTTGGAATCGTCGTTATAAGTGGGCTGGATTTCCTGCTGCAAGGGACCGCAGCGCTTATCTTCGCGGTCGCCTCCGGTCCGCTCGGCCTGTTTGTCGTGCTTGTGCGGCTCACGTTCGGGATACTTCGCCTCGCGATCATCCTGGTGGTGATAGTGTCATGGCTCCCCATATCCCCGTTTTCTCCATGGGTGCGCTGGGCGTTTGCTATCACCGAGCCCTTCCTTCGGCCGCTGCGCGAGATGCTCCCGCGGTTCGGGATGTTCGATATCACGCCGATTGTGGCGTACATCCTGTTAGGAGTCCTGGAATGGGCGTTTTTGCGAATGGTCGGCATGTAATCTTTATCCGTCCATCCGGCTGATCGGATGGATATGCCCTTGTCCCGGCCGGCGCCGAGGGCTATCGTTCGGGACAACCGAAACTCGTGGCGATTTCAGGCAAATTGCGGCCACGTAAAACATTCGCTAAAGCGCTATTCGGGCCCGGCGCTTCCTGCCGGGCCTTTTTGTATCCAGGGTGGTATGACAACTTCAGACAGCAGCTCAGATAGTTCCTCAGGCTCCGCCTACCTCGCAGCCCTCGCCGATCGGGTTCTAGTTTACGACGGCGCGATGGGAACCAATATCCAGCGGTTCCATCTCACGCCGGACGATTTTGGCGGTAAGGCACTCGAAGGCTGCAACGATAACCTCGTGCTTACGCGTCCCGATGTGATTCAGGAAATTCACGAATCGTTCCTCGCGGTGGGATGCGACGTGGTCGAGACATGCACCTTTCAATCGACACCGCGCCGGTTGGAAGAATGGGGCTTGCTCGGCAAGGCTCATGAGCTGAACGTCAAGGCCGCGCAGATCGCGCGGGCTGCGTGTAACAAGTTCGCGACGCCGGAGCGGCCGCGGTTCGTCGCTGGATCCATGGGGCCCACGGGCATGTTACCGTCGAGTACCGATCCGGTGCTTTCCAAGGTCACGTTTGAAGAGCTCGCCGAGAACTACTGCGCGCAGGCCAAGGCGCTTGTTGAGGGCGGCGTTGACGTGCTTCTAATCGAAACGTCGCAGGATATCCTTGAGGTGAAGGCCGCGGTAGTCGGAATCGAGCGCGCGTTCGCCGAGCTCGGTCGCCGCGTCGCACTGCAGGTGCAGATCACGCTTGACATAAGCGGCCGCATGCTACTTGGCACAGACATCGCGAGTGCGATGACGACGCTCGAGTCACTGCGCGTTGATGTGATCGGTCTGAATTGCTCGACCGGTCCGGAGCACATGCGCGAGCCGATTCGGTTTCTCTCCGAGAATGCAAGACTGCCCCTTTCCGTAATTCCAAACGCAGGGCTGCCGCTCAACACAGGGACCGGCGACGCGATCTATCCGCTCGAGCCCGCGCCGATGGCGCAGGCGCTGGGAGAGTTCGTGCGTGACTTTGGTGTGCGGATAGTTGGTGGCTGCTGTGGTACGACTCCGGAACATCTCGCAGCAATCGTGGCACGTGTGGACGAGCTGCGGGCAGCGCCGCCTGCGCCTCGGGTAAGGGCTGAGCCGCGGCTGCCGATGGTATCGTCGGCAATGCGCGCGACGTCGCTGCGTCAGGTACCGGCGCCGCTCATAGTTGGCGAACGCGTCAACGCGCAAGGATCGCGCAAGGTGAAGCGCTTCCTGCTTGCGGAAGACTACGAGAAGATCGTCGAGGTCGGACGCGATCAGGTCGATTCCGGCGCGCACGTGCTAGACGTGTGCGTTGCGGTGACCGAGCGGGCCGACGAGGCAGAGCAGATGTCGCAGGTGGTCAAGCTCTTGTCGATGGGGGTCGAGGCGCCGCTCATGATTGATTCGACGGAAGCGGATGTGATCGCCGCGGCGCTGGAGCACGTTCCGGGTCGCGCTATCGTCAATTCCATCAACATGGAGAATGGCCGCAAGCGCATCGAGGCCGTTGTTCCCATAGTCAAGAAGCACGGCGCCGCCGTCGTAGCGTTGACGATCGACGAGATCGGCATGGCAAAGACGCGAGAGCGCAAGTTGGAAGTGGCGCGCAAGATCTACGACATCGCCGTCGGCGAGTATGGGCTCGCGCCTGAAGACTTGTTGTATGACGCCCTCACATTCACGTTGGCGACGGGCGACGCCGAGTGGATCGATTCCGCGGCGGAGACGATCGAGGGAATCAGGCTGATCAAGCGAGAGCTTCCGGGAGTCGGAACGATACTCGGCGTATCCAACGTATCATTTGGCTTGACGGTCGAAGCGCGGTCGGTGCTCAACTCGGTATTCCTGCACCATTGCGTCCAGGCGGGATTGGACGCTGCAATAGTCAACCCAGCTCACATCCGTCCGTACGCCGAGATATCGACGCAGGAACGGGCGCTAGCGGACGATCTGGTCTTCAATCGCAGGCCTGATGCGTTACAGATGTTCATCGAGTATTTCTCCGCAACGCCGGAGTCGGGCGGATCTGCGCAGGCGGCCAAGGAAGATCCCACCGCCGGCATGACTGCCGATGAGAAGATTCATTGGATGGTCCTGCACCGGAAGAAAGAAGGAATCGAGGATGCGCTCGACGCCGCGGATGTGCGCACCGATCCGGTGCGCGTGTTGAATGGTGTTCTGCTTCCAGCGATGAAAGACGTTGGCGACAAGTTTGGCGCCGGCGAGCTCATCCTTCCTTTTGTATTGCAGTCGGCGGAAGTGATGAAGAAGGCAGTGCAGCACCTCGAACAGTTTCTCGAGAAGAGCGAAGGCTACACCAAGGGACGCGTGGTGCTCGCGACGGTTTATGGCGACGTGCATGACATTGGGAAGTCGCTCGTCAACACGATCCTGTCGAACAACGGTTACACGGTGTACGACCTGGGTAAGCAGGTGCCCGTCAACACCATTATCGAGAAGGCGATCGAAGTAAACGCGGATGCGATCGGGTTGAGTGCGTTGCTTGTGTCAACGTCTAAGCAGATGCCGCTCTGTGTTCAGGAGCTGGACAAGCGTGGCATTCACATTCCGGTGATGATCGGGGGCGCCGCGATCAACCGGCGTTTCGGGCGGCGCGCGATGTTCGTGGAGGGCGAGCGTGCCTACGATTCCGGCGTCTTCTACTGCAAGGACGCGTTCGAAGGGCTCGACACGATGGACGTGCTCCAGGACGCGACTCGCCGCGGCGCGTACATGGAAAAGCTGATGGACGACGCGCGCAAGGATATTTTTCTGCGCACGCAAGTCGGGAAGGACACCGTGTCCGGGACGGATTCCACGGTCCGTAGCGACGTTGCCGTGGACAACGCGATTCCCACACCGCCGTTCTGGGGGCCGCGGGTCGTGCGCGACATTCCGCTGGACGAAGTGTTCGCGCATCTGGATCTCGACGAGCTGTATCGGCTGCAGTGGGGTGCGCGCGGATCGGGAGAGCAGTACGAGCGAACAGTGCACGATGAGTTCGAGCCCGTTCTGAATCGCCTGAAGCTGGATGCGAAGAGCCAACAATGGTTGAAGCCGGAAGTCGTATACGGATACTTCCCGGTGCAGTCGAGCGGCAATGAGATAATCGTGTACGATGCTGCAGCCTACGCGACCGACGGAACGCGCCGCGAGGTATCCCGTTTCGGCTTCCCGCGAATGGTCGGCCGAGAGCGGCTCTGTCTTGCCGACTATGTTCGTTCGGTTGAGTCGGGTGAGGTTGACGTGCTGCCATTGCAGATCGTAACTGTCGGTCACGCTGCATCCGAGCGGTTCGCCACACTGCAGGGCGCGAACGAGTACGCCGAGGCGTATTACGTTCATGGCCTGGGCGTCGAAACTGCCGAAGCGCTGGCGGAATGGACTCATCGCCGTGTGAAGGCGGAGTTGGGTATCGATTCCGGAAAGCGCTATTCCTGGGGTTACGGTGCATGTCCCGATCTAGAGGACCATGCGGTCGTCTTCAAGCTGTTACCGGCTGCCGAAGAGATCGGGATGGTGTTGACGGAGTCGTTCCAGCTAACACCGGAGCAGTCGACCGCCGCAGTTATCATGCATCATCCCGAGGCTCGGTATTACGCTGTGCGTGGCGCGGCTGCGGAAAGGGAGCCCGCACTTGCGTGACGCACTGCTGAAACGCCTGCTCGATCCGGAGGCGCTCGTCGTATTCGACGGCGCAATGGGCACGATGATCTATGCGCGTGGCGTGTTCATCAATCAGTGTTACGATGAGCTGAGCGTTCGTGCCCCGGATCTCATCCGTGGAATTCACGAGGAGTACGTCAAGGCTGGCGCGGAAGTTATAGAGACCAACACATTCGGCGCAAACCGGCTCAAGTTGCAGCAACATGGTCTGTCAGAAGAAGTTGCCAATATCAACGCGGCGGCCGCGCGGCTGGCTCGCGCCGCTGCGGGCGATTCAGTGTTGGTGGCCGGCGCGGTGGGCCCGCTCGGAGTGCGCCTTGAACCATACGGCCCTACATCGCGGGACGATGCGCGAACGATTTTCGGCGAGCAGATGCGCGCTCTGAAGGATGGCGGCGCGGACCTGTTCATTCTCGAGACCTTTTCCGATCTGGATGAGCTGGCACAGGCAATCGCTTCGGCGCGCGATGTCGACAGCTCAATGCCGGTCATCGCTCAGGTTGCGATCAACGCAGATGGCGTGACGGCGTACGGTGCGACTCCGGAGGATATTGCACGCGCGCTTGACGCTGCTGGCGCGGACATCATCGGCCTCAATTGTTCGGTGGGTCCGCAGACGATCCTGGACGCGATCGAAAAAATGGCGCCGCTCACTACCAGAAAGCTGAGCGCGCAGCCGAACGCGGGCATGCCGCGCGATGTGGGGGGCCGCACCATGTACATGGCGAGCCCCGAATACATGTCCACCTACGCTCGCCATCTTGTGGTTGCGGGGGCCAAGCTGATTGGTGGCTGCTGCGGGACCACTCCGGAACACATCCGAGAGATGGCCGAAGGTGTACGTCCGTTGGCTCCGCGCTCGGGGCACGCTGCGCGTGCGACGGCAGCCCACATTGCGGTGAAAAGCCGCGCCGTCGGTGCGCAACCTGTCCCGTTTGCGGAGCGCTCTCAGTGGTCGGCGAGACTCGCAAGGGGTGACTTCGTTACGTCCGTCGAGCTCGTTCCACCCCGTGGCGTTGACGCTTCCAAATTACTGCGAGACGCCGCGACGCTGCGAGAGGCCGGGGTTGACGCGATCAACGTTCCCGACGGACCCCGCGCGCAAAGCCGGATGGGCGCCGTGCTCACCAGTGTGTTGATCGAACAGAATGCACATATCGAAACGGTAACTCACTACTGTTGCCGCGATCGCAATCTGCTCGGAATGCTCAGCGATCTTCTCGGCGCATCCGCGGTCGGCCTGCGCAACGTTCTACTGATCACCGGTGATCCACCCAAGATGGGACCGTACCCATCGGCAACCGCTGTGTTCGACATCGATTCGATTGGGCTAACAAACCTTGTTACTCAGCTCAACCGGGGCCTGGATCCGGGTGGCAATGCGATTGGCGAGCCGACTCGTTTCGTGATTGGCGTTGGCGTGAATCCGGCCGCGCTCGACGCGGCCAACGAGCGGCGCAGGTTCGAGTGGAAGGTCGAGGCCGGTGCCGAGTACGCGATCACACAGCCGGTGTTCGACGCGGATCAGCTGGAGACGTTTCTGCGTAGTGTCGAATCGCTGAAGACTCCAGTAATCGCTGGAATCTGGCCGCTCGTGTCAGTGCGTAACGCCGAGTTTCTGGCCAACGAGGTTCCCGGGGTGACTGTTCCCGAAGAAGTAATATCACGCATGCGGCGCGCCAACGCGGTGTCCAAGGAACACGCGGTGCAGGAAGGGATCTCAATTGCGCGCGAGATGCTCGAGCGTGTGCGCCCAGTAGTTGCCGGAGTGCAGGTGTCCGCGCCATTTGGAAAGGCGGAATTGGCACTCGAGGTGTTTGCCGGTGCGCTGGAACGGCGCGAGGTCCGCGCCGTTTAGCCGCCGGCCTCGTCATCCCATTACCGCGATTACTTACCCACCACCAGCACCACGAATGACCCCGGAATCATGCTCGGTCGCGGACGAGGTTGCGTCGGCGTGGCAGCGGGCGCGGGATTGAATCCGGCTGTGATGAGATAGACACGGTGCGTTTTCGGATCCAATGCCATCGTGCGCGCACCGCGTTCGGTAGGAATGTTCTCACTGGCGAACTTACCTGGCGCCGTTTGCGTCACGAGTGTAAGCGTGCCCGCACCGTTCGAGCTGAACGCAATACCCGTTATAGGATCAAACGCGTTCGCATCGGTCCCGTCATCTGTAGTGGGCGTAGCAATGACGCGGCCAGTGTTGGAGTCGATAACGCCCATTACCTTGTTGCCACAACCGGCAAATAGTACGTGATGGGCCTGATCCATCGCGAGCCCGCTCGGTTCCTCGCACGGTGCGAGGGCGTAGGTATGGATTATTGTGAGGCTCGTTGCATCGAATTCAACGATCGAGCTCTTGTCTTCGATGTTGACAAAGATGTGTCCGTTCCCATCTGAAACAGCGGCCTCCGGTTTCCCGCCTAGTGGGAGGGTGCCAACTACCGTGTCGCCGACTGCGTCGATCGCAGTAGTGCTTTGTCCGCGACCGTTGAACGTGAAGACTCGCTGACTGGCTGAGTCATACATTATGCCATCCGGCCCCGCGCCAGTTACATGAATCGTTTTGGTCGGCGCTAGAGTTACAAAATCAAACACCGTAACGGTCGTGTCGCGTCCATTGCTGGTGTAGCCCTTATTGAGCGCATACGCCAGCGCGATGCCGTGGACTCCACCGGTGTTCGGAATCTCCCCCACGAGCTGGCCCGAGTTCGCGTCAACCACCTCCACCCGCGTCGAGCGTGATATGAATAACCTGCTGCGCGATGTATCGAACGTGACGTAATCCCATCCGCCTTCACCGGTGACCGGAATGCGGCGAGTGACATGATAGCCGCTTGGCGTGGACTGCGCTACAAGCGTGGCTGCGAGCGGCGTTGTCACAAATGCCGCACCTAGCACTACGGCACCGAGCGGAAAATAACGTGCGAGCACGAGAGCCTCTATTGGGGTGTATGGGATGTTGAAATCATAACTACTTCGCTCACGCATTACACTAGCAAATTACTGTTTGGCAGACGGCGGGAATCGGATCTCGGCAACGGTTCCAGATCCGCCTTCCGATCGGAGGCTAATGTGTGCGTTGTGCACCTCGGCGATCCATTGGGCTATCGACAACCCGAGGCCGGCACCTTCGCCCCGACCGCGCGCTGCGTCACCGCGGTAAAAACGCTCGAACACATGCCCCATATGCTCCGCGGCGATTCCAATCCCGCTATCCGTAACGGAGAGTAGCGGTCCTTGAGCTGGGTTGGTTACGGACACGACGACCGAGCCGCCCGACGGTGTGAATTTGATTGCGTTGTCGAGGACGATCATCACGAGCTGGCGAACCAGGGCTTCGTCTCCTTCGATAGGAGCCTCCTCGAAACCGTCGAGCGAAAGCGCGACCCCGCCGCGCGCAGCCAGCGCGCTGGCTGCGCTGACGGCATCAGACGTCACGTCGTCCAGAAATATTCGCTTCAGCGTGACTGGCCATCCGCCGGCATCCGATCGGGCCAGAAGCAGGAGATCCTCGACGATTCTTCCAAGTCGAATTGCCTCGCGCTCGATCGCCGCAAGCGCTTCACGCTGATGCGTAGAGTCAACGTTGGATGCGAGCGCTACCTCTGCCCGACTGCGTAGTACCGCAATTGGGGTTCGCAGCTCATGCGCCGCATCGGCCATGAAGCGTCGCATGTAACTCAGTGTCCGTTCGACCGGCTCGATGGACTTCCGTGTGAGAAAGGATCCTCCTGCGGCGAACAGTACGAGCGCAACGAGTGCCGCCGCGCCAAACGCCACGATTAGTGCCGCGTACTGGTCTTCCAGTTCGAGCTGGTCAGCGACCGCAACCGCGGCGTAAATGCGATGTTTGGGAGAGAGGAACCGCCTTGCATAAACTCGCAGGTGGTGATCGTTCGGCTGATGGAGAGTTACCAGAACCGCCGAATCACGTAGCGCACGTGCAGCCGCAGTTACGATGCCGTTCATCGCGGTGGATGGCACGATCGGTCGCGCGCTGCTATCAAATAGATACAGGCCGCGATCAGGTATGCGCAGCTCGCCCACCGCGTCCATGACCGCTCCAGACGCGGATGTCTCTTCTGCCTCGCGGATGCTGGTCGCGCGCTCGACAGCTTCAGAGGCCGTCACCAGCGATGCGTCGAGCTGGGCGGCAATCTGCTTCCGAATTGCAATGAAAAGCCCCGCGCCGAGCAAGACTACTATTGTCCCGAGTGTTACCGCGTACCACGCGGTGAGCTTCCAGCGCAGCCGGACAAGATTGTTAGTCAAATGCCAAGCCTGTAACCGGCCCCGCGCAAGGTGTGAATCAGTTTTGGCTCGAAGCCGTCGTCAATCTTCCGACGAAGCCGGCGCACCAGCACTTCCAGGACATTGGTGAATGGATCGTGATTTTCATCCCAAACATGCGCGGTTATGGCGCTGCGTGTCACAACGTTGCCGGCGTGTTGAATAAGAAATTCGAGCAACGCGAACTCTTTCGCCGTGAGCGGTATCACGAGGTCACCGCGGGTTACTTCACGCGTGGGTATGTCCACGCGCAGGTCCGCGACCTCATACTGTTCTGGGACTATCGCGGGGCGACGCCGGGCGAGCGCACGAATCCTGGCTATCAGCTCGAGAAAAGCGAACGGCTTGGTGAGGTAGTCGTCCGCGCCCGACTCGAGGCCTCGAACCCGGTCCTCGACAGCGTCGCGGGCGGTGAGCATGAGGATAGGAGTCGCGATTCCCCTGCCGCGAATGATGCGGCAGAGATCGAAGCCGGTTCCTCCCGGCAACAACACATCGAGTACGATTACGTCAAAACTTCCCAGCACGGCTCGCTCGCGGCCAGTGGCGAAGTCTCCCGCCGCGCTGGTCTCGATATGCTGGTTGCGGAGGCCGTCCGTGATCACAGCTGATAGCTCGGGATCATCTTCTACAAGAAGGACACGCATGTGGTCATGGGCGTAGGAAACCTCGCGTAATACCGTCGCGGGCGGGGACGCTTTCCCCTATACTATACGATCCGAGCTGGCTCCGGCACTAGGAGCCGATCGGGAATCACTCGTTACTTATCTGCCTGAAAATGACGACAACAAACGATAGCCGTCCAGCACTAACGATACTCACCGAGGACGAGCTGATGTTCCGCGACGCAGTGGCTGCATTTGCCGCGACAGAAGTCGGGCCGCGCGTGAAGTCCATGGAACGCGCGGCGAAGATGGACCCGGCTCTGATACCGCAGTATTTCGATCTGGGGTTGATGGGCATCGAGGTAGAGGAGCAGTATGGAGGCTCCGGCGGATCCCTAATGATGGTCACCCTTGCTGTCGAGGAGCTGTCAAAGGTTGATGCGTCCGCGGCGATTGTGTGTGACGTGCAGAACACGCTGGTCAACTACCCCATCTCGCGTTACGGCACTGAGGAGCAGAAGACGAAATATCTCGGGATGCTGACGAGCGGTACGCTTGGCTCGTACGCCCTGTCCGAAGCCGGTTCTGGGTCGGACGCGTTCGCGCTTGCTACACGCGCCGAGAAGCGCGGTGACTCCTATATCCTGAACGGACGCAAGCTCTGGATAACCAATGGCGACGAGGCGGGCGTATACGTCGTATTCGCGACCGTGGACCCGAGCGCTGGCTACAAGGGCATTACCGCGTTCATTATAGAGCGCGATTTCCCTGGCTTCGGGGTTGGAAAGAAGGAAGATAAGATGGGCATCCGCGCATCATCGACCGTCGAGCTGTTGCTGGACAACTGCGAGGTGCCTGCGTCCAATATTCTTGGGCCCACTGGCCAGGGTTACAAGATCGCGATCGAGACACTCAACGAAGGTCGCATCGGAATCGGTGCGCAGATGATCGGCGTTGGCCAGGGCGCCCTCAATGCGGCCATTGCGTATGTCAAGGAGCGTCAGCAGTTTGGAAGGCCTCTGGCAGATCTGCAGGCGATTCAGTTCCAGATAGCGCAGGCAGCGACAGATTTAGAGGCAGCTCGCCTTCTGGTGTACAATGCGACCCGGCTCAAGGATGCCGGCCACGATATCGCGCGTGAGGGCGCGATGGCCAAACTGTACTCGTCGCAGGTTTGTGGTCGCGTGACATCGCTCTGCATCGAGCTGTTCGGCGGGTATGGATATACCACGGACTATCCAGTTGAAAAGTTTTTTCGTGATGGCAAGATCGGCACGATCTACGAAGGCACTTCCAACATGCAGTTGCAGACAATAGCGAAGGCTGTGCTTCGCTGATGTGCCCGGTGATGCGCAGCGGGATCTGTAAACATATGTAGTTCGCATTCGCTTTCGGACTTCACCAGAACTGCCGATCCTTTGGGCTAGGAAGTCTCACCCTACACACGCCCTGGTCGGAGTACGCGACCAGGGCGCGGTAAATTATCCGACCATGTTTTCTCCCGAATCAATCACGTTCTTAAAGCAGCTTCTGGACACGCCGGGCCCGTCAGGGTTTGAAAGCGCACCGGCGAAAGTCTGGCGCGCAGAAGCCTCCAAGTTCGCGCAGGTGACCGCCGACGTATCTGGCAATTCGATGGCTGTAGTGAACCCAGGCGGGTCGCCGACAATCATGTTGGCTGGCCACATCGATGAGATCGGCGTCATCGTCACGTACATCGATGACGATGGGTATGCCTATATCGCGCCGATTGGCGGATGGGACCCGCAGGTGCTGGTGGGCCAGCGGATTCGCTTCGCCGGACGCAACGGCGATGTAATTGGAGTCGTCGGCAAGATCCCCATCCACATAATTCGTCCTGAGGACCGTGAGAAGGCCGCGCGGATGCGTGATCTTTGGGTGGACATCGGCGCTCGCAACAAAGCTGAAAGCTTGACGATGCTGTCTGTGGGCGATGCAGGAGTCATAGACGCGCGCACAGTGGAGCTACCAAACTCGCGGCTGGTCTCGCGTTCGATTGACAATCGCATCGGCGCGTTCACCGTGCTCGAGGCGCTTCGCCGTTATGCGGAAAAGCCGGGCAAGGCAAAAGTCGTCGCCGTGGCGACTGCCCAGGAAGAAATCGCATATCACGGCGGCGGAGCGATCGTGGGCGCCTCCTCGCTGCAGCCGCAAATGGCGATTGTGGTGGATGTGACCTTTGCCATCGATCATCCAAACATCGAGAAGAAAGAGCACGGAGAAGCCAAGCTCGACGGTGGGCCGGTACTCACGCGCGGCGCCGTCATATCCCCGGTCGTATTCAGCCTGTTGCGCGACACGGCGGAAAAGAAGAAAATCCCATTCACCGTTCACGCGGCGGGACGCGATACGGGTACCGACGCAGACGCGATTCACATAGCGCGTGAGGGAGTTGCGACGGGACTCGTATCCATCCCAAATCGATACATGCACTCTCCCAGCGAGATGGTGTCCTTGAACGACGTGAACCATGTCGCCGAGTTGATCGCTGAGACTTGCCGCGCCGTAACCGCGAAGACTGACTTCACGGCGCGGTAGGGAACCCCTTCGTCTGGCCGCGGGAACGATTGCAACAAAGCAAGAAGCGGCTGGTTCTCGTTAGAGAGCCAGCCGCTTCTTGCTTCATGCGTAATCGAGTTACGCGGACTTGCGACGACGCTTAAAGAATCCACCGAGTCCGACGAAGCCGGTGCCGAGGAGCGCAACCGACGAGGGTTCTGGAGTTGTTGTGGCGCCGACATCCACGTTCATTGCGACGTGGTCTTGCTCGGTCAGGGCGCCCGTTTGATCCACCGAGTACTGGTACAACGCAAACGAGTATTCGCCAGTCGCGTTGGGATTGAAGCTCCCTCCCAGGAACGCCATGCCTTCGTTCCAGGAATTCTGACCCGGTGTCAGCGGAATCGACAACAGCGACCCTAGGCTGTTGCCCGCAGCGGGATTCTGATCGACAAACAGCTTGAAGACGCTGTTTGACGTTCCGCCGTTGATATACCAGTCGAAGTTCCAGCCCGCATACCCAGGCTTGGTGAGATCCGGAGCACCAGCGGCGGCGAAGAAGGTACCTGCGAGATCATTTGTGACTGCGGGAGCCGCAAAGCGCGGGGTCGCCGTCAGTCCGATGGTTGCGCCGTTCACCCCTCCGGTCATCACTGCGTTATTAGGAATCCCAGTGCCTCCGAAAGTGGCTGCCGGAAGGCTTCCGAAGGTGCCGGCCGGCGTCACCGCTTGTGCTTGAGCGGCGGCGGGACCGACCAGCATTGCGGAGACGAGAATTAAAGAGCTGAAGCGCGGGTTGATCATGCATTCTCCAAAGGTTGCCCAAGACTTTATGGCTTGGGTGTGTGGGCAGGCACACCGGCAACAACAACTCTAGTGCCCATCATCTCGCTAGAGTGGTCTTGGGTGCTCCCACCGGCGCAGGTACAAGATGTTGGCAGGTGAACCTGTCGGTCCGTCTCCACCGTACATAGCACGACGAAGGCCATGAGCCACGCATTTTTGTGATACCCGCAAACTGTTGTGTGGCAACAGGTTGACCCAATCAGGCGTTCGTCGGCACTCGGAATTGGGTTGGGGGAGAGCAGGTTTGGTGCAACACATCGTCGCATCGGCGCAACACGCGGTGTTCATCACGGCGTTTAGATTCGGATCGTGCCCCGAACTATCCCTGAGCCCAGAGAATCCGGCCTTACTATCACGACGCCAGTCCCGTTGTACTGGGTTAGATATGGCCAGATCGGCCGGCCCGTACTCGTCGCGCTCCACGGGGGGCCCGGTGCAGATCACCGGTATCTTCTGCCGCAGATGCTGCACCTCGCGGAGCAATACGACCTGATTCTCTACGATCAGCGCGGTGGGGGCCGCTCTCGCGCGCCGGACAATGCGCCCATAGGGTGGCTGGATCACGTTGCCGATCTCGGGGCCATATGTCGCGAGCTGGGTCTGGGATACCCCTCGCTCGTCGGTTACTCCTGGGGTGGGATGCTCGCGTTGCTGTATTCGATCACTCAGATCGACGATGCGTCATTGCCCCGGCCGGCTCGGCTCGCGTTGATAAGCCCGGCGCCGGTCAGCACCGAATACCGCGCTCAGTTCGACGCCAATCTGCGCGCTCGTGGAAATGCTCCGGTGATAGCGGACGAGCGCGCGCGGCTCATGGCTTCGGATTTGCGCGAGACAGATCCAGATGCCTATCGCCAACGAATATTCGAGCTCGGAGTTGCTGGCTACTTCTTCGATCCTGCGAACGCCCGCGAATTGACGCCGTTTCGCGTCGTAGGCCGCGTCCAGCAGTCCACTTGGGAAAGCCTCGGCGATTTTGATCTGCGGCCTAGCATCGAGCGTCTTGCGGTGAACGCGCTTATCGTTCAAGGTCGTGACGATCCCATTCCCGCTGCGTCTTCAATCGATGTCTCTCGCGCGCTGCAAGCCGATCTGGTTTGGCTCGATCGGTGTGGCCATGTTCCATACGTCGAGCGTCCCCAGGGACTCTGGGAAGCGATCGACCCGTTCCTCGCGTCAACTGACGCCGCTGCTTCCGAGTGAATGACTGATTTTCGCGCCGAGCACCACCTTGCCACGATTGACGCCGACGGAGCACTCTGCGATGTCATAGTTCGTTTTTCATACGACGGACTCGAGCACATCGGCCGGCTGTGGTTCAGCGGTCCCGCGGTTGGAGACAAGCCACTGCCCGACCACGGCGGAATTCCGGGACGCACGATCGAGGAGGCGATTCAGCTCGCCGAGCGCTTCACAACAGACGATTTACTGCGCCGCTTTTATCGCGCTCGAGCGGAAAAGCGGAAGTATCTCCAGTTGCGCCGCGCGACTGAGCAGATGCTCGACAAGGTGAAGTACATGAATCGCATAGCCCTCTCGATGAAGGGCGGAATGCTGGACGCGGACGGCGCTCGGCAGGAGTTGGACCTGATCGTAAAGCAGATGCACGAGCTGGTGGACACCATGCCTTCGATGGCCGGAGTCGAGGAAACGCACTAGCAGGGTCCGTCCGCCGCAGGGTCGCTTAGCTTCAGACATCATGTCCTTGCCTCCAGCCGCCGTTCGGGCGCCGTTGATCTTCAAGCGCCTCAAACGAGCATACCCAGACGCTCATTGTGAGCTGGACTACGCCAGTCCGTATCAGCTGCTGGTCGCGACGATCCTGAGCGCTCAGTGCACTGATAAACGCGTGAATCTGGTGACACCGGGGCTGTTCGCGCGATATCCAAATTCGGAGTCGCTAGCCATGGCGGATCCACGCGACGTGGAGGAGCTCATCAGGTCCACGGGCTTCTTCCGCAACAAAGCGAAGAGCTTGCTGGGAATGGCCGGCGGCCTGCTGGACCGCTTTGGCGGACGCGTCCCTGATGATATGGAGGAGTTGGTCACTCTCCCCGGCGTGGGTCGCAAGACGGCCAACGTCATCCTTGGCACCGCGTTCGCCAAGCCCGTGGGTGTTGTCGTCGATACGCACGTGGGTCGCATCAGCCGGCGGCTTGGCCTGACCCGCCTGTCCGATCCGGTGAAAGTAGAACTGGTGCTGATGAAGCTGTTTCCGCGAAAACATTGGACTCTACTGTCTCATCTGCTGATATTTCACGGGCGCCGCGTCTGCGTGGCTCGGCGCCCAAGGTGCGCAGAGTGCGTGCTGAATGACCTATGCCCATCGAGCGAAGTGTGAAGCAAGCAACATTTGAGACGAACAAGGGGACGATGGTCGCCGAACTGTATTTTGGCGATGCACCGATAGCCGCGGGCAACTTTGAAAAGCTGGCCAACGAAGGCTTTTACGACGGCGTGAAGTTTCATCGCGTCATCCCGGAGTTTGTGGTGCAGGGCGGCGATCCGCTTTCGCGCGATCTTCCGGCTGGGAGTCCTCGTATCGGCACCGGTGGCCCGGGCTACACCATCAAGTGCGAGACCAAGGGCAATCCGCGCACGCATGAATTCGGCGCTCTATCCATGGCTCACGCCGGCAAGGACACGGGTGGAAGTCAGTTCTTCATAGTTCTGGACGAGAAAAACACGCGCCACCTCAACGGCGTTCACACGGTTTTCGGGAAGGTGATTGAGGGTGACGATGTCGTGCGCCAGATTCGCCAGAACGACGTAATGACCAAGGTGCGCGTGTCCGACACCGAACCGGCTCAGGAGAAATAATGGCGGCGAAACAGAAGGGCACCGATTTCCCAGCAGCCCTTACGGGGCTTGTCGTTGGTGGATGCATGGTGTTTGCGATTCTGTTCGGGATCGTGGTGCTCACGAACAACCATTACGCCAGCGAGAAGCCAGCCGCAGCGGCTACCAAGTAGCCATCACCTCACACGCGCGGGATCGAGTCGTCGGCCCCGTGCGCTGCTGCGTCGCGCGACAATGGTGTGGCTTTTAACATTGGACGCGATTCTGGAACCATCACTCCGGGCAACTGACCTTGTGCGATCGTTCGGCACGCGCCGCGCGGTGAGCGGTGTGTCGTTGACTCTCGCGCCCGGGGATTGCCTCGCGTTGTTCGGCCCAAACGGTGCAGGGAAGACAACGTTGCTCAGGCTTCTTGGCGGATTGCTGCACGCCACGTCGGGCAGCGCGGCGATCGAAGGAGTTACGCTACCTGGTGGGGCCGACGTGCGGGCGCGGGTCGGCTTGGTGTCGCACCAGACGATGCTGTATGACGCGCTGACCGCGCGCGAGAACGTCGAGTTCGCTGCTCGCATGTACGGCGTCTCCGATGTTCGCGGGGCGGCTAGCGAGGTCCTCGCGCGACTCGGCGCGATTTCCTATGCAGACGTGCGTGTACGCTCACTGAGCCGCGGCATGCAGCAGCGAGTGTCCGTGGCGCGCGCGATAGTTCACAATCCGTCGGTGCTCCTCGCGGACGAGCCGTTCACCGGGCTGGATGCGCAGGGCGCATCCGCGCTCACGGCCATGTTGGCGGAGCTGCGCGATTCGGGTGCGACGATCGTAATTGTCACGCACAACCTGGACGAGGCACTCGCGTTGTGCACGACAGCCGCGATCATGCGCGAAGGTCGGTTTGTGCGGTTGGATCACGCGCCGATTCCAGCGCGCGATGAATACAACGCGCTGTACCGAGAGCTGTCGGTTGATGCCGCCTAACGTTCCGGCAAATGGACCGCGGCTTCGGACGGCGCCCGGCTTGGCCTCGTCGGTGTTGGCAATTGCGCGAAAGGACATGCTGATCGAGCTGCGTTCGCGTAGCGTGATACTGTCTGCCGTGACCTTCTCGGTTCTGGCGCTCACGATATTCTTTTTTGCGTGGGACCCGACGGCGGTGGCGTCGATTGATCTGGCGCCTGGGGTTTTGTGGGTGATCTTCACGTTCTCGGGCTTGCTGGGGCTACACCGGTCTTTCGGCGTTGAGCAACCGACACGGGCTATGGATGCTCTACTCGCTGCGCCCGTGAGCCGGGAAGCGATCTATCTTGGCAAGCTGATTGCGAACCTCGGCTTCGTGATCGTCGTTCAGGCCGTCTCGCTGCCAGCGGTCGCGCTCCTGTATAATGTTCCGGTAGCCGGATACGTCTGGCCATTGATTGGGGTTGTGTTGCTGGCGGCCGTCGGACTGGTTTCGGTGGGTACGCTGTTTTCTTCGATGGCGGTCAGCACACGCCTGGCTGAACTGCTCTTGCCTCTGCTCGCGCTTCCCTTTTTCGTTCCTGTGATCTTACCGGCCGCGCAGGCGACCGCACGACTCATGAGCGGGCGCGCCGTGTCGGAGGTGTCCGGATACATATCGATCCTCGGCGCGTTTGACATCGTTTTTCTGGTAGTGTGCACACTGCTTTATCCATACACGTTGGAGCAATGAAGTTCTCAAAACTTGGCACCGTTGCCATTCTTGCTGTGATCGGGGTGTACATCCGCGCGATTTTCTTCACCCCGTTTGACGCGCTGCAAGGTCCGGCGCAGAAAATTTTCTACATTCACGTGGCGTCCGGGTTTGTCGGCCTTTATCTCGCGTTCGGCCTCGTATTCGTTACGAGCGTGCTTTACCTGTGGCTGAAGGATCCGAAGCTCGATCGCGTAGCGGCCAGCTCGGCAGAGGTCGGACTCGTATTCACGTCCGTGGTGCTCATCACTGGACCGCTATGGGCGAAGCCCGTATGGGGCGCGTACTGGACGTGGGACGCGAAGCTCACGTTGACGCTGTTTTTGTGGTTCATCTACGTTGGCTACCTCATTCTCCGCGGTGCCATTGACGATTTCGAGATGCGGGCGCGGTTCTCTGCGGTGCTCGGGATTCTCGGTGCGCTACTCGTGCCGTTCATCCATCTGAGTGTGTATTTTTTTCGGACACTGCATCCGATGCCTGTACTCCTCAAACCGAGCGCGCCATCGATGCCGCGAGAGATGCTGATTACGATAATGGCGTCGTTGTGTGCGTTTACCATTCTGTACGTATGGTTGTTGCGGGAGCGTTACCTGCTCGCTGTTGACCACGACGCTGCGATGGAGGCGCACTCCTGATGCCGCCACAGGATGCTTACTGGTACCACCTAGCGTACATCGTAGCGGCGGTAGTGTATTCGGGTTATGCGGCGACTCTGTGGTGGAGGAGGCGCAAATGGCAGAGAAAGGGATAGTCTTCGTAGTCGGCGCTGGACCCGACCTCCCGGGGTTGCTTACAGTACGTGGCAAGGAATTGCTCGGCTCGGCGGACGTTATCGTGTACGAGCGTCGCGCGCAGCGGAAGCTCATACCGGGTGGACTGACTGGCGGTCCCAAGCGTATCTATATCGGCGTGCGGGAAAAGCTGTCCCGCGCTGGATCCGCCGACGTCGCGCTTCTTCTGGTAGCACTTGCGCGTAAGGACATGCGAGTGGTGTACCTGGCGCACGGAGATCCGCTCGCCTTCGGACGCGGTACCGATCTGGTTACGGCGCTGCACGATGCCGATGTCGAGTTCGAGATCGTGCCCGGGGTGGCGATTGGCAATTCGGTGGCGACGTACGCAGGAATCCCGTTGCTGTCGCCCACCATGGCGTCGGCAACTATCTTTGCGAATGGCCGGGATCCGATGCGCGGCGGCGTGGACACTGACTGGAGCGCAATTGCAAGGGTCGGCGCAACTGTCGTGGTGCGCAATGCGGCCGTCGCGTTGCCGGCGATCATTGCTGGCTTTGCCGTTGCTGGCGTCACGGGCGACATTCCGGCGGCTGCCGTCGTGCATGCTGGCCGCGCATCGCAACGAACGGTCATTGCAACTCTCGGCACCATAACGGACGAGATGATGCGGGCCGGGATGATGAAGGCCGCTACGGTCGTGATTGGTTGGACAGTTCTGTTGCGCGACGAACTGGCATGGTTCGATACACGTCCCCTGTTCGGCGTGCGAATCGTTGTTGCGCGGTCACGGTATGGCCCCGCGGCCGTCGCGGACCGGTTGCGTGATCTGGGCGCGATGGTAATTGACGTTCCGCAGCCGGGCATCGGCCGGCTTGACCTTGACGGCCTGCGTGATGCTATCGAGCAGATTGCCAGTTACGAATGGGTGGTGTTCTCCAGTCCGGATGCCGTGGCCATTTTCTGGGACCAGCTCGTTCTTGCGGGGCGTGATACGCGCGCACTCGCGACGGCGAAAGTCGCGTGCGTGGATCCAGCGACTGCTGCATCTCTGCTGGATCACGGGATCACGGTGGACGTGGTGCAGGACAAATTCGAGCCCACCGCATTGCTTGACGTGCTGTCCGAGCACGCAGATATACCGGGCGCGTCGCTTCTGTACGTCGCGGAGGACGCGACTGCGGAGTCGTTCGGTCGCGATCTGGAGCAGGCTGGCGCCGTGGTGACGTCGCTCGCATTGTACAGGGAGATCCCGATCGAGAAGCCCATGGAGAGATTCCGTCGCACGATGGGAGATCGCCACTCCGCTGTCGTCGTCGCGATGTCACCTGGCGCTGCAGAGGATTATGTTCGTGCTGCGGGAGAGCACGCAATCGGTTCGGTTCCGGCCGCGGCGTACGACGCGGCTACTGCTGCTGTTCTGCGCGACGCGGGTATCGAGGTAGTTATTGAGCCATCGCGCCCGAGTGCTGACGCACTGGTCGAGGCGATCCGCTCGAAGCTTGGCAGCTACAAAGCTACGTCCTGATTTCAACACCAACGTCCGCCCAACGCTTGATGCGCTTCCTCAGCCGTACGTTCAGTCGCGGTCGCCGGCGTGCGACTCTCGCGTCTGCCGTCAATATCACGTTGCTCACGTTTGGGGCGACGTCGTGTAGCCGCCCGAGCTCGAGTGCGCCGCCGATCGTGTCATCCGGCCGCGCAGGTATCCCGGAGGGCGAGACCCGTCTACCTACTGGTGCGCGGCTCGATCCGGCTGCACGATCGATATCGCTTGGATCGATGCCGCTCGCCATGGTCATTGCGCCAACGGGCGATCGTGTAGTCGTGTTACTAAATGGCTGGCGCGAGCACGGTTTTCAGGTTGTTGATCGCGCCACTGGTCGCATAGTGCAGACAGTGATCCAACCAGCGGCATTTATTGGCGTCGCATTTGCGCCCGACGGAAATACGCTTTACGTATCCGGTGGAAATCAGGATGTGATCTATCGCTACGCGTGGCGTGACGGTTCCGCATCGTTGACGGATAGTCTCATTCTGGCTCCCAGGACGGCGCGGCAATCCGGGCGCCGGTATCCCGCCGGAATTGCGCCGTCGCCAGATGGCCGCATGCTGTACGTAGCAGAGAATCTCGCGGATTCGGTCGCGGTGATCGATCTGGCGAACGGCCGTGTTGTGCAACGATTCGCGACCGAGCGATATCCCTACGGGGTGGCCGTTGCAGCCAGTGGAGCGGTGTATGTATCGGCGTGGGGTGGCCACACGGTGTCGACGTTCTCGCCAACCGGAGGGGGACTGCTTCGCGACGACGGCCGGATCGTCGTGGACCGTCATCCATCTGCGTTGGTGCTGAACGCGACCGGGTCGCGCCTTTTCGTGGCGTCCGGAAGCACCGATCGAATCGACGTGCTCAATACCAGGAGCCGCGAAATAACTAACCGCTTGCTGGACCCGCCGCCCGCGGGCCCGGGGGAGGGGAGCACGCCGAATGCGCTGGCGCTTTCGGCAGATGGCGCCCGTCTGTTCGTTGCTGAGGCGGACAACAATGCGGTAGCAGTGTTCGATCTTGCATCCGGTTCGGCTGGCATGACGTCACCGCACGGCGCGGACCGGCTGGTCGGGCGCATTCCGGTGGATTGGTACCCCACGGCAGTCGTGGCCGCGCATGATACGCTGATGGTTCTGAGCGGCAAGGGTCACGGTACAGCACCCAACCCCGATGGACCTGACCCACTGCACGCCAGGGCTGCTGGATCACACGCGTACACGCTCGGTCAAACCTCTGGCACATTGATGACGTTGATGCTGGCGCAAGCCTCACCCACTACGCTCGCGCCGTTGTCGAATCGCGTTGCTCGCGCGCAGGGGTGGTCCAATCGTGCTACGCATGCTGCCGGTTCCGCGGGAGCCTACCCGCCGTTTACGCACGTGATCTATGTAGTCAAGGAAAATCGCACATACGACCAGGTTCTCGGTGATTTGCCGATTGGTGACGGCGACACGGCGCTCGTTTTTTTCCCTCGGACAGTGTCGCCCAATCATCATGCGTTAGCCGAGCGGTTTGGCGTCTTCGATCGATTCTTTACCAACGCGGAGGTGAGCCCCGATGGACACAACTGGTCGATGGCCGCGTATGCGACTGACTATCTGGAAAAGACAGTCCCGAGCAATTACTCCGGCAGGGGTCGCACGTATGACTACGAGGGAACCAACCGCGGCTTTGACAGGTCGGACATCCCCATCGAAGACGTGAGCGAGCCGGCACGCGGTTATCTGTGGGATCTGGCGGCGCGTGCCAAGATCACGCTGCGTAACTACGGTGAGTTCGTGGTAAGCGATACCGTTGCCGGGCGCGCTATTTACGTTGGCGACAAGCCCATTCTCGCGGCCAATACCAATCCCGATTATCCCGGCTTCGACCTCAATCAACTGGACCAGGCGCGCCTGAGCGTGTGGCTCAAGGAGTTTGCGGGGTACATCCGTAGCGGTGTGATGCCGCAGCTTGAGATCGTCCGGTTGCCAAACGATCACACTGCTGGTGCGCGAGCAGGTTCGCGGACTCCGCGCGCATACATGGCCGACAACGATCTTGCGCTTGGGCGGATGATCGAAGCGCTCTCGCGATCGCCGTTCTGGAAGAACACCGTAGTGTTTGTGGTAGAGGACGATGCGCAAAACGGGCCCGATCACGTAGACTCGCATCGCGCCCCTGCATTTGTCATCTCCGCTTACAACGGCGGTGGCGTGGTCCATCGATGGACCAATACCACCGACGTGATAGCGACGATGAGCGAGATTCTGCACACCGGATCGCTGTCGCAGTTCGACTACTATGGCCGGCCGCTTCGCGACATCTGGACTACGACACCCAACCTCGCGCCGTACGTCGCGATCGTTCCTGACGTTTCGCTCGACGAAAAAAATACTAAAACCAGTCTCGGTGCAGCCGCGTCGGGGAGGCTCGATCTCACGGAGGAGGACCGCGCCGACGAGAATACCTTCAACCGCATTCTCTGGACGGCCATCAAGGGCAAAAACACGCCGTATCCGGGCATCGTTCACGTGTCGGGCTTGGAGTGGCGGCGCGCGCGCTAGGGCGAAGAGCCCAGCTGCTGGCAACCGCGGGTATCGCAGCCCACGTCCGTCTCACGTCCAGCCCGCGCACCCGTGCAATTTGTGCCATTGGGACGCCATGTAATGTCCATGACAGGTGCGGGAAGCTAGCATTCAGGCAGTGACGACCGATCCGTGCGCCGTCAGGTCAGTGCAGGTTGCCCTTCGTGCCATTGCATGTGCGGGCGCACTCACCATCCTGAGTAGCCCCGTAACCCTCTTGGCCCAGCAGCCTCTGACTCGCGCTCAAGCGATCCAGACGGCGCTCGGCGCGTCTGTCCGAGTTGTCGGGATAGGCGCCGACACGCTCGCCGCCGCCGCGCGGCTCAGAACGGCGCAGGAATATCCCAATCCATCGTTTACCGCTTCGTACTCGCGCGCAGTACCGCAGAATCACTTCTCGGTGGACCTGCCACTGGATCTCCCGGCGGTCCGTGGCGCGCGTGTGCGTGCGGCGAAGGCTGGGCGCACAAGCGCGCGATTCAGCTTTCTCGCGGCCCGAGCGGCGATTGAGCTAAGTGTTGATACGATGTACACCACTGCACAGGGCGCGGCGCTGCGCTCAGCACTGTCGCGCGCGACCGCGGTCGATGCCGCGAAGATGCTCAGCGATACGAAAGCGAGACGGGACGCAGGCGACGCTAGTGATCTCGACGTCAATCTCGCAGAGGTATCCGCGGGACAGGCAGCCAACATTTCCAACGCCGACTCGATCGAGACGATCGACACGCGGCTCGAGCTGCAGTCAACGATGGGGCTCCGCGGTGACACGATAATTGTCGATCTGCAGGACTCGCTCGATTCCCCTTCGCGCAATGTCGTGGCAAGCACCGTCGACTTTGCGGCAACGCCTACTGTAGCTGCGGCGAGTGCCGCGCTTACTGCGGCAGAACAGACGCTCGCTTTTCAGCGGCGCAGCGTGTTTGGTCTTCCGGCCATTCAGTTCGGATTTGAAACGAAGGACCCGACCGGTTCCGAGAAGGGAATTCTTCCGACTGTTGGAATCGTTCTCCCCATTCCCCTGTTCAATCGAAACGGTGGGGCGATAGAGGCGGCTCACGCGGAAGTTACGCGGGCTCAAGCAGATCTGGCTATCGCGCGGCTGGACGCTTCTGCGCAGCTCTCCCGGGCATATCGCACACGGACAGTGGCCGAGGGACGCATAGTCCGCGACCGGACGATATTGGATGCCGCGACGCGAAACGTGTCGATGGCTGAGCGTGCGTATGCCGAAGGGCAAATGGCTATTGGCGATATTTTGGAGGCGCGGCGGGCGCAGCACGATGCACAGGCGCAATACGTCACGGACTTGGTCGCCGCGAATGTTGGTGCGGCGCTGATACGCGTGCTCACGGCAAACGGAGTTACACCATGATGGCTGCTCGACGGCGGCTTCCTCAGCAGGCAACGCTGCTCGTCTCGGCGCTATTGCTCGCACTGGCAGCCTGTGCAAAAAAAGATGCGACCGATGAAGCTGCGGTAACGCCCGTAGTTACGGTGCAGACCGCACCGGTTACTACGGCGTCGTTCACTCCGACGGTCCACGCGGTCGGTACGGTCGTGTCCAGTCCCAAGGGTTACGCTGAGCTGAGTGCGCCGGCGCCGTCGCGGGTTGCACGCGTGCTCGTCACGGCTGGGCAGACGGTACGGGCGGGCGACGCACTTGTGGAACTCGATGCCACGGCACTGCAGGCCGCGGCCAGTGGCGCGAATGCCGCGCGCGACGCCGCGCAGCAGGCGTACGACCGCGCCTCACGCCTTGCGCAAGAGGGGATACTTCCGCGCAAATCCGTTGAGCAGGCTAGCGCCGATCTGGCGCAGGCCAATGCAGCCGCCGTAGGGGCGCGCCGAACGTACGCACTTTCAACGCTTCGTGCACCGATATCCGGCGTCGTAACAAGAATGAGCGCTGTTACGGGTGCGTCGGTTGACCCTACGCAGATATTAGTAGCAGTAGCCGATCCGGCGGCGCTGCAGGTGTTGCTGCAGCTCTCTCCAGTTGACGCGGCGAGCATCCATCCGGGAGCATCGGTGGCATTTCTGGACAACGACACGCCGTCGGCGACGGCTGTCGGGCGTGGTATAGTTGCGACCGTTGGAGCTGCGGTTGACTCCGTTACGCGGTCCGTTCCCATCCGCGTCCACATCGTTTCGTCAATCCGCCCGCTACGATTGGGTGAAACGCTAACGGGTAAGGTCTCCGTCGCCGGCTCGACGAGCGGAACGTCAATTCCGTCCGACGCGCTCGTTCCGGACAGCGCTGGGTTCAAGGTGTATGTGGTTAAGGGCGGCGTAGCGTATGCGACTCCGGTTGAGGTCGGAACGCGCGGTGATTCGCTCGTTCAGATTACCAAAGGTCTCTTGGTCGGCCAGACGGTCGTTACGACGGGTGCGTACGGACTCGAGGATAGCAGCAAAGTCACAGTGCCGAAACGGTAACGGAGAGTGCGCCTTTTCGACGTACTGTCGGCGCAGCGCCGAGTCATTTACCTGATGGTCGTTTTGTTAAGCGTAGGCGGCGTGTGGATGGCGCGTTCACTTCCATCGGCGATCTATCCGGAGCTCCTTTTCCCGCGAATCACCATCGTCGCACAGGGTTCCTCACTTGGCGCAAGACAGGTGGAGTTCTCGGTTACACGCCCGTTGGAAGAAGCCATCAGTACGGTTCCCGGTGTAACGCGGGTCAGGTCCAAGTCCATTAGAGGTGCGTCGGAGATATCCGTGACGTACGCGCCGCAGACCGACATGCAGATCGCGCTTCAATTGACGCAGACGCGGGTCAGTCAGGTGCGCAACGTTCTGCCGGCTGACGTCAATGTGGAGGTCGAGCGACTCACGCCGGGGCTGTTCCCGATCATCTCGTACAATCTTGAAGGAACTGATCCGTCTACGTTGTACGACATCGCGCGGTATCAGATCCGGCCAGTATTCTCTCGCGTTCCAGGCGTTGGCCGAGTGGACGTGCAGGGTAGCAGCATCCGCGAGATTGAAGTGGTTGCCGATCCATCGACGCTCGCAGCGCAGGGGCTCACCTACGACGATCTTGCCACAGCCATCAAGAGCGCCATTTCGCCAGCGGCAGTGGGACGTGCCGCACGCGACTACAAGCAGTACCTGATAGTGACGGATCAGGAAGCACACTCCGTGGCGGACGTTGGAGCCGTGGTGTTGCCCAACGGTCTTCACGTTCGGGACGTTGCGACGGTGCAGATGGGAGCGGAGGACCAGGTTCTGCTGGTTCGCGGCGACGGCAAGCCCGCGGCACTCCTGAACATCACGCGGCAACCCGGTGGAAACACGGTGGACATCGCGGACAGCGTCGCATCGATTGCTGCGACGATCCGGAAGACGCTTCCACCCGGCGTGGTCTTAAAGCCGGTATACGATCAGGCCGCGCTCGTTCGAGAGGCAGTATCGTCCGTGCGCGATGCGATGATCATTGGTGCCGTGCTCGCGATAATTGTGTTGTTCGCATTCCTTCGGCACGGGCGCATCACCGCGGTCAGTGCGACGGCGATCCCGCTCACCATGGCGATCACGGTGTTTGTGATGTCCATGATCGGCCAGACGTTCAATCTGATGACGCTCGGGGCGATGGCGATTGCTGTTGGTCTCGTAATCGATGACGCGGTGGTCATCACGGAGAACATTGCTCGGCATTTGTCCTTCACCCCGGATCGGCACATCGCCATCCGAGATGCGTTGCAGGAGCTCATCCTACCCGTCACAACGTCCACGATCACGACTGTCGTCGTGTTTCTGCCGCTTGGCCTGCTGACTGGTGTTGTCGGCCAATTCTTCAAGGCGCTGTCGATCACGCTCACGATCGCTGTGCTCGTCTCGCTGCTCCTCGCCATTACGCTCATTCCGTTGTTGAGCGAACAATTTGTTCGCTCCGAGGACGGATCTGGCGAGCCGGCGGCGGATTCCACGCATTCTCGTCCCGGAATACTTCTACGGATTTCGCGAGGACTGGACTCGCTTGCAGACATCTACGAACGCTCGCTTGTAGGCGTACTGCATCACGTTCGGCTAATGATTGGTGGCGCGGTCGCGCTCGTAATTCTTGGAGTGATAGCTGCGGGCGCAACTGGAACCGGCTTCCTTCCAGAGATGGACGAGGGCGCCTTTGTCATGGACTATTTCACGCCGGGCGGTACTGCACTGTCGGAGACCGACAGGGAGGTTCGCATAGCGGAGAAGATCCTCGCACAGACACCAGAAATCTCCGGAACGTCGCGGCGCACGGGTGCGGAGCTCGGGCTCTTCGCTACGCAACAAAACAGGGGAGATCTTGACGCCAGGCTTGTTCCGCAATCGCAGCGATCCAGAACCATCTTCGAGGTGATCGACGACGTTCGCGGCAAGATCACCATGGCGGTTCCGCGACTACACATCGAGTTCGTTCAGATCCTCTCCGACGTTATCAACGATCTGGCGGGCGCGGCTCGCCCGGTGGAGATAAAGCTGTTCGGCGAAGATCTCAATCAGCTCGAAGCGTACGCCCGCACGATCAGCGACCCGCTCAGTAAGGTCGCGGGAGTGCAGGATCTGTTCAACGGAGTGAGTGAGCCGAGCGCGGAGATGTTGTTGCACGTTGGATCCGCCGAGTCGGCCCGCGCCGGGCTTACGCCAACCGCAGTCGGTGACGCGGTGCAGGGGGCTTTGATGGGTGTTCCCGCGGGCGAGGTACGTACTTCGGACCGCGCTATCGCAGTGCGCGTACGCGCGCCGGACGCAATCCGGTTCGACGCAAACAAGCTCGGCGAGCTGCCACTTGTCGCGGCGTCATCACGCCGAGCCGTCCCGCTGTCGGCAGTCGCAACTCTAGTTCCAACCGAGGCGCGCGCCGAGCTCGATCGGGAAAACCAGCAGCAGATGATCGCGATTACGACAGATGTAAGTGGTCGTGCGCTCAGCGGCGTCATGAGCGATGTGAAGAGTGTTCTTGCAGCGCACCCGCCGCCGCGTGGCATTCGCGTTGAGCTTGCCGGTCAATATGCGGGACAGCAGGAGGCGTTTCACGCACTGCTGCTCGTGCTTCTGCTGGCCGCACTTAGCGTCACCGCGGTGATGGTGGTACAGTTCCAGTCCTTCGTGGAGCCACTGGTGGTGCTGCTCGTCGCACCGATCTCGTTCGTTGGCGCAGTCGTCCTGTTGCTGATAACGGGCACGCAGTTGAACGTTTCTTCCTTCATGGGTCTCATCCTACTCGTCGGACTGATCGTCAAGAACGGCATCATCTTGCTGGACTTCACGCGTTTCCGGATGGTAAGCCAGAACGTGACGCTCGAGGTCGGGTTGCGTGAAGCGGCACGAACTCGTTTGCGTCCAATTCTCATGACGACTCTTTGCACGCTGTTCGGCTTGCTGCCACTCGCTCTCGGGCTGGGCGCGGGAAGCGAGTTGCAGCGTCCACTTGCGCTTGCCGTTATCGGCGGTCTCGCACTTTCCACTCCGATCACATTGTACATGGTGCCAAGCCTGCTTGTGCTGATTCGGGGAAGGGAGTATCGAATCCGACACGTTGCTGCGCATCTGACGGCTATGCCTGAGGCAGGTCAGCGGCATTAGCGGTCGCCTCGCCGGCTTGTTTCAGATGGATGTTATCTTTGGTTCATGATCCATCCATGGCACGATCTTCAGCCCGGCAGTCGCCCGCCCGAACAGGTAACCGCGGTCGTCGAGATCCCGAGCGGAAGTCGCAACAAATACGAGCTGGACAAGGCCACCGGCTTGTTCCGTCTCGATCGGGTACTCTATTCGGCCGTGTCTTACCCGGGTGAGTATGGACTCATCCCGCGGACACTACACGAGGATAACGATCCGCTGGATGTCCTCGTTCACGTCGAGGAAGCCACGTTCACGGGCTGCCAGATCGACGTGCGTCCCATTGGCGTTCTCAAGATGCTCGATCGCGGCGAACCTGACGACAAGATATTCGCGGTTCCGTGGAATGATCCTCGATACGAGGAGTACTACGACATTGCGTCGTTCCCGCAGCACTATCTTAAGGAGATCGAACACTTCTTTCTGATCTACAAGGACTTGGAAGGCCGCCGCGTTGAAATTCAGGGATGGGAAGGGAGCGAGTCCGCCAAGCAGGTGATCACCGACTCCATCGCCCGCTACGACGCGAAATACATGCACGTCGGCCCGTGACGGTTGCATCGGTGACCGGATAGCTCGACTAATGCGGCGCGGGTGAGAGGCCAAAAATCTCTTCCATTCGCGCCGCCTTTATTACCGCGACCGACTCCGTCCGGATTTGACGCGCACGAGCCGAATCGCCCTGACGATCGAGCGCGTCGCTGAGATTCAGTCCGACCAGCGCGTAGTCCACCGGAGTTGCCAGCGACGCCCGATCTACCCAATCACCGCGCCGCACGATCGCCGCCGGTCCTCCGTAGATACGCCAGAGCGCGTTGCTGCGCGTGATATCCATCGTGCGACCAGTCGAATCTGCGGTCGCTGCAGGCATTAGGCGCTGAACTAATCCCTCTGTGACCATGTAGCGCTCCAATCCGAAACGTTTGGGATACCCGGAACCCATCGTGAAGTACAGCGGGCGCTCCGCTAGTGCATCAGTGATGAGGCGCAGCACGAAGACATCCTTGCGCTCTAGATAGCCGGCGCCGACGCGACCCTCGATCGCCCCGCTCCTGAAAATCTGCGGCCCCTGTAGCTCGGTATAGTCTGGAACCGAGTCTGACTGTCCGATCGTCATTCGAAGCGCCGGATGGGACGGAGGAGTCCATACTCGATTTTTGTAAACCGCCGGTCCAGCGGCTGCATCGTATGTATGAATGGGCGCGCGCAGCAACTGATGCACGGGCCAATCCATGTCCAGGTAACCCTCGATGATCACCGTAACGTCGCGCCGCACACCTTCGACATCCTGCGCATACCAGAGCGGAAAAGTGTCGTTGTCACCTCCTGTAATGATTATGCCGTACGGCTCTACAGAATTCAGCAAATCAACGCCCCAATCGCGCGCCACTGTATCGTTGCGGCGGGAAGCCGCACTCCAGTTGCCGATGAGCGGCACCGCCGCGATCGCGAGAAGTCCCGCGCCGTAACGTGTCCGCTGCCAGATGGCGGCGATCGCGATTGCCACCCAGACGCTCCATGCACTAAAACTCCAGAGATAGAAATAGTCACGATCGCGCACTTCACGTGGCACACTGTCGCCAACGTAGGCGTCCTGGGAGTAGCCGTACTTGAAGTTCATGTAATACACCAGGAGCACCGTGAGCGTCACCATGAACGTCGCCCAATAGATGAATGACGGACGATCCCATCTTCGGTGTATCGTTGCTCCAAAGATGCCGAGTGCGAACACAATCACCGCGAGCAGGAGTTGTGCATACGGCGCGTTTCCGTGAGCGTCCCGTAGCCATTGCCACTTGAAGTAAAGCCACCACATGTCCAGCTGCGCGCCGAATGAGATCTGACGGTCCAGCACCGACGGTTTGCTGTACTGATCGCGATTGATATTCGCGGCAAGCCTGGTGTAGGTTTGCTCGCTGAACGTACAGGACCACTGGAGCCCATGTTCGCATCCGGTCGGCGCGCCTTCGTTCATCACGGGTTCTTGAGCCGCCCTGATCGGCTCGAAAATGAACGGTGTCAGTCCAAGTATGAATGCCCCGAATACGGCGGCAACCAGGCGGGGCTGCAGGAACTTCCGCCATCGCTGGCTCGCTACCGTCACGACTACAGCGAGGCCAGGCAGCAGTCCGGCGGGATGAATCGCGTACCCCGCGCCGAGCAAAAATGCAATAACGATGAGCTTGGCATCGTTCCTTGGCTTAGCATCACCGTCAAGCCATCGCAGCATGAGCAGAGTGATAACGGCAAAGAGCGCGAGCGATATCGTGTATACCTTCTCGTTCACTACCGACTGATTCCAGACGGTGAAGGCGCTGGCTCCGATCATGACACCAGCCGCGGCGCACAGCCGCCGTCGCGGTAGCGCGACATCTCCGCGCGCTAGTACAAAATCGATCAAGACGAACCAGGTACCGGCGGCGATCGAGCTACATAGCGCGGCGAGAATATTGATTCGCGCGGCGTACGTTACGGGGATCGGAAGCAACCCGAATGCGTGCGCGATAAGTACGAAGAGCGGGTTTCCGGGTGGATGCGGCAGCCCAAGAACTCTGGCCGCGGCGATGTACTCGCTGGTGTCCCACAGCGCGGTCGTCGGAGCAAGCGTCGCAAGGTACAAGGTGAAGACGCACAGCGCGGCGAGCGCGCCCCAGGCGTACGGGGGCGTTGATGGCGCCCTCGTTTCAACCTCTAGGGTCATCTCAGGAGTCCGGTCTTGTCTGTGGTTCGTGCGAGCCGCGGAGTCGTGGCTCTGCGTGCAGAACATGCACGTCGTCGGCACAATGGCTTGCGGGAAGCAATGAGTCCCGCGTCGCAGCGCCAAGTGTGTCGTGCATTATGGCGCGTAGCGTATCACATGCCACAATCGTTACGGCGCGAGGTTTGCGCGTCTGGCGCGTGTGCGTGACCATTACTAGCGCCACCGTCGCCACCGTAATCCCTGCACCCACCAACGTACGTCGCAATTGCGCAGATCCGCGCGCGACTCTCATCTTGAGCGCCGATACCGCGACTCCGGTGTCCGCCGAAATTTCCTCGTAGCTCAACCCATCTCCGTACTTGCGGAGCACCACCGATCGTGTGGCGGCGGGCAGTGTGCCGAGCGCCTCGTTCAGCCGTTGGGCGAGTGCGTGATCGCCCTCCAGATGGACGTCGGTGCCACCGGCCGGATCCGCGTGGGTTCGCATCCACTCTCCGGCTACGTTGGCTCGCCGCCGCGCGGCATCAGTCGCCGACCGGCACCGGTTGGCGACGATACACATGAGCCATGAGCCGAATCGCTCCTGCTCCTGGTAACTATCCAGCGACAGGTAGGCCCGAATAAAGGCATCCTGAACGGCGTCCGCCGCATCGTCAGGGTCGCCAAGCAGGCGCAGCGCGAGTCGCGCGCAGCGCTCATGGTATCGCTCGAAAAGCAGCGCGAACGCGTCACTCTCGCCCTCGCGAATGCGGATGACAACGGCCGCGTCGGAAATCACCATGCTACGTTAACCTGCCAGCAAGCCTCACGGTCACATTTTGGTAGGCCGGGCGGGGAAAGTCCACCCCTAGCGTGGAACGCGCTCCGGGTGCACTGTAGGGCGGACCCCAACCAAACCTACATGACCGTCCCCGACGATATTGGCACTACCGCCGCCCCGCCCTCCTCCGCGAAGCCTGCCAGCCTGTGGGAAGATTTCGTAGACATTTTTGTGTCGCCAAGTGAGGTGTTCGAGCGACGTCGCGAATCTGGGTTTCTAGCACCCCTGCTCGTCTTTGCAATCGTCACCGTGGTCATATTGCTCGCAGGCCGCAATGCAATGCAGCCGATCATGGACTCTGAATTCGCCCGAGGCGTGGCCGCTGCGACAAAGAAGAATCCGCAGATCACCCAGCAGCAGATGGAAACCGGCCGCGCATTCACGGAGAAGCTCACGCCGATTTTTATCGGCATTGGGGCGTTGATAATGCCTTTGGTGATCGGTGTATTTCTGTGGCTGTCCGGAAAGATTGTCAGCGCCAAGGAAAACATCGGAGCGGCGTGCATGATTGCGGCTTACTCCCTGATTCCACGACTGCTGGACAGCTTGCTCCGCGTTGTGCAGGCCTTCGTCCTTGATCCGTCCGTGCTCAACGGGCAGTACCGTGTAGCGATCAGTCCCGCCCGCTTCCTCGACCCCGATACTGCATCCCCCGTTCTGCTTGCGTTACTCGGCCGCATCGACCTGTTCACGATCTGGGTCACGGTCCTTCTGGCAATCGGGCTCGCCGTGGTCGCGCGGATTCCGCGCTCCCGCGCAGCAATAGCCGCATTCGTGGTCTGGATCATCGGCTCGTTGCCAGCGCTGCTCACGGCGCTGAGAGCGGCCTGACAATCTGTGAAGGGAAGAGGCGGCGCTCGCATTAGGCGGCGCCGCCTCTTTTCCAATCTTGAGACCTGATCAACCCTTGTCCGTCACGTCTCGATCGCGCCGTGTTCAATCGGCTCCCGCTCGCGCCGAATAAATAGCGTGTCGTAAAGTAGCGCAGCGACTATCGAGCCCAAGATTGGCGCTGTCCAGTAAATGAACTGGCCCTCGAAGATCCCAGATGCGAGTGCCGGCCCGAAGGATCGCGCTGGATTCATCGACGCGCCGGTGAGTGGACCGATCGCAAGGATATCCACCGTTACAACCAATCCGATTGCAAAGCCACCCACGCGCGGTGCCTTTGGATCGACCGCTGTCGCAAATACCGCGAAGGTCAGGAAGAAAGTCGCGATAGCCTCGAGAATCCACGCCTGTGAGCCCGTTACGTCCAGTGAGATCGCTTGCCCGCCATCCCGCGTTGCGACAACGAGTGCGTCAGGGAATGTCCCTTTGAGTATGTACGCCGCGGCGGCTGCACCCAGAAGCTGCGCCACGATGTACACGCCCGCCATCATAGGATCGATCCGTCTGGCTGCGACAAATCCCAGTGTGATTGCCGGATTGAAGTGCCCCGAGATTCGCATTAACGCCGTGACGAAGATCGAGAGCACCAATCCGTGCGCCAGGGCGACCTGCAGCAGCGCGTACGGAGAGTTCGACTGCGCCGCTGCCATGATTGCGGCACTACCAACGAAAACCAGGGCAAATGTGCCGATGAACTCCGATACAAAATGCCGTAGTGAATCACGCATGCATTACTCCGTACGATGCAGGATTGACGCGGGCGGCCTACGGCGCGCCAGGCGCGCGCCGCTACACCACCCGGCGGAACACGAGCGCGGCGTTGATTCCGCCAAATCCAAACGAGTTGCTGAGCACGTGCTCAACCCGGTCAGACTGCCCGCCTCCTGTGATGTAATTAAGATCGCACTCCGGATCGCGCTCGGTAAGGTTCACCGTTGGCGGCAGCCACTCTCGATCAATGGCGAGTGCACATATCGCGGCCTCGATCGCCCCGGAGGCGCCGAGTGCGTGGCCATAATAACCCTTGGTGCCGCTGGCTTTTACTGTTCTCGCCGCATCGCCGAACACCCGCTTGATCGCAAGTGTCTCAGTCGGATCGTTCAACGGTGTTGAGCTACCGTGCGCGTTGATGTAGCCAATCTCCGAAGCCGCTATCTCCGCATCGTTCAATGCCATCTGCATCGCACGCGCTGCTTGCGTTCCATCAGGCAGCGGGGCCGTCATGTGGTGAGCGTCGTTGCTGGTGCCGTATCCGCATATCTCGGCGTAGATTCGTGCGCCGCGTGATACCGCCCTGTCATGCTCCTCGAGAATTAGCACGGCTGTCCCTTCACCCATGACAAACCCGTCGCGTTCGTTGTCGAACGGTCGCGATGCATGTTCCGGATCGTCGTTGCGCGTTGACATCGCTCGAATGAGCGCGAACGCACCAAAACAGAGAGGAGCCAGGGGTGCCTCGGCGCCGCCGGCGATCATGACATCCGCGTAGCCGTCGCGAACCTGCCGGAACGCTTCGCCAATCGCCATGGCACCAGACGCGCAACTCATTGCGTTGGTCGAATTCGGTCCCGAGACGCCCATTTCGATCGCGATGTTGCAACTCGCCGCGCCGCCAAATACGGCCAGCGCGAGCGTGGCATCGACGGCGCGCAACCCCTCGCGAAGGAAGACACTCAGTTGCTCTTCCGCGTATCCCACGCCGCCGAGCGCTGTTCCCATCATCGCACCAATGCGCTCCCGGTCTTCGGTGGCAAGATCAAGCTCCGCATCCGCCACAGCCTGCTTGGCGGCGGCCACCGAGAACTGGCCGAATCGATCCAGCCGCTTCGCGCGCTTGCTCTCGATGAAATCATTCGGATCGAAATCCGGAACTTCCGCCGCGTTATGACTGCGGAATATTGACGGATCGAAACGTGTCAGCGATCGGACCGCAGATCGTTCGCGCAGGACGCCGTCCCACATCGCGTCTTTTGTCGATCCAATCGGGGTTATTGCGCCGATTCCCGTGATGACCACCCTTCGCCTTCCCTTCATTCGGCCTCCGCCACGCGCGCCAATCCTTCGAGTGTGCGCGACGCGATGCCGTGCACGAATACAGGTCCAATTACAGCGGTGGCAGCCACTTTTCCTATCAACGGCCACTTCGGTCCGCTCCACACGTGCAGGACACGAACGTGCGTGCCAGTTGCAGTCGCTTCAAAGCTCCACTCCACTTCCATTCCTTTCGTAATACCCGCGATATGCCTAAATCGTACCGCGGGCGCCGAATCGATCACTTGCATGTCGGATCGCCACCACGTAGGCCAATTCGCCGCGCCAAACGGCCTGTTCGCCGACATTTCGACCACGCCGCCGCCGTCAGTTGTGCGTGCATTGAAACGCACAAAGCGATAGTGTGCTAGATGATCTGGCCACTGCTCCACATCACGAGCGAGCTCGAAGATCCGCCTCACCGAACAGCGCACCAGCAACTCGTCCAGGACACGCATCGGAAAGCCCGTCGGCATTGGACCGAGCTCGAGAGCGTTGCTCATGAGCGTCGCGCCGTCGTGGGTATCCAACTAGTGGTAAGGCGAAAGCCCAGGCGTTGGCGTACCTCTGGCTTTACGCCAACTGCTCCAACAACTGCATTGGATAATTCCGCGGATGTATAACCGCGCAAAACGGACAGTACGCCGTCGTGTCTGGTGACCCGATGAAAACGGAGCGGAAACGACGAGATCCAGAACCCGGCGGCGGCGATCCAACTCCTACGCAGATCGCTCACAATTACTGCCACGCGGGCGACGCGATTCATCTCGCGCAGCAGTGTCGCTTCGTCCTCACCGCGAAAGTGGTGGAGCGTCTGCGAACACATCACGACATCGATGCTTTCGTCCGCAAAAGGCAACGTGAGTCCACTGCCGCAGACTGTGTAGGACACCGCAGCGGCGGCGTATCGTGCGAGAACTGGCAGCGCATCCAGGCCGATCGTCGTGAGTGTGACGTGCTGCAGCTGTGCCGCGCGGACCGCCGCGGCCGGAACGTCGCCAAAGCCGGTCCCAACGTCCAGCAGCGTAGCGTGGCAGGGTAGCTGCTCGAAATATTGCGCCAGCTCTGCCACAGCGGCGCGCGTGCCACGGAAGACGACGTTCGACCGCTTGATGTCGGCGACGGTTCGAAGCACCAGTAGTTCGTCGTCACTTCGCGAGTCGAGTAGTTCGGAATCGTATCGGCGCCGCGGTGTGAGGAATACCGCCATCGAGTGGATCTAGCGCTCCAACTGCGCGAAGCCGCCACGATAATACAGCAACGGCCGCGCGTCGCGCAAGGACGCTGTGACGGTCTCTCCAACGATGATCATGTGATCGCCCGCGACCGTTGATGTAACGCGTTTGCACTCGACGAACGCGAGCACGTCGTTGAGCACTGGCACGCCGTTCTCGCCGGTCCTGTATCCTATCCCCTCGAACTGCTGTGCGCCGGTGCTCGCGAATCGCCGCGCGATCGGCTCCTGCGTGGATGCCAGGATGTTCACCGCGAAGTACTGAGCGCTTGCGAGTGTGTCGTACATCGACGCCGTCTGGTCAATGCACATCACCACGAGCGGAGGCTGCAGCGACACGGAGGCAAAAGCGCTTACGGTCATCCCGCGATCACGCCCCTCGGAATCAGTCGCGGTGACGATGGTAACGCCTGAGGCGAATCTTCCCATTACGGCGCGGAATGCATCGGGGTCGAGGCTCATACCCCGAACAGTAACAGCCGCGCGAAATATCCGACCCGCAGGACTTGGCTCGGCGGCACAAAATTGCCAGCCACTCCAACGAGTAGGTCCGCCATCTCCTTGCGGCGCGATAACGCGCGCGCAGCATGGTTTATGAGAGCTGGAACCGCCACCGTGCCGGCGATGAGCTTTTCCACCATCCACTTTCCGCGGAACTCCTCACGTCGCGCTCGCTCGTACTCGGCAAGCAGTCGGGCCGATGCAACGGGGTCCGCCATCGCCGCTTCCGCCGCGAATGGTGCCAGTAGCTCGCCGCCGCGGAGCGCCGAATAAACGCCCTCTCCGGTGAACGGATCAAAAAAATCGGCGGCATCGCCCACGAGGGCCGCTCCATGCGCCCACGCACGGCGAGTAGACGATGCAAATGGGCCAGTTGCTCGAACTGGCTCGATTCGCTCCGCTGCCTCGAAACGAGCGGCCAAGTGCGGGTGGCTCGCGAGCCATTCCTCCAGTATCGCATCCGGGTCGGACGCAGAGTCTCGCGCAGCTTGCGCTGTAACGACTAACGCTACGTTGGTGACGCCGTGCCCAACGTCGGCGATTCCAACATATCCGTCCCGCTCCACGTGCATCTCCCCAACCTCTGACACGTCGGGCACGTTTCGAAAGTGCGCAACGAACGCCATGCGACGCGGAAAGCGCGAGACCCGAGTGAGGCCCAACCGACGGCCGATCACGGATCGAAGACCGTCCGCTCCAATAACAAGTGATGCGTGCACCTCGCGCACCGCCCCGTCCGCGTCAAGAACCGAGACTCCGCGCACGCGGCCCGTTGCGTCGCGCAGCACGTCCGTGACGCGCGCACGCTCCACCAGCTTCGCGCCCGCAGCCTGAGCACGCTCCACGAGGATTGCATCGAGTACCGAGCGGCGGACGGCGATTCCGCGATCCCGAAAGGCGCGATAGCCGTGGCGAGCCACAAAGCTGCCGTGTATTTCGCAGCCGTTCGGCGCGCGCACGCGCATCCCCGTGAGATGCGCGGGCCCCGAAGCGTCGATCCGCTCCATTGCGCCCATCGCGGCCAGAATGCGCGATGCCTCTGGACTCAGATATTCCGCGCAGACCTTGTCCCGCGGGAAAGCCGCGCGATCGAGCAACAGAACCTCGACGCCGAGCTGAGCCAGGTGCCATGCCGTGGACGACCCACCGGGTCCCGCCCCAACGATGACTACCTGTGACTTTCGGGGCGAAGCGCAGCCGTCAGTCAATCGCGCCCCAACTCAAGAATGTTCTCGAAACACCATACACGATCACGCCCAACGCGAACCCCGCCAAAGTGGATAGAAGGTTAACTACGTCGTTGTCGATCCATTGGATCCCTCCCACGCGGCGGGTGGCGCATCCGCAGAGGTGAACCGCTCTTTCAGTTGGTTCGGCGCACGCGTCGCACCAGCGCCGGTCCTGGATCGTCGCGCCAAGGATGGAGTCGGTGATTGCGCCGCCCATCCCGGCGATCACGGAAGCAAGCCCCAGGCCGCGCGGGAATCCCAACGCGACGGCCGCCGCCCCCACCCAGGCGGTTCCCGCAACCGAGCCTAGCATTCCAGCGACTGTAACCCCGCCGGATTCACCCGTTCGTACGTACGTTCCAGAAATTATGGACCGCGGCGTTCCGCCTAGCCAGATACCGATTTCTGTCGCCCACGTATCAGCAGAGGCCGCCGCGAGTGCACCAACGGCGCCCCATGCCAAGCAGGGCGACCAGATCACCGCCGTCAGGGCAGCGGCGACGGAGTAGATGCCGCCGTTCGCCAGGACTTGCGCGATGTCGCGTGCCCCGCCCTTGGTCACGATTCTCTCTGAGCGCAACTGCTTTTCCCTCGCGCCGGCCCGTGACAGCGCGCTGGCGGCGGTAAAATACACGACCAGCAGAAACGCCCATCCCCAGCCACCGATCGCGCACAGAGCGCCGCAGAGGACCGCGGCCACTGATCCGGAGCGGCGGAGCGATCCAGCGCGCCAGGCCAGCCCCGCGATCACCAGCGCGAGGGCCGTACCGGCCACCGCTCTCCCTGGGAGAAAGAGCAACCAGGAGTGGGTAAAAATTGTTTCGGTCATCGGTGCGAGTTAACTTGGCCCTCTACAATTTCGCCCGCCTATTTCATGTCTGTGGATCCGCTCGTGCCGCTTTCCCTTCTAGAAGCCGTGCGTGAGGCTGATCGCCTGGATGGCAATGAAGAAGCGGAATATGCGCCGGAGTTCGTAAACAAGCGCCTGGGTACGACTGACACGGTATATGCGCAAATTCGGCGCTACAACGAAGCTGCGAGGCGCGGCCAGCCAATTCCGGAAGATGAAGTTGTGGCCCTCGCGCGCCTGATTGGCCGCCGTCCCGACGCAATCGAGCTGTTCCGGTATGCGGGAGCGGCAACGGCTCGTGCTGCCTATGGACGCCTTTCCGCCATCAAACGTGGAAGCGTCAGTCTTCTTCCCCGTCTCGTCGCGCGGCCCATCGCGCGCAGGCAGGCCCGCAAATTGGTCGCGCGGTATTTTGGCGCGGTGCTCAATCGAGCAGGCCCCACACTGCGAATGGATGTGCCGCTGCGCGCACCAGTCTCTGCGGGCGCAACCGAGCCGGGTCGCGAATACTACGATGCGGCCTTGCGCGAGCTGTTGACTCTTCTCACTCTCACCTGATCCAAGGCTCAGATATAATGCTCGCAATTTCGGAACTCACTGGAATTCGCCTCGCCATAGCCGATGCAGGCGTGGACGGCTGGCTGCTTTACGACTTCCGCGGTATCAATCCGATTGCGTCGGCAATAGCCGGAATACCGGGTATGGTGACTCGCCGATACTTCCTCTACATACCGCGTGAAGGCGACCCGGTCGCCGTCACTCACGCGATCGAGCAGGGTCCATGGGCCAAATGGCCCGGCGATTGGCCCAAGAAGGTGTACAGTAGTTGGCGCGAGCTCGAGCAGGTACTGGCGGACATTGTCCGCGGCAAGCGAGTCGCCATGGAATATTCACCCGGCGACGCAGTGCCGTATCTGGACCGAATTCCTGCCGGCGTTGTCGAAATGGTTCGAAGCGCCGGTGCCGAAGTCGTAACGTCGGCTGACCTCGTAACGCGAATCTACGCGGTCTGGACTCCCGAGGATCTGGCGTCGCATGAGCGTGCCGCCGAGCATCTCGCACGAATCGCGCGCAACGCCATGGCGCTCGCTGGTGAGCGCGCACGCGCAGGCAATCCAATGCACGAATTCGAGCTCGCGTTGTTAATCCGCGAAGAATTTGCGGACGCTAAGCTCTTCACGGATCACGGCCCCAACGTCTCAGTCGGCATCAACGCCGCTAATCCGCACTACGAGCCGACCGCCGAGCGCTCGGCGGTGATCAATAATGGCGACATAATCCTCATCGATCTCTGGGCGCGCGAAACGGATGGCGTCTACGCCGATCAGACATGGATGGGATCGCTCGGCCCGGCGAGCCCGGACAACATCGTAATCTGGGAAGCGGTGCGTGGTGCGCGCGATGCGGCGATTGCGATTCTTCGCGAGCGTGTGAACTCGGGAAAACCGGTCACTGGTGGCGAGGCGGATGATGCCGCTCGCAATTTCATCACCGACCGTGGTTTTGGCGACAAGTTCATCCATCGGACGGGACATTCGATCGACTCCCGCGATCTGCATGGGTCGGGTCCGAACATAGATAATCTCGAGACGCGTGATGTGCGTGTGCTGCTGCCGGGTATCGCGTTTTCAATTGAACCGGGTATCTACATTGCCGGTCAGGTGGGAATGCGCAGCGAGGTCAACGGATTCATCGGTGAAGACTCGCTCCTGATCACGCCGCGCAACCTGCAACACGATTTATTGATCGTCTAGCTCATGCTCGGCGTCAACGCACCACGTCGGTCCAGACACGCGGATCTTCGAGGCCCAGGCGCCAGAGCGCGATCTTCGAGATACCAGTTCGTCGCACGCCGCGCACGAGCGAATCCAGCAGAGTAGCGTCACTAACCCAGACGCTCCAGCCGTCCGACTCGGCGTGGAGCGTGCTGGATGCTGGGTCGCGCTGGAGTGGAACGTGCGCGTCACGCGCCAAACCCTCCGCCTCCGCGAACGATACCACCACGGTGGCGCTATCAGCGCGCCAGCGATACCCGTACGCGGGCAACGCCGCCACAACGCGTGAACTCCCCACATCCGCCGCGCGAATCCCAAGAGCACGCATGGCCCAATCGGGTGACGCTATCGGCCCTGGTGGCGACGTGAGCCAGTGCTGGTCGTACAACATCACAACAATGAAATCGACCGCGCCGAGTATCGGCCGCCCGGGATATGCGGCGGTGTCGGTTGCGGGAACGGCCATGCCAGTAGGCGAAACGCCGTGCGCCCGCGCCGAGTCGGCAAAGGCACTGCTCACTCGAAGCAGCACGTCGAGATCGTCCGGCGTCAGTCCCTCGAAATCCAGGATGAGTCCCCGGTAGCCAGCGTTGCCCAGTAAAGTCGCGGCGCGCCCAGCCGTACGCCCAAGAACCGTTGAATCGCTGGCGAGCGCGCGAATCGTCTCCGGATGAAATCGTGTTCCGTGGTACGATGTTAGCAGCGCCATTCGCCGCCGATTCCCAGGATTGGCGCGCATCAGCTGGTCGCTGAACAATGCGGTCGCCTGGAATGTCGCGCTGTCCAAGGTTATGAAGCCCGAGACGATTACGTCCAGCTGCTGGTCATGCGCGGCTGTGCTCGCCGCGCTGCGGGGGTCCCACGGAGCCGTAAAGCCCCAGAATTCAGCGCCCGCTGGCGACGGCCGTCCCCGAGCAGATGCGCACGCCGCCGCGGACACAGCGGCGGCCAGGATCACACCGCGCACAACGTGGCTTCCGCATTGCACAGGGAATCTTATGGTCACCGTTGGTAAATTAGCAGACTCCCTCTAGTCGGTACTCGAAGTCGCACGCATGCACGTTTCCAGACATCCAGTTCTAGTTATCAGTCTCGCGCTCGCCGCCGCATGTTCCGGGCGGGATAAGAGCTCAGCTCAGGCAGTTGGCGACACGGTCGGTGCCGCTCATCGCGCTATGATCCTGCCGCTATCCGGGACGCCGTATACGGAAGAAACCGTCGCGAACCCCGGCAAAATCACCGGATCGGTCCGTTTCGATGGAACACCACCGGGGGATACGGCTTTCGTCGTCCCGGCAGATCAAAACGGTTGCGGCAAGCCCCTCGTCGTTCAGCTCCTGGCTCGGTCCAACGGCGCTGTCGCAGGATCCGTAGTCTGGCTCACCGACGTGCGGCGGGGACGATCTTTGCCCCTGGATCGACGCTTCCAGCTCACCAACGACAATTGCGCGTGGGATCCGCACGTGCAGACAGCCGTGACGGGCGGGACGCTCAACGTTGTCAACTACGATCCGCTCGCCGAACGCGCTTACGCGATCAGTCTCGCGAGTGGCGATACAGTCGCCGTAGCGCCTTTTACGGATGACGGCCAGGTCATTCCGTACGACAAGCTACTGACCAAGTCGGGTGTCTACGAATTCACAGTCGAAAGCCGTCCCATGTCACGTGCGTGGGTGGTGGTTCTGGATCAGCCTTACTTTGCCATTACCGAGGCGCGAGGCAGCTTCACCATCGACGGAGTGCCGCCTGGTCTCCACCATATCCGCGCCTGGCATCCCTTGCTCGGAGTCGCTGATGGCACCGTGACCGTCGCGCCAGATGGTGCGACGGTCACGGTGGATTTACGGTTCCGGTAATCCGATGAACGTTACTTCAGATACTCATCAAACCACGCAACCGATCGGTTAAGCACATCGCGCTGATGTTCCGGATTGTTGAAGTGATGGCCTTCATCCGGATACACCACCAACTGAGTTTTTACGCCTTCGTGCTGCAAGCCGCGCCAGAACTCGAACGACTGCGGTGATGGGCACTCTGCGTCCCTCTCGCCAACTACTATCAGCGTCGGGGTTCGCGCGTGCGAGATGAAATTCATCGGCGAGCTCCGCGCGTACACAGCTGGATTCTCGTACGCACTCGCGCCAAAGAAGGGAACCATCCATGCGCTGATGCCGTTCTCTCCCGTATAGCTCAGCCAGTTTGACAGACCGGCGCCAGCGACGGCCGCGCGGAACCGTTGGGTCTGCGTCACCGCCCACATCGTCATGAATCCGCCGTAGCTCCATCCAGTGATGCCAAGTCGCTTGCCATCTACCGGATAGCGATTGATCACCGTGTCCACGCCAGCAAGTATGTCGCGGAGATCGCCATATCCGAAGTCTTTCACATTGGCTCGCGTGAATGCCTCGCCCTGGCCATAGCTACCGCGCGGGTTCGGCATGAACACGAAATAGCCTGCCCTCGACAGTGCCGCCTGTTGCGCGCTCGCCGCCATGAATGTCGAAGCGGTTGCCGACGACGGCCCGCCGTGCACGTACACGATCATCGGATAGCGCTTGGTCGCGTCGAAGTTGCGGGGATATATGAGAAATCCCTGTACGTTGAACTTGTCGTTGTGCCAGCGGACGCTCACTGCTTTGCCCCAAGTTGGGTTGACGCCTGTGTTCGCGTGCGTGATCTGGGTCCAATGTCCAACGGGACCAACCCAGAGCTCCGGTGGCGTGCTGAGCGACTCGCGCACAAGCGCTACAGTCGAACCGTTGGATGCGGCTGATACGACCGGTAATCCCCCTCCGCGTCCGACGGATATCGTCTCGTCGGCGGTCCAGAGCGGTACCGTTGCACCGTTTCGCGCATCGACCGTCGCGATCTCCGATCCGCCGTGCGACCACATTGTCGCCAGTAAAGATTCGGTTCCGCGCCACTGGAAAGCGCCCACGGACACCGTTGCATGTGGAGTGATATCGCGTGCAACACCTCCGGTCGTGGCAACGGTATAAAGGTCGCCTCCCGTCGATCCCTGATCGCTCATCAGGCCGCCGATGAATCCGATCTGCTTTCCGTCTGGCGACCACGTCGGTTGCGCGATTTGCACTGTGGGCTTGGCAATCACTCGTTCCGCCCCGGTCTCGGCGTCGACCCCTTCGAGGCGCGCGACCCACCAGTTGTTGTTGCCGGACCCGTTTGCGGCACTGACGACAAATTCCTTGCCCGTCGGAGACCAATCGAACTCGTACACGTACAAGTCGGGCCGAGAAATAGTTCTGAACTGCCCGGTCGCGACGCCAACGATAGCGAGATGTTGCCGGTCGATGTGTGTATCCATCGCGCCGGTATCACGTGGGGTCGCTTGTGTTGGACCGTTGGCCTCTTCTGACGGCGACGAGTAGAGCACGGCAATGCGACTGCCGTCGGGCGAGAAGCGCGGCGCGTGAATTGAACCGGGAATCGTCGCGATCTTGCGCGCCTTACCGCCGGCTGCCGCGACAATGTAGAGCGCGGGGGTTCCACTGTTCGTAGTTGCCAACACGGACAGCTCACGCCCGTCGGCCGACCATGTGAGTTCGGACGCGCTGCCGCGATCCGACCCCGGTAGCGCAACTGAAGTTGGCTTTGCCGTCCCACCGGCACCGGCCAGTTGCACGTCGATCCCGTCGTCGCCGTCGGAATTTGGGCCGATCCACGCGAGGTGCTGTCCATCGGGTGCCATGGCTATGCTCACGAACTGTCGCAGATGCGGGCCGGCCTGCGCGGCCTGGGCCCATACGGTCGATGGTTCGCTCAAGGCGATCGCAACGCACAAGAGAACAACTGCCGGAGCGAGGCGGCACGTGCGATGTGATACCGCGTTCTGTGAAAAAGAATATCGAGACAACGTGAGCCTCCAAAAGGTTGATACACACTCACACACGGACACACACACGCGGATCAAAGCGTGACCTGCCACGTCGTGATTGCTACATGCTCTCCAGCGCGACGCGATCACCGGCCCGGAACTGGCCGCGGTACAGTTTTGCGTACGTTCCTTCCGCATCGAGCAGGTCCGCATGGCGCCCTGTCTCGACTACGTGCCCATGCTCAAGAACAACCACGCGATCGGCACGCAGCACGGTGGAGAGTCGATGCGCGATGATCAACGTCGATCGGCCTCGCAACAGCTCCTCCATCGCCTCTTCTACCAACCGCTCGCTCTCCGAATCAAGACTCGATGTCGCTTCATCCAGAATTACGAGCGCCGGATCCTTGAGGAACACCCGCGCGATCGCGAGTCGTTGGCGCTGGCCGCCAGACAGCTTGACGCCACGCTCGCCGACAGCCGTGTCATAGCCGAGTGGCAATCTGACGATAAACTCGTGCGCGTTCGCGGCGCGAGCCGCCGATTCGATTGCGGAATCAGGCACGGGGACGGCGGTTCCAGCTACCGCATACGCGATGTTTTCCCGTATGGTGCCGCTGAACAACGTCGGTTCTTGAGGCACCACCCCGATGGACTCGCGCAGGTCGTGGAGCGGCAGGTCGCGTACGTCGATTCCGTCGAATGTTATGCTACCTCCAGTCACATCCCAAAAGCGAGGCAGCAGCGAAGCCACGGTCGTCTTTCCGGCGCCACTCGGCCCAACAAGCGCGACAATTTCGCCCGGCCCTATGTGCAACGAGACGTCGTGCAGCGCGTCAGGAAGGTCAGGTTGGTATTTGAAGTGAACATGCTCGAGCGCAACCTCGCCGCGCCGCGGGCGCGGTAATGCGACGGGCGCGACTGCATCGGTCACCGTAGGAGTCGTATCCAGCAACTCAAAAATACGCCGTGCTGCGCCGGCAGCTTCCTGGTACGCACCGAACAGCGAGGCAAGCGACGCAACCGCGCCAGCAACGTACAGCGCGTATAACAGAAATGAAACCAGAGCGCCTGCCGTGAGCTGGCCCGCAAGCACCAGGCGTCCACCCTCCCACAACACAATTACTACGCCGCTGAATCCAAAAAATGTCAACGCGCCAAAAAACACTCCGCGAATCTTCGCCCGCTCCACGGCGGCGCGCACGACGTCGGCGAGGTGCCGGTCATACTTGCGCGACTCCTCAGCCTCCGCCGTAAAGCTCTGCACCATTCGAATCTGCGCGAACGCCTCATCCGCAGTTCCAGTCGCCTCGGCGATCCGGTCCTGAACGCCGGTACTCGCGCGACGGAGCATCCTTCCAAACAGGAACGCAGCGCCCACGACCAGCGGAACGACAGCCAGTGTTGTTCCCGTCAACGCCGGTTGCTTGATGGTAAGCAGCACCAGCGCGCCAATCAGGAAGATTGACTGGCGCGTGAACTCCGAAAGGTTGGTGCTCAGGACAGTCTGCAGAACGCTGGTATCCGACGAGAGTCGGCTAGTCAGCTCGCCAGTACGACGATCGGTAAAAAAACCCGGCGACAGGTGGACCAGGTGCGCGAACAGATCAGTTCGCAACTTGGCGATCACGCGCTCGGCCGTCGCGGTAAGCAGGTATACCTGCACCATGTTCAACGATGCCTGAACCGCGAATAACAGCAGCAGTCCGAGCGTTATCTCGTTCAGTAGTCCTGAATGGCCGTGCTGGAAGGCAGTATCGAGAAGAACCGCGACGATCGCAGGGAATGCGAGTCCCGCGGCGCTCGCGGCCAGAAGACAGACTGTTGCAAGTGCAATCTGGCCAAGATACGGCTTCACTCGCGGAAACAATCGCGCGAGTGCTCTTGGCGATACAGGCTTTCGGCCCTTCTTCGCGTCGCCCGTAGTATTGGTGGGCGCATCCATCGTTTCAGTCACTATCTGAAAGCGTGCAAGTCCACGACCATCGCGACGTACAGCAGCGCAAGATACAGCAGTGAGTACATGAAGATAAAACGCGCGATGCGTGCGGAGTCACCAGTCGTCAAACGCAACTTGATCACGCCGTACGCGAGCGGAGCGGCAACGACCAGCGCGCTCACGAGGTAGAACGTCCCGAAGGCCCCCGTACAGAAGGGCAGGATCGAAAGCGCGACCATGATGCTTAGATACCACAGCATCTGGTCCTGGGTGTGCCGCTCTCCCCAGATCAACGGCGCCATTGGAACGCCAGCGGCTCCGTAGTCATGCTTCTTCAACAGCGCCAAGGCCCAGAAGTGAGGTGGAGTCCAGTAAAAAATTATTAGGAACAGTGTCCACGCGGTGAGGTCTAGCGATCCATTCACCGCGGCATATCCAACCAGCGGAGGAATCGCACCTGCCGCGCCGCCAATCACGATGTTCTGCGGAGTCCGGCGTTTCAGCCAGTGTGTGTACAGAAAGACATATCCGTAAAAACCCACCAACGCCAACCCAGCGGTCAGCACGTTCGCAAAGCGTGCGAGTAAAAACGTCGCCGAGGTGGCGAGTAGAATCCCGAATGCAAGCACGGCCCGCGGTGCCATGCGTCCGCTAGGAATCGGGCGCAATTTGGTCCGCGGCATGTGCGCGTCGATGTCCCGGTCCAGATACATGTTCACGGCATGCGCGCCACCAGCCATGAGATATCCGCCAACCAGCACCGTGACGACCAGCCATCCGCTTGGCGTTCCAGCCACGTACATGGCGGCCACGGTTGTCACGAGCAACAACGATATGATCCGCGGCTTGGTGAGTGCAATCAGATCGGACGCCATGGAGTGGTCGCGAACCGCAGTCAGAGTGCCGCCGGTATGCATGCCGTGTCCGTTGGTCACGAAGTGGCCAATTGTGTGCGTCCCGGCAGCGAGTATTTCGCGAGGCCAGCAAGGGTAAAGATCGATAGCCACACCAGAGTTCCAACAGCCTGATGCAGCGAACGCCAGCTTGGCGGCAACTGCATTTCAACCATGCCGGCTGCTACTATCACTTGCAGAGTGATCGCGCCGACCGCCGCCCAGGCGGCGCGCTGCACCAGGACCGACTCGCGCCGTTTGTGCACGGCCGTACTCAGGCCGATCATGTGAAAGAACAGCAGGAATGCGAGCACGCGATGCGTTACCTGGATGTACAGCGGCGCTCCGGTGACCAGTACCGAACGGCACCAGGGGAATCCCTGGCAGGATACATTGGCCCCAGCGATGTTTGCGGTAAGCGCGCCGAAAATCAATACGATGAAAGCGAGGATGACAGCCGCTCGCGCACCGCGATAGGTCTTGGCGGAGGCCACGCCGGTTCCATCGAATCCCCATCCACCGGCCCGTAACACCGCGATCGACAGCACTGCAAGCAGCGTCATTGCGATCGCGAGGTGCGTCACGATGACATACGGATTGAGCGACAGCTTGACAGTTATCCCGCCAAACACGGCTGCGACGACAACCAGGCCGGTAGCGAGCGTTGCCGAACGAAGCACGCCGCCATGTCCCCCCACGCCACGCTGTGCTCGCTTTGTGTACGCAGTGGCGAGCAACGCCAGGATCGCAATGGTGACAGCGGCGGCGATGTAGCGATGAGACACCTCGATCATCAGATCCGGTCGCTCAAAGGGTGGAATCAGATACCCCTGGCATGTTGGCCAGTGGTCTCCGCAGCCCATTCCCGATCCAGTAATGCGCACGATCGCGCCGAACATGATCTGCGCAAAGGCGAGGACCATTGCCACATACGCGAGTATGCGGAGCACCCGTAGGGGTGGGCCACCGAGGCCACCCGTTTGGACATCGTCGGCCGTCAAATCCCCCTCCACGCCGTCCAGAACAGCGCCGCGAGCGCAATCGCGGGAAGGACTCCCCAGGTCATTTCGACAATCCGAGGCGAGCGCGGCATGTTTTCCGCCGGCATTACGTCCGTCGGCGGAAAAAAAGCCGACCGCAGAATCAGCAGCTCGGCGATGACCGTAACAACGAGGCAAGCCCAGAAAAGGGCGCGATGTAGCTCCATTTGAGAGTGGAAAGCTACTCGCCAACCCACGCGGGTTGCAGTACCGTTGTTGATGCCTTCCGCATTGCCGCGCCGAATAGGCCTCTGGAGCGCCGTCGCAATCCTTGTCGGATCTACCGTTGGATCCGGCATCTTTCGTTCACCCGCCGGGATCGCGGACCGCTTGCCCGGTCCGCTCCCGATGCTCTCACTCTGGGTGTTCGGCGGCCTCGTCGCACTCTGTGGTGCACTCACACTCGCCGAGATCGCGAGTGCATATCCCGACACGGGCGGCGTCTACGTCTATATAAGAGAAGGGTGGGGACGCCTTCCGGCGTTTCTCTTCGGTTGGGCAGAACTGGTGATCATCCGTGCCGCGGCACTCGGCGCAATCTCAACCACGTTCGCCGAATACATGCTGCGCTCGATGGGTCACGATCCGTCAATGGCGCCCTACAGCCAGTGGGTGCATTACGTGGCGGCGATCGCAATTGCGATCATGGGCATGCTCAACTATGTGGGCGTCAAATGGGGCACGCTCGTGCAGAACACGCTCACGATCCTCAAATGCGCCGGTCTTCTCGCAATCGAGATTGTTGCGCTCGCCGCGCTGCCGCACGCCGGAGGACACTTCACTCCGGTCGCGCCCACTGGAAGTTTCGGATTTGTCCCCTTCGCGCTCGCCCTCACATCTGTGCTCTGGGTGTATGACGGCTGGGCAGACGTGAGCTTCGTTGGCGGCGAGGTAAAAGACCCACAGCGCAACCTTCCGAAAGTGCTGATCTTCGGGACGCTCGCCGTAATCGCGCTCTATCTGCTTGCAAATGTTGCTTATCTTTCCGTGCTCTCGATTGATGAGATGCGGCATTCCAAACTCGTCGCTGCAGATGTGGCGCAGCGCCTCGTCGGCGAACCCGGTGTCGCCGCGGTGGGGGTGATAGTGATGCTCTCGGCGCTCGGTACTCTCGCGAGCTCGATGCTCACCGGTCCGCGGATCCTGTTTGCGATGGCGACAGATGGGCTGCTCTTTCGGCGACTGGGCAAAATCCAACCGCGCTTCCAGACTCCGGGAGCAGCAATCCTGCTCGCCACGGCGCTCGGCGTTGTTTTCGTGATGCTCCGCACATTCGAGCAACTCGCCGACACATTCGTCACAGCAATAATTCCATTCTACGCGCTGGGTGTCGCCGCGATCTTCCCGCTTCGAAGGAAACGCACTGGTTACGCGCCTGCGGTCAGGGCGCTCTGGTATCCAGTGGCTCCAGTCGTCTTCGTTCTCGCAATTCTTTATTTGCTCGGCAGCGCTCTTGCTGATCCAACCGCTCGGATCCCGACCCTGGCAATCTTCGCCGTGATTTTCTCCGGGCTGCTATTTTATCCGTGGACTAACAGAACGACCGTTCGGTAAATAGTTACGCGTCCGTTGCAACCTGCCACTGACCCAAGTGGGGATCTTTCCGTAAAATATATGCTTCCTTAATCTGAGAGAATACATGCTCAAGAGTCGTTTTTCTACGACGCTGGGCTTGGCGATGGTGTGTTTCTTTGCAACCACACGATCGGTCAGTGCCCAAAACATTACGTCCGGTTCAATTAGCGGAACTGTCATCGACGAATCCGGTGCTCCAGTTGAGGGCGCGCAGGTACAGGTTCGCGACAACTCGACTGGCGTGGTTACCCGCGGCACCACACGGGACGCTGGCCGGTTCATCGTCCAGGGTCTTGAGGTCGGCGGTCCGTACTCGGTCACCGTCCGCCGCATCGGCTTCGCCCCGCTGACCAGGGAAGGCCTTCGTGTCACGCTGAGTCAATCCACGCGGGCCGATTTCCAGCTCACCCGACAGGCTGCAGCACTGACCACCGTACGGGTCACTGGCGCCGCAAACAACGCCGTCATATCCTCCGCCAAGACTGGTGCAGGAACTACGATCTCGGATTCGTCGCTGCGTCGGCTACCGACTCTGAACCGCAACTTCGCCGACTTCGTCTCCCTCGTTCCACAGGTCTCCACGACTACGGGGTATCTCTCCGGTGGCGGCGTGAACCTTCGCCAGAACGCCATTCAGATCGACGGCGCCGCGGCCGGTGATCTCTTCGGCATCGGAACCACAGGGCAGCCAGGTAGCCAGGCCAACGCCAAGTCCATCCCGCTCGAGTCGGTCAAGGAGTATCAGGTTCTACTCTCTCCATTCGATGTCCGTCAGGGCAACTTCGGCGGTCTGCTCATCAACGCCGTAACGCAAAGCGGCACGAACGAGTTTCATGGCACAGCCTACGGTTACTCGCAGACTCAAAATCTAGAGCGTTCGCAGCCGTATCTCAATCAATTCCTCAAGCAGCAGTACGGCTTCTCACTCGGCGGGCCCATCGTGAAGAACCACCTGTTCTTCTTCGTGAACCCGGAATGGGAAAAGTTCCGGACACCCACGAGCGGCTCGTTCATTGGTTCCCCTGACCAGTTTGTGTCTCAGTCGTCCATCGACCAGTTCAACAACATCCTCACCGGCACGTATGGGCTGGCGAACGGTGGCACCGGCGCGCAGGTTCAGCGTCTCAACCCCAAGACCAATATCTTCGCGCGCGTGGACGCCTATCTCCCGTTGGGCACTCGTCTTGTGCTCCGTCACAACTACGCGTCGGCGGACAATGTCTCGTTTGGGCGCGGTGCCGCGACATCGGCCAATCCAAACTTCGGGCTGACGTCGAACTCCTACCAGTTCAGCAGCAAGACTCACTCATCGGTCGCCGAGTTTCTTACCAATTTCACGGGCGGCGCCTTCAACGAGTTGTTGCTCAACCTCACGACGACGAGTGATCTCCGAACTGTCCCGGTTCACTATCCACAGATCACGGTCAGAGGTATCCCACGCTCCGATGGAGCAAATGGAACAGCGAACTTCGTTGCCGGTACTGAGTCATCCTCGCAGGGCAACGCGCTGGACCAGCGCACTTTTGAAATTACAGAGAACTTCACGATTCCGGTTGGTGACCACCACCTCACCCTCGGTACCAAGGATCAGTTCTACAAGCCGGTCAATTTGTTCGGCCAGAACTCACTGGGTTCGTGGACGTTTAACTCCCTCGATTCACTTCAGAAGGGGCTCGCGTCCAACTATGTAGTGAGCGCACCAGCGCCGACAGATCCGGCGCACGGAATCGCTTCATTCCACGCGAAGCTGTATGCCTACTACATCGAGGATATCTGGCAGGCGACGCCCAGGCTGAACGTGACAATCGGAGCGCGTTGGGACAAGCCAAGCTTCGACGAGACCCCGCCGCTCACGCAGAACGTGCTGGATCAGTACGGCCGCAATACCAGTGCTGTTCCGACCCGCGGTCAGTTCTCGCCGCGCGTCGCGTTCAACTGGGACGTCACGGGCGACCAGCGCAATCAGCTCCGCGGTGGTATCGGCTACTTCAGCGGCCCGCCACCGTTCGTGTATCTCTCCAACGCCTTCGGAAACTCCGGCTCGAGTGGCTATGTCGCCCTCACGTGTAACAACGGAGCGATTAACGCCAACTCGAAGACGTCGCTGCTGGCCCCTGCATTCAACGCAGCCAACATCGCCAACCCGCCAACGAGCTGCGCGAACGGCACGTTCGCTGGCAACACGATTCCGGGCGCAACGATCACGGGTCCTTCGGCTGGTTCGGCGGTAAACACGATCGATCCGAAGTTCCGCTTCCCACAGTACCAGAAGATCTCGGCGGCGTACGACCATCGCTTTTCGAACGGACTGGTCAGCACCGTAGAAGGTCTGTACACCAAGGCAATCAGCAATGCGTTCTATCAGAATATCGCGCTCGTCGGTCCAACCGGTGTCGTCGATTCACACGGTCGCATTCTGTATGGCAATCTCACAGCGACCGGCGGAACTCCCAACACAACAGGTAGCCGGCAGCAGGTACTGGACCTGACGAATACGCACGGCGACTACACCTGGAGCCTTACCGGAACGGTGCAGAAGTCGTTCACGGATCGCTTTGAAGGATCGCTCGCCTACTCATACAGTCAGGCGCGCGATGTTGCCAGCATCACCAGCAGCACCGCAGGGTCGAACTACCGCTACCAGCGTGACGTTACTGGTAGCTTGGCTGACATGAGCCTCACGCGTGCCAAAAACGAGCAGCCGCACCACATCGTGGCGACCGGTACTTACACGCTTCCGACCAAGACCAATCTTTCGTTCATCTACCAGGGATCGTCAGGCGCGCCCTTCGATTACGTGTACGGCAGTGGCGGCGGCAGCGGCGGCGGCGATGCCAATGCTGACGGCAATTCGCAGAACGATCTCGTGTATGTACCCAAGGACACGCGCAATCCGAACGAGATCCTGTTCACCGGCTACAATGACCCGACCAAGGCAAATTCGGTCGCGGCGCAGGCAGCTGGCCTGGACAAATTCATCAATAGCGTCCCATGTCTGGCCAAGAACCGCGGCAAGCTGCTCAGCCGTAATCTCTGCCACAACCCCTGGAACAATGAGGTTGATATCAGCGTCGCGCAGTCGCTCGAAGCGTTCCATGCTCAGAATGCAACGTTGCGTCTCGACATCATCAACTTCGGCAACCTGCTGAACCCCAAGTGGGGTCGCCAGTTTTTCTCCGATCAGGGCTCAACCTGCGGCTCGATCTGCAGCGCAACGATCCTGCTCACGCAGAGCGCGAACAAGGTCGGCACTGTTACAAATGGCGTCAATTCCACACAGGGTGTCTACACCTTCGATACGACACTGCGCCCGTACAGCGCGCAGAACGCGTCGTCCAACTATCGCATGCAGGTTTCCCTGCGGTACAGCTTCTAGAAACACAGCTCCTTTACGAACAAAGCGCCGGCACGGAATCCCGTGCCGGCGCTTTTCTTATCATTCCCGCCAGCGTCGTCATCCCCGCCAGCGTCTCCATTTCCGCCAGCGTCGTCATTCCCGCGAAAGCGGGAATCCCCTCGGATGCACACCATTCCCCGCCACCGAATCTCTTCCTAGAACACCTTGACGTTGATATAACGCTTCGGGTTCTTCTTGATGTCCGCGAGCAAACTGTCCATGCGACCGAGTAGCGAGTGAACGTCGTTGTAGAGCGCCGGATCGTTTACCAGCTTCGCCGCGGAACCGTTGCCGCTATCAACCTTCGCGACTATCTGGTTAAGCGTCCGTCCAGTCGAATCAAGCGAACGTGTCAATGATGTAACGTTGCCACTCGCAGTACGAAGGTTCGAGAGTGTCGAATCGATCTTTGCTGAATCAACCGCCGAGGTCGCGCGCCGGAGCGAGGTCATCGTCGCGGTGAGCTGAGTCGATTGCACCACTGCGATCGCGCTCAACTGCGCAATGAGTTTGTTCGTGCCCGCGAGCGTGGAGCGCAGGTCCGCCAAGCCGCCATCCGCGACCAATTCCTTGTTCATCGCGCTCGTGAGCGAAGCGACAGACGTAGTAATGGAGTCCGCCTTCGCCGTGAGCTGTGCAATGCCGGCTGTGGGAGGACCGCTCACCACCGTATCGCCGGCCACATACTTCGCTCCCGACCGCAACGGCGTGAAGTTCACGGCGACGTCACCGAATATTCCATTTGGAACAACCGTCGCTGGACTCTTCTTCGGAACTGGTTGGGATCCAGTGATGCGCAGCTCCGTGAGCAGTGTGCCATCAGGCTCGAAGTTCACATCGGAAACGTAGCCAACCGTTGCGCCGCTCACCCACACCGGCGCCCCGGTCTTCAGGCCGGCCCCCCATGCGAAGCGCGCGTACAGCGGATACCCCTTGGAAAGGCCGCCGCGCGCGAGCCAGAGCGAGCCGACCACCGCGAGCACCAGCCCCGCCACAATTACCACACCGACCAGAACGTCGTCACGAGTCTTTTTCATAGTGTCTGCTGAGGTCAGCCTTGCAGGTACGGCGCCAGGAGCGCCGCGGTAAGAGCATCGAGTATCAGTATCGCAACTGACGTGATTACAACCGCTGTTGCCGTGCTGCGCCCAACACCCTCGGCGCCGGCGTTCGCGTTGTAGCCTTCATATGAACAGAAGAACGCAATGGCCGCTCCGAATACCGTTCCCTTGATGAGCGAGTAGACGATCTGGAACGGTGCGAACGCGAGCTGGAGGCCGGCGATGAAGTCAGACGGCAGTATGTCAGTGGCAACTATCGATGTGAGGAACGCCATTCCCACACCCACACCATCGGCGAAAATCGTGAGAATGGGCAGCATGATTATCGCCGCGATCACCCGCGGTACAACCAGGTACGCGATAGGGTCGTATGCCAGCGTTTCTAGCGCGTCTATCTGCTCAGTGACGCGCATGGTTCCGAGCTCAGCCGTTATGCGCGCTCCGACTCGTCCAGTCAGAACGAGAGCCGTCAGCAACGGGCCAAGCTCCAGGATCACCGACTGTCGAGAAATCAGTCCAACAACTGAAAGCTGGACACCGCCAAAGAGCTGATATCGCGTCTGGAACGCTGTGACCGCACCAATGAAAGCGGCGACGATGATTGTTAGCGGTACCGAGCCGACCCCGATGTTGCGCATCTGACGGACGGTTTCTGCTCCGTAGGTGCGCCAGTCCGGGAGTGCGCGCACGATATCCGCGGCAAAGTGCCCACGCTCACCGATACGGGAAAATGATCCGCTAACACTGTCGATTATCCGCACTCAGGTCCGCACGCGGCTAAAGAGGGTCAGGCCAATGACTCCGAACAGAATGCTCGGAAGCCACGCCGCCAACTCCGGCGGTATCAGCCCCTTACCGCCGATGGCCTTGGTCAACTGAATCAACATGAGGAAAATTACCGTGGTCGCGAGGCTGACGCCTACGCCGTAGGCTGTTCCCCCGCGCTGCGTGCTTGTTGCAAGCGGCGCGCCGAACAGCAGGATGACAAGACTCGTAACAGGGATGGCGATCTTCAGCATCCGCTCCACTCGCAACACGTTTACATCGGTGCCGGAGCGTTCCATCGCCCGAATGAATCTTCCCAGCTCCGCATAGTCCATTTCCGCCGGCGCCTTGGGCGACGCGGTGAGTTCCTCGGGCTTCTCCGTAAATTGCTTGTCGTACAGCGAGTCGAAGCTGAAGGTGATGTTCGTCGAGTTGCTCGTCAGGATATGCATGTTGCCGCGGCCCAGCATCCATCCGCGTGGCGTGTACGAAGCCGCGTTTGCGGTCGCAATGTACGACGGATAGTCCGGCCCGCTACCCCTGCGCTCGATCTCGATCCCGTCAGCCTTCTTCGTCGCCAGGTGCAGGCCGCCAATCTTGTATACCCGCCCCGCGTCGGAGGCATAGGCAAAGTTGAACCTGTCAGTGTTGCTCGAAAATTGCTGCGTTTGCAGGAGCTCCAATCGTCGCTTGTTCGTGTGCGGTGCGATCTCGCCCAGCACCAGGCCGAGCGCGACGGCGAAGAGTGCACCGGCAAATATCGGCGCAATGAACCGATAGAACGAGATGCCCGATGCTTTTGCCGCGGTGATTTCCGAATGGCGAGTCATTGACCCGATCGAGAAGACCGTTGCGAACAGGACGGCCGCCGGAAGGATCATGAACATTGAGTCCGGTAGCCAATACAGGTAACTCAACGCGATCTGCGACTTCGGAAGATTGCGTTGCAGGTACAGATTGAGATTCTCCGTGATGTCGATGATGATCACCAACATCGGGAAACCTAACGCGGTCGTTACAAAAATTCGCCAGAACTCGCTGAAGACATACCGATCGAGCGGACTGATGATCTGGCGCATCCTCATGCGCCCGTCCGGCCTTGCGGAAGTAGGTGAACGGCGCGCATCATCCGCGCGAGCCATGCGCGTATGCTAGCAAACACGTCTCGCATGTCGCTGCCGCGCGCGGTGCTTCCTTCGTTCCCCATGCGCCACCACAATAGCAGTGCTACGGCGCCAAATATCACGTTTGCTGCCCACATGGCGATAGCCGGCGGTAACAGGCCTTGCGCCGCAACTGCCGCCCCCGCGGTAAGCCCAATGTAGTAAAGCGCGAATACGAATAGGCTTACGCCGAGCGTCAGTCCAACGCCACCGCGCGGAAACCGCAGCGCGATCGGTGCGCCAAGCATCACGAATACGAAGCACGCAACCGCGAGCGCAAACTTCTTGTGAATTTCGATCTCGTCGCTGTTGATCAGCGACTTCGCATCTGACATTCTGATACGCGTTACTTCCAGCATGCTCGGTGTCACCTGCAAGCCGGCACTTGGCGGAGGCGTCGCCGTAATGCGCCCCGCTACACCGGGCGAAGGGATGTCCGCCTTACCAGTTGATGTTGCCGATAGTCCCGGCTTCGCCACCGCCTGCGGCTGTACCGCCCTGGGCGGCACAGTGACCGTGCCCGCCTGCGGTGTTTGGTGCGGTGTCTGGTGCGTTGGTGGGAAGGACTGTGCCGCCAGCGGCTTGACCCCGATTTTGCGCAGCAGGCCGCAATACAGTCCACCAAGTGAGATGCTCGATGGTACGCGAGTATCAGTGGTATACATGTCCGGACCGAGCTTGATACCGCTGTCCCGCGCGATCTTCATGCCCTTTAGAAAATCTACACGCGCCGCCATGTAATCAGCGTGGCCCTTTGCCACTTCGTGTTGCATCTCGCACACTGACATCTCGCGATTGCCCTTGCTCTGTGCCTCTCCGGACTTCTGAAACTGGTTAGCGACTCCTTTCACCGTTATGAGGTCGGTATTGAAGAATAGCCGCTGAAGTTGTGCCGGATTCGTAACGGGCACGTCCTGCATCGTGCCGTGGTACAGCGTCATCAGCAGGTCGCTCTGATTTCTCGCGAGCGCAAGGTTTCCGCTGTCGGCATATATAGTTCGGCGCCGCGTGGCGTCGCTGAGGTCGTAAATCGTGACGTCGCGCATCAGGTTGGAAGCTTCGTCCAGATGATTCGCGCGCAGGAAGAGCTTGCCAGGACTCACTTCGTTGATCACCTGCTCGCGTAGCGCAAACGTCGGCTTCTTCTGTGCGATATCGGACTGCAGAACCGCAAGTTGGTGATTGGTTCGCGGCAGGATCTGGTCGTTGAAGATGATCATGAACACCGTGACGCCGGCCGCGGCAATCAGGATCGGAGTCATTAGGCGGCTGAGACTCACGCCACTTGCCTTGAGCGCTGTTACCTCGTTCTCCGCGGCCAGGCGGCTGAACGCATGAAGCGTCGCAACCAGCACCGCCATGGGCAACGTGAGGGCGACAGTGAAGGGAATCGAGAGGAGGAAGAAATCCGCCACCGCCGTCCAGGGAATCCCCTTTCCCACAAGATTTCCAAACTGCTTGGCTATGTAGTTCAGCAGCAGCAGTGACGTCAGAGCGGTAAGCGAAAATGTGAGAGGCCCCAGGTGCTCCTTGAGGACGTATCTGGAGAGTATCTTCACGGGGTGAAATTTACAGGGTGGGTCTCCCCCGGGCGCCCCTTGCGAGCGCGCCGGCGAGAGTACGCGTCCCCTGGCTCACGGGGCGTGCGCCGAACCCGCGCGTCGGTCCAGTTTCTCGCACGCGCGATTGCGGTATCGATAGCATCAGCTGTCGTGTTCGCATTTCCGCTCAGCGCGCAGGTCTCCGATACCATACCGCGCCCCCCCTCCCGCATCCGTGTGCGAATTGGCCAGGACACCCTCCCGCTCCGGCTGCCGACCGTCCAGACCCGGACCGACGCGGCGCTATACCGCGAAGCCGAGGCTCAGATCCAAGCCGCAAGGGCGACAGCCTTCCAGTTGAACAGTCGTTCGATACTGGAATCTGTCTGGGGCCAAGTCGCAGCTCAGAACTTCGCGACCGCGACTCCGCAGCCCCTCGCCGCCCAGGACGCACAAGTCAGGAAACCCCGCGGTCAACTAAAAGGCGAACAGTTGTTCGGCGACTATGCGGATTTGGGAATTCAGGTCAACTCCAGGCTGGAGTTCCGGAATGAGAAAGACGAGACCAACCGCTGTCAGGGAATTACATACTTTCTCGCGGCCAACACCTGCCGCTCCGCGTACCAGCCCACGCTCGACTTTCAGTATGCCATCCGGTCCGCTGGCGTCGTCGCTGAGCGCGTGCATGTGAACGTTGACTACGACTCGCAGCGCGAGTTCGATGCGTCCAACACGATTTCCATCGCATTCGAAGGCAAGTCAAACGAGTTTCTACAGAAGCTCGAAGTTGGAAATGTCACATTCCAGCCGCCACCATCGCGCTTCATCACCGCCGCCATCCCAAGCGGCAACTATGGCGTTCAGGCTGTCGCCAACCTCGGCGAAGGGATCAAGCTGCGCTCCATCGTCGCACAGCAGAAGGGGAATGTTGTTCGCGATCGTGTCTTCACAGTCGGCGACCGCGTACTGCAAGCGGTGGATCGCACGGTCGAAGACTATCAGTTCGAGCCGCGGCGATTCTTCTTCACTGTGGACCCAAAGCTTTTCAGTGGCTATCCGAACATCGATATCCTGAATCGCCCGCAGATGACACGCCTGGCGGCGGCGCTGCCGGACACGCTACGACCGGTCCGCCTGTATGTGTATCGCCTGCTCATAGGCGGACAGCCGCCAAACCCCAATGGCCCCCAATTCAGAATGCTCGGCGATCCGAGATCGCATAAGGGGCAGGTATACGAATATCTCCGCGAAGGCGTGGACTACTACGCCGATCCGTCCCACCTCTGGATCGCGCTGGTGCGTCCGCTTTCGCTCAACAACGAGCGCTTGGTTGTTGCGTATCGCGTCCGCATCAACGGTGTAGAGACAACTTTCACATCGACCGGCGGTACTCCCGACCTGGAATATTCGCCGACACATGATCAGTTCGCGAATCTACTCTGGGACCCGAATGTGCAGCCGACTGACGCTGCCTTCCGTCATGAGATTCGCTCCGTGTACCGTCTTGGTGGCAACGACGTGGTGCGTCAGAGCGTATCCGTAAAGGTCGTAACCGGAAATGCCACCGATCAGGAAAAACCTGTTGCCGGCGGTGCTGCCACATACCTGCAACTGTTCGGGCTCGCACAAACAACCAACAGCTCGACATTCGATGTCGAGAACCGTCTCTGGCCGCGACCCACCGATCCCGACTTCGCACTCGGCGTCGGCGCCTTTGGTGCATCGACGATCCGCGATCAGTTCCTCGTCTTTCCGTCGGTTCGCCCCTTCGCGAGCAACGGAATGGCGGGTGCATCCAATCCGCATAACGACACGGTGTACACGACACCGGCGGATTACCTCATCTCGTCGCAACGGCCTGGCGCTGTTTATCACATTCGGCTGCGCTATCAGGCACAGGGGAACGGCACCAATGGCACCCTTTCCTTAGGCGCTGTACAAGTGCGCCCCAACTCGGAGCGCATTCTCGTTGATAACGTCCTGCTCGCTCGCGGTAGCGACTACTCGGTTGACTACGATCTTGGCCGCGTCAACTTTGTCCGCCCCGACACGCTATTCCCACGACCTCGACAGGTGACGGTACAGTTCGAGGAGAATCCCCTGTTTGTTGAGACGCCGACGTCGATATTCGGATCGTCGCTTGAAATACCGTTGTCCAACGGCCAGATCAACATCTTGGCGCTCTCACAGTCGCAGAAGAGCAGCTACACTCGTCCGTTGCTCGGCCTCGAGCCGCAATCCACGCTCATTGGCGGAGTAAATGCCGTAATGAACTTCGATGCCGATCCACTGACGCGCTTGGTGTCGCGCTTGCCGTATGGTCACACCGACGTGCCATCTCACGTCTCACTCGCCGGCGAGTTCGCCGTAAGCAAACCGCAGCCGAGTGCGGGACAGCAGGCATATCTGGAATCGTTCGAGGAAGCCGGCGGGCTCGACATCCTCATGGGAGACCAATATTGGTATTACAGCAGTCAGCCCGCGGTTGCGCACAATACGCTCGCCAGGTACGGTGCCAACGTGCTCGACCTGGACCGCGCGACGCAGATGGCGTATCAGACCAACGTGCGCGATTCACTCGGTAAGCAGCTTCAATTCACGTTCGACAAAATCGATCCCGAGGTTGCCTTTTCCGGTGCCGGCGTTGCCGCGCCGGAGCAGTTGCTCTGGTTAACGATGTTTCCACTGTCGCTCGGAGTGCGTGACGATCCCAACAGCAATGCGCACTGGAACACCGGCGCGACACAAACAGGACGGCGGTGGCGCTCGATTCGTACATCGCTAAGCCCATCGGGCGCAGATGTATCGCGTACCGAGAACATCGAATTTTGGGCGCTCGTTGACACATCGTCGCTCGGTCGGTCCAAGAATCCGACGCTCGTGATCGACGTTGGCGAGATATCGGAGAATTCAGTCGCTCTTCAGCCAGATACAATTCGCATCCACGCGGTAAATAAAGTGCTGCGTGACACGGTGATGACAGGCCGGAGACTTTCGGGATACGATCATCTCGATAGCGAGCGCGATCCCTTCTCACGGACCTTCAACGCTAACGCCAATGACAAGGGATTGCCGGGCGATGTTGCCTTCAACGCGACTGTGATCGCCGATACGAGTCCTGGACAACTTCCAGTCTCCCGGATCGATTCCACGTTCCAGATATGCCGCAACCAGTACGGCGCGCTGTACCCGCTTGGCGACACGCGCAGCAATTGCACAGTCGGCAACGGTCGTCTGGATGAGGAAGACCTCGACGGTGACAACGTCCTCAACCTCACCAGTGCGCAGCGCGAACAGGAGCAGATCAGGCGCTTTGTCGTGGACCTTTCGGATGACCACAAATACAACCGTGTAGGCAAGTGCATCCCGCGACCAGCGCGACGCGGCGACATAGCTGCAGGGCCCCTTGAATGCTGGGTGTTCGTGCGGATTCCGTTTCGCGCGCCGGATGATACGTTGAACGCGCCCCTGCTTCGTCGTGCCCGCGCATTGCGAATCACCATGATCTCAGGCGCCGGGTTGCCTGACACGGCCTTCACCCAGATCGCGCTCGATCGGCTCCGACTGAGCGGCGCGCCCTGGCTCAAGCGCAACGATACGCCAGTGCGCGGAATCGCCGGCGAGCAGGCTGACATGGGTTTCGTCACTGTTGGCACCGTTGGCACGGAAGACCGGGGTCTCTCGAGCGGAATCAACTATGACTCACCACCAGGCGTTGGGAATCAACCAGATCTCAAGACGACCCCGATCACTTCATCTCGCGTTCTGATCAACGAGCATTCGCTTCGGGTGGTAGCCGGCGGCCTGAACACGTTCGATCGCGCAGAAGCGTATTTCAGATTCCCCGAAGGTCAGAAGAATTTCCTGGGTTACAAGGAGCTGCGCCTCTGGGCGCGCGGGGTAAGCGCAGGATGGGGAACCAATGGTGAGTTGCAGTTCTACGTGAAGCTCGGGCACGACGCAACCAACTTCTACATGTATCATACCACGCTTAGCGGAACTGGAACCGGACCGTCGGCGTGGCTACCTGAAATTCGCGTCGACTTCAGTAAACTGATTGCGCTCAGGGCTCAGATTCAGAACGCGTATCTCCGCGGCTCGCGACGAAATACGTGTACTGGTGCTGACTCGGTTCTCATAGCGAATACTCCGTTTCAGGCAACGACCGCAACAAGTGCTTTGTACGCCGCGTGCGCCGATGGATACATGGTCTACACTACCGATCCTGGCGTCAATCCCCCAAACCTTGCTGCGATCCAGGAGCTCGCCGTTGGAATGGTGCGAGTCCCAGGAACCTCGGTTGCGCGTCCCATCACTCCTAGCGACACACTGGAACTCTGGGTTGACGATATTCGTCTTGGCGGTGTGGTGGACGCTGCGGGATTTGCTGGGCAAGTGGCGGTCGGAATCACCGCCAGCGACTTTGCCGATGTGCGTCTCAATCTTACGCGGCGCGATCCGAATTTCAGGCAGCTCGGCGATCAGCCCACCTACCTCACCGACAATAGCGTGGACGTGAGCGCGGCATTCCGGCTCGAGAAATTGCTGCCGCGTTCTCTCGGATATGCAATCCCCGTGACTCTCAACTACAGCGGCGCATCGAGCGCCCCAACGTATCTCACGCAGTCTGACATCGACGCGAGTGCCGTTCCCGGCCTGCGAACGCCCCGAACTGCGGCAACCTCCGTAACCTTCGGTGTCAAACGTGCCACTCTGGTGAAGGGAGGAACGCTGGCGCCACTGCTGAACAATCTGAGTCTGCAGGGCACCTTCACCTCGGCGGCTGCCCGGAGCGAATATGAGGACGGTCACGCACACGATCTGCGCGTGGGACTTGAGTACAACCTCATACGCGCCATCGCACCATCGCTCGCCACCATGCTGCCTACCGAGTTGTACCTCACCACAACATACGAAAACGGGAACGATCGACGATTGACGTATCTCAAGCCTGCCGACGCAATGGATGATACTGCGCGTGTCGTAACCGGTCTCACCAATACGATCCGGAACGGCGGTGCAGTGGCGTTTCACCCATTGCACAATGGCACTATCAGATTCAATCTCTCGTCTCTGCGCGACCTCCGATCTTACGCGAATTACCCGTCGCTCGGACTTGTGGACGCGAGCGAGCGCGATCGCCTCGCCGGTTTCGATACCGGCCTCGAGCGCGAGCGTGCAGTCGGTACGCAGCTCAACTACAGCATCGCGCCGCTCCCATGGTTGAAAGCACGTTTCAATAGTAGCTCCAACTACAACATGCTCCGCGATCCCAACACACTCAACTTTATTCGAGCAGTCGATTCTCTTGGTGCATACCGCATCCCGCGCAAGATTGGCAATACCCAAAATGCAAACTTTGGCTTCGCCGTTGACTTCCACGCACTCGCCAACGCTACCTCGCTGGCACCTGCGATCAAGACGTTCGTCGGAGCGTTCCAACCGCTCGACGTCTCACTTGACCGCAATGTTCTCACGGCTTACGACGGCGCTGCATCGTCCGCGCCGCTCATGTACCAACTTGGCTTGGGTGACATCGCGCAATTCCGCCACATCGGCGCGGAGGCGGCCACCAGCGCCGGCCTCAACAATCAGTTGTCTGTGTCCCAGACGATAAACCTGCCTTTCGGCGCGACGCTCACAAATCACTTGCAACGCATCAGCATGCGGAACTGGACGCTGCGGGCTGACAATACGCAGGACATGGGCGACGCGACTCAGCTCGTATTCCCGGATGTCGCGCTTCGGTGGAATAGACGCTCGTCAGACTCCACCGCGCTCATTCAGAACTTCAGCGCTAGTGCGCGCGTCGCGGGCACAAAGCAGCTGCTCATGAGCCCGGGTGAGTTCTCGTTGGTCGATGGAGACAACGGCGAGACACGGATTCGAAGTTACCCGGTGTCAGTCACTGCCGTCTGGCTCGGCGCGCAGCCGCTCACTACATCTTTCGGCGCCAATCTGGTGCAGCGGCTGGACAACCGGCCCGGCGTGAGTGGCCGCGGAACTGCGCTCGATGTGAATGCCGACATCGCGCGGGCCTTCGCGTTACCTCCCCAGTGGCACCCACACAGTGACTTGAGAGCGCGGGTGTCGTTCCAGGACAGCCACGGCCAGAGCTACGTGATCAATCCGCTGGAGATCATTGGCCGAAGCAGGCTGACGGACAACGGCCGACGCTCCGCGACCTTCACGGCGGACACGGACGTATCCGACACGATGACGTCCAGTTTTGTAATATCTCGCGTCGCGAGCTTCGACCGCAATCTCAGTCGGGAGTTCACGCAGACCGTCCTGAGCGCGATTCTTCACCTCCAGTTCTACTCGGGCGAAATGCACTGACCACGCTCGACGAACCCCATCAGCCACCACCGCTCCGGTGGCGTATCTTTTCACGATCCACCAACTCGCGCAATATGAGCCGACTACTCCTCTGCATCGCCTTTCTCCCGCTCGTTTCCGGCTGCCAGAAGTCCAAGACCGGATTCGATGGCGAAGCGGCATACCGTTACGCCGGAACACAGGTCTCCTTTGGCCCCCGAATTCCTGGGTCACCCGGTTGGCAGAAGGCCGGCGATTGGATAGTCGCGCAGATGCGCACTCGCGCGGATACCGTGATCGAGCAGCGCTGGATGCACAAGCTCGCCAACGGCGACAGTCTCCCCATGCGCAACATCATCGCGCGCTTTCGCCCGACCGCGACGGACCGGGTCCTCTACGTGACGCACTGGGACACGCGTCCCATCGCGGACAGCGACCCCAATCCCGCAAACCGGACCAAGCCGATACTCGGAGCCAACGACGGTGCGTCCGGGGTGGGCCTCTTCGTGGCGCTAGGCGATCTGTTGAAAAAGACACCGCCAAATGTTGGCGTTGACCTCTTATTCGTTGACGGCGAGGACTACGGCTCGTTCGGTCCCCCCAATGTTGACGTGCTCATCGGATCCACCTACTTCGCCTCGCACCTGCCGTCGCCTGGATATCAACCTATATTCGGCATTCTCTTCGACATGATAGGCGACAAGGATCTCAACATCTATCAGGAACAAAACTCACTCGCACGCGCGCCAGAGGTGGTGACACGTGTCTGGAAGACAGCTGCGGATCTTGGCTACTCTCAGTACTTCTTGCCTCAAACTGGACAAGCCATCATCGACGATCACATCCCGCTGCTCGAGGCCGGGCTACGAGTAATCGACGTCATCGATATTGATTACGGACCGCCGAACAATAGCTACCACCACACACTCGCCGACACCATGGACAAGATCTCCGCGCAATCGCTCGGCGTTGTCGGAGACGTCGCCGCAGCACTGGTGACAAACCAACCCTAGAGCTCGTCCGTCATTTCCGTGAAAGCGGGAGCCCGACGGTATAACCCGCATACTCCGATCGTCATTCCCGCGAAAGCGGGAATCCCGCTGCATCGCCCCGTCACCCAAGGGGATTCCCGCTGTCGCTGGAATGACGGTCGCCCGCGGCAATGACGACACTACACGATACTACAAAGATGCGGCGCGACGAGAATCGACTCGCCGCGCCGCACGCTTTTCGCGGATGTTGCGGTCATGGCAACACCAGCGGAACGAAAAGCCCTCCTGTTCTTCGGAGCCGTAGCGATGCTCGGCGCCGGCGCCCGAGTCTGGCAAGCACGCCGCCCTGCATCTCCGGCGTCGTCTACCGACACTTATAGCTCGGACTCAGCCAGCCGCGGATCGCCGCGGGCGGTCAAATCGTCCAATTCTCGCAGGGGAACCGTGCGGAAGAGCACTTCGGCTTCAAGAACTGGTCAGATCAACCGAGACTCAAATGCGATAGTGGATCTGGATCGGGCCACGATGTCCGAGATCGATGCGCTCGGTGTGCTACCGAACGGCATCGCTCGTCTTATAGTGGCAGATCGAGATTCGCTCGGCCCGTTCGGCTCGATGGAAGAGTTGCGACGTGTTCCGTTCCTTTCAGCAAGTACCTTGAGAAAACTGGCGCCTAGAGTGACATTCTCCCGCGTTCCACGTCCTAGGAATACAGTCGTTCACCCGCGCACGCTCCCGGTGAGCGCTCCCGCGCGTCGAAGAGCGGGGATGCAGCCGTGACAGCCACGGCCACCCCGACAGTCGCACAGAGCTCGGACCGCATCGGCGAGCTGCTCGTCTCGGAAGGGCTCATCACGCGCGATCAGCTCGGGCAGGCCCTACAGGACCAGCGCGTCAATGGCGGTCGCATCGGCTACACGCTGGTGAAGCTCGGACTCATAGACGAGCTCACACTTACACGCCTTCTCGCTCGCCAATACAAGATCCCCGCCGTCGATCTCACCAAGTCTGATATCGATCCCGCGCTCGTTCGGCTTGTGCCTGCGGAGATCGCCATTCAGCATCTCGTACTGCCGCTCAAGCGTGAAGGCAGAGTGCTGTACGTCGCGATGGCCGACCCGACGGACATTCGGGTAATCGACGACCTCAAATTCCGCACACGCTCCGACATCTACCCCGTCATAGCGGGTGAGTACACGCTGCGAACGATGATCGAGCGGGTGTACCCGGAGGAGATTGTAGCGGACGTTGGAATGGACAACCTCCTCGATGACATCGACCTGGGCGATGAAGACGTTGAGATGGTCGAGGAGGAGCAGGAGGAGATGACTGCGGCGGCGCTCACTGTCGCCGTAAACGAAGCTCCGGTTGTCAAGCTCATCAACGCGATACTCACCGACGCCCTCCACAAGGGAGCGTCGGACGTTCATTTCGAGTGCTTCGAAAAAGAACTGCGCGTTCGCTATCGCGTGGACGGCGTACTGCGTGAAGTAATGAAGCCGCCATTTAAGATGCGGCCGGCGCTCATCTCGCGCTTCAAGATCATGGCCGGCCTCAACATCGCAGAGCGTCGCGTGCCGCAGGACGGGCGCATCAAGCTCAAGATCGGGCGCAAGGTGATCGACTTTCGCGTATCGACCCTTCCCACGTTGTTCGGTGAGAAGGTGGTGCTCCGTATCCTCGACAAGGGTAACCTCACTCTCGATCTCGAGACGTTCGGCATCGAGCCGCGCGCCGAACGCGAGCTAATGGAAGCGGTGCAGAATCCGTACGGCATGGTGTTGGTCACCGGCCCAACTGGATCGGGAAAGACGACTACACTGTATTCCGCGCTGTCAAAGGTGAACACGGTTGACGTGAACATCATGACCGCTGAAGATCCGGTCGAGTACAACCTGTACGGCATCAATCAGGTCCAGGTGCGTACGGAGATCGGAATGAGTTTCGCTGCCGCGCTCAAAGCGTTCCTGCGACAGGATCCGAACATCATCATGGTCGGTGAGGTTCGAGATCTCGAGACTGGCGGAATCGCGATCAAGGCTGCCCTCACAGGCCACCTTGTAATGAGTACGCTGCACACCAACTCTGCGCCAGAAACTGTTACACGCTTGCTCGACATGGGACTGGAGCCGTTCAACGTCGCGAGCGCGCTCAACCTGATTCTTGCTCAGCGTCTCGTACGCCGCATCTGCCCCAACTGCTCGACGCGGTATGTCCCCGATGATCTCGAGCTGACCGGCGCAAAGGTGAAAGCGACGACTACTCTCCGCGAGCTACGCTTCACTGAGATGTCGTTGTCCGATGCCAAGGCTCGCGCGACCCCGGAAGCGGCACCGCATCTGAACGGACTGTCACTCAGCACCACCATCGGTGAACTCCCTTTCTTCAAGGGAAAGGGCTGCGACGCTTGCGGGGGCACCGGACTCAAAGGGCGCCAGGGCCTCTACGAGGTCATGTTTGTGACACAGGAGCTACGCAAGATCATCATGAAAAACGGCGACGCCGACGACATCCGCGAGGCCGCGATCAGTCAGGGAATGTTGACCCTCAGAATGGATGGATGGCTCAAGGTACTGAAGGGAATTACGACACTTGATCAAGTAGTTCGGGAGACTGCCGCATGAGCACGCGACGGTCCACGCAGTCATACACGCAGCACATATCCGGCTTTCGGAGCCGCGCACTCAAACGTAAGAGCACATGACAGCACCCGCCTCGCCGTTCACGACGACTGCTTCCACTCCTCCGGCCGTCCCACTGGCCGGTCCGCCGATGGGGCAGTCTATCGCCACGCCCAGTGCGCCGGTCCCAACAACCGCGCGGCCGCCGGAGCTCAGCTTGCGCGTCCTGCTTGAGGAGATGATCGAGCGTGGCGCGTCAGATCTGCACATCGTGTGCAACACGCGTCCCAAGCTCCGCATCAACGGAGACGTTACCGACTCACGTTATCCTGCGCCGCTGACCCCAAAGGAGACGCTGCAGTTGGCGTACTCCGTCCTCACCGACCAGCAGAAGAAGCGGTTCGAGATCGAGGATGAGTTGGACTTCTCGTTCGGGTTGGCGAGTCTCGCGCGCTTTCGTGGTAACGTCTTCAAGCAGCGCGGCTCAGTCTCGATTGTATTCCGTCAGATCCCGTTCACCGTCCGTACCTTTGACGACCTCAAGCTTCCGCCGGCCGTCTCCAAGATGGCCGAGCGGCCGCGCGGTCTCGTGCTTGTGACTGGCCCGACCGGCTCTGGCAAGTCAACAACGCTCGCAGCGATGATCGACAGGATCAACCGTGAGCGTCGTGGCCATATCATAACTGTCGAAGATCCGATCGAATTCATCCATCGGCACCAGGGCTGCATCGTCAACCAGCGCGAGGTTGGGACGGACACCAGATCCTTCGCCACGGCGCTCAAGTACGCGTTACGGGAGGATCCAGATGTGATCCTCATCGGTGAGATGCGCGATCTGGAAACCATTCAGGCGGCGCTTACCATAGCCGAAACCGGCCATCTTGCGTTCGCAACTCTGCACACCAACTCGGCCGCCGAGGCCATCAACCGCATCATTGACGTCTTTCCGAGCCACCAGCAGCCGCAGGTACGCGCCCAGCTCGCATTCGTGCTGGAGGGTATCGTGTGCCAGACGCTTGTCCAGGCAGTCGGTGGCAAGTCACGCGTGATGGCCGCTGAGGTTCTGGTTATGAACCAGGCCGTGCGCGCGCTGATTCGTGACGATAAGGTGCACCAGATCTATTCGACAATGCAGTCGGGAAAAAAGTACGGGATGCAAACGCTCAACGACTCACTCTACGCGCTCTACATGGCGCGCGAAGTGTCTGCTGAGGAATGCCTGAGAGTGAGTGGCGACCCTGCGGAATTCATGCGGATGACAGGCGTGAACGCGGATGGCGAGCCGAGCAAGGACGGTCCAGTACGTGGTACGGCACAGACGCCGTACTCGACAAGTGCAGGCAAGAGGTAACGCATGCCAACGTTCGCATATACCGCGCGCAGCGCAACCGGTGATCTGAAGTCGGCGACAATCGACGCCGCATCGAAAGATGACGTGGTGGCCCAGCTCCGGCGCCAGCGCCTGACTCTCGTCAAGATCGAGGACGAGTCAAAGAAAAAGCCAAAGCGCCTGGGTCGCATCAAGACGCGCGACATCGTGATCTTCACGCGTCAGTTCTCGACCATGATCAATTCCGGCCTGCCGCTCGTGCAGGCATTGGACATTCTGTCCAAGCAGACCGACAACAAGGCACTCGCTTCGGTCACGCGGGAAGTCGTGTTCGACGTGGAAAGCGGCCACACGCTTGCCGACGCGTTGCGGAAGCATCCAAAGGCGTTCACCGAGCTGTACGTGAACATGGTTGCCGCCGGTGAAGCGGGCGGTATTCTCGACACGATTCTGATGCGTTTGGCAACGTTCATGGAAAAGAACGACGCGCTCATCCGCAAGGTAAAGGGCGCCATGATCTATCCCGGCGTTATCATGTCAGTCGCATTCATCGCGGTAACGACGCTGCTCCTGTTCGTGATCCCGGTCTTCCAGAACATGTTCGGCGCTGTAGGTCTTGCGCTCCCAATGCCAACACGCATTGTGATCGGAGCGTCGCAGCTGCTCAAGGGCTACTGGTGGCTCTTCGGCGGAATCATCATGGGACTGGCTGCATTCCTTCGCAAGTTCTATGGCACTCCGAACGGGAGGCTGACCATCGACAAGATCCTCCTCCGCGTCCCGATCCTCGGGGACGTATTACGCAAGAGCGCCGTATCGCGCTTCACGCGCACGCTCGGAACGCTCGTCAGCTCGGGCGTGAGCATTCTCGACGGACTCGAGATCACCGCGAAGACTGCAGGCAATCGAGTGATCCAGGACGCGATCATGGCCAGCCGCGCCAGCATCGCCGGCGGTGACACGATTGCTCAACCATTGGCCAAGAGCAAGGTGTTCCCGCCCATGGTGATATCGATGATCTCCGTCGGCGAACAGACGGGCGGACTCGATGAGATGTTGTCGAAGATCGCCGACTTTTACGACGAAGAAGTTGATGCCGCAGTGACTGGATTGCTGGCGGCATTGGAGCCGATTATGATCGTGTTCCTGGGTGTGATCGTCGGCGGAATGGTGGTGGCAATGTATCTGCCGATCTTCGATATGATCAACGCGGTGCAGTAGTCGGTCTGTTACCCGACACAAGTTGCGTTCGGTTTCGCGACACGAGTTTGGTGCGACGCGACATGAGTTTGATTCGATTCGCCCAGTGAGCGTGGCGAGAAAACTTTGTAATGCTTTGTGCAGTCGATAGTTAGCGGGGCTGGGGCGAGCGAATCGCCGCAGTCCCGTTTCGCGCGACCGCGCAACAGTTAAGGAAATTGTCGTTTCCGACCGAACTTAACTCAGTGTCGCGAGCGTGCACTGTGAATCTCCGCTCCTAGGAAGCGGCATTACCCGACACGAGTTCGTTGCGCAGCCTCTCCTGATTTCGCGACACTGAGTTTCATTCGGGCAATTGCGAAAATGCGCAAGGCATGACCTAAGTCGTTGATGCACCACCAATTCTGTCTGGTGTCGCCCCGTGCGTGACCTGGACACCGACCTCCCGTCTGCCAGGTACTCACCCAGGTACGCATATCGTTCCACCGCGGTGTCACACCTGAAAGCCGATTTGCAGATTTACCAGAAAGCCCGTTAGCTGACAGCATCTGCTGACCGACACGCATTTCGCCGGACTTCGCGACGTGTATTTGACCGTCTCGCTCACCACCCCTCACACGAAAATGCGGTAACCCGTTGTCAGATCGCGGGTTGTGCGGCCGTCTCGCCGTCGCGCGACGCGACCTGCGTCAGTTATCTTCCGATGCGGGTGTGGCGCGAGGCGCACGCTGGCAATTTCAACCTGGATGTATGCATGGTTCCCGATTGGCTCGTCATTCGGCTGCTGCTTGGAAGAGGCCTCATCCTGTGGCTGGGGGTGAGACTCATTTTCGGGCTCATCGGGTTTGCACTGTACGGCCATCTGCCTACCGCCTTCGGCCCCATGACGGTGCTGTTCATCGTTGGGCTCACCGGCGGGCTCGCACTCGTCGATCAACGTCGACGCGGAGAGGTGGACCTGTTCGGCAATCTCGGGATCTCGCGCGCCGTCATGGCGACTGTCGCTGCCGTGCCGGCACTCGCGGGAGAGGTCGCGATTCGCATCGCCCTCCGACATCCGTGATTGTGCTCGAACTCGATAGCGTCGGGAAATCGTTTGGAGGGCGCCGTATTCTGACGTCCGCATCACTGCGCGCTGAAGCGGGGCGTGTGACGGCACTGCTCGGACGGAACGGCGCCGGAAAGTCGACATTGCTCGCCATCGCAGCGGGCGTCATCCGTGCCGATTACGGGCGAATAATCTTTCGAGACCGGGTGTGGGAACGCCCGACGCTCGCCGCGCTGGCGTGTGGCGGGCTCTTCTTCTTACCGACGCGCGAACTCCTGATCTCGACGATGCTCGTCGGCGCGCAGCTCGACCTCGTGACGCGCACGTTCGGCACGACACCCGACGGTGCGTTGCTCGACCAACTCCGCGTCCGGGACCTTCGGGGTCGCCGCCCGCTCACGCTTTCGGGTGGCGAGCGGCGGCGCGCCGATCTCGCCGCCGCCGTCTGCCGCACACCGGTGTGTCTTCTCGCGGACGAACCGCTCCGGGATCTTGCACCACTCGATGCGGAATGCTGCGCAGGTGTTCTGCGCTCACTGGCACGCGCAGGGTGTGCGGTCGTCGTAACAGGGCACGAGGTTGAGCCGTTGCTTCAGGTAGCAGACCGGGTCGTCTGGTGCACGGAGGGAACGACGTATGATCTCGGCACACCTGCCAGTGCAGTGGGTCATTGGGCATTCAGGCGCGGGTATCTGGCTGACGCATGAGCGGCCGACGTTGCCGCGCAGCGGCCCATCCAAATCTGGACTGACAGTTTGAGATGGTTCGGGGGACAGCGTTGCGTGCGACAGGGTCCATCTGAGGTTTCGACAAGTACGTCAAGCTTGTCGGGAACCATCCGAAGGAACTCGGTGGGCGCCAGCGATAACCGCTAATGAGAGCGTCGTAACAGCCCAGATTCGACGGCGCGAACAGTCTCCACGGTTGCGCTGGCCCCGTGCTGTCGCTCCTCGCACCGTTGGCCGTGCGCGGATGTTGGCGTCACGAATCCCAATGTCGCTCACGTTCTCATCCTGTGCGAGTTGCGCCAGCCGGGCGCGCCGACGCAGGCTTGGCGCTCACCACCGACACGCCCCGGTCCAATTGCCACTCGCGCCACAGCGAGTAGATAGGCGGGATCACGATGAGCGTGAGCGCGGCACTTGTGATCATGCCGCCGACCATCGGCGCGGCAATACGCTTCGTAAGATCCGCGCCCACCTCCTGACTCCATAGTAGCGGCAACAAGCCGGCAATGATCGCGACTACAGTCATGATCTTGGGGCGCACCCGCTCAACAGCACCATATTCAATCCCGGCGTGGAGTTCTGATATAGAGTGCATCTGTCCGGTCCGTAAGCGATCTCGATACGCGTGGTCTAGATAGATGAGCATGATGACGCCGGTCTCCGCTGCCACGCCCGACAACGCGATGAAACCAATGGCAACTGCTACGCTCAGGTTGTAACCGCGAATCCACATTAGCCAGACGCCGCCCACAAGCGCGAACGGAAGCGAAAGCATCACGATCAAGGTTTCGCCTACGCTTCGGAAATTGAAGTACAGCAATCCAAAAATGATGAACAGCGTGAGCGGCACGACAATCCGAAGTCGCGCGGTCGCCCGTTGTAGCGACTCGTACTGTCCGGACCATTCGATCCTATAACCGGTCGGCAATACGAGTTTCTGGTCGAGAAGTTTCTTCGCGTCCGTGACATAGCTCCCGATGTCACGATTCCGCACGTCAACGTATACAAGGTTTTCGAGATAGCCATTCTCTGACTTGATCAGCGTCGAACCAGGCACAACGCCGATCCTCGCAAGTGCGCCCAGCGGGACTTCGGCACCCGACGGAGTGGCAACGAGTATCTGCGCGATCTGTTGGGGATCGTCGTGAAAGTCACGCGGATACCGGACGAGTAAGCCGTAGCGTTCGCGGCCCTGGATCACCTGCCCAGCGTCGGCGTGATCGAGAGCAACGCTGCCGAAGCCATCGACAACGTCTTGGTCCACGCGAGCGGCTTGAATAGAAGGCCTTCCTGGTCCTGGAGCGCGAACACCGGCAAGAACGAGGCGGTAATGATGAGAAGCGAAATGAAGAGCGCTGGGCCGACCTCTTGCGCCGATTCGACGACGAGATCCCAATGCCGTTTGCGCAACCGGTCTGTTTCATTCCGCTCCATGTGCTTGTGGAGATTCTCGACCATCACAATGGCGGCGTCGATCATCGCACCGATTGCAATTGCGATTCCCCCCAAGCTCACGACGTTGGCACTTAACCCCAGCAAGTGCATGGCGAGAAACGCCATTAGAACGCCGACCGGCAAGGTCAGAATGGCAACCAACGCGCTCGGCGCGTGAAGCAGAAAAATAATTGTCACCAGCGCGACGATGACCGCTGCGTTCAGCGCGGCCAGCGTCGCATGTTGCTGTTCGATGAGCATGTTCGCGGACTCACCGAGTTGCGTAGCTAAGATGCGCGCTTTGAGAACATCCAGTTGCCCACCAGTTCCAACGGCGTAGTGCGACTGTGCTGCACCAACCAGATCAGTTAGAACCGATTCGCTCTGTTTGACAATTGTGAGTGCGTGATCCAGGTAGGCCAGTTCGTAGTACGCGGTCTTGACGTTGCGCACGACAGCAAGTCGCACCGTGTCCAACGCGATCGTGGCGGCGTCGGCATCGAGCTCGACCGCGCGACGTCTCGCGCCAAGCTTTCCGGGGAACGGAATTACCTGGGCAATGCCGACCATCTTCATGGTCATTGAATCGTATGTAAAGCTCGGGTGTGAGATCGGGAGGTTTACAACGCCGGCCATGAGAGTCGGGTCTGGTAGCGTGCCGGCTGGCAAGATGCGTGTTCGCGCAGCGGTAACTCTAGCCTGCGCGGCTCGAATCGCGGGACTCGCGGCGATAGCCTGCGCGACTAGCGCGTAGAGTGCGGCGCCGCTGTCAACTTGCTTGGCTTCTGTGCCCGGGCCGCTGACGGAGTAACTATGGTTGTAACAACTAGCGCTGCGCGAACGGCTGTGACGCCGACGTGGCGCAACCGGGTGCCTGAACAATCTGTGAAACGCATTGGCTGTCGAGTTGAGTCTCGACGCGTGTGCGCGTTCAGCTACCAGGCCAATAAATGCAGCCCGAGTACAGTCGCAGATCACGAGTCAATCCGCACGCACTCGGAATGAGTGCGGCGGTACCACAAATACTGATTGTGGTGGGCTAGGCTCGAAGAGGGGGGATTTCTGGACCGCTCGCGACGGAACCCAGGAGTGTATGTGTTAGATCCGCGATGCGGAGTGGTGGGCTCTTGCCAGCATCGAGAGAAGTTGCCACTGCGACCGTCGCTACCGAGGCGCAAGGCGCCATCGACTGGCACCCGCCTGGTGCCCACGGGAACCGGCATGGCGGCGATTGCGGTCCGCGTTCGGACTGATGCGACCGGACGAGCCGGAAAGCCAGAGCGCTGTCCGGTGAGTCAGCGTACGGCATTGACATCGCCATTCCGCTCATGCCGGACATCGTAGCATCATCGTGCGTGACGCACGCGTACCCGCCGACAACCAACGTCAAGTTGGCCAGCACCAGACTGAGTACCAAAGCGGTGGCGCGGAATGTACCACGCATGGCTCGCATTACCTTAACGATACACCGTACCAACGAATCGCGCCAATACTACGGGAAGGACAGTCCGTAATCCATCCGTACTCGTGGCAGTCCTACCGCGACGCATATACGCTAAAGTTGCCGGCGCTGTCAAAGGCGAGAACGTCATAGTGCTCGGCGGCCATGCCGGGCATTTCCATTCCAGGCGCTCCGCCCGGCATCCCGTTAACGGCGAGCCCACGTAGCTGCGACTTTTCGTTGATCAGGCGCTCGATGAGGTCCGCTGGGACGTGGCCCTCGATCACGTAACTGGAAACAACCGATGTGTGGCAGTTTGCCTTCGCGTTTGGTCCGACACCGAACCGCGCGCGAACGACAGCCTGGTCTGGAACCACTTCCGACGTCATGGGGAATCCATAGGCTCGCATTGCATCGACCCACTTTTCGCAACAATCGCACTTGGGCATTACGTACGTGTGCATTGGAGGAAGCTTGCGGGGCGCGAGATACGGCGTCGCAAACGAAATACTTGTTACCTGACCGGACAATCGCTGAGCGAATGCGACTGCCAGCGTTCCGCCCGCGGTTGCGAGCCATGCACGTCTGTTTAACACCGAGGTCTCGAAAGTTGGAGTAATATTGCGGGACTGAGTCAAACCATTAGACTCTGCCCATCACCGAGTGGTTTCCACGGATTACCCTGAACGGGGCCACCGCGATCGAATCCCCGGCGAGCGGCAGGCTGGATGGGTCCAACGCATGCTCGCACTCCTACTGCGCTTGGCTTGTTGCGCGGTAGTTTGTATTGACACTATCGCGCTGCAAGGTCCATCGCTGTCGGCGTCGCTACGAGCACAGCCGTCACAGCAAGCACCAGCAGCCCGACCGCGAGTTCGATCATGGCCGAGCGACGAACTCTATGCGCCCCTTCTATCTGGCCCAGTGTCGGCTTCACACGCAACCAGTTGTATGCCCCGGTAGCTGCCACGAGCGACAAGATCGCGAGCTTCACAAGCAATGTCTTTCCATATGTCGTCTGCCAGAGTGCCGGCACGGAGCCGACGTGGAGCCACGCCGCGATGACACCCGTCGCAGCGACAAGGCCAGCGAACGCCAGCGCGGTAGGCGAATACGCATTTACGAGATCCGCAACCGCCAAGCCTCGCTCTTTCCCACCAAGTCGCATTGCCGCCGGGATTCCGGCAACCACAACCATTAGCAAGCTGCCCAGCCAACCTCCGGCACCAAGAACATGCAGCCCATCGGCGACCACGGCTATCTCGACTAGTCGAGGTGTAGACGAAGCATGTCCCGAAAATGCGGGTGTGAAAGCGAGTACGATTGCGCCGACACTGAGCAGGCCCCAACTAGCGCCCCGTCTGGCACGGCGCGCTCCCGTGAAAGCCAATAACAAACCGGCCAGCTCAAGTATCCAACCGTGTCCCCACACGGTTTGAGTCAACATGGGACCGACAAGCGCAGTGTCGAATACCGCCATGCTCCCGTGCAAGGCAAATGACTGTGCGTAGAGGCGCAGCAGCGCTGTCGCGGCCAATAGCAAGACCGACCACATCGCAATTTGCGCCGCGCTCGCGCCAGCGATGCGAATCATCGGAAGCCGTTCAGTATCACGCATGAGCGCGCCAGGTGTACGCTGCTCGGTACGCATGAAACGAAGCACCAGTTGGCGAAAGGCCACCGCTCCGATGATCCCAAGCAGCGCGACGAACTGGAGCCAACGGATAACAGCATACGGCCACGAGCCAGCACCGAAACCGTTCTCACCGGGCGGAATGGTTATCGGGTTGTCGTGACTCGTTGCCGTCGCGCCGACAGATGTCGACGAGTTCGACGGTACGCCTCCAGCTGCTACGACAAAGTCGTACTGCCCGCGCATTACGTGACCGTCGGCACCTGCCATTTGCCAGCGGACTGTGTACGCGCCTGCGGAAAGGGGCGATGTAATGGTTGCTACGACCGTGAGCCTGTCGCTCGGAGCGATCCCCAGTCGCGCGAGCGGTATGTCTGTTCCATCGATACGTGTCAAACGCAACGAGGTGAACGCGAGCTCAGGTTCTTCGCTGAATGTGAGTCGGAGTGATCCAGGTGGAGCTACAAGATGCGCACCGGCAGCCGGCGTTGACAACACAAGGTGGCCGTGTGCCCACGCGACTCGTGGGGTGGCGACAAGCGCTGAGAATGCTCCGACGACGAGCACGAGTGTGAGCTGGCGTCGGACGAAGCTAAGGCGTGCAGCTGTCTGCATCGTATACGTAGTTGCTAAGAGTCCAGGCTTGCACGGAGAAAAACGGCGGTGTATTTTACTCAGCATAAAATATATACGCGATTGCGCTGGCGCACACGGTTTTCGAGAAGGTGCCATGCCGCGAGCTCCATTCTACACGGCGTCATATCAGCGGCACGAATTGTCCCGATGGAAGGTACGCCTCAGGACCAAACCCGGGCACAACTGGTCCAGAAGCCCTTGGCACGTCCTGGCGTTCGCCATCAACTGGCGTGGTATCAACACTCTAGAGCTATGACCAATCTTACTCTATCTCGCAATACTCCCCGACGTTGCTCCACTTGGCCAGTTTCGTGTTTTTTGGCCGCCGTGGTTGTGTTCTCGGCGGCGCTGCTCAGCGCGCCGTTCGCACTTGAGGCTCAGAGTGGCACGATGCCAATGCCAATGTCGAAACCGAAGGCGACCGTGAAGCGCGACACTACTCCAAAGAGCCACGCTCCGCGTCGAGATTCAGTTAATCGTGACTCGACTGGCGATGCCCGCTCGGTCCATTCCGCTTCCGATTCCGGCTCGGGTTCGATGGGCGGCATGCAAATGAGAAAGCGCGCGGTTGGAGCGAAGGCAGAACATGCGATGCAGCGAATTGTCCCGGGCGCGACGGCCGCCGTGAGTGAAAGCGCCGCTCAAACCATGCAGATGCCCGGCATGGAAGGGATGCGACCAGGACCCTTGGCCATTCCCATGGAGCGAACTGGAAGTGGGACGTCCTGGGTGCCGGATGCCACGCCGATGTACGTACGCCACATCAAGGCCGGCTCGTGGGAGCTCATGCTCCACGGGCAGGCGTTCGTGCAGTATGACAAGCAGAACTTCGTCCGCAATGCGCCGCGTGGCGACTCTCAGTTCGGGAGCGTGAATTGGGGAATGCTGATGGCGCGAAGGGAGCTTGGCGGTGGCGACCTCACCCTTCGGGGCATGATGAGCCTCGAGGCATTCACCGTAACCAAATACGGCTATCCGCTGCTCCTGCAGTCAGGTGAATCCGTGGATGGGCAAGTTCTGCATGATCGGCAACATCCGCACGATCTCTTCATGGAATTGGCTGCGCTGTACGAGCGTCCCATCACCAACAGTGTTGCCATCTCGCTTTACGTCGCGCCGGTGGGCGAGCCTTCCCTCGGCCCGGTTGCGTTTCCACATCGCCCCAGCGCCATGGACAACCCGCTCGCACCGATCGGTCATCACTGGCAGGACGCGACGCACATTTCGTTCGGAGTTCTAACCGCCGGCTTGTTCACGCACAGCGTCAAGCTGGAAGGCTCGATCTTCAATGGTCGAGAGCCTGATGAGAATCGAACCAACTTCGATTACAAGGGAAGAAGTCTCGATTCCTACAGCGGCCGCCTGACAGTCAATCCAGCTCCGGACTGGAGTCTCGCTGCATCGTACGGCTATCTCAAGTCGCCCGAGGCGCTCTTCCCCGACATCTCACAGCATCGGGTTACCGGTTCCGTCCTGTATGGGCGACCATTCGGCAGTACGGGCCACTGGGCAAGCTCACTCGTCTATGGCGCGAACAGAGAATCCGGCGACACACAGCTATCTAACAGCGGCCTGATAGAAACCGATCTCACGCTCGACAGCCGAAATACGATCTTTGGCCGAGCCGAGATCGTTAACAAGAGTGCACGAGATCTCGCGCTATACGTTACTGGTGGCCCGCCGATCTACGCGGATGGCGGTCTCGTCCCACTTCCCCCTGTGAGCGCAACCAGTTCGTTCAATGTGAGTGAGGTGTCGCTCGGCTACACGCGTGAGATCGGCAAATTCAGTGGCGGCTCGATTGGCTTAGGCGCGAGCGGCACGCTGAACATTGTGCCAGATCCGATCCGAGCGTACTACGGCACCCGCTATCCAATCGGTACAACTGTCTTCCTGCGATTTCGCCCTAGCCAGATGGGAATGGGCGCCAGCGATCACGCGATGAAAGGCATGCACATGTAGCGTGTTGTGGCCTGTGCTAGTTGTGGGCGTGGCCGATGTCGCCGTCAGCCACACGCTCGACCCAGAGTCCGATCCTGTCTGGCGTTGATAGGTGCGCGGTTGGCGAGGAGTGGGCAATGTGCCGCGCTGTTGAGGGTAACGGATGCGCCACGATTGCTCCGGAAAGCCAGACGAGAACCAGTGCGAATGACGCGATAACCCACGACCGTCGTGTTACTCGGCTTTGGATCGTGCTTGCCTCACCTGCAAGACGCAGAACGCGCCGGTCAAGAATATCATGCTGGAAGAAACCAACGACACCAAGGGTGCGTACGTCCGCGCTCGGCCACTGTGCCACGCGAAGGATCGCTGACGCAAGCGTAAGCGGATCGCGTTCAGCGGCGTGATCGTCCGCCGCAATTTCAATCTCATCTGCAACGTCGTCCGCGAGCCGTCCGAGCACCGGAACCCAAAATAGCCACCGAACGAGAAAGCGCAGCGCTGACAGCCGGAGTGGATCGCGTCGCGTGACGTGCGCTGCCTCGTGTGCCAGAAGCGCGGCGAGTTCCGATGCGGACAGAGCCGCTGCCAAGTCACTCTTTACGTACACGCGCGGCCGAAACCAACCAGCTGTGAATGCCGGATTCGGCATCCGGCTAGTAACCACGCGGATCGAGGCGGGCGAAAGTTCCGCCTCAGCGGCGGCCATCCAAAAAGCGTCGCCAATTCGAGGGGGATCACCCCGCAATGCTCGGACAGCATGTCTGACCCGTAGCGATGCCGCTACGCGGTCGGCTATCGCGTAGAAGAAGCCGGTAAAGAGCAGTAAGTGAAAGAGCGTGTGGACTGGCCCGAGTAAATGATGTATTGCGATGAGGTATGAGTTCGCTACCTCACTTACGCCGCGCAGAAGTACCTCGTCGCCCATGGCGGAATGGTGAACAAAAACGGGCGCCACACCCAGAATCACTACCGCAGCGATACCAAGGCGCAAACGTAAGCGATGTGCGCGCTCCTGCTCGGCCAAACCATTACGCAGATGAGTCCGCGAGAAACCATCGCTCTCGATGTCGCGCGCCATCATCCCACTTTGGCTGCTCATGACCGATGCTCTCCGCTCTTCCTGTGACATATGCATGCTTGATCTCAGCGACTAACGCTTGCCGCGAGGCTTATCGGATGCTTTGTCCGTGGTCTTGTCGCGCTCGCGAATCCGCTTGTCTATCAACCGCCTGAGCGAGTCCAAACGTGCAGGGTCACGCTCGGCCCAGACATCGACGAATGATGTCGCTACCGCATCAGGCTCGAACCCGAAAACTCCTTCGACGACATGCCGCGAGGCGTGTGTCATGAACTCAGACTCGGTCATCCGCGCCTCGTAGTGCAGGAGGTCCGATTTCCTTGTCCGCCGAAGTATCCCCTTCTCGGCCATCCTGTTCAGGACAGTGATCACTGTGAGAGGCGAGACTGAATGGGTCTTCGCTACCTCGGCGTGTACCTGCTTGGCCGGGACTGCGCAGCCCAAGTCCCAGACGGCGCGCATGATACGCGTCTCGAGATCGCCCAACACCTTGGCGACCCCGTCGGCGGAAAGCCGGACCGTGTCCTGGAGCTTTGGCAATCTTGGACGGCGAACAGGCTTTGGTTCCGATGCCACAGCGACTCCTACAGCGGGGGGTGTATTAGGCTGACTCGCGACCCGTGTATGGATTATACACCGATTACAAGAATTGGCTGCCGAGCCCCGATAAGGTAGCGCTTGGCGCCGAGGCGCAGTTAGCCAGCGTCACGCCGACACGATCACCGGCACATTTTATGCCGTGTAAAGCGGTCTCATATTGGGCGTTTGCTTCCTGGTTAGGAATTGCTTCGCCTGCTACAACGCCTTACGCCGCAATCAGTCCTCGGAGAAGTTTAGATGACTCACGCCCGACGAAGATCATTCTTTAACCCTGCGCTTGCGATCGGAGCTATCTCTCTAGCTGCAGCATGCTCGTCACGCAACACGGCTGTCACGGATACCACTGGTGCTGCGGTATCAACGCCGACGACGACCGCCGGTATGCCGTCTGCAGGGGATAGCGGTGCTATGAACGGAGGGAGCGGAAGGTCTACCGCCAAGATGGACGCAAATCACGAGTTCCTCCGCAAGATGAGCGACCATCATAGAGGATTGATCCAGATCGTGCACCAGGCAGTCGACCGAAAGGATGCCGCCGGCGTCATGGCCCAGGCAAGAGAGCTCGACACGGAGCAAGATGCAGAGCTAGACACAATGACGATCATGCTGCGCCAGAAATTCAACGATCCATACGATCCGCAGGTCATGCCGGAGCATCAGGCGATGGCCGACTCTCTGAAGATGCTCCGCGGGATCGCCTATGACCGCGCATTTCGCCAAGATGTGTTCCGGCACCATCAAGAAGCACTTTCCATGATCAACGAGTATCTGCCGCGAATAACCGATCCGAAAATCAAGTCGATGGCGGAGGCAATGCGCGCGGTGCAAACCAAACAGATTGGCGAGATGCAACACCGACTTTCACACCCGTAGCCAGATTCAGGCGATCTACGTCTGCCGCATTGATGAGCCGAGGCTCCCATGTCCATGCCGCCATGGGCCGCGCGTGCGCGGACGTGTGTGACGCGTGTGCCAGGGCGTGTGCCGCTGGCTCGAGTGACGCAGTGAAGCGGTGCGCCGATGCTTGCCGGAAATGCGCGGAGTCGTGCCGGAGGATGCCCGCGACGACGTAGTGCAATTGTAGGCCGCAGCGAACAAGAGACTTGCGGACCGTGAGATCGCTTCTTTCCTGCGTCACCCTTCTTACCGCGTCAAACCGGAGCAACAATGTATGGAAAGTTGATCGGTTCCTCGGAATGCAAGTAGGAATGGGCCGTGGGGTAATAGTTGACGGGGTACTCGTCATCTGGTTCATCGTCACGGCGCTGTCCGTGATCTACGTTGCCTGGGATGCGTTCCTTCACACACCTGAGCTGCGCGTTATGAGATGGGGCTGGGTATTGGTGACGCTCTATACCGGCCCCGTCGGCGCGGCGGTGTATGTTCTCGCGTGCCAGGAACCGGGGCCGGGCGCGCATGAAAAATTCGTAGCGCCGCTATGGAAGCAAGGCGTCGGCTCAGCGATTCATTGTCTGGCCGGTGACGCAACGGGCGTGATTGTCGCAGCCGTAGCAACGGCTTCTCTTCGATTTTCTATGGGAGCGGACGCGGTAGTAGAGTACGGCTTCGGTTTCGCTTTCGGGCTGTTAGTTTTTCAGGCGCTTTTCATGAAGGACATGCTTGGCGGTTCTTATGTTGCAGCAGTTCGTCGCTCGTTGCTGCCGGAATGGCTTTCGATGAACGCCGTGATGGCTGGTATGATCCCGACCATGCTGATCCTCATGAGCGCGAATGGAAGCGCGATGGATCCCACGTCACCGCGCTTTTGGGGCGTGATGTCGCTTGCAACCCTGGTTGGTGTTGTGACCGCATATCCGGTCAACGTTTGGCTCGTTGCAGTTGGACTGAAACATGGGATGGGCACCGAACGAGCACTTGGAAGGGGCGGCGTTCCGCGCACGTCGTCAATGGCCACTGCGACATCACCTATGCGCGACAATACTGACGGTGTCGGCGCAGAGCAGCCGAGCGGTACAGGCCCAGACGTTGCGATGCGGATGCCCGGGCATACAAAGCCAACACCGTCGCAACTCGTCGCTGTAGCACTCCTGACTATGCTGCTCCTCGGCGGCGGCATCCTCATCGGAGCGCTTTATGGACAGCCAGGTATGCGGCGGCAACTCAGAGGCGATAGGGCCGGCGACGTTGCGCCCACCGATCTCTGCTTCCCGGCTGCCGGCGGATCTCCTCAACGCCAGGCCGTCATCCCTTGCAATATGCCGTGACTTGGCAGCCGTTAACCGCAATGGAACCTCATTGCCCGCCGTCGCGGCGGTATAATGCTTGAGGTGAGTCCGATCCGTCACGGATGAGGCGTCTCTCAGTCGCCGCTCATACGCGTTTAAGGAGAGTCCGATGGGCGTGGTCATGGCGGCTGTTCAGGGGGCGGTAATCGCGATCAGCCTCGTCGCCCTATCTGGCGCGTCAAGATTCGTCGTCGTCAATCCTATCCAGGTTGCATCGCACAGCACCGGCCGCGCGCCACTTGTGCGCCCGAGCACCGGTAGCGTGACTCAGGTTGAGATGCGCAATGTAGACTTCGTTGTCGACCCCGACGTTGTCCTGCACATCCACCGACTTCGCGGAACGATGCGCAGCAAGACGAGTGGGCCGATTCTGTTCGATGACAAGCAATCGCTGATAATCCATCTTGCATCAGCCGAGGTGGGTCTCACTGGAAATGACATCACGGCGCTTCTCAATAAATACGTATTCGCGTATTCGGGCGCGCCGTTGAAGCGCCTGCGGGTAACGATCGCAGGGACAGAAATTGTGCAGACGGGGTACCTGCACAAGCTCATCGATCTTCCATTCACGATTCACGCAACACTCAGCGCCACACCAGACGGTCACATCCGGATTCATCCCACGCGTACGCAGATCGCGGGACTGCACGCCGACGGAATCATGCGCGGCACCGGTCTGTCTTTGGAAAAACTCGTCGACTTGCGGAAGGCGCACGGCGCCTCGGTCAAGGGAAATGACATTTACCTGGCCCCTGACAGCATTCTTCCGCCGCCGAGCATTGAGGGCACTGTAACGGGTGTTCGTATCGAGGGCGACCAGATCGTGGAGACCTACCGTGACAGTAAGGTTCCGGCGAGCATGCCGCTTCCCGATGCGCACGCTTCCAACTTCATGTTCTTCCGCGGAGGCTCGCTCCGGTTCGGAAAGTTGCTCATGCTCGACGCGGAGATGCTGGTCGTGGATCTCGATCCGGCAGACCCGTTCAAGTTCGACCTGAGCCACTATCAGGCGCAGCTTATCTCCGGCTATTCAAAGACGTTGCCGGACCTTGGGCTCGAGGTGTACATGCACGACGCCGACAAGGTCACCCGTCGGAAAGGGCACTGATTGACGGAAAGGGGACGCGGCGTTGGCGGGATTGGGCGAACTGAACCGATCCTCACTGTGGTCCGCTTAGGACTCGCTTAAGATTCGCGTAAGACGCGAGGGGACTCGCTCACTTACCGGCACTCCGGCGAACGTTCTCGATCAAGACCAGCGCGAGAATCACGAACAACGCGACCCCTCGCCATTGCGACGGAATTGGAGCGTGTGGAAGGAGAAAGATCGCCACTGCGACGCAGATAATGATGCCAATCGTGAAGCTGCCGTCCTCAACGAAAAGACCCCATAGCTCTTGCAGTGCGGTGCACAGGAAGTTCAATGTGCACCGCCGGGATAAACAGGTTCAGACGTAGAGCCTGATCGCGCCACAGACCTGGCGACCGTGACCGCCAGGCGCGCGACTATGAGGAACGCGACTATGAGCGCGACGAGTGCCAGGTCCTCGCCGAGCCACGTGAACCGCAGACCTTCTCCGATCCAGAATACTCCGAATGCGGATAACAGCACTCCAACCGCAAACTTTAGAGTGTTCTCTGGGACCCTTGCGAGAGGCGCTCGCAGCGCGATCGCCGCCAGAATCACCAGCAGAGCGGCCGCCGTTGCACCCATGGTGGCAGGAACAAGCATCCCGCCCACCCCAGTTGCGATTACTATGAAGACGACTTCGAGCCCCTCGAGCGTCACGGCCTTGAACGAAGCTACGAACGCAACCCAATCCAGACGGTGAGTCGATAGCGCGTCCGCTTCGAGTGCAGCCTTCTCCTTCTGATAGATGGCGGCCTCGTCGTGCATTCCGACGACGCCGGCGGACCGCAGGATTGCCTTGCGCAGCCAGCGCATCCCGAACAGCAAAAGCAGAATCCCAACAACAAGCTGCAGCGTGGTGAGAGGTATGCGCTGCAGCGCTGGACCAAATGCAAGCACCAGCAGCGCCAACAGCGCCACGCCTGCAACCGTCCCGATCAGTGCGGAACGCCACCCTCGCGTGGTACCGACGGCGAGTACGATGGTAAACGCCTCCACGAATTCGACTACCGATGCCAGGAACGCTGCGATGAACGCAGTCCCAGCGTGAGTCCAATTCATCGTCACAGATCTCCGAGTGGGTTCACGATCGCGACTGCATTCGCACGAATCCGGCCACTGTGCCGGATCGAGTTATAAGCGCGAGCGGATCCGCGTCGCTACTTCCAGATCCCGACAATAGGCGAAGTGTTGACCGGCGCGATGGAAGGTGCGAGTCCGTAGTTGGCCTCGATAGTATGAAGCATGCTGTAGTGAGAGTAGACCGCATCGGACACGGCGCCCGGACGCACCGGGCCGCCCAGCAGCACGGCGAAGACGCGGTTGGGCCGTCCACCCCGGAGACGGTCACCGAGTGTATTGGCCGATTCGTCGAAGGTTATTGCGATTACGGTAGACTGCATCGCCGAGGAATCGGCGAGGATTGGAGTAAGGAAGGTGCGTAACCACGTTACAGCGCTATCCAGCGGAGCGTCGTGGCCGTCGTGGATCATGTTCGGCGCGATGAATGTGTATGCCGCGAGCGAATCCCTGTTCAGCCACCTAAGGTTGCGCACGTGCGCGCAAAGATCTGGACGTTGGTGGAACTCCACAAAGCTGAGGAATGGAAAATGTTTCCGGGCATACCTGCCGACCGCCCTCCTGAAATCACACGACTGCGGCACTGCGCTCGTGTCTGGATAGTCCTCGGCGAACGCGTCCCACGCGAGTCCGCGCGCTTGCAGCCCATCGATGAGCGTCGGTGCATCGATCAGAAGTTGTGCGTCGCCGAAATCGACGGCAGAGTAGGCTTGCGGATCGTGCTTAGCCTTGGGAGGGGAGCCCTCGAAAGTCTGTCCCGATACCAGCGCGAGATAGTTCGGATAGGAAGGGTGCGCAACTGCGTAGTAGTTGCGTAGCCGTGCGCCGGACCGCGCCAGTGAGTCCATATACGGGATGCTCTCGACGACGGCGGCATCCTCGTTTTCCAGCACGATCAGAACGAAGTGGTCGAACTTGTGTCCCGGAAACACGCCGGACGCGTCACTCTTGGGAATCGGCGAGTTTTGCGCGCAACCGCACAAAAGACCCGCTACACATGCGATGAGCGTCCCGGTCGAAAATCTCGATGCGATCATAATGAGTGCTCTGCCATTCGCGATATTCGCATGCGAGGTTGAATACGATAGTCTGGAAAGTGACGGTCAAAGCTGTCAGCAAGCTTACAATGGCGAGCGAGGCCGCCGAGATAGACTCATCGCGTCTATACGATGTCGGCTAAGCTCGGACCGGCTCCGGAAGCAGTGGCTGGAAGACAGAGTCGCCAGCCAACCGCGTTCCTGGTTCGTTCACTCTACTGGTTCTCGACCGCTGAGTCATCAGGAGATGAGCAAAAGGCCAGCAACTATCTGCTGGCCTTTTACTTTTCCGCTCACTTCACTTCAGCTCGCTGGCGTAGCGCCATTGACGCTACGAACTACGGCGACGGCGGAAGAGTGGGACGAGGCCCACGAGGCCGGTTCCTAGAAGAGCCAGCGAAGTCGGCTCCGGAACCGTAGCGACGTTGGCATACCCGTGGCCGGTAACCGCTATGGTGGCATTGCCATTCACGTGATCATCGAGCGATACGTCGTCTACCGCGAAGCTGAGAGTCGTACCGTCGGCGAACGTGTAGTTATGCGGCGTGTTCACAAAGTCGATGAAGACGTTGCCTGTCGTCGCGTTCGACAGATTGCCAGTCACTATCGCGGTGTACAGGTTGTTGCCCACAACGCCGGTTGGATTCGTGAAGTTCACAAACAGCGCGAACTGCTGGCCGGTGTAGTCGTGATTGCCACCTATCAGGTTGAACGAGCCGAGATTGTTCACGTTCGGCATGCCGGCTGAACCTCCGATCGACACGAGGCCGTCGGCTGGGTTGCTCGATACGTTGAACGTCGAGCCAGTATAACTCAGGCTTCCGGTCGTCGAGAGCAAGCCGGTGCAATTCGCGGGCGTAGGACCCGCGGTGTAGAAGCAGCCGAATGTGTTGCCCGAGAACGAGATCTGTGCCCCTGCGGTACTCGCTGCAGCTCCGATCGCGCCCGCGGCGAGGGCAGCCAATCGAATTCCGTTCCAAAGTTGCTTCATGATGCGCTACTCCAAGCTGAAGTGTGGCGCTCCGCCCATCTCGACCTCTAAATCCGTTCCGTCAGAAAGGGATTTACGGCTGTCGATGCGAAACGATGCACCTAACTAGGGCAGGGAACGTGCCGCGCGGCGTGAAAGGAGCTAAGTGTCTTTAGTATCCAGCGATCCCGATGGGCCGGCGCTGCCGATCAGGGAGTCACGGTGATCGTCGCCGTCACTGGGACATTGTTTTCACTCGTATAGACGACCGACCCAGTTCCCACGGCTATGCCTGTGATATTGCCGCTCGCGACGGTAATTATTGAGGGGCTCTGGTTTAATTCGACAATTGGGCGATTCCCGTTAAGTGCGTGTCCCTGTGAGTCCAGCAGCACGACGGACAAAGTCTCGGTTACGCCAACCCTGATTGTACTCGTTTGCGGAGTAACCACCACTTGGCTCACGTTCGGCCGAGTCACGGTTACAGGAACCGATCCGGCCTGACCCTCAATTGTCGCAGTGATACTTGCTGAGCCCGGTGCCACAGCTTTGACCGCTCCGGCGGAGCTGACAGTTGCAACGCCTGCAGTACCCGATGTCCAGGCCACCGCTCGGCCGCTGAGCTGGTGTCCATTGGCATCCTTCGCAACGGCCGTTAGTGTCGTTGAACCAAGATTTGTGCTGTCTACCACGCCAACCAGCAGTGTTGCAGCTGCCTGTGTGACTGTCACCGTCGAAACGGCCGGACGAGTCACTGTGACCGATATCTGACCGGATTTGCCTTCGCTCGTTGCGGTAATCATTGCGGTGCCCGCACCCACGGCTGTGACGACTCCGGAAGAGTTGACTGTCGCGACGCTTGTCGACGTGGACGACCACGTAATCGCGCGACCACTGAGCGCATTTCCGTTCGCGTCCTCCGGAGTAGCTGCAATCGCTGATGTGCCCAGCGTAGCGCTATCGGTTACTCCTACGAGCAGCGCTGCGGAAGTCGCAGTTACGGCGACAGTCGCCACCGGCGTTGGTCCAACACCGCCGCCACCGCCGCCCGGAGGAGCCGTGACGTCGCTGCTACCACCGCAACCAACCGCGATTGCAACGAGCGCGATCGCGGCGCGTGAAAAGATGCGGCCCCAGGAATCGTGAAGAGCTGTTTTCGATATTGCGAGCATGGGCTGAATCGGTAAGGGAAATGAGCTTGACACCGGGCTTCCGGTCCGCCGCATGGCGATCGCGCGACAGGTTGAGCGGCAGCGAAATGACTTAAAGGCAAAAATCGGCCCATCGCGATCGGCGCGAGCCGGCGGCATAGTGAAACCCGCTCCTGTTCTATTTGCCTTGGAGACCAACCGGCAATATCTCGTGCCTTAACCACAATCGTGCCGCGCAGCGTGCCATCGGCTTCCTACGATCAGGTCAGAATGTCACGAAACTCTGCTCCACGGTCATTCCCGCCCCCCCGTCATTCCCGCGAAAGCGGGAATCCCTCACGGCAACGAACCGACCCGACATGCATTCGCGCGAAACCCCGAACTCACGAATGCATGTCAGCGCCATTCGCTGTGTTACTTCACATCCAACTTCCTTCCCGCGTCCAGGTGATCGAAGTTGAGGATCGCGTTGAAGACAAGTGGGTACGCGCCTACCGTCTCACCACGGTAGATCGGGTTGTTCGCGAACAGGACAACATGTCCTTTTTGCATCGGCACATCCACTACAACTGGACGCTGCGCGATGTCGCTCCCTCCGTCCAACAAGCCGGAGACGAGTAGATCACGCTGATCCGTGAAGCGCAGCGCAACGCGCGGACGCTGGTCCGGCGGGATGATCCCCAACGGAGTACGCAGTTGCTCATCTGTGACCGGTGTCGCCTGCCACGGTTCGACCCGCGCGGCCACGGGCGCGGTGTTCTGCGCGGCAAGTAGCGGGCGCCCCTGTGGTACATCGGGGTCGTCAACACTTCCGCGCCCGGTAGCACGCGTTCCCTCGCCGTTGGCAAAACGTCCGCCGCGCCCGCCCCCGCGACTGTTGCTTACACTAAAGCTCGCGCCGTCTTCGCTATAGACTGCGAGGTTGTCCGACACTCCGTACACCAACGGGCTGGCGTCGTCGACGATACGCGTGCGAAGAAGGCTGCCTACAACCTTTCCGCGCGCTGGCTGATTGCTGCTGACACCGTTCGCGAGCCCGTAAGTAATCGCGAAGTCAGCCGTGCTGGATACGCCAACCAGCAAGCCGCCCTTCGTAACGAAGCTCTCAATGTTCTGAACTCCCTGCAAGCCGAGGCCAGGGCGCACATCGTCCGTCTCGGCCCACTTGCCGATATTCGGCGTGAGTGGCGTATTCTTCCACGGCATCGCGTTGCGCCACATCGGCATTCCTTGAACGATGGATTGCGCGTTTCCGGACGGTGGAAACAGAATTACATCGTACTTCGCGTTGAGATTCGGATCCTTGGCAACATCCTGAACGCTGATGTAGCTGAACGGGATGTGAAGCGCGTCGAACGCCAGTCGCCACCAACCTTCCGTCTGTGTGCTGCCCCACGTATGCAGGATCGCCACGCGCGCGGCTCGTGCCGGGTGCGTCTTAACGGATGGGGCGGACGTCACCGCATACGCGGTCACACCGAGATCGTGGCCTGCCTTGTCCAACTCTCCAGTCGCGACGTTTCGTACGATGAACGAGCCACGGGCAAACGACTGGCCCGCTGCCTGAAACGGCTCTTCCGCAGTCTGAAAGTCAGCGTTGCGGAACTGATAGCGAAGAGTGGTCAGCGCGTTGTCTCCGTTGTTGTTGATGACGAAAACACTCCCCGAGCCGGTGACTCCGCCGGGTGCCCGGATAACTCCGGTCACCGGCTCCATGGGGGCAGCAAGGACGCCAGCGTCCACGACACGAACGGACTGCACGTTAAAGTTTTCCGGGAACGTCCAGCCGGTATCGTCGTATGGTGTCTTCTGCGGATCGTTGGGGCTCCAGAACTGATAGTCGAGCAGCGCGTCAGCGATTCGAGAATACGGCTGATCCATCCGTACGATGTAACTTCCCGCCGGAAACTGGCGAGTCTCCGTGGCGGGCGCCGATTGTGTTGCAGCGTCACCGGATGCGGAACGTGCGCCTGTCGAGCTCGAAGAGTCCCCGCCGTGCCGCGCGCGGTTGCTTCGCGCCGGCAGCGTCACGCTGAACGGTGCGGTCGCGCGCGAAATCTCGACATGCTGAATCTGAAGAATGTGCAGCAGGTCCGCCTGTGCGCCTCTGCGGGGATCTGCCGACGAGAAAACGTATGCGGCAGGCCCTTCCGTGTGTGCCTTGAGAATCGAGCGCTTGCTTTTCTGGTAGAAATTCTCGAGGAACTGATGCCGATTATTCGCGAAGTAATTGAGCGAGACGAGCAGGCCGGTCTGCTCATAGTTGTTGTTATCACGCAATGACCACATCACGCGCGGTAGCGGCGGGTTCTGACGATACCACGTCCGCGAGGTCTCGCTCGGCGGCAACGTTCGCTCGATCGTCTCGGCGGTGCCACCATTGCCGAACGTCTCGTACAGCCGGCTGATGCCGTTGTGGGTCGCGGCCATGAACATGAGATAGCCCGGCGACCAGGTGTCGAACTGTCCATGCGCGAAGACGCCGGGCATTCCCATGCGCGTCATCTCCTGTACGTTGTTCCAGCCGAGCATTTGCCACTCGTTCGTCAGCAAGGGGTCGAGCCACGCGTTGTAAGGTCCGTCGCCGACGGTGTTGTCGTACAGATACGAACCGGATTCGTGAAGATCGTGCAGCACGATCGCGCGCGAAGCGATGTACTCGTTGAGTACATTCTGCGACAACTTGAGCGTGAGCGCCATCGCATCGCGGTTGTTGTCGTGCGCTACGTAGTGACCCCAATAGATGAGACTCGGATACGTCTCGTTTGGATGCGCCATGTGCCAGCGGAAGAGATCCACCATTCGGTCACGTCCGTCCACTTCCACGATCGGCGTGATGAGCGTGATTACATTGTCCCGGATGTTCCGTATGTACGGACTCTCATCGACCGCAAGTCTGTAGGCCAACTCCATGAGTGCCGTCGGCGCCCCTGATTCAGTGGAGTGAATCGTCCCCGTTATGTAGTACACCGGCGCCACATCTCCGATGAGCTTCTCGGCCCGTGCGTCGTCCATGTTGATTGTTCGTGGGTCCGCAAGCTTCGCGAGCTTCGCCCTGTTATCGTCCACCTTGGCGAGTAACGATTCCGAGGCCACCGCAACCGCGATCATCTCGCGCCCTTCTTCCGTGGTGCCGATGCTGTACACTCGCACCCGCGGGCTTGCCTTGGCGAGCAGCCGCATGTAGGCGTACACCTCTTTCGAGTATGGCAGATTGTCACGCGCGCCCGCGATGTCGCCTAGAACTGCCTTTGGGGTAGGAACCGTCGCGGAGGCGGGTAGGTAATCGACCAGCGGCGATAGGAAGAAGGATTCGGTGGTGTACTCGCGGATCTTCTTTGTGTATTCGGCGTCAATCGGTTGGTTGGGGTCGCGCCCCGGCGCCGCCGTGGATATCTCGGCGGTGCTCGGTCGCGTAGCCGCCTGCGCCCGGGCGGCGGATGGTGCAGCGAATAGCGGGAGCAACAGTGCCACGGCGAGCGAACGGTGATCCATGAAGTACCTCATCGGGTGGGGGCGCCAGGGAAACTCGCCAACGGCAGTCCTGGGTCAGTACTGTACAGACTTTGAGAACGTTGGCTGGCGCCAACCTCGCGGATTGAGCGGATCGGGTCAGACAAACGTACAGGATGCAGATTATAGCACTCGCACGAAGCCATTACCGTCAAAGCCCTGGAAAACTCTCTGCATGCCGACTACACGGATCCTTCGCCAGTCTCACGTTCTGTACTTCCTGACATTCGCCAGCATAGCGACGATTGTCGCTGCGCCCGCCATGGCGCAGGACCGCCTCCGCGCGATGCCGGAGTACCCGCGCTATCACACGCTCAGCAGAGAGATATTCGGCTCGGTCGCGAGCGCTGCCATTCGGCCCGTATGGGTCGACAGCGGCAAGGCGTTCAACTACGAATTTGGTGGGAAGCGGTACCATTACAACGTGGCGCGCCGGACCGCCACCGTCGCCGGCGACGTTGACGCGCAGGCCGAGATGGCAGCCCTAAGGGCGCGCTTCGCAGCCGGCCCCGGTCGCGGTCGCCAATTCGATTCGGCGGTCTCACCCGATGGCAAGCTCAAGGCCGCGTACCGAGACCGCAACATGTATTTGAGCGGCGCGAGCGGCGCCAATGAGATAGCGCTCACCACCGATGGTAGCGTTCCGAATCGAATCAAGAACGGCACCGCATCCTGGGTCTATGGCGAGGAGCTTGATCAACGCACCGCGATGTGGTGGTCGCCCGATGGATCCAAGCTCGCCTACTACCGGTTCGACGAGAGCAAGGTGCCGGACTACTATATCGGGCTAAACCAGACAAAGCTGCATACCACGCTCGATGTCGAGGCTTTTCCGCAGCCGGGCGTGCCAAATCCAATCGTCGATCTATTCGTGTACGATGTCGCGAAAAAAACCACTACCAGAATCGATGTGCGTGACGGGAATCCGTTCGACAATTCCGTTATCGGCCATTACGTGTACCACGTGGGGTGGAGTCCCGACGGACGAGAGCTGACGTTCAATCGTACAAATCGCAGGCAAAACATTCTCGAGTTCACGGCGTGCGAACCCTCCAGCGGCAAGTGCAGGGTAGTAGTCCGCGACGAATGGCCTGCGAGCTGGGTCGCGAACAATCCGGAATTCCAATATCTCGCTGATGGACAGCGGTTTATCTGGGAATCAGAGCGCAATGGCTTCAGGAACTACTATCTCTACAACATGAGTGGGAAGTTGCTCGCCACGATCACGAACAACCAATTCGATGCTGGTGAGATTGACCATGTCGATGAGAAGGCCGGCGTGATGTACTACACCGCTCACGATGGCGATAATGCGATGAAGATGCAGCTGCATCGCGTTAGCCTCAGCGGACGTAACGACAGCCGGCTCACCGATCCAGCCTTCAGCCACACCGAGAGCTTCGCGCCCGATGGCAAGCATTTTATTGACATCGCTCAGACGCACGATCAACCGCCGGTCGCTCGATTGATGGACGCCGCGGGGAAGGTTGTCGCTGACATCGCCACGAGCGATATGACCAAGTACAATCAGCTTGGGCTCAAGCGTGTCGAGTTATTCAGCTACAAGGCTGGTGACGGAACCACGGAGTTGCAGGGAATGCTCCATTTTCCGTCCAACTTCGACCCACACAAGCGCTATCCGCTGCTCGTAAGTGTCTACGGCGGTCCCAACACGAACGGTGCAAGCGAGGATTTCACCTTGCCGAATCGGTTGACTGAGCTCGGCTTCCTGGTAGCCACCTTGGATTCGCGGAGCGCGGACGGCCGCGGCAAACGCTTCCTGGACGCGATCTACGAAAAACTCGGCATCGTTGAGATCGATGATCAAGCGGCTGGTGTCCGCGCACTTGACGCGCGTCCGTACGTCGACAAAACGCGCGTGGGAATCTACGGGACGTCGTACGGTGGCTATGCATCGCTCATGGCGCTGCTTCGCTATCCCGATCTGTTTGCAGCTGCATGCAGCATGTCGCCGCCCACCGACTGGCGCAATTACGACACGATCTATACCGAACGGTACATGTGGATCCCCGAGGAGAATGCATCTGGTTACGATGCCGGAAGCGCGATGACCTATGCGGCCAATCTGAAGGGCCACCTCATGTTGTATTACGGCACGGCCGACAACAACGTGCACAACTCGAACAGCATGGAGATGATTGCCGCGTTGCAAAAGGCCGGCAAGAGCTTCGACGTTCAGGTAGGCCCTGACCAGGGCCATTCTGCACTCAACTCGGAGCGGATGATGGAATTCTTCATCCAGAATTTACCAGTCTCCACCGAAGGATCTGTCGCCAGCCACTAGACCAGCGCGCGGTCGTCGTTTTTCTTCATTGGATCAATGGCGACCGCAACTGTTGCTCCTACTGGCGTCTCCGAGCAGGAGGCACTCAATCCGTACCGCTGGATAATCCTCTTCGGCCTCATCACGGCCGCGGTAATGGAGGTGCTCGACACCACCATCGTGAACGTCGCGTTGCCGCAGATGGCTGGAAACCTCGGCGCCACGTTGCAGGAGATCGGTTGGGTTCTCACCGGCTACATCCTCTCGAACGTCGTTGTGCTCCCGCTCACGGCGTTCCTGACCGAAACCTTCGGCCGCCGCAACTACCTCACCGCCTCGATAATCATCTTCGTGGTGGCGTCGTTCCTCTGTGGAACCTCAACTAGTCTTACCGAAATAGTCCTGTGGCGCATCGTGCAGGGAGCCGGCGGTGCGGCCCTCCTGTCCACGGCCCAGGCGACTATCCGTCAGATATTTCCGCGCGATCAGCAGGGCCTCGTGCAGGCGATCTTCATCCTTGGCATCATCGTCGCCCCCACCCTTGGCCCCACCCTGGGTGGCTGGATCACCGATAACTACAGCTGGAACTGGTGCTTCTTCATCAATATCCCGATTGGAATTACGTCGGCGTTTCTGGTGACGTCGTTCCTGCACGACCCTCCTGGGAAGAAAGGCAGAGAAGGAGGCATTGATTTTCTTGGCATCATCCTGCTCATGGTCGGTATAGGGTCTCTGCAATACGTGCTGGAAGAAGGCAACCGCAATGACTGGTTCTCGGATCCGTTTATCACCCGGCTCGCGATTCTCGCGGCGACGTGTCTTTCCACCATGCTCTGGTGGGAACTCTCCTCGCGCAACAAGCACCCAGTGGTCGACTTTCGAGTATTGAAGAATCGGCAGTTGTCCGCATCGATTTTCCTGTTCATCGCTCTCGGTTTCGGCCTGTACGGCGGAACGTTTATCTTTCCGCTCTTTACCCAGACCATTCTCGGGCTCACACCGCTGGATACGGGGCTGGCACTGCTGCCTGGCGGGATAGCCACGGCCTTCGCTGCGATCGTGTGCGGCAAGCTACTGAACGGCGCCAAGCCACTCGTGGACGGCCGGATACTGATAGCGATTGGAATCGCGATCTTCACGGTATCAATGTGGAAGCTTGGCCATCTTTCGCCTCAGGCCGGCGAATCAGACGTACGTTATGCGCTCATCTATCGTGGCCTGGCACTTGGATTCCTGTTCACGCCGATCAACAACGTGGCCTACGGCGTGCTCGAGCCGAGTGAGGCGCAACAGGCGTCTGGTTTGATCAATCTTTCCCGTCAGCTTGGTGGGTCGTTTGGAATCGCGATACTGAGCACTTACGTCACCACGCACACGGCGCTGCATCGAGCCGATCTTCTTACCAATCTGTACTCCACAAATCCAGTCCTCGTTGCTCGGCAACACTCAGTGATAAGCGGCCTGATCGCGCAAGGAATGCCCGCTGTTACGGCTGCTCGAACCTGGTACGCATTGCTCGACGGAACCGTCACGCGCCAGGCGGCGATGCTCAGCTACAACGATGCATGGATCATGATCATGCTCACATTTGTGGCCGTAGCACCGGCAATATTGCTGTTGCGGGCCCCCCGTGTTCGCACCGGGCCAGCGCCGGACATGCACTAGGGACCAGTCAGCAGGCTTGCCCACGAAGCATATCCGAGCGAGAGCTCGTCACTCCCGCCGCCGAGACCATTCTGGCCGCCACCCGAAATTCCGGCATACAATAGAACCAATCTGGGCGTTCTGGCGTACATATTGGAGTGCTATATGCGGTGGAGGGCGTGCCGCTTCCCCATACTTAAGGTTGAATATGATCGTCTCGCTTAGCCGGTACGCACTCGGTATCACATTGGGTTTTGCCGTTGCCGTAGCGGCTACCCCCGCCGCCCATGCGCAGCAATACTCCAGCACAAAAATGACTGCCTATAAGAAGCCGGCGGCCGCCGAGCTACATAAGAAGCTCACGTCGGAGCAGTACGACGTGACTCAGAACGCCGCCACGGAATCTCCGTTCCACAATGAATACTGGGACAACCACAAAGCCGGTATCTACGTCGATATCGTCTCCGGCGAGCCATTGTTCAGCTCGACCGACAAGTTCGATTCCGGAACTGGCTGGCCCAGCTTTACCAGGCCGCTAGTTCCAGCGAACGTCAAGACGGACACCGATCACCTGCTCGGCTACACCAGAACTGAAGTTCGGTCATCCCACGCCAATTCGCATTTGGGGCACCTCTTCGATGACGGCCCAAAGCCTACCGGGAACCGCTACTGTATGAACTCTGCATCGCTTCGCTTCATTCCGGTTGAGCAGTTGCAAGCGCAGGGCTACGGCGAATATCTAACGCTGTTCAAGAAGTAAATCGTGCCGGCGTAGGCTGCGCGTCAGTTTGCGCCCTACGCATGCGAGCCCGATCGAATCTTGACCGTCGATTCCAGCTCGTCCAGCGCCTGCAGTATTTTCTGCCGTAGGTCAGCCCCAAGATCAGGATTGGACTTAAGAAAGGTTCGCACCGTCGTAACCGCCGCCGGTGTGGACTGTCCACCAATGAAACCACCCAGCCACGAGCCGATGAAGAAGATCCGTCGGTTCCGCTGCAACCACGGCAGCGTATCCAGCGCAGGCTTGAGATAGTCGAGGGTCAGGGACTGCTGATCTAGCTCGTTGAAGGCACCCAGACTCGACGTCGCCCATTCTTCGTTCAGGCTCGGATCACTGAGATAGCGCTTGAAATACTCGCGCTTGACGCTGGCGTCTGGCTCCGCCGCGCCAGCGATGAACGCGTAACGCTTGCCCTCGCTCGTCGAGTCGGCTCTGGACTCGGTCGCAAACCGCTGCGCGGCGGTTGAATAGCGTGCCGCGATCAACCGCGTCATGATTGCCCATCGCGTTGGCGCGCGCAGGGGCGCACCCGCAGCCGTCGTGCTATCCAGCATCCGATCCAGATATTGCAATCCTGCCGGAGTGCGCGTTACGCGAATGAGCGCGTCCAGATTTGGCTTTCGGATCTCGTATGGTCGCGCGGCATCGCTTTCGATGGTTCGAAGCGACGCCTCCAGCGCAGGCATGGCCGCATCGCGTTCGTCTGGAGACAGATACGCTTCAGCCGCCCGCGTTACGTGTCTGAGCTGCGCACCAACGATCTGTTCGTCCTGTTCCTGCGGTAGCGACCTTTCCGCGATCGCGATGAATTCCGTTGGCCGTATGCTCCCCCGACGCACTAGCTCCCACAACGCGTCCCATCCCATCGCTCGTGTGAGTGGGTCCGTAAGCGTTCCCACGCTATCGGCGAGCCAGTGCGCGCTGGCGGAATCGGGGACTACCAGAGCATAGGCGTTATCGCCGGCGTTGGCGAAGACGAACTCGGGCGCCGGCATCGCGGTTGCGAATCGCGCGACTGTGCTGTCGGATTTGAGGTCGATGAGCAGATGATCGGTGCGCCCACCCGCGTACCTGAGGAGCACTTGCGTACGAATTGGCCACGGTCCGGATCCAGAAATGCTTTGAGCCGGATGTTGCACGAGTGATATGCTTTGCAATGCTTTGCCCTGCACATTGACGTGCTGGCCGATCACTGGCATTCCAGGTCGCAGAATATACGACTGACCCCATTTGTCTAGCGGTCGCTTCGCAGCTGTACCAACCGAAGACAACAAATCCTGCCACGTCGCGTTCGCGTATGCATGTTGCACGAGGTACGCGTGCAGCCCACGCCGAAACGCTGAGTCACCCACGAGATAGTTCAACTGCTTGATCACACCGGGCGCTTTGTTGTACACTATCGCGCCGTAGTTACTCTTTGCCTGATCGAGATTGCCCAGCGACTGCCAAATCGGCGTCGTCCCTTCCGTCCGGTCCACCGCATATGCGCTTGGCTTGTTCTGCAAATAGAACGTCTCCCACGCGTTCGACGCTGGCTCGAGTGACGCGCGCATCTTCGCTGCCATGTAGGTGGCGAACCCTTCTTTGAGCCACAGGTCGTCGAACCATTTCATCGTCACCAGGTCACCGAACCACTGGTGCGCGACCTCATGGTAAATGGTCGCGTCACGCGAAATGCGCTGTGGCCGTGTAGCACGCTCGCGAAAGATGAAACTGTTCTCGTTGTAGAAAATCGCGCCCGGATGTTCCATTCCGCCAAACGGAAACGCAGGAGCGAGCACGAAGTCGAGCTTGGGCCATGGGTACGGAAAGTTGAAATAGCCGGCGAACCACTTCCGAGCGCGACCATTAGCCGCGATGAGAGAATCCGCCTCCACTTCCTTGGCGCGCGACGCGCGGACGTACATGGTGATCGGCTGACCGTCCATGTTTCGGGTGACCCGCGCCCATGGACCAGCTGCAAAGGCGATCAGATAGGTGCTCATCGGCTTTGTTGCGGCGAAATGAATTGTCGTGCGAGAGCCTGCGGTCTCTGTGCGTTGCACCACACCGTTCGCGACGGCGTTCCACTTGCTTGGAATCGTGAGGGTAAGGGAAGTACGCGCCTTTATGTCCGGTTGGTCGAAGCAGGGGAAGAGTTGGTTCGCGTCCGACGGCACCAACAGCGTGTAGAGATAGTCCGAGCCATCCGTGGCGTCGTGGTAGCGTATGACGCTCGCGCCGGCTGGTGCGATGAGCGCCTTGAAGCTCATCGACACGCTATTCTCGCCACGCCGTAACGATGACGACGGAAGTCGTATGTGCATTCCGTTGTTGACGTCCGCCGCGAGAGTGGCGCCGTTCAGCACGACTGGGCCCAGGCCCGGTCCACGAAAGTCAACTATCGCATCGCCACTTCCAATTCGCATGAATGCGATGGTGACGTGGCCGACGGCTGTGTCGTGCGGCGTTACGTCGAGCGACAAAGCATAGCGAACATTACTGATGCGCGCTGCACGGTAACTTGCCAGATCACGCGAGATTCCCGCACCCATTAACGTCGTGATAGCTGATGGCGAGGTATCAACGCGAGGTACCGAAGACCTCGTTCCCTGCGCTGAGCTGGCGGAGGTAGTCAGGATTGACGATATCGCGCTGAGCGCGAGAAAAGCATTGGATCTCATGCTCGGACGATGCGGTAGAACGCCACAGTCCGCAAGTTGCGGAACGATCGTCCGTATTAATCTCATAACTCAGCGCTCCCAGCCAGAGTCGGTCGCCTAGCCCGGCTTTTGCACTCGTGAGCCGGCTGAAGAGGCATCCAGACCCTACTCAGAGAGATATCATGTTTCGACCCTCGACATTATTTGCGATTGCGACGCTCGCCGGTGCGCTGGTCGCCAGGCCAGCCCTTGCCCAGAGCGTCCCCCAGGACGTGCACGGCGCGGCGAAAGCCACCGGCCGCGGCGTCAAGGCCGGCGTCAAGAGCGTCGGCAGCAGCATCCACCACGTCCTGAAGAGGACGGGTCGCAGTGCCAAATCGGACCTGGCGCACGCTGTCGGCGCCAAGAAGCAAAACCCCAACCACAAGCCGGGTGGCCTCAACAAGGTCGTCCGGGACGCTAGCGAATCCATCAAGCATGTCGGCAGGTCCGCCAAATCGGGCGTGCATGAAGAGGCAAATGACGCCCATAAGACCCTTCGGAAGAATGGCAACGACCTGAAAAGAGGCGTCGCAGACACGTCACACCGCCAGTAGTCAACACAGTAGCGTCATTAAATTGACGCCCGCAAGAAAAGCGGGCGGCGAAACCAGAGAATTGGTCCGCCGCCCGCTCAGCTCTTCCCCCCCCGTGATATTGGCGCCTATGCGGCCCGCGCAATGCTTAGCGCCTTGTCACCCTTTTTCGTGGGCGAGCCCAGAGCGACCTGAAGCAACTCTGTCATCTTGGCTGTGATCGTTGCCGTCGCGGCGCCGAGAACGGCGTTGATGACGCCGTCGAGCGCCGTGCCGGCGCTATCATTGATTCGATCAGCGCCTCCACGGACCTGTTCTCGAACCTCTCTCGCCGCGCGTCCAGTCGCGCCCGTAGTGGCGAGCAGCAACCCTGCCCCGAAAGCGACGCCGACTAAAGTCAGCGGATGTTCTTCCACGACGCGACGGGGATCCAACTTGCGTTCCAGTGCCGCAATCGTTGTTCCGATGCGCTCACGGGTGTCTTCTATTTGACTGCGGATCTCGTTGGATGTGTCAGCCATGCGGCGGTTTCCTTGATTGATGTTGCGGTCTCGCGCGGTGCGAGGCTCGAGCCAGAGAACGAGCGACTCCCGCGCCACGTGAATATTCCGGCGATAACGGCGAGTACCACGGCCACAATGAGTGCAGCCAACCATGTGCGACCGTCTAGCAGATACTCCGAAATCACCAAGATCAGACTTGCCATGCCGGCGGCGGCCGCGCATAGGGCGACGGCGATACCGATCCCAAGCAGCACCGCGCCTCTCCGCAGCGTCAGAAGCGACTCGACCGTTTCCGTCCGCGCCAGTCGGACCTCGTCCCGTACCAACTGTGCGCTGCCGTCGGTTAGATCGTTCAGAAGATCACCGAGCGATCTGTGTGACTCAATGTCGCTAACCAACCGGGCGCCCACGGCTACTTCTTGGCCACGCGGCCGAGAAGGAAACCCGCACCCGCCGCCATCAGAAGCGTCCGCGTCGGGTGATCGCGCACTTGTTCTTCGAGCTTCTGGGTCAGCTCATCTACGTTGACCCGGTCGATCAGATTCGACGTAAGCTCGCTCGCCTTGGCCTGGAGCTGGCTCATCGCGTCCTGCGCATTGGCCACGCCCCGCTGTGCGACATCCTTGATCTTGTCGGACGCTTGATCGACGCCAAGAGTCTTTGCGAACGAGACGTCGTCCCGCTGAGCGGTTGTGTTTGCGGCTGTGTTTGCGGCCGAGTTTGCGGCATTGCCGCCAACTCCCTCATTACCGGTGTTCGGCGTATCTGATCCGTATCCGGCGTTTTCATGGGTGCTGAATTCTGGTGACGTCATATTGGCCTCTCTGGCGGGAATGGTTTGGCGAGGTTACCGAAGCGTCGGCGCCCGGCATGTTGCGTCGAATGAAGGCATACCACATGCCAACGGCCCCTGTCCAGCTGCCTGCGTAAGAGACTTCACTCTCGGATTTTATCGCGAATAGCCGGAGCCAGTCTCGAAGCGTATCTTCTTGCGCGCGCCCTCAACACCAATCCGCTGCTGCCCGTAGCTATTCCGTGCAGCAGACCGCACTTACCCTCACCAGTGCAATGACCAATTCTCGCCGCGACTTCATCAAGACGGTATCCGCTGTCGCCGCCACCGGTGCCATAGGCACCCGTGGGCTTGGCACAGCGGACCGCCTCATCGCCGCCTCTCGCCCCTCCGTTGGCGATCCGACCTATCGCGAGTTGACCCAGGTTGCTCTCGATGCCGCCCGCACCGCTGGTGCGACGTACGCCGACGTCCGGATCTCGGCGCGCCGTTCACAGCGAATAAGCACCCGCGAACACCAGCTTCAGAACGTCGATGACAGCGATACACTCGGCTTCGGCGTCCGCGCGCTGTCCAACGGCGCCTGGGGCTTCGCCGCGAGCAACATCCTCACAAAGGACGCGGTTGCGCGGATCGCTCGTGAGGCAGTTGCGATCGCAAAGGCCAATAGCGCGGTCCAGTTGAGGCCGATAGTCCTCGCTCCGGCGCCCGCTGCAAACGGTGAATGGAAGAGTCCCATCAAGATCGACCCATTCGACGTTCCCATCGGCGACAAGGTCGGGTTGCTGCTGGAAGCCAACGCCGCAGCGTTGAAGGTCAACGGAGCGCGATTCGTCACGTCGAACATGTTCTTTCTGCGTGAAGAGAAGACGCTCGCGACGAGCGATGGCACATTCGTCGTGCAGACCATCTATCGTGCTCAGCCGTCGATGAACGTCACCGCGGTCTCCGCCAACTTCGCGGACTTCCAGAGTCGCGAGTCAAATGACGTGGCCCCAAGAGGTCTTGGCTACGAGTATGTGACGAGCGTCAATTTCGTGGACAAGGCTACCCGCTGGGCCAGTGAAGCGGTTGAGAAACTGTCAGCCAAATCGGTCGATGTGGGACGCTACGATCTCGTACTGCATCCGTCGCACCTCTGGCTCACCATTCACGAGTCAGTAGCACATCCCACGGAGCTTGATCGCGCCGAGGGGTTCGAGGCAAACTATGCCGGTACGAGCTTTGTAAGTCCGCCAGAAAAAATGCTCGGCAAGCTAAAGTTCGGCTCCCCGCTCATGAACATCCGCGGCGACCGCACGCAGTACGGCTCACTGTCGGCGATCGGCTGGGACGACGAAGGTGTCAAGCCCGACGAGTTCATGATCATCAAGGAAGGCGTCCTGCAAGACTACCAGACCACACGCGAGCAGGCCATGCAGCTCGATTGGTGGTACAAGAGCCAGAACAAGCCCACGCGTTCGCACGGATGCTCCTACGCGCAGTCGTGGCAGGACGTGCAGTTTCAGCGCATGCCCAACGTGTCGCTGCTGCCCGGCGCCAAAGATACCAGCTATGAGGATATCATCGCCGCAACTGACCGTGGAATTGCGATAATTGGCGACGGATCGTTCTCGATCGACCAGCAGCGCTACAACGCGCAATTCGGCGGCCAGGTCTTTTACGAGATCAAGGGCGGCAAGATCGTCGGAATGTTAAAGGATGTCGCGTACCAGATGCGCACGCCCGATTTCTGGGGCAGTCTCGACATGATCGGCGGTCAAAAATCTTACGAGCTAGGCGGCGCGTTCAGCGATGGTAAGGGACAGCCCAGTCAATCGAATGCGATAAGTCACGGCTGCGTGCCGAGCCGTTTCCGTAACATCAACGTTATCAACACCGGGAGAAAGGCATGAGCCGGCCGAAGTCGCTATTTGGTGCCAACCCAGCCGGAATCCTCACGCGCGCGGAAGCGGAAGCACTCGCCAAGCGCGCGCTGGCGTTCGCCAAGGCTGACGAGACATCGATCGGCATCAATAGCAACGCGCGCGCCAACACGCGCTTCGCGGTAAATCAGGTTTCTACCGCAGGTAACGATACCGACACCACTCTCACCATTCGCAGCACTTTCGGCAAACGCTCCGCAAGCGTCACGACCAACAAGTCGGACGATGCGTCGCTAGCCGCCGCTGTGAAGGCTGCGGAAGATCTCGCTCGTCTAAGTGTCGAGAACCCGGAGTACATGCCGGACCTGGGCCCACAGACTTACCCGCCCGAAAAGCAGCAGAATATCTCGTTCCCGACCGCGGAGGAGCGCGCTCGCGCCGTGAAAGCGGTGACCGATCGCGCGCGCGCCGCGGGCTTTGTGGCCACCGGCTATATCGAGGCGCGCGTCGGAACGCGCGCACTCGCAAATTCGCGAGGGCTGTTCGCCTTCGAGCAGACCGGCGGCTCGAGCATGACTGCGACAGTGCGCACACCAGACGGAACAGGTTCGGGCTGGGGCGGAGCAAACGCGAACGACTGGTCCGGAATCGACCCCGACGCTGTCGGCGCAACCGCCACGGACAAGGCCGGCAAGTCCCGCAACCCAGTAGCCGTCGAGCCCGGCCGCTACACCGTGGTACTCGAGCCGACAGCTGTCGGAAACCTCATCCCGATTCTTGCGTTCTCGGCCCAGGCGCGCTCAGCCGACGAAGGTCGCTCCTTTTTCTCGAGGGAAGGAGGCGGCAACAAGATCGGCATGAAGGTCGCCGATGAACGCGTCACACTCGTGTCCGATCCAGCGGACAACATCGGTAGTAGCATCACCGGTGATGGCCGCCCAACCGAACGAGTCGTATTCATCGAGAACGGGATTCTCAAGAATCTCAACTACGATCGTTTCTGGGCCGCGAAGCAGGGCAAGCAGCCCACTGCACTTGCGTTTGGATCAATGCGACTGATGGGCGGCGACTCATCAGTGGCGCAGATGATCGCCAGCACCGAGCGCGGAATCCTGGTCACGCGTTTCTGGTACATTCGCCCGGTCGATCAGCGCACGATTCTCTTTACCGGTCTCACACGCGATGGGACCTTTCTGATCGAGAACGGCAAGGTAACACACTCGATCAAGAACTTTCGTTACAACGAATCCCCGGTCTTCATGCTCAATAACGTCGAAGCATTTGGCGCGCCCGTGCGCGTGAGCGCTAGCGAGGACAGCAGCCCCGGCGCCGCGATCATAATGCCACCACTGAAGATCCATGACTTCAACTTCACCAGCTTGAGCGACGCCGTGTAACCCGCGACGGTGTGACGAATGATCGCACGGGGGTTCTCGGTTCGCCGATGACCCCCGTTGTGCGTAAGGCGAGGATTCGCACCACCGCGGCGTGGTCGGATTACCCCGGTCGATGAAGCATCGCGGAAGATTTAGCGTCCATCCCGGACAGCTTCAGGTCACCCAGCCGTGCTCGCAGCCGCGCTTTTCGCCATGGCAGTTACCGCTCACGCATCCTCACCTCGTGTTGCCCGCGAGCAACGACGCGAGCTATCCAACGCAATTGCCACGACGCCCTTTGCGTCTCCGGCCGCGACGATCGCAGTACCGATGCTACCGGAAGCTCTTTGCCGACTATGACGTAGTGACCTCCGTCGGCATGACTCGATCCAACGCTCGACTCTCGCTCGATAGCAATGTCTCGCCGCGACGGGGCACCAGAATCGGGATGGGAGTCTTCGTGTCTTCCGAATTGCCGACGCGCGCCGACAGCCTGGACTTCATTGAGCTCGCCGATGTTCTCGCGACCGGATGGGAGCTGGTGGCATATCGCGGCGGAAGAGTGTTCATTGATGCGAACGCCGATGGCGCTTTTGATGCGCGGAATCAGTTATTGCAGGGGTGTCGGTATTCATTCGGACAACGATGGTCGAGACCGATTCGGTTGGCGCCTACCGCCTCGGCGACGTAACGCCGTTCGCGTCCATAATTGTGAGTGCGGACTCGCTTACGCTTCCTTCACCGAATTTGTTCGCTCGGTCTCTGCGCGTTGTTGCGCGTCCGAATGGCGTCACACGCGTGGACCTGCCCGTTACGCTCGGTGCGTCACGTCGTCCTGTGCGTCGCGTCGGCCGGTCCCCGCAGGACGCGCAGCGCGGCAACACGGCGGCCGTCCATGGCGACTACTTCGAGCCCGGCGTCAGGGATTCGAACCCTGTCGCCAACGCGTGGGAGCCGACCAAGTCGCGCGAACACATAGCCCCCCAACGTTGACCAGTCGCCGTCTGGTATCTCCAGGTCGTATTCAGAACGAGCATCAATGAGCGACAGAGTGCCTGCCAGCTCCAGGACACCATTCATCTCGAGTGACGTGCGCGCCGCCATGTCATACTCGTCAGTGATGTCGCCCATCACTTCCTCTACCAGATCCTCTATCGTGATGATTCCGGCGGTACCGCCGTACTCATCGATTACCACAGCCATGTACGCTCGTGTTCGCCGAAGGTCGTCGAGCACCCGTTCAGCCGCTCTGCTATCGGGGACGTACAGCGCCTCGCGCATCAATTCCGGAAGCTGGAACTGTGACCCAGGCTCGCGTAGCCACAGGTCCTTTGCCAAAAATACGCCGACTATGTCGTCCAGCGTCCCGCGATACAACGGATAACGTGAATATCTCTCCGTCCGCAGGATGTGCAGGACTTCGTCCTTTGTGGAATCGATGTCTATCGCAACGACGTCGGTACGCGGGCGCATTACGTCGTGCGCGCGCTTCTGCTTGAAGTCAAAAACACCAGCGAGCATGGCCCGCTCCGACTCGTCCAGCTCTCCATGCGCGTGCGAGTGCATGACGAGCGTTCGCAGCTCGTCCGGAGAATGAGCCGGCACCTCGTTCTCCACGACCGCGCTCATTCCAAACGCGCGCGCAACCAGACTTGCGATCGCGTTCACGACAATCACGAATGGCGTGAGTATCCTGCCGATGATCCTCACGACGGGGACTGCATACTTCCGCGCCCAATCTGGATGCTCCCTGGCGATCGCCCGCGGCACCAGCTCGCCAACTACTATATGAAGGAGGACCGCCAGGGCGAACCACGCCGCGCCGCCAACCACGCCGAGTCCTACGGCGGCCAGCGAGCTCCCGATCCGTGCGGCGGTTGTCGGTGCCGCACGTCCATCCTCCTCATCAACCGGGACGCTCAAAGCGGCTTCCGCTGCGGCAAACAGCGCGCTAAGCGCCACCAAGGCGATGATCCATGTCAACCGGGTCGCGAACACGCCTGCCCAGCTTTGGCCTTGTAAGTCTGTCTGCATTCCTGCTCTAAATCTACCGGAACTACGCACACCCGACGCAAAATCGAGTCAGCCAGAACGATCGTTCGTCACTGAAAACGCCGAGTGCGGCCCAATGATGACTCCTGGGAGTCCACGACAGTTGAACGTCGTCTCTGCCGAAGATCGGGATTGGAGGAAACGCGGCGCATGTTGAACGCCGTCTCTGCCGAAGATCGGGATTGGAGGAAA
>JBEPUB010000010.1:0-131068 GCA_041691775.1 Gemmatimonadota bacterium
TTTGGGTCGTTTGTAAGCGATCGCGGTAGTGGCTACGGGTCCTCTGCGGCGCCAGATGGAGGATCTGGAGGGCCGGGATCTCCACCGGCGACGGCGGCGCCTCCGAATCCGACGCAGAAATGGCGCAGTGCTGAATGTGTCACGGCTATTGGTGAAGCAGCGCTCAATATCGCGCTTGATTACACCGGCGCGTCTGAGTTGCGAGCTGCGGCTAGCTTTGGAGCGGCAGCAATTCGTGTGGGCGCCGAATACACGCTGCGGTCGTTCTCAGTGGATTTTGGCCGATCGTTCGGAGAGGGCCTATCGAGGACGGCGTTCAACCGCCTATCGCCAGCATTAGGCGAAGCAGTAACGGGGTACGGTACCGTTGCCGTGTCACATGTAGCGAGTGCATACGGGTCAAGTGGTGGAACAGCGTTAGGACAGGCGGTGGGTAATGACTTCAGTGTTTGGGATTACGTTCCAGTGATCGCGTCAGTTAGATCCGGCGTGCGCGCATATCACGCTTGCCATTAAACGAGACGGACATGGCACACAATAACCGAAAAAAGCTTCACGCTGTTACATCGGACGATCCACCAGCGATTAATACATCGCTGCGTCCTACGACACAGGATATTGCGAGGGGCGCTCGTATCGGTTTTTTCTTCGCGATAGGGTTTTCCGTAATAGCCCTTCTCATTTTTGCGGTAGAGGGACCACGCCCGTTCCAGCGAAATGACACCCCGCTCGGTTTGGTCATAAGTCTTTACTTGATTGGCTTTACCGTGGCGGGATTGATAGCGGGGACATTTCACAGGCTCGCCGGTAGATATCCATGGATTGCTTACCTGGTAGGCATCACTGCAGCTACTCCCATGACCTTCGCAACCACTGCAGCCGTGACTCACAACGCCCTCCTCTGGCAGACGGGCGATTGGGTGCCGGCGTCGATATTGAGTATTGTCTACGGGATTCTTGGAGTGCGAATGTTTCGCAAGGATCCAATCAAGTGGGATTGATACGCACATCTTGCGACGCTTTTTGCAAAGAGGAAAGCGGGGCCTGAAACCGAATAACTCCCTGAACAACAATTCCCCGAGAACGCCCAACTCGTTTCTGCGGAACTGGACGAGTTTCGGCCACACCGGGAGGCGTGGGTACCCAGCTGGGATGACGAGCTTTCAGGAGTGTACAGGATCGGCGGAAGTGATGGCGACGAAATGATGTTAGGGTAATCCAGAGGCTGGACAAGTGAGCTGCTGCCGGTTCCGGCAACCCCAGCAGATCGACACTACCGTCAACTGTGTTCCATCGATCATCCCAACTTGCTACTCTATCCGCCAACGTGCGAAGACCAATAACTCGCGCTCGCCGGCGCTGCCGCCTGTGGTGCGTTCTCGCCGATCCTTGCTTCTTCCCTTTTCATTTTCCCGTAGATTTGAACTGTAGTGAGTGTAACGTCACAGGCCTGCGAGCGAGTCCCTCGTACACGGGGCATCTCTGTTCCAAACTGACATGGTGGATGCCTGATCGTGACCGCGGTAGCGTCTGCACCCGAGCCTTGCGCGCTCGGGCTATTCTTCGGCTGCGTCGCCCCATTCAATGGATTCGCCAAGAACTGCAATGGGGCGCCACAACGCGACCGGGTATCTGTGGCATCACAGTTGGCGTTCTTCCGCTCGACCCGCTTGTCACACCTGAAGCCCAAGACCTTGCCGTTAAAGAAATCTCGATGAGCGTCAATCTCGTCGCCGAGTGTGATCCGCCAGCAGAGTACGAAACGCGGTTTCAGGAACTCCAGGTAACGACGAGCGGTGCTGGAGCGGTCAAATAATTGAGTCTCCCGAGAACCCGCGGCGATTCAGATTTGGGTTTGGCGGCTACTTGAAAGCTATTACGCCTGGCTTGAATGTGATCTACGGCTACAAGGATGCAAAGGAGGCTTGCCGCTAGTGGTTCAGAGAAGACGCAGCACGATGTCGCTCAATTCTTGGGGCGAACGGTTACGCTGGGGCCTCAGATGGGGATTCGTTTACGTTGTCATTTTTGGCGGCTTTGCGATTCTGCTTCGGATAATCGACGGTTCACGATCTTTCATTGAGCACGGTACTTCGCTGGCTGCTGTTCTTGAGGCATACCTCCTCGCCGGGTTCGTCGGCGGAACGCTTCTAGGAGTGACACGACCGTGGCTGTCTACCAAAGCGGCAAGCGCGTGCGTTGGTGCCGTCGTCGGAAGCACCGTTGGTTTCGCATTCCTGATTACCAACAACGGCGTTGATGGTTGGACGGCATTCGATTACGTACTTCCCGGGATCTTCGCACTTATCGGGTTAGCAACGGGCATAGGGATTCATCGCAACATTCAGCTGCGCGCCTAGTAGGCGTATATCGCAGACAACGAATTGAGTGGAAAATCTGCATCGGGCCTTCACCAGTGAGGGCGAAGCCGCTACAAACCGTCGCTAGTCAGCTGGACAATCGAGGTTTTAGTATTATGGACTATCTTCGGAACCACGCTTGGGGCAGAGAATGTGAATACCGCTCTCTCATGTGCGGACTTTCTAATGTTTCCCAAGCACTGGTTTCTCTTAGCAGCGGCTCTGTCACTCACTCTTGTCGCCATTGGCGTGACGCTAGGTTTTACCGTCTTAACTCCCTCTTCGCCGTCGCTTCTAGTTTGGTTGGTATTTGCAATTGTAGCTGCAGGCATGGCTATAGGGTTGGTGGCCATGGTCGCGCGAATTGTGGGCGACATCAGAAGGTTGTTCGGTCGAGTCTAAAGACACTGAGCCTACTGGGCACGGGGCGACGCCAAGTCAGCGGCTTAGTGCTTTTGCCCTTGTGGGCCCATTGGGCCCGGCGCGATCACGCCCTAAATCTAGGGCCCTCTAGCTCCGGGCCTAGTGGCGCCCTAAATTCAGGGCGTAACTAGGCCCTAACTCCTGAGACTGACCCTATGGCAGCGAGCCCGAAACACCCATCTAAACGACAGATTGCCCGAACCAGTAATCGGTTCGCTGGCGGAGGTGTCGCACGCCTCGGGGATGACTTCGCTGATCGCGAAAAGGAACGAGCCGAAATTGCCGAGGCTCTGATTACGCCGCGGGGACACAGTATCGTTGCCGGAAGAAGGCGGATAGGGAAATCATCCCTCTTGCTCGCAGTCAGGGACGACCTCGCCGAGCGGCAGCAGCCGGTTCTCTATGTCGACCTTTGGACAGCGTCAAGCCTCGAAGACATGACGACTCGATTGGCCCACGAGGCCGCGAATGTTCTCGGTCGCAACTGGAGCGACACGGTCACCGAGCTGGGCAAACGACTCAAACTCAAGTGGGAGATAGCGGAAACTCCGACAGGCGTGATGATTCCCGTGCCCACCGTCGAGCTACGGGATGGCCCGTTAAGCACGCAACGCAAGCGATTGGTAGATGCACTCGATGCGCTCGAGGAGCTCGCAGCCAAGCATAACAAGCATCTTGGCGTCATTCTCGATGAGTTTCAAGAGATAGAGAGGCTCGGCAGTGAAGAATCCCCCAAGCCCGTTAGCGCAATGCGGATGGTCCGTGCAGCAATCCAACATCATAAGCATGTGACGTACGTCTTTGCCGGCTCCGACCGACGGCTGATCGAAAAACTTCACAACGCCAAGAACGGCGCTCTGTACAATCTTGGACGTCGGTTCGAAATCGGGCCGATTCCGCCTGAGCTTTTTTCAGTGTGGATCGAGCGAGAGTATTCGGTGATGGGAATTGACGCGAGCGGGATGGGTAGGCGCATTATTGAGATAGCTGGTCCGCGGACGCGCGATGTGCGCACGCTGGCTGAAACAGCAGCAGATCTAGCACGCGATAGTCGGCAAGTTGATGAGGAGTTACTAGCCGAAGCTATGAGCGCTATAGTCAGGCAACGACGACCTATGTACGAGGCCGACTGGAAGGGGTTCACAGCGTTACAGCAAAACTTATTGCGCGCAATGACGACGACTCGCAGTGGGCTCACTACCGCGGAGACGCGAAGAAAATATGCGCTTGGCGATAGTAGTCGCGTGTCAAAGGCGCTTACTGCCCTCGATCACCGGGACGTTATCCTGAATGAGGGTGGGAGTTACGTCTTCGATGATCCATTCTTTCGCTCCTGGATCATTGTCGCTGCGTTGCCGGACGTTGGAGTTCGTCTGCCCATTACATACGTCCCGTAGCGGATGAATGTAATGGGTCCATCCTTACTCGGCCGGCGCGCAGACACTATTATTCCATTCGAGAACCAGACCGGCGTGGCCCATAAAATGCTGCCCGGCGCACCTGTATGGCCCGACCGTAGAGTTGGACCATAGAGTTGGACCATCAAGCGCACGACAGTGTACGCTTTGGCTCTTGCACAACAGAAAATCATCCTCGGAGAGTATTATGAAAAAGTTACTGTTTATGGGCGTTGTCACTGCGCTCACAGCCGGTGCGCCGCTCACCGCATTCGCACAGAGCCAGGCAACCACAGAAATTGGCACCGCTCACGCTCACTCGGTGATGGCGCAAGCTGCGACTAGCTTAGCGCTGGCTCACACCCATCTACACCATGTCATCAACTGCCTGGTCGGTCCCACGGGCAACGGTTTCGATGCGGCTGCGGGTGCGCCCTGCACTGGCCAAGGCAATGGCGCACTTAAGGACGCGGCAAGCGACGCCGCACTGGTAGCGAAACTGAATGACGCGCTGGGCGACGCACAAAATGGCTTGAAATCGAGCTCCCTCGAGACCGTGCAACAAGACGCTGCCAAGGCCGCTGCGGCGCTGGCAGCCACCCCCGCACAGAAATCCGCCGGCGGTTATCACTGGTAAGCATTTTCTCGTCCCAGATCACGCGGCCATCGCATCCATCCATAGCCGCGTGACCTGGTCGAGTCAGAGCATTACTGCTTTTGATGTTCTATGGTTTGGCTGTGGACAACGATGTCGCATGTGTCGCGTTGCGCTTCTGAATTTCGTCCCCGACGCGGCGTCGGTGTGATTCAGCATAAGCTTCCGCACGAAATTTCAGCAAAGGGTCGTCGGAAGGCTTGATGCCGGTGGGCAGCACCAGTGGATTGAAGTTGATGTCGCGGCATACGCCGACGCGCTGAGGCGCGCTGGCTTGAATCACCAGTGTCCCGGCATTGATCTGGTGGCGATCCGCGGGCCATGCCTGCGTGGCGTCGTTGATCGGGTCGCCGAGCGCGGCCAACACAAACACCAACCGCCATCGCACTGCTCCCTGCGACAGTCGACGGTGAAGATCGTCGGCGAGATAATTGGGTTTGTTGGCCGGAGCGCGGCTTGTGCCAGCCATCGCTTCCGGCACCATGCTCCAGCGTACCGCGTGCTCGTGGCCGTTCGTATCCACGAGATCGAAGGTGTTCAGGCTGTTGTAGCGTACAGTCGCAAAGCTGGCCGATGGTTTGGTGGTGTCATCCCAAATCCGGAATGCGTTGGCCTTGGGGTGCGTGGCGAAAAATTCGGCCAACGTTTTTGGATCAGGATCGCCGGTGGCCGGAATTGGCTGCTGCGCTTGCATGAACGCGTAATCGTCCTCAGGCGTGGCGACTGGGAAAACCGGCACGGCATTCATGGAAGTGCGCCATTGCTGGCCGTCGGCTTGGACGAAGCTCAGCGCCATTCCGCGGATCGGTGTACTCTCGTCCCACGCATAGGGATTGGTACCAGGAGTCGAGAGACGCCCAACCACCGGCGTGCGCTGGCCGGACGCGAACACTTGCGCCACCGAGTACCGCGCAGCATCTCCGTCGCTCTGGAAATAGCCTGAGATGCACACGCCCTTTGCGTGGTTACGCCGATAACCGGGGAACACACCGCCGTTTTTCTGAAACTGGTCAACGACCTGAACGCCTGTGGGTCGCTGCATCACCGGTGACTTGTGCGTAGCGGCAAATGTCGCAACCGAGATCGTCAACGCGACAACGCACGCGAGTGCAAGTGCGATGAGATTCGTCCGCGTTCGGGGCCTGCCCATCTTCACGAGTAACTCGTCGCGAGTTGTACGGTCAAAAAAACACCAGTAGGAGTCCGCTATAGAATTCTAGTACAGCGGGCACGGTAATGTCCGGTTCAGTTGCTACATCGACGGGCGTATGCGCCGACGGACGAGACCAGCTGCTCCGCGCAATTTTCCGAACCTTGTACACGGCCGAGCGGCGCCGTGATCGCAGCGGTGACGAACAAGTGAAAGTATAGACGAGTTGAGCACAACGCACGACCTCACCCTTCTGTAGAGACAGCCCATGGTCGTGACACGGAAGGGTTGTCCCGTACTAAGACCGATACGGAAGCGCTGTCCCTTCGCATTGTGCAAGATCTGACATCGTTCTACCGGTATCGTAACTGCCGTAAACGTAGGAGTCGCAACCCTATTGAACGCAACGCGTGAGCTTCAGCAGATCGTCGGCCCGTCCAGCCGTCTTCTCGGCACGACGACGGTGGGAAGTCAGGCCGCAGACTTGTGTCGAGCGACCAGCTGTAACAGCCACATTGTCGGACGCCCCTCACGCTGCACCTCGCGGAAATCAGTGGCCTCCAGTGTGTCGTCGACGGACTGCCATGCGCGGGTATCCACATGGAGCCCTGGCGTTCCATCTTCACAGGCGGGGAGCACGCCTCGCCAACGCTCCCGGTTGTCGACACGCACGATGAGCGAATCGCCCGCATGCGGCCCAAACGAGCCCGGGCCATCGATGCGAATCGTGCCCGCACGTGGAGGCTGATAGGCGGTGGCACATGGTGTGACGGACTCGGAGAAGTCTCTCACAGGGCGGTGACACGCCATGAGAAGAACAGTACTGATCGAGAGAAGAAGCATGCTCCTGCGCATCACCTGACCGTCCCTCCAAAAAGACGCATGAAGCCGTGCAACTCTGGGGTTAAGCAGCGCGGCCTTTCTCGGGAACTTTCGCGCGTCCGTTTGGACGACGGGTTAGGCTTCACTTGCGTGGCGCTTGCGATCAGCGATTGCCGCGCAAAGCAAAGCAGTGAGAGCGGGACTGTTGCTGGATGAAATGTCATGGACTTTGACATGCCGCAATTTCTTTCCAGTGCCCTCTAGAAGACCGTTCGGATCAGGGAGCGAGCTGCCGTAATAGAAGCCGAGGTTTACGTGTGAGGCTTGGACTGCAATGTAGGCGTAGTGCTCGGTCATCTTCTTGGGGCCTGTGCCAAAGCTGGCAATTTTTTGCTTTGACCACACGACCTCGACAAAGCCTTTGTGCAGCGACGTAATCTGGTGGCGTAGCGACTCGCAGACCGGTCGTAGCTGCGGCGTCGCAGTGGCCAGGATGTCGTCGAACGTTCCGTGTGTCTCATTGGTAGCCATGATGCGTGCTGTGAAGCCTAACACTACTCCGCCAGATCTCCTCCTTCGCTCGCGAGGCAATACGTGCACTCCGGAATCCCGGCGCCGCTTGCGCCGCGTCGATTGCGGCTGCATGTTGGTGGGCGCCGAGGCCAAATCCTGCGCGCACGCTACGGGCGCTCCGCCAGAGGACCGCAATGAGTCTCTTACGTCGCGCCACCCTTTTGGTACTCGCCGGCTGCGCGTCACACCGCGCGGCGCCGGCCCATCCGCCAACCGAGAGCGCATCGCCGGTCGGCGCCGGACAGCCACTCCTCCTGCGGGACGGTGAGGGAGAGCGCCGCGTCCACCGTCCGCCGCCCGGCGCGCTCTCGAACTTGGCCGCGCCGTTCGTCATCAAGGTGGACCGCCGCAACGGCGGCGCGCCGGAGTTCGTGATGTTCAGCGAGGACATAGCGCCCGGCCAAGCGATCCCGCCGCACCGCCACCCGAACGCCGACGAGATCCTCTTCGTGTACGGCGGCACCGGCTACGCCGTCGTCGGCGGCCGGGCGGACACGGTGCGCGCCGGCGCGACCATCTACATGCCGCGTAGCACCTCAGTGCGTTTGCGGAATACGGGGACGGAACCGCTCCGCATCATCGCCGTCTTCTCTCGGCCTGGCTACGAGGCGTACATGCGCGACATCTCGGTGCCGGAGGGTGCGCCGGCACCTCCGCTCACGGTCGAGGAGCTGACGGCCATCCGCGCACGGCACCGCGCAGACGCGATCTACGAGCAGCCTTGAGCGGCACCCGTCCGCGGGCTGGGCATGTCGGCGAACGGTCAGCCGCCGACGTCTAGCACTAATTCGCCAGATCTATGCCGGTGGTTGGTAGTTTAGTCGCCCGTGGCATTTCGGACATTGTAGCTCGATTGATGTTGGTGAGCGAACGAGTTGGATCAATCGCGTGCGCCGAATTGTGGGAAGTGTTGGTTGACGCCGTGGCTCTGCACGAGAGTGACTGCGAGACGCGCTGGTTTTCCGCCGCCCTCGAACATCGGCAAGTCCGAGGTGCTGAAGGGATGCGAAGCTGATCATGGTCATGACAACATGGTGGTGCAATCCGGTCCACGATCTCGCGTCGAAGTGATCGAGCCCGAGTTCTTCTTTCATCTGTTGGTGTGCTTGCTCACAGCTCCAGCGTGCCTTGATGGCTTCAGCCAGCGTGCGAAGTGCCGTCGTCCCTGGATGATCGGTGAAATAGTACTGCGCGCAATTCACCGACTAGCCACGCTTCCTCGCTGGGCGGATAGTGATTGAATGCGTCTGCCGCACCGTCTGCGACGACCACACGCTTCGCAGCAAAGCGAACCGTGATGTCCCCTCACGAGGAGGGAACAACTTCAATCCGACGCAGACCGGGACTTCGCCATGCGTGCAGGACGCAAGAGCCTATCCTCACCAAGACCCATTCTCGCGGAGCCTCCTGTGCGTGAGCGCCCAGGTCGGCTACCGCTTCGGCCGAATCGGCGCTCAGGCGATCGGTATTCGCTTTCAGAGCGTCGAGGGCACGCCGATTGCGCTGGCGCAAATGCGAGCCACGTTGTAACGTCGTCGGTTCACGATGTCCATCCTCCGTCCAGGGAGTTACTTGCGCGTCACCGTGTCCAGAAGTCTTGCGCTTGCTTTCGCCCTCGCAGCGTTTCCGTTGGGAACGCGTGCACAGGGGACTTCCACTCGCGAGCCTCAACAAACGGCGGCGGAATCGCTGGCGACTGCTCCGCGACTGAATCTCATCCTCGTCAACCCCTTTGGAGTCGTGTTCAACATCTTCAATGGAGAGTATGAGCACGTGATGTCCAGGAGCACGAGCGTCGGACTGGCTGCCACGTACTACTCGCCCCAGCGCTACACGTATCTCACGGGCGAGGTCAAGGCGCGATACTATCCGTCAGAGCACGCACCGGATGGTTTCTCCGTCGCTCTTTCGGGAGGTGTAACGCACGAGACAACGCCGCATTTCTGCTACGCCGGCAACGACGGTTCCAACGGCTGCCCTGGCGCCAGCTCCGACCGGCCGACACTCGGCTTCGAGTTGGACTACAACTGGCTGCTCGGCCCAGCCCGGCATTTCACGATCGGAGCCGGCATCGGAGCCAAGCGCTTTCTCGGAACCAAGACATACGATTCCATCGACGGACTACCAACCGCGCGCCTCGCACTTGGCGTTGCGTTTTGAGTGACGAGTGCCGAGGGTGCGTTTTCTTTCACTGTTTGAGATTTGGCGTCTTGCCCCGTGCGCGCACGACGCAAGGCACCGTTGCTCTCCTGGAGAAGCTCCGGGGGGGGTGCGACGCTCTCTCGCGCCGTCCGAGACGTGCTCAACCAGCCGCCCATCGCATATCGCCACGGTGGCGTTCCGGTCTCGGGGCCCACGCGCCTGATAGACTGATGCACCGACAGCCTTCCTTCTGTCTCCGAAAGCGCCATACTTAACTAGGATTGTGCCGCGGTCGCGCGTCGTTGGGGCGCCAGCGGTCCAGGTCATCTCATCCTTTTGGCTGGAGCGTCTCATGCGTGGTCTTCTCCGCACGTCGCTGGTCGCTAGCGTCTTCGTTCCTTCCATGTTGTCGGCGCAGGGCCTTGTCGTGCAAAGCACGACGGACACCCATCTCATGGGTGGGCTCGGCGCCCTCGCGAGTTTTGCCGCACGGATGGGTGGCGGGAGCATGCACGATAACCATCAGACGACGACCATCTCAGGCCACAAACTAAAAACCGAGTCGGGCAACACGGCCACGATCATCGACGCCGATGCGGGAAGCTTCACGACGATCGACAATAAGGAGAAGACGTACACGACGATGACCTTCGCGCAAATGGCGACGGCGATGAAGCAGGCGCGCCAAAACATGGCGAACCAGATGAACAAATCCAACGACGCCCCTGCCGCCGATCCGAAGGCGCAAAAAAGTAACATGGACATGAAGTACAGCGTGAAGGTCGATCCGACGGGTGAGCACCAGAAGGTCGCCGGCTATGACGCCGAGCACGTCTTTCTGACCATTTCGGTCGAGGGCAACGCGAAATCTGAAAACGAGGATTCGCAGCAGGTGGGCACGATCGTTCTCCTGATCGATCAGTGGCTATCGAAAGACGCACCGCAGATTGCAGCGATGAGAGATTTCCAAAAAGCCTACATGGGAAAGGCCGGCGATGCGTTCCGCGCGCAGGCCTCGGGTCTGCAAGCCGCGTTCGCAAGCGACGCGCGCATCAAGGACGGCTTCGCCGCCGCCGGGAAAGAGCTCGCGAAAATGCAGGGCATTTCGCTCCGCAGTACGACGTATGTAACACTCGTGCCGCCGAACGTGACGTTCGATCGCAATCTCGCGCTGGGTGACGCGAGCGCCGCCTCCGCGGCCGACGCCGCCAAGAAAGACGACGCGCCAAAGGGCGGTAGCCGGTTCGGCGGCCTGATGGGCGCGCTCAAATCCGTCGCCGCCAAAGCGAGCGAGAAATCGGATGACAAGAGCACGAGCACGGGACCACCGAAGCAAGCCACCCTGATGACGCTCACGGATCAAGTCACCGGCATCACGCAAGAAGCCGTTCCGGCCTCAGCGTTCTCGGTGCCGGCCGGCTATCGTGAACTCAAGTCGCCAATGCTACGCGGTAACTAGCGACCGTTCGCGCCCTTCTTCGACCGCTTGGGCGCGGGTATGCCGGTGCGTTCCATGTACGAACGTAGCACCGCGTTCATGCGCGATTGGTAGCGCGGGCCTGTCTCGCGGAAGAACTCGAGCACGTCCGCATCCACCCCGCAGCGAGATCGGGATCTTCGCGGCGGGCAACACCGGCACCGCATCATCCCAGAAATTCTTCGGCAGATCGCGAAGCTGCTCTGGCGACGACCGCGCAATTTCCGCGTCCGTCAGTCGCCGCAGCTTGGCAAGCTTCGCGCCGGACTCCGCACGCCGCGGCTGCGTCGATCACGATGTTTGCCAGCAGTGCGCGCGAGAGTTTGTCGTGCTCTTGCGCGGGTTGGTGCGCCGGTAACTGCTGTTGTTGGTTAGCGATCTACAGGCAAGCCGCTCGGAACGCGTAACGGCGCCAGTCGGTTGATGTGCCGCGCCGCGGGATCCGTCAGAGCGGTCATGTAGGTAGTGAGCTGATTGATCAGCTGGTCGGTCAACACGACTCCGTTGAGCAGTGTGTCGCGCGTTGCGAGGATGTTGTCCGCATCGTGAATCAGCGTCGGCCGCAACGATGCGGGATTGACCTGACTCACGTCGTAGTTGCGGAGCGCGTCGTCAGAGCGACTGTAGTGGGCGATGAATCCACGCAGCGTCGAGAACTGGCCGGCGTGCCCGTATGGACCCGTGAGCTCCACGTTGCGCAGCGGCGTCGTGCGAAAGCTGTACTTGTCTGCGGCCAGTCCGGTTACGTTCATTCGGCCGTAGTCATCGTTGCCGCTCGGACCGTTCCCTTCGCCTGGCCCGAATTGCGCCAGTGCCACGTTGTGAAAGCGCCTGTCGCTGAATGACGCACCGTTGTGACACACCGAACACTTGAGCGTGAGGAATGTCTTCGCGCCATCGAGTTGATCCTTGCTGAGTGCCCGGTCATCACCAGCAAGGAAGCGGTCCCACGGCGTGTCGTTGAACGAGAGATCCTGCGCGAAGAAACCGGCTATCGCGTTGGTCGCGTACGCCACGTTCATCTTCCTGAACTGTGTCCCCGGATACGCATGCTCGAACATGTCGCGATATTCCCGAATTCCCCCCAGCCGATGCATCACACCGCGCCAGATACCCTGAAAGTCGGCATCATCGATTCGAGCCAGCTCGTTGCTCCGGCCCTCTCCCCGCATCTCCGTGCGCGACGTTAGTGGAAACATTCCCTGTGCCGACGCCGCACCGAACTCGAATACCCGGGTGAACTCAGGCGTCATCTGCGCGCCGGCGGGGGTGTGATACCCGGTCGCGTCCAGGCTCACGCGCCCATCCCAGAACAGTCCGTCAAGCGCGAAGAGATTGAATGCGGACGGACTGTTGCGCGGGATGATCGCTGCGCCGCCTCGCTGGACGCGATCGGGACCCAAGCCAACACCGCCCGTGCCGATCGGCAGACTCCGTGCGTCGCCGGTCGCGAACTGTGGCTGGTGACATGTCATGCACGAGATGTCCCGGTTCCCGCTCATCACTTTGTCGAACGCAAGCATCCGACCGAGCCGCACTAGTTCCGGCCGAACGCGCGCCGGACGCACGAGCGGAACTATCCCCCGAGCCGCGGCGAGCGCTCGGACCTCGGTAGCAAGCGTATGGTTCGAGCTCGCCACAATATCCGCGGACACGGCGGGCGAACGCGGCGCGACCGAGTCGCTGTCACTGCACGCGACAGTCAGTGCCACGAGGGCGGCGCTCCAAAGCGCTCGGGTAATCAACGGGTAACCTCTTCGCTGTTTGTGCATCAACATCCTCTACCTGGCGGTTCGGGTGATAAACAATCGTTTGTGGCACGGCTGGCATCGGGACCCTGCGGGACGGCCCGCGTGGTTTGCCAACGGCTAGCCGGCCACGTACCTTCCATGGTAGAGAGCCACCGTTATGGCGCCGTGCCCTCGCCGTTACCGCGCGAAAATCGCCGTTACCGAGCGCGATCTGGGCGCCTCTGGAGATGAACGGCATGATGCGGCTCCGAACACTCGGCGCGCTGGAGCTCCTCGATTCGGCGGGACAGCCGCTGAACTCAGTAGTCGTCCAGCCCAAGCGCGTCGCTCTGCTGGCCTATCTCGCGGTGGCGTCGCCCCGCGGATTCCATCGCAGAGACCAGATCCTGCTGGTATTCTGGCCAGATCTGACCGAAGATCGGGCGCGTAACGCGCTCCGGCAGGCTGTCCACCATCTCCGGCAACAGCTGGGCGACGACGTCATTGTCTCTCGCGGCGCCGAGGAGATAGGCATTCGTGAAGGCGCGCTCTGGTCCGACACAACCGCGTGCGAGGACGCGCTGGCGCAGGGCGACGACGCAGCCGCTGTAGCGCTGTATCGCGGCCCGCTGCTCAGCGGGTTTCACTTTGGCGATGCGGCGCCCGAATTTGAACAATGGCTCGACGAGCGCCGCCGCCAGTTGAGCGCAGTCGTCACCGCGGCGGCGAGTCGCTGCTCGGAGACCGCAGAGCGCGCGGGCGATCTGGCGGAAGCCGCGCGCTGGGCCGAAACGGCATTCCAGAAATCGGAAGGCGATGAGCGACTGCTCCGCCGCGCGATCGCGCTTCTCGACGCGGCTGGCGATGGAGCTGGAGCCTTGCAACGATATGCGCGGTTCGAGGAGCAACTCCAGCGCCAGCTATCCACAGTTCCGTCGCAGGAAACACGCGCTCTTGTCGCCAATCTCCGAGCAGGCCGAAGAGATCACGAGAAGACAGCGGCTCCTGAGAGGAGGCCCGACTCGACACGTGGCGCCTTGCCGATCGTTCCAAATGTCGATGCGCTAGCGCGGCACGACGCGCAACCGATCGCGCCTGACATCAGCACGCCTCAGCCACCAAACACCGCGGGCGCCAGCCAGTCACGCTACTGGCGCGTGGCCGCAATCGCAGCCGCAGCAGCAGCAGCAGTCGTCGTCGTCGTCGTGGCGGCCGCGGCCGTGTTCAGCCCGATCTGGAATGCGCCGCACAAACTTTCGACCGCGGCTGCCCCGGCCGCCGCGTCTGCAATCCATCCCGTATCGTCGTCGCCCGTATTGTCTTCGGAACGGATCGTCGCGACTCAACTGTATAATGAAGGCCTGTTTGCCCTCAATGCTAGCGATGCACGAGGCGCGGAGCAGCTCTTTGTAGCGGCACTCAATGTAGATAGCACGTTCGCGATGGCTGCGTACGCAGCTGCACTCGCTGATCGTGTTGAAGGCCACACGGATATCTTGCACGCCGAGCAATACCTCCGGCTCGCCTCTCGACAGTCCTATCTCGCGAGCGACCGCGATCGCTTGCTGATCGCGAACGCGTTGGCCGATTTTCAAAACGATCCCGCGCGGCTGGCATTCGCCGACACGCTTGCGGTGCGCTATCCTAGCGACCCGGAGGGACAGCTGAGTCTGGGTGCAGCACGTCTGTGGGATGGCAGCTTCATCAAAGCGCTTGTTCCGCTGCGCGCAGCCGTGACTCTCGACTCCATCCACCTGGCGAGCGGGCGCAGCCGCTGTATCGCGTGCAGCGCGCTGCAATTGGAGATTCTTGCACTACGATTCGCAGATTCGATTTCCGCCGCTGAACGAGTCGCGCGAATGTGGACCACTGCAGTACCGACCTCCGCTACCGCGTGGCGAGAGCTCGGTATAGTTCTCAGTGCTGAGGGGCGGACCGCCGAAGCCCGTGCGGCGTACCGTGCTTCAGCCGATCGGACGACCGAAGGCCCAGGCGAAAACGCCGACATGATCCGACTCGCAATACGCGCGGGCGCATTCGACGTTGCTGACGCTCTCACGCGCACGGAGATCACGGGCGGCAACGCGCACCAGCGGCAGCAGGGGCGATGGCTCGCGATCATAAGCTTGCGCAATCAGGGGCGGCTACGCGAAGCGCTCGTCATCGCACGAGTGTACCGCGCTGATGTTGCTCAGAACGCACGGCGCGAGAACCTCGAGATGTATGAGGCGCTTCCCGAAGCGCAGGTGCTCTTCGAGATGGGACGGCAGGTTCAGGCGGCGGCGCTGTTCGACTCGATAGCACGCGACGTTCATCGCACCATTCTTCCGCGCTCAGACGCGCGCAACCGCGCATGGATCGGAACACTGACTGCGGAGGCGATGTACGCGAGCGGTGACGCCGCCGGGCTCGCCCGTGTCCGTACCAGCGTTCGCAGCTATGGCGCACAGAGTGCCTTCGGGCGCGATCAACGCCTCGCGAATCATATCGATGGGCTTGTGAGCCTGCACAGCGCACGGTTGACTGACGCCGTCGTGTCGTTCCGCCTAGCCATGTTCTCGCCGACGCTGGGTTACACGCGCACCAACTACGACATGGCACTCGCTCTGCTCGGACTCGGCCGCGGACGCGAAGCGATTGCGATTCTGCAGCCGGCGTTCCGCGGAGATCTGGACGGATCCAACATGTACGTCACTCGCACCGATCTGCACGAAGTGCTCGCTCGCGCATTCGACATGAACTCACAGCCCGACAGCGCAGTGGCCCATTACAGCGCCGTGGCGGCCGCCCTCAGCCACGCCGATCCGGAGGTTGCGCCACGCCGAGTCGCGGCCCTGCGCCGCATTGTCGAGCTGGGGGGTCATACGTAACGTAAGGCGCTTCGTCTGTCATCGTCCTGAAAGCTTCCGCGTGTAACTTGTGGCATTATTGGTTCGACCTCCTTCCCGAGAAAACCCATGTTCCGCCCGCGTCTACTGTCCAGCGCCTTCCTCGCCACGGCGACCTTGCTCGGCGTAGCTACGGTTGCGCCCACTGCATATGCGCAATCGCAGCACTATCACGTTGTCAAGACGATCGATCTTGGCGCGACTCGTGCCGATTACATCATCATCGATCCCATCGGCCGGCGCCTCTACGGTCTTGGGGACAAGGTGATCGACGTCGATAAAGACGCGATCGTCGGCAGCGTTGAGGGCGGCGGTGGTGGATACATCATCGATCACGAGGACAATCGCGGGCTCGTGCGCAATGGCACGCTGTTCGACTTGAAGACACTCGCCGTTACCGGTCACCTCGACATCAAGGCGGACGGCAGCCAATACGATCACGAGACGCACCGTGGCTTCGCGTGGGTGGACAAGGACGGCTGGGTAGTCGACATGCGCACCGGCAAGATGATCACCAAGACGACGATCGGCGACGGACTCGAATCGGGTGTCGCCGATGGGCACGGCAAGCTCTTCGCCAACATCGAGGACGCGGGCGCGATCGAGCAGTTCGACACCCGATCGTATAAGATCGAGAAGACGTATCCAGTGACTGGTTGCGGCCATGCGCAGGGCCTGTCGATGGACACCAACACTCGGCGTCTTTTCATGGCGTGCGACACCGACATGGTAGTCATGAACGCCGACAACGGGAACATCGTCACGCGCATCAAGGTGCCGAGCCGCTCGGACATGAACTGTTTTGATCCGGCTACCAAGCTCGCATTCAACCCGAACCGGGCGGACAGCACGGTCACTGTTGTGCACGAGGACACGCCGAACAAGTTCACGGTGGTCGAGAAGCCGGCCACCGGCGGCGCGGCGCGGACGTGTGCCGTTGATTCGAAGACGCACAAGCTGTACGTGTTCTACTATGAAGGCAATCCGCGACAGGGCGGGAAGCTGATCGCGGCCGTGTTGGCGCCGTGAGTCGGTAAACGTGGTAGAGAGGCTATGACGCCGCCCCGCGCGTCGTCATAGCCGGTAATGAATCCGCATGAGCACGAGCCGCCCCAGGATCGGCGCCGCGAAGAACTCTTCGTGCGGTGTATTTGCGAAGTTCTGAACCGTCAGCGTAAGTCGCGCATTTGGCGCACCCGGGATTGTCGCGCCGACTTCGATGTCGCCGACTGTAAACGGACGGACGTATCCATTCCAGACGCCGTCAGCCATGTGGAAGCCACCGACATAACGCCCACGCAGCTCCAGCGACGCGTCATCCGCGCCGTTGAGGAACCGCCCGGAGAGCAGAGCTTTCGACCGGGGTGAGTTGGTGGATATGTCAATCTCACCAGGTCCACTCGCTGGGAAGTAATTGTTGCTCACCCACGAATACGATCCGGACAATGAATAGTGCTCGGACGCGGCGTAATCCGCGGACATGTCGGTACCCCAGAGCTGAACATTGCCGACGTTGCGGTACGAGAGGAGGATGTCGCTTCCGCCAAGCGGTCCGACCGGCCCCACGGTTGCGAGCGGAATTCCAGGCGCCTTCGGGTTGCCGTCGATTCCGCCAATTCCGGCCGCGAGCGCTCCCGCCTGCGCGGCGGGCAAGTAGCGGCCGAGATACGCTGCCAGGGACGTTGTGGAAAGAAAGACGTTCGGGGTGATGACTGACAGTGGCGCGATGAAGTTCTTGCGCTGAGTGGTGTAAACCGAGGCGTCGAGGACGAGCCGCTGTCCAATCAATCCCTTGTAGCCTGCCTCGAACGAGTTTGTGCTCGTCGGCCGCAACGCGGGAAGATTCCCCGCTACAGCGCCAGAGGAAGTGAAGGCGCCGCTCCTGAGATCGAGTGAGCGGAGTACCGTACTTACGTCGGCGCCATTCGGCGCTGGAATCCCCGAAATGTCGGCGCCGGATGCGTGAAGGAACTGAACGATAGCGGGCCAGAGGAGAGTCCCGTCAAGCGGCAGCTGCCGTCCCGGCGCAAACGGAGACACCATGCACGGCCCGCCACAGCTTTGCGCGAACTGAAATCCGTCCGTGGGAACGCCCTCCGCGCGAATCGTGTACGGAAGCGGCGTGAGTTTAGCGGCCACGACATCGAGAAAGAGATTGCCCGACGTCGGGAAGGAGAATGCCCTGTTGTAGCTCAACCTGATGCGCTGGTTGTCTGCTGGTGTGAATACGAGCGCGAGACGCGGAGAGAATACTGCGCCATCGATGTGGCTATTGCGGTCGCCACGAGCTGCACCGACGAGCTGGACCCATGACGCAAGCCTCGTAGAGGCGTACGCAAAAATTCCAGTCTCGATGACTCGATCGTTATTTTCGTTTCGGCCATCCACGGTACCATCGGTCTGCGGGTCCGTCCGCTTGACGTCGAGGCCGTACGTGATATTGCTCCGATCGCCGATGTCAAAGCCATGCTGTATCTGGCCAACTATCACGTTCGAGTGATCGGTCGCGGCCTGAAGCGTCTGCAGGTTGACGGTCGAGCGAGCCGGACTGTTGTCAGTGTTCACGTACACCTGCGCGAACAACGCGCCGTCGCTGAGGCGAAGCTGTGCGAAGTCCGCTCGCGAGTGGTCCAGCTGGTACGTGCCGATGGGCGTGTACTCGACGTTCCGAAGTGCCTCACTCGTTCCCAGGGTGAGTACGGTTACGGCGTTATCCGAAATGCGGTAGTCGGCGCGAAACTCACTATTGAAGCGCTCCGATGTGGGATCGCGGGCCGCTATCTCGGATGGCTGCGGCGGAGAAGGCCATTCATTTCCGCGGAAATAGGTGCCCGACAGCTTGAGTGCGAGGCTGTTGCTCACGATCGCGGCATATCGCCCTGTCCCCTCGAACAGCGACCTGTCGCCGCCGGTGACACTGAGCGTCGTTCCAGGTGAGTCGAACGGCGACTTGGTTATGAAGTGCACGAGCCCGTCCGCCGCATTGGATCCGTAAAGAGCGGACGCGGGGCCACGAACCACTTCTATGCGGCTGAGATCATCCGCGTTTGGTGTCAGAAAGTATCCCAGCGACGCTCCGATCGATGGGAGCGCGGCGTTCCTGTAGTCTGACATCAGGAGCAACGAAGGTCCGAACGTGCCGTTGAATCCGCGACCCACTACCTGGCGCCCCTGAAGGCCTTGCACCGCGACGTCCAGTCCGGGTGTCGACATCACGTAGTCCAGTGGGCTCGTCGCATCGCGCCGCTTGATCGCACTCTCGTCAACGACGCTGACCGCTGCCGCAGCGTCGAGCGCTTGCTCGCTGTGCCGACCGACAGATATGACGACCCTCGTTAACTCGACATGTACGGGCACCATTTCCGCGTTCACCATCGTCGAGCCCGTCGTGCCGACGCGTACGCCATCCACTCGGCGCGGCGCGTACCCCGGGAGCCTGAAAACAAGTGTGTAATTCCCGGGAGGAAGCGGCAGGCGATACGAACCGCCCTCGTCGGACCGGGTCTCCGCACGCACCGCGTCGATCGAAAGAGCGCTGACTTGAACCGACGGTACCGACTCACCACCGCTGGTCACCTTTCCGGCGGCGGCTCCCACCTGAGCTGATGCTGCGCGTAGCGGCGCCAACATCAGCCACACGGCGACCCCGACACAGAGTGTTTGCGCGTATCGTCGCATGTACAATTTCTCCAATGAGGGCTTCGCGACGCGGGTGTGCGAAGCCACGCCAAAGTACACCAATCCCAATTCGCTCGCAACGGTGCTCCCAGGGCGAATCCCGGCGCAAATCGCAGGCGCTCATCCCTTGCCGCGACGCGGCACCGGGGAGCATATTCAGCGTACCGCCGAGAACACCAACCTGGCCGGCGTCCCGTTGCTATCTGATGACCACTTTCGTGCCGGGTGCCCGTCTGGGGCCATATGAGATAGAGTCCGCCCTCGGGGCGGGCGGAATGGCCGTCGTCTACGCCGCCCGCGACACTCGCCTGGGGCGCCGCGTCGCCATCAAGGTCCTGGCCGCAGACCTGACCGAGGACCATATCGCTCAGCGGCGCTTTCTCAAGGAAGCGCGCACCGTGTCGGCGCTCGACCATCCCAATATCTGCACCATCCACGACATCAGTGAGACTGAAGACGGTCTCACGTATCTCGTCATGGCGTATTACGACGGTGCGACGCTCATGGAGCGGATCGATCGCGGCCAAATACCGGTCGGCGAGGCGATAGACATCGCGCTCCAATTGCTCACCGGCCTGTCGCGCGCACACGCGGTCGGCATCGTGCATCGCGACATCAAGCCAGCGAACGTCATGCTGACGTCGGATGGCACGCTCAAGATTCTCGATTTCGGCGTTGCATTGCTCGGGGGTGCGCATCCGGTAACGGAGACGAACGGAAGCGACATCGTCGGCACAGTCGCGTACATGTCACCGGAGCAGGCAACGGGACTCACTCCGGACATGCGGAGCGACATATGGTCTGCTGCCGTGGTGCTGTACGAGATGGTGGCCGCCACTCGTCCGTTCGCCGGCGCCAATCTGCTTGCGCTGGCCCACTCCATTCGTGCAGCGGATCCACAGCCGCTCACGGGAGGCGCAGCACTGCTCAATACGGTGATGTCGCGAGCGCTGCAAAAAGATCGCGAACTTCGCTACTCGAGCGCGGAAGAATTCTCGCGCGATCTTCGCGAGCTGAGGGCACAGGCAGACGGCGCGATCGCGCCACCGCTGGCAGCGGCCATCTCGACCGGCGCGGGTCCCACGGGTTCCGGCGAGCGCCGCACCAATCTTCCGCGCGGCCTGCCGAGCCTCATCGGGCGCGATGACTTACTGGCACGTGTAACTGGAGCGCTGAATGACTACTCGCTCATCACGCTCGCGGGCTTTGGCGGGGTGGGGAAGACGCGACTTGCGCAGCAGATTGGCGCTGATGTCATTGGCGGCTTTCCGGACGGAGTTTGGTTCATCGACCTGGCGGGACTCACCGCCGGCGCAGAGGTCATGCCTGCTGTCGCGCGCGTACTCAGCATCCGCGAGCATGCAAGCGAGGATCTTGCACTCACCATCGTGGCGACGCTGCGTGAAAGTGAAATGCTGCTCATTCTCGATAACTGCGAGCGGTTAACCGAGGCTGTCGCGTCGTTCATCGAAGAGATCACGGCGGCCGCGCCAACCGTCAAGTGTCTTGCCACCACACGATCGCCGCTCGGCGTGTACGGCGAACACGTGGTGCGAGTCGAGGGGCTGGACGAAGCTGCCGCGATTGCTCTCTTCGAGGAGCGTGCGCTGCAGACTAACCCGGGCGGTATCTCGGACAAGAGCGTGGTCGCCGCACTGTGTCTTAGGCTGGACTACCTTCCGCTCGCCATCGAGCTCGCGGCGGCCCGCGTCCGGTCGCTCACTCCCCGCGAGATACTAGACCGCGTGAACAGGCAATTCAGCATACTGAAGGCAACCGACCGCCGAGCGGCGCGGCACCAGACGCTCGAAGCAACAGTCGGTTGGTCGTATGATCTGCTGAACGAGCAGGAGCAGCGCCTTCTCAATCGCCTGTCGGTATTCGTTGGGTCATTCGACCTCGCGGCGGCCGAGCGCGTGTGTAGCGGCACCGGCATTGAGTCATTCGAAGTCGCCGATCTGCTCGACCGGCTTGTTGACAAATCTCTCGTATCCGCCGCGGCGACGGGCGGCTCGACACGGTTTCGAATGATGGATACGGTGAGAGAGTTTGCGGCGCGCCGACTGGACCAAGCTGGTGAGACTGACGCGCTGATCGACGGACACGTTCGCTACTACTCGACCCAGGCGCAATCACTCGGTGATCGGATTCGCGGCGCCGACACGCGTCGCGCTTCCGCCGCTCTATTCTCCGACATCGACAACCTCAACGCCGCCATGGACCGGCTCGGGCAGAAGGGACGGCACACGCAGAAAGCGCGGCTCGTGAACACGCTGGACCTGTTCTGGCAGACTGGCGCCCCCGGTGCGGGACGCCAGCGGTACGACGAGCTGAGCGCAGTCCTCGACGAGATCGACCTGGATGTTCGCCTGCTGACCTTGATCGAGGCTGCATCGTTCTATTCGACGCTCGGCTTCGCCACTCACGCGCTCACGCTGCTCGAACGTGCGCGCGGGACAGCAGAGTCGCACGGGATGATGCTACCGCCCTACTTCTACTATGTTGGCGCCACGGTTGCGGAGATGGACAACCGGCCTTCAGACAGCATTGCGCTGTGCGAGAAAGGAGAGTCACAGCTCAGCGAGGAGGACGAATTCATGGCAGTATGCCTTCGCACGCGCGCTCTTACTTCCGTCGCGAAGCTGCAACCCGGTCAGGCGCTCCGCCATGCCCGGGAGAGCCTCGAGATGGCAGAGCGGTTCGGCCTCGATCTCTTCATCGCTGCGTCGCACATGCTCATCGGTACCGTTCACATGCTGGAGGGACGCATCGACGAGTCCGAGCCGGAGTTCGCCGGCGCCATCGAGCTTGCCGGGCGCGCGATGCCTCAGGTTACCATTGCCGCCCTCGTGACATCGGCTGCGGGATTGCTCGACGTAGATCGCGATCGATCGATCGCACGAGCGAAAGAAGGAATCCTGATCGAGAGCGAAACCGAGATCATGCCGTGGTTCCGCGCAATTGCGGGTACTATAATCGCCCAGCACTGGGCGCGCGACGGCCGAGCGGAGGATGCAGCGCTGGTACTCGCGGCGATGGACGCGCTGGAAACACGACTCGGCTTCGCGGGCATCTGGTGGGCGCGGCCGCTTAGAAGTAAAGCATGGGCCGCTGTAAGCAACGCGCTGCCGCCGGAACGCGTGAGCGAACGAACCCAGCGCGGTCGCTCGCTCGCAATGTCCGACGTGCGAGGCCTCCTCAGCTGATGCCGTTCAGGCTTCGCACGTAAATCGAAAGCTCAGTAACTATCGGCGAGACCAGACGAGATTGCCTGAACCCTGTTCAGGACACCCTGATGCTTCAACAGGGTCATCATGCCGCCCTTGATTCGCACCTTTCCCATCATCACCGCCGTCTGATTCGCGATCTCACCGCGCGACATCCTTGCCGCCGTCTCATAACTGCTCCGCACCTCGGCGTCGCGCTCGGCCAGATCACCCTTCGCCATGGTGACCGCTCCATCGGCGATTCGGATGTGATAGAGAAAGTCACCACCGACTGCATCAGAGACGAAATAGACTATGCCGAGCGTCACGCCCGGGAGACTGCGCTGCAAGTCGGAGTCTGTCACGAACGCTGCATTCGCCGCCGCAAAGTGTTCGTCCGAAAGAAAGAGCATCGGCTTACAGGGATATGTGTGGGATTGCCTGACGCAGGTGTGACAGGCGGGCTGACACACTGCTCTTGGGAAACATGAACTCGTTGTAGAACAGATCGTACATCGCGAATGCAGCGATATTCCGGACGTGCAAGCCTGCGAGCGGATATGCGGCTCCAAACGCGTAGTTCGCGATCACCTCACCAGAAATGAATGCGTGCTCGAGTGAGTCTGCAGTCGTGTTGTTTCCGGCGAAGTAGATGCCGGTGTCGAGCTGGCCTGGATAGCTCAGAGTCTTGCCCTTTCCCTGTGCCATGTGCAGCTGCTGTTTCGCCTGAAGCATGAAGGTTGGCAGCCACATGCCGTGCTGCCAGACTTCTTCGAAAAGCACCGTGTCCGGTGCCGGTACTTGATCGCCGTTGGCCGCATCCGGGATGTATCCGTACATGGTCAGATACAAACCCTGCGACGCCGGCGTGTTGTGGATGTTTGCCTGCAGGTACGTCGTGTAAGTCTTGAACATCGTGTAAAACGGATACTGCGTCTGCGGCGCGTAGTAGGCCGTGAATTGGAGCGACTCTTCCTGCTGCCGCAGATCCGGCGACAGCATGTTGACGTCGGTATGTATGTAGCACTTGCCCGGGAGCAGCGGCCACTGCTTTGCGGAGAGGTACTTGGAATACAGGCTGGACCAGAGTGTGGAGTTTGCGCTGTTGTTGAGCAGGGTTGCGCTGGTCAACATATCGGTGGTCATAACGACCTTGTCGAACTGCTTGCTCATCACCGGCCCCTCTCCACTGGTCCACGTAACCGTAACCGGACCGGGCAGCGTTGGCGATGCTGCGACGGCTGTCACCGTGCTGTTCATCCATATTGCAGCGGGCTTCAGTGATTGGGCGTGAGCAGCCAGCGCGCCCACGAGCGATGATGCGCCGTTCACGAACCGGGAATAGCCAGTTCCTGGCTCGGTGAACGAGCCCAGTCCCGGGTAGGTACCGGGGAGGTTCGCAAAGAGTGGAACCAGATCGTCGAACGTGACCTGGTCGTCCAGCGCTGCACCGTAACCGTTGATGATGCTGAGATATGGGAACAGGAAGAAATTGAGGAAGTCCGATTGGTTTTCGTACGGCACCGTCAGGCTCGCGAAGTATTGCGCGAGCGTCTTTGAGCCCCAGCCTTCCAGCAGCGACGTGTCGATGAACATTTGGAACCGCTGTGCGTCGCGCAGCATCGCTGGTGTGTACATCGCGAAATTGCTGCCGCTCTGATAGTCGGAGAAATTCCCCCAGTTCTGAAGCGCGCCCGCCAGTCGCGGAAAGCCACACGCGACTTTGAGACTGTCGTAGGTAACGACGGGGACCTGTGGTGAGATCTCCGGCCGGTTTATCACAACGTCGATGTTGGGATAGAACAGCGGGATGAAGAACTGCACCCCCGTGTCAACGAGCGTGGTAGCTCCGTTGTGTTGTACCGGAACAGTGAGTGCGTGGCCGCCGAACTCGGCGCCGTCATGGATTATCGTGACATCCCAGTCGGCGCCCGGCTGATTTTGCTGCGCCAGCGTCCACCAGAGACCAACTCCTGCTACTCCGCCGCCGATGATGCAGACTGTCTGAGAGGCCATGGTATTCTCCAATTGTGATGCCCGAGGCGGATAAGGGTGCAGGAGTATGCCGCAGATATGCCCCGGTGTCGAGGGGGGTCGCATTCGCGGGGCCGGGAGCGGGGAAGGGGTCCGGCGCAGTGCGCGCATGGCGCAAGACCCTGCTGTTGCAAGAACGGCGCGATCACTTAACCGGAAATGCTCCCGCTACCGTTGGATGTGGTCAGATGACTCCTGGTAGCCGTGAGACTGGTTTAGCCGGCGTTTGCGCAGCGATGGCTTCACGCGCAATCGAGGCCACGATCCGCGCTCTTGATCCTGCACGTGCAGCAACGCGCACATCCTCACCAGTCTGCCGCAGCCACTCGAAGAAACGCTGCACTCCGTGACGGGTGGTGGTGTCATCGCGACAGTTCACAATGAACGCGAACTGCACCATCTGCACGGGATCTGCCACAAAGACTCCGAACGGAGCGCTCACGACCATTGCGTCCGGGAAACCGAGGAGCTTGGTCGCTTGCGATTCCGTCGCCGACTTCTGGCATGCAATAAGGTGCAGTGGGCCACCTGTGTCGTCGCTCATCAAACTGGCCAGCTCGTGATCACGCAGGAATGGTTGTCCAACCATCTCTCGGGCCGCTGGGACAGTCAGAGCTGCCGGGATGGCGTTCAGAACGCACAACACGTCCATGTCGCCGATCTGCACGCGCGCCCGTGTGGCATCACTTATCGCATCCGAGCCATCCGGCAGCGATGACCGAAGGGATTGGGTCATCAGCTTACGCCGAGCGGCGAAGTCCAGGCGAGTCCAGTCCAGTGGTGCACCGCTATAGAACCGCCCACGCGACGCATCTCGTACACCGGCCTGTGCCAGTGCTACGACTGCATCGTGCAGTGCGCCGAGCACACGCGCTTGCAGATCGGCGACGCTCGCAACGGTCCCGCCACGGAATAGACTCTGGATGCTCACGTATTCTTGAAAACGCTGGTTCCGTTTCCCAGCCGCGTCGGCGGTGATTGGGATGTTGTCCATCGCGATGAGCCGAACTTTTGCAGGCGCGGTATCAAGCGCCGTCATCAATTCCGCATGGCAGATCCCGATGTCTTGCTCGTCTCGCGCCCAGCCCGCATTGCCATTGCTAAGCGCAATCAGGATGTCACAGTCGCGCGCGGCGTTAACGCACACATCCCACGAATCCCGTGTGCCTTGTTGCGGCGCGGTTGATTCATTGATCCAGACTTCAAAACTCGGTGTCCCCGCGATCTGCAGGGCCTCGATCTGCTGTTTTATTTCCAGCCTGGTTGCGGAGAGTTTCGGGTTCGCGTCGCCCGCGGGGAATCGATCGTCGCAGCGACTTGAAATCATTACGAGCAGTTTGGATGACTTAGCCATGCATTACTCTCTTGTTAAGTAGTCCGTCAAGTGGCCTATCCGCGTCCGCTGCAGCGGCAATGATGTCGGCGCTTGAGCCAATCTCCGTCGTATGCAACGGTCGAGCTTTCACGCGCACCGTCCTTGGTTGTGGTGCAGCGTGCCTACAGGATGTCAGCGTCGACGGATGCCGGGCTTGGTGTGCGGCCGCAGCTGAAAAAACTCGGCAAGCCGGTGATCGATATCAGCTAGAAAACGAAGCGACAATGAAACGTGGGTTCAGGCGGCTTTAGGTAGCCTCCAGTCGCCCGCTCAGCACCTCCATCACCTTGCGCACGTCGGACGTTTCGCGCAGGCGAACGAGGATCAGGTTGAGATTGATCATGAAGCCGACAGGGCGCACGATCAGCTCCGCGAGCAGCGCGACCGCGGTATCAGTGGCGTCGATTGCGGCCGTCCGCGCGGTGCCCGAGAGTGCCGCAAGGCGCTGCGCCGCTTCCCACGAGCAGGCACGAGCACGATCGATGCTGAAGTTGGCGATCACGTGCCCCACGTTCGGATCGACGTGGTCGAGGCGATCAATCCATGGTGAGAGCGAACAGACTTCGCGCTCAACCTGCGTCTCCAATTCTGCAAGCACCGCATTGATCTCATTGAAGTCGTGCGCTAGACCCGCGATCGCCGCGCCCGGGCACACATCCGCGGCGGCAATGGCGAGATCCAGGTTGATGTGTGCGTTCATACCGAGCAACAGGTGTTGCATGATGACTGGGCGGCGACTCGCGCCGGCGGCGAATGTCACGCGCCACGATCTGGTGGGTGTATCTCCGTTCCGGCGAGCGTGGAACGCTTCGAGATAGCGATTCGCGAAGACTACGTCGAGCCGCTCCATGCGCGGACCATCTTCGAAGCGACCTGTAGCAATGCCGTGCTTGACCGATTTGGTCACAGTGCGATACAGCACCGGGAAAAAACCCAGCCGATCGCGCTCCGCGAGTGCCTGATCCACAATGGTGTCAAGGCGCGCGATTACATCGTCGATCGACGTCGCCGGTACGAACTGAGAAGGATCAGTTGACATCATGCAACATGCAGGATTGGGAACGCGACGGAAGGTTCAATGAATTACGCAGCGTGTCAAACGGATTGAATCGCGCGCATGACGTCAACGAGCCCACGGCCCTGGAAGTAAGGTTCGCGACCCAGCGATGTTGCCGTGTTCATCAGGATTCGCTTGATCTCTTCGGGGCGTCCGATGAATTCATTGCGAATCGAAAGAAACTCTGCGACGGCGCCCGACACATGCGGGGCAGCCATGCTCGTCCCTGAGTCATCGATGTACGGCGCAGCGATCTTGCCTGAAGGTACGTCAGTCAAAATCGTCTTCATCGCGTCGAGATGAGGGCCCGCCGCGCAGGATGTGATTCGCTCGCCGGGCGCCACGAGGTCCGGCTTCATTCGGCCATCACCAGTCGGGCCCTTGGATGAGAAGTACGATACGCCATACGTGTGCGGGCTGTCGCGATGCGTCGCTCCGACAGTTATCGCGAGCTCGGCGTTGCCTGGATCGTTGATCGTGAGCGTGAGACCAGCGCTGGTCAAACCTTCCTTACTGGTCAGGTCGCCATATCCCGTATTGCCAGCTGCGACGACCACCACGACACCGGATCGCACAAGCCTGTCCACCTCCACGCAAATCGGGCTCTGGCCGCAGGCGAACCAGCGTGCGTCGAACTCATAACCAACGCTCAGATTGACACCCTGGATTCGCTGGATCTTGCTGTCACCGTTCACAACCTCTCGCACGTATCTCAGCGCGCGCAGCACGTTGGACGCGGTGCTGGCCGAAGAGTTTCGTGACAGCACCTTGAGACTTACCAGATTGGCATGCGGCGCAACGCCGCTCAGCAATCGTGGATCTGCTACTTTCCTGAGCTGCAACGCGATACTGTCGCCGTCGCTGGTGTCGGCATGTTGCGCAACACGTACCGCGAAGCGATCGTCGATAGTTCCGTCACAGGCAATACAGCCTGCGATGATTCCGGCAACGTGGGTGCCGTGACCCATCTGATCGGTGAGCGCGGCGGCGATGCATGCGTCCATCGCGGCGGCATCCTTCGGATCGGGATCAGGCTGCGTAAAGTCGCGGTGCAGCTTGGCAGCGTCTCCGCCGAGCGTGTCGTGGGTCGCGAAGTGCGGGTGAGTGGAGTCAATACCGGAGTCGATCACCGCCCACGTGATACCTGCTCCAGTCGCGCCGTACGCGCGCAGCGCGGCATCGGCCTTGATGGTGGGCACGGACCGATCCACCAGGCGCGTGATTGTGAAATCCGGCCAGATCTTGTAGAGACACCGCTGCTCAGGAGGGGTGACCGTCGGCGTAACCGTGAGTGTGAGCCCGTTGCTGGTACGTTGATCGCGCTCAACCAGCTGTGCCGCTTCGTCCAACGACGCAGAGACAGCATAATACGAACTGGAAACTTTTGTTGGCGGGCGCTGGTCGCCGATGACGTCGGTCCACACCTTCATGAACTGTTGCTCCGCGGCCTCGAGTCCGGTCGCGTAGCCGACGTTGAGCTCGATCATCATGCGGGTGCGAGACTGTATATCATCTTCATCTGGGAGGCCAAGTCTAGCGCGACGCTCCGGCGTTACCGGTGTTACGAACGCGTCCGATATGACGCTTGCTCTCAGTCCCAACGGCGGCGGCACGTGCGGTGCTCCGGTTCCACCAGCTACATCGTCAGCCATGAGTTCCTCCCCAGGTAAAGTTCGCAGTCGTGAACGGTACTGGAAACGCACGGCACGTGCTAGTGACCGCTGGCTGATCAGATTCGTCGCGGTCAAACGTGGCGATTCTGGGTCAGGCGTGTAATTTGCCTGAATCCGATGGTCGCGGCCCCAGCCGGCCAGTGCACTCCTTACAACCGTGAATTAAAGGCAATTATGTCCACGCAACAGGCCGGTTTTCGTCACTGGGAAATCCAATTTGACGCGCAGGGTGCGCTTGTGGGGACGGATACATCTCCGGACGAGATGGCCGGCCTGACCGACATCTTCGTCTTCTCGCACGGATGGAACAACGACATTCCAACCGCCGAAGATCTGTACCTGCGGTTCTTCACTCAGATGCGAAACGTGGCAGACGCCAAGGGCATTACGACCACGGGAGTCGGAACCGTTGGCCTGATCTGGCCATCGATGCAATGGGCGGACGAGGCTCCGCCCGTTTACGCCGGTGGTGCAGCGTCGATCAGCAGCACACCGCCAGTCATGACGGATCGCCAGCTCGTCGAAAACCTGAAGCCGATGTTCCCCGCGGCAGCGCAGCAAGCAGCGCTCGGGAAGATGGCCGATCTACTCGACAGCAAACCGTCGGACGCCGCTAGCCTGACCGAGTTCCAGGCGCAAATGAAGCTTCTTACGAGCACGGATACCAGCGGTGCCGGACCGGAAGACAGCGGCGAAGCAAATGGGCTTTTTGGTCAGGATGCGCAGACCGTGTTCCAGCGCTTTGCTGCGCTCGCACCGCAGCAACGGGTTGGCGGAGCGGCAGATATCGGCGACGTGTTTGGCTCGCTGTGGAATGGCGCAAAGGAAGCGCTGAGAGCGACGACGTATTGGGAAATGAAGAAGCGCGCGGGAGTTGTGGGAGCGACGGGCTTGGGTTCCTGGATCAACGGCGTCAACGCGAAGAACCCGAATGTCAAGATTCACCTGATCGGGCATAGTTTCGGTGCGCGCGTGGTGTCGAATTCTCTTACAGCACTTTCGGCAAATCCACCATTCTGTGTCGAGAGCGTATTTCTGCTTCAGGGTGCGTTCTCACACTTTGCATTCGCGCAACAACTGCCATTTGACGGCAGCCGAAGCGGCGCTCTCGTGGGCATGAACAAGCGTGTCGACGGACCACTCTGTGTAACGCACTCATTGAAGGACACAGCAGTAGGAACAGCATACCCACTCGCGTCGTTGGCGTCGCGCGACGATGCGTCGGCGGTCTCGGACACGCTATATCGCTGGGGAGCGATGGGTCACGACGGTGCGCAGGACTCCGGTGCCACGGAAGCAGTTCTGGGCGATGTCGGAACCAGCTACTCGTTTGGAATCGGCGCGTTTGTCAATCTGGACGCGAACGCCATCATCACGCAGGGTGGCCCACCGTCCGGCGCACACAGCGACATCGTCCATCCCGAAATTGCGTGGGCTGTCTTCGCTGCGGCGCGCCTGACACCCGCCTGACACCCGCCTGACACCCGCCTGAGCTGCAGCGCATGGCGCGTCTGATCTACACGGCAATGGCATCGCTCGACGGTTATATCGCCGACTCGGAAGGGAAATTCGACTGGGCGATGCCGAGTGAGGAGGTGCATGCGTTCGTCAACGATCTGGAACGCAACGCCGGAACGTATCTGTATGGCCGGCGTATGTACGAGACGATGGTTTGGTGGGAGAATATCGAGACCGCAGATGAGCCCGCAGTCGTGCAGGATTACGCGCGGATCTGGCGAGCGGCTGACAAGGTGGTGTACTCCAGAACGCTACAAGCGGTGTCCGGCGCACGCACGCGACTCGAGCGAAACTTCGACGCCGAGTCTGTGCGACGCATGAAGGATTCGGCGACTGCCGACATCAGCGTTGGCGGCGCGCATCTCGCAGGTGAGGCGATACGGGCGGGACTTGTGGATGAATACCACCTCTTCATCATGCCTGTGATCGTTGGCGGCGGAACGCGGTGGCTGCCTGACGACGTGCGCGCGAAACTCAAGTTGCTCGACGAACGACGTTTTGAAAACGGGACAGTCTATCTACACTATTCTATAGTAGCCTGACGCGGTGACCTAGCTCAGCGGACTCGCTCCGTTGATGCACTCGCAGAAGAACGCCGGATCCACGTTCCCCCCCGTAAGGATGACGCCCACGCGTGCCGCTCGATCGGGCACGCTCACATCCACGACGTGCTGCATCACCGCCGCCGCTCCGAGACATCCTGTTGGCTCGACGACGATCTTCATCCGCTCGGCGAAGAACCGCATCTGCGTGCGGAGCTGGTCATCCGAAACGGTGACGATGTCGCGCACCAGCGCGCGCAGGATGGGCAGGACGAGCTTGCCGATGTGCTGAGTCCGCGCGCCGTCGGCGATGGTGTCGGGCACGGCTATGTTCACTATCTCGCCCGATCGGAATGAACGCTGCGCATCGTTTCCAGCTTCCGGTTCCACGCCGTACACCGCGCAGCCGGGCGACATTGCATCCGCTGCGATGGCACTTCCGGATAAAACGCCGCCGCCGCCCACGCATACGAACAGGAAGTCGAGCGGTCCGACTTCCTCGATGAGCTCCATCGCCGAGGTGCCCTGACCGGCGATGACCCCGCGGTGATCGTAAGGTGGAATGAGCGTGAGCCCGCGTTTCGCGACTATCTGCGACGTCACCTCCTCGCGATCCTGCGTGTACCGATCGTACAGCACCACTTCTGCGCCGTAGCCGCGTGTAGCGGCGAGCTTGAGGGCCGGTGCGTCCGTTGGCATTACTATGGTGATCGGCACGCCGAGTAGTTGACCGGCAAGCGCCATTGCTTGCGCATGATTGCCGGACGAGAACGCGATCACGCCGCGCGCGCGCGCAGTAGCGTCGAGTTGGTTGATGGCGTTGTACGCGCCGCGGAACTTGAACGCACCAACGCGCTGCAGGTTCTCGCACTTGAAGAAAAGCTCGGCATGCGCGATCTCGTTCGCCTGACGCGAAGTGAGCACAGGAGTGCGATGTGCGACGCCGCGGAGTATCTCTGCGGCACGCTTGACGTCGTCGAAGGTGACTGGGAGAGTCGGCTGCGCCGGAACGGTTGAAGCGGTCATTTACCACTCATGAAGGAAAGGCCCGCCACGGCAAGCGCTCGCCTGAGGATCGGAATCGTGCTGGGACCGCGTGCAGGGCCAGAATTTCCCCTGCCGGACGAACAGGTCCGAAGCGGGGCCTGACGCTTGGAGGTTGTCATGAGGCCGAAGTTAGGCGAGACCTGTCCGCTGTCAACATCACCGCGTCGCCGCTCGACGCCAAGCCACACCACATGCGGAACTGGCATAAAGCCGCACCAATAGCCTAACATTGGGGATGGCCGAAAACTCAAGAGGAAATCCTATGAAGGTGTTTGCGAGTGCAGCACTGCTTCTGACGTTCGTGTCCATCACGGCAAAAGCGCAGACCAATGCGGGCGAGCAGAAGCCCGAGGCGAGCCTGCCATTCACCATGACACAGGTGGCGACGTTCGACCTCCCATGGCGCATCGCGTTCCTGCCCGATGGCAGAATGCTCATTACAGAAAAGGTAGGACCACTCTGGGTGGTGACGCAGAAGGGTGAAAAGACACCGGTAAAGAACGTGCCGGCCGTTCTGGCCAAGGACCAGGGTGGCATGCTCGGCGTCTACCTGTCGCCGCACTACGCCACTGACCACAACATCTATCTCACCTATTCGGAGCCGCACGGCACCGGGTCCAGTCTGGCGCTTGCACGAGCGAAGCTGTCGCTCACGCAAGGTGCAGCGAGTCTTGAGGGGCTCAAGGTCATTTGGCGCGACGGCGAAGGCGGCAACGGTGGACAGTTTGGCGCAGCTGTCGCGTTTTCTCCCGACAAACGCTTTCTGTTCCTGACCGTCGGTGAACGGCAGCGCATGACGCCAGCACAGGACCCCAACTCCCCACTGGGCAAAATCCTGAGACTGACGCTGAGCGGCAAGCCAGCGCCCGGCAACCCCGAAGCCGGAAAGATCGGCGCGCCGACAATTCCCGTGATCAATCCTCCGCGCAATACAGAACTCGCCAAGACCGCGCCAGTTGTGTACACGTACACGTTTCCCGGCCCAAACCGTACTCCCTCGGAAGTATGGGCCACTGGCTTCCGTACACCGTACGGTCTTGCGTTCGCACCCGATGGCCGACTGTGGGAGATGGAACACGGACCACGGGGCGGCGATGAGTTGAACCTTATCGAGCCCGGCAAGAACTACGGCTGGCCCCTCGTCTCCTACGCTGTGAACTACGACGGGGTACCCATCGCGAGCCCCGACACTCGGCCGGATCTTGCCAAGCCGGTCATCTACTGGACGCCTGTGATCGCGCCTGGAAGCCTCACGTTCTACAACGGCAAGATGTTTCCGCAGTGGGATGGGTCAGCGTTCGTGTGTGGTCTTTCCACCAAGGCGCTCGTTCGCATCACGTTCGACAACAAGGGCGGGGCCAAGGCCGTCGAGCGCTGGGCTCTGGGCCACCAGATTCGCGATGTCGCGGTCGCACCGGACGGTGCGTTGTGGATGATCGAGAACACGAGCACCGGCGCGCTGTTCCGAGTTACGCCGAAGTCGTGACCGTTTGAATGTCAGGCCTTGCGTAGAGTGCTCTCAACGCAAGGCCTGTCCTCGTGCTTCTCTTACGAGCGGGATGTTGTTGATCTGCCTGCGGCCATGAGCATTCGGTCCGCTCGATCGTTATGAGCCGTACCGGAGAGCCGAGAGCTGAGCAGCAGCACGTCACGGTCGAGGGCAGCTGGCCCGATATTGCGCAGGTCGCGATGGCGATTGACGGGCTGTTGCCGAAAGGCATTGCGCGGGTGAACAGTCACGACGTGTCGCGCAACGCGGTGCTGGTGAGTGCGCTTGGTGTGCGCGATGGTACGTACGCGCTGCCGGCGCTCATTGGCTCGCTATGCGGCGTGTGCTCTTGGGACCGCTGCTGTATCTACTTGTCAGAAGAGAACCAGCACCAATCCGCTAGCTGTCCTGCTGGCCGCCCATAAACGATTTCAGTGCTATCGCAGTGTCCGGAAAGCTCGCCAGAATTTGTCGGTCGGACGTTACAAGTGGAACTCCGAGCGCGCGCGCGAGCGCAACGAACTCACAATCGTAGGCCGACCGGCCGCTGCTCACCGTCAGCGCGAGGACTGCCTCACTCTCGACGCTGTATTCCCGTCCCTCAAGCAGATCTTCGGCCGCGCCCTGAAGCTCCAGTGACTGAGCGAGCGTCAGATGCCGCTGGCGTAGATACGTCGCCAACACGTTGCGAAACTCACTGCGCCAGAGGAGCGGCGCGGCCCAATCGGCGTCGGTTGCGATTGCCGCGCGCGCGGCCTCCGTGTGCACGCCCGGAAGGAGAAGGTAGGCTATGACGTTGGTATCGACAACGATCACGGCCGGCCGTCAGCCTTAGCGGCGCGCAGCCGAACATCCGTCAGACGGGGGACTCGAAGGCGTTCACGTAGCACGTCGACACGCGCGAGAATTATCTGTGGATCGGCTGGCTCTACCGCCACGGCGCGCTCCAGGCAGACGAGAATCTCGCTATTGAGGCTCCGCCTGTGCTCCGCGGCGCGGGACTTCAACTGGCCGTAGAGTTGATCCGGGATGCTCTTGAGAGTCAGTGATGGCATAGGAGCGGTTGCACAATGATACCGAAATGATACCTAGATGGTTCCGAAATGGAACCTAATAAGTAATGGCAGGCTTAGCAACCCACGGCAACGCCGTCCGTCAACCGCCCGTAATCCGCCCGTCACCAGGCGATCCCATAGTCCTCCCCGTGATTGCTCGACCCGCCCCACATGCTCCGATGCTTGGTATCAAACAGTATCGCGTTGATCGGGCCCGATGTTCGCTGCGTGAACTCCAGCTTGTAACCCATCTTTCTGAGCTCTTCGCGAGTGGAATCCGGAAGCGAAGTCGCCACGAGCATCCTGCCTGGCTCCAGTTCGTGCATGCCAAACGACGAGCGCATCTGATAGCTGTTGAAATTCGGCGCCTCGGTAGCCTGCTGCACGGTCATCCCAAACTCGGTGATGTTCAAAAAGAATTGCAACAGGTTCTGATCCTGCGAGTCACCACCCTGCACTGCGAAGGCGAGATACGGCGCGCCGTTCTTGAGCGCAAGCGTCGGTGTCAGCGTGACGCGTGGACGCTTGCCGGGCTCAATAACATTGTACGGACCGTCCTTCGCGTACGTGACGAAACTCTGCGCTCGCTCGCTGAGTCCGATCCCAGTATGCCCCGCGATCACCGCCGGCACCCACCCGCCGCTCGGCGTCACGGACACTACCCATCCTTCGGCATCTGATGCTTCGATTGAAGTCGTACCAGCATAGAAGTCGCCATAGAACGCGGAGTCGGCGTGCGTCGCACCGTCGGCGAAGAACTCCGATGATCCCGACATGCGAGTCGACTCCGTTCGGCCGCTGTCCGGCTTCACGGGAAGCTTGTCCTGCTGCCCACTGCGCGGCTGCGACTTTGCTGGCGCAAAATCAGCCGGATTCCACTCCGCAAGAAGCCGCTTGAACGGATTGGTCCCGCCCTGATACGGATATGGATCGCCAGGCTTCACGTTGGGATCATTTCCCGCGGTATCGAGCTCAGCGAAGCGCGACTTGGCATACGCCTTGGACATCAACCCCTTAACCGGCTCGTCTGGCGGGAAGTACGGATCACCGTAATAGAAGTCACGATCGGCGAACGCGAGATTCATCGCCTGATACACCGTGTTGATATACTTCGGCGAATTGTAGCCCATGCTCTTCACATCGGTGTTCTCCAGGATGTTGAGAGCCTGAAGCATTGCGGGTCCCTGCTGCCAGATCGGAAGCTTGTACACCTCGATGCCCTTGTAATTGGTGTGCAGCGGCTCCTCGATGTGCACCTTCCAGTTGGCGAGATCCTGCATCGTGAACAACCCACCCTGTTCGCGCATCCCGCGCACCAGCTCACGCGCGATGTCGCCCTTGTAGAATCGATCGTACGCCGCGTAGATCGCCTGCTTGCGCGTCTTGCCCTGCTTGAGCGCCTGCTGCTCCGTGTCCACGAGCTTGCGCCAGGTAGTGGCAAGATCCTTCTGCTCGAAGATCTCACCTGGCTCTGGCGCTGGGTGCGCGGTGCCGGGATGCGTGAGCATTATCTCGCGCGAGTATTTCCACAGCGCCAGCGTGTCCCTGTAATGCTCGATCGTATTCGACAGCTCCGCTTCCATCGCGTAGCCGTCGGCCATCTGGATGGCCGGCGCCAGCACCTGCTTGAGCGACAGTGTGCCGTATTCCGCCAGCATCGTAAGTAATCCGCCAACTGTACCGGGCGTCACCGCGGCGAGAGGGCCGTACTCCGGGGGATAGCGATACCCTCTCTCGTGGTAGTATTCCGCAGTCGCGCCGGCTGGTGCGACGCCGAGCGCGTCGATGCCGATGACTTTTCTGGTGTGCGGGTTGTAGATGAGCGCCTGCGTCTCCCCTCCGCAGGACAGCGTGTCCCACATCGTGCATCCAGCAGCGAGCATCCCTGCTGCGGCGTCGACGGCGTTACCGCCTTCCGCAAAGATCAGCGCACCAGCGGTTGCCGAGAGCGGCTTACCGGTTATTGCAAGCCAGTGAGTGGCGTGGAGCGGTGGCTTTTCGGTCTGTGAATACCGCGGATCTTCCGCCTGCCGCGGTTGCGCCGTGCGCGGCCGCGCCGAGCGTTGTGGCGTTCCCTGAGCGTGAGCAACGACAGGTGTCAGGGCGAGCAGCGCCGCGGCGACGAGCGCGGTGTAGTTCCTCGGGGTGGAGAACATGAACGACCTCATGGGTTTTTTGTTACGTCACCGACATGGCGAACAGGCACGCGAAGGCCTGCACCACCGACACGAACGCAATAACTAGCGATGCTGCACGTACAAAGTTTGCATGACGAGGGAGATCGGCAAGCTACCGAAAATAGGGTGCCGGTGCAAATTTGAGCGGCAGTCTCGCGCAGCGGCAGCGGCAAGCCCGCTACGGCACGAATAATCCGGTGGGGTTGTCGCGGTGTGCGAGGAGCTCAATTGCGGTTTCGCCCGTACCGTTACTCACGCGTTCACTACAAGTGCAACCACTCCAGCTCCTGCCTCACTGCCTGCACCAACCCATGCGCCACCGTACTAAACGGCCTCCCCTGCGTGAAAGCCGAAGCTATCGCATACAACGATCGAATCGAAAACTTGCGCTCGTTCGAGATGGCATAAACCGCCTCCCAATTATCCGGGCAGAACTTCGCCTTGAACGAATCCAACCCCGCGAAGTTATAAAACCTGCGCCCATGCGCGCGCACCCAACGAAACCCGAGCTGAATCAAGATCGACTGGTTGGTCATATCCCCAGCGCGCGTCGATAACGGTGCAAGCCCAAGCGTCACGTAATCCGTATCCTGCTCCGCGACCCACCGCACTGCGCTGTCAATCATCATCTCCGCCGTCCCATTCGGCGCATCATGCCCACGTACGAACTGCTCGGTAAGCCATCCGTTGCGTGCCGGAATCGGCGACGCCACTAGAAACCCGATCGGCACTCCGCCACGCGTCGCCACAAACACGCGCCGATCGCGTAGCTGTCCCAGCGTTTCCGGCTCAACCAGAAAGTGCAGAGGCGGCAAACCCCGCGTCCCGAGCCACTCCTGTAGCAGTCTCTTCAAACCCGGATTTTTCTCCGCTTCCTCGGACGGCCACAGCGCGACGCCCACATCCTTGTTCCGCGCGCGATGCAACTGCGCGCGCAATGATGCGTGACTCGCGATTGTCGCGTCCCAACTCCTCGGGTCCCACGACGGCTGCGCCCCGAGCAGGATAGCCGTATGCGTCGCATCCCCGCGAAACAGCGCATCGAGCCGCTCCTCGGCGCCGAAATACACCACCCCCGCACCTTTCGCGGACGAGTCGCGCTCGAACTCTTCTGTTACGCTGCGGAGATCGGCATCCGTTGCAATCGGTGCGCCGCCAACCACGCGCTTACCAGCCGCGCGTACGTATCCCACAACCGCCGGATACGTTGCCGAGAACCAGAGCTCGAACCCGGGATTCAATATCTGGTAAGACGTCGAGTTCCAACCGTATTGCAGTACGAGCTCTCGTGCTCGGTCGTGCTCCGGCGTCACGTATCCTACCGCCGACTGTGCGGCGGCAGTCCCAGCACGCGATTCAACCAGCGGACGAACGGAAGCATCGTTGCATAATGCTTCGCAACAATATCAGGAAGCTTCGGACTCACCATCTCAGCTTCCGAAAGCTTGCGGCTCACCGTGAACGACTTGTATCGCAGCAGGTCCGACGCGGGGTGCTCGGGATCGAATCCGCGTGGCGTGCGCTTGAGCACCGCCTCCTCGCTCAGTACACCAAACGCTCGCTTGAATGCCGGCTGTCGCAATATCGATCGCAGCGAATCCGGATCTTCTGCAACCTCCTCGCGCAACGTCTTCAATGCGGACGTAGGTGGCATCCATATCCCACCGGCAACGATGCACTCTTTCGGCGCGATCTGAAAATAAAAACCCGCACCGCCATGCACCGCCGCAGTCCCTACTGCATGTCCCGCGTCGCGGTGATAGAACCATGCAGCCGCATTAGTTTTGTACGGCGACTTGTCCTTCGAGAACCGCACGTCCCGATATATACGAAAGATCGATCGCTTGGGATCCCCAATCATCTCCGGCGCGATCTCGCCCAACCGCGCATCGATCTCCTCGACCAGCACCTGCAATGGACGCTTTACTTCAGTCTCGTACCTGTCGCGATTCGCCTCGAACCACTCGCGCTTGTTGTTACGCGCGAGCGAACGAAGGAACGTCAGCGCGCCCGGTCGAAAGCCACCAAACGCTTCAGGTGCGTTGCGTGCAGGCATCAATTACGGGGTCGCTGGACGTACAGCCAACCGCCGCTCATCGTTGTCGCGCTGGCCCAGGAACTCGCCCACACCACCGAGCCACTCAACATGATCGCAGATGATCTTGAGCGAAGCGAGCAGTGGTACCGCGAGGAACGCTCCTGCAATCCCCCAGATCTCCCACCAGAACGCAACGCCGATAAAAATCGCGACCGGGTTTAGCGATAGACGATGTCCCATCACCATCGGGCCAACGAGATTGCCCTGAATCAAATTCAGCGCGACGAAGCTGCCAGGAATGAGCAGCGCATGTCCAACGCTGTCGAACACGGTAAGCGACGCGATCGTCAGTATCGCAATCAATGTGATAGCGCCGACGTATGGTATGAATTCCAGGCTGGTAACCAGCGCGCCCCACAGAAATGGGTTCGGCATCTTCAGCAGATACATGACGAGCGTGAACACCGCGCCTTCCATCAGGTTGAGAACAGCCGACGTCACGAGATATCTGGAGATCGACGCTTCTATCTCACGCGCTATCTCCACCGCAATTCTCTGGCTCGCGCGCCGCGTACTTATCTTGATCGTCTTCTGGAGAAAGAGGTCACCCGCGGCGAGCAGGAAGAAGGCCAGCACCAACACTTCGAGCAGCGTTCCGATAATGTTCTGCGTGGTGCCGAAGAAACGCGATCCCATGGTGGGACCTGCGACCACTACTTCCTGCGGTTTCGTCGCCGGCGTTCCGGTGACGCTCGTGGCCTTGTCCATCTGGTCTGCAGTCCGCGATACCTGCTCCACCGGCTTCAAGATCTTGTGAAGCTTCTGCCCGGCTTTGCCCAACGTGGCGGGCGCGGACACCAGCCAGCCCTGCGCCGGACTGGCCAACGAGTACACCCCGTATCCGAGGCCGCCAGCGAGTCCCAGGATCATGATCGCCGCCGTCAGTGGGGCCGGAATGTGCAACTTTCGGCGCATCCAGCGAACTGCAGGGCTCAACAAGAAGTTGAACTCCATGGCGAAGAAGATCGGAATGAAAAACGAACGGCCGAAGTACAGCGTGTACACCACCGCGAGTAGAGCCAGAATGGAAAGGCTCACCGGATGGCGTGGCGACGCTGTATCGGCCGCGCGTGTTTCAGTCTCGTCAGTCATCACGCGTTACCGAGCTGAGGCAACACCCTGCGTCCGTTGCGCGAGAGCGAACAGACCCTGCGTGTTCTGTACACCCTTCAATGCCTCGATCGCTCGCTGGAGTTGATTGTCGTCAGCGAGATACTTGCGCTTTGTAGCCGAATCCCCAAATGCCATCGACGAGATGCGTATGCCAATCAGGCGATCAAGCTCAGCGCCTCCACCCGTCGCAAGCAACGTGGAGTCCACTGGAACTCCCTTCGCGCGCAGTCGCGCTACGAAAGTATTACGCATCGCCGGCGTGACGGCGAATCCAAGCTGCACCTTGCCCTTCATCTCGCCTGCATAGTCCTGCAACTCCTGGGCGAAGATCTGCGACTTGGGGGCCAGGGTCTGCAGTAGCTTCTGCTCCGGCGTGCTAAGTGTATCAGCCTTGACGATGATGTCCGGCGTGATGCCACCACCGCCGTAAACGATTCGTCCAGCGTCGCTCTTGTACTGCGGCCGCGCGCGCCTCGCCGAATCTGTCTCCATCGAATCCGGCATCACTTCCACAAACTCTCCATCAGGCAGCAGCTTGCGCTCCTTCTGGATCGACCGGCCACTCGGCGTATACCACTTTGCCGTCGTCATCTTGAGCGCGTAGCCGCCGTCAAGGTTGAAGAGGCTCTGCACCAGTCCCTTTCCAAACGACGTAGTCCCCATGATCAACGCGCGATCGTGATCCTGCAACGCGCCCGCGACAATCTCGGACGCAGACGCTGTATGTCCGTCCAGCAGTACAATCATCGGGATCTTCGGCTGCCGCGGCGCGTCGGTCGCGCTGTAAGCTTGTACTTCGCCAGTGCGTCCGCGAACGCTCAGGATCGATTGATTCTGCGGAAGGAAGAGATTACTAGTCGAGATCGCCTGGTCCAGGAATCCGCCCGGATTGCCGCGCATGTCGAAGACGAGCCGAGTTGCCCCTGCCTTCGTGACCGCAGCGATCGCGTCGTCAACTTCCTGTGTAGCCGTCCCGTTGAATTGCTGTAGCGGGATGTAGCCCACATTTCCGAACACAAGCGTGTATGGAACGGCCGGAATGTGCACGATCGCACGCGTGAACTTCACCGGGATCGGCTCGGCTACACCCATGCGTCCGAACTTCACGCTCACCGTTGTACCGGGATCGCCCTTCAGGCGATCGGACACCTGGCTTGTGGTCCAGCCGCGCGCGTTAGCCGTATCGACCTGCAGAATGCGGTCGCCCTCCATAACGCCACCGGCAGAGGCGGGTGTATGCGGAAAAACGCGCTGCACGGTTACAAATCCGTTGGTCGGCGCGATCTCCATGCCGATCCCGCCGTACTTGCCGCCCGTCTGTTGGCTGAACTGGTCGAACTCCTTCTTGGAGAACAGCACCGAATACGGATCGTTCAGCTCCTTTACGAGTCCCCTGGCGGCCTTCTCGTATAGAGCGCCAGCGCCAACGCTGTCGACGTAGCGCGACGACGTGATCCGCAAAACCTCCTCCAGCAACTGCGCGCTGGCGACGGTTTCGTGCTGCTGATAGACAAACGCTCCAACTACGAGCGGAAGCATGATCGCCCCGAGGGCGGCCAGATGTGTGAGGCGAAGTTTACGCATAGTGGTTGTAAAACTACGGGGCTATAGTGTTCCGTGTTGCCAGCACGTAGTCAACGTGCCAGTCCCTGCCGAGCTGATGAAACGATGCATCTCTCAGAAGACCGGCCGCAATCAGCATCTCGTGCGCCGGTTGAAGTACCCGCTGAAGATGAGAAGGATATCGCTGGGTCAAGGGCAATTGCGAAGCCAGCCGCTCCAAGGAGATCCGCCACGCCACAAAGTCCTGCGATCTGGCAGTAGCGAGCAGACGGTAGAGCCGGCGCGCCACCGGGTTGGACAGACTTCCATAGTGCTGAAGCGATAGTGATATGGTGTTGCCTGCCGCTATGTTGGCCCGAAGCTGCGGCGATACTACCACCCTCGCATCTCCCGGCTCGGCGGACGCAACTGCTGCGAATAGCGCCAGCTGATCCCGATCCGTCTGCCTGCGCCGATCGATCGTAACCGAGCTAAGGATGGTAAAGGTTCCTTCGAACGGCTGTTCGGAATGTATCTGGTAGGCGCCGTTTGATTCAAGTCTCGTCCGCTGGAGTCGAGTCAGCGCAGATCTGAGCTGTTCATAGGTTCTACCGTCCACCTTTCGGCCGATCGATCGGAGAAACGAGTGTAGGGTGAACCTCACCCCCCCGTCCGGTGGAAAACCTGCCTCCCCGAAGCGATGAATGATCTCTACGTAAACATCCTGATCGAATGTGCCCGGCAGGCGATCGCCCGGCGCCGGTAGCACTCGCCATCGCCCGCCACTTACCGGCGTGTAGCTTATGGCCCCGTCGTCGGCGGAATCGCTGAGCCGAAAGAGCGGCAGCGCCTCCAGCGATCGGTCAAGTATTACTGTTTTGGTGGTGGGGCGGCGGCCGGGTACTGCGAGATGCATACCTTATAGAATAGGCGATACCAGCACGTCAGGAAGAGGTAAGATCGGGAGTGGAACGAGAAGTGAACAGGGGATAGTACCCACTTTTCGCCCCGGGTATCGCCCGCGGAAACCACCAGACACCAGCCAAGAGACAGATCCCTGATGGCGATTCTCAGATACGCCGGCGAGATCGCCGTGATCCTGTTGCTGTTGTCTCTTGTGATGATTGGCGTGCTCACACTCACGCACGGTACACCGGTGCGTAGCGTTATATCGCCCGGAGACGCTGACCGGCCGCCAGCAGTGGGAGACTCTCTCTTCGCTCAAGTCATGGAGCTGAACACCGGCACCCATTTCTCGAACGGAAACATCGTCACACTGTGCCTCAATGGCGATGGAACATATCCCAAGTTGTGGAAGGATCTGGCGTCAGCCAAGCACACGATAACCGTTCAGATGTACTACTCGGAGGCAGGCAACGTCACCAATCAGATGCGCGACGTGCTCGCCGAGCGTGCTCGCGCTGGCGTGCGAGTGCTGGTGCTACTGGACGCGTTTGGATCTGGCCCGCTGCGCAAGACCAATTTTGAGCAAACCCTGATTGCAGCCGGCGCACATGTCGCGTGGCTGCGAACTATCCGGTGGTACACGCTCAATCGTGCTGCAACCCGCTCACATGTGCGCGTGGTAGTCGTCGACGGTCACATTGGATACACGGGCGGATTCGGACTGGCCGATTACTGGCTTGGCGACGGACATCACCAGCGCCAATGGAGGGAGTCGAACGTTCGCTTTGAAGGACCCGCGGTCGCGGCGTTGCAGGCGGCGTTCGCCGCCGGATGGACAGAAGCGACGGGGCTGCTGCTTACCGGCGACATGTTCTTTCCGCCGCGGATCTTCGAGCCGATTGGCAGTACCGTCGCGGGTTTGATGCACACAGTCCCTGCGGTTGGGAGCACTTCGGCGGAAAGATTTCTCGCGCTCTCCATCGCGGGCGCGAAAAAGACGCTGTACATCACCAACTCGTACTTCGTCCCGGACCAGGAGTTTCGCGCCATGCTGATGCAGGCGGTACGGCGCGGCGTGGACGTGCGGGTCATCACTGCCGGCGACCCGAGCGATGTCAAGACTACAGTGTACGCGGGGCGCGCGTACTACGACGAGCTACTGCGCGGCGGTGTGCATATCTACGAGTATGCTCCCACCATGATCCACGCCAAGACGATAGTGGCGGATGGGCAGTGGTCGTCCGTGGGCTCGATGAACTTCGACAACCGCTCAATGGCATTCAACGACGAGGCGAACCTTAACGTTCTGGACCTTCAATTCGGCGCGCAGATGGACTCCGTGTTCAAGGACGACCAGGCGCACTCCAGGCAGATACTGCTTCCCGAATGGGAGCGCAGGTCGCTATACGAAAGAGCCATTGAATGGGGAGCGGAAAAATTGTGGCGCGTTCTGTAGAGGCGTCAAAGCCGCTCTCCGGCTTCCACCCGCTAGTTCGCGAGTGGTTCACAGAGTCGCTCGGTGTGCCGTCGCCCCCGCAGGTGCAGGGATGGCCGGCAATTGCGAGCGGAGATCACACTCTCATTCTGGCGCCTACCGGCACGGGAAAGACGTTAGCCGCATTCCTCTGGGAGCTGAACGCGCTGATCGTCGAAGGACTCCAGGCGCCACTCACAAACGGTGTGCACCTGCTTTACATCTCCCCGCTCAAGGCTCTCAACAACGACATCCAACACAATCTCGATCGGCCGCTAGCAGAGCTGCGCCGAAGATTCGATCAGGCCGGCCTCGCGTTCCCCGAGATTCGCGTCGCGGTGCGTACGGGCGACACGCCGTCCAGTCAGCGGCAAAAGATGATTCGAAAATCGCCGCACATTCTCATAACGACCCCCGAGTCACTCAACATCATGCTCACGTCGTTGCGCGGTCGCGGAATGTTCGCCGCGACGCGAACGGTGATTCTCGATGAAATTCACGCGGTGGCGGGAACCAAGCGCGGTGCCCACCTCGCCGCGACGATGGAACGCCTCGTCGAGTTGACGGGCAACGCCAATGGTCCGCAGCGCATAGGTCTCTCCGCGACCCAGCGGCCCCTCGATGAGATTGCGCGATTTCTCGGCGGCACGGATCGCAAGGTGTCGATCGTGGACTGTGGTCTCGCGAAGGAGTTGCAGCTTTCAGTTCGCTCACCGGTTCCGGATCTGGCGAAAGTTGGCGGCAGCGTGTGGCCTGCGGTTGCGCAGTTAGTGCTGGACGAGATTCGCAAGGCGCGCACGACGTTGGTATTCGTCAACAACCGCGCGCAGGCGGAACGCATCGCGGCGCGCGTAAACACTCTGGCTGAAGAGGAGATAGCACAACCATATCACGGCTCCATAGCCAGAGAGCGGCGACTCTCCCTGGAGACTCGGCTCAAAGCTGGCGAGCTTCGCGCTCTGATCACAACCAGCTCACTCGAATTGGGAATCGACATCGGCACTGTCGATCTCGTAATCCAGCTTCAGTCTCCCAAGCGAGTGTCGGCCGCGCTTCAGCGTGTTGGCCGCGCGGGCCACGCGCTCGGTGTGCCAAGCCGCGGCGTCTTTGTGCCGACCTTTCGAGACGACGCGATGGAAACCGCCGCAATCATCGCCGCGATGCGCGCGGGAGAGGTCGAGCCAACACGAGTAGTGCAGAACGCGCTCGACGTCCTGGCGCAGGTAATTGTCGCGGCGGTCTCGGTGGATGATTGGGACTCTGATGCCCTCTACGCATTAATCCGAAGATCCTATCCATACCACGCGCTGCCGCGTGCTCCGTACGACGAAGTGGTAGCGATGTTATCTGGGAAGTACCCATCCGAAGTCGCCGCCGAGCTGGAGGCGCGCATCTCGTTCAATCGTACGACGAACAGGTTGACAGGTTCGCGCGCGAGCAGAATGACAGCGGTGATATCCGGCGGCACCATTCCCGACCGTGGGCTATACACGGTGAACCTTGCCGATCGAACACGACTCGGAGAACTGGACGAGGAGTTCGTTCACGAGTCCCGCGTTGGCGACGTGTTCCAGCTTGGGTCGAGTAACTGGCGCATTGCCGAGATTGGGCACGACCGCGTTGTCGTATCGCCGGCACCGGGGGCTCCCGCGCGCATGCCGTTCTGGCACGGAGAGTACTCGGCACGCTCAGTCGCGCTCAGCGCGCGAGTGGGCGAGCTGCGTCGCGAGCTGGTTGGCGGTGTCAGCGACGCGGAGCTGCGCTCCCGCTATGAATGTGACGACGCCACGATCAATACGCTTCGCCGGTACGTCGATACCCAACGGCTGGCCACCGGGATTGTTCCCGACGATCACAACGTTGTGGTGGAGCATTTTCGCGATGAGACAGGATCTGTGCGAATCGTTTTCCACGCGACGTTTGGCGGCCGCGTTAACGCGCCCTGGGCCATGGCGCTCGCGCACCGGGCGCGCGAGTCGCTGGGCGGCGTTGACGTGCAGGTCCAGACCACCGATGACGGAATCATGTTGCGGATGCCAGATCTTGGCTCCCTGCCGCCAGTCCACGCGTTGATCGGCATGAGCGCTGCGGAAGCGGAACAGCTCGTGATGGAGGAAGTTGGAGCGTCGTCGCTCTTTGGTGCACGCTTTCGAATGAACGCCGGACGAGCACTATTACTGCCGCGCGGGATGCCGAACAAGCGAATGCCACTATGGCTGCAGCGACTTAAGGCGCTCGACCTGCTTCAGGCAGTGCGTGACTTTCCAAGCTTCCCAATTCTGGTGGAGACGTATCGCGAGGTATTGCAGGACGCCTTTGACATCGGATCGCTCAAGGATGTATTGCGCGCCATCGAGGATAAGCGCATCGCGATACACGTAGTGCAGACCGATGTGCCCTCGCCGTTCGCAGCAAGCCTGCAGTTCGGCTTTGTGATGGACTGGCTCTACGGCGACGATACACCGCGCGCGGAACAACGCGCCGCACTGCTATCGCTCGACCGCGCAATGCTCGATGAAGTCATGGGCAACGTGGAGCACGACGACGAAACGCTCAAGGCGCTCTGGGAGATTGTAGAACGCAGAAAAGCACTACTTGAATCGACCACCGATCCCGCGCGAGCCGCTGACTACGGTGCCGGCGAAGGTGCGCAACGCGGCCTCCTCGCCAAGTATGTTGCCTTGAGCGGGCCAGTTACCGCGCAGGAGATTCACGACCGATACGGTTGGTCGATGCAGTGGATAGAAGCCATTCTCGATGAATGGCGCAAGCGAGGGCGCGTCGTAATCGGTCGTTTCAGACCCGGCACTAGCGGCACCGAATATCTCGCTCGGCGCACCGCTGAATCAGCCCGGCGCAAGGCACTCGCCGCTCTGCGCAAACAGATCGAGGCGGTCGAGATTCCCTCCTTCGCTGCCTTCCTTACACGGTGGCAACACCTTGATGCGCGCGACCAACTGGACGGCGCTGGCGGAACAGCGACGGCATTGCGGCAATTGTACGGCCTCTCACGTCCTGCCAATGGATGGGAGCGAGACTATCTCAAATCGCGCGTGCGAGACTACAGCGGCGCGCTGCTTTCTGAGTTGATGACAACGGGGCAGACAGTGTGGATCGGCGAGACGAATGCCGATGACACGGCGACGAGTGTCACTCTGTCCCGGTTGCGCTTCTTCGAGCGTGGTACGGGTGCTGTGTGGCTGGCTCCTTCGGATGGTTTGGCTGAGGAACGAATGAGCGCCAATGCACGCGTAGTGTATGAGTACATCGCAAGGGAGGGCGCGTCGTTCGTAGTCGACCTCCAGATCGGGCTCTCCATAACGACGCTCTCCTTGCACGAAGCTCTGCACGAGCTCGTCGCGCTCGGGTTGGTTACCAACGATACGGCTGATGCGATGCGCCAGATTGCGCGCTGGAGACCGTTGCAGGCGAGTCCAAAGTACGATCCGACGCGCTGGTTGCCCACAGCATTCCTTGACGGGGACAGATACACTCGCGTACGTCCCAACGTGCGACGACTCCCCAAGTGGCACCGTCCGGACAAGCCACGACGTGACGGCGCATCTGTGGGGTGGAGCGGACGTTGGTCGCTAGTACGAAAGCCCGGCGTGATCGGCCGGGCGCTGGATCCGGACGATCAAGCCGGCGCGATTGCACGCATGTGGCTGGATCGATATGGTGTCGTGTCACGCGATTGGTGGAGACGGGAACGGCCACCTGTTTCGTGGCGCACGATCTACCAGGAGCTCAAGCGTCTCGAGTTCCGGGGCGAGGTGCGTCGCGGGTATTTCGTACGCGGATTGGCCGGCGCGCAATTCGCGCTGCCAGACGCGGTGGAACGGTTGCGAGAGGTCGCTGGCTCGGACGTGCACGATTCGCCGTTCGTCGTCATGGCGTCAAGCGATCCGGCCAATCCGTACACACTCGCGCTCGAGGGTATCGAGCGTGATCCGCTGTCGTGCCCACGTGGGTCCGGTGCGCTGCTCGTGATGCGCGGCGGGCGCGTTGCGCTCGCGGTTGAAGGCCGCGGCAAACGTGTTGTAGCAGCGGAATGGCTCTCGGTCGAAGAAGCGGTTGAAGCGCGCCGAGTCCTCGCCGCGCACCTGCGCGGAGAACGTGGCTCGCGTTATCTGATCTGACACTATTCAACTTTCCGACACTGCGCTTCACGCCTTAAGCATGAATGATGTCAGCATCTCCGAGGTTCCATTTACGACGAACTGCGCCAAAATTCTGGCATACAGGGCGCCGACCACGTTTCCAGTTCCGTTGTAACCGCCAATCGCCCACACACCCGGCCGCACCTGTTCCATGATGGGGAGAATACTATTGGTGTATGACACCGACGCGGCCCATCTGTGTTGTATGGGCTGCTCTACGCCAACGGCTCCGCGCAGCAGTTGCTCCAGGCAGTCCTGCACTTCGTCTGACGGATTCGTGTCGTTAGTCCATTCAGTTTCTGCGAAGCGGTCGCGACAGCCACCGACTACAACACGCCCGTCCGGCAGCTGCTGCCAGTAGTCGTACCCCCAGCGCCTGTAAACTGGGCGCGGTATGCGAACCTCAGGCGCCGGTCCGGTGGAGAGCATCTGCAAACGCGTGGTACGAACGCGGCCAACAAGTTCTGGTAGCAAGTGCTCGAGATTGCCATCTACCGCGACTATGATGTGCTTGCAGCTAATTCGGCCGCTTTGTGTCCGGACTTCGCCCTTCGCGAACGATGTTGCGCGTGACAGCTCGTAGAGTGAAGCGCCAAGGCTAACCGCACGCTGCGCCAGAAGCTGACACCGTGCGAGCGGATTGAATGACCCATCCGCGGGGAAGAGCAGGCCGCGACCCTCGTGGCCGTCGTACGCAGTGACTCCGAAGCCGTCCGCCACCATCGCCGCCAGTTGTAGCTCGCAATCGCGCTCCTCAGCCAAGGAATCGGCGATGCGCAGCGAACCATTGCGACCCACCGCGACCGGTGTTTCGGCGGTGATGCGGTCCATCTCCTCCAGCGTTAGCTGATAAATGCGCCGAGCTCGGTCGCGTCCGAGTACAGCAACCGCATCATGGTAGAACGCAGCTGCGCCTGCGAGCAGAAAACCACCATTTCTGCCCGCCGCACCTCCACCAACCGTACCCGCATCGAGCCCGATGACACACTGTCCTAGCCGCAGCAGCTCGTGTATGCACGAAAGCCCGGACCCGCCAAGCCCGATGACGCATACGTCGGCTCTCTTATCCCCTTCCAAGCGAGGCAACGGAGTTGGCGTGAGACCATCGGCCCACGCGGGCACGTTGAAACCGACAGAATGCTCCACGACCCAAGAGACTAGCGGCCCGTCGGGTACGAGGCAAGCAAGCGAAGCCGGCCGGTGCTGTTATCTTGGCGCATGGCCCGAGTGACCAACACGGATACGATCTCAGTTCCGGCACGCCCGCGCATTGCGCCTGGTTGGGTGCTCGGCGCGTCTCTGATCGGTATCTCGTTCGCCGGACCGCTCACTCGACTATCATCTGCCGATCCGCTCGCAATAGCGATCGGCCGAATCGCTTTTTCGCTGGTCGCAATCGGCGTGATGCTGGCACTGACCGGTGAATGGCGCCAACTGGCGCAGCTCGTACGCTCCGAGTGGTTCCTCGCGGTTGGTGCAGGCGTGGTGCTGGCTCTGCACTTCTGGTCATGGAACGCGTCCATTCATCTGACGACGATCGCTGCATCCACCACGCTCGTTACCAGCCTACAACCGGGCTTTGTTGCAGTGCTGTCGATCTTCATCGTGCAGGAAGCACCGAGTCGGCGCCAGATAGTGGGCCTCGCGATCGCTACGTTGGGCGCGATCTCGATTACCGCACCCGATTTCATGAACGGGGCCGCGACAGCTGCGACGCCAAATCCCTTACTCGGAAACCTGCTCTCAATAGGTGCGGCCGCGGCAGCAGCGGTGTACATGGTCGTAGGTCGAAAGTTGCGCTCGCGACTCGGTGCGTGGTCCTACGTCGGGCTGGTGTACAGCGCAGCGCTTGTAACGTTGTTGTTGATCGCCGGCGTTTCCGGAATACATGTCGCGCCTCAGCCACCGCGGGACGTGCTCATCTTCCTCGGCCTCGCCATTGGGCCGATGCTTCTCGGTCACACTGGAATGAACTGGGCCCTCGAGCATCTGCCGGCCTACGTCGTGAATCTGACGATGCTCGGGGAACCCGTCGGTGCGACGCTACTCGCGGCGGTGCTGCCAGGAATTCACGAGATACCAAAGTGGACCACTCTGGCCGGAGGCGCCGTGATCCTGCTCGGATTTGTCATCACAGTCTGGAATCGCAGCGTCGACTCTGACTCTGCGCCTGCTGTCGAACCAGCGTAGCGCCGCGCGCGAACTGACTTAGCGACCAGATCGCCCGATTGCCGCGCGCACAGCTTCACGCATCGCCATCAGAGAGTCATCCTGCGCTGCCGCGGAGTCTTCCCGCACGTGCAATTCGATTCCATCGGCGACACTCACACGCCGCCACGCTATTGGCTCGTCTCTGCGCAGCGCGACTTCGTCGGCGCGAACAACCAGTGCAGGCTCCAGCGATCCCGCAACGCGCTTCTCGAGAACGTCGCCGGTGAGGGTGCGTACTTCTTTCTTGATCGCTTCGAGAGACTGGCCTTCCCGCTGCCGGATCTTGACTGTGAGAAGCTGCAGCAGATGGCGGTAGTGATACGTTGCCGCTGTCCCAGTTCCGTCCGGGCGATCCATCAGCCCCGCTGACACGTAAAAACGCACAGAGCGCGCCGACGGCGCAGCGCGCGCTGATGCGTTGGTTGGGCGAATGCCCGCCGAGTCTACAAGACTGGCGGCGTGAGCGGCAAGTCCTCTGGCATTCCAGGGAGCGTGTCGTGCGTGAGCGCGGAGGAGAGCAACCGGCGATTCAGCCATGTGGATAGGATAACGTTAAAATCGTCTGGACGCTCGTCCTGTGGCAGATCGCCTGCGGGCGAGAGGATGTGTACGTCGAAATCTGGCTTCAGCGTTCGGAAGCCGCGAATCTCCTCGACGGGCGCGATCTGCGCCTCCTCGCCCCAAAATAACAGCGTCGGCTGATGTAGGCGTCGCAGAGCACGCCGAACGTCGATGTTCAGATGCCCGGCGACGAACGCCGCCGGCGCATGCCGAGCGCCCCGCTGATGCGACACGTCGTAGCTGACGCCCACCAATTCGTCCGTGACTATGGTGTTGTCGGCGTACGCCTCCTCCAAGAAGTGCCGAAGATTCCGGCGCGAAACCAATGCGTTGAACGCCGCCGTTCCGACAACAGGTGTATCGATCGCCATCCGACCGGCATCTCCACCCACTCCCGGCGCGCCGTTGAGCCGCGTGAGTCCGGTGGGCTGGATCAATACGAGCGACGGAAAACGATGCGGGTCGCGCGCGCCAAGTATTATCGCGTAAGCCGCACTCAGGGAATTGGCGACCAGAATGCAAGGCCCGCCCACCACCTGTGCCACGAAATCCGAGATCAGCGATATGTAAGTGCGCGACGTGTAACGAATGGGCGGCCGGTCCGATCGGCCGAACCCGAGCAGGTCGATCGTATAGACAGTGTGGTCCCGGGCGAGATAATCGACGTTGTGTCTCCACTCGAACGACCACGCGGCTGCATGGATTCCGTGGATCAGCAACAGGGCTGGTCCCTCGCCGCGCTTGGTGAACGAGATGCGCCTGCCACGCCAGCTCCATCCGCCCTCCTCCCCTCCGATGAGGTTCGGGATCCGGTCGACCCCGCGCCTAGCGTAAGCGTTGTAGGCAGCCGCGACACCGAGCAATGCGCCGCCTGAGACAAGCAACTTGCTCCACAGCGACGAATCTTCGTCGCCGCGCGGTTCGCCTTCATCGTCGTCCAGTCCAGGTGGTCTCATGCGGTATCGAGCCATGTTCAGTGCGTTTGTTCGGAGTGTCTGCCTGATACGCCGGCACATACCGGGCCGCGTGGGAAATCTATGATTATACGAAGAAGGCCCCCGAAGGGGCCCTCTCGTTGACTTCCGAACTGGTTAATAGCTTGGCGGCCTCAGCTTACCGGCGCGAGCGCCCCGCGGAGCCTTTTGCGGAATGTGCGCCCTTGTGACTTGTCTTGTGGGCAGCGCTCTTCTTGGCGGACGTCCGAGACGCACTCGATTTCTTCGCCACGACAGAAGCCTTTCGCGCCGCCGGCTTGTGAGCTGCCTTTGTGGCCGGCTTCTTCGCCGTCTTCTTGACGGTCGTCTTGTGCACGGTCGCCTTGTGCACAGTCGCCTTGTGCACAGTCGCCGCTTTCCTGGCTACCGCTTTCTTGGCTACGGGCATTTTTGTTACCGCCTTTTTGGCAACAGTTTTCTTGGCAGCCGGCTTGGCAGCCGGCTTGGTCGCCGCCTTGGTCGTTGGCTTTGAGTGCGACTTCACCACGGGCTTGGCAGACTTTTTCGCAACTGGCTTTGCCGCAGGCTTGGCAACCGGCGGTTTTGGAGCTGGTTTTGGAGCTGGTTTTGGAGCTGGTTTTGGAGCTGCTTTTGGAGCTGCGTTCGAGGCAGCCTTCACCACCGGTTTGGCTGCAGCCTTCGCCGGTGCGACGACGATCACCTCGGAGATCTCGAGATCGTCATCATCATCAATGTCGTCCTCGATTTCATCGTCCTCGTCGTCAATTTCGGCTGCGGGAACTGCACCCTTAGGCGGTGTGTTCATGGATGAGCCGAACGATTCGAAGATCGAAGTTCCGCCTGACGATGTGTTCTTCTTGCCCGAGCCCTTTGGGCGACCGCGCCGCCCTGGAGCGCGCACGAGTGGACCCGTTTCGTCGTCTTCGAGATCTTCGATTCCCATGTTCTGGGCCGCGCTCGTTGGAAACAGATCGGGCTCTTCATCCTCAGTCGCGACCGCATCGCCTTCAGCAGCGTCCTCGTCGTCTTCATCGACGTCCTCGGCGCTGTCCCAAAGCTGATCACTGTTGTCGCTATTTATGCTCCATCCGCCTTCATCGTCGTCGTCTTCGTCGTAACGCGAGCGACGGCTGCGACTGCCGCCACCGTATCCGCCGAGGTCGTCGTCATCGTCGTCCGCGAAGCGGAACGTCTCTGGCACCTCGTCTCTGCTGGGCATTGCCCTCTCCTGTCTGTGGATTTCAGATGTGTCTGTCGCGTTGCACGTCGCGTGCCTTCGGTGACCGCGACCTCTGCGTTCGAAGCTTGTATATCGCGCGGGATGATACCCGCTTTCACGCCACGGTCAAGGAGCAGTTTAACCATCCCGCAACCGTATGGGTGCGGCGCACGTTCAATGCTGCCTGCCAGCTGACCCTTCCAGCCATCAGATACCTGCGTCTATGTCCGCTTTATGGCGAGTGTATTCTGGAAGGTTCTTGGCCAGCTCGCGTGTCCGCACCCGGGCGAATGTGGCCTTGTACTCGTTCAACGCCTGAGTGTTTCCCGAAAGTTTTGCCGCCTGCGCCGCGAGCAGCAGTCCCAGGAGATGATCCGGGTGTTGCTGCAGGATGGTGTCAGCCTGAGCCTTGGCAATCTGAAGCGCGCCGGCCACCTCGCCAATGCGTCCCACGTCAAATCGCTGATCGGCGTCCAGCGGATGGCCCTGCTCCTGTTCCACCATCTGGTAAGCCTGTACCGCCATGGGTGCAAAAAAAGCGACGGAATCACTCTTCCCCTGATCATTTAGTCGCATGACGCGATCAAATAGCCGGTTGGCGATGTCGGTTGGCGACAGCTGTGAAATGTCGGGAGCGCGGGGGCCCGTTGCTCCAGCGGCTCCAGCGGCTCCTGCTGCGGCTCCAGCAGCCGCTGCGAACGGCGCGCCAGACGCATCAGGCGCGCCGGCGTCCACCGTCGGGTTGGGGAGGGCGTTCATTGGCGCATCCACCGATGAGCCACGCTTGGCATTGAAGCCCTTGCTCGCGAGCATGGCGAACAGCGTAAGAAACGCTATGGCGGCGACTGCCCACGGCATCGTGTTCGCCAAGGTAGCACTCGAGCCAGCCGTCGCCTTTGGCGCACCAGCGCCCGCGATCGCCCCGCAGTGGTGGCAGAACTTTGAGCCGGCCGTGAGCGGCTGATCGCAAGAGGCGCATGCGGCGTTGAGGGGTGCGCCGCATTCGGTGCAAAATCGGCCCGTGCCCGTAGCGGAGCAGCGCGGGCAGACGGACGGAGTTGGTTGTGTCGGATCTGTTGGCATTGTGCCGGTAAATCTAGACTCGGACGCGCACTAGATGTGATGCGTGAAATACCACCACCGCAATCACTCTTTGGCGACTGCTGCGGGCGGCGCAGGTCCCCAAGCCTGGAATATCGCGTAACCCATCCGTCCCATGGTGATGAGCGGCTCGCTATCCAGAACCCAGCGTGTGTCCTTGTTGTCCTTTGTAAGAACGCACGCAACAACGCGGTGCCTCAGATAGAACAACGAGCACTCCGTGCGCACCTGATCGTCGGCGCCTGTCTTGTGAGCTGCGCGCACACCGTCCAGATAATGCTGAAGCAGCGTCTGATCGTCGTTGTGCTCAAGAATGTAGAGCATCGCCGAGTCGGCTTGCGGATTGACAGCCTTTCCCGCAGCCAACAATTCGAATAGATGCGCCATCTCATTGGGCGTCGTGACACCGAGTCCGTATTTGACGGAGCTGTCCATGGCGATACTCGTGCTTCGCTTGAACACTTTTGCGTGCACCTTGGTGTGGTGCAGTCCAAGCGACTCCATCTTGTCCCACATTGAGCGCATCCCTATGCGATCGAGAATGAGATTGGTCGCGGTGTTGTCGCTGATCGTGGTCATGAGCCACGCAGCATCGTGAATCGAAAGCGTGATTCCATTGTGGAGGAACTGGACTATCCCCGAGCCGGGTACCTGATCGATTCGGAGCACCGTGACGGCATCGTCGAGAGAGATATTACCCTTGGCGACCTGGTCGTACAGCGTGACGAGTATCCCGACTTTTATGAGCGACGCGGTCGGAAATGTCTCGTCGCCGCGGCGCGAAATGCGATCTCCGTTGTCGAGATCGATCACGCTGTAGCCCACCGTGCCGTGATGCGCATCCGCAATCGAATCCAGTGCGTGGTGCAACGCAGCGGTATCGGCGCGCGCCCCGGACTGTCGCAGGCCCTGCGCACGGGCCTGCGCACGGGCCTGCGGCGCGAGCACGAGAGCCGCGCACAGCACGCAGCACGCGGTGCGTGCTGTGAAGGCTGAATCGCTGAGCAGCTTACGCAAGACGACCTCGGTATCCGTTGAAGGAGTTCGTGACAACGCTATAATGTCGCCCACGCCCTCCCGGATCGCCACGCGTGGCGCGCGCGTTACTTGGTCTTCTGGTACGTCCCCATCAGCTCGGTCTTGCCGAGCACATGACCGTCCATCGCCTTTTCGAGATCGGGCTTGGTGGGACGGGATAGGTCGAGTGTGGTGTCGAGCGCATACAGTTTGAAGAAGTAGCGATGCCGGCCGATCGGCGGACACGGTCCCCCAAATCCCGACTTCTTCCAATCATTTAAGCCTTCCTGCGAGCCAGCTGGCATCGCACCCTTTCCAGCTCCTTCCGCTAGCTGAGTCACTGTAGCCGGAACGTTGTAGGCGACCCAGTGGACGTACGTCATTTTGGGAGCCGCGGGATCCGGCGCGTCGGGATCGTCCACAATGATCGCGAAACTCCGGGTTCCCGCCGGCGCGTCTGACCAGGCGAGCGGCGGCGAGGCGTCAGGCCCTTCGCATGTGTATTTCGTCGGAATGCTCCCGCCTTCCACAAAAGCGGTCGATACAAGCTTGAAGGACATTACGTTGCTCCCATAGGGCTGTCGCGATGGTGCAGCACTTACTGGCGCCGCACTGGCTCCAGTTGTTGTCACCGCGTCTGCACTCGGTGAAGCGCTGCCGCTGCAGCCGGCGAGCGTCAGCGCGAAAATGGTCAAGGCTGCCGAATTGTTCACGGGAAAGGATTTGCTGCGTGGAACGTGCCAGCCGGTTGGATGCGGCTTGGATGTGGGTTGGACGCGGGTTGGATGCGAGTTCGTACTAACCAGTAGCGACTGGGAACGCTGGTCAAGGGATGCCGCATGCAGCCGATACTCACTCAAGAACCTTCTCTCGGTACCCGTATGCGCACTTTTGGCTCGCAGTTCGGCGTTGTCGCCATAATTGCCTCACTCGCTGCTCCCTCCGTAGTGACCGGCCAACGCGCCGAAGACTATTCTCTCGCGGTGGTGTCGGCGCTTCTTCCTTCGCCGAAAGCGGGCGAAACATCGGATGTGGTGACACTCGTTATCGAGAATCGCGGGACGGCGTCTGCTCCAGCCTCGCTGGTCTCCGTTGCTCCGCGAAATCATCTCAGCCTGGCTCGTACCTCGACCATCCCTCTGCTTGTTCCGGGTCAACGCGCTACGGTTCAGCTCCCGGTGGAAATCGGACCGGACGGAACGCCGTGCATCTCGATCACCATCACCGCGATCCCCTCTGTGGATCCGGCTATCGCCAGATTCCTGGCGGCGGTCATACCAGATCCGCAAATCGGCACCCCTGCCTGGGTCGACCTGGCAAGCATCGATAGCCGGCCCGGTTTCACGCCGTTTGGCGGCATCAGCCGCTCCCAAGATCTCGCTGGACTGAGCGACTGGTAGAATTGCCAGCCGAACCTGGACACTCGGCAGCAAGGGCGACGCGCAAGGCCGCCTTTTTCATATAGTGTCCCATACATCTAGCGCGAGCACGACGTATGCACGATGATTCCATAGGCTAACAGTCAACGGAGGAAGTCGTGGAATACGCAGGTACGAGCCGGCCAGGGCATTTTCGGGCGATGACACCGCAGGTAGCGGGAGCGGTGTTCGCCGTGACGCTCGCATTCATGCTTCTCTTCCCATTCGTCCGGCTGTCGCTGGACGGTGCGGGCGAGCCAGCGACGTTGCTTTTTCTCACAAAAACCGACTTCGGGCTCAACATCTTCGCGCTCGTCCTGCTGCTTGTGCCGGTCGCGGGTATCGTCGCTTCGCTCGCGCTACGTGAGAACATGGCGCTCTTGGCGGACGCAGTAATCGCAGCCATCGGCGTGGTGATGATACCACTCACGATACTGACTTTGGGACACGCCGCTGGCGGTAATACGCTGCTTGCGTCGCACGTCTCAGTTGGGATGGCGGTCATCCCAGTGTCGATAATGCTCTGCGTGCTTGCCTTGAGCTCAGGGTTAGCTGCATTTCAGGCCGGGCGTTAGCGCCGCGGCTTATGCGGTAGTCAAGGACAAATGAGAGTGCCCGCGCAACACTCTCTTGCATTCTCAACTCGCCAGTAGAATCTTTCGCGGATGACGCCACCAATCGAGAGCGGTCTCCGCGAGGCGCTCTCGGGCCAGTACGATCTTGAGCGCGAGATCGGTCGCGGCGGCATGGGCGTGGTGTATCTTGCCCGCGATGTTCGGCTCGATCGGTTGGTCGCCATCAAAGTCCTGCCGACCGACGTCAGCGCCAATCCGGATCTTCACGAGCGCTTTCTCCGAGAGGCCCGTACCGCGGCGCGACTGTCACATCCCACCATCGTTCCCATCTACCGGGCCGATGAGATTGCCGGCCGCGCCTTTTTCGTCATGGCATACGTTGACGGCATGTCACTCGGCGACCGCATTCGCGACGCTGGTCCCGTTGCACCGGCCGCCGCCGCACAATGGCTTGGCGAAGTGGCGCTGGCACTTGGCTACGCGCACTCGCACGGAGTGGTGCATCGCGACGTAAAGCCAGAAAACATTCTGATCGATAGTGGCACCGGTAGGGCGATGGTCGCGGACTTTGGCATCGCGCGCGTCGCGGAAGCGTCGCGCTTGACGTCTACTGGTCAGGTGCTCGGCAGCGTTCATTTCATGAGCCCGGAACAGGTGACGAATGAGCCGCTGGATGGGCGGAGCGACCTGTACTCGCTGGGCGCTGTGGCGTTCTTTGCGTTGAGCGGCACGTTGCCCTTTCCCTCGGATGCGGCCGCTGCGGTGCTGGTCGCGCACGTGACCACGCCTGCGCCTGCGCTTGCGAGCGTCGCGCCAAATGTGCCGCGCGCACTCGCCGCGATTGTAGATCGCTGTCTGCGCAAGGATCCAGCGCAAAGATACCAGACCGGCGAAGAGCTTGCGACTGCGTTACAGTCCGCAAACGTCGAGGCATTGCGAGCCGGTGAGCCCGATGGTGATAGCGTAATCCTCGCCGACGGTGATGCGCAGAGATTGTGGAAGCGTGCCGCGGAGCTGCAGGCGGATGCTGTAGGTCGCGGTGCGCTCTCGGGTGATTTGCCGACCAGCGCCGTCCCGCTGCTTCCACGCAGACTCGCAGCCGATGGCTACAAGCTTCGCGATGCTAAAGCCGCGGCGGTTGAAGCTGGAATCTCCGAGCAGTACGTTGCACTCGCGTTGAGCGAGATAATGCCATCTCCCGTTGGTGCCGTTCGTATTCCCGCCGCCACAAGGGTTGCGCTGTTGCAGCAAAAGTCGCCGACATTGCTGGTGGGCGGCCCAATGGTGCTCGAGCGGGAAATTACGGTCGATGGCGAAGTTCCCGCCGATGCCTTCGAGCTTCTCGTTGACACCATCCAGCGCTCGATTGGCGAGATGGGCCACGTGAGCACACTCGGCCGGTCGCTGGTGTGGAGCGCGGAAGGACGATCTCGCCAGCTTCACGTGAACGTGATTCCAAGAAACGGCCGCACGACGATTCGGCTGACTGAGCGGCTCACGCCAATCGCTGGCGGGCTGTTTGGTGGAATCGTCGGTGGAGTCGGCGGCGGACTCGGCGCTCCGTCTGCTGCACTGGCTCTCTCCGCATTTCACTCAGCGCCGCTCGCCGTGGGAGTGGTTGGCGGCGTTGTTGCCAGCGCGTATCTACTTGCGCGAACGATTTTTGTTGGCGTCTCCAAGCGCCGAGCGCAGGGCATGGAACAGCTCGCCGCGCTCCTGGCCTCGCAAGTGGAAGACGCGGTGCATAGTTGACGGAGAAGCGCAACACGCCAGACGTGGACCGTAGCGCGCGACACGTCGCAGCGGGCGCAACGATCAGGATTCTTGGAGCCATCGCGTTCTGTCATCTGTTGAATGACATGATGCAATCGCTGCTTCCAGCGATCTACCCGATGTTGAAGGCGAGCTACAAGCTTGATTTCGGGCAGATCGGTCTCATCACGCTCGCGTATCAGATGACCGCGTCACTGCTACAGCCTCTTGTTGGCTTGTACACTGACCACAGGCCCCAACCATACTCGCTGGTTGCTGGCATGGGGTTCACGCTGCTCGGTCTGCTGCTATTGTCGAGAGCGGGAAGCTTTCCGGCCTTGCTAGTAGCTGCTTCGCTAGTCGGTGTAGGATCTTCTGTGTTTCACCCGGAGTCGTCGCGCGTTGCGCGAATGGCATCCGGTGGCCGACACGGTTTTGCTCAGTCGCTGTTTCAGGTCGGCGGCAACGTGGGTTCCGCGATCGGGCCTTTGCTTGCGGCGTTCATCGTGTTGCCGTTCGGCCAGTCGAGTATTGCGTGGTTCTCACTCGCCGCTCTCTCCGCGATGGTGGTGTTGTGGAACGTTGGGACCTGGTACAGCGACAATCGCATGACGACCGTACCGACGCACGGTCGATCAGAGAGCGGCCCCCTTGTGCTGTCGCGCGCTAAGGTACGATTTGCGCTTGCGATCCTGATGGCACTGCTCTTCTCCAAGTATTTCTACCTCGCCAGCATCAGCAGCTACTACGCCTTCTACCTGATCAGCAAGTTTCATCTGTCAGTGCAGAGCTCCCAGATTCATCTTTTCATATTTCTAGGCGCCGTAGCGGCCGGTACGATTATTGGCGGGCCAGTCGGTGATCGTTTCGGTCGCAAGCTCGTGATCTGGTGTTCGATACTCGGCGTGCTCCCTTTCACATTGATGCTGCCGTATGCGAATCTGTTCTGGACTGAGATCCTGAGCGTGATAATCGGTGTCGTGATAGCGTCGGCGTTCTCGGCGATCATAGTATTCGCGCAGGAGCTTGTGCCTGGGAAAGTCGGGATGATCTCCGGCATGTTCTTCGGCCTAGCGTTTGGTATTGGCGGAATTGGCGCAGCGTTGTTCGGCGAGTTGGCCGATCACACGAGCATCAACTTCGTGTATCAGCTCTGCTCATTTCTGCCGGCGCTAGGGTTGCTGACGGGACTGTTGCCAAACTTAAAAGAAGGGGCAGGTACCGACTATGCGGCGGTAGCTGCGGACTGAGCGCGAACACTGAATACGACCGCAGCACCGATTATGAGCAAGCCACCGGCAATGGCAGCCGGTCCCAGTGAATCGTGAAGCAGGCCAACGCCGAGCAGAGTGCCGACTACCGGTTCGAAGTTGATAAAGATCCCCGCCCGCGCCGCTGGTACGCGCCGCAACGCCCAGGTCCAGAGTAGCGTTGGCACCGTCGTCGCCAGAAGCCCCAACGCGATGAGCGCGAGCCATACATGTGTTGAGATCCCGCTGGTGGGTGGAAGTCCATCTGTCGCGAGAACCCATGCCGTGAGCATGATCGTGCCGATGCCCAGAACGTAAACCGTCAGTTCCACCGCGGAATAGCCATGCCCGGCGTGCATCAGGCGCTGTGTGAGCAGCACCCAGCTAACACCGCCGAACATTGAGACCAGCACTAGCACGTCGCCTACCAGCGTCGGGCCACCCGCGGTTGAAGTCGCGTGCGCCTGGAGCACAATGAGGCCGGCTCCGGCGGTTGATACCAGGAGCAGCAACCAACCGATGCGATCGAGTCGCTCATGTGTGAACACAACCGCGCCTACCGCGAGCAACAACGGAAGCGTGCCAATCATCAACGATGCGTGCGAGACGGTAGTGCGATCGAGCCCGTTGAACTGGACGATAAACTGGAGCGGGACGTATAGCGCGGCCGTGAGCAGGAAGAGCGACAGGTCTTCACGACGCGGCACGACACGCAGCCTGAACCCCACCGGCAGTAAACCCAGGCATGCGAACAGAAAGCGGTACACCAGCATGTGTCCCACGCCCATCTCTGTGAGGACAATCTTCCCGAAGAAGAAGCCGGTGCCCCAGAGACATCCGGCTGCTGCGAGTGCGAGGTAAGGCGTCATGACGGATAGATAACCTAGTCGCACGCTCGCTAGTTTTCTAAGCTACCGCGCAAAGCTTGCGTTCCATTTCCGAGCCACACATCCAGATGTCCGCTCCAAAAACATCCGAAGAAACGTACGATCCGTCCACTCCGGAAGAGTGGGACAGCTTTCGGCTGCTCGCGCACCAGATGGTTGATGACATGCTTACGCATCTCGCCGGTATTCGCGAGATGCCCGCGTGGCGTGAAATGCCAGCCGCCGTGCGAGAGGCGCTCGCCGAGCCGATTCCGCGTACAGGAATGGGAGCGGCCGCTGCGTACGCAGACTTCATCCAGAACGTCCTACCATATCCCAACGGGAATCTGCATCCCCGTTTCTTTGGGTGGGTCAAGGGAAACGGTACTCCGCTCGGGATGATGGCCGACATGCTCGCTGCCGGCCTCAATCCGCATATGGCGGGCTTCAATCAAGCTCCCGCGCTAGTGGAGCAGCAGTTGATAGACTGGCTCGCCGAGCTGCTCGGTATGCGTGGCGCAAGCGGTGTACTTGTGACTGGCGGTACCATGGCTAGCACGCTCGCACTTGCGGTAGCGCGTTTCGCCAAAGCGCGCGAGCTTGGTATCGATGTTCGCGAGGATGGTGTGCAGTCGTGGTCGGATAGTGCGCCACACGCGCCGTTCGTATTTTACGGCTCTTCCGAAACGCACGGCTGGGCGCGGAAAGCCGCAGAGTTTCTCGGACTCGGCAATCGCGCAATGCGACGCGTCTCGGTTGGACCCGACTACGCGATGAACATAGCGGAGCTCGCGGAAATGGTAGCCGCGGATCGTGCCGCTGGTCTCGCGCCGTTCTGCGTCGTCGGCACCGCCGGAACCGTGAATACGGGAGCGTCCGACGACCTATCTGCGATCGCCGCGTTCTGTCGCACGGAAAATCTCTGGTTCCATGTTGATGGCGCGTTCGGCGCTCTCGCCTATCTGTCCGAACAATTGCGCCCGCAAGTAGCAGGGCTCGACCAGGCCGATTCGCTTGGTTTCGATTTACACAAATGGGGATGCCTCCCGTTTGAGTGCGCGTGCGTGTTGATACGAGACCCCCAAGTGCATAGAGCGACGTTTGCGGCGCCAGCGAGTTATCTCGCACCAACGACGCGAGGCGTGATCGCTGGCGGCCTTCCATTCGCCGATCGTGGCATCGATCTGACGCGCGGCTTCAAGGCGCTCAAGGCGTGGATGTCGCTCAAGGCTGACGGCGTTGATAAGCTGGTGCGCATAATTGAACAGAATGTCGCGCAGACAGGATATCTCGCGACACGTGTACAAGCAGAAGCCGATCTCGAGCTTCTCGCGTCCGCTCCGCTCAACATCGCGTGCTTGCGTTATGCTCCCGCCGACGTGCCGGATGAGCTGCTCAATGCGATGAACGAGGAAATACTCCTTCGTGTCCAGGAATCCGGTATCGCCGTTCCGTCCAGCACAGTGCTCGACGGCCGGTTCGCTATTCGCGTCGCGAACGTGAACCATCGCGCACGCAAGGCCGATATCGACGTCATGCTGGATGCAATTCTAGATATTGGCAAGGCCGTCCGCGCAGAGACGATGCCGCGTTGAGTTGCAGTGCTTCACGCTCAGGTGGTTCGGACTGAAGCGTGCAGCACTGCAACGTCACCGGTTGCGAGTCTGCCTAAACCGGGAACAGCATCTCGCGATACTTGGGGAGCGGCCACTCGCTGTCGCTCACCATCAGCTCTAGCTCATCACACTTCTCGCGAACGGTTGCCATCGCGTCGGCACCCTTTCCGGTGAGCAGCTTGGCCTGCGCGCCGGGATCCTCATGCAGTGACTCCGCCTTCGCAATCACGTTGGCGAGAGTCTCGCGGCGCTTGAGCAGCTCCTCGATCATGCCGCCCACTTTGTTGGCGATCGCCGCCTGAGGAGCCACGGTAATCCCGGCCGTCTTCGCCTGTGCTGCGGAGGCGGCAAGCGAGCCGGTATATCCCAGAGCGGTCGGCACGACCAATGTGTCAACCATCTCGCGCAGCGTGTGAAGCTCGATCAACATGTCCTTGGTGTAACGCTCGAGTCGCACGTGATAGCGTGAGTCCAGCTCTTCGTTGGTGAAGATTCCAAGCGATGTCACGAGCTTGCGTGACTGCTTGGTCACGAGTTGCTGTAACGCCTCCGGCGTCCGGCGCAGGTTCAACAGTCCTCGCTTCTCAGCCTCGACAACCCAGTCGTTGGAATAGTTGTTTCCTTCAAAGCGAACAGCCGAGCTCGCCTTGAACGCGCGACGCACAACTTTCAACGCCGCATCGTCAACCGATTTGGCGTCGTGCTTTCCATCCTTCAACGCCGCGCGCAGTTCCTCGGTAATCTCCGCCAGCGCCTCGGCCACGGCAGCATTCAACAATACGATCGGGAATGCGATGCTCTGACTCGAGCCAACTGCGCGGAACTCGAACTTCTGTCCCGTGAACGCAAACGGCGATGTGCGATTGCGGTCCGTGTTGTCCTTCTCGATCTCGGGTAACTTCGCGACGCCGAGTCCGATCATCTGCTGGTCAGCACTCTTGGTGCTGGTGCCCGCGATGATCTCTTCGATTACCCGCGTCAACGTCGTCCCCATGAACACCGAAATGATCGCCGGCGGTGCTTCGTTCGCACCCAGACGGTGTTCGTTGCCAGACGTCGCGATTGCGGCACGCAACAGCCCGGCGTGCCTGTGAACACCCTGCAATACCGCGGCAAGGAAAAGCAGAAAGCGAATATTCTGGTGCGGCGTCTTGCCAGGCTTGAGAAGATTCACTCCGTCCAGCGCCGGGTCGTCAGAGCGAACCGCCATCGACCAGTTGCAGTGCTTGCCGCTCCCGTTCACTCCCGCGAACGGCTTCTCCGCGAGCAGCGCCTGAAGCCCGTGACGCAATGCCACGCGCCTGAGGGTGGCCATCACTATCTGGTTGTGATCGACAGCGATGTCCGTTTCCTCGAACATCGGCGCCATCTCGAACTGGCATGGTGCTACTTCGTTGTGACGCGTGACAATTGGAACACTCAGCTTGTACAGCTCATGCTCGACTTCAGCGATGCATGCCTGCACGCGCTCCGGAATCCCGCCAAAGTAGTGATCCTCGAGCTGCTGTCCGCGCGACGGCGGTGCGCCGATGAGTGTGCGTCCAGCCATCACCAGATCCGGCCGCATAGCGAACAGCGTGCGGTCGATCAGGAAATATTCCTGCTCCGCGCCAAGCGTCGTGTAAACGCGACGAACACTCTTGTCGCCCATCAGTTCGAGCAACTCGGTCGCCTTCTGCGAAAGAATATCGGAGCTGCGCAGCAAGGGTGTCATCTCGTCGAGCGCCTCCCCGTTGTAGCCGATGAAGACAGAGGGAACGCACAGCGTGCGCGCGCCAGCACTCTCGACAATGAAGACAGGACTCGCCGGATTCCACGCCGTGTAACCACGCGCTTCCCACGTCGCACGTAATCCGCCCGACGGGAAGCTCGACGCATCCGGCTCGCTCTGGATCAGTTGCGCCGCCGAAAATGACTCCATCGGCTCCATCTCATCGTCGAAAGTGAGAAAGGCGTCGTGCTTCTCGGCGGTCAGGCCGGTTTGGGGCTGAAACCAGTGTGTGAAGTGCGTGACACCGCGCGAAACAGCCCAGTCCTTGATCACCTGCGCTACCGTGGGAGCGATGTCCCGATCGAGCTTCTTACCCTGCCGTACTGACGAAAGAAGCGTGGTGTAAAGCTCCTTTGGCAGCTTCTCGCGCATCTGTCGCGCGCCAAAGGTGTTGATTCCGAAATACTCTGACGTCCTGAGCGGGGCCGGAGCACTGGATTCATCGGTGACACGGGCTGAAATATCCTGAATGGCGAGCTGGCGGGCGGTGGGCATGGAAGGCTTTTGGCGAGGGTGCCGAGTTAGAGAAAATTGTCAGACTTGCACAATCTGGATAACAATCTGCATATTTAGCTCATTAATCGCAAGGAAACAGGGATAAATAATGCAGAAACCGGAAATTCTGGATATCACAAAAAAACAAGGCGTCCGGTTTCTCAGACTCCAGTTCACTGATATCCTGGGCGTCAACAAGAACGTCGAGATCCCCTCGTCCCAGATCGAGAAGGCCCTCAACGGCGATATCATGTTCGATGGCTCCTCCATAGAAGGCTTCGTTCGGGTGGAGGAGTCGGACATGCTGCTCGTTCCCGACCTATCGACCTTCCAGGTCTATCCTTGGGGCGACCCTGATGCCCGTGTCGCTCGGCTCATCTGCGATGTCCATACCCCGGACGGTGCCCACTTTGAGGGCGACCCCCGCTGGGTGCTCAAGCGCGCGCTCGCCAGGGCGGAATCGATGGGGTTCCGGATGAACGCCGGGATGGAAGCGGAATTCTTTATGTTCCGGCCCGGTGTGGGCGGTGATGCCTCCACGGCGACCCACGACGTCGGTAGCTATTTCGACCTCGCACCGTCCGATCTTGGAGAGGACGCCCGCAGAGCGATTGTGATTGCGCTGGAGAAGATGGGGTTCGAGGTGGAGGCTGCACATCATGAGGTAGCGCACGGCCAGCACGAGATCGACTTCCGATACGCCGACGCGCTCCATACTGCCGACAACATCGCCACCTTCCGGTTCGTCGTTAAATACGTCGCGCAGCAATTCGGGCTCGTTGCGTCGTTCATGCCGAAGCCGATCTTTGGCCAGAGCGGAAGCGGAATGCATACCCACCAGTCGCTGTTCCGCGGGAATGACAATGCCTTCTACGACCCGACGGGCCAGTATGAGTTGAGCGAGACAGCGCTTCATTATATCGGCGGACTGTTGAAGCATGCGCGTGCGTACACAGCCATCACGAACCCATTGGTGAATTCATACAAGCGGCTTCTGACTGGCTATGAAGCACCGGCGAACGTTGCGTGGTCGATGCGTAACCGGTCACCAATGTTGCGTATTCCTGCGCGACGCAACGTTGGCACGCGGGTGGAACACCGCGCGCCCGATCCGTCCGCAAATCCCTATCTCGCGCTCGCGGTTATGCTTGCGGCCGGCCTGGATGGAATCGAGACGCGCGCTGACTATCGCGAACCGGTCAACGAGAATATTCGAGAGATGTCACACCGCGAGCGTCGCCGGTTGCGAATCGATGATCTGCCGCACGACCTGAACGAGGCGTGCGATGAATTGGAGAAGGATGATGTGATCTGCGGCGCACTCGGTCCGCACGTGACTCGTCACTTCCTCGCCGCCAAGCGCGAGGAGTGGAGCGAATACATGACACAGATCAGCAAGTGGGAGCTGGATAACTATCTGGCCAAGTATTGAGATGATAGTTGGCTTGATGCGCACCTCACATCGTCAACGCCAGTCGCGCGTGGATCGCAAACGCGCCAACTATACGCGCCGGGCTTACGCGCGTTATCACGACTTTGCCTCGATTGCCAGCCATATAGATCAACCCCATCGCAATCGGCATCGTGTCGTTGATCATTTGCGGGCTCATTCCGAATAACGCGGCGCCCGCGCGGTAGGGTGCGCGCTCACGCGTCGGGAGTCCCGGCCGTACTTGATAGCTGCGCGGTTTCGTCAGCGTTCCGGTGGGAGCGTAGAGCATCACCACGAACATCCGGCCTGTTGAATCAGTTGGCGGTGCTGGATCTTCGCTAGTCTGCGGCCCGCACCATATTTCGTGCGATTCGAATCCGATTGGCGCGATGTTCAGCGTGGCGCCACGAATGTATGTGGTCTGTGCGCTGTCAGCGGGATGAAACACCGCGACGCCATCTGCGAATACCTGACACGATCCGTTCTCGCGAAATTCGCCGGTGATCTCCATGCTGGCCTTGAAAGTCCGCGTAGGAATTTGCGCACCAAGCGACATGGGTAAAATCGCGCTCACGCCGAGTGTGCAAATCCAGCTGTAAGAAACTCGTAGCAACGTTGGGCTCCAAATCATGCCCAAACATTGGATCGTTCGGCGCAAAGCGTCCAAGCCGAACCGCGCACGCTGGTGCGAGGCTAGACGAACTCGGCGGCGATTCGGCGTCCTACGTATATCCCCACGCCAAGGCCTATCGTGGACAGAATGAACGCGGTCATCGTTCCCACGAATGCGCCAAGCCACCACCCGATCGAGCTACACACGAACGAACCCGCAAAACCACAGATTTTTGTCACGCCAGTTTCCCCTCCTGATCGGGCCGCCGCGTAAGTGGTGATACTATCGTTGCCAGGAAGACGCAAATCGAGCGTCCTACGTAACGCTGCTCCCGGCTGAAACGCCTCGGGACCCATCAATCCTGCCGTCAAAGCCCGCATGGCCCGCGCGGCGGCAAAGGCATAGATTCCCTCGCAATGAATCCGTCGCGCCAGGACCAGGCGTACTCCACACGAACGCCCATGGCTACGTCCAGCGACGACGCGTCCGTCGTCAAGCGAATTGCCGACGGCGATGAGTCGGCTCTGGCCACGCTATACGATCGTTGGTCTCAGCCCGTCTACTCGCTTGTAGCTCACCTCCTCAAAGACGCCGATGGCGCGGAGGACGTCGTGGAGGAAACCTTCTGGCAGGTGTGGCAGCGCGCATCCTCATATGATGCGTCGCGTGGCACTGTCCGGACGTGGATCCTGACAATCGGGCGGAGCCGCGCACTGGATCGCATTCGTAGCCGCAAGCGCAACCGCGAAGACATCGCGACTGATCTGAGTTTCATTCGTGATCCACGGTCCGATCCGGCAGAAGAGGCCGAGGGCGCCGAGCGGAGACATTTGGTGTATTCGGCATTGTCGGAGCTGCCTGAAGATCAGCGCCGTGCGCTCGAGCTGGCATACTTCCGCGGATTGAGCCAATCGGAGATCGCCGAGTTCCTGAGCGAGCCGCTTGGCACCATCAAGACCAGAATGCGCCTCGGAATGCTGAAGTTGCGCGACAAGCTGATCGGATTGAGAGAGAGTAGAGTATGAGCCACGACAACGAGCTGGAAAATGGAACGCCGCATGGCGACGGAGCCAGTGACGGAGCCAGTGACGGAGTCCGTGACGGAGTCGCGCGCGAGCAGCAGGATTCTGGTCTGCCAACCGCCGCCGAGCCGGGCTATGACGTCGCGGGCGCGGCGCTTGGCGCACTGGCACGCACTGAAGAGGCAAGTCTGTATGCCGCGGCAGCGATAGATCCCGCTGTCTCTGCTGAGCTCGCTGCCATGGAAGCCGTGGCCGCCGAGCTTGCTCGGCTCGCCCCGGGCGCACCCATGAATCGGGGGCGTTCGGCCGGCATCCGGTCGCGGCTCGTTGCCCGTGCGGCAGCCACACATGCGGGACGGCCTGTTTCGAAAAGCGCGGTGCCGGCTAACGACCAGTCAGCAGCAAGATCGGCCTCCAATTCCGCACCTACCGCCGCTGGCTCGAGCGCTCGTCGCCCCCCCGGGGCCGCGTCGGTTGTAAGCGGTACGTCGCCGTCACGACACGTTACAGGAGCGCATGTAATTCCGTTCGAGCCGCGTTCTCGCGGCGGTATGGGACGGATGCTTGGGACCGTCGCGCTTGCCGCTGCCGTCTTGATTGCGGCGTTCGGCATTTACACCTGGCGCACCCAGCCTCGAACTGGAAATATTGAGGCGGCAACTGGCACGCAGGATTCCAACCTCGCCGCCCAGGTTGCCGAGCTCCGTGCATCTGTCGCGCAAAAGGACAGCCTCATAGCCGCGCTCACCGGGATGCACACGCGCGTGATTGATCTGGTCGCCTACAATTCCACGAACCCCATGGCGCGCATGTTCTGGGACCAGAAGAAGGAGATGTTCATCATGTATGCGTCCAATCTGAAGAATCCTCCGGCCGGCAAGACATATCAGGTATGGCTAATCGCCCGCGGCGGCGCCGCTCCCGTCTCCGCTGGCACCTTCATGCCGGACTCCACTGGATCCGCTGTCATGACAGCAAAGCATCCCATGCAACCGGGCACGCTTTCCCGGATTGCAGTCACGGAGGAACCTGATGGCGGTATGCCGGCGCCAACCGGACCGGTGGTGTTCTCAGGGGTAGGTCGGTAGTTTCCGAACGACCGTTCGATTAGACGGAAAAGCTTATTTCGCGATTCCGGCAGCTCCCAGGCCGATAATTAGAACCAGGCCCGGGGCCCGCGGTAAAGGCTACTGGTCCTTTTTAATTGAAGCCGCAACGGACTCCCGTAACGGAACCCTATAGTTGCCACGCCATGATTGACGTTTTCGTCGCGCGCCAGCCAATTTTCGACCGACACGACAGCCTTTCGGGTTATGAGCTGTTGTACCGCAACACGGCACTGTCCACGATCGCCGACGGCGCCGCGGCTGATGTAATGTGTTCAGACACGGTGATCCATTCATTTCTCGACATCGGGCTCGACGACCTCACCGACGGTCATCGAGCATTCGTCAATTGCACTCGCGAGTTTCTACTGGACGGACAGGTGGAGCTGCTTCCGTCAGGGAAAGTAGTAATTGAAGTTCTCGAGACGGTGGGGAATGATGAAGCCGTTGTTACCGCGTGCCGGCGACTCACTCAACGCGGTTATCAGCTCGCGTTGGACGACTACGTGGACGATCCGAGTTTCGATGCAATGCTTCATACCGTCGGCATTGTAAAACTCGACGTTCTGCACAGAAAACCCGGTGAGCTCGCGGCGCTGCTTCGCCGCCTGCGTCCCTTCAACGTGCAAGTACTTGCGGAGCGCGTCGAGACCATGGACATGCATAAGGAGTGCATGAAGCTAGGTTTCGATCTTTTCCAGGGCTATTTCTATCGTCGCCCAGAGCTGGTAACCCGCAAAGAGATCGAAGTAGGCCAGGCGGCGATGGTTCGGCTGCTGAACATGCTTCGTGATCACGAAACACCGGACACAACGATTGAGGGTGGCTTCCGTTCCGATCCAACGCTCACGTACAAGCTGCTCCGCATTGTGAACTCCGCGGCGGTCGGCGGTCGTGGAATCGATTCGATCGGCTACGCAATCCGAATGGTCGGCCGCCAGATGCTTTACCGCTGGCTTGCGCTGTTGATGGTGTCGTCAATGGTCACCGGTAACGATGTTACCGACCAACTGGTTTACGCCGCACTTCTCCGTGCGCGTTTGTGCGAGCTCATTGCCGAATCGAGTCCGCAGGTGCGACACCCGCAGGCATTGTTCATGACTGGCCTGTTCTCGATGCTCGACGTTCTGCTTCGCATGCCGATGCGCGAGGTTCTCTCGAGAGTCACCATATCGGATGAGATCCGTCAGGCGGTCATGGAAGGCACAGGGCCATACGCAGAACCGTTGCTGCTTGCGGACGCGTACCAACGCGGCGAGTGGGATCAGGTAGACGTCCTTGCCTCATCGCTCGGTGTCCTCCCCATGCAAATGGCGTGGCTGTACACCAAGTCACTGACGTGGGTGAACGAGCAGCTCTCCAGCGTAAGAGAGGCAGCGGCGGCGTAGGGACGGTGCGCGATACCGTCATCCCCGCGCGATACCGTCATCCCCGCGAAAGCGGGGATCCCTTGAGGAAACGCCGAATTCGCCCAACGTCGCCAAGCATCCGGCTTTGCAGGAGTACGGTGCCGATCGGCGAGATTCCCGCTTTCGCGGGAATGACGACTGTTCGCGGACGACTGTTCGCGGACGACTGTTCGCGGACGACTGTTCGCGGGAATGACGGTCAGTCGCGGCGGTCCGAACGTCGTCGGTCGGTGTGACGCCGGTCGTGCTTCTTACCTCCGGTGCGGGCCCTGAACCACCTCCATGTGAGGAGCAGCGCGACCACTAGCACAATCGGGTAAACAGGTCGGAGAAGCTCCGTTAATCCGGGCTGCATGTCCTGGACCTTGTACATGCCAGCAATGAGCCCAAGCGCGATTGCCCAGATGATTGCGAGCGGCGCAGCGTGCCGTCCGTGCCAGATCCTCAAGCGTGCTCTGCGTGATTACGCATCCGCTTCCTGGCTATTACCAGACGCTTCGAGTCTGCCCAGCATCGTCTCGATCCGCGCGAGCCGCGTGATGAGCTCCGCGAGCTGCTGTTCGTGCTCGGTGGGACTCTGCAGCTCGAATGTCAGGGCGCCGCCGGTCTCCAGGCGCGCCACTCGCACGTCCGCGATGCGTGAGATGCCCTGTCTCCGAGCCGCAGATTCTAATTCAGCTCTCGTGATCAGTTGGCGCTTCATGTTGTCATCCATAAACTTCCCATGATGCACGAGTATTGATGTGCTCCCTTCGATCGCGCGCTCTGCCTTTCTGTGATTGTAGAGCAGCCGCACTACCCCATAGTTGACAATTATCAGAACTGTGGCCCCAAGCAGTCCACCAAGCAACGAGTTGTCATTGCCGATTATTGCGTTTTGTACTGTGTTTGACAGTAGCAGGAGCACTACGAGGTCGAACGAAGTAAGCTGCCCAAGCGTTCGCTTGCCCGCGATCCTCAGAAGAATGATGAGGAACGCGTAAACGATCACCGAGCGCACGACTTTCTCGACGACCGAAACACCAGGAACCAACAGATCGGTGAAGAGCGGGGTCAGGATCATTACGGAATTTACCATTTGCCAGGCCGGGACGTACACTAGGCGTGCCGGTGATTTTCATCCGGAAATCGTGAGGTTTGGCTGGATGGGCCAGGACGACTCCGGAGATCAGCATCAACGCGTAGCGTTAGCGCGCGCCCGACGTTCTCAAGACACTGCCAACGCTCAACGACTGAGCTGACGAGGGTCAGGATGAGATCGGAAGCTCAAACGAGATCTCTGTTCCGTGGCCCAATTCACTTGTCGCTGAGATTGTCCCGCCGTGCGCCTCGACGATTCCTCTCACTATCGCCAGTCCCAACCCAGCACCTGTACGCTGGGCGTGACGCGCCTGCCAGAATCGATCGAAGATATGCGGCAGGTTGTCTTCGCTGATCCCGTGACCACTGTCACGCACGGAGAAGCGCACGCTGAACGGACCGTTTGCGGTCGCGGTGACATCGACTGTGCCACCAGACTGTGTGAACTTCACGGCATTGCCAATCAAGTTACTGAAGACCTGCTGTAGCCGCTCGCGATCGGCCATCACGTCCGGCAAGTCGTCGTCTGCACGGCAGGATAGAGTTACCCGGGCTGCTGTCGCCGTTGACGTCATCGCGTCGCACGTATCCTTCAGTAACAAGTCGGGCGCGATTGGCTCTGGGGCAACGGAAAAGCCGCCAGCTTCGATTCGGGATACGTCCAGTAGATCCTGAATGAGGCTGTTGGCGCGGTCCACTGCACGCCTGATGATGTCAGTCTGCTGCAGTGCCGCTTCGGGCAAATCGGCGAGAAAAACCTCCGCGAGATACGACGCGCTCAGCACAATTGTGTGAAGGGGATTGCGCAGATCATGCGATACTATCGCGAGCACGTCGTCACGAGCCTGGGCGGCGCGTTGGGCCGCGCGGTAGAGACGAACATTTTCAAGCGCGCCGCCAACCAGTCGAGCGAGTTGGTCCAGCACAACGCCATCGGTGCCGCGGTTGGCCCAGACGTCGAGCACAATCTCACCGATATGATCGCCGGTGCGGCCGGGAATCGGAATCGCGACCGGCGACGACATTGCGTGCGGCTCATCTCCTTCGGCAGAATACCAGCCGCCGCCGTCGTCGTCCTCGGACAATTCGGCCGCGGCCACGCCTGCGAGCAAAACGCGGGCTACCGGTGCACCGGTAATCAGGCATGCATGCATCGCCGCCGAGACAAGCAGCTCGCGAACGTTTTCGGCGCTGTTCACCGCCACGGCGGCATCCGCGAGACCGCGTAGCTGGTTCGCGTAACGCTCCTGCGCCGCGCGTGCCGCCACCGTCTGACGCTCGGCGTCGCCCAGTCGTACGGCAGCGCGTACGGCTTGCCCAATGCGTTCGGGTGACACGGCCGATTTGGCAACGTAATCGGTCGCGCCGGCTTTCATTGCATCCAGCACCGTCTGCTCGTCGCCGAAACCCGTCAATACTATTACAGGAGTACGCACTCCCGCCGCCCGGACGTCGCGCAGGAGCGCGACGCCGTCGCGATCGGGTAAACGAAAATCGAAAAACGCGCAGTCGAACGATACCGTACTGATAAGCGTGAATGCATCCCGCGCGCGCTCCGCCTCGGTCACCTCGACTTCGCCCAACCCCGCCTTGGCGAGCGCGCGACGAACGGCGAGCCGATCAACCTGATCGTCATCCACTAACAGCACCGAAAGTGGTTTCGTGCTCACGCTGAATAGCGGCGATGCGTCATCAAAAGAAAATCAACGCGGGCCGGGTAGCTCGACCAGAGCCCAGTACTTGTTGAGCGCTGCCATAACGTCCACAAAATTTACGAACGTTACAGGCTTGAGAAGATAGCCGGCGACGTTCAGATCGTACGCCTGGATCTTGTCTCGATCGTCATCGGATGTGGTGAGCACCACCACAGGTGTTGATCGCAATGTCGGATCATTCCGCATCTCGCGCAGAAACTCAATGCCATTCATTTTTGGCATATTGAGATCCAGTAGCACCAGCCGCCGATCCTTTGGCACCTTGTCGCTGCGAAGCAATTCCAGACCTTCCAACCCATTGTGCGCAACAAAGAGCGGGTTGGTTACGTGCGCGCGCTCCAGTGCTCGCTTGACGTTCATTACGTCGATGTCGTCGTCTTCTATGAGGACGAGATTCAGTGTTCTATCTGGTGTCATGCAGCCGCGTTCTCCTCAGCAAGTTTTGGCCATTCGAATGTGAAAGTCGCACCCTTGCCCAGCGCAGAGTCTACCTTGATTGATCCCCCCTGCAGCTCGACGGTCTTCTTTACAACTGACAAACCTATCCCCGTTCCCTCAACCCTGTCACGAGATTCGAGTGTCTGGAAGATTCCAAAAATACGCTCGTGATACTGAGCTTCTATCCCGGGCCCGTTATCCGCGACGCTGAATGCGTACATCCTGCCAGCGTCGCGTGCCGAGATGTGGACGGTTGCGCCAGGGTGTCGGTTGTATTTGATCGCGTTACTGATCAGGTTCATGAACACCTGTTGCAACGGCGTGCGTTCCGTTGTGACCGTCGGCATGTCGGGATCTATCGTCACCGTGACTTCCGGCGGCGGCGCGAGCAACTCGACGATATCGCTCAGGAGCATGCCAACGTCCACTTGCTCGATTTGAGAACTCACGCGGCCGGCGCGGGAATACTGGAGAATGCCGTCGATCAGCGCCTCCAGCCGCTGCACGCGACCGCGGACAAGCGTCATCTTCTCGGCCACATCTGGCGGGGCATTTTCGCCCAGATCCTCTTCGATCCACTGCGAAAGGTTAGCGATTCCGCGCAGCGGCGCCTTTAGATCGTGAGACGCAACATACGCGAATTGGTCCAGCTCCTGATTGCTACGCGCGAGGGCACTGATGAGCCGCTCCCTTTCACGCTCGGCCAGTTTGCGGGCCGCGATGTTGTTGAAGGCGATTACTGCCCCAACTGTCTGACCATCGTTCACTATCGGCGAGGATGTGTATTCGACCGGGACTGGGCGTCCATCCCGGGTCCAGAACACTTCGTCGGAAATGCGGACGCTCGTGTCGTTGCGCACGGATTTATATATCGGGCATTCCTCCACCGGATACACCGACCCGTCGGGGCGATGGTGGTGAAGCAGATCGTGCATGTTCTTGCCGAACAGGTCGCTACGCTCGTATCCGAGAGATTTGGCACCGGCTTCGTTGATAAATGTGCATAGACCAGCATCGTCCATTCCGTACACGCCTTCGTCTGTGGATTCCAGTAGTTGTTCGAATCGAGTGCGCGCCGACTCAGCGGCGACATTGGCAAGCTGAAGCCCGTCATTGCTTGTGGCTAGCCTTTCTGTGAGTGTCTGCGATTTCTTCAGTTCATCGCCTAATTCGTCGGATTGTTCCTCGATCGTGTCCTTCGCCTGCTCGAGTTGCTTGATGCCACTGCGCAGCCATAGCATCGTGAGGATCGACAGGGTGGCCCCGAGCAAGCTCCCCATTACCGTGACGAGTATTACCGCGCGCTTTCGCGTGTCGTATGCGCTCGTGCGCCGGATGAGGAGCGTGGCCTCCGTCGCCTCCATCTCGTTGATCAGTAGCCGCGCGCGACTGGTAAGATTCTTTCCTTCTCCGGTCATTATGATCTTCAGCGCCGAGTCGCGATGACCCGCCTGTGTCAACACGACAGTCTCGTTCATTGAAACAAGCTTGGCGTCGGTCGTGAGCTCTAGAGAATCGATGCGGCGCTGCTGTAATGCGTTGTCGGCGGTGAGCTGGCGTAGCGACGCGACCTCGTGCTGCGCGTCGGTACGTGCTGACACGTAGGGGGCCAAGTAGCTGGTGTCTTGCGTGAGGAGATATCCGCGCTGGCCTGTCTCGGCGTTGACTATCGTTGTCAGCGCGCGCTCGAGCTGAACCCTTACGAGCTCAGAGTGCTGGACCGCGGCGGCAGCGTTGGACGACTCGCGTAGCGCGTAGAGCGATGCCACGCCTACGAGCAGGATGACAAGCGCTACCCCGAGGGCAGCCGTGAGCTTGAGGCGAAGCGACACTTCGGATTGAGTAGAATTGGCTGGGAACGGTGGTTCGTGGCGGGGCCGGCATTCTGTGGGAATAGCCAGTCTGCGACTGTGAGACAACGCTATAATTGGGCCTAACCCAAATCATCGCCATGTCAGAACTGCCCCCCCTTCACATTTCGGTCGCACGGACCGCCCGATATTACCAGATCGGCGCCCCAAATCCGCTGGTTCGGGACGTTTGGGTCGTCTGTCACGGCTTCGGTCAGTTGGCCGCCGACTTCGCGATTCCTTTTCAGCCGTTGGAAGATGATTCGAGGCTGATCGTCGTCCCCGAGGCACTGTCGCGATTCTACCTCGACACGCGTCCCGGCCATTCCGCGGAGAGCAAGGTGGGAGCCCTCTGGCTGACGCGAGAGCACCGCGAGGCGGAGATAGCGGACCTGGTAGGATATCTCGATGCGCTATACGAGCGCATTCTTGGGGAGCTAGCCAGTCACGGGGTGAATCGAGACCAGCTTCGGGTGCACGCACTCGGCTTTTCCCAGGGTGGGCCAGCCGTCTCCCGCTGGGCCGCACGAGGGATGGCCGTCGTGGATCAGCTCGTTCCGTGGGCCCATGCGATTCCGCAGGACGTCAACATCCGGGCGCTTGGCGAGCGGCGGCCGAAGCTTACCATACAAGTTGTCTATGGTACACGGGACCGATTTATAGGAGAGGACGCCATCGAAGAACAACGGGCGGTTCTCGAAGGCAGCGGGGTACCATTCACCATGCGCCCATTCAGCGGCGGCCATACCCTGAATCTGCAGATGTTGCGACAGTTGATGGCGGAGTAGCACATCCGGGCAGGGTGCCACTGGCGCGGGACCCGGTTAGGTTTGGAGACTGTCTGGTGAACGGCACCGTGGCCAAGTGGTAAGGCGGGAGACTGCAAATCTCCTATTCGTCAGTTCGATTCTGACCGGTGCCTCTGGGAGAATGCGGTTTGGTGTCAACACAGTAATTGGCTGGCGCGGCGATATAGCGGCACCATTTCGGGCAATCCAAGCCTGTCGGTGATGTCTGACGCAACCCGGGCCCGCACCCTAAATTCGGGCATGCATGCGCGCACCGCAGACCTAGACGCGCGATCGCGCCGGTGGGCAGCGACGAATGATCCCGCCTCGCTCTGGCCCGGTCTGGACCTGGCCATGCTCCATGGCGCGGCGCTTGGCATCGAGCGCAGTGTTTCTCAGATCCTCGCCGGTAGGGCGACTTCACTCGGCGGTGCGGACGGAGCCGACTCGTACGTAATCGGAGTTGCATCGCTTCTCTCGGGCACGGGGCCGCTCCTGGGGTATTGGGTGGAGCGCGGGATGCTTGATGTTTCTGCGCCACTCGCATGCGTGCTCGCACGTCATCTCGCGCACGGTCGCAGTCGATACACGCGCATTCGCCGGGAGGTAATGCCGGCGCTTGAAAGCCTCGTGCTGGCCGGAGTAGCGCCGGCGATCCTGAAGGGGTTCCACACCACGCATGTCTACTTTCCCGAGCCCGGCGTCCGGCCGCTTGCCGATGTGGACGTTTATGTGGTGCCAGACCTCGTTGCGCGCGCGGAGCAGGCTCTCGTCAGTGCCGACTTCCATCGGGGAGCGAATAGCACACAGTTCAAGAGTGACTGGTATCCGGGCGGCGAAGTCAGGAGGATTCGATCGCTGGAATTCTGGCACGCTCGCAGCCCTTGGAAGGTCGAGCTTCACAGCGCTCTCGAGTTTGGAACCCTCATCCGGCATGGGGTCCAACTGGAGTCCGCGATACCGGTCACGGAGCCCTGGAATGAGCTCGGGATCCCGCTTCGCGTAGCGCCGCAGCCGCTGCTATTCGTTGCGCTCGCCGCTCACTTGTCGGCTGAGTTGCACTCGTCCCGCTTGCTCAGGCTAGTTGAGTTGACCTTTCTGATTCGGCGCGACTCTGCGTCAAAATCGCTGGACTGGGCGGAGGCTAGGGATCTGCTTGAGCGCACGGGCGCGGAGCGCTTCGTCTATCCGGCACTGACGCTTGTAGAACAGCTCGCGCCGGGAACTGTGGACCCAGCATTACTCGCGCGCACATTTAGGCGAACGACGCGCATTGCGCGCGGCGTTGTGGGCGAGCTCACGCCCGCGACGCCAATCCTGCACGAGCACGTGTCGTTCGCGGAGCGGCTGATGTGGGAACCGGGTGTCATCGGCATCGTGCGGCGCGTATTCGAGATGTTCCTGCCGGCGCCCGGTGTATCGCTCGCCGAGATACTCTTCGTCTATCGCAGCCGCGTCCGAAGACTCTTCACGGGACGTGTGTCATGGAGACAGCGTGGTCGCCGCGGATCGCGCGAGATGCACGTGTGACCAGAGGGCTGTCCCAACACAATCAATCGCTTGTCGTGCCACCTGCACCGGTGATCGAGTGGCCCCGCCGGCCGCGCCCGCTCCGTGTAGCGCATGTTGGCTTCACCGCCGATTCGGAAGAACGGGATGGCGAGAGGCTGCTGCGCGTGTGGCCCACACTCCCGGCGGTGGCGACGGCCGTAGCGCGGGCGGGAATCGATGTCGTCGTTGTGCAGGCTGCGGCGCGCCGCGAGACTATCGTGCGCGATGGCGTCGTGTTTCACTTTGTGGACGAGAAGCGGAGCATCTTGACCGGCGTCCGTCGTCTCGGACAACATGCCGTGCTTCCACACCGGCTCGTAGCCCTGGTCGTGTCGCTTCGACCGGACGTCATTCACATTCATGGGCTACAGAATCCGCGCGCCATACGGTATCTCGGACGCGCGCTCCCAGACGTTCCTATGATTGTGCAGGATCATGCAACGCGCGCGCCACGTGGTTGGCGGCGCGCAGTATGGCGCATAGTTTGTCGCCGACTCACAGCTGTCGCGTTCACGGCGCGCGGACTGGCCACACCATTCGTGACCGCGGACATTCTCGACTCCGATCTACCGGTGTTCGAGGTGCTCGAAGGGTCAACCTACTTTACCCCTGGCGATCGGCAGGTTGCCCGCGACCTTACAGGCCTGTATGGTGATCCGTGTCTTTTGTGGACCGGCCACTTCAACGCCAACAAGGATCCACTGACGACGCTCGCCGCGTTCGCGCAGGCAACCGCGCAGTTACCAGACGCACACCTGTGGTGTTGCTTTGGAACGGCGCCTTTGCTACAAGAGGTTCACGACGTTATCGCCGCGGACGAGCGATTGCGTGATCGCGTGACTCTTCTCGGCCCGCATCCGCATTCGGAGATGGAGCAGTATTTTCGGGCTGCCGATTTTTTCGTGCAGACGAGTCATTTCGAAGGCAGCGGCTATTCACTGATCGAGGCGCTGGCGTGTGGGACTCCGGCGCTCGTCACGGATATTCCCGCGTCACGCCGGATCACCGCGAACGGGTCAGTGAGCTCGTTGACGCCTGTGGGTGACGCGCCGGCGCTTGCGGCCGCGATGGTCACCTGGGCGCAACGCGATCCCGTCGAGCGCCGGCGCGCGGCGCGCGCATGGTTTGACGAGGCGCTAACGTTCGACGGCATCGGCCGCGATTTGCGCGCCGCTTACGAGTCGCTCGTTCCCGCGCAATGAAGATCGCGCTGATTGTACCGGGTGGTGTCGACCGAACTGGTATCGACCGCGTGGTTCCGGCGTTGCTCTGGCAAATCGAAAGACTCGCTCGGCGACATAAAGTACATGTATTCGCCATGAGTCAGGAGCCGGAACCAGCACACTGGGACCTGTTGGGAGCCACGGTACACAACGTTGGCGTATCTGGCGCGCGCCGGCGCCGGTTTCTATCGTGGTTCATGGCGGAGCACCGACGAGAGCCATTCGATGTCGTACATGCGTTCTGGGGCGGGTCAGCGATGCACGCGGTGGCGGCCGCGTGGTGGTGCGGCATCCCTTACGTGCTTCATCTCGCGGGTGGTGAGCTGGTCGCACTGCGCGACATTGGCTACGGTGGCCGCCGCACATGGAAGGGGCGCATGACACTTCGCGCATCTCTGGCAGCTGCGCGGCGAGTGAGTGTCGCTACCGGTTATATGCAACGGCTCGCGCTGGCATGCGGGTGCGAGGCCGATCAGATTCCACTTGGCGTCGCGCTCGATCGGTGGCCAGTTCTTGCACCTCGGGAACGTGATACGTCGCGCCCCGTGAGGCTACTCCACATCGGTGACCTACGACCCGTCAAGGATCAAGCCTTGTTGTTGCGCACGGCAGCGCTGCTGCGTGGCAGCGGAGTCGCATTCAGTCTCGACATCGCCGGCTATGATACAATGGACGGCGCGATGCAGGCTCTCGCTGCGCAGCTCGGCCTGGCGTCGAGTGTGCGGTGGCACGGCCTTCTTCGACGCGAGGGGTTGCGCGCGTTGGTGGAGCAGGCAGATATTCTGGTCGTGACGTCGCGGCACGACGCGGGCCCGCTTGTGGTTCTCGAAGCCGCCATCGCCGGCGTCCCAACCGTTGGCACCGCGGTGGGGCACGTGGCCGACTGGGCACCGGATGCGGCGGTATGCGTTCCGGATGGCGGGGAGGCCGCACTCGCGTCCGCAATTGCAGATCTGATCGCCGACGAACCTCGCCGGATTGGAATCGCGCACGAGGCGCAGCGGCGCGCCATGAAGATCGATGCGGATTACACATCAGCATGTTTCGAGCATATCTACGATGACGTCACGAGCTCCCGCCGGTCGCGTTTCGCGACTCACCGAGGAAGCGTAGCATGAAACCGCCAGGCCAGCGCGTGACCAACGAATCGGGAGCCGAATCGCCGTTGACCGCATCATCAGCCAACGCCGATGATTACGTAGCGCCGAGCGATGTTCTCTTTCGGGATCCGGCACTCCCGCATCAACTGGACACGACGGTTCTGGGAATTCCCATCCGCTTCAGAACCAATAGCCAGCGTGTATCAGGGATGTTCCGCGACGAGTTTGGAGAAGTCGAAAGAAATGATGACACGCCAGAAATCCTTCGTGTGCAGGTTGTGGTGTTCGACGGACCATTCGATGCCGCGGACGCGCGGGCAGTGCATCACATATGCCCGGATCCGGCCCGGGTGCTGGTTCACGGTCCGGGTGGGATGGCGATCGCAGATCCATTGCGGCGTGAGGCGTTAATCTATGCGAACGATGGGCTCGTCCGCGCAGAAACACACTTTCGGCACAACTTTCTCGAAGCGACGACGCTGGCACTCGTCACTCACTTCGATCGGCAGCCGATCCACGCTGCGGCAATTGTCCGCGATGGCCACGCTGTCTTGCTCATGGGGCCAAGCGGTGCGGGGAAGAGCACTCTCGCGTATCTTGCGCGCGCTTCTGGCCTGACCGTGTTGAGTGAAGACATAGTCTGGATACAACTCACTCCGAGCGTGAGGGTGTGGGGCAGACCTCGATCCATCCACTTGCTTCCCGGTGCGGAAACGCACTTTCCGGAGTTGCGTCGCGAGGTCGTGTCGCGACAACCCAACGGCAAGCATAAAATGACCGTGGAACTGGGGGATCTTCACGACGCCCAGCCCGCCGTTGCCGATAGTGTTACAGTGTGTCTGTTGCAGCCTGGTGGTGCGCACGCACGGATCGCGCCCATTGAAAGCGGCGAGTTACGTCAGGCGCTGATGCGCGATACCGACGCTGGGTTCGATCGTTACGGTGAGCGCCGAGCAGAGTGCGCGCGCGTGCTTGCGGAAAATGGGGGCTGGCGACTCACGCTTTCTCAGGATCCTCATGACTCTCTTTCACTGCTCGAAGAGCTTCTGCAGCCGGGCGGCGAATAACGTTGAGCCACCTTGCTGAGAACATGTGTGATGGTCGTCTGATTGCGTCAGGCAGTGAGGGATATCCATCGCACAACGCCATTCATCTCCGTGACAGATCCCATCGTTTCCCACTTCCCGAGCGCCGATGTGAGCGCTGGTGCAAGCAGGCGCAAACGCCCGCCAGCAACGACTAACACCACGTCCGCGTGCGACGCTTCGAGAACAGGCTTCCGGAATATTGCGAAATCCGCGCGCTCGCCGCAGCGAAGCGATGGCGCATCGACTCCGAGTCTCCTTGCTGCGACGGCTCCCACCGCGTCTGTGAGGCGTGCATCCGAAACGAGGCAGAGGCCTCGCGCAACGCGCAACTCGTCGAGCAACGTCCCGGCGCCGCTCAGTAACGAATCGCTACCGAGCAGCACGTCGATGCCGGGAGCAAGTAGTTCCGCCGGCGCCGTTCGTCCGAAGAGAAACAGATTCGATGTGGGACACCAGATCACTCCAGCTCCCGCGGATCGCAGTCTGCGAACGCCGTCCGCATCCGCGCCGACAACATGCACCGCCAGCAACTTGTCACTAACAAAGCCGCGACGATCGAGTTCTCGCACCTCACTCGCTGACGATTCATCGGTGCCTTCGGCGAGATGGATCATGAACGGCTCGTCCGCGACGTGCGTATCAATTGCCGGCGCAGACTTCAACGCATGGGCATGCGCGATCCGAAGCACACGTAACGGGAAGTTATCTTCGAACATCGGTTCCCACGTATCGTGATGCACGACAGTTGTGACGCCGGCCCGCAGGTTCTTCTCCGCGCCCCAAAGCAGCGCTTTGTCACGTGGCTGTGCTCGGTTGCGCGCGATGCTGTCGGCATAGCGTACATGTATGTCATCGCCCCACTCATACGCGTTCCGGTACGGCGGAGCGCCGAGTCGTCCGTAGTGATTCCGGTGGAGATGCTCATGCGCGTTGATCAGCCCCGGATGCAAATCGCCATCCCTCACGCGTAACACAATGTCGAACTGGCCCGACGTGGGGACGATCATTCCGTCTTCGACAGCTACCGCGTCGTTCGAAGCCTCGACCAACAACCGCATCTCAGGGATCTTTGAAAAAGACGAGCCCCAGTACCAACGGCAACCCTAGCTGTGCCTCGTACTTGCTCGTCCGTCCCGCACGCTCATAGAAGTCGCGAACCGAGGGGCCCACCAATCCCTCCGTGGCCTCCCTTACTGAAAGCCCAGCCTCTCGAGCAGCGCGCTCGTGTGAGTCGCGGTTGTGCACGTAATGTTCGATCTCGTGCACCTCGCCCGCACCGTCGCGAAATGTGCGACGATGACCAGCCGCAACGGCCGCCGCATGGAAATCGGTTACTACCACATGGCCGCTGAGGCGACAGACCCTCGACAATTCACGATATGGGGCCGCGAGCTGGGGAACGTGTCCCAGCGCAAGGCGGCACCAGACCACGTCGAACTCAGCCGCACGAAAGGGAAGCGCGCGTACGTCTGCCGCCGCGTAGTGCTCGTCCCGCGGCGTATTTGGAATCATTTCAGGGGTGAGATCAATCCCGATTGCGAGTTGTGCCTTCGCGCCCAAGAGTCTGCGCCCAGTACCGCACGCCGCATCCAGCAGTCGAGCGCCGGCGACCGGGACGCTCAGCGACTCTACCATCCTGTCCTCCAGCGTCGTCACGACCGTTTCTGTCGAGTACGTTGGAGCCCAGAGACGATAGCCGTCGCGCGGTGACAGTGCTGTCAACGGCTGCTGGCCTGTCCGGGTGGGCGAAGGTGGCCGTACGCCTGTCGGTCGTCCGGAGTGCGGCGTGCCCAGCGTCGCACCGCTCGCAGGGCGCGAGGGTCCTCGAACGCGCCGTTCTCCCAGCGTCGCCGTGCGAGTAGGCGGCCAAGTGTCTTCCCCCATCCTCGCGTCTGGTAATCGTGAACCGAAGGAAACCGACTCTTCAGCACCATCTCGAAGTCCTCCACCCGAGTCTTGAGTCGTCGGTCCAGCCACGGCACGAGCGGATCTTCGTGCGTCATCCAGGCTACCCACTCCGGCTGGATCCATTCTTCGAGTGAGGTCGGTGTACCGGATACAGCATCGACGTCACCGTAGGTTCCGCGCCGCTGCGGCGTGGGTGTGTAGAAATAGCTGATGAGTTCCATCTGTTGGTTCACGCCCTTTAATCGGCGCACGAAGGCGAGCGTGTTTTCAATTTCCTGTTCCGGATCATCGGGATCGCCGAATACGAAGGAGAACTCGGGAATAATCCCGTGCGCTCGCGCCCGAGCGGCGACTTCAATTATCTGAGCCGTCGTGGTCTTCTTGTTCATCTTCTTCAACACCGCGTCAGAGCCTGACTCGGCGCCACAGAAAACCATTGTGAGACCGGCGTTCTTGAGTAGACGCCATGTGTCCAGCGAGAAGCGAGAGAGCGCATCTACCCTCGCCTCACACCACCAGCGGATACCAAGTGGCGTGATGCGCTCCGCCAACTCTCGGGCGTGCTCCTCTCCGACGAAGAAATTGTTGTCGTAAAAGTGTACGGAGTCCATCCCGTGCGTGTGTACGAGGAAGGCGAGGTGCTCAGCAGTCCGCGCCGGCGCCTCCTGGCGCTCGCGGCTGCCGAACACCGATATGACGCCGCAGAACTTGCATCCATACGGGCATCCGATCGAGGCTTGATACACACCTGACCGTTGGCCCAAGTATGTAGGATGCAGATATTGGGCGACGTCAATCTTGTGATAGGGCGGAGGCGGAAGCTCATCGGGCCCGCGCCAGTGTCGTTCGGGGCCGATCCAGTGTGTTCCATCAGCCTGGCGAAATGCGAGCCCATTCACTTGAGTTGGATCGCGCTTCCCAGCTAGAACATCCAGCAGCTGCACGAACGTCTCCTCACCCTGGCCTCGCACCGCCCAGTCCACGTAACCAGAATTGAGAACCGGCGCTGGATAGAGACTTGGGAAATTGCCGCCCCATATTATCGGAAGGTTCGGCAAGCGCGCCTTGAGCTCGCGCGTTAACGGCACAGCGCTCACCAGCTGCGGCCCGGGCATGACTGTGAATGCCACAGCGCGAACGGGATCGCTCCCTCCGAGCTGCGCGTTGACGCACTCGATCACTTCCTCCAGCACGTTCACATCCGGACAGTTCCCGTCGATGACACGCCAACTGACATCGGTTGGGAGAGCCGCGCCGATGGCCATGATGGAAAGTGGAAATCGCCGATTTTTCGGTCGCGTCGCGCGTGGGTTTACAAAAAGTATCATGGAACCGTGCACTCCCAGAGGTCGAATCGTGATGGCGATCTGCGCCCACGTAACCGTGCGACCGTGGGCCGCGCCTCGTACCACAGTGGATACCAGACACGATGTCGGCGCCACACCAACCCAAGTGCGGCTGTGGCGGCTGACAGCCGTTGCGGTGTAAGGAATTCCACGAACGGGAATGCGAGAAGGGTCCGGGCACGTGCGCCAAATTGCGCGACTGCGTCGCGGCGTTTCTCTGATATCATCGCATCACCGGCTGTCTCATTCGGATAGAACGGCGAGTCGAGGATTACAATCTGTCCACCAGCGCGCACAACGCGTATGGCTTCGTTCAGTACCGTGGTCAGGTCGAACGAATAATGGATCGACGCGTTGAACACCGCGATGTCGAATTGCGACGACGCGAGCGGAAGCGCGTCGAACGACCCGACGATTCGCTGGAACAGCTCAGGATCGTCGTTTAGATAGAACGCCGCCGCACCGAGCCCATCCACCGAGTCGTCACGAATATCAAGCGCGACGGGAGTGTATCCCGCAAGCCCCGCGCGATAGCTCAACCACCCACAACCCGCGCCGAGGTCGAGAATTGCAAGCGCGTCCTGTTGCCGCGCACGCGCCGGCAGTAGCACCGTGCGAACCAGCGCGTCGAAGCTTCGCGCGCGCACGCCCCACTGACGCGCTAATGGGCCAGATGAAAGATAGGGAAGCGTTGCGAGCTCCGCCGCGGTGTGCGCGCGCCCTTCCGCTAAGCGCTGAGCCGCGTAGTCCGATCGGAATCGCTTTGCCGCGACTGCAAGATCTGTGTCGCTCATGATGCCACCGGCGCCGCGATTGCTGTACGCTCGAACTGATAGAGTACATGGTCTCCAAGCAGCGCCAGCCGATCAGCTACGATGCTGTCCAAGGCCTCAAGCGCGCGCAATACGCGCGGATGCTGCGAAATCCAGGGCTCCGCGGCGCTCGGTGGAACGAAGATACCAATACCGCGGCGACGCACCGCGCGAAACCATGGATGCATGGCGCGTGTGATCTCACCCGGTCGGTGATACCGTACGGAGAAGCTGCGACCACCCAGTCGAGCTGGGACCGAGCGGGCGGAGAAGCGACGGAACGCAGAACGCGGTCGTAGCCGCAGCAGCTCGACGATAACCTCGCCTGGTGCACACGGTCCGAACATGACCAGCGCAATAACACCGTTCGGCCGAACGAGCCGCGCAAGGCCACGCGCGACTGCCGGCAGATCTGCTACACAATTCAGTGCGGCGAAGTTTGAGAATGCGCCATCAAAGAGCGGCTCACCAACTTCTCGCTGGCTACGGGCGACCGTATCAAGCGCTTCCGCCTCGGCGACCAGTGTACGTGCGCCAGGGTATCTGCGCAGTTTGTGCGCAGATATTTGCACCATCTGTGGCGACGCGTCGGTGAGAAGCACCTGGTAACCACGCTCAGCGAGCCACGCTGCATCCTCGCCGGTTCCGCCGCCTAGCTCGAGTATCCGCCCTCCTGCTGGAAACGCATCGGCGAGGGTTTGGCGCACTGCGCGTCGCTGTGCGCTGACGCTGCGCCACTCTCCGAAGCGACGGTCGAAATCCCGCGCGACCGCGTCGAATGCGAAAGCCGCCGGCGACAGAGCTGGACTTTGCACCGTCAGGAACTGGGTGCCACTAGCGGCTGCGGAGAGCGATACTGCGCTTCGGTGTTGGCCAGCGTATCCCATACCGCGTCCATCGACACCGAGTCATGCCCCGTACGTGTACGGCCTTGCTGGTGCAGAGCATCGCGAAGCAAACGGTAGAACGGAGTCGTATATGTCCCTTGAAACAGCATGGCGAGCTCGCCAGTGTGTTCCCAGTTCTGCTGCGCGCCGAGCCGGCTGCGAACCGATTCGTAGAATTTCGTTCCGGGCAACGGGTACGCGACAGACACTCCAATGTCGTCGGGCTGCTCATCGCGGATTACATCACGCGTCATCACGACATCCTCCCATGTTTCCGAGGGATAGCCGAGTTGGATGAACCAGCAGGCACGGATGCCGTGCGTCTTCAATGCACGCGTCGCGGATCTAACCTCTTCAACCGTCGTGCCTTTGTCCATGGCGTTCAGGATTCGCTGCGAGCCCGATTCCACGCCCAGCCACACTTCCTCCGCGCCTGCGGCCGCGAGCGCGGCCACCACGTCCGGAGTCATGAGATTCGCGCGCGACTGCATCATGAATGGGATCCGCGCATCGAGCAACTTGACTTCTCGCGCAAAGTCCATGACCCACGCAGCGGTCAGGCCGAAGATATCGTCGGCAAACCAGACGTGATCGGGGTTCACGGCGTCCTTGAGAGACCGAAGCTCTTGCGCCACAGCGGCGGGCGAGCGCTGAGCATAGCGACGACCAAATATTGGTTTCGCGCACCAGTTGCATCCATACGGACAGCCACGCGACGTCACCACGTTCCAGGAAAACTGGCCATGCGCTCCACGCCACGCGCTCTCGTAAGAGCCTACGTCGACAAGATCCCACGCGGGAAGTGGAAACGTGTCCAGGTCTCGCGCGTTCGGCCGGCGCGGGGTGCGCACGACGCTGCATGCCGCATTATTGAGCGCGAGACCGGGAATTTCATCAAGCGATGCCGTGATATCACGCGCCCAAGCATCCGCAAGCGCGAGAAATGTCATCTCTCCTTCCCCGATGATCACCGCGTCTGCTCCAGCAGCGAGATAGAACTCGGGATGATCCGATGCATCAGAGCCATTCACCACTACCCGGCAGCCGCGTGCGGTGGCGGCGGCCACCATCGCCAACGTCGCTTCGCGAGCCCGAGTGGTGCACATCTTGGTAAGGAAATTAAAATTGTCCTCCAGGATTCCAACCACCGTCGGGCGCGTCTCTTCCAGAGCAGCGACAAATGCATCCACACCAGCTGCGAACGTCGCGTCGAAAAAAGCGATGTCGTGCCCGTGCTCTCGAACGAGCGCTCCGGCGAGCAGAGTCGCGAGCGGCGGGTATGGCTTCATGCGCTCTAGCTGCTTCGGGTCATTCTGGAGATAATACGAGTGCGCAAGAAGGATCATGGTGCCCCGTGTACCGGCTCCTAGTTGAAGCAGGACGACGGACGCGCCTTGCGCTGCCATCCTGCGTGTCTCACGTGCGCGTGAGACACGCTACGCTCCACTTTCACGGACATGTCCGAGACGAAGTCGAGCATAGCGTACCGTAAATCAGCGGCCGGCGAGTGTGTGCCCGGGGCCACGGTAGGCAGACGGTTTGGTCCCACCTCTCCGCCCAAACATCCAGTGCGGCATAGGTGCCGTCAATGGTGCTTGCGGCGATCTGCAGTATGAATAGGGTGAAGGGAGGGAGCGGAGTGGGAATAGCACATGCATTGGTCCGCCGCTATGGCAAGTGGACCTTCGCGAATTGGTATCGGACACCGCCTACTGCCTCCCAATTACCTCCGCTTGTCGCAGACGTCTTACCGTTCGCCGTGTCAGCCTGGATCAGCGGTCCATTAACGGTAGGTTGTCGGCATGCCGATTTGTCATCCGATCCGGGCAGCGAGCACGTAGCGCGGTGGAAACCCGAATCCGCCTGTTCGGTCACGCGGTGCATCAAGCGCTGGTCCATTTCCCCATTGGCATTCTGTGCGGCAGCGCGGCGTTCGATGTGGTCTGGTTGTTCACGCGAGATTCGACGTGGCCCACCATCTCGTACTACATGATAGTTGCTGGCGTCATATCAGGAGTCGTCGCAAGTATCGCCGGCATCTTGGACTATCTGGAAATACCATCCCATACCCGTGCACGGTCGGTCGGCCTCACGCATGCGCTAACCAGTGGCTGCGCACTCGCCGTTTTTGCGCTGGATTGGTACGTGCGAGCTGGAGCGAGCCACATTCCCGGAGTTCTGGCGCTGACCCTGTCCCTGGTTGGTGTCGCGATCGTCAGCGTCGCTGGCTGGTTCGGAGGAGAATTGGTGACGCGCCACGGAATCGGTGTATCCGACGACGCAGGTCTGAATGCGAGGAGCTCTCTTTCAATAACCCAAACGATCGAACCTCGCGACGACGCGTGAGCGGCGAGTTTGCTTCGGTGGCCCCTCGACCATCGATGGAATAGTCAAGCGCGTTGAGGCTGCGGTGGCAGCAAATTCAGCCTCGTCGTGCTCATATTCGTGGCTCTCAGTCACGAGAACCGAGCCGTCGCTCATGCGTTTATCCGGCGTGCAGCCTTCCATATATGGGCCGGAGATTCTCCAGGTCGCCTGACGCAGTCGAGACGTGAGTCATGGCGGTGACTCCGCTACGGCTATATTCTCCGGCAATGACCCTGTTTAATACGATACCAACGCTTACCGCACGGAGATATGTCCAACCGCTCCGCGAAGGTGGTTCGTTACCCGCCGTGGTGGACACGGATGAGGGTCTGTTCGTTGTGAAGTTCCGCGGAGCAGGGCAGGGCGCCAAGGCGCTGGTCGCGGAGATTATTGGCGGGATGCTCGCAGATGTACTCGGTTTGCCGGTACCAATGCTCGCGCTTGTGCACGTTTCAGAGACCTTCGGCAGAAGCGAGCCGGACCCGGAGATTGCTGATGTGCTGCGCAGGAGTCACGGCATCAATGTTGGTCTGCGCTACCTGGACGGCGCGTTCAATTTCGACGCAACCGCTGCTGGCGACCTCATCTCCGTCGCACAGGCTACCAGCATCGTCTGGCTAGATGCGCTGCTGACGAACCCGGATCGCACCGCGCGAAACACCAACATGTTGATATGGGAGCGGAGTCCGTGGCTCATCGATCATGGTGCCGCTCTCTACGCTCACCACGATTGGCCCGCGGTGGATGAGGCGCGCACGCGGTCGCCATTCCCCCTCATTCGCGATCACGTGCTGCTGACACACGCGGCGGACGCGACAACCATTGATGACGAGATGGCGACGGCACTCACGCCGGATGTCATCGCGCATGTGACCGAGTCCGTGCCGGATGCCCTACTCTCGGACGCTGCGTACAAGGCAGACGGTGATAGCCCGTCCGCGGCGCGTGCGCGATATCGGACGTATCTTACCACTCGTCTCACAGGTCCACGCGCATTCGCGGCGACCGCAGGTAAGGCGCGCGCCGATCGGTTGACGGAAGTGCCACACCAACGAACTGCTCGCAGGTGATGACGCGATGACGTCTGCAAATCGCACCATTCCATACAACTTCGCGGTACTACGCGTTGTGCCGCACGTCCATATCGGATCGGCGGTCCCAGTGGGCGTGATCCTTCACGCTCCTACGGCTCAGTTCGTTGGAATGCGTGTGCTGATCGAACATGCTGCGCTCTCCGCACGCGCGCCGCAGGTGGATGTCGAGCTGCTCGCGCGCTACCTCTCGACGTACAGAGCCGTATCGAACGCCGAGGGCTCTGGTGGCACACTGTCGTTCGGCTCGCCGTCAGAGCGATTCCACTGGCTCACCGCACCTCGGTCGGATGTGATTCAGAGCGGACCGGTGCACGAGGGTGTCTGCGCCGACGTGAACGCCGAACTCGACGCGCTGTTCCTCGAACTCGTGGTCTGAGTTGCCAACGTCGCGGCTTACTCGCGATGACGGTACGAGGCGATAGTGACTGCAATTCCAGAACCGATGATCCACAGCGGCATCGCGATGAGCCAATTTGCCATGCTCAACGAACGGATTCTTACAGCCCCACCGCGCATGCTTGCAGAGTCATGCGCGGAGCCAATCAGTGCGGCATTCAATCCATATGCGCCGTCCACGACCGCCCGCAGCGTATGGCTCACGTCCTGCATTCCAAATGCAAAGAGAACGCCGATGAGTACCCAATAGCCGATGTACAGCCCACCGATCCACCGCCACGCATGGTCGCTGCCGATCACGGCTATCGATGTGAGCAGATAAGCGAGTGTAGGCGCGGTGAATGCAACGGCCCACTCCCATCCTGCAGTCGGGCCCTCGCGCGATATCTCCCCGGTTATCATCGGTATGATAGCAGCCAGTGCGACGATGAAAGCGAGGTAAAGTACCGCGGCGATCATCATCCACGCCCAACCTGAGAGCAGCTTCGCGATCGTGTGCGGCCCGCGCGCGACTGGCATCGACCAGTGATATGCTCGGCGCGCCGGATCCTCCGCCCTCCAGACTCCGAATGGAATAAGGAACGCCATCAAGAAAATGGGGATCGTAACCGGCGCACCATATGTGAATCCGGCGTGGAACTGGCCGGCAGGATGTGTTTGCATCGCGTGAATGGTGCTGCCAATCATCAGCGCCGCGAGAACGATCAAAGTGCCGACGAAAAAAAGTGCCTCGGTGCGCAACGCTAGCCCAACCGCACGAAATTGTTCGATCGCGACCGTCCGTGACGACGGTGTCGGATGCAATGATATCGATGTCATTGGGGTCAGTCGTTCGGGTTGAGAAGGGCGAGCGTTGCATCGAGCAGCGAAAGCGGCACAACCTCGCGCACAGTTCCGCCGGCGCTGGATAGCTTTTGCACTATTTCAGCCTCCGGTCCCCACACTGTCCACTGCACCTCGCGCGGCGCTGTAACGCGGCGCAGCACTTTGCCATTCAGAGATGCAACGCCCGGCCATGCATCGGGGACTTCAACCCGATAACGTCGTAGACCCGCGTCCAGATCAGCTCGTGACATCTGCGCACGTAGCTCGCCACCGCGTAGAACACCGATGTGATCCGCAAGCCGCTCTACTTCCTCAACGTGATGCGTCGAAAGCACCACCGTCGTTTGCGACTCGGCAAGGTGATCGGCGAGGACGCCCAACGTCTCATCGCGCATCAGCGGATCCAGGCCGTCAGTTGGTTCATCCAGCAACAGCAACGGCGGCCGATGTGCGAGCGCCATCGTCAAATGAACTCGACGCGCCTGCCCCTTGGACAGCACGCCCATCTTCCGGTCCAGTCGTAGCTCGAATTTCTGCGCCAACCTTGCCGCGTAGTCCGCGTCCCAGCTCGGGTAATACGACGCGTGATGCTCAAGCAGTCGGCCAACGCGCATCCAGCCGTAACCCCAATCCGGCCGCTCCGGGACGTATCCGACATTCGCGCGAACTGCTGGTGCGCGCTCCCGTGAGTTGAGGCCGAATACTTCGGCCATCCCCTGATCGGCACGGACGAGATCGAGGAGCACCTTGAGAGTCGTGCTCTTTCCCGCACCGTTCGGCCCAACCAACAGATACACCGCGCCAACCGGAACCTGAAGCGTTACGTCATTCAACGCTATCTGATCTCCGAATCGCTTTGTCAGTCCTCGTGTCTCAACGGCGAGATCGCCGTCGCGAAGTCGCGTCGGTAAGGGGCTCGTCATTGAGATTCCTCTTTCTGGCGTTTGTTGTTGTGGCTGCGAATGGCGTCGATCAGCTCATCTACGGCGAGCCCGTTGCGCCTGGCATCGTGAAGAGCGCGCTGCGCAACGCCGTCCGCGAGTGCGTGGCGCTCGACTCCGTCGGCCTGGCCGGGCGTCGCGTATGTTCCCTGGCCCCGGCGGACGTACACCATCCCCTGTCGCTCCAGGTCGCGATAGGCCTGGCTTACCGTGTTGGGGTTGACGCGAAGCTTGACGGCCAGGTCGCGAACAGAGGGCAATGGGTCGTCCGGTCCGAGCGTGCCAAGCACCAGCGCGCGCCTGACCTCGTCCACTATCTGGACGTAGATCGGTCTCGTGTCCTGTGGATCCAACGATATTAGCATAACGTGGGTGTTATGGTGTACCAGTCACCTAGTACACTATATCTCACCCAGCGTGATGTCAAGCTCGATTTTGCCGGAGTCGCTTGATCAGACCTGGAAGGAAGGACAGCGCGATGAGTAGGCCCCCCGCCACCGAGGCCTGGAATAACGCAGCTCGCCGAGCGCCGGCCACTCCGGATAGCAGGGCGTCGGCGAAGTAGGTATAGGCAGCTGTCACCGGCAGATCGCCGATCATTGTCGCGGCGATGTACGAGCCAAAATCGAGCCCCACCAGACCACAGGCAAAGTTCAGGGCGTTGAACGGGACTACCGGGATAAGACGTAGCCGAAGGACGGTGGAGAACGCGTGGGCCTCGGCGAGTTTTTCCAGAGCGTAGATCTTTCGGCCACCGATCCGCTCGACTGCATCCTTGCCTAGGAACCGAGCGAGCCAGTAGCCGCCAATCGCGCCGATCGTGGCACCGATCCAGTTGAGTAGGGTTCCGAGTTCGAAACCGAACACGGCGCCGCCGGTAAGCGTAAGAATGGATCCAGGCACCCCGAGCGTGCCCGCTACGGCGTACGCCACGAGGAAGAGTGGGACTGCGTAGCGGGCTTCACGCAACGACCTCGCGCTTTGGGCGACGGCGGCCATCCCGCCGTGTGAGAGTTCCAGATGCCGCGCGAAGATAAACGTCGCAACGAAGATGGCGATCAGGAGCCCGAGCTTGGCGCTCGCTTTAACTGTTGCACGTTGCATTCACTAACAATATGCACGACAATTGGACTACAATCACCATCAATCTGGGCCTGAACCAGTGTACCTCGCGCTGCCAAACACTATCCCACGGACATCAGCAGTGAATAGAAGCAAGCAGCTATCGGCAAGGACTGTGACCGGGGGAGTGTTCGCACTATTTGGAATTGCCGCGTGTGCATCCACGGCGATGCCGCGAAAAGTCGTGGACGCCCCCGTAGCGGAATCTCAGGTTCGCGCCGTGATGTCGGTGCTGGCGGACGATTCCCTGGAAGGGCGCATGACCGGCTCGCGTGGGTCTGCCAAGGCGGCGACATTCATCGCGCAACAGATGAGCGCGGCTGCGCTTGTCGCAGCCGGCGATAGTGGCTTCTTCCAGCGGGTGCCGATAGCTCTCACGCGGCGCTCCAACGGCCAGGAGCGGCTCACGCTGGTGACCGACTTCGCGGCGCTCGACACATTTCCAGCCGATCAGCGCCGTCCGGGTGTGAACGTGGTAGGAATGATTCGCGGCAGCGACACAGTATTGGCGAAGGAGGTAGTGCTGGTCGATGCCCACTACGATCACCTCGGGATCGGCAAGCCGGTCAACGGCGATTCGATCTACAACGGCGCCGACGACGACGCGTCCGGCACAACCGCGGTTGTGGAGATCGCGCGCTCGATCGCAGCCGGGCCACCACCAAAGCGTACGATTCTGTTCGTTGCGACAACGGGCGAAGAGGTGGGACTGCTCGGAACGCGCTGGTTCATTGAGCATCCTCCGGTGTCACTCAGGTCCATTGTGTCGAACCTCGAGATCGAAATGATCGGACGTCCCGATTCGCTCGCCGGAGGTCGCGGTCGCGCGTGGCTGACTGGCTACGAGCGCTCCACAATGGGTGCGATGTTCACCGCCGCTGGCTTGCCGATCGTCCCCGACGCAAGGCCCACTCAACACTTCTTCGAACGCAGCGACAATATCGCGTACGCGGAGATGGGGATTCCGGCGCACACGTTGTCAACTTTCAATCTGCATACCGACTATCACCGGCCATCGGACGAGCTATCGCGCATCGACTTCAATCACATGACGCGTGTGATTCAGGCCGGCGTGCAAGCGGTGCGAATTCTCGCGGACGGTCCAGCGCCGCGTTGGAACGCCGGTGGGCGACCGGCAGCGAGATAAGATTGCTATTCTTGTGAAACGTGAGCACTCAAGCTGGCGCTTTGCGATCTAGTCCGGCATCCGCAATCGGTGGAAAAGAGAGAGGGGCTCTGGTTTCACAGAGCCCCTCTCTCTTTTACAGTACAGCCGCGCCGGTTACTCGTACCGGAGTGCGTCGATCGGGTTGAGTGCCGCTGCGCGTCGCGCGGGCCAAACACCGAACAGCACGCCAACCACGCCTGAAAATGCAAATGCTATGATTACCGCGCTCGGCGAAATGGACGCGTTCCAGTTCGCGATCCTTGTCATGAGCAGCGCGCCCCCACCACCGATCACAATGCCGCCGATGCCGCCGAGCATGCATAACACGACGGCTTCGATCAGAAATTGCAGAAGGATGTTCAACCGCGTCGCGCCGAGCGCCTTGCGCACGCCGATCTCGCGGGTGCGTTCCGTGACTGAAACGAGCATGATGTTCATGATGCCAATTCCGCCGACGATCAAGCTAACGGCAGCGATTCCGGCAAGCAGGTACGTGAACGTTGCCGTCGTCGCCCCGAGTGTATTGAGGAAATCTGCCTGGCTGCGAATGTTGATGTCACTCGGAGAGCCAGGACGTAACCGGTGAGCCCTCGCGAGAATGGACTGTGCCTCCGCCATCGTCTGAGTTACCAGCGAGTCCGTCGGCGCGAGCACGTTGATCGTTCGTAACTGATCCCGTCCAATTATGCGATATCGGGCCGTCGTGATCGGAATGAGAACTTCATCATCCGGATTGCCGAACCCGGTGCCCTGGCCCTTGGGTGCCAGGGTCCCGACCACCTTGAACTGAATGCCCTGGATTCGAATGTTCTGTCCGATAACCGAGGCGCCATCGGTTATGCCAAGATCCTGAAGAACAGCGTCACCGAGAACGGCGACAAGCTGGCTGCCCTTGTCTTCCGCATTCGTGAACATCCGGCCGTTCGCGATCGTGTAAAGTCGAACTTGCGGATAGTTGGGCGTAGTGCCGTAAATATCCGTACTCGTGTTCTTGCTGAGGTATTGCACTTGCGACTGCCGCTGCATCTCGGGTTCGACCTGTGTGATCAACTTGGCGTTCGTCCGCAGTGCCTCCGCGTCAGCCATGGTCAGCTTTGCGCGATCGGTGGCCGAGGCCGTTCCTCGCGAAAAGATCTGGCCCGGATTAATCGATATGAGCGTCGTGCCGAGTGCGGAGATCCGCGCGTTCACGGCCTCCTGCGCCCCGTTTCCAATGGCGACCATCGCGATGACAGCTCCCACACCGATCACAACACCGAGCATCGTGAGTATCGAGCGCATTTTGTTCGCTCGAAGAGCAGTCATGGCGATCGATATCGTCTCGCCTACGGGCATCATCTGGGGGGTCCTCCTCCGGCGGCCGGTTTTGGTGCCGCTGGCTTGGTGCTCCCACCCGGCAGGCCCCCGCCGACAATCGATCTCGCCCGCGCGCTGGACTTGTCACGCGACGCCTGCAGTGCGATAGTGGCGAGCAGTGCGACTTCGTCTCCTTCCTTCAATCCGCTGATGACTTCGGTGTAATCGAAGTCACTGACACCAAGACGTACCATGCGTGGCGACCATCCTGTTGCTGTCTTGACGAATGCCACAACCGGCCCTCCAATCGCCACGCCAGCTCCGCTATTCCCACCGCCTGCGGCCCGCATGCACGCACGTGCCGTATCCGCATTGACGCGAGCACCCTTGTAAATCGCGAGCGACTCGGTACGCATTGCTGTTGTGTCGAGCGTGCCTGCGCGCATCTTCGCGCGCAGCGAATCGAGCATGGGTCGCGCCTTCGCGGCATCGAGCTTTGTCATCACGACACTGCACACTGAATCCGGGACGGCAATTCCCATCGCACCGCCGCCGGAGCCGGCGCTTCCGTTTGCTCCGCCCGCGCCACCGCTTCCCGTCGCGCCGCCACGGCCGCCACGACCACCGCCCCGATTGCCACCACCCGACGCGCCACCGGTAGCACCACCACCACCACCGCCCCGGCGTGAGGTGATCGCGCTCATGGTATCAGCGTTGATGCCAAGCTCCGCGCCGATGTCGGCCGCGTCTTTGACACTACGGACTGCGTCGTTCGGAACGGCTATCACGTTACGGCGCTGCTGAGTGATGATCGAAACCTCGCCATTCATACCGGGCAGCAGTGCCAGATCCGTGTTTGGCAAGGAAACCAACACAGGAAACATCGTAACGCTGTTCTGAATCACCGCCTGTGGTTGAACTTTCTCTACCGCTCCATTGAACTGTCGCCCCGGAAAGGCGTCGATCGTTACGCTCACCGGCATACCCTCGTGCACGTTTCCGACATCGGTCTCGTTGACGAGCGCCTGCATGCGAACACGGTGCAGGTCAGCCACAGTCAGAATGGTGCTTCCACCGCCGACGTTGGAAGTCGCCGATGATACAACCGTGCCGACCGCCGCGGTCTTGCTGATCACGGTTCCCGAAACCTGCGACCGTAGAGTGGCGTAATCAAGATTTTGCTGTGCGGTGTTGAGCGTAGTCTGCGTCGCCACCAGCTGCGATGTTGCGTTCGCCGCGTTGACAATCGCCAGCTCGTGCTCGTCGGCTGTGACCACCTTCTGAGCGTACAGATCGTTGGATCGCTGCAGCGCTGCCTTTGTAACTGTCACATTCGCAGCAGCAGCGGCCTCGGCGGACTTGGCGCGCTGGTAGTCGTTGTTGAGAGTGCGGGTGTCGATCTGAACTAGCAGATCGCCCGGTTTTACCTGCTGACCGATTTCCACCGGCATCTTCATTACAAGGCCCGAGGCCTGCGACTTGACCGGCACCGTGTCTTGCGGCGTAACGGTTCCGGTTGCCTGAGCAGTCACGACGATGTCGCGACGTCCAACGACAGCCGTCGGTATCGCGGCCTGGCTGTTCTGTTTCTTGCTGCACGCCGCAATTGACGTGATTGCCAATGCGAGGAGCAGCGTCTTGCGTCCGTTCATCGTGTGACTCCGTTCGGTCCGGTGGTGACGGTAACGAGGGGCTGCCCAATGAGTGCTTCGATCTGCGCCGTGGCCAACCGTACTGTGTTGCGGGCGGCGATGAGGTTTGATTGTGCCTGGTTCAATGTCGTCTGAGCTGTGAGCAAGTCTACGATCGTTGAAAGTCCGAGATTATACCGCTGCTGTACGACGCGCAGGTTTTCAGTCGCCGCGGCTATTGAAGCCGTCTGGACCACTATCTGTTCCTGGCCCAACCGCAATGCGTCGATGTACTGCACGGATAGTTGCTTGGCCGCCAGGCGAGCGTCACGCAGCGATGCCGCGGCGTTGGTCTGGTTGATGGTGGCGTTGGCAATCTGTCCTTCTCTCACAAAGCCGTTGAAAATCGGAATGCTCAGAGAGAGGTTGAGCTGTCCGCTGTAGACGAACGGGTCGTTGCCGAACCCGTATGTCCCAGTACCATTGCCACCACGTGAATAGCTGGCGTTGACAGTTGGTATGTAGGATGCGCGTGCTGCATTGCGTCGCTGTTCAGCGGCCGCCAGAACCGCGGTCGCCTGCGCGATGTTCGGAGAGGCTTCGGCCTGGGTCACGACAGCGGCACTGTCAATCCGCACGCTGTCGCGCGCCATCACTTCCGGATCGTTCAGCGCCGCCGACAAGGGTACCGACGAGCCCGTGAGACGCGTGAGCACCGCGTTGGCGTCGCGTCGGATATTCTGAGCAGTCCGAAGCGCCAACTGGGCGTTGGCAACGAGAACCACCGCGGTCAGTGAGTCCGATGCGGTAGCGGCGCCCGCTACGACACGCCGGCGCGATGCATCGAGCTGTTGTCGCGCCTGGGCCAGCTGCGTCCTGGCGGCATCCTCGCTCTCGAGCGCGGACAACGATGAATAGAACTGCTGCTCCACGTTGAGAGCAGTGGTGAACGACTGTGTGACGGCGCCATGCGTCGCAGCGGCGATGTCGGCTTTCGCTGCACGCACGTTCGGTATGTTCGCCGCGTTGAATAGCTGGGCGTTGAAACCGAGCGAGTTACTGTAGTTCCACTTATTCCCTGCAATGGTTACTGTCTCACCGGCCGAGTTCACCTTGGTCAGCGATCCTGCGCCCGTGAATTGACGCCCGGCGCCAAAACTCGCGGTAATACTCGGTAGGAAAGCGCCGTAAGCACTCCGCAACTCGGCCTTTCCGGACTCGACGCTCCCCCGCGCCGCGATGGACTGCGGCGAATTCTGTTGAGCGAGCCCGATCGCTTCAGCGAGCGACACTGGCTGAGTACCAACGCTTACCGAATCTGGTCCCCTCGTGGTGCCCTGCGCTCCCGCCACGATCAGAGGCGTAGTTGCCAGTCCCAAAGCTAGCAAAAGGGCTCCGCCCTTCCATCGTGCGGTCCGGATGTCCCCGCCCCAACGGCTGGAAATCACTCTTGGCTGCAATTGAATTGTCATGAAAGTTGTCTGTACCGGTTGTGGTGAGCACTTTCATGCCGCCGCTGCTAGCGTAGCAGCGCTCCACGACCTGTGCGTTCCCGGCAGTCCGCCGGAGGGGCCGAAAACAATTCAGGCCCCTTTCATACCATGATTACAGATAGCTAGCCCAAAACGTTTGGAATTGGTCGTTCAGGCGCCCGTATTGCGGGAATAAATGGCTGAGCTATGGCTGCGCGATTTTTGCAAGTGAGGTACTTGAACCAAAACTCGCGCCTCCCGGCGCATGGAGTGTATGGTCTTATGGGCACTGGAATTGATCGAGCGCAGACCGGGACTCGACCGCGCCGTCGTTTGGACGCACCCGACCGCCCTTTCGCGACAGATGACGATTTTGGATCACCATCGCCGAATCCTTCCGGCGGCCCGGACGATTCCTGCGACTTCGATGCCGCGCGCGCTGGCCTGGGAATACTCTTCGGTCCGCCACAGCACCGATCGTTTGCGGTGCGCTTCTGGGGTGGGCAGGTCGAAGGACCAGACGATCCCACACCCGTTTTCACCTTGGTGCTGAATGCTCCGGGGACGCTGCGGCGAATGCTGCGTCCGCCATTCGAGCTATCCATATGTAAGGCGTTCATCGCGGGAGACTTTGACATCGAGGGAGATATCGAGCGAGCGGCGGCGCTCGGAACCGATATCCAGGGCGGCCTGGCCAGCCCAGCTCGCCTGGCACGCCTAGCCCGGGTACTGCTGTCCCTCCCGAGCGACGACGCGCCAGCGCCCTATGCGGCGCCACGGGCGCCAGAGCGCGGCACTCTCCATACGCCGGAACGAGATGCTGCAGCGGTGCGGTCCCACTATGACGTCGGAAACGACTTCTATCAGCTCTGGCTTGATAAACGGATGGTGTATTCTTGCGCTTATTTCGAGCATGCGAATGCATCGTTGGACGAAGCTCAGGAAGCCAAGCTAGAGCACATATGCCGCAAGCTGCGCCTCGGTCCTGGCGAACGTTTTCTCGACGTCGGATGCGGTTGGGGCGGCTTGATCATGCACGCCGCCGAGCGTTTTGGTGTCAAAGCACTTGGCATAACGCTGAGTTACGAGCAGGCAGCCCTCGCGCGCGAGCGAATCCAAGCGAGAGGTCTGTCATCGCAATGCTCGGTGGAGGTTCGGGACTATCGCCACCTGACGGCTGATCGAGAATTCGATAAGATCGCCAGCGTCGGAATGGTCGAGCATGTGGGACGGGCCAAGTTGCCTGGTTATTTTGATCGGCTTTACTCCTATCTGCGCCCGGGCGGCCTGCTACTCAATCACGGGATCGTACACGCCGCCGCGCGAAGCAAACCCCAGCTCCGGGAAAGAGTGTTCAACAAGATCTGGGGAGACAATGCCTTCATCAACGAGTACGTGTTCCCAGATGGTGAGTTGCCGGAACTCTCCGAGGTTATCGCGACGGCTGAGGCTGCCGGCTTTGAGACCCGCGACGCTGAGTCGTTGCGGGAGCACTACGCCATCACGTTACGGCATTGGGTGCGGAACCTCGAACGCGAACGCACCGCGGCGGTCGCATCAGCAGGAGAAGAGATCTATCGGATCTGGCGTCTCTACATGGCGGCCTCGGCGTTCGGCTTCGCTTCCGGTCGGCTCGCAATAGATCAACTGATACTGGCGAAACCAACCGACGCCGGCACCGCCGTGATTCCGCTCACGCGCGCGGATATCTACAACTGATGAGGACACGATTACACTTGACGTCATGAACTTCGTTACCCGCCGGCTAATCCGGCTCGGAACCTTCGCGTCGCTCGCGCTATTTCCCGCTGCTGCCCGGAACATCGCGAGCGCCCAGGGAGTCCTGGCGGACACGGGCGCGGCAAACCACACTGAAATCTTCGGCAATCGTGACGTGCTGACCGCCGCTATCTTCGTGCTCGGGACGGCCGCCATCATGCCGTTGGACCGTCACATAGCGGTCGAATCGCAACGATCGTCACTGCAGAACAATTCCGCGCTCAATCACGCGATGACCGGCATCCGGGTGCTCGGCGAACCGGGTTCTATAGCCCTCGCTGGTGCTAGCTATATCTATGGGCGTACCGAGAATTCCCCGCGCTCCGCAGAGCTTGGGCTGCGCACTCTCGAATCGATTGGAGCGGCTGGCATCACAGCTGTACTCATCAAGGGCATCGCCGGTCGCGCGCGACCCTTTGTTGTCGCGGACACGAATCCACATGACTACAAAGTGGGTCGTGGATTTCGTGATGATGGATACACGTCGTTTCCGTCAGGTCACGTCACTACGGCATTCGCCGCGGCTTCGACGGTCAGTCAGGAAATTTCTTATCTCTGGCCGCACGCGTCGCATCTTTGGACACCGGCGCTCTTCACCGCGGCATCGCTCGTGGGTGTCGCTCGCGTATACGAGGACAAGCACTGGGCCAGCGACGTTGTTGCCGGTGCAGCCGTTGGCACGCTCGTTTCACGAGTGGTCGTCCGGTACGCCCGGGCACATCCCCACAATGCGATAGACCGGTTGCTGCTTCCAGTCGGCGTCTCGCAAATAAATGGCGCGCGGGCAATGAGCTTCACCTGGAACTATCAATGGTGACAGTCCATCGCCGTCACGGCGCGTTCACGACTGTGTTCGCGAGTGTGTTCACGAGTGCAAAAGTAAGCTCGTCAGCCATCTCCGCAATGAGCTTTGTCGTTGGCCGGTAGCCATGGCTTCCTTGCGTCTCGATTCTCGCTAACACCGGCTTGGCGCACTCCTGCGCGGCCTGTAGCGCGGCGACGTATTTGAAAGTGTGGCTCGGGACCACTCGGTCGTCGTGATCCGCCGTGGTCGCGAGCGTCGCCGGATAGCAGGTGCCTGACTTGATGTTCTGCAATGGTGAGTACCTGAACAGAACAGGAAACATCGTCGCATCGCTTGATGATCCGTATTCCGTCGCCCACGCCGCGCCACCGGTGAACCTGTCATACCGCAACATGTCCATCACCCCAACAGCCGGAAGTGCCACCGCGAATAGATCCGGCCGCTGCACCATCACTGCGCCGACGAGCAATCCGCCGTTCGAGCCGCCCTGCATGACGAGCTTGTTCGGCGACGTGTACCGCTCTCTTACCAGATACTCGGCGGCAGCGACGAAATCGTCAAAGACATTTTGCTTCTTAGCAAGCATGCCCGCCTCGTGCCAGGCTTCGCCGTACTCGCCGCCGCCTCTCAGGTTTGCCGTAACGTATATACCTCCACGCTCTACCCACGCTGGAATTGCCGGGTTGAATCCTGGGAGCACGCTTATGTCAAATCCACCATATCCGTACAACAGCGTGGGATGAGACCCGTCGAGTATCGTCCCCTTTTTCATTGTGACGAATAGTGGAATCTTCGTTCCGTCCTTCGAAGTCGCGAAGATCTGCCGCGTTTCGTACGCGTTTGGATCGAAAGTCGGCTTCACGCGCTCGAATGGCTTTGTCTCGCGTGACTCGACGTCGTACTGGTAAATGCTAGCCGGCACCAGGGGAGACGTGAAAGCGTAGAACATCTCGGGCGTGTCGTTTCGCGCGCTCAGTCCGCTAACAGTGCCCACGCCCGGCAGCGGGATTGCGCCAAGCGGCTGGCCGTTGGTATCGAAGACCCGCACGATGCTCTTTACGTCTTCCAGATATTGAACGACAATGCGGCCGCCGCACATGATCGCCGACTGGATTGCGAAACTGGATTCCGGAACTACGGTGCGCATGTGCGCACGATCCGGTGTTGCCAGGTCCAGTGCGACTATACGTCGGCGAGGGGAACCATAATCGGTGAGTATGTACGCGGTAGATCCGACATTGTCGATCACGTGAAACCGCGCGACGTCGTCGTTGACGATCGGAACTAGCGGTGCCGATATGTTGGGGTGCGTTGCGTCACCCATGTCGGCAAAGTACAGCCTGTTGCGGTTGTCGGCGCCTTGGCTCGCGGTGCAAAAGAGATGGCGCCCATCATCGCCAACCGCACAGTCGACAAAATAGCGCGCAAGCTCGAGACGACCGAGTATGACTAGGTCCTGCGACTGAGGCGTACCAACGGTATGGTAATAGACCGCGTGTCCCGATAGCGCCGCGGACAGCGCCTTCCCCAACGGTGGCGTCGGATAGCGAGAATAGAAGAAGCCGCGTCCGTCACGCGTCCAGGACAGGCCAGAAAAACGTACCCACTGCAACGTGTCCGACAGATCTTGCATGGATGCAAGGTCACGAACATGGATCGTGCGCCAGTCGGCGCCACCCGGTGCTAGCGCATACGCCAGGTACCGCCCATCTGGTGATGCGGACGATTCCTCGAACGCAACCGAGCCGTCAGCGGACAGTGAATTGGGATCCACGACTTCGGTCGGCGTGCCGTTCAACCCGTCGCGCATGTACAGCACCGATTGGTTCTGCAGGCCGGTGTTGCGACGGTAGAATAGTCGGTTGCCAGGAACGATCTGCGGCAAAGTTACACGTGGATAGTTGAACAACTCCGTTAGCCGACTTCGTAGCGTATCGCGCAACGGGAACTGCGCGAGATATGATTCCGTGAACTGATTCTGCGACCGGATCCACGCAAGCGTTTGCGGCCTGTTCAGATCCTCCAGCCACCTGTAAGGATCGGGAATCCTCACCCCAAAATAGTCGTCGCTGGCAGTTCCGCGCGGGGACTGCGGATATATCACGCGTTGTGCATTGATTGAGGAAGCTGCGACGGCGCTGGCAAGAAACAGCGACGCAATTAGAGAAGAGCGATACATCCCTAAGTCTATGCCGTTTTCTTCGATCGCGTCGTCGTACGGGTTGCGGTCTTCTTTCGCGCCCGCGATGCACTCCCCGGCTTCTTGTGCTTGCCTTCGGCGAGGCTCTGGCGTAGCCGAGCCATCAGATCCACGACCTTGGCATCTTGGGATGATGGCGCCGTGGTGCGCGTTCCCCTCAGCTTCTTCCCCTGCATCTTCGCGCGAATGAGCTTCATCAGGTTGGCGCGATACTCATCGGTGTACTTCTCCGGGTCAAAGTCCGCCGCGAGGTTGTGTACCAACTGTTCCGCCATGTGGACTTCCTGCGGACGAATGCCACTCGCCTTTGGGAAATTGAACTCGTCAGTCTCTACCAGCTCATTCTGAAATCGCATGATCTCCAGCATGAGCGCGTCACCGGTCGCCTTGATGCCAACAAGATGCTGCGTATTGCGCATGACGATCTTCCCGATGCCCACTACCTTCGTGCTTTGGATCACAGCGCGCAACAGTGCGTACGGTTTCTCGCCCCCCTTGGTCGGGGTCAGGTAGTACGGAGTCTCAAAATAGCGCGGGTCTATCTGGTCCTGCTCCACGAAATCGAGGATCTCTATCGATGCCGATTTGCCAAGTGCGGCCTTGCGAAAATCCTCGTCGGTGAGCACCACATAGTGCCCTTTCTCGAACTCGAAGCCCTTTACAATCTCGTCCCAGGCAAGCGGCCCCTCTCCCTTTGCTGAGAAGCGCTCGTACTTTACCGGTGAGAGATCCTTCTTGTAGAGCAGCCGAAAACTCACGTGGTCAGCCCGCACCGCCGGTCGGAGTTCCACGGGGATGCTTACGAGGCCAAAACTGAGCGATCCCTTCCAGATACTCGCCATCTTGCCGCTCCTCACCTTGAAGTCCGATCCTTGCAATCGGTTAGGAAAGCAAGACAGGTGCCGAATGTAGACCGCGGTAATTGTGATATCACCCCCGGTACGTTCGTCCGGTACGTTCGTTTGGTCGTACAACCTCCATGCCGAGCAGATCCATGGTCAACTTCCGTGTCAACTTCGTCAGTCAGCTCCTGGTTGGTTTCACGCTGGCTTGGCTTTCCATCTCTGCCACTGCCTGCACGCCAGCGCCAAAGATCGCGGCCACCCCCGCTGCGGCTCCTGCAACACCCCGTGATCTGCACTGGGCTAGGGCTTCCGCGGAGCATCGCGCCATCTATCTCCAGACCTATCGGGCCGCAGGTGATCGCCTGGCACATCTCTCGGAAGGCCGAGCGCAGGGTTCGTGGGGTGTGATCCTCGACGCCGACGAAACGGTACTGGACAACTCCGAATACCAGATTGGTAGGATTCCATTCGGAGGCTCCTTCGACTCGAAAGGATGGGCCACGTGGGTGGCCGAAGGACGCGCTCCAGCACTTCCCGGCGCGGTGGCGTTCACCGAACACGTTCATGAGCTCGGCGGGAAGGTCGTGATCGTCACCAATCGCGACGACGCCGAGTGTCCGATTACCCGAACCAATCTCGAACACGTTGCGATCAGAGCCGATCTCGTGCTTTGCAAGACGGAGACGGACAATAAGAATCCCCGCTTCGACGCAGTGCAGAAAGGCAACGCCGCATCCGGCTTCCCCGGGATTGCCGTGCTCGAATGGCTAGGCGACAACATTCAGGACTTCCCGCATCTGTCTCAGATGATTCGAAACGAACCGGCCGACGCCTTCGCCCAATTCGGCCGAATCTACTTTGCTCTGCCGAACGCGATGTACGGATCGTGGCAAAGCAATCCCTTCAGGTAACGGCGCTTTGTCGCTGCCACCGCAGACCACGTTATGACTCCGGCCAAACGCAGCTCCAACGGTGACACCGAGCCCATGTACGCCAGCGTGGGCCACCGACTACCAACGGGTCCGAGCTGGACCTTCGAACCCAAGTATGACGGCGTACGCGTGCTTGCGTATGTCACAGCAAGCGGCGTACGGCTCGTCACACGCAACGGGAACGACAAGGCTCGACAATTTCCCGAGATAATCCATGCGCTGGCTGAGCTCGGTATTCGGCTGCGCCAATCGTTCACCCTCGATGGTGAGATAGTGGCTCTCATTGGCGGTGATGCTGCGCGCTTTCAGGCGCTGCAGAGTCGCATGCACTTGAAGGGTACACCAGATATTGCGATGGCCGCCGAGCACATTCCAGCGGCGCTGGTTGCGTTCGATATTCTCCGTGACGATGGCACTGGCCTCGTCCAACTCCCATGGTCCGAGCGACGCGAACATCTCGAATCGTTACTACACGGACTCGCGACGACCAAGCGCGGCCGAGCTTCAGATTCAGTCGCGCAACATATCAGACTCTCACCAACACAGCGCGACGGGCGCGGGATGCTGGCGCGCGCTCGTAAACACGGATGGGAAGGGATAATAGCGAAACGCACCGACGCGCCTTACAGTCCCGGCGTGCGCTCCGACGCGTGGCTAAAGCTCAAGATCGATTTCGAGCAGGAGTTCGTGGTCGGCGGATTCACCGAGCCGCGCAAGAGCAGGCAAGGCATCGGAGCACTGCTGCTCGGCTATTTCGACTCGCGCGGTAAGCTGGTCTACGCGGGCCATGTGGGCGGCGGCTTTACGCGAGCACAGCTCGAGGGAATGCGCCAACGACTCGACCGCCTCGCCCGCAAGACGTCGCCATTCGAAACTCAACCCCTGACCAATGAAGCGCCCACCTGGGTCCGGCCAACAGTGGTCGTGCAGGTGAAGTTCAGCGAATGGACCGCCGAAGGCCATCTCCGCCAGCCGATCTTCCTGGGCATCCGGGACGATAAGCCCGCCAAGGACGTCACCTTCGAGGGGGCGAGCGTTCAGCGCAAGATCGGGGTATGATGTGACCGGGTCGGGTGATGGCGCGATCGATGCCTCATGTCAATTGAACTTCGTCACCATTAGAGGAAAACATGCGCTTCAAGCCAGTTGCATTCATGCTCGCGCTTACCTGTTTAGGCGCCGCCGCCGCGTGCACGCGAACTTCGTCAATGGGGGCAGGAGGGGTGGCGACGCCCGCAGAGGTCACCACCCTCAACGTTCAGAACCAGGGCTCTCTGGACATGGACGTCTACGTCACACGCTCTCCCGTTGGACAGCGGATCCGGCTCGGCACGGCCACAGCGAACTCAACCACAAAAATGAAGATCCCAGCCGACGTGCTCCTCGGCTCGTCCACATCCCTGCGTTTCATTGCTAACCCCATTGGCGGCACTCGGCGGTCGGTCAGCAGTGAAATTCTCGTGAACCGAGGCGACGAAGTTACACTACAGATACCACCTTCGTAGCGCATTCGTGCCGCCCGCATAGTTCGTTCGTAGCAGAGATGCGCAGCGTTATATTCAGCGACGGTACGGCTTCTATACCGTACCGTCGCTTTTGATTGGACCGCCCTGGTTTAACACGACCGCGAGCCACAATGACAGACCCAATACTTCCAACGCGCGATGCCGCGCTCGCGCTGATGCATGAATACACTCCATCAGAATCGCTCCGCAAGCACATGCTCACCGTCGAAGTGGCTATGCGGGCGTACGCTGAACATTATGGTGAGGATGTTGAACGCTGGGGCCTCGCGGGTCTCGTCCACGACTTTGACTACGAGCGCTTCCCCAACGCGACCCGTTCCGCCACCGAAGAACATCCGAGCGCGGGCGTGCGCATTCTGCGCGAACGCGGCTACCCAGAAGACGTACTCGATGCAATAATGGGCCACGCGGAGTACACACACACACCGCGAGTCTCGCTTATTGCGCGCGCTCTTTTTGCAGTTGATGAGCTTAGCGGACTCATCACGGCGACTGCGCTCGTCAAACCATCCCGGGCAGTCCGTGACGTCGAGGCCAGGTCAGTGCGCAAGAAAATGAAAGACAAGGCCTTCGCGCGTGGCGTGAGCCGCGAAGACGTTGTTCAGGGCGCGCAGGAGCTCGGTGTAGACCTGGATGAGCACATTGCATTCGTCATAGCTGCGCTGCAGCGCTCTGCGGAATCCATTGGTCTGTAGTCCGCTGGCGTGTTCGCGCTTTGCTACTTCGGGTTGGTAGCCCAGACCGTCATCTCCGTCACCATCGCACGGTCGTCCAGCGCCAACATCGTCGTGATAGCAGCCGCGATATCCGAGCCGTGCAGCTTGCTGGGATCGTCAACCCGCTCCGCTCCGCGGGCCCGGTGCGCAAAGTCCGTAAGCACTTCGCTTGGGTTGATCTGCATCACGCGAATGTTGTGCTTCCTCAGTTCCGCCCGCCAGCACTCGGTAAGCGACGTAAGTGCAAACTTCGACGACGAATACGCGGAAGCGTCAACTCCGCCGTGCGAACCCGATGTTGACGCAACATTGATGATGTTGCCAGTGGCTTGAGCTATGAAGTGCTTCGCCGTCTCGCGCGCGACGAGCGTCGCCCCGAGTACATTCGTCTCCCACACAGCACGCATGTCGTCGGCTGTCGTATCTACGAGCGGCCCAAAGCGTCCGAAGCCGGCGTTGTTGATCAACACGTCATAGCCGCCGAGCGCCTTTATTACGGCCGGAATGAGCGCCACCACGTCGGATTCACGACTCACATCCGCGACAAATGGAGCCGCGTCGATCTCGCTCGCCGCTTGTTCCACTGCCGCGCGATCCCGTCCGCATATCGCAACTCTCGCTCCGGCTTCCGCGAGCGCCAGGGCCGTAGCCTTGCCGATCCCACTCGATCCGCCAGTAACGAGTACCCGTGCCTTCGCGATGTTCATTGTTAGCGTCTCCTCACAACGGTTAAACTGATCACTGATGATAGCAGCCACGCCCACGGTATCGCTATATGTATATTGAATCGCCCGGACATGCGCCGCGTAGCTGCCGCGAGTTACGCAATCCGGCGCCAATATAGCTTACCCGATATTCCATGCAGAACAACCATTTTGAAGACACGATAATCGCCGGTGGCGGCCCCATCGGCCTGGCATGCGCGATATCCGCACGACGGTGCGGAATAGATCCGCTAGTCGTGGAAGCTGGAGCCATTGCCGATTCCATAGTTCGTTATCCCATTGGAATGGGGTTCTTTACCACCCCAGAGCTGCTGGAGATTGGCGGACACCCTTTTGTGTGTGCCGGACAAAAACCCACGCGCGAGGAAGCTCTCAAGTACTATCGCGGTGTAGTCCGCGCTGAGGCGCTACGGGTTCGGAGCTACACCAGGCTCGTCAATGCGCGCCGAAACGGTGACACGATCAGTTGCACCCTGTCGACTTCGACCGGCGACGTGACGATTGACTGCAACAGGCTGGTACTTGCTACTGGCTACTTCGGCGAGCCGAATCTCATGAACGTGCCCGGAGAATCCCTACCGTCCGTTGCGCACTACTTCGACGAGCCCCACCGCAGTTTCGGTCTCGACGTAATTGTGATCGGCGGCCGAAACTCCGCGGTTGAAGCGGCCCTCGAGCTCTTCAGGGCCGGAGCGCACGTGACTGTGGTGTATCGCGGCACTTCCTTCCCCCGGAGTGTGAAGTACTGGGTCAAGCCGGATATCGAAAATCGGATAGCCGCCGGCGAGATCGACGCGCGCCTTGGCGCTACGGTGCTGCGCATCGAGCCAGACGCGGTGATCGTACGCAATGCCGCCGGCGCTGAAGAATCGCTGCATGCTGATCGGGTGTATGCGCTGACAGGATTCCGTGCCGACTTTGCATTGTTCCGCAGATTGGGAATCGAGCTGGAGTCTGATACCGAGCGCGCATCTGTAAACCCCGACACGCTGGAGACCAACATGCCCGGGATTTACATGGCCGGCAGCATAGTTGCCGGCCGCTTCACCTCCGGCATATTCATCGAGAACGGACGCTTCGATGGCGACAAGATCTTCCGCTGCTAGCGCTGACACTGAGCGCGCGCTGCGCGTGAACGACCGGCTCGCGATCCCCCGCGCTGAGCTCGGAATTCGCGCCACGCGCGCATCGGGCGCTGGCGGACAGCACGTGAACAAGACATCAACTCGTGTTGAGATCACATGGAATGCCATCACGTCACCATCGCTGAACGAAATCGATCGGGCACGGATCGGCACCCGTCTCGCATCGCGACTGAGTGACGAGGGCGAGCTTCGCGTCGTCGCAAGCGACACACGCAGCCAGCTTCAGAATCGCGAGCTCGCGGAGACTCGCCTGGCCGATATCGTCCGGCGTGCGCTCGTAATCCCCAAGCCGCGCAAGAAAACACGTCCCACCCGAGCTGCCAAGGAGGCGCGCCTCACAGACAAGCGCCGCACTTCCGAAAAGAAGCGCGTCCGGCGCAGCAACACCGACGACTGATCGTCATTGCAATGACGAACAAGCTCTTTGACGATAAGTATTTCGACAAGTGGTACCGGCATCCGGAACATCGTATCGGGACGGGAGCAGACCTTGCCCGACTCGTGCGGTTCGCGGTCATCGCGACCGAATACGTCCTCGCGCGGCCGGTTCGCTCGGTGCTCGATGTAGGCGCAGGTGAAGGACGCTGGCAACCGATTCTGCGGAAGCTGCGGCCCACCGCGACGTATCAGGGCGTGGACCCGAGCGATTATGTAGTCAGCCGCTACGGCAAGCGCCGAAACATCGTAAAAGGAACGCTCGACGATCTACCCGATCTCTTCCCGGGTCGCAGCTTCGATCTGGTTGTAACGTGTAGCGTCATCAACTACCTGCCGCGCGAGACCATGACGCGCGGTATACGCAATATCGCGCGATGTACCGGAGGTCTCGCCTATCTCGAAATATTCACGTCGGAGGATGACGTCGAAGGCGATACGCACGGATGGTACTCCGAATCGCGCACCGAATATCGTCGAATAATTCGGAATGCTGGACTCGTCCCATGCGGCCTTCATTGCTACATCCCCCGAGATCATACCACCCGCCTCGTGGGACTCGAGCGAGCATGATCTGACTGAGCCCTCAATAGCGCGATCCATCTCCGATTCCGTACTTGGCTCGCAGCGTGTCGAAGTGTTCTGCCGATCCCGCGGGATACCTCACGCCTATGTTTCGGCCGTGCGAATAGCTCGCATGACGCGCGATCCGCTTGAGCAGCTCCACCTCACGCGCGATCAGCGGACTCTTGGTGATTATCACGATGCTGAGTCCCGGATGCTCGGCGAGCACTTCCAGAATTCTGCGCGTCACGCTTCACGAAAATCAGGCGCTCGAATGCCAACCACGGAGGCATGCTCTCAAATTCCGACGACAGTGTGTCTTCCAGCCTGTCGTTGTCCGCCGCTCGCTCCATTACATATCGGTGCGCGTAGCGAGCGTAACAGTACGTGCAGCCGAACGCGCACCCCACGTATGGGTTAACCGACCAGAAATTCATTCCCGTCGTTTCCGGCCCGTTCAACACGGATCGCGATCGGGTTGCGAAATACCGGATGTCGCCCTGCTCACCGAGTCCAGGGAGGAGCTCGAACGAACGCTCGACCTCGGCCGGAAACCGCGAAAGCTGACGGTTCGCGCTTTTCATTCTATTCGCTCATTCTAAGCATACCGAGCGTACACCGAAAATGGGAACCGGGAAAACCCATAGCCTTAGTAGCCGTAGATTATTGCTGATGATTCCTCAGTCGCTGTCCCGATGGTTGACACGTGGTATTCTGCTCGTCCTCCCTCTACCATTTGCGCCCGCCGCAGGGGCTCAGTGGAGTATCCAGAATCCGGGTACGCTCGCCTCTTTCCGAGGAATGAGCGTTGTCGGCCCCGACGTTGTCTGGATAAGCGGGACAAAGGGAACATTCTCCTGGACGGACGATGCCGGTCAGCAGTGGCACACTGGGCACGTCACCGGTGCGGAGTCTTTCGATTTCCGGGCGGTGCACGCCATCTCGCTCGACACCGCGCTACTCATGGTGTCGTCCCAGGACACCGCGCTCATTTATCGGACAACAGACCGCGGTCAGAGCTGGAAACTTCAATACCGCGACGCAAGCAAGGGTGCGTTTCTGGACGCGATCGCTTTCTTCGATTCGAATCGAGGCCTGGCGCTTGGCGATCCGTTGAACGGACGGTTCGTTGTCCTCAAAACCACGGACGGGGGACAGCACTGGGCGCGGATTCCCGATTCCGGCCTCCCGCCATCGCTCCCGGGAGAGGGCGCCTTTGCCGCCAGCGGGACTGCAATGATCACCTGCGGGCCGCGCGATGCCTGGTTTGGCACCGGCGGCGCAGCAGCTTCCCGTGTGTTCCACTCACGGGATGGCGGTCGGACGTGGTCCGTCTCAAACACGCCGATTCAGGCTGCCGCGGCACCGGCCGGAATATTCTCACTTGCTTGCGCCGGCCGGCGACACCTCATCGCAGTCGGTGGGAATTACGCCAAGCCCGATTCGGCAACCGCCACCGTCGCGCGCAGCGACGACGCAGGTGCGACTTGGACCGCGTCCAGGCCAGCGGCGGCTACCGCTTTTCTATCAGGCGTTGCCTACCTGGACAACGCACCAGCGGGGCACGTCATCGCAGTAGGAACAAATGGTACAGCGCTCTCGCTCGACGGCGGGCGCACCTGGACTCAGCAAGACTCGCTCTCCCTCAATGTTGTCATGGCCGGCGCCAGTGGGCACGCATGGGCCGCTGGCGCGCATGGGAGCCTCGCCGCGCTAAAGATCCCGCACCCTGGCGCAAACGTCCCAGAACGGTAGGATTTATGATGCAACGCCGCCATGCGACGGCGCGCCTCTTGCTTCTTCGAAGCTCTCAACGGGGTCTGTCGCGATTTGGGAAGTACGACCCCGGTCACGCCGCGAACGGAGACTTGCAAAATGCAGGGATGGATCTGGTGGATCGTCGTGGGGCTCATCGCCGGTTGGGCGACTGGGCGAATCATGAAGGGCTCCGGATACGGTCCGATCATGGATATCGTACTGGGAATTATTGGTGCTGTCATCGGTGGATGGATCATGACTGCACTCGGCTTCGGCGCCGGTGGTTTGATCTGGTCGATCATTGTGGCGATAATCGGAGCGGTGATCCTGGTATGGGTCGTGCGCCTCGTTACGGGAAATCGAGCCGCACTCTAGCACTTTCTCCTCTGTAGTGCGCAACGTCGCTCTACGTAGAAGGGTCCGGCGCTCACATAGCGCCGGACTCTTTTTCTTGCTACAGGAAGAACGACACTATCATCGCAATCGCCGCCACTCCCATCAACGCGGCCGCAGCCCATCCCAACACGTTGAGCCAGACGCCATTCTTGTATCGGCCCATGATCTTCTCGTTGTTGCACACCATCAGAATTATCACGATCAGGGGCGGCGCCAGCACCCCATTCATTACCGCCGACCAGAGCAACATCTTCATCGCATTGAGCTTGGTGAGCGCGAGTATTGTCCCCACCACCATCGCGATGGCCATGACTCCGTAAAACATCCTTGCGCCGTCGGGCTTCTCGTCCATCCCGCCCTTGAAGGCCCCCGCCTCGGCAATGGCGTATGCCGCCGAGCCGGCCAGTACTGGAACGCCCAGCATCCCAGTCCCAATGATTCCAAGCGCGAATAACCAGTATGCCAAGGGGCCGGCTAACGGACGCAGCGCAATCGCTGCCTGATCCGCGGTTTGCACGTCGGTGATTCCGGCCTTGTGCAGCGTCGCACCGGCAGTCAGAACTATAAAGAACATGATCAGCTGCGATACGAACATTCCCGATTCCGTGTCAACTGCGGCGTCATTCAGCTCCCGCCCCGTGCGACGCATTTCGCCACGCCGCCGGCGCATGGGGAACCGGGCGCGTATGTGCTGCTCCTGTTCGGCCACTTGCGCCGCCTGCCAGAAGAACAGATAAGGAGAAATCGTCGTGCCGAGTATTGCCACGAACGTGAGTAGATAATCCTTGTTCCACTGCAGCGCCGGAAGGAACGTTCCCCGAAGTATGCCGGTTATGCTCGGATGGGCCAGAAATGCCGCGATTACGTACGCGAAAAGCGCGAGCGCGAACCACTTGAGCACCCGGGCCATCGATTCGTACGACGAGAATATCAGTAGCCCCAGAATCAGCGCTGAAAACACTGGAACCAGTATCACGCGTGGTATTCCGGTGAGTAGCTGCGCCGCCGCCGCCATGCCGCCAAGATCCGCCGCAATGTTCAACGTATTGGCTACGATGAGTAAGACACATGCGAACCACAACACCTTTCGGGAATAGTGTTCGCGCAGTGCCGTGGCGAGCCCCGACTTCGCTACAACACCAACCCGGGCGCACATCAACTGTACGGCAATCATGAGCGGCAGGCTGACCAGCGCCGTCCAGAGCAATCCATACCCGAACGCCGCTCCCGCCTGCGAGTACGTCGCGATTCCCGATGGATCGTCGTCCGCCGCCCCGGTCACCAATCCCGGTCCGAGCTTTCGGAAAAATGCAGCGGGCCCCGTGTTGTGCACCTCGATGTTGGGCAGTGTCGTCACGTGAGAGTTTTGATGCGCGTGGTGATGTTTTGCCATCGTCCGAAGCCAGGGCCGCACACGCGGCGTGATAGTTGGCGAACTTTTGGTACATTTCCGAGCCTTCCCGCTCACTCCGCCTTCGCATACGATTAACTGAATGACTCAAATCGACGCGACCACCAAAGGGCTGCCCGACACCCTGGAATCCATCCTGGCGGCTACTCATGGGTGCGACCCCATCCTCCGCATGCGAAAATATGCAGCAATGCGCGAGACGCCATTCTCCTTTATGCGCGGAGCGTGCCAGCTATTCTACTCAACCCTTCCGGAAGTCGAAACCCTGTCCGGCGCTCCGCCAGCATGGTTGTGCGGCGACATGCACGTCGAGAATTTTGGTACGTACAAGGGTGACAACCGTCTCACCTATTTCGACGTAACCGATTTCGATGAAAGCTCTCTCGGGCCGCTGACCCTCGATCTCGTCCGGTTCCTCGCGAGCATTCGGGTGGGAGCGGAAGAGTGGGGAGTTTCGCCCGAAGATACGGAGGCCCTCGTTCAACGCTCGCTACTCGCCTATTCAACGGAACTCTCCCTAGGCAAGCCATCCTGGATCGAGCGCGAGAATGCGCGCGGAACGGTCAAGAGGTTGTTTGCGCAGGTCGCCGGAAGATCTCGTACCGAGCTTCTAAATCGCTACACGGCGCGCAAGGGTAAACGCAGACGGCTGGTGACCGACGGTCACCATCTTTTCTCGGCGACTGCCGCGGAGCGCACAGGTGTGGAGCAGATGATGGCCTCCATTGCTGCTGCCGCCCGTGACAACGAGTACTTTCGCGTGATAGACATCGCCCACCGGATCGCGGGCGTCGGAAGCATCGCCTTCCCGCGTTATGTTGTCCTGGTTGAAGGACGTGGCTCGCCGGATCGGAGTGTCCTGATCGACGTGAAGCGGGCCCAACCGTCCGCCATCGAAACGTTGCGGCCGCATGGCCAACCTGTATGGCGCGACGAAGCAGAGCGAGTGGTCTCAGTGCAACGACACTCCGCGGTGGTCGCGCCAGCGTTCCTCTTCTCCACCGAATGGAATGGCGCTGGCTTTTGCAGTCGCGAAATGCAGCCGCGGGAGGATCGCGTGAGCCTTCACGATTGGGAGAAACAACCCAAAAAGGTCGGCGAGGCCATTGTACTCATGGCCAACGTCGCCGCATGGCTGCATCTGCGAGGGAGTGGCTGGCTCGGTTCCGCGCCCATTGAGCAGCTCTCCGCGTTCGGACACGAAACATCCTGGCGTGAACCACTGCTGCAGCTCGCGCGGATTGCGGCCGAGCGAACGCAGCAGCAGTACCGCGAATTTTCGAAAGCGTACGACGACGGTTACTTCAAAGAGAAGCCTTCGACGACATAACACGTACGGACAAATCCTTCCTACGCCGCCAGTTCCTGCTCCGAGTATGCGGAGATCAACTCTTCAACATGTGCCGGATCTCCGGAGATCGCGCCGTCGTTCCACCAGCGCTGCACATCCCGGGGGATCACGCCCGACAGCGAGTGCTCGGCGCGCTCCGCCACAAAAAGGGCCTCGGTCATGCGATTCTCGACTGCCGGGACGGGATTGCGATGGTGTCCGGATATCGCTGCCGCCACGCCCTCACCGAGCCCCCAGTTGAGCACTGCAATCCCACCCAACGGTTCGTGCAACTCGCGAAGTACCCTAGATACTACATGCTTCGGCACGTCAACGTCGCGACGCGTCTCATGTCGGAGCGTGCCTATTACGTCGAATACGATCAGCTTGCCAGCATCATGCAGCAGGGCGAGCGAGAAGCATTCGTCCGGCACAAGCCCAAAGCCTCTCCCGATTGCACGTGCGATCGGCGCTGTCCGCACGAGATGGTCACGCACCTGCACCACCATCTGCTGAAACTCCCCGCCCGGCTTGCACAGCATGCCCTCGACCATCACGCCCAGGACCACATTGTGTACGCCGGACGATCCAACCCGCTGCGCCGCATGGCGTAGCGACACCACACTGCCGCCGGTAGAGTAATAGGCGGAATTGGCGTACCGGAGCAGCGCCTGACCAAGAGTCGGATCCTCTTCCACCACCCGGACCAGCTCGGCTATGCCTATATCCGGGTTGCGCGTTCTGGCGAGCGCCCGTTGTGCGGCCTGCGGAGCCTGTTTGATGCTGCTGGCTGGGGACTCTTTGACGTCACGGAGAAAGCGCAGCGTGTCATCAGTTCGCTCGTTCGGGCTGAGTGATTCGGCTATCGCGTCAATGCGTGACGAGACTTCCGCGGAGAGTTGATCGATCATGGACTCGGGGCGGCTAGGGCACAGAGAAAGAACATATGATTTACTATCGGCGCCTCGGCTGACGAACTTTAGCGCCCGTCCGAGGCTTGCAGATACGCTTTCCCGGGCTCCCAGACCGAATTTCGCGCAACCCATAAACATCAAGTTTCGCCCGGCCAAGCCGACCATTGATAAGAGTGACCGGAGTCCCACCGCCGGTTCTCTCACTGGTCCCGTTTCGGAGATGCTGGATTGGACGATCTGCTCAAAGAGTTTCTAGCTGAGAGCGCTGAAAACCTCGCGCAACTCGACCGTGATGTGGTCGAGCTGGAGCGTGACCCGTCCAACGCTTCACTCCTCAACTCGATCTTTCGAGCAGTCCACACCATCAAAGGCACCTGTGGATTTCTCGCCCTGCCGCGACTGGAGAACGTCTCCCATACCGCGGAGTCGGTGCTGGAACAGCTTCGCAACGGAGCGCTAAAGGCGGAACCCGACGTCATATCCGACATCCTGCGCGCAGTGGACGTGATCAAGCTCATACTCGCCGAGCTGGCGGCGCACGGAGTCGAGCCGGCCGGTGACGACTCATTGCTCGTGGCGCTGCTCGAACAGTGGCTATCGCCTGTTGCCGCCAACACAGCCCCGGTTGCACGAGCTGCTTTTGAGCCGCCACCGGTCCCGCTGGCCGAATCCATTGTTCAGACAAATACATCCCTTCGCGTCAACATCACGCTTCTGGACGCGCTCATGAACCTGGCTGGTGAGCTGGTGCTCAACCGGAATCAGTTGCTCGAGATGTCGGCAAAGGACGACGATTCAGTATTTGCGGAGCCAGTGCAGCAGTTGAACCGGATAACCGCGGAACTGCAGAGCGCGATAATGAAAACACGCATGCAACCCGTTGGATCCGCGTGGGGAAAATTGCCGCGGATTGTGCGTGACATCGCGCGGGAAACAGGGAAGAAGATCGAGCTCGACATGAAAGGCGCAAACACGGAAATGGATCGCCAACTGGTCCAGGCCCTGCAGGATCCCCTCACGCACATGGTCCGCAATTCCGCCGATCACGGCATAGAATCACCGGAGCTGCGGCGCGCCCTCGGCAAGCCGCCGGTCGGAAAGATCGTCCTCAACGCGTATCACGAAGGCGGCCACGTGATAGTCGAGATAGTGGACGACGGAAAGGGAATCGATGCGGCGGAAGTGCGACGCAAGGCTGTCGAACGCGGTCTCGTGCGAAAGGATGTGGCCGACGGGCTAAGCGATTGCCAGGTTCTGCGATTCATCTTCGAGCCTGGGTTCTCGACAGCAGCATCCGTCACCCACCTTAGTGGACGCGGCGTCGGAATGGATGTCGTCCGCAGCAACATTGAGCGTGTTGGCGGCGCGGTCGATCTCCGATCGGAGCCTGGCCGCGGATGCACCGTTCGGATTCGCCTGCCGCTCACACTGGCGATAGTTCCGTCGCTCATCGTGAGCGCACGCAGCGAGCTCTTCGCGTTTCCGCAGGCCAGCGTGCTGGAGCTGATTCGCCTCTCGGCTGACACGTTGTCTCGCTTTGATGTCCTTCAGAATGTGCGCCTCTTTCGCCTGCGTGATGAATTGGTTCCCGTCGTCACGTTGGCCGATGCGCTGGACCTACCGGGCGATGAGGCAAATGAGGTTCCGACTCTTGTTGTCTGTCAGGCCGGCACCAGGCGCTTCGGCATAATTGTCGATGATGTGGTGGACACCCAGGAGATCGTGGTGAAGCCGGTTGGCCGGCTCACACGCGCAGTGCGGTGCTATGCAGGCTGTACCATCCTGGGCGACGGCAGAGTTGTCATGATAGTCGATCCAGCGGCGCTTGCTGCGCGTGCCGGAGCGGAAACCTCGCCATCGGCAGCCGTGCAGACAACTCCGCAAGCGCCGGCCGCGCAACAGGACAGCCTGCTGCTGTTTGACGTCGGAACCGATTCGGTTCAGGCGGTTCCGCTTTCGCTCGTTTCCCGTCTCGAGGAAATTCCCTTCGATCGAATCGAGTACACCGGCGGAACTCACGTCGTGCAATACCGCGGATTTCTGCTACCCGTGGTTCCGGCGAGTCCGTCGGTTACGTTCACCGCCGGTCGGAGCAATTCGGTCATCGTCTTCAATGAAGGAAGCACGTCCTTCGGAATAGCTGTGAGCGAAATACGCGACATAGTCGAAGAGGTCGTGAATCTGGAGTTGCCTAACGCACGCCCTGGCGTTTTGGGAACCGCGGTGATCGCCGGCGCCGCAACCGAGATTCTCGATGTGTCGTATTACATGCAGCGTGCCCGTGGTGGGACCGACGCGTGACGGCCACCACGACCAGCAGCGACGAGGTGGTGACGTTTCGCGTCGGCAAGCAGTGGTTCGGCATAGACGTACTGCAGGTTCAGGAAGTGATTGTGCTTCAACGCATCGCGCGGGTACCGCTGGCCGCGCCCGGCATAGCCGGGCTCCTCAACCTGCGGGGCCAGATCGTGACCGCCATCGATCTGCACCAGCGGCTGGAGATTTCGCATGGTACGTCCGAATCTTTAATGAATGTGGTAGTCTGCGATGGTGACGAGCTGTTTGCCCTCATCGTGGACGAAGTTGGTGACGTTGCCTCTGTTCCTGCCGACACGCTCGAGCCGCTTCCTGCGAACCTTGATGGCGCGTGGGCGCGGGTCTGCACTGGAGTCGTCCGGATGGATCACGGGCTGCTCGCTGTTATCGATGTAACGCACCTGCTCGACGAATCGAACACTCGCCCATAAACTGAGATACGCTGTATGACGACCCGAATCAACCTCGACGAACTCACCGATCCAGTCCCCGTTCCTGCAAAAAACGGCAACGGACACGCCAAAACGGAGCGTCGGAAGTCCGACCGGCGGACCGGCACCTTACGCGAGCGGCAGGTAGTGGATGAGCTCGAGACACGGGTTTTCGACGCGCAAACGCATGCGCGCGTCATCATGCACGTCGCCGGCGCCACTGCACGCGCGGGAAGTGCGGCAGAGGCTGCCCGCGGTGCGCTCGAGGCCGTTCGCGCTGGGTTCGGTTGGCCGTACGGTTCATACTGGGCGCTCGAGACCCAGGGCGATAGCCTTCGCTTCGATTTGGAGTCGGGCGCAGTCAACAATGAGTTTCACAGGATCACGGTAAGCGCATCGTACGCCGAGGCTGAAGGGCTCGTCGGAAAGGCGTGGCGCTACCGTGATGTCTTTATCGTAGATGATTTGCAGTACCTGCAAGATCGCCGCGGAGAAGTTGCGCAGGCCGCTGGTTGCACCGCGGCCATCGCCCTGCCGCTGTCGGTGGGCGGCGAGGTAGTGGGCGCGCTCGACTTCTTCGTGATGGAGCCGTTGGCGCTGTCAGACGAACGGATCGACGTGCTGCGTCGTGTCGCCGAGCTCGTTTCGTCGGCACTCGAGCGCATGCGCGAGCGCGCAACCCGCCTCGAAGCAGAAGAGGACATGGAAGCGCTCGTCGCTGTGTTGCGTGCCAACGCTGGACGCAATTCAGTCAACGATATTGCAAAGGTGACGCTCGATCTCGTGCGCGGCTCATTTCGATGGGCGTACGCCACGTACTGGGTGCTCGACAGCAAGGCCAACACTCTGCGCTTTTGTGTGGAGTCCGGTACTGTGGACGAAGACTTCCGTCGTGCCACGCACGATTGCGCCTTCGAGCAGGGCGAGGGAATTAGTGGGCGCGCATGGGCCAGCCACGATCTGGTCTTCGCCGCCGACATGTCCGAGCAAGGCGACCCGGTACGTTCCGCGATGGCTCGGCGCGCCAACGTGCGCAGCGGTATTGCATTCCCCGTCGCCGCAAAAGGTCGCGTGATCGGGGTGATGGAATTCATCTCGTCCGAGGAACTGCATCCATCCGAGCGCCGGTTCACGATGTTGCGTGATGTGGCACGCATGGTAAGCAGTGCAGCCGAACAAGTCGCGCTAGCGAATGAGTTCGAGCGCGACGTAAAGAGTGTGGTTCAAATGGTGACCGTGTCCGCTGCCGAAGTCGAGGCCAGCGCGCAGGGAATGGCCGCGTCAGCCGAGGAGACTGCATGCCAGGCTCAGGCTGTTGCTACGTCGTCGGAGCAGGCTACCAGGAACGTGCAGACCGTGGCCAGCTCCGCGGAAGAGCTCTCAGCGAGCGTTCGTGAGATCGCGGGTCTGGTGCAGGAAGCGTCTACCGTTGCGCAGCACGCTGTCCGTCAGGCGTCGAGTGCAAGCAGCACCATGGTTCAGTTGGGACAGAGTAGCAAGGAAATCGGCCAGGTTATCAAGGTCATCACGTCAATCGCACAGCAGACCAATCTGCTTGCCCTCAATGCGACGATCGAGGCCGCGCGTGCGGGAGAGGCCGGTAAGGGATTCGCCGTTGTCGCGAACGAGGTGAAGGAGCTGGCGCGCCAGACGGCGCGCGCAACCGAGGAAATTGAGCGTAAGATCGCGAGCGTGCAGGAAGACGCTACGCACGCGGTGCGTGACATCGGCGAGATTTCCAGTGTCATTGGCACCATAAATCAGATTTCCGGAACCATCGCGGCGGCAGTCGAGGAACAGAACGCGGCAACGGGCGAGATCTCCCGCAACGTGACCGAGGCTGCGCACGGAACGGCGGATGTAACTCTGAATATCGCCGGCGTAACCGTCGCGGCCGGCGAAGCTGGACACACCGCCGAGACGTTGAATGGATCTGCAGCGAATCTCAACGCCGAGGCGGTGCGCCTTGGCGGTGCGGTGGAAAGCTTCCTTGGCAAGCTGCGCGCCGGCATCTGACGCGTAAGCACTCTCACCCTGTAACCGGTCGCACCGGTGAATAGACATCAGGCCAGTCCCATCCGCGTGCTGGTGGTGGATGACTCAGCCGTTGTGCGTGGGGTCCTCGGACGCATGGTGGACGCACAGGATGACATGCGCGTTGTTACCACGGCAACGAACGGCAGCGATGCTCTCGAGGCATTGCGGTTGCAAGAGATAGACGTTGTTCTGCTAGACATCGAAATGCCAGTGATGGACGGGTTGACTGCACTACCGTTGATCTGCCAACGTTATCCTCGAGCTCGAGTCCTGGTTACAAGCTCGCTCACGCATAAAAGCGCGGCGGTAACGATGCGCGCGTTGGCGCTTGGAGCCGTAGATTACGTGCACAAACCTTCGGCGCGCGACGGTGGAGTCTGCGGCGTCGAGACAGCGGCCGCTGGTATAGTCGCCAAGATTCGGGCTGTCGCACATCGGACCTCCGAAACTGGTCGCGGCGACAGCCAGTCACGCCAGGTTGATGCTGCGACATCACGATCAGCGCGTGCGGCGTTGCCGGTTGGCGATTTCGAACCGCAGATCCTCGCGCTCGCGGCGAGCACTGGCGGTCCCAACGCGCTAGCGGCCGTAGTCGCGGGGCTGCCACGTGACTTCCAGCTCCCCGTGCTCGTCACGCAACACATGCCCCCGATGTTCACTACAATGTTCGCCCAGCGCCTTGCGCGTGAGGGCACACTTCCATGTGAGGAAGCGCGAGATGGTGAAGTTCTGAGATCCGGGCGCATCTACGTCGCGCCTGGCGATCGTCATATGACTGTCCTCGGCGCTGGCATCGGCCGCAGCCCGACAGTGCGCATCACCGATGACCCGCCCGAACACCATTGCCGACCAGCCGCTGATCCGATGTTTCGAACGGCCGCTCAAGTCTTTCCGAACGGAGTGCTTGCGGTTGTGCTCACCGGCATGGGTGAGGACGGACGCCAAGGCTGTGAGGCCGTTGCGGCCGCCGGTGGAAGGATCGTTGTCCAGGACGAGGCGACGAGCGTCGTATGGGGCATGCCGGGCAGCGTGGTCGCATCCGGAGTCCCTTGTTCCATCCTCCCGCTGCAGTCCATCTCAGCGCATGTTGCTTCTCTCTGCTGTATACGGTCGTGATAACTCCTGAAGATTATTCATACCTGAGCGCCCTGTTGCGTACCAAGAGCGGCCTGGCGCTGGGTGCTGGGAAGGAATATCTGCTCGAGAGCAGGCTTCCGCCTGTCGCCAAAGCTTACGGATTCGCATCCGTAAACGAACTAGTGACAACACTGCGCGCGGGTCCTCATCAGGAGCTGATCAAGGCAGTTTGCGACGCGATGACGACCGGTGAGACCTTCTTTTTTCGTGACACTGTTCCGTTCGATCTGCTTCGAACGATGATCCTTCCCGAGGTGGCGGATCGTTGCCGCCGCGCTGGCCGCGCATTGCGCATCTGGAGCGCCGCTTCGTCCACGGGACAGGAGGCCTATTCGGTTGCGATGCTCCTGACGGACCTGGGCGTCCAGCTCAGCGGTGTGCGCGTGGATCTCGTTGCTACTGATTTTGCCGTCCACGCACTGAACCGCGCCAGGCGCGGTGTGTTCACTCAGATCGAAGTTCAGCGCGGCTTGCCAGAACGATATCTCCGACAGTACTTCATCAATACTCCCGACGGCTACCGCCTTGCCGACGAGATTCGAAGACGCGTCGCATTCCGGGAGCTGAATCTGCTGGAGTCATTCAGGTCGCTTGGGCAGTTCGACGTGATTCTGTGCCGTAACGTGCTCATCTACTTCGATACTCTTACCAAGAAAGACGTCCTTGATCGCCTTTCTTCAGCGCTCACGCCTGGCGGCTACCTATTTCTCGGTGCCACCGAGACAGCGTTCGGGCTAACCGAGCGGCTTGCGCGGATTCCGGATGTCCCGACGTCGCTGCATGTCCTACGTGACGACGTCGCCGTCGCCGAACAGCGGCTTCGTGTGGGGACGCCAGCGGCTTCGGTAGCCTGAAAGCGGGACTCTGTAGCGGATGCATCGCCACGGCATCGCCACGGCATCCCCACTGCATCGCCAACGACTCGTACTACCGCGCCGCGAGGCCCGAGTTCGCGACGAGCCGCTCGAGGATTTTGAGTCGATCGTCAATTATCGCGTCCGCGCGACCCAGTGCGGCGGCACGCGCGAGTAGTAGGTGATCGGGTGGGCCGATCACTCGCATGGCCTCTGTCGCGAGGTCAGCGTTGTGGATGAGGCCGGACACAAACTGTAGCGCCTCGCCCGCGCGGTCCGGTTCCATGGAGTCCATTGAACGGATCTCGAAGTAACCGCGCGGGCGTATCTCCGGGAACAGCGTTGTGATATGCGCCGAATCGTCGTCGAGAATTCGGCCCGCGGCGCTGGCAAAGCGAGTGTAAGCGCCGACAGGATCGACAGCATCGAACGGCAGCCCTGTTCGTGTCAGGTCCAGTGTTTGCCACAAGTGTGCGCGATAGCTCGCGTATCCGGTTGTCTCTCCAGCGTAATTGGAAGAATTCGCGTACGCGGCGACCAGGTATGGAGCTAGTGCATTAAGTAGAGCCCATCGATCCATCACATGCTCACCAAGCTCGACGGTGATCTGGAGCGACGCTGTCTGCCGCATCATGCGAGTACCAGACGAACCGATCGAATCGAAGTAGCCCGCCATCGCATCGTAGCGCGGCCCGTGCAGCTGGAGCGGCACGGTATCGATCGGATTGTACGGATCGACACCGTCTGACAAAAGCGAAATTCCAGCCTGGCTCGCGGAGTCGCGCAGGTCACCCACAGTATCGCGCAGGAAATGCTCGAGAAGTGTCGCTGTCCGGAATACCTGCGAGCTTATCTCGATTTGACCACCCGGCTCGTAACATACACGGCTACCAGCCAGCGTGACCCAGCTCGGCGCGCCGCTCGTATCGACAGTCTCGCGCCATCCATTACGCCGCGCTGCGTCGCGTACTATATCGGCCGTGCCCGGTCCATCGTCGCGCGTTTCGATTCCGACCCGTTTCCGTGATTTGCTACGAACCGGGATCAATTCCAATTCGGCGCCCATAGACCCGTCGGGATGGCTTGATCCTGCCGGCTGAAACAGGGCCTCGACGAGGTTGCGCATCGACACGTGATTGGTGGGCATTGATCAGCAACCCGCCAGGACGAGCGCAAACGTACCAGCGTCATCCGTGAACCACTCGCGCATGCTGAGGCCGCTCTTGGATAGCAGCTCTTCGGCGAGTGCACGGTCATACTTGTAGCTGAGTTCAGTAAGAATGGCCTCGCCGTCGGCGAGTGCAACGCGGCCAATACCGGGAATGTTCACTGCCTGGTCGCCTCGGGCGATGAGCCGCATTTCAATACGATGCACTTTCGTGTCATACACCGCGTTGTGCTCGAACAGGGAGGGATTGAAATCGCTACCCAGGCCCGCATTGACGACGTTCAGTATGTTCTTGTTGAATCTGGCTGTGACACCCAAGCTATCGTTGTATGCCTGCTCGATTAGCTGCGGATCCTTGCGGAGATCGACTCCAAGGAGAAAGTAATCGTCCTTAGACATTCGTTCGCGCACGGCTGACACGAGCTCAACGGCTACATCGGGCGTGAAGTTGCCGATAGTGCTCCCGAGAAATGCGTGGAGTGCCGGCGAAGGGTGAGCCGGTAGTGCGAAGTGCGAGGAGAAGTCCGCGGCGACGGGACGGGTATGCAGCGCCGGATATTCGATGCGCAGCCGAGCTGCCGAGCTCGCAAGGAAATCGGCACTTACGTCCACCGGGATGTAAGTCGGGTCAGCCGGTGATCGTCGCAACATCTCTTCCAATAACAGACGTGTCTTGTCGGAACTCCCTGAGCCCAACTCTACAAGCGTTGCCGGGTGTGCGATGCCCACAATTGTCGCCGCACAATGTTCCAGTAACGACCGCTCGGATCGAGTCGGATAGTATTCCGGAAGGCGTGTTATGTCGTCAAACAGTTGGGAGCCACGCTCATCGTAGAAATACTTGGACGGAATCTGTCGCGGCTGTGCGGACAGACCATCACGCACGTCGCGCAGCATCCCGATCCGGTCAAACGTCACGTGCGCAACGAAAGCCACTGAAAATCTGGCGACGGATCGGATAATCCCAGTTGCGAAAAGTGTTGCGGATAGCGCCGGGCCGCGTCGCCCACGATCCGCCGCGCAACACTTTGTACTCTGTACCAAAAAACGCTTCGGAGTATTCGGGATACGGATACGGAGCGAATCCAGGATATTGTGTGAAATTGCTCGAGGTCCACTCCCAAACATCGCCAATCATTCCATAACATCCCAGCGGTGAGACGTTGCGTGCAAATGCACCAACTGGCGCCGTGCCGAAACTGAGCTGATCAATGTTGGCGAGTAATGTGGTGGGCTCTGATTCACCCCACGGGAACCGTTGCGCAGTTCCCGTTGTTGGATTCCACGATGCGGCGATTTCCCATTCCTGCTCAGTCGGCAGTCGTTTTCCCAGCCAACGAGCGTACGCGCTCGCTTCGTGATAGCACACATGACACACGGGATGGTCGGGCGTCACCGGCGCGATCACATCCATGGTTCGTGCCATCCACCCGTCGTTGGTGGAACTCCAGTGCTTCGGCGCACTCGCGCCGGAGTCGGCGAGCCACGCGCGCCCGCTGTCTGTCCAAAGCTCCGCACGCTCGTAGCCGCCGTCCGCGATGAATTCTGCATATGCCCCATTGGTAACCGGTGCCGCATCGATGTCAAAATCGCCAACCGTAATGACGTGCGCCGACCGCTCGTTGTCGTATGCCACCGTCCGGTCGTTCGTGCCGATCGGATAGTCGCCGCTTGCAACTCGCACCATATGATCAAACTTATTGTCGCCAACGCGACGAGCGACTATCGCGCGCGGCGCATTGTACGGCGCACCAGTCTTCAGCTGCAGTGTCTGAAGAATTGTTTCATTGTGCTGGTATTCGTGTTGAAGGACCATGTTGTAGACGAAGCCACCCGCGAGCAGGGGGTGTGCGGACCCGAGATCCACGTGCTCAAGTGCCTCGAGCACATCCGCGCGAATCTCGGCCGCTATAGCCACGATATGGCGCAGTGAAGGGAGAGCAAGCGTTGCTCGCGTGGCTCGCGGATGTTCGAACGGGTCGTACAGGCCGGGCATTTCCGAGAATTCAATTGGCCCCGAGAGATTGCGGGTGAGCCACAGTTCCTCGAAATGCGCGATGTGTCCCAGGTCCCAGAGAATGGGGCTCATCAACGAGTCGTGTTGCGCGCGAAGGTCGCTGTCCGAGAGTGGACTCACCAGCAGAAGCGTGCGCGCACGCGCCTCCGTGAGCTTGGTGCAGATCTCGTTCTGGAGAGTTGAGATGGATATCATCAGTGTGCACCAAACCGGAAGAATGCGCCCACTGGGCGCGGTTCGGAAAGCATGCGAAGCTGGCCCTGATCCGTGCGATCTAGCATTCAGGTATGATAACTCTGAAGGCAATGCCCATCGGGTCCGGCTATCGCCAGAATCGGCAATTGAGCGACGAACCGGACGCCAACTACAGGGCACGCTCATGGGTGCGGAACCGACGGTGCACTGGCCAAAGACCTATTCAGAGCCTTCCCGTAGTTGCAGACGGCGTTCATAACGCACAGCTTTCCACCCTCGTGTATACGCATTCCGAATGAGTCAGTCGAGCGGCCAGGTCCGGGTAATTCGGTTCTTCGAGCAAGTTCCACTCGCGGCGGCCCTTTTCGCGATCGCCGTGGCCATCGGGACGCTTTGGGAATGGCACGCTGGCCTGGACCCCACAAGCGGGTTCTTTCCCGGCGGAATCGCGATGCTGCCGCTGAGCTGCGTGGTCTTTGGCCTGAACGGCATCGCTCTGGCATTCGCCGCAAATCGCGATCGGCCATTTCCGATCAGGGTCGCCTCCGTCGTCCTTGCGTGCGTCGTGATCGCGATTACCGTAATCGAGTTCTCAGCCTGGATCGCTGGGCGCAATCTCGGGCTGGATTTGCTGATGTTCAGGGAACAGCTTCGTCACGCACCTTGGGATCCCCCAGGCCGCATGGCCATGAATACCGTGGCCGGAGTTTTCATCATCTCGGTCGGCATTCTAGCCCTTCACCTAGACGATCGTACAGGACGTAGCTCGTCTCATTGGGTGGGACTTGTAGGCGGTACTGTCGGCTTTCTCGGATTAGTTGGCTATGCGTTCGGTGTAAGCCAGCTTTATTCCGTCGGCGAATTTTCCGGCATGGCGATCAGCACAGCGGCGTGTCTGTTCGTGCTCGCAATCGGGATAGCCTTTGCTCGGCGAACGAGCGGACTGCCTAAGCTTCTCGTGGATCCCGGCGCCGCCGGGACCGTTGCCCGGCGCCTGGTGCCGGCGGCCGTCTCCGTCCCGTTTCTACTCGGATGGCTAAGGCTCGTCGGAGAAAAGAACGGCTGGTACGATACGCCGTTTGGTGTTTCGCTATACGTAGTCGCGACAGTCGCCATCTTCCTCTGGCTCGTGAGCTGGGCGGCCCACATGGCGTACGAGAGCGATCGCGCCCGTGAGGAGCTGCTGGCCGGGGAGCAAAAGGCCCGCGAAGTCGCCGAAAGCGCAAACACCGCGAAGAGCAATTTCCTGGCAGTGATGTCGCACGAGCTACGAACACCGCTCTCGGCCATCATCGGTTACGAAGAGTTACTCGCCGACGGGATTACCGGTCCTGTGAACGACGCTCAGAAGCACCAGCTCGGTCGAATGAAGGCGAGCGCGCAGCACCTGTTGCATCTCATCGACCAGATCCTTTCGTACTCGCGAGTCGATGCAGGGCGCGAAGTGGTGCAGGCGGAAGATGTGGACGCGAACGAGCTCGCTCAGGATGCAGCGGCCCTTGTCGAGCCACTGGCTCGTGAAAAGGGCCTAGCACTGGAGGTCGTCGTAACCGGCTATGCGCTTCCGATGTCCACCGACGGCGGCAAGGTCAGGCAGATTCTGGTCAACCTTCTCTCAAATGCCGTCAAGTTCACACCCACGGGCCGTGTAACTCTCATAATTCGACACGACGGTGCTACGGTCAGCTACATCGTTCGCGACACCGGCCTCGGCATCGCGGATGAGCACCGCGACCAGATCTTCGACGCTTTCTGGCAGGTCGAGCAGCCGAGCACTCGTCGAGTGGGGGGGACCGGCCTGGGTCTGAGCGTGACTCGCCGTCTCGCGCGCCTGCTTGGCGGAGACGTCATCGTAGAGAGCAAGGTCGGCCAGGGAAGCGCCTTTACCGTAACACTTCCACTGGAATCGCCCAAGATCGCGAAGAGCGGTGGGGCAACAGCCGCCCGATAGTCCAGCGTCGGGCTGGGGCCAATTTCCCGATACGGTGCTGCGTTTTCGCTCCCGCCCCAGCTCTAGCTCAAGCTCTAGCCTGGTAATCGATCTTCGTAACCGCGTGGACATCGACACTCGCATAGCGCTGCGTGGAATCGGCATCGAACAGTCGTTCGGTATCCTTTCGGCGCAGGAGCCAATGGGATTGCCACAGTCGAAAGACGTTGATGCCCGCCTCGCGGCTAGCTTGAAGACGGAGGTCGCGGCGCTGGGGGCCCGGCACGTCCATCTGGACGCATGCAGTCCGGACGGATCGCACTGTGAGCGCAGCATTGCGATTGTGCTCGACCTGGAGTCGCTAGTTGCGCTCGCGTATCGCTACAATCAACTGGCCATATTCTGGTTTGATGGTGAGGAATTCTGGATAGTTCCCGTGCGTTCCAGCAATGCGAGGCTGCGACTCCCCGTTTCGGCTTGACTCGGTGTATGTGTATGTGTATGTACGGCTGCGATCGCGCAATTCGCTCAACGACCATTCCTGTCCCATCGTATTCCTGACAATGACTGCATCAACAATCGCGGCGCGCGGATCACTCATTCCGCATGAGCGTGCCGAGCTGCTGGAGACCGCCGCGCGCTTGCGCGCCGAAGTTGCGGGAAGAATCGTCGGTCAGGAACGTGTGCTGGATGAGATTCTCATGGCGTTGCTTGCCGGCGGTCACGCGCTGTTGGTAGGCGTGCCTGGACTTGCGAAGACACTGATGATCAGATCAGTGTCCGAGGCGATGCGATTGGGATTTCGTCGCATTCAGTTCACTCCCGACCTGGTGCCATCCGACATAACGGGGACAGAAGTGATGGAAGAGGATGCCGGGTCCCATGCGCGCCTCTTCCGGTTTGTGCAGGGGCCGATTTTCGCGAACATCCTTCTCGCGGACGAGATCAATCGCGCTCCACCGCGTACGCAGGCCGCGCTGCTCGAGGCGATGCAGGAGCACAGCGTGACGGTTGCGGGTGAAACAATGCCATTGCCCGAACCGTTTTTCGTGCTCGCCACGCAAAATCCAATCGAGCAGGAAGGTACTTACCCTCTTCCCGAAGCACAGCTGGATCGTTTCCTGTTCGACATTCGTGTGTCGTATCCAGACGAGGAGGCAGAGATCGCCATTCTGCGCAACACGACGGGCCGCGAGTATGCGCCGCTCGAGGCTGTGATAGACGCGTCGCAGACGATCGCGCTTCAGCGCATGGTTCGCGACGTGCCTGTTGCTGATGTCATCCTGCAGTACGCCGCGCGACTGGTTCGGGCGACGCGCCCCGACGAGAACGAGCCAACGCGCACGGTCAAGCAGTTTGTGCGTTGGGGCGCGGGGCCCCGCGCGGGGCAGGCGCTTGTGCTTGGAGCGAAGGCTCATGCACTACTTGCTGGTCGTAATGCAGTAACACCAGCAGACATTCAACGTGTCGCGCATCCCGTGCTACGCCATCGCATTCTACTCAACTTCGCAGCCGAGGCCGAGGGACTGACCACCGAACGCGTGATAGATGATCTGCTCGGGCATGTGCCGATGCCGAAGAGCGACATCCGAGTGTGACGATGCGGCGCACGCCGCACGATGAGGGCCATGACAGGGTGATGTACGGTGCACTGCTCGACGCGGTGCGCGGGCTGCGCTGGCGAGCGCGTCGTGCATCGCGTATCGCCGTGCCGGGGATTCATCCGTCACGCGTGCGCGGGAGCTCCGCCGAGTTCACTGAGTATCGTCCGTATCGCCAGGGCGATGACCTCAAGCGCATCGACTGGAAACTCTTCGCTCGCAGTGATCGTGCACACGTTCGTATATCGGAGGAACGCGCGGTGACGCCAACGTATGTCGTGCTGGATGCGAGCGCGTCAATGGCGTTCCCGGATGGCGCGGGCTCCAAGTGGTTGCTCGCCCAGCAGTTGGCGGTTGCCCTCACGTCGGTTGCGCATTCCGGCGGCGATCCAACCGGTGTCATGGTAGCTGGAAATCCCATGCGGACGATACAACCGCGTACGCGCCGGGGAATCATCGCCGAGGTGATTCGATCATTGAGTGATGTGAAAGTGGCCGGTAGTAGTGCTCTTGCACCAACAGTCGCAGTCGCTGGAAGGTCTTCTGCGCGCATCGCGATAATCAGTGACTTCCTTGGAGACCTCGACGACACGCTGCGCGTCGCGCGCGAAGTCATCGCGTCGGGCCGGGATGTCTATGCCTTGCACATCATCGCGGCTGATGAGATGGAGCCGCCGGTGGGAGCGTCGGTTGTAACCGATCCAGAAATTGATGAAGTGCGTCGCTCTCTCGCAGGAGAGACACGCGACGGCTATTTGCGCGCATTTGCGGAGTGGAGAGAAGCAGTTGCCGCCCGCTGGTTGGCGAGTGGAGCGGCGTACCGCGTATTGATCGCCGGCAAGGAGCCTGTCAGTCACGCGGTAAGACGAATCGTTCGCGATGAGCCCACCGCGTCGCAGGCTGGATGACATGGCTATAAGACCGGCTTCGTGAGCTTCATCGCTCCTGGCTTCCTTGTTGCCGCGGTTGCCGCTGCGTGTGGCGTTATCGCGCTTCACTTCCTCGTCACGCGGCGACCGCAATCAGTTGTGTTTCCGACAGCCCGCTTCGTCCCCGATGTTCCAATCGCAGCAAGGTCTCGCTCGATTCAGTTGTCGGATCTGCTACTGCTGATTGTACGCGTACTGATCATCATGCTGGCGGGAGCGGCGCTTGCGCGACCGGTATTCCCGCCGCATCGCGAACGGATAGTTCGCGTAATCGCGGCGGATGTGTCGGGGTCCGTGGCGAGTGTAGCCGAGACCCGTGATAGCGTTCGCGCGCTGTTCCGTGCCGGCGACGCGCTGATCACGTTCGACACGGCTGCACGGCCGGTTGCAACACCGGATTCCATCGTTATTGCATCGCGCGCAGCCGGACCCGGATCGCTCTCAACGGGCCTCGTCGCCGCGCTGCGCGCGGGATCGCGCGTGCGCGATGGTGCGGACTCAGTAGAGTTGGTGATCATATCCCCGGTCACGAGCGCGGAACTGGATCGAGCCACCGCTGCAATTCGCAAGCAATGGCCGGGCCGGGCGCGATTGGTCCATGTGACGGTTGCACCGGCGGGGGGGGGGGGGGGGGGGGGGGGGGGGGGGGGGGGGGGGGGCCCCGGCCGGCGGGGGGGGGGGGGGGCGGGGGGGGGGGGGGGGGGGGGGGGGGGGGGGGGGGGG
>JBEPUB010000011.1:0-112460 GCA_041691775.1 Gemmatimonadota bacterium
GCCGACTCTACGCCCGCCAAGCTCGCTGAATGTCGTCAGCTACAGAGAATGGCCGACCCTATGCCCGCCCAGCTCGCTGAATGTCGTCATCCCGCCGAAGGCCGGGAACCATGGACGACTATCGAATGACCGAGTCCAAGTTCGCAGGAGTACTCGGTCTATCGGAAAGACCGAGCTCAATGCAGTGACAACTGACTCGCGCCGTTATGCAACTGCGTCAACTGCCTGAACTTTCGTCGCGCCCGGAGCTCGACAACACCTGCGAACCCGGGTTGCATGCCTGTTGCGTCGTCCATGGTTCCCGGCCTTCGGCGGGATGACGACGCTCAACGAGCCCGGCGCGCATCGAACCGGCCATTCCGCCGATGACGACACTCAGCGAGCTCGGCGCACACGGAACGGACTCTTGCTCGAGAGGACGACATTCGGCGCATCCGACGGTTCTCGCCCCCTTCATCGACGCTCCCTCTCGCCCACGTCGCCCACGCACCACACACTCGACACATGGGATACCTCGAAGCCTGCGCCAACCCGATCCGCACCGACGCCGCTGGCCAACGCGTCGTCGTGCCGCTCCGCTGGTTTGGACCCGTGTACCTCTTGCAAGACGACGCCGATGTTGCACGCATCAAGCGCGGTTACAAGTGGCTGCAGATCTCCACCATTGCGTTCGCCGGAATAGCCAGCGTCTGGTTCGGCCAGGGCATTGTCGTTCCCATGATACTCTGCCAGTTTCTCTGGGTCTATCTGTTCACTCGCGGCCTCGTTCTGCTGGACATCAAGGCTGCTGACCTACCCCGTGTGCCGAGAGCGGAAGCCGTTGCGCGATCCAATGCCGCCATGGGCAAGACACTGGTCTGGCTGATTCGCGCGCTCATGCTGCCGGCTACCGGTTTGTTTCTATGGGGCGCGTGGGAATTCCGCGGGATAGAGGCATGGATTGGTGTGCCCTTAATTTTGTTCATGGACGCCATTCTGATTTTCGATATCGCGCAGCAGCGGGCGTACAGCAAATCCCTGACGACGTCGCAACCAGCTTGACGACATCCGGCAAGCCCGGCGCGAGTAGAACCCGTCATTCCCGCGAATTAGGGAATCCCTTTAGGAGTCGGCAACCCACTTACCGAGATCGCCGCTTTCGTGGGGATGACGGTGGTGTTGCCGCACCCTACTTCCGCCGCCCCTCGAAGAAATCGCTAAGCACCCCGCCGCACTCGTCCCCGAGCACCCCGGCACTGACTTCCGGCCGGTGATTCAACCTCGGATTCCGTAGCAGGTCCCCCACCGATCCGCCCATCCCCGCCTTGGCGTCCCACGCGCCGAATACGACGCGATCGAGCCGCGCGAGTACAATCGCCCCCGCGCACATCGCGCATGGCTCCAGCGTCACGTAGAGCGTACAGCCTTCCAGACGCCAGCTTCCCAACGCGTGAGACGCACTCCGGATCGCGAGAATCTCCGCGTGTGCAGTCGCGTCGTTATCGCGTACCGTTCGGTTGGAACCGATGCCAACAATCTCACCGCAGTGCACGACTACCGCGCCCACCGGAACCTCGTCAGCCGCCGCCGCTTCGCGCGCCAGCGACAACGCCTGGCGCAGGTACCCGAGGTCCGCGTCGCTAGCGGGCGGCAGCTTCGCGTTCCGATGTAAAGGTGAGTTTGTTCGAAGCATCGACATCCACGCGGATCGTGTCGCCCTCGATAAAACGACCCTCCAGTACCGCCATCGCGAGCGGATTCTGCAACATTCGCTGAATCGTACGCTTGAGCGGTCGCGCGCCGAACGCAGCGTCGTAGCCCTCACGGGCCAGGAAGTGCTTGGCCGCGGGCGTCAGATCGATGGCCAGCTTCCGATCAGCGAGCAACTTGTCGAGCCGGCCAAGCTGCAGGTCAACGATGCGCGTGATCTGCTCCTCGCCAAGCGGCCGGAACACGATGATGTCATCCACGCGATTGAGGAACTCGGGGCGGAATTGCTGCCGCAAGACCGATATCACCTGCTCTTCCACCCGATCGAAATCGCCGCCGGTGTTCTCCAGTATGTACTGACTCCCAACGTTCGAGGTCATGATGATCACGCTGTTCTTGAAATCGACGGTGCGGCCCTGCGAGTCAGTCAGTCGCCCGTCGTCAAGTAGCTGCAACAGAATGTTGAAGACATCAGGATGCGCCTTCTCAATCTCGTCGAAGAGAATCACCGAGTAGGGGCGCCGACGAACGGCCTCCGTTAGCTGGCCGCCCTCCTCGAACCCAACATAGCCAGGCGGCGCGCCGATCAGTCGCGCCACCGCGTGCTTCTCCATGTACTCCGACATGTCGATTCGCACCATCGCCTGCTCGTCGTCGAACAGAAACTCCGCAAGCGCCCGCGCCGTTTCGGTCTTGCCAACGCCAGTTGGCCCCAGGAAGATGAACGATCCGATCGGTCGATTCGGATCCTGCAATCCCGCACGCGAACGACGCACGGCATTCGATACAGCTTCCACCGCTTCCGCCTGCCCGATCACGCGGCTCGCGAGCACCGATTCGAGCTTGGTCAATCGCTCGCGCTCGCCTTCCATCATGCGCGAAACTGGAATTCCGGTCCACTTCGCAACGATGTCCGCGACGTCGTCGGCGCCAACTTCTTCCTTGAGGAAACGCGCGCCTCCGGTCTTGCTGGATAACGACGCCTCCGCGTCGGTCATCTGCCGCTCCAGCTGTGGAATCAGCCCGTAACTGATCTCCGCAGCCCTGCCCAGATCGCCACTGCGCGTCGCCTGCTCCGCTTCCGTGCGAGCCTGCTCGATCTGCTGCTTGATCTTGCCAACCGCACCAAGTGATTCCTTTTCCTGTTGCCATTGTGCTTTCATCGCGCCTGATTGCTCACGCAAGTCCGACAGATCCTTCTCGAGTGTGTGCAAGCGTTCGACGGATGCGCGATCCTTCTCCTTCTGCAGTGCCTGACGCTCGATTTCCAGTTGGGTGACGCGCCGCTCGACTTCATCAATCTCCTGCGGCATCGAGTCGATCTCGATGCGCAAACGGGACGCAGCCTCGTCAATGAGGTCAATCGCCTTGTCCGGGAGAAATCGGTCGCCGATGTACCGATTGGAAAGCGTGGCGGCTGCGACGACCGCGCCATCGGTGATGCGCACGCCATGGTGCGATTCATATCTCTCCTTCAATCCACGCAAGATCGCGATGGTACTCTCGACACTCGGCTCACCCACAAACACCGGCTGAAAACGACGCTCCAGAGCCGCATCCTTCTCGATGTACTTGCGATACTCGTCCAGCGTCGTCGCACCCACAACACGCAGCTCTCCGCGGGCGAGCATCGGCTTCAGCATGTTGCCGGCGTCCATCGAGCCTTCTGCCTTGCCGGCGCCGACGAGAGTGTGCAGTTCGTCGATGAATACAACAAACAACCCTTCACTCTCGATGATCTCCTTCAACACCGCCTTCAACCGCTCCTCGAATTCGCCGCGATACTTCGCTCCAGCAACCAGCGCACCCAGATCCAGTGATATGAGCCGCTTGTTGCGCAGACTCTCCGGCACGTCGCCGTTGATGATGCGAGTCGCGAGCCCTTCGGCAATAGCGGTCTTGCCCACACCTGGTTCGCCAATGAGCACCGGATTGTTCTTCGTGCGGCGCGACAACACCTGCACCACGCGACGAATCTCCTCGTCGCGGCCAATCACCGGGTCCAGCTTTCCCTTGCGCGCAGCTTCGGTGAGATCACGCGTGTATTTCTGGAGCGCCTGATATTGATTCTCCGGCGTCTGGTCAGTCACGCGATGGGTGCCGCGAATTGCCGCAAGTGCGTCGCGCAACGTGGCGTAACTCGCGCCCGCAGCCTGTAGCAGGCTGCGACTCTCCGATCCTTTGACATCCGCCAACGCAAGCAACATGTGCTCTGTGGAGACGTATTCGTCGCCGAGCTCTTTCGCGATCGCTTCTGCGCGATCGAGAACCTGATTCAGCTCGCGGGACAGTGAAGGCTGCGCGTCGCTCTGCTTGGGATATCTGGCCGCCTCGCCGAGTGCGCTCTGGCGCAGGGCGTGAACGCTGACACCAACTTTTTGGAGAACGGGAACGACAATGCTCTCGTCCTGATCCAGCAGGGCGAGCAGTAGATGAAGGTCGTATACGAGCGGATTGCCGGCCTGGCGGGCGCGCGTGACAGCGTCATTAAGCGCCTCGCCGGATTTGACCGTGAGTTTGTCTTGGCTGATCATGCCAGAATAGTGTGCAATCCCGATGCCTTACGTTGCTGCCAGCTTGGCATGACCCCCGGCACAGATGCGCTGCAGCGCTTCCCGCTCAGAATCCGCGGCCGCTTGGCCGCTGCCAGGGACCTGGTGGGCTGAAGCAGACATCGATCATCCAGGGCGTGAGATCGGAGACGACGGCCCTGAGTGTATCGCGATTCACGATCGTGCGCGCCTCAAGAGCGGCAGTCTGAACCGCGGACTTTAGCGCGACGAGCATTGTCTGTGGCGGGACGCCTTCGGCGTGCATCGCCATGCACGCCGCGTGCACCGCGGTCCTGACCTCGTCGCGTGTGGCATCATGCTCAAAATGCCGACGGAGGGTGGAGACCAGGTAAGTAATATCAGGGCTGTCGCTGGTCATGCTACACGGTTATACCGTGAGGCGATTTGCGCCAGAGCGAAGATTATAAATACGTCTCCAAGGGCCAGTTCGGAGCTCGCCAGGCAGGCCTGGGCACGCGTATCTTGCCTAAATGGATGCTACTCGATGTGGCGCGGCGCTGCCGCAATGGAGGGCCATGTGCGATACCGAGGAAATAGGCCGGGCGCATTATCCCGATGCGGTAATGGCGCTCGCGCGCATCCATGCAGGAGCTGCGCTGGACTGGTCCGGGGACATCGCCACCCTGGGCAGCATCGCGCGACTGCCGGATGGCCGAGTTTATCGCGTGGAACCGTCCCGACCGCGGGAAAGTGCGGAGTAGCGATCCGCGGGCTGCGCGACTAGCCCACTCAGGCGGAATGGTCGAGAAGTTTCTGGGGATGTTCTCACCATTTACGGCCATATCGCGCGAGCTTCAGGCGATGCTCCAGCTCGAGCGCCAGCCGGCCTTCCGCGCGGAACACGGCCGACTTGAGATTCTGCTGCGTGGTTCCGGCATCACCGAACAGCCGCAGGACCAGCGCATCGCCATCGCCCGCCGAGTGACGGACGCGGCCAGACCGCTTCTTAGAGTCATCAGCAACCGCCAGCGACGACGGTATGCAGAACGCGCGATTGCCGTGGTGTTCGAGGACGAGACGATCGTGGATGGTGGCATCGCGACATCCCGGTTTTCGTATGTCGCCTCGCATGATTCTTAAACGGCTCGCAATTCAAATGCGAAGCCGATCCGGGCCGTTAACAGCCGCAAAAAAGATAGGGGCTCGCCGATCAACCTCGTCGGAGCGCCCCTATCTACCTCGTATCATTTTCTTCGTTACCGGCCGTCCATCTATCTCCAACCTGTAGAGGTAGATACCCGGCGGCGCATCCTGCCCTGTTCGCGAGTTCTTGGCGTCCCAGTATCCAGTGTATTGGCCACACCCTAACTCCACGCTTTCCAATGGCGCCCCACCAGCGACGCTCCCAGTTCCACCTTGCAGTACGGGTACCGCTATGAGCTGCGACAAAATGTTGTACACCCGCAAGGAGACCCGGTACACGCGACTCGGATCCGTGCAAGCTGGGTAGTCCCCAAGCGTGAATGGCATCCGTGTCTCCGATACGAAGGGATTGGGACTGTTCTGTCCCAGCTCCGAACCGAAACCTCGATCTCGTCCAGTACCAAGCTGACTAGCTTGGGCTGTCGCCGACCGCGGCGCGAGCGCGCTGATTGCAAGCACCCCGATGAGTGCCGCCCAACGCAACTTCATTTTAAAACTCCAGGCTGACTAGAAAAGTGTCTTAACTGGCTCCTGAACGATTGTTCGACCGAAAACTAAAGACTCACGCGCGAAGATAAAGCCCGGCCAACAGAACCGCTAGAGCCTTTTCGATGGCGCGTTACGAAATTCACGCACGGGCCAACTCGAGACCCGCGATCCGAACCAATCCGAAACCCCCGGAACCCGCCCTAAGTTCCACGCCCATGGCTGGGAAGGCGGCGAGGGCATCAGCCACTAAAACTACGTCCCGATTCCCAATGTGTTGACGCTTTTCCGCACGAAAAAGTTTCGTCCGGCGTGAACTCAAAATCATCATGCAGTACTCGCGCCACCGGGATTTAGCGAATTCGAGCCACGCGGATCGGTGGAGTCAACCGCTATCCCGCCCTGGCTGGCGCAGCACCAAAATCCGTTTCCCAAGCCTCAAATGCGCGAAGCGGTCGGCCGTCGGACGCGACATGCTCATGTATGAACTCGCGCAGAAGACGCTGATGCGCCCGCGCGTCCAGCACCGACAGCGCCCTGGCCGGGTCACCCGACTGCCATCCCCGAAGCGTATCGCGCGCCGACGGCGGGAGCTTGCGGGCTATCGCAGCCCGCTGAGCGCAACCGTCACACAGCGCGCCACCGGCCGGATGCGAGAAGGCCACGAAAGCTTCACGCTTCAAAGTCGAATGGCACGCCGCACAATCGTCCAACGCCGGCGTGAACCCCGCATCTGCGATGATTTGCCATGCACCCGCCAACGCTCGCTCCACTACAACATCGCCAGTCGCAGCCGCAATCGCATCGAACGCTGCCGAAAGCCCGTCGAACATTGCCGCGTTCGCCTCGTCGCCCGCTATCCTGAGCGTCAGCTCGGCTAACGCGGACGCAGCCGTAAAGCGTGGCATCTCCAACGCCAACTCTGTGCGTGACGATGTTATGTCGAACGCGCCGAGAGTATGGAGATCTCGCGTCGGTCTAACATAGATCTGCGCATCACCCTCGGCGAAAAGATCAACGCCGGTTCCAACTCTTCCGCGAGTACGACGCGCCCCTTTTGCTATCACGGACTGAACACCTGCCTCACGCGTGATGAGCCGCAACACGCGTGAGGTTTCCAGGTAGTCGAATGCGTGAAGAACTATCGCCTGCGTGACGACGAGCGGCATTCGTTAAAATCTAATTCCGTACACGTAGCCCGATGGCCCGAAACACCTCAACGGATGGCGGACAGCCTCGCGCCGATCAACACCGCGCGTCCAGGCGCCGAAAAATGGAAAACGTCTTCGTAGTGACGATCGAGCGCATTATCGACGCGCGCGGTCAGCGCAACGCTCGTCACATCGGTCCGGAATATTCGCACGCTACCAGACAAACCGAGCTTGACGTACGAAGCAAGAGAGACGGTCGGCGACGGATACTGCGAGAAGTCCATGTCGGGACGCTTGCCGACGTAGTCAGCCGACGCGCCGACATTCCAGTCTGGTGACTGGGAATAGAATAGCGACGCGGACGCGGTGTGACTGGGACGCCGCAGAAGAGCGTCGCCGGGCTTCTGCGAGCCGGAATATCCAGGTGGCACGGCGAACACCTGGGCAATTGTCTGCGTGTAGCTCGCCGCGGCGGACAATCCCAATGGAAGCGACGCGTTCAGTTCTGCCTGGTATCCCTTCGACCGCGCCTGCGTGAGGTTGCTGTAATAGGCAGGCGTCAGCTGCGCGAAATTCGGTGGCCCACCGTAGCTACCGGCTACATACTGAATCTGATTGCTGAAGCGTTGATCGAAGCCGCCAAAGCTGGCCCGCAAGCGTCCGTCGAAGACGGTTTGGACAAGCCCCACATCCAGTGAGTGCGTCTCTTCGGGCTGAAGCAGCGGATTTCCGATGTTATACGCCGATCCCTGCGTCTCGTAGAACGCAGGTGCGTTGAACCCCGTGCCGTACGCAGCTCGCAAACGCGCGCCGGCCCACAGCCCCACTGTTGCACCTGCGTGATACGTTGTGACGTTGTGAAAGTCCGAGTGATTATCGTATCGCGCGCTCACGTCGTATGACACAATCGGTATCGGCGTGCCCTGGAGAGCGACATAATAGCCCCGAGTGGTCCGGTGATCATCCGAGCCTGGCGTCACGACGGGTGTCGCACCCGCAGGACTCGTTGCATAGTTCAGCTTGACCGTCTGCGACCGTTCCTCCTCCACCTGATACTGCGCGCCGATTGTTGCGGTGCCGATCGCGCCCATGCCGGCCTCTACCTGCCCCTCCGCGAATCGGCGATAACCGTCCGTGGGCGCGGACGTCTTGGTGTGTGGCTTAGTTGAATCGGTGGACGCCCGTGTGTCCTCCGATAATCCGTGTAGCTCGTTATCGCCGCCGAGCAACCGGAGTCGCACTCCGGGCGCGATCGTCCGCGCGGCATCAAGACCAACCACCAGTCTGTGCTCTCGCGTGTAGGAGTTGCTGTCGTTGACAGCACCGGTGAAATCGGTGGGGAAATGGTAGAGCGAACCGGAGTAGCGTGTAGTGAGCGCGACGTCGGAACGGTTGTCAGGATGCAGTTGCACGGAACCGCTCAGATCGCCATTGGTGTATGCATTGTTGAAGGCCGCGACACCATCCGTACTGTGCCACCCGCCGCCAATCGAATACGCAGCCGCGGATGACCCACCCCGCAGTGAGAGCGAAGCGTCGTGCGAGTTGTAAGTCCCAGCGCGCACCTCCGCATCGATAGTTGCTGGACCACCACCGCGCTTCGTGAATATCTGAATGACACCGCTCATCGCATCGGCACCGTAGAGTGCGCTTGCCGGTCCGTACAGAACTTCGATCCGATCCACATTGTCGAGTGAAAGGTTCTCGAAGAACTGGATTCCGCCAACCGCGTTGATTGGAGTCCCGTCTATGAGCACCTTGGTGTAACGACTCTCGCCGCCGCGCAGAAACACGGATGTTACGCCGCCGTAGGAACCGCTTTGTACGACGGTGGCTCCGGGAGCCTCACGCAGCGCTTCAGCCACGGTCAGAACGCCGCGAGCGCGCAGCTCGTCGCCTTTTAGTACGGTGACGGGTTGGCTGACCGTGGATAACGAAGTCGGAAGCCGAGTCGCCGTCACAACCACGGGCTGAAGTGATGTCGTGGTGTCAGTACGTTGCGCCGAGGCCGCCGCTGGCAACAACGAAAGAAGAAGCAATGCAGATCTGTTCATCGATTGAAGTAGTGATATGTTCAAGTGGAACGACGCAACGGCACCAGCATTGGCGCGTTGACAGCAGGATCTCGCGTCACGACGAGCGGCCAATCGTAAACACGTTCGAGCAACTCGCCGCGCATTACTGCATCCGGGGCCCCGGTCGCGACAACATGGCCCTTATGCAGCAGCACCATGGACGTCGCGAATCGCGCTACGAGGTTCAACTGATGGCTCACCAGCAGGATCGCGGCTCCAGATTCCGCGAGCGCCACCGCGAGCTGGAATATTTGCATCTCGTGCCCGACATCGAGAAACGATGTGGGCTCGTCCAACACCAACGCTTCACCGCCCTGCGCGAGAGCACGCGCGACTCGCACGCGTTGCCATTCACCACCGGATAGCTCATCGGTGACTCGTCCAAGCAGCGGCTCCACGCCCGCCCGGTGCGCGGCGGACAAAACAGCCTCGGAGTCGCCTGCTGCGGCCGCACTCCACGACCCCGAGTGCGGATACCGGCCAAGTGCGATGTACTCGGCGACGTTTCGCGCGAACGTCGTGTCCTCGCGCTGCGTGACGACCGCACATCGCCGAGCTAGATCCCGGCGCGTGATGCTTCCAACATCTGCGCCATCTATCAGGATTCTGCCAGACGCAACTGGTACTCGGCCCAACAGTGCCCGGACGAGAGTGCTCTTGCCACTCCCGTTTGGTCCGACGACGGCCGTAATCGCGCCACGCTCCGCGCGAAGTGACACGTCGGTCACCACTGGCGGTTCCTGAGGATCGTACGCAATCGTCACGTTCGCATAAGCGATCATCGCATCCGCCTGAGCTGAATCAGGAAAAATGGAACGCCCAATACCGCCGTTACGGCGCCCAATGGTAGCTCCGATGGCGGGATCACCACGCGCGCCAGGAGATCAGATGCGACAACCAGGATCGCGCCAATGATGGCGCACCCAGCAAGCATGGCTCGCTGGCGCGATAGGCCGAATGCGCGCGCCATGTGCGGCACGACGAGCCCAACGAACCCAATCAGTCCCGCCGCTGCGACTGTTGCGGCGGCGAGAAGCGCACTAGCCAAAAACGCGCGACGAGTCGCGCGCCGAACATCGACTCCGAGGCCAGCCGCGGAATCCTCGCCGAGCGTGAGCACGTCGATCTCCGGTGCATGAAAGACCAGATACGCAATTCCGGCAGCAACGTAGACTCCGAGCCACGCAACCGTGTACCAGGTGGTGTCGGCAACGGAACCCATCATCCACCACAGCGCGCCACGAACCGTGTTCGGCGGCACGTTTGCGAGAAGGATCATTATCACTGCGTTCGCAAAAGCACCCACGACCACACCGGCCATCAGGAGCACCCGCACGTCGGTGTGACCCGAGCGGCCGGCTCCGCGCGCAACACCGATCGCCAACAGCACGGCTATCCCGGCGCCAGCGAACGCAAGCAGTGGCCACAGTACGGACGACGCACCGAGCATCATGGCAGCGACCGCACCCACAGCTGCGCCGCCGGAAACGCCGAGCAGATACGGTTCGGCAAGCGGATTTCGCAGCGTCGATTGAAGTGTCGCGCCACTGGCACCGAGAGCGACTCCAACGAGAGCCGCAAGCGCGACTCTCGGCAGTCTGAGCGTGACGACAATCGCGTGTACGGTAGGCGACGCGTGGTTTGCGAGCGCTCCCGCCACCTGTGCGAGCGAGAGCTGCACAGTTCCGAGCGCAACAGCTAGAACGCACACGGCAACGAGTACGAGCACTCCGGCCCACCAGTGCCACGTACGGTGGACCATCACGGCAACGCAATCCCAGGATGAAGCGCGCGGGCCAGAAGTGTCGCGGCCGTGCCCATCTGCACCGAAGGCCTGAGAATAAGGCTCGATGGTACGGTGATCACATGCCCCAACGCGACCGCGGGGACAGCTCGCCACGCACCGCCGAGCGGTGTCGTGCTGCCGCCTTCGCCACCGCGGATTATGAAGGCTGGGTTCTTGGAGGCCAGGTCTTCCATGGACACCAGCGGCGATGGTTGCGCGAGTCCGGCGTAAAGGTTCTGAGCACCAGCATATGTCATCAACTCGTTCATGAAGCTTCCGCCGCCGACTACCATCGGCGACGCGTCGATCAACGGCCACACGACCGACGGATGCGGTAGACCACTTGTCGCGCGCGCCACTCGGCGGAGCGATGCGTCAACCGTATCGGCAACTAACTCCGCGCGCGCGCTGTCCCCAAGCACGCGACCGAGCAAACGTATAGCGCGATCGAAGTCCGCGACCTTATCGATTCGTAGCGAGAGAGTGCGCACGCCTGCATTCTCGAGACGTTCCGCGGCTGGCCGGTTATCTTCGCTTGCGTAGATCAGGACAAGATCTGGATGTGCGGCGACAATCTGTTCGACATTGATGCCAATGCCATTGCCCATGTCCGGCACCGTCCGGGCTGCGGCTGGCCATTCATCCCAGTGCGACCGTCCGATCAATCGCGAGCCGGCACCAATCGCAAAGATCGTCTCGGTGGTCGTGGGATTGAGCGAGACGACACGCCGCGCGGTTCCGGAAAACGAGATTACGCGACCGTAGTCATCGCGGGTTATGCCCTGGGCAGCGACAATATGGGATGCTTGCGGCGCGGGTGCTGAAGGGCGACGCGCGTCGTTGCTGCAGGCACCGAGTAACACTCCGAGCGCGACACATAGCGTCGTTCCTACGTTCCGCGTCGTTCTCGCTCGGTTCGTCATTCCCGCGAAAGCGGGAATCTCGCCGGATTGGTACCATGCCTGAGGGGATTCCCGCTTTCGCGGGAATGACGGAGGAACGTGGGACTTACGAACTCCTAACCAGAAACGCAAAACGGGCATCCTCTCTCGGAGGAAGCCCGCAACGTATGCACGCGATCGATAGGCGATGACGTACAACGCCACCAGCCCCTCCCCCGAGGGTCTGTAAGATGTGGCGCGGACGAGAGTCGTCTCCTGGCTCCGGGCCGTCGCATCTCCCTTCCCGGCTTCCGTTGCCAGTGGGACTTCAGATGCGCTTACTGCCCGTTACAGTGGCGGGGCCGCGCCGGCATTTCACCGGCTTCCGTGTCCCCCGACCGCGAAAATCAATTATATCGTGAAGCTATCGGCGTCTGAGCGCGCGCGCAAGCGCGGCCGTCATCGCGCCGCCAATTACCAGTGTAAGTCCGGCGACAAACAGAAGTGCCGGCGGCTGTTTTACATCCGGGACACTGACCACCGCAACTGCGTTCGCGGGGACGTCGGATGCGAGATAGCGCCTGAATTGATGGCCTTCGATTGCCACTGGCGCAACCGCGCGGAGTCGCGCGCCGGACGCGGTAGCAACTGAGTCCTCGACGAGAACTTCCAGCACTACTGCTCCACGCTCGAGCGGAATCTTGAGCGGGAACGCGTCGGCCGGAAGATCATAGTGAAATGCGAGCTGCTTCATTCCAGGTGCGAACGGAGCATACACAAGAACGCGCGAGCCAGCGAAGCGCACGGTGGCAGCCGGTATGTCTCCGTCAGCAACGACTGGACTATTAGCCTGCGCGGGAATAATCGACGACCACACGGCGCTCGCAGGTGTGTCGTTTGGCGCGACTCGCGTTACCGACGTGTCATTCGATAGCTCAAACACTTCGGTAACAGTGCGCATGCCGTCGCTGGCGGGCCGGCTAACGATGAGATGCCGACCGCGAATAACCACCGGGATGGTGTGCGACGTTGTATCGAACACAATAATCTCGGCGTCGTCACCGCTCTCGCGGCCGCCGTTCAATGGATGCGAGAAATAGGCTATGCCATCATACGACGATGACACAAAGTAGATCGCATCGCTCGCGCCCGTGCGCTTGTAGGTGAACGCATAGTAACCCGCGTCCCCGGTGTGTGTGGAATCGATCGGACCAGCGTGATCGGTGCCAACGCGGTGCAGCGTGACCCAGGCATTGCGAACCGCAACCACGGAGTCACCACCTGGCTTGACGACGCGGCCGGCGACGCTGGAAGTCCCCTGCGCGCCACAGACCGCGGCGACGAAAAGTGCGAGTGGCGCGAATGACGCGCGGAAGGTCCTACAGGCGGAACTTGCCAAAGTCTTCCGGTCGCAGGTTTTCCAAGTACGCCTTGAGCTCATCGGGCGACATCGGCCGGAATTCCATCGACGTCTCCGGCTCCGCGACCGTATCCGCTTCCTCGAGTAAGGCGTCGGTCAACAACTCTTGGCTTGCAAATATCGGCGAGTTGAAGCGAAGAGCAAGCGCAATGCTATCCGATGGTCGCGCGTCGACGATAACACTTCCATCACGACTCGCCAAATGCAGCTCAGCGTGATAGGTACGCGCAAGTATTTGTGTGACGTTTACTCTCAGAAGGGTCGCGCCCAGGTGGACGATGATGTTCTTGCAGAGATCGTGCGTGAGCGGGCGCTCGCGACGTATCTGGTGCATCTCGATCACTATTGATTCAGCCTCGGCCTGCCCGATCCAGATAGGCAGCAGCCGCTCGCCGTCCTTCTCGCGAAGGATCACGATATACGCGTTCGACCCCCGATCCAACCCGAGTCGCATCACCTCAACTTCGACCAACGCCATGAATTGAAAATAACGGCTCGTCCGTCCCGTCATTCCCGCGCGCCCGTCATTCCCGCGAAAGCGGGAATCCCCTGAGGAATGAACCACGCCGTCGCTGTCATTCCCGCGAAAGCGGGAATCCCCTGAGGTGACTGACCATCCGGCGAGATCCCCGCGTTCGCGGGGATGACGGCTTCAGACGTGCGAGGATGACGGGCCCAGGCGCGCGGGGATGACGGGCTCTGGACGCGCGCCTACACGGCCCGTTTCAATGCCGCCGCGCGATCGGTCCGCTCCCACGTGAATAACGTCGCCGCGGTCCGTCCCCGTCCGATCTTTTCAGGCGTGCGCCCGAAGTGTCCGTACGAAGCGGTCGGTCCGTAGATCGGCTTGCGCAGATCCAGCGACGTGATGATTCCGCGAGGCGTCAGGTCGAACACCTCGCTCACCGCACGCGTGATCGCGGAATCCGGCACAGTCCCTGTACCGAATGTGTCCACCATTACCGATACCGGCCGTGCAACACCGATCGCATACGCGAGCTGCACTTCGACACGACGAGCAAGCTTGGCAGCGACGATGTTCTTCGCTACCCATCGCGCGGCATAACATGCCGACCGATCGACCTTTGATGGGTCCTTACCCGAGAACGCACCGCCGCCATGCCTGCCCATTCCGCCGTAAGTGTCAACGATGATCTTGCGGCCGGTAAGGCCTGCATCGCCCTGTGGGCCGCCAATGACAAAGCGGCCAGTGGGATTGATGTGATACTTGATGCCGCGCCCGCGCAGTTCCTTCGGAATGTTCGGCTCGATCACTTCGGACGTAATTGCCTGCCGAAGACGACGCGTCGAGATGTCATCGCTGTGCTGCGTGGAAACCACGACCGTATCGACCGCGATCGGGATGTGGTCCTCATACACTACAGTCACCTGCGCCTTGCCGTCCGGCCGCAGCCATTTCTTGCCGCCGGCGCGACGGAAGTCGGCCAGTGCTTGCGTCATGCGATGGGCGAGTTGGATCGGAAGCGGCATAAGCTCTGGTGTCTCGTCAGTCGCGTAGCCGAACATCATACCCTGATCGCCGGCTCCGCCTGTATCGACGCCCTGCGCAATGTCCGGCGACTGACGGTCGATCGTGCTCATCACCGCACACGTCTTCGCGTCAAAGCCGTAGCTCGCGTCCGTGTACCCAATGCGCGCGATCGTCTCTCGGACGATGTCCGGAACGGGCACGTACGTGTTGGTCGTAATCTCACCCGCGACCACTGCCAGTCCCGTTGTGACAAGAGTCTCGCACGCGACGCGTGCAGAAGAATCGTCAGTGAGGATGGCATCCAGGATCGCGTCGGAAATCTGGTCCGCGACCTTGTCTGGGTGGCCTTCGGTTACGGATTCGGACGTAAAAAGATGGCGTTCGGACACAATATCGGTGATGGGGGCCTAACGGCGTGGAACGAGTCTCTGCAAGTCCAACAAGAGACTCGTCTATTTCCGTCAAGCCGGATGAACGGATGGATTAAGCGCCGGCGTCCCCAAACATATCCAGATCACCCTTTACGGGCAATCCGTACCGGAGAAACGGGGCGTCCCCGAAGGCCGACCGGACCGCAGCGCGGAGCACCTGCTCCACCTCCTCCGCCGTCCCGGCAAGCATCGCCGACTCCGCAGCGGCCCGCGCCACGTCCACGCTTATCCCGCGAATGACGCGCTTGACCAGAGCGACTGAGTGAGCGCCCACGCTCAATTGCCGCACGCCCAAGCCGATGAGGGCAAAGGCCATCAGCGGCTGGGAGGCCATCTCTCCGCAGACCGCCACCTCGAGACCAGCTGCCGTCCCCGCCTGTACGGTGCGGCGGATGAGCCGAAGCACGGCTGGATGCAGCGGGGTGAACCGGGCAGCAAGGTTCACATTTCCGCGATCCACCGCGAGCGTGTACTGCACCAGATCGTTGGTCCCTATGCTGAAGAACGCGACCTCCGGGGCGAGGATATCGGCGCCGATCGCCGCCGCAGGCGTCTCGACCATCACGCCGAGCGGCACGTCGCTGCGATGCTCCACTCCGCGTGCCGTCAGCTCGTCCGAAGCCTCGCTGAGAAGTCGCCGCGCGGCGCGCACCTCATCCAGTGTAACTATTAGCGGCAGCATGATCCGTACGTCGCCGAATAACGCAGCCCGCATCAGGGCCCGAAGCTGCGTCTTGAATAGTTCCGGCTCGTCCAGGCATACACGGATCGCTCGCCAGCCCAGGAAAGGATTGGCCTCGGTGGGGAACCCGCCGATTGGCAGCTTGTCACCGCCGACGTCGAACGTGCGAATGACGACGGGCTTGCCATGGAACGCGCTCACAACACGATGGTACGCGCGAAACTGTTCATCCTCATCCGGCATGGTCGCACGGCCGACGGCGAGGAACTCCGTGCGCATGAGCCCGACTCCCTCAGCGCCGCTGCTTGCGGCGGCTTCGGCTTCGTCAGGAAGATCCACGTTCGCGCGCAGTACCATCCGCACACCGTCGAGCGTAACAGGATCGGCGGTGGCAATGACGCGCATCGCTGCGTCATCCGACGCGTCGCGAACCGCCCGTTCCGCGTACGCCGCGATCTGTGCCTCAGTCGGATTGGGGATTATGACACCGAGCGAACCGTCGAGGATTACCCGATCCCCGCCGTGCAATTGGAGCGTCGCATCGCGCAGTCCGACAACCGCCGGAAGTCCCAACGAGCGCGCGAGAATCGCAACGTGCGATGTCCGCGTCCCCGCGTCGGTGGCGATCGCCGATATGGCGCCACGATCAAGCTGCACAGTGAGACTGGGCGTCAGGTCATGGGTTACGAGGATCGCGTTGGACCCCTTTGGCAGATCTACCGGGTCGTAATCACCGAGATCGAGCAGCATTGACAAGACGCGAATGTGCACGTCGGTGAGATCCGCGACGCGCTCGCGCAGCATCTGGTGCGTGTGACGCGCGAAGCTCTGCCGCCAGTCCGCCATGACGAGATCGAACGCCTTCTCCGCACCGAGATTCTGGTGAATGAGTGCGCGCACGTTGTCGAGCAGCTCGGCGTCGTCCAGCATCGCGATCTGGACATCGAAGATGGCAGCCTCATCCTCTCCCGCGTGCGCGCTTACCCGGTCGCGCACCTGAGCCAGACGCGTACGCGCTCTAGCGATCACCGCGTCGAATCGCGCGATCTCCCCTTCCACCTGCTCGTCGGATATAATCCGCTGGCGTACCTGCGGCACTTCCCAGCGCAGGAGATGAACTGTCCCGACAACGATTCCAGGCGATGCCGGCAAACCGACTATCGGGCGTGGCACTTACCGCTCTCCGAACTTGGCAGCTACGAGCTGCACCAGCGCATCAATCGCGGCGTCGGCATCATCGCCAGTCGCGCGTAACGTAATCTCCGACCCGCACTCGGCGGCAAGCATCATCACTCCCATGATGCTCTTGCCGTTCACCTCCAGGTCGTCACGTACGATCGTGACGTTACTGGCGAACTTGCCGGCCGTTTTGACTATCTCGGCGGCTGGTCGCGCGTGGACTCCGTTCTTGTTCACGATCGTAACCGTTCGTTCTGCCATCAACGAGCCACCGAGTAGAGGACAAAAATGGCGAGCACCGCTAGAGCCGCGCGCCAACCGGTCGCGCGGGCGCCAAAACGAGCAAGAATTACAGCCCCGACCACCGCGACAACCGCGACCCCACCCGCTAGAACACGTCCTGGGCCTATGATACGTTGCAATGCGAGAGGCAAAATCAGTCCCGCGAGCACCGCCGAAATTCGGGCCAACGCAGCGGGGCCATCCCTGAAAAGCGGGTTCGCAAGCGCCGGAGCAACACGCAGGCCGCGCCGCAAACCGACTCGCAATCCCCACGCCCTCAGTGCGACATGCCCAACATTGTAGACGCCCAGAAAGATACACACCACTGCCAGTGGTCCCGCACCAAGAGCGAAGGCAGACAGAGCTATGAGGGAACAGAGCGGCAGCCACCCCGCCCAGACCAACTGATCTCCGACACTTCCTAGCGGGCCACAGAGTGCCGTTCTGAACCGCTCGATGCGCGCGGGATCCTCACCGTCCAACTCGCCGCGGGCCAGAGAGCCTACCGCAACGCCCGCGAGATACGGGTGCGCGTTGAAGTAACGAGCCTGCCGCGCCAGCGCCGCATAATAGCGCTCTTTCGGCATCCCCCGCAGCAACGGCTCGATACAAAACGCAATTCCGTTCCCGAGCATGGTCTCGTAGTTCCAGGAACCCTGGACCGCGAACAGTCGCGCATATGCACCGAGGATAGCCCGTGCGCCCACAGGCGCCGGCGTTCCACTCCCAGATGCCGAGCCTTCATTCGCGCGTTGTGTCAGAACCGTCACTGGAGTAGCAACAGTGCAGTGCCGGCACCAAGCCCGAGCACAAAGAGCCAGCCCGCACGTGCCGCACGATGTGAAAGAGTCCAGATGGCACCGGCCGCTACAGTCGCAGCGAGCGCAGTGACGACTGCACGTGAATAAACGGCGCTTATAGTCCACACAGCAACTATCTGCTGCGACAGTGGGAACAGAACCAACAGCGCGATACAAGTCACCGCGAAACCGCGAACCAGATCCATCGTCAAGCCGCGCAGTTGAACAGCGTCGATCGCGCTCGGCGATCCGGCATCGGTCGCGACGCGCATGCGCCGCGCGTCGTGCGCATTCCACGTGCGTACCCAGACCATGCTCCGGCTACTGAACACTGCAGTTGCAAGCGCTACGAACATCGCGACCGGTAGCGCGCCAGCCGAACCCGGTGGCTGGCCGGCCATTACTACGCCCCCGACGACACCCGCCGTACCCCACTCCGCGTAACGCGACGCACCGAATGGCAACGTTTCGAGGGCGATCAGCTCGAGCACCGCACCTATCAGCAGTCCCGCAGCCGGACGACCAACGAACGCGCCGCCAATCGTCGCGGATACAAGTGGCCGCGACAGCATCATCTGCGGGAAGCTCACCATATCGAGCCCGACCACGGCGCCCAGCAGCGACACGGGAACGACACTGAAAATGAGCGAACCAGCTGTCACTTCGTGCCTCCGCGCAGCAGCTCGTCCAGAGAATGGCTAGTTGCCGACGGTACGTCCTGCGCAGTGACTACCACCCCCGTGCGCGACAACTCGCTCAACGCCAACTCCTCCGACCTGTTGAGGAAAACGTAGCGAAGCTTCTGCGTACGATCTTCGCGGTAGTGAATTCCGCCGACATTTACAGCCGCGATTGGAAGCGGCGCTGTCCGCGCGAGCAACAACATCGCTTCAACCGTCCCAGTAAGAACCATCCCAACGCGACGGTCCGCTACGTATCCCGGAAGCCCGCTTGCGGCGTCGCTCGTGGACATGAAATACACGTCCATGCTCGGAGGCACGCCCAATCTGTACAGTTCCTGCTCCCAGTCCGATTCCGCGACAACGTCGTCAACGAGAACTATGAAGCCCAGGCCGAGCGGCTGGCCCCACCCCACAACGACCTGCCCGTGGATCAACCGGTCATCAATTCTGTAAAGTGCTATTGGCATTCAGGGTGCTAAGGAGACAATGGCCGCACGGCCTTTTTCCACCGCGCGAGCCGCCGATTCCCTGGCCGGCATATCGGCCGCGCAAAATACGAAGTCGATCAGCGCTGCGAGACTCACGCCGGTGACTATCATCAGGCCTGGTGTATCGTGCAACACGCGCCGCGCCGCGATAGTTGCGCTACCACCGGGCAAGTCGGTGAATACGATTTTGACGCCGTGTAGCGTAAGGAGATCGCGCAGCCCGCTCTCGATCTCCTCCCGGCCGAGGCCAGTGTTGGAGAATGGAATCAGCGCGTTTCCGCGACCAGTAATCTGCTCGACAGCGGAGACGAGCCCTTCGGGAAGGCCGCCGTGTCCTGCGACGATCGCGCGCGGCACGACGGCTGGATCCATCTACTCGACGTCCTCCTGCAGGTAGCGCCGGATCGCCGAAGCCTTCTGCATCCGTTGAATTAGGCGCTCGTTGAACTGTTCCGCCGGATTGATCCCGGAATATTGCAGAAGATGGTTCATAGCGATCACCTCCGCTATGACCGTGATGTTCTTCCCGGGATTCAGCGGAATGGTGATCTTGGGGATTTCGACGCCCAGGACGCTCGCGGTCGAAGTGTCCAGCCCCGTCCGCTCGACCGGCGCGTTCCTGTCCCATATCTCCAGATGCACCACAACTTCGATTCGCTTTTGCTGCCGCACCGATCGTATGCCGAAGATTGACGGAATGTTGATCAGCCCCACACCGCGAATCTCCATGTGGTGCGCGGCAATCTCGTGGGCGCGCCCGATCAGCACGTCGTGACCGCGTCGCGAAACAATTACGAGATCGTCGGCAACTAAACGATGGCCGCGCTCGACAAGATCCAGAACACACTCGGACTTCCCGATTCCGCTGGCGCCTGTAAAGAACAAACCCACTCCGTACACATCTGCGAGTGAACCGTGCAGCGTCGTAGTTGGCGCGAATAATTCTTCCAGCGCCGGCTTGACACCGCGATAAAACTCCGCGGTTGAAAGTGCGGTGCGGATCAGAGCTGTGTGAGCTTCGCTGGCGCACTCACGAAGTCCGATCGGCGGCTCCTGCCCTTTGGTGATGAACACCGCCGGCAGGTGAAAGGAGAAGAAGAGATCGATGATCTCCTTTCTCCGGACCGCGTCGAGTGAATTCAGGTAGCTGATCTCCGTCTCGCCCAGGACCTGCAACCGATCCGACACGAAGCGACCCACGTAGCCCGAAAGTGCCAGGCCAGGACTTGAGATGTCCGGTCCCGGAAGCGGTCTATCGAGACCTACGCCACCGCCCAGATCATCGAGCTGCAGTGGCTCGGCGAGCCGCTCTATCAGCTCACCGACCGTCGGGTGGCGCGTCACGCGCGCAGCTCAGCCTCATGGACCTGCTTCTTCTTGGCCGATTTGATTTTGCGAATCTGCGCGTCGAGCTTGGATATCGCGTCCGTTAGAGCGGGCTCGTGATACTTGCCATCGCTCTTGCCTACGAGGTTGTCGTAACCAGGTGCGTGAAGCACAATTTCCACGGTTTTTGAAACTCCGTCTTCGCCGAACCAGACGTCAGCATCGACCGGCCTTCCAAGGTGTTCCGCCAATTTCTGTACACCTTCCGTCGCCTTTACGCGAAGCCCTTCGGTGATTGCCGTCTGATGTCCGTGGAATTGGATTTCCATGCTATGCTCCTTTGACTACGATTTGGAGATGTGCCAATGTCTCCGCCGCTGCGCGTTCCCACGTAAATGTTTCTGCGAAGCGGCGTGCATTGACGCCTAGTGTCGTGACAAGATCCGGCGAGTCCAGCAGTCCCCTCATAGCAGCCGCATATGCGGCAACGTCTGACCCAGGGACAAGAAAACCGGTGTCCCCATCCACCACGGATTCTCGTATTCCAGGCGAATCCGCGGCAATCACCGGTGTGCCGCATGCAGCTGACTCCAAGTTACTGATTCCCCACCCCTCTTTGGGAGAGGCGAGTACAGTCGCCCACGATCGCCGCAGTAGCTCGCGCTTTTCCCGCTCCGTGATGTACCCCAGGAAACGGACGCGGTCTTCGATGTTGAGTCGTGCAACGAGATCTTCGAGACGATCACGGTCGTCGCCTTTCCCTGCAATCTCCAGGCGAGCATCGCGCCCGTCGAGCAATGCGAAGGCTCTCACCACCAGATCGACCCGCTTGTAGCGCTTCAATCTGCCAAGATAGGAGAATAATGGGATAACCGAACGGCCGTTCGGTTCGGGCGTGAGTGATTCCACGTCCACACCGTTGTAAATCACGGTGATCCGATCCGACGGAATTCCGCGGCTGACCAGGTCGTCGCGCGTGCTCAGACTCACGGCCTGGAAGTCCACGCCGCGGTAGCCGCGGCCCAGCGGCCTCTCCGCAAGCCACGTCGCAGCCGCCACCGGAATTGATTCCTCCCGGAACGCCGTAGCACCAAAGAGATGGTGCGTGACGACAACCAGCCGACGCGGCTTCCATCGAGGGGTGTACAGCGGAATCTTGTTGAGATCCTCGACGACGACATCGTACTCGGCAGCTCGTGCGAGCGCCTCGTATTCGCGGCGCGCATACAGCGGAAACGAAAAGCGAGAGCCGGCACGGTGCACCCGGATTCCGTCAATCACCTCGTCGCGCTCCGCGCCGGGAAAGCCGCTGCACAGAAGATCCACCTGGTGACCCATCTGTACGATCCGGCCAAACACCTCGTGAAGATGGAGCTCGGCGCCACCAGCATGAGGGTTCTTCCGGTCCTGCCAGTTGACGACGAGAATCCGCAAAGGCTAAAGCATGCCCTGCTGGCGCGCGTACGCGTCAAGCACTCCGTTCACGAAGCGCGCGCTCTGCTCGCTCCCATACCGTTCAGCGAGCCTCACAGATTCCTTGATGACCACTCTGGTGGGTGTCGTTCCCTGGAGAAGCTCCGCAATCGCGAGGCGCAGGACGGATCGTTCGATCGCGCCGATGCGACTCAACCGCCAGTTGGTGGTCACGGCACTCAACGATTTGTCGATCTCGTCACCACGCGCGATGAGTATTCGCACGAGAAAACCGGCGAACCGCTGTTCTTCCTGCGACACAGCAAGGTCATCCCACACTTGCTGTGCCACACGATCGAGGGCCGTATCATCTCGCATGTCCCAGGCGTACAGCGCTTGCAGAGCACGCGAACGCGCGCGCGATTCAACCCTCATCAGCGGGCTCGATCTGATCCAGGACGTCCGTGGTCTCGAGCGCCGCGACGGCAGCGTCCCAGCCCTTGTTTCCGTGTACGCCGCCAGTACGCGCAAGCGCCTGCTCCATGGTATCACACGTCAGGAGTCCGAACCCGATCGGTATCTCGGTGTCGATGCACACGAGTGCAAGCCCGCGAGATGCCTCACCCGCGACAAAGTCGAAGTGCGGAGTGTCACCGCGAATCACGGCGCCGAGCGCGACGAGAGCGTCGTAGCGCCCGCTCGCGAGTGCGCGTCGTGCGGCGAGCGGAAGCTCCCACGCTCCCGGCACCCACACCACGTCGATGTCGTCGAACGTGACGCCGTGTGCGACGAGCGCTTCGAGTGCACCGTCCACCAGTGGGCGCGTAATCGTTTCGTTGAAGCGACTGGCGACGACGACTACGCGTCGCCCCTCGCCGCGCGGTGTTCCGTTAAACTCTGCCATCTATTTTGTCAGGAGGCGAGCAGATGCCCAAGCTTCGCCTGTTTTGTTTTCAAGTACTGGGCGTTTTCACTGGTGGACGGCGGCACGATAGGCACGCGGTCCTCGACTTCCAACGCATACCCTTCCAGACCAACCAGCTTGCGCGGGTTGTTGGTGAGTACGCGCATCGAGCGCAGCCCGAGGTCTAGCAAAATCTGCGCGCCAATTCCGTAGTTGCGCAAATCCGGGCCAAAACCAAGTGCCTCGTTGGCTTCGACGGTATCCTTTCCCTCGTCCTGAAGCTGGTATGCCTTGAGCTTGTTCAGCAAGCCGATTCCTCGGCCTTCCTGATCCAGGTACACAATCACGCCGCGGCCTTCGGCCTGGATCATCTGCATCGCGGTATCGAGTTGCCAGCCGCAGTCGCAGCGCGCTGAGTGAAACACGTCGCCTGTCAGGCACTTTGAGTGCATGCGTACCAGTACGCCGGATTCGCCCTGCACGTGACCGTGAAGCAGCGCAACGTGCTCGTGCTGGTCTACGTCGTTGTGGTAGCCAATTATGCGCCACTCCCCATAACTCGTGGGAAGACGGGCCTCCGCGATCCGATGAACTAAACGCTCGGTCCGCAAACGATAGGCAACCAGTTGCGCGACAGTAATGAACGTCAGGCCATGTTCGGCGGCGAATACCTCGAGCTGATGGCGTCGTGCGGCGGTGCCATCTTCGTTGAGGATCTCGCAGATCACGCCAGCTGGTCGCATACCGGCGAGGCGCGCCAGATCGATGGCTGCTTCGGTGTGTCCAACCCGCTGCAACACACCGCCTTCTCTCGCGCGCAGTGGGAACACATGACCAGGGCGTCTGAGATCGCTGCGATGAGTCGTCGGATCTACGGCCACGCGAATCGTTGTTGCGCGATCCTGCGCGCTGATACCTGTGGTCACACCAAAGCGCGGCGCGGCATCAATGCTCACCGTGAACGCCGTGCGCTGTTCTTCGGTATTGAACTCGCTCATCTGCGAGAGATCGAGATGATCGGCGCGTTCGCCGGTCAGAGCGAGGCATATCAATCCACCGGCTCGGCGGATCATGAAATTCACGCCCTCAGCGGTGATGTGTTCGGCCGCGCAGACAAGATCGCCTTCATTTTCGCGGTGATCATCGTCCGCGACGATGATCATCTTACCGGCCGCGATATCTCGAAGTGCCTGCTCTACCGTTCCGAATTTTGTCTCAGGCATGGACCCTCTCCGCGTAAGGGGCGACCAGCCGTCGTACGTACTTTCCGATCATGTCGCCTTCAATGTGCACGCGCGAACCAGCGCGCAATTCGCCAAGCGTGGTGTGGCGCAGCGTGAATTCTATGAGTGAGATCTGAAGAATGCGGTCTTCCGGTAATGCGTTCACAGTCAAGCTCACGCCGTCAACCGTTACGGAGCCGACTGCAACGAGCGATGAAAAGATATCAGCTGAGACCATTATATCGACCAATACTGCGTCACCGGTGCGTTGAACGCGGCGCACGATTCCAACCTCGTCAACATGCCCCTGGACGATATGGCCGCCAAGCCGGTCGCCAAGCCTCATGGCGCGCTCGAGGTTGACGCTACTGCCTATGGTCCAGTCATCCACGGCAGTGCGCCCGAGTGTCGTTACGATCGCTGCAACGGTGAACCATCCTTCACCCAGCTCACGGACAGTCAGGCAGGCGCCATTCACTGCGACGCTCTCACCAAGCGCGAGCGATTCGTAACCGCACCGAATCCGGAACTCGCGACCGGCGTCGGTATCAGCGACGCGGTCGATGCTTCCGACCTCATCAATCAGTCCGGTGAACATTCAAACAGCGTGGAGGGCGTAGATGGTCATCAAGTCGTCGCCAAAGCTCTGGCGGCGCAGGATCGGTAGCCGGCGTACGTTTGCGGCGCGACGGGGCGACGTCGCCCCGAATGCCGCGAGTGCACCTCCGCCCAGTACGATCGGAGCCTGAAAGATAACCAGCCTGTCCACCAGCTCCGCCTCGAGAAAGGAAGACGCTAGCGTCGCCCCGCCCTCCACTAAAAGCGAGCGGACGCCGCGCGTTCGTAAGGCTCGAAGCGACGCCGGAAGGTCGGCCACCCGGACGAAGCTCATTCCATTAACCTGCTCCAGAACGGACGTTCGTCCCGCCGAGAGTTTGCCGTCGGGATCGAAGACCACCCGGATAGGCGCAACCCGAGGCTGAATCGGGCCGCGCACGGTCAGCTCAGGATGGTCGGTCGCATAGGTAATCGCGCCGACGGCGATCGCGTCAACGTTCGCACGAATGCGGTGAACTTCGGAGCGGGATTCTTCGTTGGTCAGCCACGCGCGCCCGCGCTCCGAGTCGGCGATCGCGCCGTCGATCGACAGCGCCAACTTTAGTGTCACCCACGGACGATCCGACACGAACGAGTGAAAGAAAGGTGCGTTCAGTTCCCGCGCTTCTGACTCGAGCACCCCGAACTCCACATCGATCCCCGCGTCGCGCAGCTTGTCCGCCCCCCCGCCAGAGTCTCTCCCGGGGTCGCGAGTCGCCATGACGACCCGCACCACTCCCGCCGCAACCACCGCATCGGCACACGGCGGCGTTTTGCCGGTATGGTTGCACGGCTCCAGCGACACGTACAGCGTCGCACCTTCCGCTGCCAGCCCTGCGCGCATCAGCGCGTTTACCTCAGCGTGCACTTCGCCATAGCGCTCGTGCCAACCCTCTCCGACGACCTCGCCGTTGCGGACGATGACCGCGCCGACCATTGGGTTGGGCGACGTCTGCCCCCACCCGCGTTCGGCGAGCGCCAGCGCACGACGCATGAACTGTTCGTCGCGCGCATCAGCCACGGAGCTAGAGGCCGAGCCGGACGCCAACCGCGCCGAAGGTCTGCGCAGCACCCGCGGCCGAGCCAGCGAAAGAGTTGTAGGTCGGAATGTTCACCGCGCTCGTGCGCCCGATTTCACCAATGACATTCACAATGAGGAAGTGCAGCGTTCCATCAACGAAATAGGTCGTGCGCGTAAGCTTCTGGTTCATCGAGATCCCACCGACGCTCGCGGCCGGAGTTCCGACACCTGCGATGCCGCGCGCGGCGACATACGCGCTACCGGTGGCGCTCGAATTGTAGCGATCCTGTCCAACGCCAGCTGCAATGCCGAATATCAGCAGGCTCTTGCTCGCGACGACACGATACGAATCCGTAGTCAGATCTATGTTCTTGATATGCAGCGTGTCACCGTTGCTGTTATTCGACAGCAGGTCTACAGTGGGCAACCCACGACGGAGATACGTGACCGATATACCCGGAAACAGGATGCTCTCCTGCACAATCCCCAGCCGTACACCGGCGCCGAACTTCACCGATCCGTTGGGCGTGGTGAGGTGTACTCCGGAGGCGTTAATTGACGGAAGATAGCTCGCGCTGCCGAGCAAATCGATGCCGCCAACGTTCGTCACGCCAAGCGGAATTCCACGAAATAGCCCGATCGCAACATCAGCCTGAGGGATTCCGGCGATCTGCGACTGTGTTGGATACTGGTCCGAATGCGCACCGCTCGTCGATGGGATTACCTGATCGACGCGCGGGATATTCGAGTTGACCACGTTCGCGCGGCCGCTGATGTAAATCTGGCCCAGTCCACCGAGTGTGCCACCGACGCCGAGCGTCGCGTTTCCACCGGCGACTATAGCGCCCAACTGCGGGGCGAGATACTGAAAGACGTCCACGGCCTTCTGACACGCATCCTGCGTGACACCGGCGGTGCATTGCGAGTTTACCGAGCCCTGTGCGCCAAGCGGCAACGTCGCGCAAACGAATACAGATGCCGCGACCAACGACCGAATCTTCATGATTTCTCCTGTGATGATCTATTCGAGAATGACGCGTCCGGTGCCCGGCCGAATCTCTCCGAGCCGCCAGCCTGCAATTCCCGCGCGCCCTGCAGCCTGAATGACTGTGTTGGCGTCAGCGTCGTCACAGATCACCACCATCCCTACACCCATATTGAAGGAACGGAACATGTCGGTGGCCGGAACCGATCCAGCACGTGCCAACTCGCGGAACAGCACCGGTATCTCCCAGCTGGAACGGTCCACTGCGGCGTCGAGTGTTGCTGGCAACGCTCGATCCAGATTGCCGGGAAGGCCACCACCCGTGATGTGCGCCATGGCGTGCACAACGCCCAGCACTGGCTCGACGGCGGCGAGATACGAGGCATGCACCGCAAGCAATGCGTTCGCGACGGACATGTCCATACCCGGAAACGCGTCGCCAGCCTGAAGGTTCATGCGTTCACTGACGATTCGTCGCGCCAGTGAATAGCCGTTGGTGTGCAGTCCAGTGCTCGCGAGTCCAATCAGCACGTCCCCCAGGACTACACGCTCAGGGCCCAGTACTCGACTCTCGCTCACGCATCCTACGATGAATCCCGCGAGGTCGTAGTCCGGCGGAGTGTACACCCCCGGCATCTCGGCGGTTTCCCCGCCGAGTAGGGCGCATCCGTTCTCCTTGCACCCGGCCGCAACGCCTGCGACTACCGACTCAACGATGCATGGCTCGAGCTTGCCGAATGCGACGTAGTCCAGGAAAAAGAGCGGCTTGGCGCCTTGCACCAGGATGTCGTTGACGCAGTGGTTGACCAGGTCGTGACCGATGGTATCATGCCGGCCCGCTTCGATCGCGACTCTTGTCTTGGTCCCCACGCCATCGGCGGATGCCACGAGCAAGGGATTCGGCACGTCGGATGGGATCCTGAACATCCCACCGAACGCGCCGAACGCGCCGCGAACTCCGGCCGTGTACGTTGACTCGACGAGCGTGCGAATTCGACGCTTGGCATCGTCGCCAGCGTCTATATCAACACCGGCCGAGCGATAGTCCAGCGGCGCGGAACGGGACCCGTCTGTCACGCGCTGAGATCCTCTTCGAATGCCACCAGCTGTTTGAATGCGTGTACTCGTGCGTCTATCTCGGGGCGCGTTACAGTCATGAGACGCTCGATGGAGAACTTCTCGACTGCAAACGAGCCCATCGCAGATCCGTAAATCACCGCACGACGCATGTTGGCTTCGCTGAGATCACCGGTGCGTGCCAGATAACCGATGAATCCGCCGGCGAACGAATCGCCAGCACCAGTGGGGTCGAATACAGACTCTAATGGATACGCAGGCGCAAAGAAGATTTTATCATCGCGAAACAGAAACGCCCCGTGCTCACCCTTCTTGATTATTACATGCTTGGGTCCGTGCGCCATGATCCAGCGGGCCGCCTGCACCAGATTGCTCTGCTCTGTAAGCTGACGCGCCTCGCCGTCGTTCAGCGTGATGAGATCGACATGCTCCAACAACTCTACAAGTTCCGGGCGCCGGCTTTCGATCCAGAAGTTCATGGTATCGGACGCGACGAGTTTCGGCCGCTCCACCTGCTTGAGCACGGCTAGCTGTAGCCGCGGATCGATGTTCGCGAGAAACAGAAAGTCTGGCTTTGCGAAGCGGGCGGGAATCTTGGGCTCGAAGTGCGAGAAGACACCAAGATGCGTTTCGAGCGTCTCGGCGGAATTGAGATCGTGCCGGTAGCGTCCGCGCCAGCGAAACGAGCTTCCGTCCACCTGTTCGATGCCGCCGAGATCTACATGCCGCTTTTCCAACTCTCGCAGCTTGTCCATCGGGTAATCGTTGCCGACGACTCCGACAACCTGCACGTCGGTAAGATGGCTCGCGGCGGCGGAAAAGAAAATTGCGGAGCCGCCGAGCACATCATCGGCTTTACCGAACGGCGTCTCTACGGAATCCAGCGCGACCGAGCCAACGACTAGGACGGACATCAGAGTGGTGGGAGAGTGATGATGGAATTCTTACAGGCGTCACATCCGCTCAGGGGCGGATATGCCGAGGAGGTGCAAGGTGTTGCGAATCACGATTTGCGACGCGCGAGCGAGAGCCAGACGAGCGGACATGATCGGTTCCGGCTCGCCTAGCACGTGGTGCTTGTGGTACCACAGATGAGCAAGTCGTGCCGTTTCGAGTGCGTAGGACGTTATACGGTGCGGCTCGAGTGAGGCAGTAGCACCGCTTACCTCAGTTGGGAAATCCAGTAGCTGCTTGATGAGCGCCTGTTCCTCTGGCTCCCTCAGTACAGTGAGATCAACCGAGGACATATCCATGTGTGACACGTCGATCTCGCCGACCCGAAATATGCCGCTCATTCGCGCGTGTGCCATCTGCAGGTAATACACCGGGTTTTCGTCCGACTGCCTGCGCGCTAGATCCACGTCAAATACCAGCGGACTATCACCCTTGCGCATGAGAAAGAAGAAACGAACCGCGTCCCGACCCACCCAATCGATCAGATCGCGAACCGTGACGTAGCTCCCGGCGCGCTTCGAGATCTTTACTTCTTCGCCTTCCTTCACGACCGTCACCATCTGATGCAGTGCGTATTCGGGGTAGCCTTCCGGAATGCCCATGTTCAGCGCCCGGAGGCCAGCGCGAACGCGCGTAGTAGTGCCATGGTGGTCGGCCCCCTGCACGTTGATTGCACGCGTGAAGCCGCGTTGCCACTTTCCGAGATGGTACGCAACGTCGGGAACGAAGTAGGTGTAACTTCCGTCGCCCTTACGCATTACGCGATCCTTGTCATCGCCGTATTGCGTAGTGCGCAGCCACAACGCGCCTTCGCTCTCGTACGTTTGGCCGTTGGCAATCAATCGGTTCACGGCGTCCTGCACCTTGCCGTCAGTGTACAGACTCGACTCCAGATAATACGTGTCGAATTTCACACCGAACGCCTGCATGTCCAGATCCTGCTCCGCGCGCAACGCGCGCACCGCGAACTCGCGGAGACCCTCGCCGCTAATCGCGTCATAACGCATGGCAATCTCGCGAACGTAGTCGCCATGATAGCCACCTTCAGGAATCACTACCGGCGCACCACCCGCATCGATGTGCGCGCGCACGCTCAACTCCAGATTGTCGATCTGTACGCCGGCGTCGTTGTAGTAGAATTCGCGCGACACACGCCAGCCTGTCCACTCCAGCAACGACGAGATCGCGTCGCCCAGCGCCGCCTGGCGACCGTGGCCAACGTGGAGCGGACCCGTCGGGTTGGCCGACACGAACTCCACTACCACGGGGCAGTTTTCGCCATCCGACCCTCTCCCGTAGCTCTCGTTCGACCGAACTATCTCGCGCACGGTTTCCGCAACTGCGGCTGGATCAAGCCGGAAATTCAGAAATCCGGGGCCGGCAATCTCAATGCGATCGACGCCCGCGTCCGCGAGATTCATGGCGTCACGGATGGCGGTCGCAATCTCGAGTGGCTTCCGGCGGAGCGGACGAGCGAGCACCATCGCGACGTTGCTGGCCCAGTCCGCGTGCAATGGATCGCGCGGACGCTCGAGTATCGGCTCGACGTCGTTCGGCGCACCAATACTCAGCGCCGCACGCTTGAGCTCGGCGCGGATTTTTTCAGCGAAGCTCACTCCGCTACCTTCGGCGGAGTCGCCGCCTTGGCCGGCGTTTCTGACGGCTTGGGTGCACTCTCGCCGGCGGACTTGGAATCGCTCGGCGTGCCGCCGGCAGAGCCGGAGTCGCTCTTGGAATCAGCCGATTTGGCATCCGGCTGACCGGAATCCCCTGACTTTGCCTCACCAGCGGGCTCTTTCTTGGTTTCGGCATTCCGTGCGATAGCCGCCTTCTGATCCTTCTTTCCGTCCTTGCCGTAATCGGTTATGTAAAACCCCGACCCATGAAAGACCAGGCCAGCACCCGCAGACATCTGGCGATCCGCGGGTTCACCGCACACAGGACATGGCACCACCGTTGGAGCGGAGGCCATGGAGCGAAAAAATTTGTCGAAGTCATGTCCCTGGGGACACGTGAACTCGTACGTAGGCACTTAGGAGGGGTTGGTGCAGCCGTTCAATTTACGAAAATGTGAGCGTTAGCTCAACGGCAACGCACAGTTATTAAAGCGCCGGGTGGTACACGCCCCAGCAGGCGGCAAGAGTATCGGAGATCTCGCCGACGCTAGCCCGGGCTCTCACCGCGTCGATTATCAATGGCATGAGGTGGGTTGGACCCGGTCCTTCGCTCCGATCGGCAGCGGCGTGTAGGGCCGTGAGCGCGACGGTAACTCGCGCCTGGTCGCGCCCGTTCCTCACCGTTTGGAGCTTCCGCACCTGTTCGCGCTCGAGTGCCGAATAATCGGGCGACGGAATCACCGGCGGATCACCGTTCTCGGCGAATTTGTTGACACCGATGATCGCGGTCTCGCCCGCCTCAACGCGAAGCTGGAATTCGTATGCACTTCGCGCGATCTCTTCCTGAAAAAAGCCGGCAGCGACCGCCCGTTCAGCTCCGCCGATCTCATCAACCTTTCCGATGAGCTCCATCGCGCGCGATTCGAGTTGATCCGTAAGCGCCTCCACGTAGTAGCTGCCCGCGAGCGGATCCACCGTGTTGGCGATGCCGGATTCGTATCCGATTATCTGCTGAGTGCGGAGCGCGAGCGTCGCGGCTTCCGCCGTGGGCAGCGCGAGCGCCTCATCGTATCCGTTGGTGTGTAGTGATTGAGTGCCGCCGAGCGTTGCGGCGAGTGCCTGCACGGTTACCCGGACGACATTGTTGAGTGGCTGCTGAGCCATGAGTGTGACGCCGCCGGTCTGCGTGTGGAAGCGCATGCGGCAACTTGCGTCATCCGCGCCGAAACGATCGCGCATCAGCCGCGCGTACAGGCGTCGCGCCGCGCGGAACTTGGCAACTTCCTCGAACAGATCGTTGTGTGCCGCGAAAAAGAACGACAGCCGCGGCGCAAATGCATCGATCTCGAGGCCCGCCGCAATTGCGCGCTTCACGTACTCGATCGCGTTTGCGAACGTGAATGCCAATTCCTGCACCGCCGTGGCACCGGCCTCACGGATGTGATAGCCCGAGATCGAAATCGGATTCCAGCGCGGCACCTCGTCGGCGCAGAAGCGGAATATCTCCGCGATGAGATCGAGGCTCGGGCCGGGCGGATAGATATACGTCCCGCGCGCGATGTATTCCTTGAGCAGATCATTCTGAATGGTTCCGCTCAACACGTTGCGCGGTATTCCCCGCTCTTCCGCAACTACTATATACATCGCTAGCAATGTGGCCGCGGTCGCGTTGATGGTCATCGAAGTAGACACAGTCTCTAGTGGCAGCTCCGCGAGCAGCGCGTGCATGTCGTCGACCGTATCGATAGCCACGCCAGCCCTGCCAACCTCGCCCAGCGCTCGCGGGGAATCAGAATCAATCCCCATCTGCGTTGGAAGATCGAACGCAACCGACAGGCCGGTCTGGCCCCGCTCGAGGAGCAGACGGAAGCGTGCGTTGGTCTCCTCCGCAGTACCGAACCCTGCGTATTGGCGCATGGTCCACAGGCGACCACGATACATGCTTGCCTGAACGCCGCGCGTAAACGGGTAGCGCCCCGGATCGCCTAGATCGCGCTTGTAATCGATCGCCGCATCCTCCGGGCGATACACTACCTCGACCGGAATGCCGGACGAGGTTGCGTGGACCGATGGGACTCCTTGGCCGCTCACCGGCGACGACTCAGAAACATCGCGCACCGCTGAGCCCGATACTACGCCTGCTCGGCGAGCACGGGTTGCGACAACATTGAGTCAGCCATGTTCACATCGTTCTTGCTGCCGATAAAGAGCGGCGTGCGTTGATGCAGCTCGGTCGGCTCGACGTCCAGGATACGAACGCTTCCATTGCTTGCGAGGCCGCCCGCTTGCTCCACGATGAATGCGAGTGGATTCGCCTCGTACAGCAACCGCAACTTTCCGCGTGGATTCTTCTCATTCGCGGGATAGGCGAACAGACCGCCGCCAAGAAGATTGCGGTGAAAATCGGCAACGAGCGAGCCGACGTATCGAACGCTCATCGGATCACGAACGCCATCAAGGCCGCGATAACGCCGCATCAGCGCGCGAACGTCCTCGTCCCAAACCTGCTCGTACGAATCGTTCACTGATAGATATCGGCCGTGTTCAGGAATCCGGATGTTCGGATGCGACAGCAAGAATTCGCCGATCTGCGGGTCGAGTGTGAAGCCGTGTGCGCCCTGTCCAGTCGTATATACCATCATCGTGCTGGATCCGTAAATCACGTAACCGGCGGCGACCTGACGGCGACCCGGCTGGAGCATGTCTTCCATCTCGCCGCGAGGGCCGCGGGTGATCTTGCGAACCACGGAGAAGATGGTGCCGACCGGAACATTTACGTCAATGTTGGACGAGCCGTCCAGCGGATCGAACAGAAGGCAATACTTGCCGCAACGGAAATTATCCGGGATCTGGATAATGTCAGGCTCTTCCTCCGATGCCATCGCGCAGAGGCGGCCGCTGTGATCCAGCGCCTTGATGATCATGTCGTTGGCGAGCACGTCGAGCTTCTGTTGAATCTCGCCCTGAACGTTCTCGTTCTCAGTAGCGCCAATGATATCCGCGAGGCCCGCCATTCGGACCTTGTTCGCTATCATCTTTGCAGCGAGCGCAATGTCGTACAGCAAGCCAGACAGCTCTCCGGTCGCGTCCGGATACAGCCGTTCCTGCTCGATGATGTACCGCTCGATCGTTACGACTGACGTCGCTGTGTGCTTGACCATAACACCTCCTCGGCGAACTGATCGGCCTCTACTTCGAAACGGTTCCGGGAATACCCACGGATCACGGATTCCCAAAGGTAACGTATGGGGAATGTTTTGTCCCGGCGATACTGCCGAACGTGTCCCAATTCGTGCAGTAGCAACCGTACAGACGGAGATCCGCCGGAGGCGAGAAATACCGTCGTGCCCAGGGTGATCCCTGCGACCGTGGCCTGTCCGAGCAACCAGCCACCTACGCGGAGAGGCAATCCGCCGCGCCGCCACGAGACGGAGCCCAACTCCGGGAAGGCCGATAGCAAGTCTGGTGGAAGCGCAATGGGAACGCCCACGGTTTCTCTCAGCGCGGCGCCGATGGCGTCGCGAATTGGATCTCTCATGCGAGCCAAACAGTCAGGCCAGCGGCACCCATGGCCACTGCAACGGCTCGGCCCGGAAAGCGGCTGGTGCACGACGCTACCACTGCGACAGCGGAAACCAGCGATAGAATCACACCAGCGGGCGACACCGTGACTCCGACAGCCGCGAACGGTACCGAAGCCGCCGTCCGCGCTATGGCCTCGAACGCGACGAGTAGCGGGTGTGCAGCCATTGCCACAAAGTGCGCCGCCGCTGGCCACGGCGCCAAAACGAGTGCGAGAAATAGCATGGGCTGAACTATGGCGATTACGGGGTCTGCCACAAGGTTGGTTAGAGGTCCAATGAGACTCAGGCGTCCGAACCAGCACGCAACGAGCGGGGCTGTAACCAAAGTCGCCACGCCTGATACAGCGAGCGACTGCACAACCCCGCGGCGCCAACCGCGAAGGCGCGCGATCCTTCCGCGCTTCGCAAGTGCGCCGGCCGCGATCACAGCGGCCATACCAGCCATGCTAAGCTGATAACCAACTTCGAGTACTGTGTCCGGTCTTACAAGTGGAACGATACCACCCAACGCCAGGATGCTCCACCGCGAAGCGTGACGCTGGCAAGCGTGTGAGGCCGTGGCGATACACACCATCACCGCCGCGCGCAGTGCGGGCGCTGGAAAACCCAGCACGAACACGTAGCCCATTATCGTCGCGGCAGTAACAAACGATCCAATCCGAACCGGGACGCGCACAAGGTTCAAGAGCAGAACTAGCGATGCGGCAACTATCGAGACGTGCAGACCAGATATCGCGAGCATGTGAACGATGCCGGCGTCAGCGTAGGCAAGCTTCAGGTCGCGTGGAATCTCACTCTGGTCAGCGACGAGAAGCGCACGGGCGATCGGCGCGTCCGCCGCGAATGCCAGATCGATTGAACGACCGGCCCGCAAACGCATTCGCTCACCGAGCTGAGTGGAGTCGGCACGCACCGCGAATCCCGGACCGGGGCCGCGCCGCGGTCCAGACGCCGCGATCGCACACGCCGCCGCGAAATACAAGACGCACGCGCCCGGTACGAACTCCGCGGCCGAAAGCCAAGCTAGGGCACCGCATGCTCCGAGCGCGATCTGCCATGGCAGCGTATATCCCGCCACGAGACCGCCGACTACGAACGCGAGCACCCACATTATCATCGGCATGTGCGACTCGGCTTGGGGAGTCACACACCATAATGCTGAACCGGCACGCCAAACGTATCGCTTGCGCGCGCGGACCGTGAAACTACCGCATGGGCAGCTGCTCGCGCGCACGCACTACCGCGCCGGTGAACGTCGAGCCCGTAGTGCCGGTCAGTTCCACCGTGACGTACTCGCCGATCAGCTCTGGCCCGCCGGGAATGATGACGGTCTTGAAGTCGCGCGTCCGGGCCTGGAGCAGGCCGCCGCGCCGAGCCTCCTTTTCAACGAGGACTTCGCGGCGCTCGCCTAACAACGTCATGTTGCGCGCGCGAGAGCCCTGACGAACCACAGCTATCAACTGGGCCAGGCGATCACTCGCTATCTCATCTGACACTGTCAGTTCCGCCGGAAGCCGGGCCGCAGGCGTTCCGTCACGCATCGAAAACTTGAACGTATACGCGTCATCGAACACGACCTGTCGCACCGCGCTCAACGTCTCCGCAAACTCATCGTCCGTCTCCCCCGGAAAGCCGACGATGATGTCGGTAGTCAGCGCCACGCCGGGAATTGCGCGTCGCAACCGGTCGGCGCATTCAAGATATGACTCGCGCGTGTAGCGACGCAACATGCGCTTGAGCGTTCGAGAAGAGCCGGACTGCATCGGGAGATGGACGTGCTCACACACGGTCGCGGTTGTCGCGATGGCTTCGATTACACGATCGCTGAAATCGTTAGGATGCGGGCTTGTATATCGAACGCGGCGAATTCCGTCAACGCTTCCGACCGCGCGAAGCAGGTCAGCAAAATCGTGAGTGCCGTCCGTATATGAATTGACAGTCTGGCCCAGTAGCACGACCTCCGACATTCCATCGGCGACAATACTTTCGGTCTCCCGCACCACGTCGGCGAGGGCGCGACTCCGCTCCGGCCCGCGAGTATAGGGCACTATGCAATACGTGCAGCGATAGTCGCAACCGCGCTGCACCGGAATCCACGCCTTTACCTTGTCGAACCGACGAGGTGAAAAATCCTCATAGTGCTCGTCCATGTCGAAATCAGTCGCCGAGCTCCTGATCCCGTGTCGCGCATTGTCGATAAGCGTCGGAAGGGCGCGATATCCGTCTGGCCCAATGACGATGCTCACATGCGGAGTGCGCTCCAGCAGCACAGGACCAAGCCGCTGAGCCATGCAGCCTGTCACCCCCATCACCGCGCCGGGCGACATGTGCCGCTTCAATTCACCAAGCCGCCCAATCACGCGCTGTTCAGCGTGGTCGCGGATCGCACACGTGTTGACGAGAATCACATCCGCGCCATCCGGTCCGTCCACCGGGTCATAGCCGCTGGCGGTGAGCTTTCCAAGCATGAGCTCGGTGTCGCTCACGTTCATCTGGCAACCGTAGGTTTCGATGTAAACAGTGGGGCGAGTCATGCGGTTACCGTGATTTGGGCGAATTGTGCGTCGGCAACTGCACGTAGAAGGTGCTTCCCTCTCCCGTCGCGCTGCGGACCCATATTCGGCCCCCGTGCGCCTCAACCACCAACTTGCAGAACGCAAGACCGAGACCCGAACTGCGAACCCGGGGAACGTGAGCCGTCTTCACGCGTCCAAACTTCTGAAAAATCAGATCGTGGAACTCTTCAGGTATCCCGGGACCGTTGTCCTGCAGCCCAAACAGAATGCCGTCAGCCTCCCCGCGTACAGAAATCTTCAACTCGATCGCGTTGCCCGAATGCGTGAGTGCGTTTTGAAGAACGTTGGAGAACACACGCTTCAACAGCGGCTTGTCTGCCTCGAACGTAGGGGCATCCTCGGCCACACTCGTGCTCACATTCGCACCTTCCTGAGTGAACCGGACTTGCCATTCGTGAACGATCTCGGCGATGAACGCGCCGGGCGCGATTGGCTCCTTGTTGAGAACGATCCCGGTCTCTTCCACCTTTGCAACCTCAAGCAGGTCGCCGATGAGACCGAGCAGCTCTTCAGCCTTTGTCTCGGCGTCGCTCAACGCGCGACGCTGTTCGAGCGTGACGTCCCCAAAATCACCATCGCCAACCATTTCGAGCGTCGCGAGTACCGACGTGAGCGGCGTCTTGAGATCGTGGACTATCATCTTCATCAGATCGTCGCGCACCTTCTCCAACTCGCGCAGCTTTCCGTAGCTCTCCTCCAACGCATCTGTCGCAGCCTTGAGCTTGAGAAGACTGCGCACCCTCGCACCCAGCACCAGGCGATTGTGCGGCTTGGTAAGAAAGTCATCGCCTCCCGCCTCGATTCCCTTTACGCGATCCGTAGTGTCGTTAAGAGCGGTGACGAAGATCACGGGAATTCGCGAAGTGCGCGGATCGCGCTTGAGGCGGCGGCAAACTTCAAACCCGGTTGAACGATGATCCACGCCGAGCTCGCCCGCTGGCATCGCGACATCCAGAATGCACAGGTCCGGATGGTGCTCGATACACGCGCTGATCGCGGACGGACCATCCACTGCACCTATCGTCCGAAACCCCAATGTTTCGAGTTGGTCGAACAGAAGCTCAACATTCGCCGGCACATCGTCGGCGACTAGAATCAGCGGGGGCTCCTGGTCTGCGTCCATTCGAACGCTACGGATGCACCTGCAGCCCGAAGCTGAGGTTGTATGCATGTTCGGTCACACCGGCTACACCGGTGCGAGATGCGCGTAGCAGTGCGACATCGAGCGTGACACGATCGAGTGCGATCGGAACGCCGATGCCACCGCCGAACGAGGTCTCCTGCACCGCGGACGTGCCAACCTGAAACGGAAGCGTACGTCTTCTCACGCCAAGCCGAACGAGTAGCGGGAAGCCACCGCCGAGTCCAGGGCCATTTGACTCTATGCCTGCGCTGACGTCGTTCGCGTCAACTGCAACCGTGTGCACAACGCTCAAACCGCTGAGCTGGCTCCAACGCTCGTGCGACCCCCGAATCGCGACTACGGTACCCGGAATTCCGCTGAACGCGATGGATCCCGAGTATCTGTCCGGGATTGTAGCAGTCGTGAGTAGCGAATCGTTGGCGAACATCTTCGCCGTGCCGCCCCTGCGTCCACTGAGTGCGATACTGAGACTCGGTAACACATCGGCTTCCATTCCTGCTGACACCGCATTTCCTGAGAAACCGATGCGGGTAAGCTGAGTGACGTTCTGGAAACGCGTCGTGTCGGCGAATGCCTCGTTCGATGTAAGGCGGAGGGATCCAGGAAACGTGTGAAAGCCAACACCAAATCTTAGACGCGAGATTGGAGCGTAGGCTAGCGCTACGCGAACGTCGGTGATTGCGCCTTCGCTCTTGAGGGTCTCGGTGAACAGCGCAGTATCGGCGGGGCCGAATTGCTGCGTGCGAGCGAGACTCGTCTGCCACGTCCGATCGAGCAGCGTCGAGGCCGAAAGGCCGACCACGAAATGGTCGTTGATTGGAAGAATCCCACCAACGTTCGGGAGCCGCGCGATGGTTGTCGACGACGTCTTCCCACCTGCCGAGACGCTCCGAAATTCCGGATCGTATTGCGCATATACCTTCGCCGCCGGTTGGATCGCGAGCGACGCGGGATTGATTGGCGAGCGGCTATCGATCTCGCCGAACGCGCCGCCCGTTCCGAGCGCGCGCGTGCTGAGCTCACCCGGAGGATAGCCGAGCCCCTGCGAGCTCGTCGATCCCTGTGCCTGCACGACTGAAGCGCCGAGTGTCGCAATGACCGCGGCACTTAGCAGGAAACTATTCCTCATGGAACGCCGACCCGGGAGCGAGGTGTGTAGCTAATGCGAAGCTTCGGCCTCAACGCCGGAGCCGCCAACGAGGAATAGAAGAGTGCCTGTTGCGGAGAGTAGTCTTCCTGTATGCTCTGGAGCACGATCGCGCGCGGCAACAGCTGAGCGCTCTGAATTCCCCAATACTTGAACGCGGGCCCGATCTGCAGCTCCCTGATTCCGGAACTTCCAGGCGGGGTCCTGAGCGGCGACAGGCCGAGTACGGTAGCGGGGGCTGTGATCTGCGCCGCCCTAGCCGGGTCGTGAATCCCTGGCCCAGCAAGCACCAGGGATGGATGGATCGACATCGAGTCCGCGGGATCCGGCGAAGCGCTCGCCTGTTGCGTCAATATCAGCGCAGCTGCGACAACCAGTGACGAGTCCGATATGGACGGCGGGATGTTGAATAGAAGGTACGCGCGCGTGCCAGGTAGGCCACCCACTGCAAGAAGCCCGGGTGGTGCCGCCGCAGTCCCCTTCACGACGATCGTGAAGTCGCCCAGGCTTTGTGCGATAGACAGATTGCTTGACGGAGTGGCGGAGTACGGAGCCATAACTATCGGAGCCACTGCGGTATCGGGCGAAATCCGCGTCGAGAGATACGGTGCAAAACCGGATTCCTGCGCGAACACACGAACTTCAACTGACTTCGAAGCGGAAACCTGAAGACCCAATCTCAGCCGCGCGCGCGCCCGGGCCTTTGCGAGTAGAAAGGGCCCCGGTAGTCGAATCTTGATGGAATCGACCACCGCGCCCGCAGCGAATTGTTGGGTAGTGATGAGCCTGGACGGCGTGAACAGAGGCGTGATAGCACTCGCGGATGAGTCGTCCACCGCCGTTGTGTCATCAAGGTCGTACACCGCCACGTTGATAGGCACACCGATCGCGAAGGCAGTACTGTCCACACGTAGTCTCAACACAGCGCTGTCGAGATACGTGATCGCCGTACCCGTATCCGACACACTCGTCTTGCTCTTTGACGGGAGGGTGTCGAAACGAATCTCGATGCGCGTGTCGAGCGTGTCGCCTCTGTTGGCGAGGAGCATCTGTGGCTCGGTGCCGAGCCCCAGGCCACCGAGCACGGTCGAATCTGTCTGCACAGCGTCCAGCGTCACCGTCTGCACCTGCACCGACTGATCGATGCAGGTAAGTGGGCACCCTGCGGAACCATCCAGCTTTTCAGTGCACCCAGTCACAACGAGAGCTAACAATGTCGCGGCGGCGGCGGCCGTACCGACGCGGCTAATACTCCATCTCTTCAATATCACTCCGTAATTCCATTCGATTCGTTAAGCCGAAACTGGTGCGGCAGCAGATCCGCAAGCGACCATTCCGCCGTTTCCCCATTCAGACCGTGACTAATTATGCGGAGCCCCGGAGCAAATTCCGCGAGTACCTGCCTGCATGCGCCGCACGGTGGCACCGGTTCCGCTGCGTCGCTCACCAACACCAATTCTTCAAAGCTGCGATCGCCCGCCGTTACTGCCGCGGCGACAGCAGATCGTTCAGCACAAATCCCAACGCCATACGAGGCGTTCTCAACGTTAGAGCCACCGTACACATGGCCCGTGCCGCTGCGTAACGCTGCACCGACTCGAAAGTGCGAGTACGGGGCATAGGCTTTGACGCGCGCAGCCTCCGCCACAATCCTCAGCGATTCTGCGCTCAACCGACAATCTCTGACAGGAACGAAGCTCCCGCGCCACGAAAGCTCAGTCCGAACCAATCGGATATCGTAGCGCCCAGGTCGGCAAAGGTCGCGCGATGGCCGATTGCACTTCCCGCGCGCACCGCCGGCCCGAACGCCAGAACAGGCACGTTCTCGCGAGCGTGGTCGGACGAAGCCGTGGTGGGGTCGTTGCCGTGGTCGGCGGTGATAAACAGCAGATCTTCCTCTCGAAGGGCACGCCTGAGCGCTGGAAGCGCAGCGTCAAATTCCCGCAGCGCCCCGAAAAAGCCCGGTACGTCGTTCCTGTGGCCGTAAAGTTGGTCGAAATCTACAAGGTTGGCGAAGAGAAACCCCGTATCCGCTCCACTTAGTAGCCACTGCTGGATCAAATGGATTCCATCAGCGTTTCCCAGCGTGTGCGTCGATGTAATACCACGGCCCGCGAACAGGTCGTCCACCTTGCCTACCCCGTTGCGCGCGATTCCGCCCGTTGCCAACGCGTCGAGCAGTGTCTCGGATGGGGGAAGCACTGAGAAGTCGCGACGGTTCGGAGTACGTTGGAAGGACCCAGGCTCGCCGACGAAAGGGCGCGCAATCACGCGCGAAACGTCGTTCGGCGCCACTAGGATCGCCCGCGCCGCTTCGCACCCAGAGTACAGTTCGGTGAGCGGAACCACGGCTTCGTGTGCCGCTATCTGAAAGACGGAATCAGCCGAAGTGTACACGATCCAGGCGCCCGTCCGGACGTGCTCCTCCCCGAAACGGGCGATGACATCCGTCCCGCTTCCCACGACATTTCCAATTACCGGCCTCCCCGTTAGCCTGGTGAACTCACCGAGCAGCGCGCCAGGAAAGCCTTCTGGATACGTGGGAAATGGAACCGCGACACTCGCACCGGCGATCTCCCAGTGTCCGGTTGTGCTGTCCTTACCCGCTGCGCTCGGCGCCATAGAACCAAATGCGCCTGTGGGTGTTGTCACCGGTGTTAAACCATTGATACGGCGAATGTTACCAAGCCCTGCCTCGCGTAAGTTCTCAAGCTGGCCAACCGGACTCGCAGCTATGACGTGGCCGAGCGTGTCACTACCAACATCACCGTAGGCGGCAGCGTCGGGCGCCTCGCCAATTCCTACCCCGTCGAGGACTATGATTGCTGCGCGCTTCCCCATTTTGTCTCGCTCAAACTTCGAGGTAACGCCGCTCGAGCCTGGCAGCCAACCCGGTAAGCAGCTCATAAGGCGACATGCCTGCGGATGCTGCAAGTCCCTCGACGGTCATCTCGGGGCCGCCTTCTGAGCCCAAGAGGGTTATGACGTCGCCCACCAGACACGCTGTTTCGGTAACGTCGAACATCGTCATATCCATTGTCACGAGGCCACGTTGGGAAACTCTATTACCGTTGAGGATCGCGGTAGCGCGATCTGAAAGTGCGCGAGGGTAGCCGTCGCCATACCCGATGGCGGCCGTTGCGATCCGTTCTCGTCGCGCCGCCACATAGGTGGCGTCATAACTAACGGAGTCGCCGGCCTCGATCCAGCGCACGTCCACGACCCGTGCGCGAAGACTCACCACCGGCTCCGCGCTCACTCCGAATCGGCTTCCCACTCCGTACAGGAAAATTCCCGGCCGGATGGCGCCCCAGCGACCGCGGCCTTCCACGCCTCGCGCCGCCGCCGCGCTGTTGTCACCATGAAGCAGCGAGATCTGGACTCCGATCTGGTCGATCGCCGAGAAGAATCGCTGGACCTGCTCCTGCGCGGAGTCGTTTTCGATTTCGGCGGAATGGAAATGCGTGAAGGCAGCGCTCGGCGGCCAGCGACGAGCTGCATCGCGCACACTTGCAACGTCCCGCCACGGCACACCAGCGCGGTTCATCCCGGTATCGATCGCCAGGTGGTAAGGCTTGCCCGACGGCGCCCACGATTCGATGGCCTCAGCGCTTCCCAATGCGACCGCCAAATCGGCGGCCTGCGCGCGCGCGTGTTCGGCCTCTAGAATCGGCGTGAACACGATTATAGGCCGCAAGATCCCCATGTCGCGGAGCGACTCACCCTCTTCCACAGATGCCACACCATAAGCCAGCGGGTCCAGCGACTCGAGTGCGCGAACGACGCCAGCAGAGCCCACTCCATAGGCGTTGGCCTTGACCATCGGAATTAGCGGAAGTCCCGTTCGCACTTGAAGTTCCGTCGCATTGCGGCGCAACGCATCGACACTCACGTCGAGCCAGGCCCGGCTGGGCAACGGATATATTAGGGATTCTTCCACAGCCTTATAAGATAATGTCACTGGACGCCCGACTCGACGACACGCTGGAACTGATGCGCGACCTGCGGAAGCGCTGCGATTGGGACGCAAGCCAAACGCACGAATCGCTTCGGCCATATCTCATCGAAGAAGCGCACGAGCTCGATGAGGCAATCCAGCTTGGCGACGACGCCCTCACGCGTGAAGAGCTCGGCGATGTCCTGCTCCAGGTCCTGTTCCATTCCGTGCTGGCCGAAGAACGCGGAGCGTTCACCTTCAGCGATGTCGCTGGCGGATTGATCACCAAAATGAAGGGGCGCCACCCGCATCTGTACGGCGAGGGAGCCAAGGAACCGTGGGAAAGGATGAAGTCAAAGCGACGCGATTCGCTCGGCGACGGTCTTCCCATCGCGCTCCCACCGCTTCACCGTGCGCAGCGGCTGCAGGACCGTGCCGCTGGTGTTGGATTCGACTGGCCCGACTGGCGCGGTGCGGCAGACAAGGTCGCGGAAGAATTGAACGAAGCGCGCGAGCTGCTGGACGATACTGGCGGCGCCGCACCCGGTGCACCTCCGGTCCACGACGAGGCCCATGAGCGGCTAGCCGAAGAACTCGGCGATTTGCTTTTCTCCTGCGTGAATTTGTGCCGAAAGGCTCAGGTCCACGCGTCGCTCGCGCTCGATCGCGCAAACTCCAAGTTCCAACGCCGCTTCGAGCAAGTCGAACAGCTCGCGCGCGCCCGCGGCCTCCGGATCGGCACAGCCTCACTCGCCGAGCTCGACGCCCTCTGGGATGAGGTGAAGTCGCCTACGTCGCCGTAAGGGCACGCCCCCGTGCCTGCCCACGGCACTAGAGACCTATAGCGCCGCGCGACTCCGAATCGTCGAGGCTCGCGGGTCGAGGCTCGCTGATCGCTACGGCTTCAGCCGATACATCGTACGGGGAAACGCGATAGCCTCGCGTATATGCGGAATACCGCATATCCACGCCACCGCTCGCTCCAGCCCGAGACCGAACCCCGAGTGCACGAAGGTCCCGTAGCGGCGCAGATCGAGATACCAATCGTACGCTTCCAGTGGAAGCCCTTCATCCTTGATGCGCTGCACCATCCGGTCGTAGTCATCCTCGCGCTGGGAGCCGCCGATTATTTCACCGTAGCCTTCCGGCGCAAGCATGTCGCTGCACAACACGGTGCGCGGGTCCGCGGGGTTCTCCTTCATGTAGAACGCCTTGGCCTGCTTGGGATAGTTCATCACAAAGATCGGCCGGTCGTAATCGGCGACGAGCAACGTCTCGTCCTCAGCGCCAAGATCGTCGCCCCACGTCACCTCACTTCCCTTCTGCTGCAGCGTCTCAACTGCGTCCGAATAATCGATGCGCGGAAACGGCGCGCGGATTGCCTCGAGCTTTGTTACGTCGCGCTCGAGCAGAGCGAGTTCGCTCGAACAGTGCTCCACGCATCGGCGCACCACGTACTCGATCATCTCTTCCTGTAGCCGCATGCTATCGGCCGAATCGTAAAACGCCATCTCCGGTTCCAGCATCCAGAATTCGGTGAGGTGACGGCGAGTCTTGGATTTCTCCGCCCGGAATGTCGGGCCGAAGGTGTAGATCTTTCCCAACGCCGCAGCCGCCGCCTCGCCGTACAACTGCCCGGTCTGCGCGAGATAAGCGTTCCCCTCGTCGAAGTACTCGGTCGCGAACAGCCCGCTCCGCTCCCCGATCGCCTGGGTGAGAATTGGCGTATCGACGCGCGTAAAGTCGCGCTCGTAAAAAAAGTCGTTGAGCGCCTGCTCGATCTCCGCGCGCACGTGAGCTATGGCCACCTGCCTCGGACTCCGCAACCACAGGTGCCGGTGATCCAGCAGGAAATCGATACCGTGCTCCTTGGGCTGGATCGGATAATCGCTCGGGCTCGCGCCGAGCACTATCATATTTGTGACCCCAACCTCTACGCCCCCAGGCGCCCGAGCATCGGCACGAACTTCGCCCTCGATCTCAATCGACGTCTCCAGGGTAAGCGTATGGAACGTGGCCCATCCAGCCTCACCGACTAACTTCTGGACGACAACACATTGCAAAGTGCCACTTCCGTCCCGTACGACGATGAAGGCAACTTTCCCGGAGGATCGAAGGTGTGCTACCCAGCCGCGTACACGCACCGTTTCACCAATGTGGTGAGGCAGGCTGGAAATCGTTTGATACTGGGATGACATTTGGGCGTTCTTGAGAGTCGTGATCTGCCGAATAGAATACCGTACCGCTTGGAGCGAGGCAACCACGGGTGAAGCCCGCCCTGACGCTTCGACGCCGCCTGGCGATTGGAACAGTTGGAATCGCGATAGTGCTGGCGCTTCCGCTGATAGTCGCCGTTCGCTCGCTCGAGCGTGTACACAAAACGACGCTGGATCTGCGTAACGGTGCGTTCGCGGCGTCGCTGCTGATCGGCAACCTGCGCCAGGGGACCGACGATTTGCGTCGCGCCGAAGACGCACTCGTGTACGTGGGAAGCCCCGATACACGTGACCGGATGACGCAGCAGCTCGCCAGCATCCGCACGCTCGCCGATTCGCTCGACAACTTTTCGCTCAAGACGGCATCCATAAACGTGCGCCTCGCCCTGGACTCGCTGAGTGTGCTGGCGAACGAAGAGTATGTTCGGTCGAGCGCCGGCCAGCACGACGAGGCCGAAGTCGTCTCGACTCAGTGGGTTCGCCCGCGCATAGCCGTGATCGAGCAAACCATTGGCTCAGCCGAACAGCTGTTGCGGACTCGTTCGCGCGACACTGTCAATGCGGCGACTGACGACACAGCGACCGCGGAGCGCGCTGCGATCAGCGCGATGATCATCGCAATACTGCTCGCTGGTCTGATCAGTTTGTGGTTAATAAGATCGATCACCCGTCCCGTGTTCGATCTGGAATCGGGCATGCACGCGGTAGCGAGCGGTGACTTCAGCCACAAGCTGCGTGTGCGCCCAAATCGACAGGATGAGTTCGGTCGATTGTCCGAGAGCTATGAGGCTATGGCAAACCGCCTGGCGCAACTTGACCGGCTGAAAGCAGAGTTCGTCTCGATCGCATCGCACGAGCTGAAGACACCAATTAATGTCATCCTCGGATACGTGGAGCTGCTGGAGGACGGTATCTACGGCAAGTTGCAAGACCAGCAGCGGGACGTATGCGAGACAATTGCGTCGCAGGCGCGCAACCTCACCCGGCTCGTGCGGCGCCTTCTGGACGTCAGCCGTTTCGAAGCCGGCGGTGGCGCCCTGGAATGCCGTCAGTTGAATCTCGCGCGCTTTCTTGATACGCTCCAGTCCTCATTCAGTGTCCTGGCAATGCAGCGAAGCGTTCAGTTTCAGGTGACCCGCTCTTCCGCTCTCCCGGCCGAAGTCAGGTGGGATGAGGACCGAATGAGCGAAGTGCTCGGCAACCTCCTCTCGAACGCGTTCAAGTTCACCCCACGTGGCGGCAGCGTAGAGCTGACGGCGGAAGCGAACAACAATGACATACTGATCGAGGTAACGGATACCGGCGCTGGAATACCTCCGGAGCAGCTTCCGCGTATCTTTCAGAAGTTCTACCAAGCCGACAACCAGGCGAAGGCTTCTGCGAAGGGGACCGGACTCGGACTCGCAATCGCCAAGGAAATAGTTGAAGCACATGGAGGCACTATTACAGCAGACAGCGTAGCGGGCCACGGCGCAACGTTTCGGATAATTCTTCCGGTCGCGGCGGACGTGCGCCGAAGCGGCCAGTTCCCAGCGTACTCAATTCGCGCGTGAAAGCACTCGCTTTCCTCACTCTTGCGATCTCGACCGCACTCGTGTCATCCGGCTGCGGCTATCGAATCGTTCGCAATAGCGACGTCACGGCCAAACGGTTTGTCGCGGATTCCGCAACGATGCACTCGCTCGAGCAGCAACTCAATGCGCTGAGACTCCAGTGTCACTCAGATTCGGCCCGGATGGCGAATGATCTCGCAGCCCAGCGCGCTGCGACGGCCGCACCGCCGCCGCCGCCCGCGCCGCCGTCTGATTCACTACTCAAATCGCGCACGGCCGAGATCGCGACGCTGAAGGATCAGTTGACGAAAGTGAGCGCGGAGTTGGATCGTATAAAGCGAAGGTTGGCGAACCCGCGCGGGTAGGACGGCTACAATCGCCCGCTTTCGCGGGAATGACGGGGAGCCTCACCCGACCCTGAACAACTCCATCGCGCGCCCGTACCGCGCCGTGAGCACGCGTTTGATCCCGGCGTGTTCCGGCGCGACGAGATCGGGATCGGCTTCTAATATCCGATCCGCCTCCTCGCGCGCGACGAGATTGAGCGCCTCGTCACGAAGCGGATCGGCTATCTGGAACATGGCTTCCCCGCTCTGTCGTTGCCCGAACAGATCGCCCATTCCGCGAAGACGAAGATCCTGCCTCGCAATCTCGAATCCATCTTCTGTTCCGGTGAAGATGGAAAGCCTCTCGGTCGATTCATTAGCCACGTCACCGAGCAAGATGCAGTATGCGGCTTCGGCGCCGCGGCCCACCCGGCCACGCAACTGATGTAGCTGCGACAGCCCGAACCGTTCTGGATGCTCGATCAACATCACGGTCGCATTCGGAACGTCGATGCCGACTTCGATGACGGTCGTCGCAACAAGTACATCGATCTCGCCATCACGAAAGCCACGCATCACTCGGTCGCGCTCCTCAGCAGGAATTCGCCCGTGTAGGAGCGCGACCCGGCGGTCCGCGAAGATCGACGCTGAAAGCTGATCGAACATTACTGTTGCAGCTTTCAGATCGATCTTCTCCGACTCCTCGATTACCGGATATACTATATACGCCTGGCGGCCCGCCTCGACTTCTCGGCGCACGAACGCGAAGACGCGGGCGCGCGCGGACTCCGAGCGCGAAACAGTTGTGATCGGCTGGCGGCCGGCGGGGCGCTCATCCAGAGTGCTGACATCGAGGTCACCATATGTCGTGAGCGCAAGCGATCGCGGGATCGGAGTCGCACTCATCAGCAGTGTGTCAGGCGCCTCCCCCTTCCCGCGAATCGCCTCGCGCTGCTCCACCCCAAAGCGATGCTGCTCGTCGATGGCGACAAAGCCGAGGCGCGCGAATCTCGCGCTCTCCTGCACAAGCGCGTGAGTTCCAACGACTATCAACGGCTCATCCGTCGCCATTCTCGAGAGGGCCGCCTTACGCTCGCGCGCCCCCATGCTTCCGGTCAACAGCGTAGGAGCAATACCCATCGGAGCGAGCAGTGCCGTAAACGTCCTTTGATGCTGTTCAGCGAGAAGCTCGGTGGGAGCCATGAGCGCAGCCTGGTACCCATTCTCCAGCGCCAACAAGGCGGCGAACAGAGCTACTATCGTCTTGCCGCTACCAACATCGCCCTGAAGCAATCGGTGCATGCGCCGCGGACTGCACATATCACCAACGATCTCGCGCAGCGCGTGCACCTGCGCGCCGGTGAGAGTGTACGGCAACGCTTCTCGTAGAGACGAGGTGAGCTCGCGCCGGTTTTCGAACCGGATCCCGGCGCGCTGCTCACGGGCGATGCGGTTGGCGCGCCGTTGCAGCAACTGGACGAAGAAAAGTTCGTCGAATGCAAGTCGCTCGCGACCGCGCTCCGCCTCGGCGAGCGACGTTGGCCGGTGCACCATGCGCAACGCGTCCGCCAACGGGACAACACCGGCACGACGTCGCAGCTCCGCCGACAATTGATCCTCGACAAGCGGCAATAGAGCGTCGAGATGCGTGTCGATGAACGAGCGGAGTAGCTTGAACGAGACTCCCTCAGTTGCCGGATACACCGACAGCACTCGGCCGCCGCTCGTCGGATTTTCGTCCGGTCCGAGATTGACGTATTCACGCGGAGCGAGCTGGCGCCCGTGGAAGAAGCGCACCGGGCCGCTCAAAAGAAGCGTATCATCCTTTTGAATTACACGATCGAGGAACGGTTGCCCGGGCCAGGATGCCTCGATTATGCCGCTGGTATCCCGCACTACAGCCTGGAAGATGCGAAGCCCTTTGCGTGTGGGAATCACACCTTTGGAGATCACGCGCCCAATAACCGTGGCGTCCATGCCCGGCTCGAGCGACGATATGTGCCGGATTGTGCTCGCGTCCTCGTATCGCCGCGGCACATGCCAGAGCAGGTCGCCTGCGGTAATGATCCCAAGCTTGCGCAACGACTCCGCACGCGCGGGTCCGATACCTTTCAGAAAGTTGATCGGCGTATCGAGCCGCACGCGTCCGGCGGTCGGTGATGACGCGCCGCTCCTCGCCATCAGTCGCCTACAACCTCGCGAGAAAAGCGCGCTGCATCGAATGCAAGGAGATCAGTTGCCTTTTCACCGATACCGACGAACTTCACCGGAACGTCTATCGCTTCGTGCACCGCTACCACAACACCGCCGCGCGCCGTGCCATCGAGTTTGGTGATCACGAGTCCCGTAAGCGGAACCGCGGCGGCGAAGGTCTTGGCCTGACTGACTGCGTTCTGGCCAATCGTCCCATCCAGCACGAGCAAGGTCTCGTGCGGCGCCCCCGGAAGGCGTTTTGCGATAACGCGATTGATCTTGCGCAGCTCGTCCATGAGGCTTGTGCTCGTGTGGAGCCGACCGGCGGTATCCACGATGACGACATCGATGCCCCGATCCACTCCAGCATCCACGGCGTCGTACGCAACCGATGCCGGATCGGTACCGGGCGGCGCGCCGACGAACTCGGCGCCACTTCGTTCCGCCCACACGCGCAGCTGATCGATCGCACCGGCACGAAACGTGTCTGCGGCACCGACAAGGACAGTCTTCCCCTGCGCACGCAGCACGCTCGCGATCTTGCCGATGAACGTCGTCTTGCCAGCGCCGTTCACTCCAACAATCAACATCACGAGCGGCCGAGTGTCGGACGTGTGGAGCGTGGGGTCAGCGCTGCCGGCGCGCAGCGCATTCTCAATTCCCCGATTCAACGCAGCTTTGAACTCGTCGCTCGTCTTCACGAGGCCGCGCTGAGCTAGACGCGAGATTTCGTCCACAAGCCGAAGCGTTACGGGAACACCGAAGTCGGCCTGTATAAGAATCTCTTCCATCTGCTCGAGCGAACCCTTGTCAACGCCGCCGCGCGCAATGACGGTAACGTCGGTGAGGGCAACGTCCTTGATTTTCTGCCACAGCGATCGTTTCGGAACGTCGCCTTCTTTTCGGGAGAGAAATGCCATCTTGTCCGGAAACCCAACCCATGCGAATGCACGGGTCAAGCAAATTCGTGATCGGGTCGCAGCTCACGGGTTGTGGCGCGACGCGGGCGCTGACGGGTATAATTTACCGTGCAGCCAGACCAGAATGCTTAGCCGAAGCCGCCTGGCACGCTCCTTCCAGCGATGCTGAGTTCTGACCCGAATGCTCCCCATGTACATAATCATCGCAGCCGCCGTCTTTGCCGTGATTGCCGTCCTGATCACCGTCGAACTGATCAAACGGCGTCGGAGAAAGCGTCGCTATCCGGCGCAGCCAGATGGGGTACGCGAGTGCACAAGTTGCGGGGCCATCTTGAAACCTGGCGCGACTGATTGCAGTCGGTGCGGGTCGGACTCGGTGGTGATCGTCGTCTGACCGGCCATCCCGCGCGCGTCGGCGAGATTCCCGCGTTGCGCGGAAGTGACGAACGTCGCGCTGCTCAGCGCATCGCGACTCGTTTGGGTTCGTCAGAATTGGCCATTACTTCGAGCGTGTGTTCGCGTAGTTCCCTGAACAGTGCGGCTTCGGATCCGCTCACTGGCTCCCCGCTCACGTTTCGCAGCGCGACCTTCGGATCGTGCGCGACGCCATTCTCGCGAATCTCGAAGTGAAGGTGGGGACCCGTCGCCCATCCGGTCATTCCGACGTAGCCAATGGTCTCGCCCATCTTGACGTGCGACCCCTCATGAATCCCGCGCGCGAAGCGACTCATGTGGCCGTAACGGCTTACCATTCCGTTGCTGTGACGGATATCGATCATGTTGCCGTATCCGCCATGTCGCCCCACCGCCGCGATCACGCCGTCGCCGATCGCGTGTACAGGCGTTCCCATTGGGGCCGCGTAATCGGTGCCGGTATGATTGCGCCATGTGCCGAAGATCGGATGCAGGCGCAGGCCGAACGCCGAAGTAATGCGACGGAAATTGACCGGCGTGCGCAGAAACGATGCGGTCAACGACTTTCCGCGTCCGTCAAACCACTCACTACTGGAGTTGCGACTCTTGAAATGGATCGCCTCGACCACCTGATCGCCGAGCGATAGCTTCGCTCCGAGAATCTTGTTGACGATGATCTTGCCGTTGGGCTGTTGAAGGCGCTCGACAAGAATGTGAAACTTGTCTCCCTCGTCGAGATCGCGCGACATGTCGAGTCTGTGCTCGAAGATGTCGGCGAGGTTCCATGCGATTGAGCGGCGTTGGCCTGCCGGAATCTCACCCTGGCCAACGCGCGCCAGTGAGGCGACCAATGACGAGTGAATGGTTCCGGTCAACGCAACGGTATCGACACCGGGAAGGAGCGACGCCAGAACGATGACTGGCTTGAACCGCAGTTCCGGAACCGAAGAGGCCGGAACGGATACAATTACTGGATCGAAGGTAGTAACCGCGGAAGCGGCAATTGCCCGATTCGTCGCGGCTAGCGCGGCTATATCAGAGGGCGCGACATTGGGGGCTATGGGCGGAGTGAAAGCAACTGCCGCCAAAGCCATCGTCCCGATTATTCCATATGTGGCACCGCGCGCTGCAACAGCCTTCAATCCATTTGCCTCCGAATAAAGGTCGGGATCTCCATATCGCTTAACTCCTGATCCCGACCGTCATTCGATGACGAACCTGGGTTGAAGGGGGTCACACGCCTGGGAATCTCTGGTATTGCGGCGGGGGTGGGACGAGCCGTACTTCCGCCAAATGGCGCCCCGGTAACTGGGCGCACGGAACGATTGGAATGGAGCGGAATCACCGGTGCACCACGAACAGGGTGCTGGACGGTGCTTCCAAAGACCGGCTGCGCCGTCGCACCGGTGGTTGCACGGTCAAAACCGGTCGCAATGACCGTAACACGAATCTCGCCATGCATCGCGGGCTCGTGGACGGCGCCGAAAATGATCTCAGCCTCTTCACCCACAGCCTCGTGGACTATCTCGTTGATCTGGTGGACTTCGCCCAGCGTGAGATCCTCTCCGCCGGTGATGTTCACCAGAACGCCGGTGGCTCCAGAGATCGAAACGTTATCAAGCAACGGGCTCGCGATGGCCTGCTGTGCGGCTTCAACCGCGCGGTTCTCGCCGCGGCCTACGCCCGTACCCATCAACGCAGACCCGCCGTTCTGCATGACTGTGCGCACGTCGGCGAAATCTACGTTCACCAGCCCGGTAACCGAGATGAGCGACGAGATACCCTGCGTGGCGTGCAGCAGGACCTCGTCCGCCTTCTTGAGAGCTTCCTGGAACGGGATACCCTTCCCGACTACGGCAAGCAGTCGCTCGTTGGGAACGACGATCATCGTATCGACGTTCTTCCGCATCTCAGCGATGCCAAGCTCCGCCTGGCGCATCCGCTTGCGGCCTTCGAACAGGAACGGCTTGGTGACGATCCCGACCGTTAGAGCGCCCGCCTGTCGGGCGAGCTCGCATACTACTGGAGCTGCTCCGGTTCCGGTGCCGCCACCCATGCCACAGGTAACGAAGACGAGATCGGCGTGGGTCATCGCACGCAACACCTCGTCCCGGTTCTCCTCGATAGCCTGGCGTCCGACTTCGGGCCGCGCGCCAGCGCCGAGTCCGCGCGTGAGCTTCTTCCCTATCTGAAGCTTGACGTCTGATTTGGAGTTGAGGAGAGCCTGAGCATCGGTATTGACCGAGACGAACTCGACGCCTTCAAGGCGCTCCTCGATCATTCTATTGACGGCGTTTCCGCCACCACCACCAACGCCCACAACCTTCATCCGCGCGTTCTGCGATGTGTTCTCCTCAAACTCAAATATCATCGCGGCAGGCACTCCTAGGCGGGTAGGCGACAGGATCGGAACGACGGGCTAATATACGCGAAAGTCGCCCGCTCGACCATGCCCAAATGACGATCCATTCGCACGTATTTCACACACGAATTTCCTGAGAGTTTTTCCACATGATTTTATTTATTCGCAGCTTTGCGACCTAGTGTCTGCGGCGGCGCGACTAATCGACGCGCGTAACCATGCGCTTATTGCGACGCGCTGGGTCGAAATCGTACAACTCGGCGCGGTGGCCGGAGCTGTCAGCGCCCGCGAGAGACTGCCTGGGGCTAGAAGAAATCCTCGAGCCAGTTCTTCATCCGCTTCGCAATCTTGTCAACACCAGGTGAGTTGAAATTGCGCTTCGCGCTTGGAGCGCCGCCCGCTGCAACGAGCCGGTTCGCACCATACAGCGCCAGTCCCACTGCCGTAGCAAATCGCGGCGCCTCCACTGAATCGCTGAGACCGCCGATGTGCTCGCCGGGAACTCCCACCCGTACACCGGTGCCGAAGACACTGGCGGCCAGCTCGGTGATCCCTTCCATGGCAGCGCCGCCTCCGGTGATGACGATCCCACCAGCGAGTCGAGAGCCGTAACCGGCACCGTGAATCTCGCGATGGACCATGTCGAATATCTCATCCATACGCTGATGGATGATGTGCGCCAGCAGCTCGCGTGGAATCTGCCTGTCGCCCTGCGCCACTGTGCTCGGAAGCTGAATCACATCCGCGGGATCTACCAGCGGCTCGTATGCGCTACCGTAGCGCTCCTTCAATCGTTCCGCATCCGCCTGCGTCACGCCAAGACCGTGCACGATATCGTTGGTGACGATGTTGCCGCCGTAGTTGAGCGTGGCGAGATGCCGAATTTTCCCCTCGTGGAATATCGCAATATCGGTGGTGCCGGCACCTAGCTCAACAAGGGACACACCCAATTCCTTCTCGTCCTCCGTCAACACGGCGAGCGCGCTCGCGAGCGGCTCCAGCACGAGGTCGCGCACGCGATATCCAGCACGCTCCACGCTCTTCCGCAGATTCATGGCGGGCGAGCTGCCGATTGTCACGAGGTACATCTCGGTCTCGAGACGAGTACCGATCATCCCGATCGGGTCTCGCACGCCCTTGTTCTTGTCAACCGTGTACTCCTGCGGTATCGCATGCAGCAGCTCACGATCCTGAGGAATCGCCTGCGCACGGGCGACATCGTTGGCACGATCGACGTCGGCTCGTGATATCTCGTCGCCGTTGACGGCAACTATCCCTGTGCTCGTCATGGCGTGCACGTGCTCGCCAGCGATGCCGGCAAATATCGATTCAATCCGGGTGCCGGCCATTCGCTCGGCGTCCTGCATCGCCTTCTGAATGGAACGGGTGGTCTCCTCGATGTCCGACACAATACCGCGGCGCAGACCGGTGGTGCGCGCCTGACCCACTCCGAGGATCCGGATAGTGGGATGCCGGTCGCCAACCGCTTCTGCGATTATGGCCGTGGTTTTCGCAGAGCCAATGTCAAGCCCGGCGACTACGCGTTCAACGTTCATTGAAGCCTTGCGACAACCTGATCGCGATAACGGAGGTCCAACTCTGCTGCCCGCTCGTTGCGACGGGCGAGGTCGGATTCAACGGGAAAGATATCCCGGAAGCGTTGCGGGGCCACCCCCGCCGATGCGCGCACGCGCAGCGACGATGTAAGAGTGAACACCAGATCGCCCCCAACGGGAGCGACTTCACTGATCCGATCGAACATTCGAGGATCGGTAGCTCTCAGCTCGCCGATCAGCCGAAGCGCATCACGATCCGGCACTGTGAGCACCGGAAGGTCCAGCATCGCTCGGCTCGGGTCGATCGGAAGCGCCTTGCCGGACGAGTCGTATGGCAGGAGGCCGTCACCGCGCGGCACCAACGCCACAGGCATGTTCTCCTTGATGGTCACGATCAGGGTGCCCGGAAAACGCCGCGAGATCTCGACGCCCGCAACCTGCGGGTGGGAACGCAGCCGAGCCTCGAGTGGAGCGATGTCATCCACGATCGAACGAAGCGTGTCTACGCGCAGGCGCGCGACTACGTCATCGGGCTGGAGATACCTGACTCCGCGGATCTCTAGCTTGCGAACGTGGAAGTAGCTCAGTTTGTGAAGAGTGGCGCGGCCCCACCGCGGCGATGTCAGGACGCAAACCGCGAGGATCAGTCCGGCCAGATAGCGATAGCCGGGCTTCTTGAGCCGCTCGGGAAACTTCACGTAACCAGCGCCCCTCGCGCTGCGAGCCGGTCCCACAGCTCCCGAGCCGCGTGGGTGATGTCTCCCGCGCCGACGGTAAGTACGACGTCGCCGGGTCGAACCGCCGCTGACAACGCCTCAGCCAACGCCGCGCGCTCACCGCGCCAGGCAAGCGCTCCGCCCGCCGCGCGAATCGCACTCTCCACTAGATCGGAGCTGACTCCGGCGATCGGCTGCTCTCGGGCCGGATACAGCTCGGTGAGAAATATCGCGTCGGCGGCAGACAGAGCGAGGCCAAATTCCGTCGCGAAATCGCGAGTGCGCGTGTACAGGTGCGGTTGAAACGCCAACACCAGTCGTCTTCCGGGAAAGGCCCCACGCGCCGCCTCAATCGTAGCCGCGATCTCTGTGGGATGATGCGCGTAGTCGTCAACTATCGAAATCCCCGCAACGTCGGCGATGCGCTGGAACCTCCGCTCGACTCCGGAAAATGCCTCCAACCCGGGAAGCATCCTGGCCGGTTCAACTCCGAGCGCAATTCCGGACCCGAGCGCCGCCAGGGCGTTCCGGACGTTATGCACGCCCGGGACGCGCAAGCGAACCTCAGTTGCAGGCTTTCCGTCGTACGAAACCGAAAACACGGAACCGCCACCGTCCGGGCGAACATTGCTGGCTATCAGGCGCGCGTCAGGCGAGGCCAGACCGTACCGAATTATTTCCGCGGTCGCCGGCAGTGTAAGAGAGTTCGCGCCGGCGTCGTCGGCGCATAAAACAATGGCAGGCGCGTGCGCGATATAACGGCTGAATGTGGCCCGGATGTCGTCAAGGTCAGCGTAGATGTCGAGGTGGTCCGCCTCGACGTTGGTGACCACCGCCACCGCAGGATCAAGCGCGAGGAAGGACCGGTCGTATTCGTCCGCTTCCACCACAAACAACCGGTCCGATCCGAATGTCATATTCCCGCCCCACTCGGCGACCCTTCCACCCGCAATGCCGGTAGGCTCCAGGCCGGCGGCACGCAGCGCGGTGGTCGTCATCACTGTGGTGGTGGTCTTGCCATGTGTACCGGCGATGCCCACCACATCGCCAGACGAGACGGCGGCACCCAGCGCCTCCGCGCGGCGGATCACCGGAATTCCGGCCGCGCGGGCAGCGGCGAGCTCCGGATGATCGCGACCCATCGCCGAGGTAAACACCACTGCGCGAGCGCCCTCGATATGCTCCGTCCGATGTCCCGCCCACACTTCAATACCGAGCCGCGCGAGATCGTCACGGGCGGCGTCGGGGTTGGAATCGCAACCCGTGACCCTCGCTCCGCGACGAGCGAATAGCTCTGCGAGCGCGCTCATTCCGGCACCGGCAATGCCGATGAAATGCACCGGACGATCGTCAGTCCCATTTGAAAGGATATCAGAAATCACTTGAAGCAAGTCATGCTAAGTATAGTTGCTGCAATATCTTGTGCAGCATTAGGTCGAGCGCGTAGTAGCGTTTTTTCACGCATCTCATCCAAAATTGTCGCACTATTCAGAATGCGAAAAACCGTGGCGCCCAGCAAACCCGGGGTGAAGGCCGCCTGCTGGATCATAACGGCTGCGCCAGATGCAGAAAGAGTCCGGGCGTTTGCGGTTTGATGATCGGCCGCCGCAGTCGGCAGTGGAACCAAAACGGCCGGAATCCCCCACGCAGCGAGTTCAGCTGTAGTCATTGCGCCAGCACGAGTTACCGCCAGATCGGCCGCGCAATAGGCGTCGGACATAGGCGAGATGAAAGGGACCACTCGTACACTTGGCCCATCGAGTTTGGCGTACCTGTCGTAGTTGGCGCGGCCGGTGGCCCATATTACGCGGACATCCGGGCTAGCCGTGGCTGCCCAATCAGCGACGACGCGGTTGATTCCTTCGGCCCCCTGACTGCCCCCGAAAACGAGCACAGTCGGGCGCACCGGACCCTCAAATCCCCACCAGCGGGCGGAAGCCTCGACGGACGGACGTTCGTCCGCTGTCAGCGGTTTCGCGATTGGGTTGCCCGAATCGAAGACCTGGGTCGCTGAGGTCAACCGTAACGTCCCGGCCGCTTCCGGGAAACCAAGATGAAGTTGCGCCGCGCGTGAGGCAAACCAGCGGACCGTTAGACCAGGAAAGCTGTTCTGTTCCTGGATGACGATCGGAATCCCGTGCCGCGCTGCGAAGCCCAACGCGAGGCCGGCCGCGTAACCGCCGGTCGCCACGAGCGCGCAGGGCGGAGATGCAACGGTGATCCGAGAGATTCGGCCCCAACTCGTCGCTGATCCAGCGACTGTGCGCCAGTTGAGCCACGGCTTGGATCGGTAAAGCGGATGGAGATCCAACAATTCGAACGGAAATTCCGTATTCGGAAGAATCTCACGCTCAATCCCGCGCCTCGCGCCGATGAAAAACGGCCGCACCCGTGGGTCAGCTGCGACCATTGCCCGAGCAATGGCGAGCGCGGGGTAGAGGTGTCCGCCCGTGCCCCCGCCGGCGAAGAGGACGTTCACCCCTCAGTTGCCATGAGCGGATTCGTGGCGCGCTCACCAATCACCCGCTCGCGCTCACTACCGATATTCACGAGAATCCCCGTCAGCAGGAGGGTTAGCAGCATGTTGGATCGCCCATAGGACACGAATGGAAGCGTCAGCCCAGTGTTGGGTAGCAGTCCGATCGTCACACCAATGTGCAGAAATGCGCTGATCACTACGGTCGCGACGATCCCGATCGCGACCAGTTGCTGGAACTTGCTTCGGGCGGCTCGCGCTATCTGAAAGCCCAGGTATGCGTAGATCACGTAGCCAATCACCAGGATCGTCAGCCCAATGAAGCCGCGCTCCTCGCCAATCGTGGCCGCGATGAAGTCATCGTACGCGAACGGCAGAAATCCGTATTGCTGCCTACCCTGCCCAAAGCCCACTCCCCACAGACCGCCGGAGCCGATTGCGATGAGCGACTGGCGCGCCTGATAATCCACGTGAGGAGAGATGCCAGGATTGAAAAAGGCCGACATACGAAGCACAACGTACTGCAACTTCTCTGCGCGCGAGTACAACGCCGGGATCGCGATTACTACAAGCGCGACGAAGTGGCCGATCCGCACTCCAGCGGCAAAGAGAATAATCCCCATGATCAGCGTGTAGAACATGGCTGACGAGAGATCTGGCTCGACATACACAAGTGTGTCCATCAAGCCAACGACTACGAGAAATGGAAACAGGCCCTTGCTGAGCCGCCGCATCGCATCGCCTTTTTTAACCACGAGCATGGACGTCCAGATCACCACCGCGAGCTTCGCAAGCTCGGAAGGCTGCATGCTCGCGCCAAACAGAAACCGTCGCGCTCCGTGTATTCGCGGAGCGATCCGTACTGTGAACGGAAGCACTACTATCGTAAGCATGACCAGGCACACGATCATCACGGGCCATGCCCAGTCGTACCATTTCTCGGCGTCAACCTTGGCGGCGATACCAAAGGCGACCAGGCCGAGCAGCATGCCGCTGAGCTGGCGCAGCATGAAGTACGCCCCATTGTGGCCAGTCTGGAGCGCGACGATGCTACTAGCGCTGTAAACCGTTACTAGACCGACAGCGAGGAACGCAAACGTGAGAACCGTGAGCACTCGTGCATAGGCCCCCATGCGCCAGCGGTACCGTTCATTCGATACCGCCTCAGCCATCGCGATCTGCCGCCAATTGTCTGAAGCGGTCACCACGCTCCACATAATTGTCGAACATGTCGTAGCTGGAACAGGCCGGCGACAGAAGCACCGCGTCGCCCGCCGCCGCGTGGCTACGCGCGGCGGCCATCACTTCCTCGAATGACCCGTCGACGCGCGTGAGGGGCGCGGCGCCGGCGAGATCCTTTTCTACAAGCGGACCGGCTTCCCCAAAGGCGATCACATGCTTTACGTGGTCGAGAATCGGCCGCGCAAGTGCGGTATATGGCTCGCCCTTGTGACGGCCGCCCAGTAGCAAGACGGTCGGGCGTGTCATCCCCTGCACCGCGACAAGCGTGGATGCGACGTTGGTCGCCTTGGAATCGTTGATCCATTCGACGCCTTGCCACTCACCAACTACCTCGAGGCGGTTGGGCATTGCGCGAAAGGTCCGAAGCGCATCCGCGATTTCCTGCCGAACGTGCTCTATACGGAACCCCTCGTCGGCACCCATGACCGCCAGGGACGCGGCCAACGCATTCGCAACGTTGTGATCGCCGAGCAACCGGAGCTCCGATCTCGCCAAGAGTGGCTCGTCGAATACGATGAGTGAGTCAGTCGGCCGGTCGTACCAGGCTTCGCATTTTTTTCTGACACTGAATCGCAGATGCTCGCCATCTACGTCGCGCGCGATCTTTGCCGAAGCGGCATCATCGACGTTGATCACCCAGCGCGAAGTAGGCTTGGCATTGCGATACAACATCGCCTTATCGGCAAAGTATTCGCCGACGCTGGAATATCGGTCTAAGTGATCTGCACTCAGGTTCGTGAGCACGCCCACACTGGGCGAGATACTCGGCGTGTCGTGTAGCTGAAACGACGACAGCTCCAATGACACCCAATCCGGTGGCTCCGCGTCGTTAATGACCTCCGAAAGCGGTGTGCCGATATTGCCCGCATCGGGCGCATTCAAGCCAAGCGCGCGCAGGATGTGCCCGATCAGGGCTGTGGTGGTGGTCTTCCCGTTGGTACCGGTGACCGCGATGTAGCGCAGGTTCTGCGCGCAACGAAGGGCTAGCTCGACCTCACTGATGACTTCTCCGGCCGCCGTGCGGGCAACGACAACGGAGTCGGCACCGGGCGGTATGCCCGGACTCACGACCACCAATGGCGCCTGAACTATACGGCCGATGTCGTGACCGCCAGTCTGCGCGGCGGCTCCCAGGGCAGAAAGGCTGGTAGCGACTTCGGTGAGCTTGGGAGAGGTCGCGTCGTCACACGCGTACACCGTGTAACCGCGCGCGAGCAGCAACTTGGAGGCAGCCACGCCACTCCTTCCCAGGCCGATCACGGCGATCTCGCCGGCGGACGGTGGCACCAGTGCTTCTGGACTCATCTGAGCTTGAGAGTGCTGAAGGCGAGGAAGGCGCAGAGGATACCGATGATCCAGAATCGCACTACAACCTGCGACTCTGTCCAGCCTTTCATTTCAAAGTGATGGTGCAGCGGCGCGCGCAAAAAAACTCGGTGCTGTCGCGCATACTCGAGTCCGTAGCGCGATTTGCGGTACTTGAATACATAACGTTGAAGTATGACCGACACCATCTCCGCCACGAACAATCCGCCGACGAAGACCAGCAGGAACTCGGATTTCAGCAGCACAGCGATAGCACCAAGCGCGCCGCCAAGCGCCAGGGACCCTGTGTCACCCATGAAAATCTCAGCAGGATGGGTGTTGAACCAGAGGAAGCCGATACACGCTCCCATGATTGAGGCGCAGAAGACAGTCAGCTCGCCGGAGCCAGCCATGTAGAACAACCCGAGCGAGCGGCTAAGGTCAACACGGCCGATGACGTATGCAAATCCGGCGAAGGTGATCGCGGCGATCGCAACGAGACCGGCGGCGAGCCCGTCAAGTCCGTCTGTCATATTGACCGCGTTGCTCGTTCCCGTCATGACGAACGTTACGAACAGAACGTAGAGCCACGCTAGCGCCGGGGCCAGCGGAACAATCAGGACATACTTGTAAAACGGGAGGGTCGTCGAGTCACCCGCCAACGCCGAAAGCGGGTATTGCCACACATAGAACCCTAGGGCGAGACCGATCGCGATCTGTCCCATGAGCTTGTAGCCTTCAATGAGTCCGTTGTTCGCCAACCCGAGCGCCTTCTGACGAAGCTTGAGATAGTCATCCAGAAAGCCGATGGCTCCCATCCACAACATCACTATCACACACACCCAGATGTAACGATTGGTGAGGCGGGCCCAGAGGAGCGTAGGAATTATTGTCGCCGTGATAATGATCAGGCCACCCATCGTGGGGGTGTGGGCCTTTCCAGCGTGACTGTCTGGCGTACCGGCGCGAACAACCTGCGCGATGCGATTGCGGCGCAGTGCGGCGATGATCACCGGTCCTACCATGAATGTAAGGAGAAGCGCCGTCACGGCCGCTCCGGCAGCGCGAAAGCTTATGTAGCCGAACAAACGAAGAAAGCCGATATGCGGAGCGAGCGGGACGAGTAGATAGTTCAGCAATTGCGGTTCGCCCAGCTAGTGATGTGTGGTAGGATGCGCTCGAGCTTTGCACCGCGAGACGCCTTCAACAATATGGTCGCGTCGATGGCAAGGCGCGGTTCCAGCTCAGTCCAAAGCTCGTCAATGTCGCGCGCCACAATAACGCGATCGTCACCCGGTGCAATGCGCCGTAGCGCCGATGCGAACTCGCCCACCCCTCCAACGATGCTCGCTGGCGACGCAAGGGCCGCGCGTACAACGGAATCGTGACACCGATCGGAGTTCTCGCCAAGCTCGAGCATCGAACCCAGTACCGCTACTCGCTGCACACCCGGTGCCGCAGCGAGCATCTGTATGGCGGCAACCGCCGAACCCGGATTGGAGTTGTATGCGTCGTTGATCACTAGCGCCCTTCCGATTCGTTGCCAGTTGGCCCGCATCGGAGGCGGCGTAAGCCGTGCGATCCCCGCGGCTGCGTCCGCGGCCGTTACGCCAACTTCGCCGGCGGCGGCGATTGCGAGCATCAGGTTCCGTAGATTGTGCGCCCCCCGCAGCGGAGAGTGAACAGTCGTCCCGTTAACGACGACAGTACCCGTTCCGTCGCTCTCCAACTCCCAGGACGTTGCGACGACGTCTCCATCATCGAGGCCAGCACGGACGAGACGTCCAGCAGACGCCGCGGCCGCGGCCAGCTCGACATCATCCGACGGAACTATACCGACCGCAACTCCATGAAATACAGACGACTCTTCGCGCAAAACGCCGGCAAGATCGCCGAACCCCTCAAGGTGCTCCTCCGCGATCGACGTGACTATCGCGATGTCGGGACGAGATATGTCACGTAGCAGCGCGATCTCTCCAGGGATACTGGTCCCAAGCTCGACCACCGCGACATCAGCATCTGCCGGCAATGCGAGCAGTGTGAGCGGGACTCCAATCCGGTTGTTCAGATTGCCGCTCGTGGCATGCACGGCGAGTCGCGACTCGAGCGCTGAGCGCAGTAGCTCTTTCGTGCTCGTCTTGCCATTGCTTCCAGCGATGGCAATCACGGTCCCGCCCCAAACCATTCGTTGATAATGGGCGAGATCTCCGAGCGCGAGGAGCGTGTCGTCAACTACAAAAGCAGCGACGCCAAGCTCCGCGAGCTCCGAGAGGCAGTCGGAACGGCTGACAATGAGCGCCCGCGCGCCCGACTCGATTGCGGCGTCCAAAAAATCGTGGGCGTCGAATCGCTCCCCAACCAGAGCAACGAAGACATCGCCATTTTGTATGGTGCGCGTGTCAGTTGAAACGTGACCGAGCGGACGCGCGCCGCGTGGCGCGGTCGCACCAAGCCGCGCGGTCAGTGCGTGCGCGATACTGTCTAGCGTCCAGAAGCCGGCGCTCAATGCGCCCGCCCGAGCAATTCGCCCACAACTTGCCGTTCGTCGAACGGGTGCTTCTCGGTTCCTATCACCTGATACGTCTCGTGGCCCTTGCCTGCAAGTAGTATCGTGTCGCCCGGTTGCGCGATCTCAATCGCGCGCGCGATTGCCCTGCGACGGTCACTCTGTCGTTCGTGTGCCATTGTCATTCCCCGCTCAATCTCGTCGATGATCGCTTCGGGATTCTCGGTCCGAGGATTGTCGCTGGTGACTATGACACGATCAGCGCCGACTTCTGCGGCGGCTCCCATAATTGGACGCTTACCCGGGTCGCGGTCGCCGCCGGCGCCGAACACGAGTATCAACTTCCCGGAGACGAATGGCCGAAGCGCGGCCAGTGACCTGACGAGGGCATCCGGCGTGTGCGCGTAGTCGCGGATGATCGGAGGCGACTCCGCGATCAATTCCAGGCGCCCCGGTATCTGTGGCACCAGCGCAAGCGATTGCGCCAGCACGTTGACCGGGATTCCCACCGACAACGCGGCGGACGCAGCAGCGAGAGCGTTGATCACGTTGAAGTCACCAACAAGCGGCAAGCGCACTTGCGCGTGGTCGTCGCCAGCGCGAAGTGTCCAATTACTCCCAGTCGCGTCGTACGTGATGTCGTCGGCGCGGACGTCGCCTGCGCGCGTTCCGTAAGTGAGCGTGCGTGGAGCGATTGGCAGCGACACCCACTCCGGCTGATCCGCATTCACCACAGCTACGCCGGCGCCCTTGAGGTATGAGATAAGCTTCGCTTTTGCCGCAAAGTAGTCCTCCATCGTTCCGTGATAGTCGAGATGATCACGAGTGATGTTGGTGAACACAGCCGCGTCGAATGTCACACCGTGTATGCGGTGTTGATCAAGTGCGTGCGACGATACCTCCATCGCGACGGATCGAACGCCGGCGTCCACTAGCGCGCGCAGTACGCGTTGGAGCTCGTCCGGACCTGGGGTCGTGAGACCAAGACCGCCCGGCATGACACGGCCCTCGCGTCCAACCAGAACGCCTAGCGTACCGATGGATGCAGCGGGCGCCGCGGGCGTGTCGAGCAACGCGCGCAGGATGTTGACGGTGGTCGTCTTGCCGTTGGTACCGGTAACCCCAACGGCTCGCAACGACAGCGCGGGATATCCATAACGCGCAGCCGCGGCGCGTGCGATTTCCAGGCGTTTCGCAGCAACGATCGGATCCTGAGTCGCACCGCTCACTGCGCAATCCCCAGTTTCACCACGCGGCCAGGCTCGAGCATAGTTCCTGGGGCCGGTAGTATCGATGACGGTGAACCGGGAATCAGCTGTACCCTGAATCCCGCGGAGTGAAGCACGCGAACCGCGGAGCGGAGCGGCAGTCCGGAAACATCAGGGACGGCACGGAGCGAGACCACTGGAGGAATGGAGCGAGTGACGGACGGCAGTTTCACCACAAAGTACTCACCAGTACGCGGATCGGAGTCAACCGGTACGGCGCGTGCGGCCTCGCGAAGCGAGTCCGCTATAGCCGAGCTGTCATTTCTTTTTTCTGTCACCGCGCGAACGCGATCGGCGGCGCGGCCAGCAGCGGTAGTATCAGGTCGCGGCGCGTGTACCGAGGAGGCGAGCTCGACGCGGTCCAGCGCTGCGTCTCGCGCGGCAAGGGCGGCACGCAGGACGACGTTTGTTACGCCACCAGCGACAACGCCGCCATAGAATCCCATCTGGGGATTGTCCAACTTGACCAGGATTACAAACTGCGGCTTGTCATCGGGAAAGAGTCCGACGAAGGAAGCCGTGTAAGATCCGGCGATGTAGCGTCCGTGCGCGTTGCGAAGAGCAGTGCCGCTCTTGCCCGCCACGTCCAGTGTCGCAAGATCCGCCTTTGTTGATGTCCCGCCAGCCACGACGTCGCGCAACATCGCGCGGATCTCCGTGGCAACCTGCGGCGTCATGATCCGGCGCACAACGTGTCGTTGAGCATCGTAGCGCACGGTTCCATCCGCCGCCCGGATCTGTTTGACGATGTGCGGTTCCAGTAACTCGCCCCCATTCGCGATCGCACTGTACGCGGTAACCATTTGCAATGGCGTGACGGAAACCTCGTAACCCATCACGACCGATGCAGCCGACTGTGGCGTCCAGCGTGTTGGATCGCGCACCAGTCCCGGGGACTCGGCCGGGAGATCGACCGCTGTCGGCGTTCCGAAACCCGCATCGCGCAGCATCTCGAATTTTTCCCGCACTGAGAGCCGATCCGCGAAGCGGACTATCCCGACGTTGCTCGAGTGCTTGATGACGTCACTCAACGAGAGGACCGAGGGATGCTCATCAGCGTCGGTTATCGGACGCCCGCGGCCCGGGATTGTGAGATGGCCGCCGTACGTATCGATGGTCGCGTCCGGGGTTGCCCTTCCGAGGCCAAGCAGACGCGCAGCGACAAACGGCTTCATGGTCGAACCCGGTTCATAGGGTTCGGTGACCGCAGTGTTTGCCATCGCAGCGGGATTCGACCTGTTGCTCGCCATGGCAAGCACCTCTCCCGTGCTGGGGTTCATCACCACGATGTCGCCGCCATCGGCGTGCAAACTATCGACAGCAACGGCAAGCGCGCGATCGCAAATCTCCTGAAGCTCGCGATTTATTGTGAGGACGACAGTGTTGCCCGGGGTGGGGTCATCCGAGCCAACCGGCGCCGCCAGTGCGTGACCACTCTTGTCACGCGCCACGCGCACCGTCGTGGTGTCACCGCGAAGCAGCGAATCAAGAGCCAATTCGATGCCATCCAACCCCTTCCCATCGGGACCCACGCGACCAACGATGCGACGGATACCGCCCGATGTGGCGTAGACGCGATCCATCACTGGCTTGGAGTAAACGCCCCGCTGGCTGATCGCTGCGGCAACGTCGGTTGGGAGATACGCGCCCGGAACGTCCACCCACTTTCGCACCGTATCGACTGACATCGAAACGAAGCGAGGATCGACGCTGGCGAGCCGAAGATCGCGCGCAAGTATCGCGCGGTTCCTGACCTGCCGGGGCGCGACGCTTATGCGAACCATTTCTCGGCTCTCGACCAGCGTGTGCCCGCTCGCGTCGAGGATCAAACCGCGCGGAGCGGGCAGCCCGGACGACGCGTAGTGCTGGCGCTGACCAATCTTGCTCCAGTAATCGTGTCGAAAGAGCTGCTCGTAGCCGGACTTCGCAACGAGCGCGAGCGCGAATACGATGAGCGACCCGTAAACGACCGTGAGACGGTTGGGAGCCTTGATCGCCATGTTTTACCGCGTGACCATGCGGACCTGCCTATCGTCCGGCACACGCATGCCCAACTGCTGGACGATTGGCCCGAGCTGTGTGCGGCTCGATTCGTCCCGAATGAGCGCTGACAATCGCTGGCGCTCGGCTTCTAACTGCACAAGCTGGCGATCCAGATCGGCTATCCGCCGAGCCTGTGTTATTCCGTAACTACGTCGCCAGATCACAGCAGAAGCGACGATCACGAAACCAATCAGCAACGTGGCCATGATGGACCGTCCGCGCCTGCGGCGGGTGCGTCGCTTTGCTGCTGGCTTGCCGCGCCCGCTCGCTCCGTCGCGCGTGCTCACGCCGCCCCCGCCCTTCTCCAGACTCTGAGCCGCGCACTACGCGCCCGCGGATTCTGGGCAAGCTCGTCGGCACCAGCCTGAACCGACTTGCGCGTGACGAGCGATCCGAGCGCGACGCCGCCACATGTGCACACCGGCTGGCGCGGCGGACAGTGACACGCCACGCTCCATGCACGCATGGCATGCTTGACGATTCGGTCCTCGCCGGAATGATATGCCATGATTGCCATCGAGCCGCCCGGGCGCAGCATGTCTCGCAGCAGCGGGAGCGCTCGCTCGAGTCCTCGCAGCTCATCGTTCACAGCTATCCGCACCGCCTGAAACAGCCGCGCGAAGTCAGACGGGCCGGCGTTGGCGCCAAATGCGCCACGGATAGCCCCCACGAGATCATCAGCGCTCGCGAATTCACGTGTTCCGCGACGCCTCACAACCTCGTTCGCCAACCGGCGCGCGCGCGGCTCATCACCATAGTCCCGAAATATGCCCGTGAGATCGTCGATTGTCGCTCCGTTCAGCACGTCGGCCGCCGAGTCCCCGGATGCGGACATGCGCATGTCCAGCGCCACACCGGGACGGAACGAAAACCCACGCTCGTCCCGATCGATCTGAGCAGATGAGATTCCGAGATCGGCGAGGATACCATCGAACGATGCACCAAGCAGTTCCGGAATCCCATCAACGCGGGTGAAGTCTCCCTGCACCACGCGAAAGCGGCCCGACTCCGAAAACCCGCGGAGGCGCACTCTGGCCTCGGCGATTGCGTCCGCATCGCGGTCGATGCCGATCACCGACGCACCCATCTCGAGCATCGCGAGCGAATGCCCGCCTCCGCCCAGCGTACAGTCCAGAACTGTCGCGGCTCCCTTCATGGTCGCAAGCACTTCAGCGACCATTACGGGGGCGTGGTAGTCACTTTCGAACGATTGTTCAGTTATCGGCGACACATTGGCTTTCGGAAAAGCGGCGGGAGCGACTGGAGCGGCGGGGGAGGCAGCCAATATACAAAAAACCGCCCCGGCGCGAACCGGGGCGGCTACTGCAAACTAAACGATCGAGTCAGCCGCTGGCGTTACTTGCAAAAGTTCTTGACCTGCGCGTCCGCGGCTGGCCGGAACTTACCGATGACTGGCAGGAACTGTGTTGCTGCGGTCTTGTACTTATCGTCCGCCGCGCCCGCCTGAAGGCCAGTCTGAGCGAGTGCAAGATTGTCACGCGCCATCTGCGCGAGCGGGCAGCTCTTGCCGGTATTGGCCTCGTTGTAAGCAGTCTGCGCTACAGAGAATGCCGAAACACCGGTGAGGAACTTGGCGTCCACCGATGGCGCGATGCCGTCGGACAGTTGCAGCATCTTGATCGCGGCCAGGAACTGTGCGCGATCCTTCGATGCATTCGCCGCCTTGTACATGTTGCTCCCCTGACCCAAGGCATACTGAGCGATCGTCGCCTTGTCCGCGCCGGCAAGTACCGATGCGCGCTGGAGTACCGCAGCGACGCTGTCGTACTGCGGTGGGGTCGCCTGCGCATAGCTATCGGCGAGCAATAGCAGGGCCTGCGGGTTATTTGGATTCGCGGCTATGGCGCGCTTGAGAATATCCACGGCTTCGGGGGCACGATTGCTCCGACGAAGCGCCGAAGCGAGGCCGAGCAGGAGGTCAGAGTTGCTCGGATACTTCTGCGCGCCCGCCTGCAAGGTCGTGATGGCGGTAGCCGAGTCGCTTGCCTGATTGAGGTTCATGTAGGCGGCGGCCATGCGCGTGTAGTACGACGCATCCGCGGCGGAGGTGTCGGCGCGAATCAACTCCGGGCCGGTAGCAACGGCCGACTTCCAATCGTTAGCCGCAAGATAGACCAAAAACGCAGTATGAAGCAGTTGCGGGTCGCCCGGTGAGCGATCAAGCAGTTCCTTGACGAGCGGGATCGCATCGTTCGCGTGTCCCGAGCCAGCGAGTTCATTGACGATCTGCGTGATCAACTTGTCGTTGCTCGGGTCAGCGCGAATGAGCTGCAGTAAAGTCGCGCGCGCCTGAGTGCTGTCGCCGATCACCTTGTACATCTGTGCGTTGAACGTAAGAGCCGCAACACTGCGCGGATCCTGCTGCGTGATTAAGCGTGTTACACCGAGGATGGAGTCGGCAAGCGTAACTGAATCAGCGTGACTGGTCGCCTTCTGAAACTCGGAGTAGAATACGTTAGCACTGCACAGACGGGCGAGCGTGGCCTGCGGGTAAGCGGCGATGCCCTGGCGGGCCGCGGCAAGCGCGCCGGATAAATCGCCTCCACGCGCCTTACTAAAGCAATTGTGCTCTCCTTCCAACTGCTTCATCGCCTCCCTGACCGACTTGGAAACGTTGTCCATGGCATCGCCAATCTTGCCCGCGGTCGCCGTGGGCAGCGCCTGCGAAAGCGTATTGTCGCGGGCGAGTACCATGCGCGCATCAACTGTGTAGCCTGTCCCGGATTTATTGACGACGCCTGTGACGTATTCGTCGGCGCGAAGCAAGTTTGCGAGTGCCTTCTCGTCATTACCGGCTAATGGCTCGCTTGCGGAGAACCCTGACTGCTCGAGGGTATTGTTGACGTCCTTGGTGGGAAGGACGTAAACATCCTTGGGGTTGAACTTGTCCTTGAGCTGGTCGCGAAGCTCCTCGGCCGCCTTCGCGCCCGTTCCCTTCTGCTGGCTCTGGAAGGTCATGACGGTGATGCGCGCCTTGGCGTCTTGCGCATGCGCAGGAGCCACACCGACGAAAGCGATGGCCGCGAGCGCCAAAGGGTAACGAGCGTTCAACTGAGACTCCTCCAGATGTGTAAACGTTTGTACACCAGTATTCAGGCCCGGTTCAAAGCCCCACCGGTCCGCCAAGGTCCTGCCAAGGTCCTGCCAAGGTCCTGCCAAAATGGGCGAGGAGGGATTCGAACCCCCGACATCCTGCGTGTAAGGCAGGCGCTCTAACCAGCTGAGCTACTCGCCCGATTGCAGAAAATGAGCCGCAACGAGCCGAACGCGCTGGCGCCTATCAGCGCTTGAGAATTGCGACTGGTATGAGAACGCAGTACGCAACCACCAAAAGTACGGGAGCCAGCGTCTCGCCGCCGCGCCACAGGTCGGCGTAGCCCACAACGAGCGTTATTGCGGCGAGGCCCCACCACATCAGTCGTCGATGGATGGCCGGAACTACAGTGTTGGGCAAGTTGACTGTTTCTTTCGACATAGAGGCGAAGTGTATGACAGCCGGGACTCGGGTGTCAAGCGAGGGTGGCTACCTTAATCTGTTGTTAATTGAACGGTCACCGAATTCTAGTGCCTGTGACGCTTTGCGTTGGGTTTGCCATGAGCGCGTCTTCGAACGGAGCGCCTGGCCCCCCTTCGATTTCTTGCCCGGCGTTTGGATTCGGGCTCCTGCCAACGCTTCTGGCTGTCGGATCTGAACTGCGGACGAATAATGGGCGCGCCGGCATCGGCGTCAGCGACCGCCAGGACAGCCGCATCGGCGATGTCGGCCCGAATGTCGTGAATCACCAACGCCGGTCGCCGGACCCGCGGGTTGTCCACCCTGTTAGTCAGCAGAATCATGAACATCCCGCGGTCCGGATCGATCCACATCGAGGTACCGGTGAACCCGGTGTGGCCGAACGCACGTGCGCTGAGATACCTGCCGCAAGTCGCGCGCACATTGGCGGAGTCGCAGGTGTCCCACCCAAGAGCGCGCGTTCCGGCGGCGCGTGTCGTAAAGAGCCTGACGGTCGCTGTGCTGAAGATCCTAGTCCCTTCATACGCCCCGCCATTCAGCAGCATTTGCGCGAAAACAGCCAGGTCGCTCGCGGTCGAAAACAGCCCGGCGTGGCCGGCGATGCCTCCGAGCGCAGCCGCATTCGAGTCGTGAACGCGACCGCGTGGCGCACCAGTCGGAGCGAGATAGTGCATGTCCTCCGGCTGCACCTTGAATGTGGTGCTCATCATCCCGAGCGGGTCAAAAATGCGGCGCTCTGTGAAGTCGTCGAGCCGCTCGCCGCTCGCGGCTTCCGCAATGAAGCCGAGCATGTCAGCACCCAGATCCGAATACATGTAGCAGGAACCCGGCGGACACCCTTTCACCAGCGGAGTGGAAATAACCGCCGCACGCGCCCGCGCGGGGTCGCCCATGTGTCGCCAGAGCTCACGTCCGGGCGGCAGTCCGGATCGGTGAGTGAGTAGCTGGCGGATGGTCACCGAGTCTTTCCACCCACCGGTAAAGGTGGGAATCCAGTGTACGACCTTGTCGTCGAGATGTATTGTGCCGTCATCGTACAACGCCATGATCGCGGACGTCGTGGCGACCACCTTTGTAAGCGATGCCAAGTCGTAAATAGTGGAGTCAGGATCCACGGGTCCAGCGTTCTTGGCCCATGAGATGTTGCCAAATCCACTTGCGAGCACCTCACCGCCGTCGCGGCCGATTACGACTGCGGCACCGGGAAAGCCTCCATCCTTGATTCCGCGCCCCACAATTACGTCAATCTCAGCGAGCCGCTTACCGGACATCCCGGCACTGTCTGGAGAGATCGATGGCAGCCGCACTGTCGCACGGGCGCGTCGCACGTAGTACCCAGGCGGTGTTTCACCGATCACTACTTCCCGAGGAGGGCGGGTTCGGACGGCCACTGCAATTACAATCGCAAGTATGACGGCGCCAATGGATGCAACAACGGCCGCAGCCGCGTGGGAACCTCTGGTCCAGGAAAGCATTCTACATGCTCTTATTGCACACGCCGCGCCGCGTCGGCCGCCGCAACAGTCACCACGTTACTCCCCGCGTGATAACCACGCGCGACGCGGTGTTTCGCCCCGATCCGCAGTGGCGGCCATCTCGGCGCACTTCACACTCCACGGGTTGAACTTGTTGACGCCTGCGCCCCGTTTCCACGCCGCAACCGCGCGCGATCGCTCGTTGGCGAGCCACAGCGCGTGACCAAGCTCGAAGTATGCTTCCACCAGATTGGGGCCCAGCGTGATGGAGCGCTCGAAGAAGATTTGCGCGTCTTCGTACATCTCGCGCTCGGTGTACACGAGGCCGAGGTAGAAGTTTGCATACAGCTTGGCGCGCGCATCCTCGTCCTGGCGCAGTGCCTTGGATAGATGCTCGATGGCTTCACCGAAGATCCCCTTCTTCAGGCAGATGTAGCCGACGTTGATTCGCGCCAGCGCGTTCGCTGGCTCGCGCCCTAACACGTACTGGAAGTTCATCAGCGCCGCATCCAGCTTATCCTGAAGCATTTGCGCCCATCCGAGCAATGACTGCCCTTCAGTGCTATTTGGCGCCAGCTCGAGTGCGCGCGATAGCGCCTCCTCGGCGCCTTCGTAATCACCAAGTGAGATCTTGGACCAGCCACGCTCGAGAAACGTCGAGGCGCCAATGTGATCTTCGTGCACCACGGGTCGCGCGCCGGTGAACTGCGGCGCCATTGCCGGTGAGGAGTTGCGGCGCGCCTTCCACTTCTCCACCAGGTCGCGAATGTCGTCCTTGAGTCGCGTGAGCTGGCCGAGTGAGCCGTCCACCGAACGGTACACATCCATGAGCGACGTTTTGAGCGCGGGATCATCGCGCATCTGACGTGATTCGATCTCCTGCTTCAACCGCTCGAACGCTGCCCGAAGGTCGCCTACGCTGTCAGCCATTCAAGGCGCTCCTTGGGAACCATTCCGATTATTGCGTTCGCCATCGTTGAAAGCGACACCACGTGATCTGCACCAGCTTCGGCGAGCGCCGCGCGCGGCATTCCATATATAGCCGATGAGGCTTCATCCTGAACAATCGCACGACCGCCGCGCGCGCGAATCTGCTTCAGCCCGAGCGATCCATCCCGCCCCATTCCCGTAAGGACGACACCCGTACACTCTCGGCCGAACACATCCGCCGCTGCTTCGAACAGGACATCGGCGCTGGGCGTCGCACCAGAGTGAGGTCCGCGCCCCAGCTGGCGAAGCGTCGCGGCACCGGGAGCTCCGGTGATGGTGGTGTTGATCCCGCCACGAGCTATGTAAACGGTTCCAGATAAGAGTGGCGCACCCTCTGCCGCTTCAATCACCCTCATCGCACTCGATCGTGCGAGGCGACTGGCCAACGCGCCGGTGAACTCGCCAGGCAAGTGCTGTGCAACGACGACCGCAGCCGCAAGCGACGCGGGAAGGAGCGGAATGACTTCGGCGAGCGCACGCGGACCACCCGTAGACGACGCTATTACGACAACGTGTTGGGCGGGATGGTGCAGCACCGCCGACTCTGCGGGATCCACCGCGCGACGCGTGACGGCGACAACGGGCGGACTCGCGAGCGTCGCCCGGGCCGCGGCCTCGAGCGCGTCGATCAGCCGATCGCGAATGATGGGGAGATCCAGGCTTACCGGCCCCGACGGCTTGCGCACAAAATCAACGGCTCCGAGCTCGAGCGCGCGCAAGGTCACGTCGCCGTATTGCACGCCGCCGGCGCTTAGCACCACGACGGCGCGCGGCGACTCGGTCATGATACGCCGTAGCACATCGAGGCCATCGAGCTTCGGCATTTCGAGATCAAGCGTCACGATATCGGGGTCGAGCCGCCCAACCTGAGTCATCGCGTCTTCGCCATCGCGTGCGAAGCCCACCACGCGGAAGTCGGGGTGCGCGGCGATCATCTCGCCGATCAACTTGCGCATGAACGCACTATCGTCTACGACAAGAACGCCGCGCGTCCCGGGCTCGGCCGCGATCACAACGGCTTCCGGTAAATGCGCTCGCGTACGTCCACCGGCGTCAGATGGCGGCGAGCTCGCCCGAAGAGCGTCTCTACGTGTCCCATTACGAGATAGCCCCCTGGCCGAAGTGAATCCAATAGAACGTCGAGCAACCCTTCCTGTGACTCACGGCCAAGGTAGATGAGTACATTGCGGCACGCGATCAGGTCAAACGTCCCGCGTGGTGGCGGGTCCTGCAACAGATCACGGCGCTCGAATCGAGTTATAGCGCGCATCGCCCCGAGAACCGTGCGCCGGTCACCCAACTGTGGAAAGTAACGGTCGACAAGCTCCGGATTTGTATCTGTAAACGACGCAGGCAAGTAAACGGCGCGATTCGCGGCGTCCAGCGATGCACGATCAATGTCGCTTCCGACCACCGACACTCGTCCAAGCTGTGCCAGCTGATCCAGACTGCTCGCGTGTTCGTGAAAGAGAGCGGCCAATGAGTATGCCTCCTCGCCCGATGCACTTCCGGCGCTCCAGATACTGATCGGAGTGCCGCGATTCCAGAGATCCGGAACGAGCTGTCGCGCAATTACTGCATAGGTAGATGGATTGCGAAAGAACTTCGTGACGTTGACTGTCAGAGCGTCGAGAAGCCGTTGATACTCATGCTCATCTGCGTCGAGAAGCCGAGCGTATTGGGAATACGTCTCGGCTCCGCGCGCGCGCATGCGCACCGCTATTCTCCGACGTACGCACTTGTCCTTATAGCTCGTGCAGCAAAACTCGCTTTCGCGAGTGATCTTTTTCGTCAACTCGAGGAAACCATCCTCCGCAACCTCTTCCCGCACTATCGCTTCAGTCACAAGGCGTCCAGCGTATGCGCACGGCGATACGCTTCTCTGGCCTCGTCGAAGCGTCCGTCGCGCTGCAACGAATCCGCGAAGTTCCGATGAAGCTGCGGCAGAGTCGCGTCTTCTATCAGGCCGCGCTCAACAGTGCGGAGTGCGTCGTCGAAGTCGCCGCGCGCCTCGTATGCTACAGCAAGGTTGTTCCACAGTACGGCATAGGCGGGATACACCTGCACCGCCTCTCCGAGCAGTGCGATGGCGCGGTCGAGATCGTTTACCATTGCGGCCGCGAGGCCAGCGTAGTGAAACCAGGCAGGAGGTGGTCTTCGGGTGCCCCACAGCGTACGGGCCGAAGCGAGAGCAGCGTCGGCGGTCTCGTAGTCGTGGGCCGTCACGGCCATCGCCGCGGCGTTGGTCTGGACCATCGGATCGCCGCGTCCACCGCGTGTCAGCGCTTCGACCATCGCACCGCGCGCGCGGTCCATATCGCCCATCTGCTCGTATGCGAAGGCAAGGTTTACATACACCGCTGGCCGCGATGTGTGCTGCTGCGTGACGTATCGCTCAAACGCGTGGGCTGCCGCTGGCCACTGCTGCTGCCGCAGCGCAACGAGGCCGAGATAGAAGCACGCTTCCGGGTCATTCTCCCGCAACGCGTCCACGCGCCGGAATTCGCGCTGGGCCTCCTCATACATACCAGTCTTGTAGAACGCGACGCCGAGGTTGCGATGTTCAGTTGCCTTGTCGTCGGCGCGGGCTGGGACGCGTGAGCGTGTGCTGACGCCAATGCGAATCACGTATCCGGTCATGAGCAGCCCGTACAGCGTCTTGGCCGTGACGAACTCGCCGAGCTTGGATTCCGCGATGAGCGCGCTCACATCCCGCTGACCGTCGATCAGAGGGACCAGTCGCTCTTCTTCGTCGGAAAGCCCACGCTCGCTGGCCATCATCTTGTGACGATCCATCGCGTATACGATGTCGAACGTGGGGATTTTTTTAGCAATCAGCGCCCATTCATCCACTCTGCGCGCGCCCTCGAGAAGCAGCGATTGCGGATCAATGCAATGCATCTGGACTTCTTCGTCCGGAGTAGCGCCCGGCTCGAAGTTGAAAGTTCCCTGAGTCCACGTGAATAGCAGATAAACCGCTTCTTCGGTACCGAGGCCTCTGTTTACAATCGAGGCGTGAGATATGGAACCGTCGGCGAAATAGATGTAGCCGAAGTTGTTTGCGTACGTGAGGCCGAGGCAGCCAGTCTTGCGGCCCATGGCGAGTAGCTGCAGAACGTCTGGGAGGCTCGCTTCGGTGAGGCTTCCGCGAATTGCCATTAGCGGAACTCCTCCATGATTCTGCCGGTCAGCTCAGGCCATTCACGGACGACCTTTTCGTCGTCGTTGAAAGCCGAAGGTGGCTCGGCGCTCTGCCGCGCGCGAAGCTCCTCGACACGCAGCGCCACGACGGACTGCAGATCCGTTAGAAAATCGTCGTATTCAGCAGATTCGTCAGCCATGACTACGGAGATGCACCTCGATCACTTTAAGCTACCCGGACTGCCGCTAGCATTGCGCTGAGCGACCCGGCGTCCGGCAACAACAGGAAGTATCCCGGCAGTTTGCCATCGGCCTGATCGATCATGAATTCGGTCTCGACACAGAATACAAAGCCGCCGGTGTGGCCGGTTGCGAACGCCGTGTTTGCAAGCACTTCACGAGCTGGTCCCACGTTAAGAGACGGGGGTGACGGCAGCAGCCTCATCTCCATAAACTCGCTGAGCGCGGTCATGTAGGCTCCCGCCAGGATGTTGCCCGCTTCGGTAAGCGCGGACGCCTCGAGATCGCTGAGCGCTTCCTCTTTCGGAACCTCGCGCATGAGCATCAGCGACGCAAGCCGGTGCGCTGTTGGAAGGGGAAAGGCGAGAATCGTGTGCCCGTGCAAGCCTCCGCTCATTTCCATCGGTACCAGCGCGATCAGCTCGTTGGTACGGGAGATCAGCGGAGCGAGTTCCGCTAGTGGCGCGACGGTGATGGTGGGGACGCTTATCATGATCTTGGTCCCCGTCATCAACGACAGCGCCGTTGCGGCGTGTGCAGCGCCAATGTTCGCCACCTCGCGGAGCGCGTCGCGTTGCAGCTCGCTGAGTTCCTGCATGTCTGTGATGGGCATGGAGATCTGCTAGATGAGACTGTTCACGTCCACGATGAGCGCCGGCGATCCATCGCCCAGTACTGTCGCTCCCGCAAACATTGACGCTCCACCGCGAGGCGGATCGAAGCGCTTGACCACTACGTCCTGCTGTCCAACGAAGCCATCGACCATGAGCGCCGCCCTGCGCCCGCCGGCGAGCACCGAGATACCGAGCATCTGCTCCGACATGCGGGGGGGCAGGCCGAACAGTGTGCGCAACATCACGACGGTCGCAGTCACACCCGCAATGTCCGTCTCCTTCCATTCAGCGCCACGCAACGCCATGAGCGGCGGCCGGATCTCGAGCGTCTCCTGAACGTGCGTGAAGGGAATCGCGAAGAGCTCCTCACCAACTCGTGCAATTAGCGCGCGCACTATCGCGACTGACAGCGGAAGGCGCAGTGTGATAGCGGTACCGCGCCCGCCAACCGTCTTGATCTCAATCGCGCCGCCCAGCATCCGCACGGCAGCGTCCACGACGTCCAGTCCGACACCGCGACCGGAGACACTCGTCACAGCCGCAGCGGTCGAAAATCCAGGGTGTGCGAGTACCCGCAGCAGTTCAATGTCGTCGAGCGTGGTGGCTTCCCATGCGACGATGCCCGCCTCACGTGCACGGGCCAACACGCGGTCGCGGTCGATGCCGCGGCCATCGTCTGCCACGCGAATGAGTACGTAACCGGCCTCGCGTTGCGCGCTCAATGTGAGGCGGCCACGAGCCGATTTGCCATCGTGCTCGCGCTCCTGAGCCGACTCGATGCCGTGGTCGAGTGCGTTCCTGAGCAAGTGCATGACAGGATCACCGATACGATCGAGGATGGATCGGTCCAGCTCGATTTCCGCGCCGTCCAGCGTGAAATCAACCTCCTTGTCCAACGACCGTGCCGTCTCCCGCACGAGCCGCGGGAATCGCTCGAACACCTGCCCCACAGGGACCATGCGCGCACCGATTACCTGCTCGCGCAATTCAGTAAGCAAACGCGAGGCGCTGTCGAACGCCGCGGACAATTCCTCGTCGGCAACTCTGGCCAGCTCTCGCTCAAGTCGCCCACGCGCAATCTCGATCTCGCCCACGAGATTCATCAAGGAATCGAGACGGCTCGCGCGCACGCGCACATGGGTCGCCTGCTTGCGTGATTGAGGGCGAGACGGCTCGGCGACCGAGCCGGGCACGGGCTGAACCACTGCGAGCTCGATCTCGCGCGCGAGCGCATCTCCCTCTTCGATCATGTGGCCGAGCAGTGATGGCGTTACCTGCTCCTCACCGCGGCGCAACGCGTCGAACGCGGTCTCCAGCGCGTCGGCGCGCTCGGTGACGATTGTGTATCCCATCGCCGCTGCCATTCCCTTGATGCTGTGCACGGCACGAAACGCTGCGGCGATAGCGTCTGCCGACGACGGCGCGCGCTCCATCTCGCTCAGCGCGCCGTTCAACTCGGCCACGTGTTCGCGCCCTTCGCTCAGGAAGAGATCGACGTACTTGGAGAGATCCACTGGAATTCCGGCTGGCCGGTGGCTCTTAGCCGAGGACGCGCTGGACAGCCTCTAACACGCGACTGGGCTGGAACGGCTTGACGACGAAGTCCTTGGCGCCAGCCTGGATCGCATCCACCACGAGAGCCTGTTGACCCATCGCGCTGCACATGACGACTCTCGCCCCGGGATCGAATGCGGTGATCTCGCGGACGGCATCGATTCCGCCCATGTCCGGCATCACGATATCCATCGTCACGAGGTCGGGGCGCAATTCCTTGTACTTGGCGACCGCCTTGGTCCCCGTGTCGGCTTCACCGACTATCGTGAATCCCGCCTGTTGTAGTATGTCCGAGAGCATCGTGCGCATGAACACCGCATCATCGCATACCAGCACTGTGTGACTCATTCATCCTCCGATATGGCGACGACGCGCGTCACGACTTCTCGCACGTCAAGTTCTGTGTAGCCTTCCTCGACTCGCAGCGCACGCACATCCGCAACCCGCTCTACAGCGAGTCCGACACCGCGCACGCCCACGTCCACGATCAGCACCATCGTCAGATGGCCGGCGGCGGCGCGAGGGTGCAAGACGGCCGCGCCGTTGACGACGGTAACAATCGAGCCCCGGACGTTGATGATACCAAGAATCGCCGCAGGTGCTCCGGGGAGACGCGCGAGATGCTCGAGCGGCACAACCTCCCGCACCGCGGATACTTGGCACACGTAGGCACGTCCCGAGATGCGGAATACGAGCGACCTGCTGTCGCTGGCGAGCTCGAGGTCAGTGTACGCAGCAACTGCCGCAACACCATCACGCGCGGATATCGTAGAAGCCAAAGGTCGTCAGAGGATCAGGGTCGGCGTACAACTCATCGGTCTCACCTATTGCGGCAATGGAGCGGTGCAGATCATCCGGCAAGGGAGAACGAAAATCCAACTGCTCGCCCGAAATCGGATGGTGGAACTGAAGCCATGCTGCGTGCAAGAAATGCCGTTTCGGTGGCAGTCCCGCTAGCCGCCGCCCGCCGCCTCCGCCGTACGCGTCGTCACCAACAACAGGGTGGCCAACTGAGGCGAGATGCACCCTGATCTGATGCGTCCGTCCCGTATGCAAATGCGCGCGCAGAAGGTCAGCACTGGCGAACCGCGCGAGCCGGCGAAAATCTGTGCGTGCGTGCTTCCCCGTACTGACGACTGCCATCCGCTTCCGGTCTCGCGGATCTCGTGCAATTGGCTTGTCCACAGATAGAGTATCGGCAGCGAGATGGCCCCAGGACATGGCCGCGTAGCGCCGAGTTACGCGTCGGTCCGCGATCGCAGCGCTGAGGCGTCGATGGGCGAGCTCGCCCTTGGCGACGATGACTAGCCCGGAGGTCTCCTTGTCCAGCCGGTGGACCAGGCCGGCCCGTTCCGGGCCGCCGCCGTCGGCCAGCTCACCTCCGCGGCCGATGAGCGCGTTCACGAGCGTACCAGTCCAGTTTCCAGGGGCCGGATGGACGACCATTCCGGACGCTTTGTCCACAACCAGAAGGTCAGGATCCTCAAATACGACGCGGAGCGGAATGTCCTCACCCCTCACCTCTCGATGATCAGGCACTGGTTCCGGCATGGCTATGTCTATGACATCCTGCGCCGAAGGGCGGTATGAAGCGCGCTCGTGCACCCCATTGACCGTAACGTTCCCATTCGCAATCAGAGTCGCCGCGGCGGTCCTGGACGTATCCAGGTGCGCAGCGATTAACAAATCCAGCCGCGAGCCCGCAAGTTCGCCCGCGGCAAACGGCTCAGACGTCGCCAGCCGCCGCGATGCGCGCCGCCTCGCGGTCCTGCTGCAAGAAAACCCAGCCGAGCAGGAAGGCACCGATGGTGACGGCCGAGTCTGCTACGTTGAAGGTCCAGAAGCGGTGGTCGCCCATGCCGACGTCTATGAAATCGACTACGCCCGTGGCCCAGCGGATTCGGTCGATGAGATTCCCGACGGCGCCAGCGGAGACGAGCGCGAGCGCCAGGACGCGGGTGTAATCACCCTGGCGGGTCGCACGATAGAGACTGGCGAGAACGGTAAGCGCTACGATCGTTAGCGCGGTGAATATCCAGCGCGAGGCTGAGCCCAGATTGAAGCCGAACGCAGCGCCGGGATTGTAGGCGAGCGTAAAGCGCACGACATTCCCGATTATTTCGTGCGGCGTGTACGCAGGAGCGAGCGAGTAAACAGCCGCCGCTTTGGAGGCGACATCCAGGGCCACCACGATTATGACGACGCTCCAGAAGATCCAGGGGTTGGCGCTGGCGGCCTGGACCTCCTCAGTTCTACCGTTTGGCATCTTCCTCACGCTGCTTGCACTCGATGCAGTAACGCGCGTGCGGTAGCGCATCCAGCCGCTCGAACATCAATGGCGCGTGGCAACTCATGCACTTGCCGTAATTATCTGGATCCCGATACAGGCGCCGGAGGGCCTGATCGATGTGCCATAGAAACCGGCCCTCTTGGCTCGCGAAGAGAAAGGCCTTTTCGCGCTCCATGGCATCGGTGCCCTGGTCAGCCATGTGAAACGAGTATGCGCTCTCGGCACCGGCATCCTGGGCCGACACGTTGAATGCGTCGCTGTACATGCCGAGCTCCTTCACTGCTCTTGCGCGCTCTTCCATGAGGCGTTGTTCGAAGTGCTTCAAGAACTGCTCGCGCGTCATGCTCTTCGGCTTTTTTGCCTTTGCGGCGCTCGGTGTCATGATGATCCAATCCTGTTGAGTGTGACGTCGGCGGTGAGTCCGTCGAGGTCGAGATGATACGCCGGATGCGTTCCGTCGAGCAGCGGAACAGAATGTAACTCCGGTGCAAGAACCTCCGTGGAGATCCAGTCGCGGTGCGCGGTCACCGCTTCAGACAGCTCGGCTTCGCCCGCGATTGTGAGCACGATCCTGTCGCTCACCGCGAAGCCCAGCTCCTTTCGCAAACGTTGTACGCGATTCACGACCTCGCGCGCGATTCCTTCCTCGCGCAATTCGGGTGTAACAGCGGGATCTATTGCCGCGACGTAGCCATCGCTGTACTTGACCACCATGTCGCCACTGGCGCGACGGACGATGGTAAGATCCTCGGCGTCGAGCGGATGCGACTGGGTGGCTGTCGCGATTGTGACGATCTCACCGCGCTCGAAGCCGACCAGGGCGCCGGAACCGAGGGCAGAGATGAGCGCCGCGGCCGCTGGCGTGTCCTTTCCAAACTTCTTGCCGAGTGTACGGAAATTGGGCTTGGCTTCGAGCGTGACGAAATCGTCGGCGGACGAGGCGAAGTCGACGCGCTTGACGTTCAGCTCAGACGCTAACAGCGGAACGAGCGAACGAAGGACGCCATCCGCGTCGTGATCCGGCAGTACGCAGAGCATGGATGTAAGCGGCTGGCGCACCTTGATCCCCGCCTCCTCGCGGGCAGCGCGCCCGAGCGTCGCGAGCGAGCGCACATCGCTCATCGCGCGCTCAAGTGCTGCGTCGATACGCGTGGGCTCCGGGCGCACGTAGGGAGAAACGTGTACGGACTCCCCAGTCAGTTCGGTATGGATCCAGTCGCTCAGGAACGGGGCGAATGGTGAGAGTAACCTGCAAGTGACAGTCAGTATCTCATGAAGTGTCGCGAAAGCGGCACGGTTGTCGCTCGTTTCGACTTCGTAGAAGCGGTGACGGTTGAGTCGGACGTACCAGTTGGACACGTCGTCCATGAAGAAGTCCATCACCGCATTCACTGCATGCGTCGCCTGATACTCTTGCAGCAATGCATCGCACCTGCGCTCGACGCTGGACAGCCGCGACAGCGCCCATCGATCGATCTCGGGACGATTCTCCGGGGCGGGATCGTCCAGCGACGGCTGCCAACCGAAGTTGGCGTACGTGGCGAAGATTCCGCTATACACGTTCTTGAGCGTGAGCAGGAACCGGCCTACCGTCTCGCGAATCAGTGACTCGTCAAAACGGCGCGGCAGCCAAACCTGACTGGACGCGACGAGGAACATTCGCACGGCGTCGGCGCCGTGCTTCTCGAGCACAGCCCATGGCTCGACCGCGTTGCCGCGGCTCTTGGACATCTTGACGCCGTCCTTGTCCAGAACGAGATCGTTGACAACGACACTTCGGTACGGAGCCCCGGTCTGGCCACCGAGCGACGAGCTGAGACCAGTGGCAATAGCGAGCAGCGAGTAAAACCAACCGCGGGTCTGATCGACGCCTTCGGCGATGAGATCCGCAGGGTAGTGACGCGCGAATATCTCGCGACGCTCGAACGGATAGTGCCACTGCGCGAACGGCATCGAGCCGGAATCGAACCAAGTGTCGATGACCTCGGTCACGCGGCGCATTGTTCCCGTGCCCGAGCGTGCCGGCCACGTATAGTGATCGATGAATGGCTTGTGCGGATCAAAATCCGTTGGCAGTGGCTGACCCGCGCGCGCGGCGAGATCGGCGTAACTGCCAATCACTTCGATCTCTGTTGGATCGGCATCGTTGACCCAGACTGGCAGCGGCGTGCCCCAATACCGATCACGAGAGATTGCCCAGTCGATGTTGTTCTCAAGCCATTCTCCAAAGCGGCCCGAGCCGACTTCAGGAGGATGCCAATCGACCGCCGCATTGCGGCGCAGCATGTCGTCCTTGTATCCGCTGGTGCGGACGAACCAGGACGAACGCGCGTAGTAAAGCAGCGGTGTGTCGCAACGCCAGCAATGCGGATAACTGTGCTCGTACTGCTGCACCTTCCACATGGTGCCGCGGCGTTTCAGCTCGTCGATGATCAGCGTGTCGGCATCCTTCACGAACATTCCGCCAACGAGCGGCAACGTATCGGGAAAGCGTCCGCGCGGGTCAACTGGCTGCAGGAAGGCGAGGTTGTGCCGCTTGCCAGCCGCGTAATCGTCGGCACCGAACGCAGGTGCCATGTGAACTATGCCGGATCCGTCGTCCGCTGTGACGAACGACTCACCGACGATTATCTCATGCGCACCGTCGGTGTACGGTACCCAATCAAGTGGGCGATGGTACCGATGACCCACCAACTGGCTTCCAGCGAACGTCGAGATCTGGGTCCAGCGCTCGGCGTGGTCCTCTCCCAGCAACGCGCTGACTCGCGATGCCGCGATGATGAGCGATCCCTCGCTCTCCTTTCCGCGCCTTACCAGCTCGGAGTACGACAACGACGGATTGATCGCAAGCGCGACATTTGACACGAGAGTCCACGGCGTGGTGGTCCACACCAGGATTCTCCGCGGCGGTGAGGTAGTGCCGTCGAGCGTGAGCGCGATGTACACGCTCGGATCCTTGACCGTGCGATAGCCCTGCGCGACTTCGTGCGAGGAAAGCGCCGTGCCGCAACGTGGGCAGTACGGTAGAATCTTGTGGCCGCGATAGAGCAGGTCGTTGTCGAAGAGCGTCTTCAACGCCCACCACACGCTCTCGACGTAGTCGTTCGTATAGGTGATGTACGGATCGTCGTAGTCGAGCCAGTAACCGATACGCTCGCTCAGACGCTTCCATTCAGCGCCGTACTTGAATACGCTCTCCTTGCAGAGGGCATTGAACTTCTCGACACCGATGCGCTCGATGTCCTGCTTGCCGGAGATACCAAGCTGTTTTTCTACCTCGATCTCGACTGGCAAACCATGAGTGTCCCAGCCCGCCTTGCGCGTCACGTGGAAACCGGACATCGCTCGGTGGCGACAGAAGAGATCCTTTACTGTGCGCGCGAAGACGTGATGAATTCCAGGGCGTCCATTGGCGGTCGGAGGCCCTTCATAGAAGACAAACTCCGGCCGGCCAGCGCTATCGCGCTGGATGCGGCTGAACAGTTCATCTTCTGTCCAGCGTGCGAGGACTTCAGTCTCGAGACCGTCCGCCGCGCGATCCGACGGCAATAGCTGATAGCGCGCCAGCGGCGGCGCTTCCTGTGTTCCCAACTTCCTACTCTACCGAGACGCCGGAGACCGGGCGATCTGATGCGTCGATCTCGGAAAGGTGCCGCGATACGAGTGTGCGCATCTGCGCGAGGTAGCTGCGGCGCGATCTCTCCAACGAGTCGAGCTCTGCCTGCACGCGGCGAACTTCGCCGCGGATTTCCTCGAGCAGTCGCTCTCCTTCGCCCTGCGCTTCGCGCACGATCAGCATCGCCTCGCGCTCAGCCTGCTCTTTGGTTTCCTGACGAAGCTGCTGCGCGGAGACAAGCGCGTCGTTGAGCGCGCGATCGCGTTCACGGAAGGCGCGAAGCTGCTCGTGGAACGAGCGAGCCTTCTGGTCCAGGTCCTGATGGATGCGACCAAGTCGCTCGAGCTCGTCGGCGACCTGATCGCGGAACTGGTCAACGCGCGCGGGATCGTAACCGCGGAAGGCGCGGCCAAAATCGAAGCGCCGAACATCTAGCGGCGTAAGATGGAATGCTTCATCAATCATAGATCGCGAGCTCCAAAGAGAGCGCTGCCGAGCCGGACGATAGTGGCTCCTTCTTCAACAGCAATCTCGTAGTCGTTGGACATCCCCATGGACAATTCGGTCGCCGGATGGCCCGCGTCCGCCAAAACCTGGCGAGCGTGACGCGCACCCGCGAACGTCTGCCGCAGTACAAGTTCCGATGCGTCTAACGGTGCCATCGTCATCGCGCCGACGACGCGAATACCCGGCATGCTCGTCAAACGATCCGCTTCCGCACGCAGCTCTTCAGGCGAGAATCCGCCCTTTGCAGCTTCTCCCGACGTGTTGACCTGAATCAGCGCGTCCACCGCCCGTTTCCGCCTGACACCGAATTCACAGACTGCATCAGCAAGCCGACGGCTATCGAGCGAATGCATCAACGCAAAGTGCTCCAGCTCATGGACCTTGTTCCGTTGCAGATGGCCTATGAGATGCCAGATGACCGGAACTGATACCGCGTCCATCTTTTCCAGCGCCTCCTGCACCCGGTTCTCGCCGCAGTCGGGGACGCCGGCTTCCCAGGCTTCCCTGGGAGCCTCGGGTCCGTGAGTCTTAGTGACCGCGACGAGCCTAACCGATTGCCCGTGTCCTCCGCGAGCGGCGGCAGCCGCCAGGAGGGCGCGGATCTCCGCGACCCGCTCGGGGAGATTCGGAAAATGCATAGCCGTGAAATTTAACTACAACGGTTTGCAGACGGCTCTCTCGGAGCGCCGGTCGCCGGGCCGTCCAAGCGGCGCGCGGGCAACAGCAGCCCCTTCAAATTGGACTCCGAAGCTTATATCTTTTCATCCGGATGAACGGATCAATCCCGACTATCTTCGACAGGCTCACCGCGCTCTCGGATCCCACCCGGAGCCGGCTGTTGGCACTGCTTGATCGGCATGAGCTGACCGTCACCGAACTCTGCGCGGTGACGCAGCTTCCGCAGTCCACGGTCAGCCGGCACCTCAAGGTGCTTGGCGATGGTGGCTGGGTCACGTCCCGCGCGGACGGCACGAGCCGCAGGTATCGCGCGATGGCTGACCGGATCGATCCCGCAGGACGGCGACTCTGGACCCTTGTCCGGGAACAGGTAAGCGCCGCGCCGCCAGCGCAGAACGATACGCAGCGGCTACGCTCCGTATTGGCGGAACGACGCAGCGCTTCGCAGGAGTTTTTCTCGACCGCCGCCGGTCAATGGGACCGGCTCCGCGCGGATCTCTTCGGCACGCGTGCCGATCTGGTCGGGCTACTCGGCTTGCTGGACGAAACGTGGTATGTCGCTGACCTCGGATGCGGAACTGGACAGGTCGCTGAGATGCTTGCTCCGTTCGTGGCGCAGGTAGTCGCGGTGGACGAATCTCCGGCGATGCTCAACGCCGCACGCAAACGTCTCAAGGGACATGACAATGTCTCTGTGCGCGAAGGCGACCTCGGTGCGTTGCCCATAGACGACGAGTCGCTCGATGCCGCGCTTCTCTTTCTGGTGCTGCATTACACGGCCGACCCGGCGGAAGTGTTGACTGAAGTGTGCAGAGTACTGAAACCAGAAGGGCGAGTGCTGGTGGTGGACATGATGCCACACGAGAGATCTGAATTTCGCAACATCATGGGACACGTCTGGCAGGGGTTCGGCGCGGACGAGCTGTCTCGTTGGGCAGAACAGGCAGGATTGCAGCACCTGCGCTACCATCCGCTACCCGCGGACCCGGTTGCGAAGGGACCGACCTTATTTGCGGCATCGGCACGACGACCATCGCGCCTAGCGGTGGGCGACGCGTCGTTATTGCGCGCAGCATCGAAGCCGGTCGCAGCCGCTTCGCGTACTTCCAAACCGAAAGCCGGCGCACGGGCCGGAAATTCATAACACAGCAGAGACAGCAATGGCCACTACAGCAGCACCACGCACGTCATCGGCGAAGAGCGCCACGACAGATCGCCCGGCATTCAAGGTCGCGGACATTTCGCTGGCGGAATTCGGACGCAAGGAGCTTCGTCTCGCCGAGCAGGAGATGCCGGGCCTGATGGCGCTCCGGGCGGAGTACAAGGGAAAGCGGCCGCTGAATGGCGCGCGCATCATGGGCTCGCTGCACATGACGGTTCAGACGGCGGTGTTGATCGAGACGTTGACCGAGCTCGGCGCAGATGTACGCTGGGTGAGCTGCAACATCTTCTCGACACAAGATCATGCGGCTGCCGCGGTCGCGGTCGGCAGGAACGGCACACAAGACGAGCCAAAGGGCATCGCCGTCTTTGCATGGAAGGGCGAGACGCTCGAGGAATACTGGTGGTGCACCGAGCAGGCGTTGATGTGGCCCGACGGCGGCGGACCGAATCTGCTGCTCGACGACGGTGGCGACGCAACATTGCTCGTGCACCGCGGAGCGGACTACGAGGCGGCCGGCACGATTCCTGAGTTCGATCCGGCAGCGGACGCTGAGGAATGGGGTGTAATTCTCGGCTTGCTGCGTCAGGAAGCGGTCCGGAATCCCGGACGGTGGACGCGAGTAGCCGCCGACATCCGCGGTGTTTCGGAAGAGACTACGACGGGTGTGCACCGTCTGTACGAAATGATGAAAGCCGGCACGCTTCGCTTCCCCGCGATCAACGTCAACGACGCCGTAACCAAGAGCAAGTTCGACAACCTGTATGGTTGCCGCCATTCGCTCACCGACGGCATCCTGCGCGCGAGCGATGTGATGTTGGCTGGCAAGGTCGCAGTGATTTTCGGCTACGGCGATGTGGGCAAGGGTTGCGCACAGTCGCTGCGCGGCCAGGGCGCTCGCGTGATCATTACCGAGATCGATCCAATCTGCGCTCTACAGGCGGCGATGGAAGGCTATCAGGTCACCACGCTGGAAGAAGTCATTTCCACCGCTGACATCTTCATCACCGCAACGGGGAACAAGAACATCATCACGGTTGCTGACATGGCGAAAATGAAGGATAAGGCGATCGTCGGAAACATCGGGCATTTCGACAACGAGATCGACATGGCCGGTCTCAAGAAGAACGGAATCGCGCGCATCAACATCAAGCCGCAATACGACGAGTTCGTCTTCCCTGACGGGCACTCTGTAATGATTCTCGCCGAGGGCCGGTTGCTGAATCTTGGATGTGCAACTGGGCACCCGAGCTTCGTGATGTCAGCGTCATTCACGAACCAGGTGATGGCGCAGTTGGAACTTCACACGAATGCGAGCAAGCTGGAAAAGAAAGTGTACACGCTCCCGAAGCACCTGGACGAGAAGGTGGCGCGGCTGCACCTGGATAAGCTCGGCGTCAAGCTGACCAAGTTGTCCAAGGACCAAGCCGATTACATCGGCGTGTCGGTGGACGGGCCATACAAGCCGGACCACTATCGGTACTAGGACTGCTCTTCAGGTCCGATCTAGCCCGGTGGCTGTGGGGGGCGGTTCCGATTCTTCGGAACCGCCCCCTTCATGCGTTGGCGAGATCCAGCTGTTTGGTGTTAGTCCTGTTAGTCCTTGCGATGAGGGTAGAATCTTCCTAAGTTTCTTCCATCCGCAACAGAGAGGCAAGAAATGGCGCTAAATATCAAAAATCCTGAGGCCGACCGACTGGTGCGGGAGCTCGCGGCCGCGACGCACGCTTCGTACACGGAAGTAGTGGTGGCTGCGCTTCGCGAAAAGCTGGCCCGGGAAGTAGGCCGGCGACGCGGCGTTCGATTGGTGGAGGAGATCTCACGTATCCAGGATCGCGTTGCGCGCCTGCCGGTCCTCGACGCGCGAAGCCCCGACGAGATTCTGGGATACGACGCCGACGGCGTGCCACGCTAGTGATAATCGACACTTCGGCTATTCTCGCGCTCCTTTGGAACGAGCCGAGTTCCGCTCGTTTACTGGAGGCGATCGAAGCCGACTCTGATCGACGTATGTCGGTGGCGTCAGTCGTCGAGGGAGGCATAGTCGTACAGGCCCGGCACGGCGACCCGGGTGAGAGAGAGCTGGACGTCCTGTTGCACCGCCTAGCCATCGATCTCGTGCCAGTTACGTCCGAGCAGAGTGAGATCGCGAGATCAGCCTTTCGACGCTTCGGCAAAGGACGGCATCCCGCCGGGTTGAACTACGGGGACTGCTTCAGCTACGCCCTCGCGCTGGTGGCCGACGAGCCGCTGCTATTTACCGGTGATGACTTCTCGCGCACGGATGTCCGCGTGGCGTAGCCTCAGTACCGCTCAAGTCGTGCGGTCGCTCACTTCTGGACAAACGGCGACTGCACGACTTCCCTGCCCTCGCGCGCCGCGTTCTTTCGCACGTTAGCCACGGTTGCCGCCGCCCCATACCATTCTCTCACGTACGCCGAGTCAAGCAGATCATGGCGGCGCATGAGTTCGGCGCGGTACCATTTCGGCGTGAGCAATGGCAGCGTTACTACGATCACATCGCGACGCATTCCTAGGACTTCCTGCAGATACCAGATCGGGTACGTATCGTTGTCGCCGCGTGCCAGGAACACTGCGCGCCGTGGCGCCGCCGAGAGCATCGCCTTGGACGCGACTTCGTCGCGACGTTGCTGGTCGTGGCGCGCAGCCGCGACAGGCCCCCAATTCAGCGCCGCTGGAAGCGCCGCGATGATCACCGCCATCACCAGCATGGCGCGCGCGCGGTTGGCTGGCGCCGCAATGCGCGCCGCCGCCGTCCGTGCAAGTTGCACCGCCCCGAAACCTGCCCACGCCCCCCAGCACACGAACGCCCAGGTGAAGAAGTAGTCGCGATCGCGAGCCTCGTGCAGCGCACCCGGAGGGAGCACGCCAGCGCCGTATGATGCGCCCGCGCGCAAGTTCAGATACAGCACGACTCCCACACTCGTCGTGACGAGCAATATCATCCACGTGCGCCAGCTCGTCCGGTCGATAGCACGATGCCGTATCGAGCCAAAGACTCCAAGCAGCGCATACAGTAGGGTGACCGAAGTGCGCGCGACAGTTGGACCAGGGTCGGGCCCCAGTCCGAGCGCCACCTGCCAATCGGCATACTCGAAGACATTGCCGAACTGGAGCCAGAGTGGAGCGCGGCGGGGCCAGAGGGGCGCGACATCATATTGATGTCGTTGCACGGCATCTATCAACGCAGCGACGGTGGATGGGTTGCCCTGGTTAACTGCTGGATCGTGTTGTGCTCGCACCAGCATGAACATGATCAGCGAGCCGCCGAGCAGCGATAGCAATAGGCCGGTGACCAAGCCCCGCGCGGTGGGTCGCTCGCGCGCCGATCCTAGTGCGTAAAACGCAGCTGGAACAACGAGAAGTGCCGTGAGGTGAAGGGACCACGCAAGCCCACACGCGTACAACGTAAGGACAACCCATCTTCCTTCGAGGGTGAGTGCATAGCGTCGCGCGCACCAGAGGATCGTGAACGACGCGGTGAGAGCGCACGCGTACACCTCGGTCTCGGTCGCGTTGAGCCAAACCGTGGACATCAATCCGGCCGTAACAGCGGCAGCAAAGGCGGCGACCGCATCGCCCGTCGCACGCCAGAAGATATTCGCAACTATCCCAAACGCCACGGCGGTTGACAGCGCAGAGAATGCGTTGACAGCAATCGTGAATCCGACGAGTGGCGACGCAGCCACGCTCCAGACGTGCGCGAGCAGTACATACAGCGGAGTCCCAGGTGGATGCGGGATCCCGAGCGAGTGAATCGCGGCTAGAAATTCACCGGCATCCCAGTAGGTCACGCCGTGAGCAAGCGTGGTGCAGTACACCGCAAAAAGGAATGCGCCAGCGGCCACATCGGGCCTGACGATGCGTAGGCCCGGCAACCGACCAGCCATCAACCGGGCGTTTCGCTCGCCGACACTTGCTCGGTCGTGTGCCGCGGCATCTGGCCGCCCAGAATTTCGCGTAGTTCGAGAGTAGTGAGCGACCGGAAGAGCCGGCCCTTGTGCGCCACAGAGATTGACGCGTTCTCTTCGCTCACAACGACAACGAGGGAATCGGTTTCCTCGCTCAACCCGAGCGCCGCGCGATGTCGCGTCCCCATGTTGCGATCGGGTAGCGCCGACTGCGACAGCGGGAGAATGCACGCCGCACTCACGATTACGCTCTCGCGCAGAATCACGGCACCGTCGTGCAGCGGAGTGTACGGCGTGAAGATCGTTACGAGCAGATCCGACGATACGTTTGCCTGCAGCTCCGTCCCAGTGTCCGCGTAGTCGGTGAGCGACATCTCCTGCTCCAGCACGATTATCGCCCCGCGCGAAGAGCGGCTCAGTCGATCCACTGCATCAACTACCTCCTCGGCTAGCTCGATCCGAGGGACGCGACGGAGAAACCGTACGGTGCGCGGATAGCGCATTCTGTAAAAGAGCGAACGCACCTCGGGCTGAAACAGGATCAGCGCGACGATTACCGCAAGCTCGATCCACGTCACGCACGCGCCTCCAGGATCGCAGCGGCGGCGTCGAGCGCGTGACGATTTTCGCCCACATCGTGCACACGGAACCAGGTCGCGCCGAGGGTCAGCGCCACCACGTTTGCCCCGACGGTTCCCGCGCCCCGCTCGGCCGGCTTCTGCACCCCAGTCAACTCCCCAATGAAGCGTTTCCGTGATGTACCGACCATCACCTGAAAGCCAAGGTCTAGCAATATCGGGAGATGCGCAAGTACCTGCACCGATTGCGCCGACAGCTTGGAGAATCCGAGACCTGGATCGAGGATGATTCTTTCCCGATCGACACCTGCCGCAAGCGCGGATTCTGCTGCCGCTGCAAGCTCACGTCGTACAGCACTTACTACATCGTCCTCGTCGTAAACAGCGTGATTGTAGCTCGCCATGCTTGCGACGTCACCGCGAGAGTGCATGAGAATCAATGTGCAGCTTGATGCACGAGCGCACACAGTCGCAAGACCTGGGTCGAGCCGCAGCGCCGATACATCATTGACAATTGTTGCTCCAGCGGAGATTGCTGCTGCTGCAACGTGCGCCTTAACCGTATCCACGGCCACACGTGTGGTTGGCCAGCGCTTTAGGATCTCCTCGATTACCGGAACGGTACGGCCAATTTCCTCCGCAGCCGCTACCGGGTGCGCTCCGGGGCGTGTGGACTCGCCACCGACCTCGATCACGTCCGCGCCTTCATCAATCATCCGCGCTGCGTGTTCCAGCGCCTGGGGGAATGACAAAAAATTACCCCCGTCGCTAAAGCTGTCGGGGGTAATGTTCAGCACGCCGACAATTATCGGCTTACGCAGGCGCGACCTCTGGCCCGCCAAAGAGCGGCGGACGTGACGGCTTTGGATTTGCTAACGCGGCTGGCACCGCTGCGGGTGGAATCGGCGGCATCTCGGACGGTGCACGCGGCGGAAGTGTCTCTCCGCGCGCCATCATCCTCACCTCATCGCCGGTGAGCGTCTCGCGCTCCAACAGAGCCGCCGCGACCGAATGAAGCAGGTCGATGTTCTCTGTAAGAACGTCGGTCGCGCGCTGGTACGCTTCGCGAATCACCTTGGATATCTCAGCGTCAACAAGCTGCGCGGTGCTGCTCGATATGTGACGACGGCTCTGGATCTCACGACCCAGAAAAAGCTCCTGGTCATCGTCTCCGACGAGAATCGGCCCAACAACGTCGGACAGTCCCCACTGCGAGACATACCTCCGCGCGATGTTCGTAGCCTGCTGAATGTCGCTCGAAGCGCCGGTCGTTACCTGCTCCTTGCCGAATACCAATTCCTCGGCGGCACGACCGCCGTACGCCTTTACAAGCGTCGCCTTCAACTGCTCGCGGGTGATCGATACGCGATCGTCTTCGGGCAGCGTAAACGCCAACCCGAGGGCGCGACCGCGCGGGACGATCGTAACCTTGTGAAGCGGATCGTTTCCCTTAACCTTGATTGCGCAGATTGCGTGGCCACCTTCGTGATACGCCGTGAGCTTGCGCTCGGCGTCCTTCATCACCATCGACTTACGCTCCGCACCGAGCATCACCTTATCCTTGGCGTCCTCGAGATCGACCATGTAAACCTTGTCATGATTGCGACGCGCGGCGAGCAGCGCGCCTTCGTTCATGAGATTTGCGAGGTCGGCACCCGACATTCCCGGCGTTCCACGCGCGAGCGTGAAGATATCCACGTCGTCCGCCACTGGCTTGTTGCGCATGTGAACGCGAAGGATTCCCTCACGCCCGCGCAGATCCGGCGCGTCAACGACGATCTGACGATCGAAACGGCCAGGACGAAGAAGTGCGGGATCGAGTACGTCCGGACGGTTGGTCGCCGCAATGAGGATTACGCCCTCATTCGACTCGAAGCCGTCCATTTCCACGAGCAACTGGTTGAGGGTCTGCTCGCGCTCGTCGTGCCCGCCCCCTAGCCCAGCGCCGCGATGACGTCCCACGGCGTCGATCTCGTCGATGAAGATGATGCACGGCGCGTGTGCTTTTCCCTGCTCGAATAGATCGCGCACGCGGCTCGCTCCGACGCCGACGAACATCTCGACGAAGTCAGAACCCGACATCGAGAAGAACGGACGTGCGGCCTCACCAGCGACCGCGCGGGCGAGCAGTGTCTTTCCGGTTCCCGGAGGACCCATGAGCAAGCAACCCTTCGGCAACCGTCCGCCGAGCTTGGTGAACTTGGCTGGATCCTTGAGGAACTCGATTATCTCCTGCAGCTCGACCTTGGCCTCCTCCGCGCCCGCGACGTCGGCGAAGGTGACCTTGGGTGAATCGGCCGTGAGGAGCTTGGCCTTGGATTTTCCGAATGAGAATGCGCGGTTTCCGCCGGACTGCATCTGCTTGAAGATGAAAATCCACAGCGCGATCAGTAGCAGATACGGCAGGAACTGGAAGATGAAGCTGAACGGAGATGTGCGCGCGTCCTCAGCGTCAATCTGGACGTTGTGGTTGCGCAGGCGGGTGACTTCTTCGGCCGAGTTATCGACAGGGAGGCGTGTGTTGAATTTCTTCACGGCCTTGCTGCCGGCGGCTACTGTGACCGGCTCCTTGAACTCACCGACGATGGCACGGCCGCCCTGGATGGTGACCTTGCTGATGTTATCGTGATCGAGCTCCTGCCCGTACATGGTATAGGAGATCGTCGGCGCGGCATCGGCGCCGCCGCCAGAGTAGCTGATGAAAACTACGGGGATGAGGAGCACCAGCACCCAGAGGGCCAGAGTCTTGGAGAATCTGGCCCAGCTAAAGGGCTTCTTGGGGCCGTTGCCGGAAGGACGGGGGAGCGGCATCTATTCTAAACTCGCGATGTATGGCAGGTGTCTAAAGTCTTCTGCATGGTCCAAGCCGTATCCGACCAGGAATTCGTGCGGAGCGTCGAAACCGATAAAACGAGCGTCGTAGCGAAGTTGTGTCGCGATCCGTTTATGTAGCAAAGCGCAGATCGCGAGCGATTTAGGTCGTCGAATCGCCAACAGGTCCAACAGGACACTGAGCGTCCGTCCTGAGTCAATTATGTCCTCGACCAGAAGGATATCCTTCCCCTCCAAGGTGGTCTCGGGGTCATACAAGAGCCGTACGTTGCCACTGGAAACCATGGATTCCCCATAGCTAGCCGCCACAAGGAAATCCACCTGGAGCGGTCGGACTATCTGACGCACCAGGTCGCTCAAAAAAATAAAACTTCCCTTCAAAAGCCCGAGAACGAGCAAATTCCCGTCAGGGTAAGCCGCCGTAATTTCCTCGCCCAGCTCTTTCACTCTGGCCGCAATGGTCGGCTCATCGAATGCGATGCGCGCGACCTTCCTCCCTAGGAGCCGGGGATCCGGATCAGCCATTCCGTACCGCCGAACGGAATGTGAACGCCTGGCGGTCCAAATGGACTTTAACCCCCCCGGAAAGCTGGATCTGCTGACCGGTTTCACCTCTTATAGTAAACTCTGCGAGGCGCTCAGTTCCGCGCCAGTCCAGAATTATGCCAGCGCGGGCCGCCAGCGCGGGCCACAAACAGCTCAGCGACTCTGCCGGGAACCCTCGTAAAGCACGCCGTTCGAACGAGTGACTTTCGGGAGAATCGCTCATCATAGGAAAAGTAAGGGCAAGGGCCTCCATTTGCGCCCGCCATGAGGAAGCTTTTTCGGCGATTTCCAACAGGGAGCCCGAGAACCCGGGCGACGCACTCTCTAGTGCCGGCAGGAGGTCTAGCCGCACGCGATTGCGGAGGTGGCGACGGTCAGCGTTGGATGGATCCGTCAGGTAGGGGATGCCGTCACCGGCCGCGTATTGCGCGATCTCGGCGCGGGTAGTCTCCAGGAGTGGGCGGGCAACGCGGGATGCAGCGAATAGCCCAGCCAGGCCGCGGGGGCCGGCGCCGCGAAGCTCGCGAATAACAACGGTCTCAATCTGGTCGTCGAGGGTGTGGGCGGTGACCACGGTAGCGTCCAGTCTGGACGCTACGTCGTTAAGGAAGGTCCAGCGCGCGGCGCGCCATTCTGACTCGGTCCGGCCCACCGCAGCGGCTGTGCCGCAAATGCAGCCGATCCCCAGATCCAGCGCGCGTTCGGCGACCAGTGCGGACGCCGCGCTGGCGATGGGTCCGGTACCGTGGTCGAAAGTGGCGACGGCCAGTGTGCGGTGACTGAGCGTCTCCGCCGCCGCGTCCAGCAGGACCATCGAGTCCATTCCGCCGGAGACCGCCAGGAGCCAGTTGCCACGTCCGAGGGCGGCAACCCGTTGCCGAATTCGCAGCACGGTGTCGTGGACGGTACCCATGGTGTTAAGTTACCGGCTCGCCGTCCGCACGGCGCGATTTTCACCTATACACGGTCGTCGAACGATGCTGCAGGGACATTTGGGGGTCGAAGCGAACGGTCCTCTTGGACTTCTCTGGGTCTCAATTGGCCTCGTCTGTTTCTACATCGGACTGACGTGGCTGAACTCTCTCCTCGGCACGTTTCTCACACCGCTTTTCATAATTCCCGCGACGTGGTTGATGGATCATTTGAAACGCCGAAAGGCGAAGCAACAGGGACACAACGTAGCGAGCTAATCGCTGCATCGCGATTGCGGCACGCGCGCAATTCGCGAAACGTTTCAGGGGCCCGCCGCGTATTCACGACAATGCGCACACGGGCCCTTCTCATTTCCATAACACTGCTTGCCGGGCCGCTGTCGGCCCAGCAAGTGACTCAATCGAGCGACACACTCGTACTCACGCTGCGCGGAGCGGTCGCTCGCGCCGACGGCATTGGAGAGGAAGTGCAGGTGGCGCGAGCAAATCTCTACGCAACCGGCGCTCAGGCGACTATTGCGCGCGCACCCGGTCTGCCTCAGCTCCGCGTGAACGCAACCGAGAATCGTACAGTCGCGAGCGCTCGCGGCCAGGCGGTCGGCTCTGTCTTCAATCAGCCGTATAGTTACGGCGCGACACTCAACGCGTCGCAAGTTCTGTTTCAGGGTGGCCGAGTGGTGAATGCGGTCCGCGCGGCACGCGCTGCGACGGGGGCTTCGGCGCAAGATCTCGCAGAGACACGATCGCTGATCAGTCTGCAGACACAGACGGCCTATGTGAACGCACTGTTCACACTCCGCCTGGTTCAGATTCAGGAGCAGAGCTACAATCAGGCAACAGCGCAGCTCAAACAGGCCGAACAGTTCGAAAAGGCGGGGCGTCTCTCTCGATATGATGTACTGCGCGCGCGCGTCGCTCTGGCGAACATCGAGCCGCAAGTGCTGCAGGCACGCGAGGACGCGCAGGTTGCGGCGCTCGAGCTGAAGAGGCTCGCCAACATTGCACCACGGCAACCTCTCTCGCTCACGACCTCCATAGACTCTGCGGTGATTCGCGATGCGCTTGCGTCCGTTGATACCGCGGCCGGTCCTGACGCCCGACCTGCGCTTGCGTCGGCGACGCTCAACGCAAGAGCGCGGGAGCTCGGGGTGTCGGTAGCACGTGCCGGGCTGCTCCCGACCGTCACGTTCAATGTCAATAGCGGCTACGGCGCGTATCCGGTGAACGGGAACATCTTTCCGCCCGGTCGAGGGACCTTCTCGACGGTTCCGTGCGCGGCCGGCAGCGCCGCTGGTAAAGTTTGCACTGCTCAAAACGGCGGCTGGTTCAGCGACCAATCTTTCGGATTCACCGTCTCGTTCCCTGTGTTCGACGGACTGTTGACGAAGGGCAATATCGACCTCGCGGGGGCGCAGGCGAGAGTTGCCAAGGCACAGCTCGCGCAGACACGCGAGCACGTATTCAACGATGTGGAGAAGGCGAAAGCAGATCTCTCTCGCGCGCGGGCGCAGTACGGCGCTCAGCAGCAAAATGTCACAGAGGCGGAGGAGGCGTATCATCTCGCCAGCCTGCGTTACTCGCGCGGGATGGCCACACAGCTTGAAGTATCCGACGCACAACTTGCGTTGACGACCGCGCAGACAAATCAGGCGCGCTCACTCTATGACGTATACATAGCGACGGTCGCGCTTGCTCAGACGCAGGGGCGACCGCTGCCACTTCCATCTACGGGCAATGCATCTTCTCCGGCATCAGGTGAGGCACGTGCGACTCGCTAGGGTCGCCTTTGGCGTCGCACTCGGCGTTACCACAATAGCGGCCGTTTCGCTGACCGCATGCGACAACCGGACGGCTGACGCCAAGGGGGTCAACTCGGGCGCCGGCGCGGCGACAAGGATCGGGGCCAAGACGCGCAGTGTCGCGATGGCGCCGTCCGATGTCGCAGTCGCGCATGTAGGAACGCTCTCTGATGGCATTCCGATTACTGGCTTGCTCCGTCCGCTCGAGAGCGTGGACATGCACGCACGGATCGAAGGCGATCTGACGGGCGTGTATGTGCGGGAGGGTCAACGCGTGCAGCAAGGTCAACTACTCGCACAGTTCGAAGCCGTGGCTCAGCAGAGCGGCGCGACGAGCGCGCGGGCCGGACAGTCGGCCGCGAAGGCCGATCTTTCGCAGGCCGAGTGGAACTTCAAGCAGAGCGGCGACCTGTTCCATGCCGGTGCTATATCCGAAGCGGATTATCGAGCGTCGCAACAATCGGTAGACGCGGCGCGCGCGCGCCTTGCCGCAGCCGACGCTGCAGCCCAAGCAGCCGATATCGCCGCGCGTGATACGCGCGTTGTCGCGCCAATCACCGGCGTAATCGACAAAAAGCTAGTGGACATAGGCGAACACATGACCAAGGGCGCGCCCATGTTCACCGTGGTGCGCAATCAGACGCTGGAGCTCGCGGCAACCGTGCCCGAGCGTCGCGCAGCCGCCATCCACGTTGGACAGAGAGTTTCATTTTCGGCGCAGGGGCTCGGCTTTACCGGAGCAGTCGCGCGCATCAGCCCCACGATCGACGCAACGACGCGCGCTATAACAGTCTATGTCGATGTTGACAATGCGAGTGGCGCACTGAAGGGCAATAGTCTGGCCACTGGAAACGTAGTCGCGAATACAGTGACAGGCGCGCTGCTGATACCGACAAGTGCCCTGCACCAAACGGCCGATAGTGGCAAGACGTACGTCTACCGCGTCAACACTGGGACCGTGGAGCAGGTTTACATAAATCTCGGAATCGTCAACGATCAGTCTGCGCTTGCACAGGTGATTTCTGGCTTGGTGTCCGGTGACAAGATAGTGGTCGGCAATGTAGGCACGTTGACGGCTGGCACTCAGGTGCAGATCATCGGTGGCGACCACGCCGCACGGAAGCAGTAGTGTTCATATCTGACGTTTCCATCAAGCACCCGGTATTCGCCACCATGATGATGGTGGCACTTGTCGTGCTCGGGGTCGTATCGTATCAGCGGCTCGCAATCGACGAATATCCGGACATCACGTACCCGACCGTGATTGTCCAGACAACGTACGCCGGGTCGTCGCCAGAAGTGATGGAGCGTGACGTGTCGCGCCCGATGGAAGAAGCGCTCAACACGGTTCAGGGTATCTACGAACTCACGTCCACGTCGGTGGATGGAACGTCCATCGTTCGCGTTCAGTTGAACCTGGGTGTTGACGTGCTGGCGGCGCAACAGGACGTGCAGGCAAAGATCGCGCGTATTCGCCGCTCGCTGCCGCCAAATATAGACGAGCCTATAGTCAGGCACTTCGATCCGAACGACTCGCCGATCATGTCGATCGCGGTTCAGAGTCCAACGCGACCGACACGCGAGCTGACAGATCTTGCTGCCGAGGCGATAACTCAACGGCTTGAAGCGGTACCAGGCGTAGCTGCGGTAAACCTGTCCGGTGGCGAGCAGCGGACTATCCGGATCCAGCTCGATCCCGCGGCGATGCGGTCTTACGGTATCACGCCGCCGGAGGTAATGAAGGCGCTCCAGGACGAGAATCAGGAAGTCCCTGCCGGGCGGATCGATAAAGGCGCAGTGGAGACGCTGGTTCGCATTCGCGGTCGGATCATCGATCCCCAGTCTTTCGGTGGCGTGGTTGTCGCAGTACGCGGCGGATCGCCGGTGCACCTACGCGATCTGGGGACGGTCATCGATGGTTCCGCCGACGTCCGCACGGCGGCGATGCTGGATGGTCAGTCTACGATCGCTCTGGATATCCAGAAGATTGCTGGATCGAACACCGTAGAGGTTGCCGATTCAGTCCACGCCGCGATCCGCGATCTGGAGAACGTGGTTCCGGGAGACGTAAAACTCACAGTCATTCGCGATGACTCGCAGCGCATCCGTGAATCACTGTCCGACGTTCAGTTGAACATCATACTCGGCGCCGTCCTCACGATCGCTATCGTGTACCTGTTCCTAAATTCGTGGCGCTCGACGATCATCACGGGACTGACACTACCGGTAAGCGTCATATCAGCCTTCTTCGTGATGTGGCTGTTCAACTTCACTGTTAACACGATGACGCTGCTGGCGTTGTCGCTCGCGATCGGCCTGCTGATCGATGACGCTATAGTCGTGCGTGAGAACATCGTGCGGCACGTCCAGATGGGCAAGGATCACGTCAAGGCGTCGATGGATGGTACTGACGAGATCGGGATGGCCGTCATCTCGACTACGCTCGCGGTCATGGCGGTATTCGTCCCGGTGGCGTTCATGGGCGGGATCATCGGGAAGATCTTCTTCCAGTTCGGCGTAACTGTCGCATTCGCAGTGCTGGTATCGCTATTCGTGTCGTTCACGCTGGACCCCATGCTATCGAGCGTGTGGCCTGACCCAGAGCTGGAGCATGAACTGGGTCACGCTGGCGAGGTCGATTACTCGAAAGTGCGGAATCCTATTCGGCGCGTCGCGCTGCACTTCAATGTCTGGTTCGAAAAAGCGGCCGATCGTTATCCGGCCTGGCTCGCGTGGGCGCTGCGGCATCGCGGCACAGTGCTGGTCGGCGCAGTTGGCTCGGTCGTAATAGCGGTGCTGATCACTGGAAAGCTCGGTTTCACGTGGCTGCCGGATACCGATTCAGACGAATTCAACGTCAGCATACGCACCGCACCAGGATCGACGATTGGCTACACGGTGGACAAGTCCCAACAGGTCGCGACGTTTCTCAGAAAGCAGCCGGAGACCGAGTTCACGTACACGACTATCGGATCGGGATTGCGCGGGACACCCAACGCTGGATCGATATACGTTCGCCTCAAGCCTGCTGCAAAACGCTCAACTTCACTTCAAGACGTTCAGAACAGACTGCGCGGACAGCTTCGTCAGATTCCCGGGATCACGCCGACCATTCAGAACGCGTCATCCATTTTCGGCGGTCGCGGACAGCCAATCTCCGTCAATGTGCAGGGTCCGGAGCAATCACGCCTGAAGATAGCGGCGGCGCAGGTGCTCGAAGCGGTCAAGAGCGTTCCCGGAGTCGCGGAAGCAAACTCGAGCGATGACGGCAACATTCCACAGCTCAACGTGGACGTTGACCGCGAGCGCGCCTGGGCGTCCGGCGTAGGAATCGCATCCGTCGCCGCGACTCTGCAACCGCTTTTCACCGGACAACGCACCACGCAATGGGAAGATCCAAACGGATATTCACATGATGTCATAATTGTCTATCCGGACTCACTGCGGCAATCAGTTGATAACGTTGCAACGATTCCGGTCGCGAGCAGCAACATAGACCCATCCACCGGCAGGCCTGTGATCATTCCACTGTCCCAGGTGGCCGACATCACGCTCGCCACGGGGCCTCAGCAGATCAATCGCCGCAATCTCGAGCGACAGGTGTCAGTTTCCGCCGGTGTGCTACCGGGTTACAACGTTGGGGACGTCGCGGCACAGGTACAGACCGCAATCGACGCGCTTGGGCTCCCTCCCGGTTATCACACGGTGTTCGGAGGCGACGTGAAGAATCTCAACGAAACGAAGGGCTATGTCGGTGGTGCGCTGCTCCTCGCCGTCGTGTTCATCTATCTCATCATTGCCTCCCTGTTCGGTTCGTTCCTGCAGCCGCTCTCGATTCTGATGTCGCTTCCACTCAGTTTCATCGGTGTGGCGCTGGCTCTGCTCGTGACGAAGGGAAACCTCAACATCATGAGCATGATCGGAATCATCATGCTCATGGGGCTGGTCGTGAAGAACGGCATCCTTCTGGTCGATTTCACAATTCTGAACAGACAGGAAGGAGCAAACCGTCTCGATGCGCTTCTGACAGCCGGCCGCACTCGGTTGCGGCCGATCATCATGACATCAATGGCGATGATATTCGGAATGCTGCCGCTTGCGCTCGCCATTGGGCCTGGCGCGGATCAACGCGCTCCGTTAGCGCGAGCAGTCATCGGTGGACTTATCACGTCGACGCTGCTAACACTGTTCGTCGTGCCGGTAGCCTACACGCTGATCGAGGACGCCACGGATTTCACCATGAATACAGCGCCTGGTAGAATTCGCGGTTTCGCAAAACGCTTTTCACGTAATCGCGAGTCTCCGAAAACGGTATCCGCTCCGTGAATATCTCGGCGTCGTCGGCCCCGCGTTTCGCGGACCATCGCGCGACGCGGGAGCCACCGGCGTTGTAGGCGGCGAGTGACCGTGGAAGATTGGGCTGGCCGCGAAGTAGTGGCGCGAGATGACGGATGCCGATCTCGATGTTGATCCCCGCGTCGTAGAGAAGCGCTGGATTCCACGACGTAATGCCAGCGGCCGGCGCGATCGACTGTCCCACCGCCGGCATCACCTGCATCAATCCACGCGCCCCAGCCGGCGACGTTGCGCGAGGATTGAAGTTCGACTCCTGCCGGATCAACGCTGCGACGAGCACGGGATCCATTCCCGCCTTGCGAGATTCCGAAACAATCGTATCGCGGGCCGCAACTGGATATATCAAACGCCATACATCGGCTGTAGAGCCGAATCGAGCGAGCGCTTCTCTGCCGAGCGCGATTGCGCGCGCAGCTTGATCGGTCCCGGAGAATGCGGAGGCGGTAGCGAGTAAGCGGGAGCTATCCGCGGTCGCGGTTCTGTAAAGCCGATCGTTCTCCATCTGCGCTTCGGACGACATGCCGAGCTCGCGCAATAGCGACACCCGTAGCAGCGCGCTATCAACCGATGGAACGGGAGGAATCTTCGTTGTGACCGTCGAGGAGTGCATGCTCTTGACACCCAGGCGGGCGGCGGCGAGCGCCGCGTAGTACGACGTGGAATCTCTCCGCAGCACGTCGAGCCACGCCCTGCGGGCGCCCGGCTTATCGCCCGCGCTCGCGCGCGCCCGCCCGAGCCAATAGCTCGCACCCAGGGCATCGCCAGGCGACGACGACGCCAGCGCCGCAAGCTCCTTCGCAGCTGCTGACGTCTGTCCAAGGATGAGCGCAATGATTGCAGCATTGAACTTTGCCGGAGCGGCGAACCGCGTCGAGGGGAAGCGGCCTATCAGAGAGAGCAACGTTTGGCGACTCGCCGCATCGTCACCGTCATCCGTCTGGAGATCTGCAAGCAAGCTCAGCGCTGCCGCGGCGCTGGTGTCCGACCCCGTCTGCCCAAGTGCGCGCAGAGCGGCGCGAGCGCCCGCTCCATCTCCGGAATTGAGAAGCGCTAAGGCACCCTGGTATCGAGCAGCCAGCGCCAGTGATGCCGGCGAGTCAACAGTGGCGAAGACGTCAGCGGCCTGTTTGGCGGCGTCAGTCCGCGCAAGCGACATCGCAAGTGTAAATCGGTCGTGGGTACTCAGATCGGATTGGCGGCTTGCCTGAAAGCCAGCACGTGCTCGCGTCCAGGAGCCGACGCGCGCGGCGGATCTGGCAATCGCCAGCTGCTCAACCGCGGTCGGATCTGTGAACAGTTTGTCAAAGAGCGCAGTGCCCCCACGAACCGATTCGCCGATCGACGAGGACACGATGAACGCGAGAAGCCCGGTCCTCACTGAGTCGCGCGATGCCAGTCCCAGAGTAGCTCGCAGGCGAAAAACGGTCACCGGCACGGGCAATGCACGATACGCCTTAAGAGCGCCCAGGGTGTCACCGAAGTGCTCACGAGCGCCGGCCTCCACCCACGGAATTCGCTCTCTCGCTAGCGGAATGTCTACACGCGCATATAGCGCACTGCGCGCGACGGAATCTGGCGTCGCCGCAGCAGCTCGAAGGTATAACCAACCCGCGATCTCAGGCTTCGCCTGCGCGCGCGCGAGCCAGACCGCGCCCACCGTATCGGCCGTTGCCTGCCCTCGCGCTACACCGCTATCCACGTGCTCGCACGCAATGGCGAGCAGCAGGGCGGCGATCGACGCGATTCTCACCGCCACACGTGTCCGTCTCGCGCCACAAGCTCGTCCGCTTCCTTTGGACCCCAGGTGCCCGCCTCGTACGTGGGAATCTGCCGATCCGCACGACGCTGCCAGTAATCCAGCAGCGGATCGATTACTGACCATTGCATGTCGACTTCATCGCTGCGCGTGAACAGAGTCTGGTCACCGATCAGACAGTCGAGAAGCAACGTCTCATAGGCCGGCGGCATGTCCTCACCGAAGGCTTCCGCGTAAGAAAAGTCCATGTCCACCCGGCTGGTCTCCAATCCCGGTTCGAGCTCGTAGGCAACCCCGGGCGTTTTTACTTCGAACCGAAGCGCGATTCCATCATTCGGTTGGATACGCACCACAAGGACGTTCGCGCGCAGGTCTCCATTTTTGCCGCCGAACATCAGATCGGGGGGAGTACGAAACTGAAATGCAATCTCAGTACAGTGCTTCGCAAGCCGTTTGCCCGATCGCATGTAAAATGGCACTCCCTGCCAACGCCAATTATCGATGAACACGCGAAGCGCCGCGTATGTCGGAGTGACGGATCGCGGATCGACGTTGGGCTCCTGGCGATATCCCATCACGCTCTTTCCATCAATCGTTCCAGCGACGTACTGAGCGCGCACAGCGGCTGGAATCCCGTCTGCCAGCAACGGCCGGATCGATCGCAGTACCTTCACCTTCTCATCACGCACCGCATTGCCGGAAGCGGCTATCGGTGGCTCCATGGCGGCCAGTGACAGTAGCTGAAGCAGGTGATTCTGAAACATGTCGCGAACGACGCCCGCTTCCTCGTAATACCTGCCTCGCGCTTCGACCCCGACAGTCTCAGCCGCGGTGATCTGAATCTGCGAGATGTACTGCCGATTCCAGAGTGGCTCGAACAGGGCATTCGCAAAGCGGAATACGAGAATGTTCTGGACGCTTTCCTTACCGAGGTAATGATCGATGCGATAGACCTGATGCTCACCAAAGCGCGCAAGCACCAACTCGTTCAGTTCACGAGCTGTAGCCACGCTGTGGCCGAACGGCTTTTCGATCACCACGCGATGCCACGGGCGTTCGTTGGCGGATGTCGAGTGAGGCAGTAGGCCGCTATCCGACAAATGCGTCAGCGCTGGACGAAATACACTCGGCGGTACAGCCAGGTAGTAAAGAACGTTGGAGTTCTGCAGCTGCAGTGCTGCGTGCAGGTCGTCCAGCTCCTTCTTTATTACATCGTAGGCAGCGGGATCGTCGATGTCGCCCTTTGCCGCGAAGGAGCGTGACGCGAGCCATTCGAACACCGCCTCATCGAAGCCATGGATCTCATCCGAGCCAGAAATGGAGTCACGCAGATCCTTGCGAAACGCGTCATCGGTGGTCTCGTCACGAACCAGACCGAGTAGTGCGAAGTCTTCGGACAGCATCTTCTGGTGTGCGAGCTCATAGATCGCCGGGAATAGCTTGCGCTTGGCGAGGTCGCCGCCCGCACCAAAGATCACCATGGTGCATGGATCGGCGCGCTGCGCGCGACCGTCGGTAGCGCGCGCCATTGCGTCCTGAATCGCAGATGGGGAAATGTCGAGCTTCGGTGCCACTGACGAGGTCATGCGTGCTTCACCGCGTGTCCGCCGAACTCATTGCGTAACGCGGCGATCACCCTGGCGCCAAAACTGTCAGTCTGGCGCGACCGGAGCCGCATCAACAGGGACAGCGTGATAACCGGTGCCGGCACATTGAGATCTATCGCTTCCTGCACGGTCCAACGCCCTTCCCCGCTGTCTTCGATGTAGCCCTTGAGATCGGTCAAGTCTCCGTCGCGCGCGAACGCCTGAGCGGCGAGTTCGTTGAGCCACGATCGCACTACAGATCCCTGATTCCAGAGCGTCGATACCTGCGCGAGGTCGAGCTTGAACTCCGTTGACGCGTGCAGGATCTCATAGCCTTCGGCGTATGCCTGAAGCATGCCGTACTCGACGCCGTTGTGCACCATCTTCACATAGTGGCCCGCGCCGGTGGGTCCGACGTGTGCGTAACCGTTGGGCGGCGCAAGTGTCTTGAAGATTGGCTCGCATAACGCGAATGTCGCGTCCGACGCGCCCACCATCTCGCAGTAACCTTCCTTCAGGCCCCAGATACCACCACTCGTACCAGCATCGACGAATTCAATCCCCTTCTTTGCCAACTCTGCGCCGCGGCGCATGGTGTCGCGGAAGTTGGAATTGCCACCGTCGATTATTACATCTCCGCTCTCGAGGTGTCTTCCGAGCTCGGCAACAGTGTCATCGGTGGGCTGCCCCGACGGAACCATCACCCACACAACGCGTGGCTTGGACAGGTGAGTGACCACATCCGCGAGTCCGGTCGCGGCGGTGGCGCCGAGCGCGACGGTGCGCTTCACGGCATCCGCGCTTCTGTCGTACACCACGACGGAATGGCCGCCCTGAATCAGCCGCTCGGTCATGTTGCCACCCATCTTGCCGAGCCCGATCATTGCTAGTTGCATTGTTGTTTCTTTAGTGAAAGATGTTCAAACGCCCGGCACACGCACGCCCAGGGCCGCGAGACCAGCCCGTACTGCGGCAGTGTCCGTAGCCTGAATGCAGTGCACGCCGCGCTCTCTGGCGGGCTCGAGGTTTACCGGGCGATCGTCGATGAATACTGTGCGTTCCGGATCGGCGTGCGACACTCCCAACGCTCGATCGTAGAACGTGCCATGCGGTTTCTGCGCCCCGATGTAGGCCGACGTGATGAACGCGGAGAAGATCGGTCGCAGGCCGAACAACTGAGCCCTATGTGCGTGTAACTCGGCGGACTCATTGTTCATGGTCATCATGCGCCATCGGTCCAGCGACGCCAGATCTGTCATCAACTCGAGCGTGGCTGCGTTCGGCACGCTCTGCGCAAACATGAACGCGGCGAATTCCTCGCGGGTGAACGACCTGTCAGCATTGAAGACTGTAAAATCGAGGTATTCGGCCATCGTCATGCGGCCGCACTCCCACGTATCCACGGCCTCCTCGTGCCTTTGCTCGAACGGAGCGAATTCGAGACCGAAATGCGATGCCGCCGCTATGCGTTCGGTGTGGTCCCAACCATTTGATCCGAGCACCCCACCCACGTCGCACAGGATTAGTTCGATCCGCGCGTCACTCACTTATTAGTACCGCGCGCGCGGGCGCACCGTCGCACCCCGCCAACTTGATCGGGAGACAATAGAGATCGTATTTCCCCGCTGGAACATCAATCAGATTCAGACCCTCGACTATCACGACCTTGGCTCCCAGTAGCGTGAGATGAGTAAGATGATGACCAGAATGAAACTGCTCGATCGAGAGATAGTCTATTCCGACGAGTTTGACACCAAGCTGCACGAGATACTCGGCGCCCTCAGGAGCCAGGTACGTAAAATCGGGATGGAAGACCGGGTCCTGCGTGAGGTAGCTGGAGTTGCGCGTTTTGAGCAGCACGCGCTCGACACCGCTCAGATTGTGGCCTTCGAGATCGGCCCGCGTCACCGAGGTCGTCCCGGGCCCGTATTCCAGTACGGTAGCTGGCCCCATTAGAGTTTCGAGTGGGATTTGATCCACCGTCAGTCCATTGTCGAAAAAATGCCGCTCCGCATCAACATGCGTTCCCGTGTGGGAGCCGAAGGCAACGCTCGAGACGTTGGCTCCGGCCCCGAGCGCGATCGACTGCTGAAGCGAGATGCGGATCTCGGGATTCCCAGGGTAAACCAGGCCCCCGTCGCGAATTTGGACGCTCACGTCGTAGATTTTCTTCATACCCCCCTCAGGCTAGCAACAGTTGTTCCGTGACTGCTTGTGCCGAAACTAAAGAAGATGCGCGTGACGATGCCCCGACTCGCGGCGAAAGCCACCATGTTTTGCCTGTTATCCGCCCTTGCGGCGTCTGTCGCTCACGCGCAGCGCCGCGATCTCCGCGATGAGCCGAGACCCACGATCTACCGATCATCGGACGGAATATGGCTACTTGATCTTCCGACCGCGATGGAAGATGCGCTGGACCGTTACAATCGGGATTTCGAGCCCTGGACTCTGGATGATTACCGGGGTGTGACAGAGTATGAGCCGTCACCTCGGCAGGTCCCGTGGGCCGTGATCGGAGACTTCAACGGTGACGGCAGGCCCGATCTTGCCGTGGCTGGCCGAACCGACCGGGACATTGTAGTTGTGTTCTTGCTGTCCTCGGGAAGGAGCAAGTACCGCGCGGTGGAAGCCGAACGGGAGCCGTACGACCCGGACGACCGAACGTCGATTCGCGTGCCGCTGCTGACATACATGTATCCCGGGCGCTATATCGTTGCCGATCCACGCCTTAGCTATCCGCGCCAGCTAGTTGTCGATCAGCCGGCGGTACAGATAACGGGCGGGCGGCGCCAGGGTGCCGTGGTGTACGTCGTTGAAAACAATACGGTGGTGCCGTATTACCTGTCGGACAGAACCGCACCACCGCCCGTGCGAACGCCCGCGCCCCATCGCCCTGTGCGGCCGGCGCCCAAGCCCGCGGTCACGAAGGCAGACTCGGGGACCCGGTAGCGCTCAAAGTAAAGCGTGGGATATCGGCGGTGAATGTCTCACCCTCACCATCACCGCCGGTGCGAATCAGGAAATACTGCCCTTCCATGTACCCTTCTCCGCTCTTGAGCACGCAGAAGCTCTGATATTCGTGGACCCGAGCCGGTGGGATGAGCGGCTGCTCGCCGACGACGCCGTCACCCACCACTTCGGTATCCTCACCGATTTCATCATGTATCAGCCAACGGCGTGATAACAACTGCGCTGGCCGGTCACTCACGTTTTCGACACGAACGAAATACGCGAAGACGTAGTGCTGCGCCGCAGGATCCGACTGATCACGAAGGTACACGGGGCGTACAGTTACGCGAATGCCGTTCGACATTCGATAGAAGAAAGGACTGGTCACGCTAACGATCCAACGGGGTGGATTCTCGCTTTCGCGAGAATGACGACGGGCGGGAGCGAAGACTGCGCTCCCGCCCGGAAGAGTTAAGCTGATGCTACGGGCGGCCTACCAGATCGCGACAGACTGTGACGCGGAGCGCGCCATTGGCGAGCCCACCGTGCATCCCCATGCAGCGGCGAAGGCCGGCATGTTCGCGAGAGGACCATTGACCCGCCACATATCCGGACTGTGCGGGTCGGTCGCGACGCCCACGCGAGCCGCCTCGGGTCTCGTGTTGGAACGCCAGATTTGCGCCCACGCCAGGAAGAAGCGTTGTTCCGGCGTAAAGCCGTCGATCTTTGTCCGAGGCTTATTGCCAAGCGCCTTCTCCATTGCCCCATACGCTACGGTAAGGCCGCCAAGGTCGGCGATGTTCTCGCCGTTGGTAAGCTTGCCGTTGACGTGCAGGGAATCGAGAATTGTGTACGTGTCGAACTGATCCGCATACGCCGCGGTCTTGGCCTTGAAGTTGGCGAGATCCGTCGCCGTGAACCACGTCTTGAGGTTTCCGTGAGCGTCGAACTGCGCGCCCTGGTCGTCGAATCCGTGACTCATTTCGTGACCGATCACCGCACCCATTCCGCCGTAGTTGACTGCGTCGTCTGCATTCGGATCGAAAAACGGGGGCTGCATGATGCCGGCCGGAAAGACTATCTCGTTCATCAACGGGTTGTAATACGCGTTGACCGTCGGTGGACTCATACCCCAGCGCGAGCGGTCAACCGGCTTGTTGATTTGTGAGATGTCATCTGCGTTGTTGAATGCGGCGACTGCGAGGTTGTCATCGTAGTAAGACATCCCTGGCTTGATCGACAGCGCCGTATAATCCTTCCACTTGTCGGGATAGCCGATCTTCTGTGTGAACGCGTCGAGCTTGGCGTAGGCCATCCGTCGAGTGGAGTCGCTCATCCACGTGCGGCTTGCGACGCGCTCACGGAACTCGGACTTGATGTTGTTCACCATCGCGTTCGCGCGGGCCTTCGCCTCGGGCGTGAAGTACTGATCCACGTACGCCTTGCCGAGTGCCTCCCCCATTGCGCGATCGGTGGCGGCGATGCAGCGCTTGTAGCGTGGGAGCTGCTCCTTGGCTCCGCTCAGGTGCTGATTGAACGCAAACGCTTCGTTGACGAATGGCGAGCTGAGCGCGTTTGCACTTCTACCAACCAAGTTCCAGGTGAAGTACGTCTTCCATTCACTCACCGGCACCGTCTTCAACAGCGAGTCAACGGCGACTACGAATTTGGGATTGGAGACGTCGATCGCAGTGACGTTTGGTGTCTTTTCCGCGGCGAAAAATGCCTTCCAGTCAAAGCCAGGAGCCATTGCTTCCAGCTCGGCTGGCGTCTTGCGATTGTACGTGAGGTTTGGATCGCGCTGCTGCACTCGTGTGAGATGCGAAGCCGCGATGGACGTTTCTAGTGCGAGAACGCTCTGCGCATCGGTTTGCGCCTTGGCTTGCGTCTCACCGACGAGAACAAGATCGTTCGCGATGTGCTGGACATACGCGGTCCGCACCGCGACGGTGGGCGCATCGGTCTTGAAGTAGTAGTCTCGATCCGGCAAGCCAATGCCGCCCTGCGCGATTCCCCCAATTACCTCGCTGCTGTTCTTGGCGTCCTGTGTGGATCCAAACCGAAACAAAACGCCGCGACCGAGCGCTGCCTGCGTGGTGATGTATTGCCTGACATCAGCTGGCGAGTTGATGGCCGCGATTTCCTTCAGACCGGCCGCAATCGGCGCGGCGCCGGCTTTCTCAATCCCAGCGGAATCCATGCACGCCGCGTAGAAGTTGCCGACCTTACGAATCGATGGATCTGACGCCGTAGTACGGTGCGCAGACGCATCGTCGAGCACATGCTTGAGCTTTTCATTGTTCTGCTCGGCGAGCTCGTTGAACGATCCCCACTGTGCGTATGCAGCGGGGATTGGGTTCGACTTCAGCCAGCCGCCATTGGCGAACTGGTAGAAGTTCGTGCATGGCGCGCACGTTGTATCGACATTCGCCGGATCGAGTGGCTTGGTTTGCCGGTACGTCCCCTGTGCGCCCGCGCCAGTCGCGAGCAGGGTGACGATCAGCCCAACGCAAATTCGTCGCATTGTTGGCATGGGTCGGTGAGGATGGGTGGGAATGGGTGAGAACATCGTTACCGCTTGACGCGGCGCTTCCCCGATTTTTTTCTGCGGGGCGCGGGCTTGGACTTCATGATGCTGCCTCTGCAGTTCGGAGCGCCACAGAGACATTTGTAGAACTTCTCCATATCGTCGTCGTCCTCGCCAGTGCGCTCGTATTGATAGTCGTACACGAGCTCCTCGCCAGGCTGGATGGTGCGGACGGCTTCTATGAAGATCCGTCCGCCATCGATCACCGCTTCGCAGTTGGGATCACAGGAGTGATTGATGTATATCGACTCGTTGCCGTTTATCGCGCCATCCACCACGGTGCGCGCCGTGACGGTGAACAGAAACGTGTGGTGACGCCGCATCGCCGTCTCGTCATAACGGCTGTCGGCTTCGTCATTTGAAATCCGCTCACCGGTGTATTCGATCAGCCGCTGGCCCTTGCGGATTCTGGACGTGGCGAAAGCACCCTTTCCCTGAATCCCAGACTGTCTCACATCAAAGAATCGCGACTTCATGTTGGCGATCTTGGACGTAGCTAGCAGTGGTGTTGCGGGCTTGCTCTTGGGCGCGACCTTCCGCTTCACTGTCTTCTTACGTGCAGGCATCAACCCTCTTCCGCAACTATCATGGCTCGGCATTCGCCGAATCCGATGCGTACGCTTCCCTCGCGCTCGCAATATCCACGCATTATCACTTCGTCGCCATCCTCGAGAAATTGTCGTTGTTCACCAGTCGGCAGCGTCACCGGCTCGGCGCCGCGCCGTGTTATCTCCAGCATGCACCCGCGTTCGTCCTTGCCGGGACCGGATACCGTCCCGCTCGCTATGAGATCGCCGGGCCGCAGGTCGCAACCATTGCTTGTATGATGCGCGACCATCTGGGCCATGGTCCAGTACATGTCCTTGAATGTACCGTGGCTCAACCGCACGGGTGGCATTTCAGCGTCACGCATTTGCTCGCTCGAGATGTACACCTCGAGCTGGATGTCGTACGCACCCTCCTGCTGATCCGTTTCGTCATGTAGGTATTCCAACGGTGCGGGATCGCCCTCCGGGCGCGCGTAGACCGGCGTCCTGAACGGCTCCAGCGCTTCACGCGTCACGATGAACGGAGAAATGTTCGTGGCGAAGCTCTTGGATAGGAATGGGCCCAGCGGCTGGTATTCCCATGATTGAATATCACGAGCCGACCAGTCGTTCACGAGGCAGAAGCCGAACAGCGATTCGGAAGCGTCTGCGATCGGAATACTGTCGCCGAGTGCGTTTCCGCGCGCGATGAACGCACCAATCTCGAGCTCGTAATCGAGTTGTTGCGATGGTCCGAACGATGGGGCCGCCTCGCTCGGCGCCTTCGTTTGTCCGTGAGGGCGAACCACTGTTTCCTTGAGCGAGACCGACGACGCGCGTCCGTGATAGCCGATCGGAACCCACTTGTAGTTCGGCAGAAGAGGGTTGTCGGGTCGGAACATGCTCCCAACGTTGGTCGCATGAAATATCGACGCGTAGAAATCGGTGTAGTTCCCGATCCGAGCCGGCATGTAGATCACCGCGCCGTCCATCGGATACAGGATATTCTTCGGGAGCTGTATGCCGCGATACGTACGTCCATCCCCGCTCAAAAGTGCGCTCACTTCCGCGCGGAGCGCCGAGAGATGATCGGCGTCCATGGACATCAACTCATTGAGAGTGGACTGGGCTGCCACGAACACCGCGTCGGCAGCGCGCCCGCTGAACAGGCTGGCATCGGCGCACACCGCCATATCCAGGATCTGGTCACCTATCGCGATACCACCGCGCGGTACGGCTTCCTCATCGAACTCGCTGAACACACAGAACGGAAGATTCTGGATCGGAAAATCGCATCCCGGTACGTTGGCTGATTCTACCCAGCAGCGGAGTGACGGATCGTGCGTGAGATTTGTCGGCATTCAGGAAATGGAAAGGGCCGCGAGATCGTCTACCGGCTCGCGAAAGGAACAGGATCCGAACGAGATGATGAAGTTATCTCGCGCGTCGCGCAAAGCCTCCGTCGAAAGGTTACGATCGGCGAAGGCGATCGATTGATCTGAGAAACGGAAGTCATGCACGGAGGTGGCAAGCATCGCCGAGAGCACCAGGCTCTCGTCGGCGCCATCCCAGGCGAGTGCCGCGGCCACGAACATGTTCAGATAGCCGAACATCGTTCCTCGCGGGGCGTCAGTGGTGTAAGTCAACCGGTATTCCGCGCGGAGCGGATGATGCAGCCCCGCGGTCAGCTTGAACGCGACGCGTGCATCTCTGCATCGAATCATGAAGCGCACGACATCCTTCGCGTCAGGGAACGCGTTGGGCGTAACTCCGCCGGTACGCGCCTTTGCGAACGTGCCGGAGCGCTGGATTGCGTTCACTAGAAGCAGCGGATCGCTACTGATAGGAATTTCGAAGAATGACGTGAACTGACGCGGCATGATGCTCGCGGCCGCGTGTATCTCGTCGGTAACCGACGCCTTGATCTCGAGCACATCGATCACAGCGTGGCCGATATCGGATTCGTTCCAGTGCCGACAATTGAACTTGAGCGCGAGATCGATGTCGGCAATAAGATCAGGACCGGGCAGCGCGGCGAGGCGCCACGGCTCGGTTGCGGCTCCACGCGGCAACAGAGCGGACGCCGCGTCATCGAACTCGCGAAGTCGGACGACGGGAACGACGAAGCGGCCCAGCAGGCGTCGGTCCGGGTCCTTGAGATATTGGGCGTACGACTTGGTGGCCGCGGCCATGTCCAACGCCGCGGGCGGAAAGAGGCCGGCGTAATCAACCGCGCCGGCGAGCAGGACTTCGAGGGCGTGCTTCATTCGGTAAGAATCGAAATCTACCCGATCGGCCCTCCGCGGTCACGGGAACTACTGAGCAAAAAAGTGTGTGTCCGCGTTGACATGGTGCCGCCGCCAACTAGATTAGAAACTCTGACGCGGGGTGGAGCAGCCTGGTAGCTCGTCGGGCTCATAACCCGAAGGTCGCGGGT
>JBEPUB010000012.1:0-85657 GCA_041691775.1 Gemmatimonadota bacterium
CTGGTGGTGTGGCTGGTGGTGTGGCTGGTGGTGTGGCTGGTGGTGTGGCTGGTGGCGTGACCGGTGGCGTAGTTGTCGTATCGGTGGGCGTGTTTCCGTGATGCGTCGTCCCGCTGTGAATGAACGGGATGAAGATCGCCGGAATCACTGCCCACGGGAGCCACGATCTGCCGCTGCCAGCAGTCGCAATGGGAAAACCGGGGGCGGTTGAGACCAATAACGGTGGTCCTTCTTCCACCACTGGCGCGGGGGGCGTTGCAGTCGCCAGCTGCGGCACCGGAACCACTGACTGCTCGGTCGGTGTTCCCTGCGCGAGTGGGGCCAGTGGACGGACTGGGCGACACATCACGATAGTGGTCGAACGAGCAGGCGCTGCCTGCGCAGCCTTCGGCGTCGTCCGTCTGACTCGGTGCACCAGTGGCCGGCGCCGCTTCACAATCGCTTTCAGTACCGGCTTTGGAGCCGCCACGGGTTTAGATGCCGAGTTCAGGGGTGCGGCGACGCGGCGGCGTCTCGCCACCGGCTTTTTCTTCGCCAACGCTGGCACGGGGGAACACTCCACCAGCGAATCCACCGACGCCAAGCGGACCGCGGGCTTCTGGGCGGCGCGCGGCGTGGTATCTCGTCTCACGACCTGGCCGCCAATCGGCGGAGCAGCCGTGAGGCAGGCGACTAAAAACGTCGCCAGCGCCCCTATCGTGAATAGCCGATGATTCATGAAAGCCGCTTTTCTGGAAGGTGCGTTGGGTAAGCCATGCCGCGAAATAAACAGACGGTCGGCCTTTTGGGAAAACAGATGTTACCTAAAGCTACTTGTATGCAACGGTCGTACCGCCTTCCGCGGTCAAGTCGTAGGCCGATTTGCCCCATTACGACGGATTAATCGTCGGCCGCACGCAGCCCCTCGACGGCATCTGTGGTTTCCCCGCCCAAAAAGCGCCATTCCGTTGCGCAAATGCAACAGGATGGATCCCCCCTCCCCCCGGCATAGGTCTGGGTATGCGTCAGTTAGCTTTGAGTCCATGCACTCCAGCCGCTCGACCCACCGCCTCCGACGCGCCGCGTTTGCCATACTCGCCGCGGCCATTGCCCTCCCGGTCCCCTTGGCGACCCTCGGCGCCCAGGCCCCCGGAAAGGTTCAAGCCGCGTCCAAAGTGCAGGCCGCTCAGCCTGAGCCAGATCGCTGGGCCGACTCGGTGCTGGCCACCATGACGCTCAGGGACAGGGCAGCCCAGATGGTCTGGCCGAACATCTACGCCGACTACGTTCCAGCGGATGCGCTGAGCTGGCGCCGAGTGTCGTCGTATGTGACAGATGATAAGGTGGGCGGAATACTCATGTCCATCGGGTCGCCGATCGAGATGGCGGTCAAGCTCAACGCGCTACAGCGGATGAGCGCGCTCCCGTTGTTGGTCGGCGCCGATCTCGAAACCGGAGCCGGAATGCGGGCGCGCGGCGGATACTTCGTTCCCAACGGAATCGATTTGGGTGGCGCAACAGTATTCCCATCGGAAATGGCCTACGGCGCTGCCAACGACACCGCGCTCACTTACACGGAAGGTCGCGTAACCGCGCTGGAAGGCCGAGCACTCGGAATTCACATAAACTTCTCGCCCGTTCTGGACGTCAACAACAATCCGGCGAATCCGGTAATCAACGTGCGTTCCTACGGAGAGGATCCGCACGAGGTTGCCAGGCTAGGTGTTGCGTTCATTCGCGGGTTGCAGGAGCACGGCATGATCGCGACAGCAAAGCATTTCCCTGGGCACGGTGATACTGAAACCAACTCGCATCTGGCACTGCCAATTGTCAATGTGAGTCGCGCGCGCCTGGATACGGTGGAGCTGGTTCCATTCCGTGCAGCGATAAAGGCGGGCGTCGGCGCGGTGATGACGTTTCATGGATCGATGCCCGCGCTCGATTCCAGCGGCGCGCCAGGAACGCTTTCCTCGAACGTAGTTACGGGCCTTCTGCGCAAGCAGTTGGGTTTCAACGGACTTGTGATTTCCGACGCAATGGACATGAAAGGCGTGACAGACAAGTACGGCGCCACGGAAGCCATCAAGCGTGCGGTCGCGGCTGGCGTGGACGTGTTGATTCAACCACTCGACGTTCCGCGGGCGATCGATGCTGTGGTGAATGGCGTGAGCGAGGGACGCTACACCGAGACCCGCGTGTCCGAATCCGCGCGCAGGATCCTCGCCATGAAACGGCAGTTGAACCTGGATCGCAACCGTTACGCGAATCTCGATTCCTTGCGCGCAATAGTCGGCGACAGCATGCACTTGGCGCTCGCGCAGCAAGCAGCCGACAGATCCATAACGGTGGTTCGCGACTCGCTTCACATACTCCCACTCGACCTCACCGCCAGCACCAAGCTGCTGTCGATCACCATCGCGCGCCGCACCGATCTGGGCGCGAGCGACGCGTTCAACGCGGCGCTCGGCAAGGCGGCGCCGTCGATGCGCTCAGAGTTCGTGATGTCCGACGATCCAGCGGTGAATTATCCGCGACTGGCGAGCATGGCCGACTCGGCGGATGTCACTATCGTATCCTCGTATGTGGGTCAAAGCTGGAACGTGACGAGTGTCGATGCCCCCAAAGCCTTTGCCGACTGGATTGGCAGAATCACCGCAAGCGGGCGCAGGGTGATAGTTGTGGCCTTTGGAAACCCATATCTGTTGTCTCAGATCCCCGGAGTTCCCGAGTACGTGGTCGCATGGGACGGCGCGCCGGCGAGCCAGCAATCCGCTGCGCGTGTCCTGATGGGTATAACGCCGGCATCGGGCCATCTTCCAATCACGATACCGCCAGTAGCAAAGCGTGGCGATGGGTTGACCGTGACCCGGAGAAGTCGTATATCAACAGCACCGCGGGTTCCGTGAATCGTTTGTGAATCGTTTGTGACTCGTCCTTGACATTAGTCGCTTTATGTGACTAATATGCTTCGTGAGCAGAGAGCCCCGGGGGAAACGTCAGCAGTACACCGTTGACGTAGTCGCACTTACTCCCCGCGACGGTCAGCTCGCCGTACTGCTCGAGCGACGCAGCGACAGCAAGGACAAATTGGTCCGGTGGGTTTTGCCCTGGACCGGGTCCAAGGCCGGCGAAAGTCTTACCGATATCGCGCAGGCGGCGATCAAACACAGTACTGGCGCCGCCCCAATCTGGAGTACGCAGGTCGGGGCGTTTGGTGATGGCCCGCATCCGGGCGAAGCCGAGCTGTCGATCGTTTACGTCGCGCTGGTTCCAATGGGTCACGCGACGGTGCAGAGCGATGACTTCCAGTGGTTCTTCTTGAGTGAGCTCCCTGCGCTCACCGAGCGCCAGACGCAAATGCTCGAGGAATCGGTAGTCGCCGTTCGCGACAGGCTGGATCTGTATCCGGTCGCGTTCAAGCTGTTGCCGGCGACATTCACGTTGAGCGAGCTGCAGCACATGTACGAGCTGTTGCTCGGACGCCGGCTTCACAAAGCCAGCTTCCGTCGCGCGCTAGCTGCGGCGACTCTCGTGGAGCCAACGGACGAGTGGCGCAGTGAGGGACGAGGCCGGCCCGCGCAGTTGTACCGCTTTGGCCCCAAGAAGCGCCGGCGCGGCCGGCGCGGAGTCAGATTCGACTTGCTCGGATGAGCGCCATCAGCGAGTGGAAAGAGTTCGACCGGAATCAGCGAAGCGCACTCGTTGCGAGCTTCCTGGGCTGGACTCTCGACGCGTTCGATTTCTTTCTCATGGTGTTCATGCTCGGCGCGATCGCGAAGGAATTCGGCGCCGATATCAAGGCAGTTGCGATCGCGATTACGCTGACGCTCGCCATGCGCCCGCTCGGCGCGCTCGTATTCGGCATACTTGCCGACCGGTTCGGGCGCAGGCCGGTGTTGATGATCGACATCTTGCTTTTCTCGCTGCTGGAACTCGCGTCGGCGTTTGCACCGTCACTCGTCGCGTTGCTGGTGTTGCGCGCAGCATTCGGTTTCGCGATGGGCGGCGAGTGGGGACTCGGCGCCTCGCTCACGATGGAAACGATCCCACCCAAGGCAAGAGGGATCGCATCCGGGATATTGCAGACCGGTTATCCGTTCGGATATCTGCTCGCGTCAGTCGCGTACGGATTGCTGTTCGACCGCATCGGCTGGCGCGGCATGTTCATGATTGGAGTGGTACCTGCACTGCTAGTGTTGTACATCCGGCGCAACGTCAAGGAATCGCCGGCGTGGGACAGGATGCGCGAGCAGCCACGGCAGAGTCTCGGTTCGGTGCTCAAAAAACGCTGGCCGATGTTCATCTACGTTGTCGTACTGATGACTGCGTTCAACCTGTTCAGTCACGGAACGCAGGATTTGTATCCCACGTTCCTGCAAGTTCAGCACAAGCTCGCGACGCATACCGTGAGCATCATCGCGATCATCGGTAATGTTGGCGCGATAACGGGTGGACTACTTTTTGGATCGCTGTCGCAGCGCATAGGTCGTCGCAGAGCGATCATCTTCGGTGCGCTCGTGGCGCTACCGATCATTCCGCTGTGGGCATTTAGTGTGACGCCGCTATTGCTTGGACTTGGCGCCTTTCTGATGCAGGTTGCGGTGCAGGGAGCGTGGGGGGTAATTCCGGTGCATCTCAACGAGCTTTCGCCAGATGAGGTGCGCGGTACGTTCCCGGGGTTCGCCTACCAGCTCGGCAATTTGCTGGCGTCGGGCAATGCTGCGATCCAGGCTGGATTCGCCGCGGATCATGGCGGGAATTACGCGCTCGCGCTCGCGGTTGTGGCGGCAATCGCGGCAGTTGTGATCGCCGCGCTCACGTACTTCGGGCCGGAGAAGCACGGAGTAGAATTCGGAGTTGCGGGGTCGGCATAGGACCCCAGATCGCCCGTTGCATGCGGAAATCAGGCGAGTGCTAGCAACTGGTTGCCTACGCGGCGCCGATTGCTGGTGGATATCGTCATCCCGCCGAAGGCCGGGAACTATGGACGACGAGTTGGAATTACACCGTCGGTTTGCAGGGATAGGTCGTAGAGTGCGAAGAGACGCGCTCAACGCAGTTGCCGTGGCACCTCGCGCATTCATATCGATGTGCAACGCCGTGTTAACAGCCACGGCCTCAAACCACCGCCGAGCCACTTACGCCTGCGAACGTGGATTGCATCCAACGATCCTCGTCCATGGTTCCCGGCCTTCGGCGGGATGACGACATCATGCAAGCACCGCATTCCCCAGTTCCGGGCCTTCGGCGGGATGACGACATCATGCAAGCACCGCATTCCCCAGCTCCGGGCCTTCGGCGGGATGACGACATCATGCAAGCACCGCATTCCCCAGTTCCCGGCCTTCGGCGGGATGACGTGAGGTCCCCCGCGCCTATCCGACCTTTCTAACTCCGAATCGGATTTCCATCTGCGGCTTGGGCTCGGCTCGTTCAGGTTCGTCGAGCTCGGTGGATTCGTCCACCAGGTGGCTGAGCTTGTAGAACAGATGGAGTGCCTGGATCGGTGCGATGTGGCTGGTGGGGCCAGCCTTGGCGATTACCGTCGCCTCTTCCCGGAGCGAGCGTGGAAGCTGTCGCGCCTGCGGAAGAGCTAGCAAGCGATATATCTCGATCGAATGTCGGGCCAGCAATGCGGCGCAAAGCGCGTCCAGAAAGGCGAGCACAAGTCCTCCGGTCTGATCAGGTCTTAATGTACATATTGCAACTATTATCGGCAGAATGGAAGGGTTAATTAATCACAAAGTGGTAACAATTCGAGCAGGATTTGGCTTCTTCATCGCAGCAGCCCAGACGTCGCCGACCTTGCCCAACCTTACCGGCAACGTTCGGACCGTGAAATCGCGCGGGTCGAGGCCCGGCACGAGCTCGTCCCAGGCGAGCGGGGTGGATACGGTGGCGTCAGGGCGAGCGCGAACGCTATAGGCGGAGGCCACGGTTTTTCCGCGCGCGTTCTGCCCAAAATCCACGTAGATCCTGGATGTGCCTCGCTCCTTGAGCGGTCGCACGACGGTCGCAGACTTGGGGTGTGCGCTCGCAACGGCCTCGGCGATTAGACGCGGAACCCGCTCCGCGGTCGCGTAGGTTGACCTGGGCGGAAGCGGGATGACGATGTGCAAACCGGTCGCGCCGGAAGTTTTGAGCCCCGCGTGGAGACCGAGAAAATCGAGGGCTTCTTTCACCCAGAGCGCTACTTCGATTACGCGAGCGAAGGGTGACTTGGGACCGGGATCGAGATCGATGACCGTGAAGTCGGGCTCGTCGATTGTCTGCACCCGCGCATTCCATGGGTTGCACTCGAAGGCGCCAATCTGAGTACAGTAAAGCGCGGTGCCGAGCGTTCCGCCTACAACGCGTTGCTGCTTGTCACCGCCGTTGCCGGTGATTGTCTCTACACGAAGTACGTCTGGCGGATTCGGGGGCGCCTTTTGCTGGAAGAAGAATTCGCCGTTCACGCCGTCGGGAAATCGCTTGAGTGATAGCGGCCTATCGTTCAGCAAGGGACGGAGATAGCGCCACACACTCGTGTAGTAACGCATGACTTCACCCTTGGTGATTTTCGGCTTCGGGAAGAATATCTTCGCGAGGCTCGACACTTTGAGTGAGCTACCGGGGGAGAGTCGAACCATTCCATCACCGGCATCGTCTTCGATGTCCTGAAGTTGCGCGATGATTTTCTTGAGCGCCGCTGAGGATGGCGCGCGATGATTAATTGGCGCCATCTACGGACCAGTCAGGCAACAGTTAGCCAACACTCAACCTTCTTTGGACGAGTGCCAGACTCGCGATCCCTTTGATATCTCATCCATCGTGCGGCTTGTAGTCACCGACTTCATGTACTTCTCAGTGAGCGGTGAATCACTCTCGGGACGCGCCTGGACATCGCGATGCTTGATGAGAAGCCACGACGGTTTGCTGGAGCTGCCGCCCATCCCCTTGGTACGAACTATCGCGTAGGATCCTTTGATTCTCTTGCCGTGGAAGATGACTTTCAGCTCACCGTCGCAGTACTGATCTCGTGCTGACGAGTTTTGATCGTCGTCGGGCGCGTTCTCGATTTCGTATGTACCGTGGTCCCACAGCATGACCGTTCCGCCGCCGTATTCGCCGGCTGGAATCGTTCCTTCAAAGCTGTTGTACTCGATGGGGTGATCCTCAACCTGCATCGCGAGTCGCTTGACGCTTGGGTCGGCCGACGGCCCTTTGGGCACGGCCCAGCTCTTCATCACGCCGTCTATCTCTAGACGAAGATCGTAGTGAAGACGAGATGCGTCGTGCTTCTGAATCACGAAGTGCAGTTGATCCGCGGCGGTTGCACGTGGCGACGTTCCCGCAGCGTCGCCGGACGGCTCTGCTGTTTTCTCAAAGTCGCGCTTGCGCTGGTATTCCTTCAGTTGCTCAGCGGCGGTGATCTTGGGCGACGACTTGCGCATGGGCTTGAGCAGGGTGGAAAAGGCCGGACGACGCGATTCGCATCATCCGGCCTTCACGACGTTGGCGGCCTGGGGGCCTTTCTGCCCCTCGACAATCTCGAACTCGACCTTGTCGCCCTCGGCGAGCGACTTGAAGCCGTCCGAGCTTACGGCGCTATAGTGAACGAACACGTCAGGGCCGCCTTCGCGGGAAATGAAGCCGAAGCCTTTAGCGTCGTTGAACCACTTTACGGTTCCCTTGATTCGTTCCATGCCCTGAAGTTCCTCCTTGTGGAGCCATCCCAGGGCAAGTTTTGTGCACCCTTACGCGGCACCCGCTATGTACCGTGCCACTCGGCCGCATTTGACGCAGCGGAGTGTCACATGCGACTGGGGCGGAGGCGGCGTGATATCAGGCTCGCGCTCGATATTGGCGGCACCACAGGCGGGGCAGCTCAAGGGATCACCCGTGCGGTCGCGGCTAACAAGCGCGAGGACCTGAGCGGGATTGTATGTATTCGGTCGGGGTTTACGCATACCGTCCTACGAGATGTCGAACGACTGTTCGACCGGTTTGGCCATAATGCTGGAGGCGTGCTGCGAGCACGCCGGCATACCACCAGCTCAGAATGAACACGCCGGCGGCTTGACCTGAATAGTAGTCATTTAGGCCGCAGGTGGTCCTTTGCTCGTCTTATACCGGGTATGGAACTGAAGGTTCCCGCCCCGGTATTCCCGCGAAAGCGCCCCCGTCATCCCCGCGAGAGCGGGGATCTCCTAAGGTGCGCCACCTACTCCGAAATGGATCCCGGCTTTGGCGGGATGACCACGGGGCTAGTCCCAGTTGTGCGCGCGGCGGTAGACCCGGCGACCGACGCGCCACGGTCGCGCGTCGCTCATCTCGCGGCCGGACGTGAAGTTGGTGGCGTCGTCGATGGCGTCGCTCATGTCGGACGCCTTGGCTGATGCCTCGTCGGACCAGTGAACGATGTCGGCTTCGACAGTCATTGGTTGCACGGGACTTCCAAATTCCAGGCTGCCGTGGTGGGACAGTATCATGTGCTGCAGCTCGAGGGCCTGTCCTTCGCTGCAGATGGGTGAGTCCAGTGTCGCGAGCGCGCGCTCGAGCATCAGCGCGCCGAGTACCACGTGACCGAGCAGCAGGCCGCCTGTGGTGACGGAAAAACCCGTTGCGGCGACTTCGTACGCTTCGACTTTCCCGATGTCGTGCAGTAGCGCACCCGCGAATACCAGATCCTGATTCGCGCGCGTTGTGCGTGCGGTCGCGCGTGCGATCGATGCTACTTCGAACGTGTGAAGTAGCAGTCCGCCGACCTTGGCGTGGTGGCTCGAAGGTGATCCGGGAGTGCGCTCGAATCGGACGCGAAACTCATCGTTCCCGAAGAACAGATCTACGACGCTCTTGAGCGTGGGCGATTGCATCGCTGCGCGTTGCTTGTCCATCCAATCCCAGATCGGCGCGCAATCGCCGACGGTTTCGAGAAACGAAAGAACGTCAACCAGGTTCTCCGGGATAACGCGAAGCGGAGCGCTGAGCGCGAGCTGGCGTTTGGCAGCTCCGTTGCGGCCGTAGAGGGCGACGTCGCCGATTGCCTGGACCACCTTGCCGCGATCGGCACCATCGGCCCAGTCGAGCTTGTCGGACCAGATGGGCGACGTGTCTATCCGTCCGGACGAGTTGCCGAGTGTGAGGATTGCGAACGGATCGCCGTTGGCGGTCTTCTTGTCGGTGCGTTCGAGGACCAGGAAATCGCCCTGAACCCGCTCGCGTTCCTGGAGGCTCGGGATGTTGACGGCTGGCATGGCCTCAAGGTGAGTGCTGGCTGCGAGTTAGGCAATAGCGAAGGAGCGCGGCAGCGACTGCAAGGCCCACGAACGGCGCGACGACTGCACTACAACCAGCCCTTCTCCCTCGCGATCCTTGACGCCTCCACGCGCGTGGACGCCCCGAGCTTCGACATTGCCTCGGACAGATAGTTGCGCACTGTTCCTTCGGACAAACCGAGCGTCGTCGCGATCTCGGCGCTGGTCTTTCCTTCGCCGGCAAATCGCAGCGCCTGTCGCTCGCGATCCGTGAGCGGATCGGGCGCGCTCCACGCCTCGGCGGCGAGGTTGGGGTCAACCGCTCGGAGGCCGGCGTGCACGCGTCGTACTGCGTTGGCGAGCATATCGGGTGGACTGTCTTTCAATAGATAGCCGTTGGCGCCGGCCTCGAGAGCGCGGCGAAGATATCCGGCGCGCGCAAACGTGGTGAGAATCACAACTCGCGTGGGAAGCTTGAGACGCTTGATTTCGGCTGCGACTTCGAGGCCGGTGAGGTGTGGCATCTCGATATCCGTGAGCAGCACGTCCGGCTTGTTCTCCAACACAAGCGATACTGCTTCGCGCCCGTCGTGCGCAAGCGCAACGACGTCGATGTCTGCCTCAGTCTCCAACAGTGCGGCAAGCGCGCCGAGCACCATGCCCTGATCCTCCGCGATGATGACGCGTATCACGCGATTATGGCGAGCCGAGCTGGCCTGTCGGCTGGTATTACAACAGACTCAGCGGGAGCGAGTGTGACGCGGATGCGCGTACCGGGAGACGACTCGACGGAAATGTTGCCGCCGAGTGACGTCACGCGTTCACGCATGCCGGTGACTCCGTTGCCGTCGGGGGCGTTCTTGCCACGACCGTCGTCTTCGACGCAGAGTGTGCGAACGTCATCGACGACGGAAAGCGTGATGTCGCAGCGAGTGGCGTGTGCGTGACGCACGACGTTGGTGATTGCCTCGCGAAGAATCAACGATAGAACAGCTTCTTCAGCTGGCGCGAGCACGACAGGCTCGACATTGGCGTGCATGTCCACACCGGCGGCCTGCAGCATTGATTCGGCGCTCGACAGTTGACTCGCGAACCCCGCATCGCGATAGCCGGCAACCGCTGCGCGTACTTCGGTGAGCGCGTCACGTGATATGCGCTCTACGTCTCGTATCTCGACCGCCGCGCGTGCGGGGTCGCGGTCGGCGAGCCGCGAGGCCAGAGACGCCTTGAGCGTGATGAGTGAAAGCGTGTGACCAAGCAGGTCGTGCAAATCACGCGCGATACGTTCGCGCTCGGCGACCTTTGCGAGGTGTTCGATTTCCTCGTTTGCGCGGCGCAATTTGGCGTTCGTCTCACGAACCCGCGCGAAGTGAGAGTTGCTGAAGCCCACAACCAGGCTGACGAATACCTGCCAGATCCAGATCGTCGGCGACAAGCGAAACAGCAATGCCTCAAGCAGCGCCGCCGCTACGATCAGGCCAATGACTTGCGCCGCGCGGCGGGCTGGACGCACTACACCGGCGAACGACGCGGCGTAGATCGTGAGAACTGGTGCGCCGGGATTGATTGGGGTGAGAAGCATTCCGAGCGTCGCGATCGTCGCGATGATCCAGTATTTCTCCTTCCACCCGTTGCACCAGTAGCCGCGAAAGTACAGCGGGAGGAACAGCACGCCGCCTGCAATGGTCGCGCCCCAGACCAGCGGTCCGGCATGCTCCAGCGCCGGCCACATGAACAGCGCGGGGAAATAGATCAGCCACGCGAACGGGGTCCACCCGATCTCTGGATCGGGCGGAAGTATCCGGAAGCGCGACAGCCGCATCATGCGCATGTTGAATCAGCCGTAAGTCTTGCCTTCGTCGCGGCGATACGCGATGAACGCGATGACGGTGAAGAGAACAAGGAAACCAATCAGCGCACCAACGTGGCCAAGTGCGCTGGACGCCGGCTCGATACCCACTGCGTCGAGTGCCAGCCTTCCCAGATGAAATGGCGGAAGCACCACCGCGAATCGCTGTAACAATTTGGGCAACATCTCGGCAGGAATAAAGAGACCGGAGAGGAATGCCATTGGAAGATAGAGGATGTTGACGATCGCGGCGGCGGAGTTCGGGCCGGCGAGGTAGCCAATCGCGAGACCCATGGCGCAGAATGGGATGGCACCAAGTGTCTCTGCGGCAATGAGAGCAATCCAGTGGCCAGCCGACATTCGCACGTGACCGAACAGCGCTCCAATGGCGCACATCAGCAACATGAGCACCAAGCCGATAACAACAGTCGTGATGTATTTGGCCGTAAAGTAGGCCGAAATCGGCATCGGGCTTGCTCGCTTCACGGCGAGCCAACCTTGCCCGCGCTCAACCGCAACACCAACGCCGAGTGCGAATAGCGAGATCCCGATCACGCCGAAGGCGCCGTACGTCGCAAGCATGTACGTGGCCGCTTCGGTCGAGTTGCGATTGCCGGACTGCATCACGAGGCCGAAGAGAACGTAGAACATTATCGGGAAGCCGATAGTCGGAATCATGAACGCCGGAATTCGGAGCTGCTTAATGAGCTCGTACTTTGCTTCGGCTATGTAAACGTGCAGTGGTGACACACGCAGCTCAGACACGATTGCGTTACCGGAAGGCGCGGAGGTCGGAATTGCGGCGGCGGTCATGCGGCCTCCTTGGCGTTGGTGAGTGCGAGGAAGGCTTCTTCGAGTTGAATGCCTGATACTTCGAGATTGGATAGCGTTGCGTCGTTGAAGAGCAGCTCGCGTGTCACGCTTTCCGCAGCGGTAACCACGAGTTCCGCATTGCCGCGGTCAAAGCGGACTTCGGTGACGCCAGGAATTGCACGCAGGTCCTCCTCGGTGAGCGCGGTGGTGCAACGTATTTTGCGTCCCGATACGCGTTGCTTGATGTGCTCGGGCGTTCCATCTGCTATCACTGCACCGTGGTCGATGACGACAATGCGGTCAGCGAGCGCGTCGGCCTCTTCCAGATAATGCGTGGTGAGCAGCACCGTGCGTCCGCGTGATACGAAGCCGCGGATCTGTTCCCAGAAACTGCGGCGCGCCTCGACATCGAAACCAAGTGTTGGCTCATCGAGGAACAGCATCTGGGGATCACCGCAGATCGCGAGCGCAAACAATACGCGCTGACGTTGACCACCGGACAGATCGCCGAATTTGCGGTCTTCCAACCCCTCGAGTCCGGCCGCCGCGTACACCTCTGCGGTCGGTAGCGGCGTGGGATAGTAGCTACGGAACAGATCGATGTGCTCGCGCACGCGCAGCGTTTCCGGAACCTTGGCAACCTGCATCATCGCACCGATGTTCCGGCGCGACGCAGTGTTGCGCGGGTTCTGACCGAAGAGAGACACAGTGCCCGAGGTTGGGGCAGCGAGACCGAGAAGAAGCTTGACCGTTGTCGTCTTGCCGGCGCCATTGGGGCCGAGCAGCGCGATGACGCCACCGGGTCCAATGTCGAGCGAAACGTCGCGCAGCGCGACTTTGTCCCCGTAGCTCTTGGATACGTGCGAGAGGCGGGCTGCGGGAGTTGAATTATTCATCTGAGGCTTACCTCGTCAATGCGAAACATGAACACACCGGGTTGAGGGCCGGCGGTGAAGGCGACTCCCATGATGTCGTGGCCGTCAATCCCGTCGAAAGCGCTGAACGGAAAGGTGTATTCCTTCCAGTCTGGACCAGCAACGAAGTCAACCGTCAACGGCATGCGACCGCGATTGTCAGCGAACATCATCACGTGGTATGTCTTGCCGTCGCCTTTTGCCCAGAAGTGCAGTGCCTTTGCGGCTGAAAGGTTCACCGGCGTCATTGGCTTTGCACCAGGCATGAACATTGGGCCAGCCCACGCGAATGGTAAATCCGATGTAACGATGCCAGATGTCTCTAGCGACTTCGTAGTCCCGTTCGCGCCGCCGTCAACGACCTTCATGGTCGCTACTGACGTGCCGCCGGCTAGTCGATCCGTGCTGACCACCCAGCCCATCCCCATGGACGATTTGGTTGTGCCGTCATCGAAGTTGCTTATTACGCCGAGTGCTTGAGCACGCGCAGCGGTAGCGGTCGAAATTGTAGCGAGACAGACTGCGCTCGCTATGGTGGCTATACGGAAAAGTGGTGCGCGCATTGTCGTACGCTCCGGTTGAGTCGTTGGTAACAGGGAGTATGCAGAGGCGCCTGGAGCCGTAGTAGTGGAGTGTGTCATCGCAATGACGTGACAACTGTCACGTGCCGCGCGTATTTTGGGACACATTATGACCACAGCAACGATTACTCCAGACGAGTTCTTCGCAGCGGACCTACGAGTGGGACGCGTGCTGACCGCAGATGCATTCCCGGAGGCCAGGAAGCCGGCGATCAAGCTGACAATTGATTTTGGAGAGCTCGGCGTTCGCCGCTCTAGCGCGCAGCTCACGGTACACTACGAACCGGCGGATTTAGTTGGGCGGCTCGTGGTCGCGGTGGTGAACTTTCCACCACGTCAGATCGGACCTTTCATCTCCGAAGTTCTCGTACTCGGCGCGTGCCCGACTCCGGGCGACGTTGTGCTGTTACGGCCGGACGAAGACGTTCCGCTGGGAACGCAAATTTCCTGACCGCTGCGGGCGAGCTACGCCGAGTGTGTCTGCGGGACGATGAATCCTGCCATGAGTCCAGAGGATCCCTCGTCCGGCGAGTCCGGTTTCGCGGTAGGGGCGAAGGTACCGGGCCAATGCTCTAGATACGCCTTAAGCAGATCGGACGTCTGTTCTACAGCTGATTGGCGTCTTGGTCGCGAGACTTGGGGTTGGACTTTTAGGGTCATGGAATTACGCCCGAGTTTATGAAATCGTTCGGGTGGGGAGGTGCAGGTTGCGCACCAGGGGTGTCGCGTATGGGCGACCACTTCGCACGGCGGCCGCTGCTAAGCGGGTGGCGAATAGGAGTAGATGGCTGTGGGCAGGCCATCCGGCTTCATCTGGCGCAACTCAGAGAAGGTGAAGCCTAACTTCTCTAGCAGATTGATTGACGGCACGTTCTCTGGTGAGACCAGCCCGAGAGTTCGAGGGACGCGCAGTGAATCGTGCGCGAATTTGAGGACGGCGGTGGCGGCTTCGAAGGCGAATCCCTGGGACCAGAATTCGGGGAGTAGCGCGTAGCCAAGGTCTACGTCCTGGAACTGGTCGCGCTTGAGAAGGCCGCACATGCCGATTGGCTCGAGCGACGGTTTGAGAGCCACGAGGTAGAGTCCGTGCCCCCTGTCCGAATAACTCTTGATCGGCCCATCGAGAAGATATGTCGAGGCCTGTTCGAGTGACCTGATTCCGCGGTCGCCGATGTTTTGGATGAACGATGGGTCGTTCACAAGTCTCAGTATGAACTCGGCGTCGCCGGCATTCAGTTGGCGGAGGACCAGTCGGTCGGTTTCAAGGACAGTCATAGGTACGTTCGCTCAGTAAACGGAGCTCGGACGCACACGGAAAGTCCCGGGCCAGAGGCCCGGGACCGTGGTGCAGGCACCGCGTCCTTCACAAGGAGCTTAACAAAGGAGCTTCGCAAACGGACCTCGCCGGTGCGACTTCGAGTGCCCGGCAAGTGAGAGTATCGGCAGCTCGGCGGCAAATGTTTACAGAGTTGAGGAATCATTGTATTCGGTCGGCTGTCGTGCGCTGCGCTGGAGCATCGTTGCAGCGCTGGACGCGCGCAAGTCACGCGCCGCGGCGAAACGTCGGCTGATACTGCTGTTCGGCAAACGCGGATGGCGGACGCGGCCGAGCTACGACGACGGTAGAACGCGAATACGGGACAGATCAGGCTTCAGCGCGCATTGAAGTACCTTCCATAACGGTTGCTTGTCCGGAGCAATCGGAGGGATTTCCCTCCGCTCACCTACACCGACGAGCCAACTATGCCTCTTCCTCTCGATCCAGTTTTCCCCGACGACGATTCTGTCGTGAGCGAGTTCAATCGACACGAGGAAAAGCGCGACTACTGGTACGGGCGAGTTCGCGCGATACAAGTGGAAGGACTCGGCGGAAATCCTGACGCGTCGCGGACCGCAGCTCGTGAATATCGCGATCGATTGGAGCGAGATGACAGGCGGTTGAGCGATGGCTACAGAAAGGCTCATTCGCGCGATATCTCCCGCTCGCTGGTTGGGGACTATCCAACGGGGAGTTAGCTCGGTACCACGCGCTATTTGACTGGTAGAGTGGCAGGAATCGCGATCTCACGTTCCGATTAGCTTTCGATCCGTGGCGCGATCTGGAACCACTCACGAGTAAATAGTTATGGCCCCGCAATTCATTTATGTAATGAAGGATCTCCGCAAGGTGGTTCCACCTTCGCGCGAGATCCTGAAAGGCATCTGGCTCTCATTCTACCCTGGTGCAAAAATCGGTGTGCTCGGCGCGAACGGCGCGGGCAAGTCGTCGTTGTTGCGCATCATGGCTGGCGTCGATCAGGATTATCAAGGCGAGGCATGGGCGCATCCTGGAACGCGGATCGGGTATCTGCCGCAGGAACCGCACCTCGACGCATCGAAAACCGTGCGTGAGAACGTCGAGGATGGTGTGAAGGCGACGCGTGATCTTCTGAAGAAGTTCGAGGAGATCTCGATGAAATTCGCCGAGCCGATGAGCGACGATGAGATGAACAAGTTGCTCGAGCAGCAGGGGCGCGTGCAGGAGCAGATTGACGCTGCGAATGCATGGGAGCTGGATCGCAAGATCGAGATCGCGATGGACGCGCTGCGGCTTCCGCCGGGTGATGCGGCGGTGACGAATCTGTCTGGTGGTGAGAAGCGCCGAGTCGCGCTGTGCAGAGTGTTGTTGGAGCAGCCTGACATGTTGCTGTTGGACGAGCCGACGAACCACCTGGATGCGGAGTCGGTCGCGTGGCTGGAGCGGTATCTCGCCGAGTTTCCGGGAACAGTGGTCGCGATCACGCACGATCGTTATTTCCTGGACAACGTTGCGCAGTGGATACTGGAGCTCGACCGCGGTGCGGGAATCCCATACGAGGGGAATTACACATCGTGGCTGGAGCAGAAGCGCGCGCGCCTGCAGCTCGAGGAGAAGACGGAATCAGCGCGTCAGCGCACGTTGGAGCGGGAGCTGGAATGGGTGCGCATGGCACCGCGCGCGCGACAGGCGAAGAACAAGGCTCGCGTTCAGAAGTACGAAGAGCTGGCAGAAGCCGATACGGCTGAGAAGACGATGGCGCACGAAATAGTTATTCCGCCGCCACCGCGGTTGGGCAACGACGTCGTGATCGCGAAGGGATTGAAAAAGGGTTACGGCGACAAGTTGTTGTACGACGATCTCACGTTCTCGTTGCCGCGTGGCGGAATTGTGGGCGTGATCGGACCGAACGGCGCAGGCAAGACTACACTGTTTCGGATGATCGAAGGGACCGAGAAGCCGGATGGCGGCGCGCTGGTGATTGGCGATACGGTGGTACTCGCGTACGCGGATCAGGAGCGTCAGTTAAACGGGACGAAGAGTGTGTATGATGAAGTGAGTCAGGGGCACGATCTGATTCAGGTCGGCAAGCGCGAGATGAATGCGCGAGCGTATCTGTCGAGCTTCAACTTCAAGGGTACCGATCAGCAGAAGAAGGTTGCGGATCTCTCGGGTGGCGAACGGAATCGGTTGCAGCTAGCGAAGGTATTGAAGGCAGGCGGCAATTTGTTGTTGCTGGATGAGCCGACGAATGATCTCGATGTCGATACGTTGCGCGCGCTGGAAGATGCGTTGATTGATTTTGCGGGGTGTGCTGTGGTGATAAGTCACGATCGGTGGTTTCTGGATAGGATCGCGACGCATATGTTGGCGTTTGAAGGGGATAGTGAGGTGGTGTGGTTTGAGGGGAATTACCGGGACTATGAGTTGGATCTGCATCGTAGGAAGGGGACGGATGCGGATCAACCGAAGAGGATCAAGTACAAGGCGTTGGTGCGGGGGTAGTTGCACCGTGCTACATGACGGCGACAATGCAAAAATGTCGCTGTCATTTCTGTCTCCCGTGACGCCAAATTGGTATGTAGCCGACGGGTTTTGTCACGGATTTCGACCACGCATCGCCCCGACATCACGACCGCTGCGGTGCTCACTTGCTTTCAAGACAGTGTACACATGCACCACATGCCTAAACGATGCGCTGCGAGATTCCGAGGTCTTATGCGACATGTTGGTGCCGTGGGTTGGGATACGGCCCCACGTGGTTTAGCAGCGTGCCTACCGAACAAGTAGTATTCGCACGCTGGTGCGTGCCCGTTCATCGTTGCGGCGACGGTGGTGAGTGTATTCTGTCTCCCGACGCGACGGCTGGATGCGCAGACACGCGAGCGAGCCAGCAGCGCGCGCATCGGCGTGGACAGCACGAGTGCGGACTCATCGGCGACTTGCGAAACGCTGCGCTGAACTTCTCCTGACGCATCGCAAGGATCTTCTCCGCCAGCGCGGGGGATCTTGAGCGCGCCGAGGTCTTAATCCCCGCGGTAAACGAGGACCCGAGACACTGGCGGGGCTCCGGTCATTTACAGCGGTTGTGGGTTCACGCAGGCCATGAAGAACCCGCAGACCTGCCGGCCTGCGCGCCGCTCCCACGCTGCGTCGATGTGGCAGAGCATCTGGCTCCGGGTGGACATCCGTCGGCTACGAAATCGAGCCAGTTACCGGCTTCATCTGTTCGCATCTGATTGAAACCCATAACTTTGCACCATGGTGAAAAGGTTTGCGCTCGTTGCTCCTGGTGCGATGGTGCTCGCCGTCGCGTTCGTGCTCGCTTGCAGTGATTCGACCGCTCCGTCAGTCCCGCAGTATCCCCATTCCGCGGCGTCAATGCGGCTGGTCAGCGGCGACAGTCAGACGGCACTGGTCGGGACGAACTTCGCGAAGCCCTTCGTCATCGAGGTGCTCGACTCGGTTGGTCAGCCAGCCTGGGGGCGTCGCGTCAGCGTCGGCTGGAACACCGACTCGGCGACGACGGACCGGAATGGTCGTGCGGTCGTCACCGCGGCTGCTGGAACGGTAGCGCGCTCGGGCGGCCTCGGTTTCGATCCGGAGGACCAGGGGTACAGCCCCGCGACGCACGTACTGGTTCACGTCACAGTGCTCGCGCGCCCATTCGCGAGACTCGACACCGCGTTGGTGGGCGGTAGCCTGCCCGGATTGACGCGGTATCTCTCGACGTCCAGGTTTTCGCGTGACAACCTTTTCGCGGCGGTGGATACGTTCGGGAATCGCGTGGTGTGGCCACCGACCAAGTGGCTCCTGCCGGCGGGTTGGACTGCGCGTGGCGATACCGCCATCCCGCCAGCGACGGGAGCGGTCGGCACTTTCGCCCTTGGCCTTCAGGGCGGCGGAAGCACGGCGATGCGGAACGTGCTTCTGTTGGACGACCTGCGCCAGTATCGTTGGCAGGTGACGTGGGCGTGCGGTGGCGGCCAACCGAACGCGTACTACTCCGACGACAGCACGTTCTTCAGCGGGACCGTGCACGCGATGGCCTATCCTGGCGACCCGGGTTATCAGGAGGCACAGAAGTTTGCCATGCCCGAGGTGCAGCCGCTGCTCGATGGAGCGTTCACGACGGTCTATCCCGACGGACACAGTACGACGACCACGGTGTCCGGCATGTGGGTGCCAGGGATGTGGCAGGAACGCGTCGACACGCTCGACTACTGGGCCGACGCCAACATGGGCACACCGACCGGTAAGACTGTCGTTCGCCAGCCTGGACCGCTGTCGAAATACGTCGGTGGCTCGTGGTGCAACCCCAGCTACTACAGCCGCCGTTGGCCGGTCACGCTCGTGGCGTACTGATGCCGCGCGCGGTGCACGCATCGTGGCCGTCCCGGCGTGCCACGATGCTGGTAGAGCGCAGCGTGATTGCGACGCGCTGTCTCACCGCGACGGCATCCGCCCGTGCACGGGAAGTTCGTGGGATCACGCGCCGGTGCGGAGGCCTAGTGTCAGGAAGAACTCGCCGTGACAGCCCGTCCTTGTCACGAGGCCGGTCGTGACAAGAACTAACTACAGCGAGTGCGGTGCCGAGTGCATGCAGCACAACATCGCGTGCAGCATCGACCCGTGAACTACGCGGGCCGTCGCGTATGCTGAGGGGAACTATCGGGATTATGAATTGGATCTGCATCGAAGGAAGGGGACGGATGCGGATCAACCGAAGAGGATTAAGTACAAGGCGTTGGTGCGGGGTGAAAGGCTAGATGGCTCTGATTTCCTGCCCGGAGTGCGGCGCTATCGTATCGGACCGCGCCATCGCGTGTCCGTTATGCGGACATCCAATTACGCAGGGTTTCGGGCTCACGTATGCTCGTGGAGAGCCGGCCTCCGAGAAATCGAAGTCCACGGCCGCACTATTGGCAGTCTTTCTTGGTGGTGTCGGGGCTCACAAGTTCTACCTGGGCAAACGCCGCGCGGGAGTCATCTACGCTCTGTTCTCCTGGACCATGGTTCCGATGTTCATCGGATTCGTGGAAGCGGCACGGTACGCGCGGATGACCGACGAGAAATTCCTGGGAATGCTGATAGATCGATCGTTGCTGAAGCCGCAGTCGGGCTCCGAATTCGACGGTCAGATTCATACTGACATCAGGGTCAGCGTGGAGCGGCGTCGGATGACGTGGGAGCAAGTCTACGACACGCTTGCGAACGCGCATGTGGCACCGCTAGAGATTGCGCGATTCATGGGTGGTGAGCCCCTGCGCGATCCCTATGCTGAAGCGAAGTTGCATCAGCTGATCTCGAGCGGCCAGGTCCCACCGCCCAGCGCTCGATGAGAAATGCCGCGGCCCGCACAACCCGCACGACGGCCGTGTTGTCGACGCCGTGCGGGCAGGTTCTTACGCTCTGTGATGCCGCCTAGGCGTGGTGCTTTAGTGCGCGCATCGCATCGCGATTCGCGATAGCACCATTATGCTGACGCTGCACCATCGTGCGTACCTCCGGCGGTAGATCCTTCTTGAGAGCATCTTCGTAGCGTGTCACCGCGAAGTCCTCGCCCCTCTCACACTCGGCGAGCACGGCCTCGTCACTCTTCCCCGTGACTGCTGACTTGAGGTCGATCCAGCCGCGGTGCATCGCACCAGCAACGCTTCCGCCTTTCTCCGGGTCGCCTCCCAATCGGCGAACTTCCGCCGCCAATTGCGTACTGGCGGATTCAATCGCCTGCGAGCGGGACATGAACAACGCCTTGGCACGGGCGTCCTTCGTTGAATCCGCTGCAGTGTGAAAACCCTTCGCGCCGTCCTTGCTTGTCTCGATCAGGTCGTTCAGTACAGAGATTGTTTCGTCGTTGGATAACATTTTATCGCTACCGAGTTAGGGGTGGATTCCGCGCCTGCTGGGTGAGAATTCTCATAAGGCGCAACACTGAAGGCAGTAACCATGCCTCCAGCCCACGAACTTATCGAAGACGTCAGGATCGAGTCTCGACGCCCCTAAAACGCGGGTATCACCGCGTCACTGATGGTTGGGAAGGGAGGCGCGTGCGCACGGAGCAAGGGTTGACGAGCGGGAGCGCAGTGTCCCCAGTCACGCCGCGCTTACCGTGGACCAGATCGCCTAGTCGCGCGTATGTAATGCCGAGCGGCTTCGCGAGCTCGGTCTGCGAAATCGCCATCGGCGGGGAGTAGTCCTGAAGAGGGATTTCACCCGGATGCTGCGGTGTACGGTCTGTCGGTACTCGGATCATTGTGGATGAGCGTGAACACGGTAGGAGAGACCAGGTCTTGCAACGCGCGCACGGCGCGAGACCTGGTACTGAGTTCCTCTTGGGCTGGTCTCCGTTAAGAAGGGCGACAGTGGGACAGTCGCAGGTGGCTCTGGCAACTCCGGTCACACGTGAGGAGCTAACCCACGCAAAGACCGGAGGCCAGCCCAGTCATAACTTCTAGGTAGCAACAGGCTCAACTCAAAGACGCTAGAGAAGCGGCCGACTCGCTGCGCTCGTGGGCCGCAATTCTGATAGGACGCCGCAGCAGAGCTGCTCGGCGTTAGCCCGAACCCAACCTCTTGACTACGTCATGCCCCTTAGCTGGCTTCCTGCCATCCGCGTCATTCTACTAATAGCGGTCATCACTGCGGTGCTCCAGGCGACGGTGCTCAACCGGTGGGTTCAAAGGGTCGTCTTCGACCGCTGGATTGCCCTCGGCGAGCGCTTGGGGCAGCCGGCATCGATGCGTTCATTTCCGGGCCTCCGGATGGCGCGGGCTTTCCCGCTCCTGATGGCGGCGATCTTTTTTGCGCTGTGGTGGTATCTTGGGACTACGGCGGGGATCGAATGGGCGCGCACCCATCTAGTGCGGCACGCTTAATCGCCCGGTCGGCCTAACGAATCGTTGCACCAGACGGCGACTGTCGGAAGCTCGCTTCGTTCGAGTCATTAGGATCGCCCGCAACTGAACGTGGCGTTATGTCGCTACAGGCATCTCGTTTCGTCGGATCGTGTCCATATTGCGTCGTCAAGTAAAACTCGCCGATGGTGGTGGACTCGGGTTCGCCGTAACCGTCGCTAGCGGCGTCGCGCTGATTCTGACCACCGTGCTCGTTCCACGGGGATCGGTCGTCCAAGCGCGAATGGCGGCGAGCGCGATCGGCTGCTTCTGTTGGGTGCTCGCCTTTGCACGCCCGCAGGGATTCTGGGAAGCCGGTAGCGTAAAGAATTGGCGCGAGATGTTTGGCGATCGCCCCATCGTGCGAATCTAACTCGCGGGCGGAACTGTGATCGGTGTCGGTGTGCGGCTCGTCCGCCTCTCGTGACCAAGCGGAATTAGTAGTTTGGTAACCTTGCGTAGACAATTCTCCTCCCGGCGTCGTCCGCTGCGGCGATCAGTTTGCGGCATCCTATGTACGGGTGCTTCGCTCGTCGCATGCGGGGGCAATCCCGTCGCCATTGATACAGTCCGTGCGAACTCGCCGGACGGCGTTTGGCTCGCGGTGGCGCGAACCGACCAATACAGCGGGCCGGGGAACGCTGGCCTCTACGAGGTCGTCACCCTGGAACGAATGCGCGGCGATACGAGCCCAGTCGAGGTGCTCACCCTGGACGAGCAATCAAGCCGACCGCCGATCGATCTCCGACTCGCCTGGAACACGCCGACGAAGCTCGCGATCTACTATACTCAACCGGCTACGATCAATCTTCAGACTGTTCGTTTTGCCGATATCGATATCGTCCTTTGCGGGCCAACCACACCCTCACTTGAAGCTTGCACGACTCCGGGCAAGTGATTTAAGAGAGGATCCTGCGCGCAAGCCGCATAACGAACGCTGCACTTGTCGGTCGATTTACGGATTGCGAATGCTCCGCATTCGTTTTTATATATTCGCCCGCAAGTGAGCTCGGGCGTTAGGCGGCGAGCGACCTTGATCAGCAGGCACGGAATGCGAATGTATATTTTCGTTGTTACTGGCGCCTCTGGCGTGGGGAAGACTTCGGCAGTCCGCGCCCTTGATGCACGACACCTTCCCGGCGTGCGCTGCTTTTACTTCGATTCCATCGGCGTGCCGGCGCTTGAAGTGATGCAGCGCGAGCATGGCGGTGGCGAGCAATGGCAGGCGTGGGCAACACAACGGTGGCTCCTCGAGCTTGATCAACTCGATCCGGCGGTCCACGTTGCTGTCCTGGACGGACAAACACGCCCATCCGATGTCGTCGTCGCCGCCAACGCCATCAATCGGAGCGTACACACCGTCCTCCTCGACTGCGAGCGGAGCGAACGTGAACGTCGTCTTCAAGAGGACCGGCGCCAACCGGCACTCGTCACGAGCGAGATGGCCGCCTGGGCAGCCTATCTTCGCGGGCAGGCCGACGCACTCGGGCTCGAGGTAGTGGACACCTCTCGACTTGCCACACAAGTTGTCGCCGATCATCTCGCCCAAGTCATCGGTCGGCTCCTCGCAACAGCCGTCTAACGAAACGCTGATCGAATTTTGGTGAAGACTCCGTGGGACACACTGCGCTACACTGCGCATGTTTCAATCGTCTCACTGGTGATTCTGTCAACCGCTATACTGGCGGTTGAAGGTTGCATCCATTCGGCGACTCCAGCATCCGGACTAGTGATGGCTCGTTGCATCACATGGAGTATACGCGAGATTAACTCGTGCGGAACTTTCACAGTTCCGGAAGACAGACTGATACCGTCGGGGCGTCGCATCAGTCTCCGCGTGATCATCCTGCGGGCTCACAAGCGCTCCGTCGCAGCCCCTGTCGTCTTCCTGACTGGTGGCCCGGGGTATGGGGCAGCGGATGAAATTTCTTTGGCTGCACGAGTCCTCTCTGGCGTGCGGTCGACGCGCGACATCGTGCTGATCGACCAGCGAGGGACTGGCCAATCGAACGCGCTCAACTGCGCTTTGTATGACGACGACAACCGCTTGCAAGCGTATCTGGATCCGTCATTTCCGATCCCCGCCGTGCGCACGTGTCGCGCTTCGCTCAGTAAGCGCGCCGATCTGACTAAGTATACAACGGCTATTGCCACTGACGATCTCGCTGATGCGCTTACTGCGCTTGGCTATGCTCGTGTGAGTCTTTTTGGTGTGTCCTACGGTAGTCGCGTCGCCTTGGCATTCATGCGGCGTCATCCTGACCGCGTGCAGAGCGCGGTGCTGAGTGGTGTTGCACCACCAAATCTCGTGATTCCCATCGCTGCTGAGCGAGCAGGCGCACGGGCGCTTAGTAACGCGCGGACCTCGTGCGAGACCGACGCAAACTGCCACGCCGCCATTCCCGGTCCCGTTACGCATCTTCAGGCAGTGGAAACTGGTCTCGCGAGGGCTCCCGCGCACGTACTGCTCTGGAACTGGCGCCGAATGGAACGAGAAGAAGTGATGATCACACAACGCGCTTTCAATGAGGCTGCGTGGTCGATGCTGTACGATCCGGGCCGCGCACGCAGATTGCTGGGCTATGTGCACCAAGCAGCTCTCGGTGACTGGGGCCCGTTCGCACGCGCAGCGATTGCCCAGCGTCGCGGGCGCGAGGCAGAGCATAGTGACGGCATGACGTTGTCGGTGCTGTGCACTGAGGATGCTCCGCGTCTTGCGGATCGCGATACAGGGGTGCCGTCACGGCCGGAGCCCCTCGGACTGCCGCTTGTACACGAGTTGCTCACGGCCTGCAGCAGCTGGCCGCACGGAGAGCTCACCCCCACCGATACGGCTCCAGTCTACTCCAGCCGGCCTGTTCTACTGCTCTCCGGCGGTCTCGACCCCGTCACACCTTCAGACTGGGCGGATTCGGCCGCTGTAGGGCTACCGCACAGTGTACGCTTCGTGGATCCGGGCGCGGGGCACGTGCGGCTCGATGGATGCACGTCGAAAGTTGTCGACGGGTTCATCCAGACCGAAGGAGCAACAGTTCTGGAGCTGCCCTGCATGGCTAGCTGGAGACGGCTACCGTAAATTGATCATGCGTCGTATGCAAGGAGTTTCGATGTCGACCGATCATCATCCATCGTCTGATTTTGACTCGAAGGACCTGTCGGAGATTCTCGACGAGATGGCCACTGCGCACTTGCAGCAGGCTGCGGAGTCCGAGCGTGACAAGTGGAAGGACATGGGTGTCACCGCACTCCACTGTGTATTCTGGGCCTGGCTCGGGATTGCATGCATCGGGCTGGCGTTGCATACGACCGACATTACGTATGGAAAGGCTGCCTTCTATGCCGGCGTTGCAATTGGGAACGGGGGCGTAATCTTCAGCCTGCTGGCCGCATACCGCCGTGGCGAAGAGCGAGGCGACTGGTAGGAAGGAGTGACATCAAGATAAAGCCAGCCGGTCGCACGCCGGATAAAATTGAGGTTGCCACAGGCCCAAAGGCAGCGGCAGAAACGGGAGTTTGGGAGTGGCGCGAACGTGTTAAAAGCCAAGTTCTCACATTATGGTGGGCGCTACGTTGTGATGTGGCAGCTTGTAAATGGGAAGTGGCTTATTCGTTCGGCGCTTTACGTAACGACGAGTTGTACTGGGGGCACCGGCTGCAAATGAGACTGCAATGCGCACCAGTCTAACTATCCGTTCAAGGCGGACGGCTTCGCCGCCGCTTAACTCCAGCGTTACGCCTTGTTGGCGGCTCTCTATGAAACGGCTAGTGGTGAGTTCGCTGGCATTGCTGCTCGGCCACGCAGCCGTTGCTCATGCGTCGGCAAGCCAGACCAATGGCGAACGGCCGCTAAAGGTTTCGCTTTGCGCCGTCCTGAGAAATCCAGGCGCCTACAACCACAGGCTGATTGAGATTTCGGGCAAGGTATCTCGCGGCTTCGAAGACTTCACTTTGTCGGACGCTTGCCACATATCGAGTGCAGAGATTTGGCTTGATTTTGGCGGGAAGCGCGGCGGCCAAGCTGAATATTGTTGCGGCAACACAGCAGATCCACAACGAGAGAAGCCGGTCGTAGTTGAAGGTATAGCCACAACGTTGACACAAGACGCCAAGTTTCAACGGTTTCAAGATCGAACGCGCGGTAAGTCCGGTTACGGCGATGCACAGGCTGCGTTCGTTGGGTGGTTCTTCGCTGGTAAGAAGCAAGTACTTCCGAGTGGCACTCGGTGGATGGGTTACGGCCACATGGGCGTATTCAGTTTACTCGTCATCCAGCGTGTCCTTGCCGTAAGCAAACCGTAGGGAGCGAACCGCGTTAGCGAGACAACCACTCCCCCTTCAAAAATGCCCCTGATTTTCAAGTACTTCTGGTTCATCGGTGCCGCCTTCATGCTCGTGAACATCGCGATCTGGCGACGCCGCCTTGTAACAATCGTGGGCCGCGGCACAGTGTCGAAGTCCGAGGCCGATCATTTCATCAACTGGATCGCCGCATGGTTCGTCGGAGGGCCGTTCCTGCTCGGCATCATTGCCGCGGCGGCAGGATGGTCTTCGCCGCTTTGCGCGGGTATCCTCGTCTTTGATACCGTACCAAAGACTCTTGCCTCTCTTGTCACACTGGCCGGTTGGGCCGCAATCCTTTGGTGGGTTTGGCGCGGAACGGGCGCGGATTTTTTGGCCCGAGTCGGGCCCGCACTTAGTAGTCAGCCATCGTACGACAAGCATTACTCAACCGCTCACGTGCGTGTTATCGTCACGGCGCTAGTTCTCGCCTCTGGCGTCGGTGCGGCAATCGCGTGGCGAACAATGCCTGCGAACCCAAACCTGACGTGCCCAGCCACCATCGCAGCAGGCTAACGAACGATGAAGCCGACGGACGGCTTGGGATGCTGCCGGTTCAGTTGACACACGGCTAGCGCCAGTTTCTGGACCTGAGGTCGTTGCCGGTCCTTGCCTGTCGTTCACTCTCCGCATCGGATATGCGCCGCGTGTGGTAACGACGCCGTGACAACGACGAGTTGTCACGAGCGCTGTCGTGACAGGAGTGAGCTACAGCGAGTGGCGCTGTAACGCGTTGTCAGTGGCGAGTTTGCAGGAAGCGGCCATGTGAACTACCGCTGTCCGCGCGTATGATAAGGGGAATTACAAGGAGTACGAACTGGACCTGCACAGACGTAAGGGCACGGACGCGGATCAGCCGAAGAGGATCAAATACAAGGCGTTGGTGCGGGGGTAGTTACACGACGCAAAATGCCCGGCGACAAGACCAACAATGTCGCAGGCATTTTCTGTCTCCTAGGGCGCCAACAGTGATGATGAACACCGATTCCTGTGCGTCTGGCAGCTTCTTCTCAGGGACCATGAGCCGTCGAGCAGCAAGCTGTAATACAAGCACATGTAGCTTAGTCGTCTGTCCACCAGACCGGCAGCAGCTCAATGACGAGCGACGGTGAATAACTCCGATGCACGAGCTTCACTAGTTGTCGCCTCTGTAGACTTCCGGACCGAAGGTAGGCTACCGTAGCAGCGGATGCCCTTGGATTTGGACGCTGGCGCCAGGCTTCGAACGTACCCGTATCATCGCACAACGGGCGCGAGACTGTGCATGTCTACAGCTCACCGTTCTGCGGCTTTTCACTCTCTATCGGGTTGAATGACCGAGATTGGGGCGCTCATTCGACAACGGAGCAATTCCAGGTGGCACGCGGTGTCGCCGTTTCAGCATCCCAGGAGCGCGGATGTGATGGCACGGTGAGCCCGGACGTTTACCCGTAACGTAGCCAGCGCTCGTGCCGCGACACCTGCTTTAACCAAAATCAGCTATGCATCTCTCGACAATCGCTATACTATGGCTTGGGTCGGTTGGCCTCGGCGGGACTCCACCCTGCCTCGCCCAACACGCGCAGCGTGGGAGCACCGCACCCTCGTTTGTCGATCACTCTCCGCACCGGGAGCGATTCGTGAACGTCAACGGTGCGAGGTTACAGTTGCTGGATTGGGGCGGTACCGGCCCGCTCCTCGTCTTCCTACCAGGCTTCGGCGACGGCGCGCACATCTTCGACGATATCGCACCCGCATTTCGGGACCGATTCCACGTGGTGGCGCTGACGCCTCGCGGATTTCCGCCGTCCAGTGCGCCCGATTCCGGCTACACGATCACACAGCTCGCCACGGATGTGCGCGCTGTGATGGATACGCTCGGTGCAGGCAAGGCGGTGCTCGCCGGCCATTCAATTTCCGGCGCAGTGATTACTCGGTTCGCCGAATTGTTTCCGGCTCGATTGCTCGCCGCGGTGTATCTCGATGCCGCGTTCGACTTCGGGGAGGCATATCGCACCTCGCAAGCGGTGCCAATTCGCCACCCGCCCGCGTCCGCGGACACGACTGCGCCACACTTCCGCTCGTGGGTCAAGCGTTATGACACACCAAGTACGGCGGCCGACGCGGATGCGCGGATGTGGGACATTGATTCGGCCGATGCATCACGTCGCAAAGCGCTCGTATCTGCGCTCGCGACGGAGGTTCGCTCACGCCCGCACCCGTTCTGGCACGTCCAGGCACCGGCATTGTCGATCTGTTCGCAAGGAAGCATGGATCGCGCATTCGGGTGGCTGACGCCGGATTCCGCGCGCTGGGCGCTCGCCGAGCGGACGGCACGTGACGGTATTGCACGCCAGCGCAGAGAGTGCGCGGAGTTTGCGCACCGCGTTCCGCACGGCAGGTCGTTGTCGCTGCCCAGCGGGCACTACGTGTTCATCGACCAGCGCGCCGCCGTCATCCATGCTGTGCGGCAGTTTCTCGCCCGCGTCCTGCGTTTCGGCTGAGGCCTCGCGGGTTGCGCGCCGCCGGAGCCGCCGCCTAGCGTCGCTTTCTTCCCCGGTGAGATGTCTAGGATAACGGCCTCAATCCTCACCCCATTACCCGGTCGTTCGGTTATACCTCGGTCTTTTCTCTTGCGGTATTGTGATTTGTTCTACAAATTAAAACTATGGCCACTACATCTTTTGGTGCCCTTGAGCTAGTCGTTCTGCTCGCGGTCGCCCGACTGGGCGATGATGCCTACGGACTGGCGGTCCGCCACGACCTCTCGGCTCGCACCGGTCGCGAGCACTCGGTTGGAGCTGTGTACACCACGTTGCAGCGGCTTGAAGAGAAGGGCTACGTGTCGTCGTATACAACAGAACCGCTGGCAGTGCGTGGGGGACGCTCTCGAAAGCAGTTCAAAGTCACCGGGGTAGGTCAGCGCGCGCTATACGAAGCGCGGCGTGTGGCAGTGTCTGTCTGGGATGGTATTGGCCCCCTCTATCCGGAGCCCGCATGATCGCGCCACCTCGTAGAACCGAATTGCTCCTCGAGGCGCTCGGTGCGGAGGCAGGCTTCCGCGATGCGCTCCTTGGGGATCTCGCCGAGGAGTTCGCGGCCCTTGCCCAAACGGATGGCGTCGGCGCAGCTCGCCGGTGGTATTACCGTGAGGCAATTAGCGCGACACCGCACCTGTTGGGTGTTTGGTGGCGTCGGCTGCGCCTGCGCGATGTTGGCAATTTGGCGGGGGTTGTACTCGCCTCGTATGTTTTTTGGGCAGTGCTCGCCGTGTTTTTTCTAGCCATCGTGAGCAGCGTAGCAACGGCACTGGGACTCCCTCAGGATTCCCACTTTCTCGCCCGAAGCGGGCAGCTTGTCCCGTTGGTAGGACTGCTGCTGGCCGCGGTCGGCGGCTTCGCGGGCGGCCGCATCGCGGCGTGGCTTGACGAGAGAGCACCGCTTACCACTGCACTCGCGTTCGGCGTGGTATGGTCATGCGCTGGTCTCTCAGTGGGCGCGATTCTGGGCAATACACCCGTCTGGTATCGAGTGAGCGCGGCGGTTGCGGTGCTGGTCTCCGCCGTGCTGGGTGGCGTTCACCGAGCCCTCACTGCGCCGCGGTCATCATTGTGTAGTGACGGTGTTTGGATTTGACAGGTTTCTATGCCGACCGTCTGCACGCGCCTCAATTCCGTTTTGACGGCCCGGGGCTTATAGGCGAGACTCCTCGAATCAACCGTCCCGCGCGTAGCTGATCTGATTCGCAAGTGGCGTCGTATGCCTTGGCGGCAACGTGGCGCAGCCACATGCGCGATCAGGTCACTCCGACAGCTGGATCGCTACTCACGTGGCGCCCCCACAGTCCATCTCGGAGGCAGCGCTGGCGCAGGCCGGAGATGGCGGTGGAATAGTTAGACAAAGCGCCATCTATTTGACCAGCCGCTCCCGAGGGCTTTCGGCGGTTCCGATTTTCGGGTCCCACTGCGCTGGATTTCCTTGTTCGACTCGCCGAATTGGCCGTTCCGCCATACCTATGTTATAGTTCCTATTTCTGGGACCCATAATCTGGAACTTGCCATGATGCCCCCAAAGCCATCTCAGATCGCGCCATACGTCAATCCGTTCGTTATCGGACACCCCGCTGAGGGGTCCAACATCGCGGATCGGAACTCGGAGATTGATCGCGTCACGCGAGCGTTTGCCGATCCGAGTAGCCGCATCGTCGTGTACGGAGACCGGCGCATGGGGAAAACCTCGGTAGTCGCCGCAGCCGCGAGCGCAGCCAAGTCACAAGGAACGCCTGTGGCGGTCGTCGACCTAGCGAAGGTGACGAGCGCTGAAGCGGCCGTGCAGCGCGTCCTCAGTGCCGTCCACAAGGAGATCGGCGCTCGCTGGCGTGATACCGCCATGTCACTCATCCAGCGACTGCGGCCGGGAACGGTATCGTTGAGCGGGGGGCTGGACGCGACCGGCAGCCCCACCGTTACGTTTTCCGTGACGCCGGTCACCACAGCGGCTGAGGGGACTGGCCTCTTCACTGACGTACTCGACGCGGTCGAAGCGGAACTGGTCTCGCGCGGTCTGTCCATGGGGATCGCACTCGACGAGTTCCAGCGACTGCGATTCTGGTGCGGCGACGAGATCGACTGGCCGCTCAAGGCAATGCTCGAACGACACCGGCGGATCAGCTATGTCCTCGCCGGTTCGGAGCGGACGCTCATCGCTCAAATGCTCGACAACAAGAAGGCAGGCTTGTGGAAATTGGTCGAGATACTCGACGTCCAGCCGATTCCTCCGGGCGTGTTCGCGCAGTGGCTGACGGACCGGGCGGCCACAACAGGCGTGCGCTTCGACGCGGCCGTGTCGGAGATGGTGGTCCGTCTGCCCGGTCCCCGTTCACGCGATGTCGTGCATCTTGCACGCGTGTTGTGGGAACTTACCCACGATTACGGCGAAGCCTCCACGGACGATGTGGCAACGGCAATGGATCAGTTGGTGCTAGAACAGAGTGCCCTGTACCTACGAGAGTGGACACAGCTCGAGAGTGACGTCGAGCGAAAAATCCTGCTCTTGCTGGCCGATGATCCGCGGACTGAACTGACGGCCACGAGCACGTTGCGTCGCTATCAGCTGGGGCCTAAAACAACTGTCCACCGCTCGCTGCAACGCCTGATATCCGGTGAGGTGGTCGTGGAGGTGGGAAAGGACAAGCGGACATTTGATGACCCCTTCTTCCGGCGATGGGTGCAGGTGAACGCGCTTGAGGACATCGGGCGCCCCATCCCGCTGCTCATTTAGCCGTCGCTCACGGGCCTGCGGCGTTCGACCACAGGCTGCCGGATCGGCTTCGTCGATGCAGCCTAGTGCTTCCTCACTCGGTTAACCTCGTTGGGACAAATGCCTTTTGTCCCAACGAGGTCATTCAATTATGGCTGCGCACCGTCGCCGTGGTCATTCTCATAGGGAATTGCTTGGGACAAATTCTAATCAGCCGCGACGTTGTGTGGTTTGCGGGGAACTACGAGGATTATGAATTCGATCTGCAGCATAGGACGCGCCGGTTTTCGTCGAGTGTGATAGCTGCGGAACGCGTCGTCCCGTCGAAGGCTGGGAACCATGGGCCGGGAGTCGATGACGGAGTCCAAGTTCGCAGGAGTACCCGGTCGATAGGTGGAGACTGGGCCGAGTGCAGTTGCAAGTGACAGAACATTGTTACTGCAACTGAGTTGACCGCCTGGGCCGTCGTCACCCCGCGCGATCAACGACACCTGCAAACGTGGGTTGCACGCCGAATACATCGTCCATGCTTCCCGGCCTTCGGCGGGATGACGACTTACAACAATCGTGGCGGAGGCGTGAGACGAATCAGAAGGGCCTCGTCCCGGCGCCACGATGCGACGCTATACTGTATATCGATAGTCGATATAAGACATGTGCCAGGTTTCGATGGATTAGCCAGAGACGTTCAAGTACGAGGCGTCCATGCGCAGTTCGCCAAGCCGGTTGCTATCATTACACAGGTTGCATTTGATCCAAACCCCGGTGTCACGCATCCGTCCGTAACCATGTACATTCCGCCATCGAACGCCGAATCGCGACCTGAAGTACTCCACGACTTCATGGATGCGCACCCGTTCGCGACGCTCGTTACTGCTTCGAGCGACGGACTCTTCGCAACACACCTTCCACTAATGCTCGACCGATCACGTGGACCGCAGGGTACGCTGCGGGGCCACATTGCCCGTGCCAATCCGCCGCACAAGCAGATGCTGGTATTGCCCGAGGCTCTGGTGATTTTCTCAGGCGGGGATGCTTACATCACGCCCACGTGGCCCCGGGACACGTGAGCGAGTGCACTATCAACAAATGATTCCTCTTTCCATCCTCGATCTTTCCCCAATTCTCGAAGGTAGTGACGCCGCTCAGTCGTTTCGCAACACGCTCGATCTGGCGCGACATGGTGAACGTTGGGGCTTCAAACGCTTCTGGTTGGCGGAACACCATGGTATGCCTGGCATCGCGAGTGCCGCGACCGCCGTCTTGATCGGCCATGTGGCGGCCGGTACGACAACTATCCGTGTTGGTGCGGGTGGCGTCATGCTGCCCAATCATTCCCCGCTGGTAATCGCGGAGCAATTCGGGACGCTGGAGTCGCTCTTTCCCGGCCGAATTGACCTGGGACTTGGTCGCGCTCCAGGTTCCGATCAGGCCACGTCGCGCGCGTTGCGACGCAACCTCGCCTCCGACTCTGACCAATTTCCGCAAGACGTGGTCGAGCTCATGGACTACTTCTCCACCGAGCCGCAGCAGCGGATTCGCGCGGTGCCAGGAACGGGGCTCGAGGTGCCGATCTGGATCCTGGGATCGAGCCTGTTCGGTGCGCAACTCGCAGCGGCGTTGGGTCTGCCGTACGCTTTCGCATCACACTTCGCGCCCGCGCAAATGATGCAGGCGATCTCGCTGTATCGCGCCACTTTCCAACCATCTGCAAAGATCGCGAAGCCTTACGTCATACTTGGCTTCAATGTCATTGCCGCGGATACGGACGACAAAGCGCAATTGATTGCGAGCTCCATGCAGCAGGCGTTTGTCAACGTGCGCACGGGGCGCCCATCACGCCTCCCACCGCCAGTGGAGGGTTATCTCGGCTGTCTTGGTCCGCAGGAACGCGCTATACTCGATCAGGTGCTGCCCAACTCTGCCATCGGTTCACACGAGACCGTTGCGAAGACTCTGCAGGATTTCATCGGCCAAACTGGCGCGGATGAGCTAATGATCACATCACAGATCTTTGATCACGCGGCGCGCCTACGCTCGTACGAGATTGTGGCAGACATCATGAATGCATGACTCCGGCCCAACCTTTCACGCCGTGATTTGCGGGTCCGCCAGGACTTGCTTTCGTGCGGCCGCCTCGAGCATGTTCTGAAACGCCGTGAAGATCTTTTTCATCTGAACCTGCTTGTACGGAAACACGTCGCCGGAGTCCATTGCGTGGACGATCATTCCGGTTCCGGCCTCGAACAGCAACAACCGCCCATCGCGCAGCTCGGCGCAATCGATCGCGAAGTAGTCGAGACAGATCTGGGTCGCCACCGTCTTCATGGCTGCGTGGTTACGCGCACCGAAACCTTCGTCGAAAGACGTCATGCAGGCGGCTTCCTCCTCGCGCTTGGCTGCGTCGTCGTGCATTCCGGCGTTGAGGTAATGCACCATCCACGCGTCCGAGATTGCGAGATGCGCGATATAGGGGCATCCTGAGATAAAAACGATTCTGTATTTGCGGAATCTGCCATCTGGGCTGCTGTAATCAACGAACGGCGCGATGTAGAACACGTCGTCATCGCCGGCGGCAAGATATATTCCCAGCGCTGATACGTCGTCGATTTTGCCGAGGCCATTGCCGGCATGCGAATCGACGGGTCGCACGATGATTGGAAACAAGTCATTGGGCAGAAGCGTGCTGAGTGGCATAGTGCCATCGGCGACGCGCAACAGTTCCGCTCGGGTTGCGCGTGCGTTGCGCGGCGCCAGAACGTTTGGTGAATCCTGAAACGACTCCCACAATCGATCACGAGTCATATCGGCGATGCGGTCTGCGTGACGGTTGATCACCGTGCGCGGCCACGCCTTGGTGGCGACAGCGAGCTCGCCCAGGAGCGTATTATTTGCATCCGATTCAGCAACGCCGAGGAATGCAACATCGTGATCTGGAATCACGTTTGGCAATGGCATGCCGGCGGAAGTATATGCGTAGTACACCGTGGCGTCGGAGTGGTCGAGGAGAAAATCGAATGGCGTGTTCGCCATGAAATCACCGGGAGCGAACAGCGCCAGGACGCGCAGGCCCGCGCCGGTACCGTGAACGCATCGGTACACGCGATTCAGCTCCAGTGCCGCCGCCTGAATCACCAGCCCCTGATCTCTGTCGCCGGTGAGCTGGACTATCATCGAGAGATCCATCAACGCACCCGCATCGCGAGGGTTCGTTGACGTTTGGGAAACCAGCGCCGACACGAGTGGCTCATGATCGACGCCGTGATAGATCATCCGCGCCAGGTTGGCCAGTCCCGATATAGTTGCGATCGATGTGCCATCGTTCAACTCGGACTTGCGCGTCACATCGCCTCGCCACGTCCCGCTGCACGACCGAGAGCGAGGGTGCCCTCGATCAACTCGTTGAGATCACGCGTCTCGGTGCGGTGGTTCACTATTGCGGCGCGGATCGCGACATTGCCACGTACTTTCGTCATTGACGGGGCAACGATGCCGGCCTCCTGAAGGCTGGATACTATGCGTGCGTTGAGTACATCGGGATCGTTGCTTCGGTACCGGAAGCAAACGATGTTCAGTTGTACGGGAGCCAGCAGTTCGAGCTCAGGCGTTGCTTGGACGATGAGGCCGAGCTCTCTCGCGAGCGCGCATGTACGAGAGATGGTCGCACCGAGTGCGTCAGTGCCGTAAACCATGAACGTGAACCATGTCTTGAGTGCTCTGAAGCTGCGCGAAAGATCAGGTCCGTAGTCGCATGGCCACCAGTCTCCAGCAGCCATTCCGCGTTGATCGTGCGTGAGATAGGCGGCAGTCTCGGCGAATGTATCGCGCTGGAGCTTGCCATCGCGTACGATGATGAAGCCAGCGTCGTACGGGACCTGCCCCCATTTGTGAAAGTCAAAGGCAAGTGAGTCAGCACGCTCGATGCCCCGCAACAGTGGCGCAACGTCCGGTGCGAGCATCCCCAACGCTCCGTACGCGCCATCCACGTGCAGCCAGATGTGCTCGCGTTCCGCGATGTCGGCAAGCGCGGAAAGGTCGTCGATTGCGCCGATGTCAACCGTTCCAGCGGAGGCTGCGATCAGGAACGGAACGCGGCCACGCGCCCTATCGGTAGCGATTGCTGCGGCCAACGCCGAGAGGTTCATCCGGCCGCGGTCATCGACGTCGATCATGCGCAACGCGTCGCTTCCGAGTCCTGACATCTCCATGGCTCGGGCAACTGATTCGTGACTTGCCGCGGAGGTGTAGGCGGTAATGGTTCCAGCAACGACGCCGGTGCGGCGGACTGTAGTGCCGAGCGCGTGCGTGCGCGCGACCAGAACGCCGATGAAATTCGCCATTGACGTTCCGGTGACGAATATGCCTTCGGCGGTAACGGGGAACCCGATGAGATCGCGTACCCAGCGGAGAATCTGCCGCTCGACTTCGATTGGTGCGTGATCGCGCCCGCCGAGGTTGGCGTTCAGTCCTGCCGCGAGCATTTCGGCGACCATCCCGACCGGCGTGCCACCGCCCTGCACCCATCCCATGAATCCCGGATGCGGGTTGCCGCCGCCGTACGGGAGAATCTCGTTCATGAAACGCTGGTGCACCGATGCGAGATCAGCGGCTGACGCCGGGAGCGGCTCGTCGAAGCGAGCGCGGATTTCGGGCGGCATGGGCTGCCAGAGCGGGTGTTCCCGGAGCTGCTGCATGTAGCCAATCATGTCGTCGAGCATGGCATGGGCGTCGCTGCGAAACGACTCCCAGTCAGCCGGATCCAAATTATCGGTGGAGCTCAAATCGTGTTGGAAATGGGGCCGGGGAATGTGATGGTACAATTACCATGCGGGCGGGCAGTAGAAATATGGCGGGGCTTCATGCTTGACGCAGGGGAATCACGTCACGCAGCAATCACCTTCGCGAATATTGCGCGATCGACATTGCCTCCCGACAGCACGATTCCGACCTTCTTATCGGCGATCAGGTTCCGTTCTTTCAATACAGCTGCGAGCGCTGCAGCGCCGGCACCTTCGGCAATGTTGTGCGTATCGCTGAAATACGCCCGCATCGCCGCCGCCACCTCGTCGTCGGTCACCTCGACAATGCGCTCCGCACCGGCCAGAATAGCCTCGAGTGCCGCCGGCACGGGGATTCTGCACGCCATACCATCAGCGAGCTCAGTCGTCACGTCGTGTGCGACTGGTTGGCGTGCCTGCATTGAAAGTGCGTATGCCGGCGCACCTGACGAGACGACGCCGACAATTTGAGTTTTTACTCCGAGCGCGTCGCGTGCGGCAATTGCGCCGCAGATGCCGGAGCCTAACCCGATTGGCACGTATAGCATGTCCAGGTCAGGGCGCTCGCGGAACAACTCTAGCGAGTACGTCGCGACGCCCTTCACCAGCGCCATATCAAAGGACGGCACACGATGCCAGCCTCGTTCCATCGCTATGCGAGCGGCTGCCTCGCTTGCGGCCTGAAAATCATGGCCCTCTTCGATAAGCTCGGCGCCGAGTGCACGCATTGCAGCGTTCTTTTCACTGGAGTTGCCACGCGGCACGACTATGGCTACGCTGATGTTGTGCCGTTTGGCGGCGACGGCGAGCGACTGGCCGTGATTGCCGCGAGTTGCGCTGACGATACCTCGCACCGATGGATCTTCCCGGACAAGTTGATCCATGTACACGATGCCACCGCGGATCTTGAATGCACCAACTGAAGTGTGATTTTCGTGCTTGACGACAACGGTAGCCCCGCAGCGCTCCGAGAGTAACGGCCACTCGAATTGTGGCGTCGGCGCAAGTAGCGCGTGCACTAACGATGCAGCGCTTTCAATTTCGGAAAGAGTTGGTAACACGGTTATGAGGGCGATAGTATTGTCAGCCGGACGAATCATCAGATGCCAACGACGACATCTGGCGGCCGGTCAGTAAATTGCGAATCGCGCGCCACACCGCTCGCACGAGCAGCATTGTTAGCGTGAGGAGCGTGAGCGCTGCCACCAGTGAGACGATAGGGTGCTGCCACACTGTATAAGTCATCGTGGCGACAATACCGAGCTCGGCGGAATTGACGATGCCGTTGCTGACGGGTTCCGGTGATGCGTCTACGGCAACCCGCAGGCCGAGCTTGGTGAGATTGGTGGTGAGCCCGAGTCCGCCGCCGAGCAGGCCGGCAAGGGCGATGATCATTGGATCCGCGTGCCAGGCGGTGGCGATCGCGAGTGCGGCGGCGGCCGGTGTGCGGATCATGGTGTGCGCCACTTCCCATGCCGACGCCACACCCGGTACCAATGTCGCCAGGAATTCCACGAGTGTGAGAGTTGCGGCGACGCCGATGATGATCGGGTTATTCAGGACTGACAACAGTCCCGGAAGCGGGCCGATCCAGCCATAACGCTCGCCAATGCCGACACGTGCCACCGTAGCGTAAAGGCTGATGCCAGACGCGTATGCGAGACCCAGAGACTGCGCGAGTGTGATTAGCGAGTTCATGTATCAGGAGATGCCAGCTTCGGCGAGATCTTCCCGCATCGTTTCACCGGGATTCGCTGGGCGGCGAAAGTACCACCACTGATGGTGCGGGTCGTGATTGTCCGCGGAGGCGACTGCATCACCCGACATGGATCGCTTTGTCGCAACTGTCGCAGCCCGGAACAGGGTATCGGCGCGATCCAACGCCTCGCGTATGGTATTGCGCTCGGATTCGGGTGCAGCAGTGACGGCGCCGGCTATGATATCGCGCAGATCAACGTCGTTCAACCAGTCGTCGAGTGTGAGATCGTAACGGGCGGCCGTGCCGGCGATAGCGGTCCATTTGGCGATGATTCCAGCGAGCCCCGTACGTCGGACTTCGTCGGGCACACCGCGCTCTGCGAAATATTGCGCTACCGGATCGGAAGCGTGTTTCTGCGTGTCGTCGTGACGGGTCATGTTCCAGCCGCGCGTTGCGGTGCCGAACCTCGGAGCAGATATGCAATCGATTGCGTGATTCGGCGAGGCATTGGCGATCCCGGAAGGTGACCTCGGCAAATGTAACGCGTAGAAGATCGTCCGAATTTGTCATTGGCATGACAGCTTCGACTTCAGGGCGTCGGTACTTCACGTCCAGTCATGCGATAAGGCATGGTTTTCCGCGTGGGAGTGGGATTGCCTCTCGCTCTACGACTTGGACCAGAGAAACAACGCTCCGCATGGCGCACCCTGCAACCGGTTTTGGTACTGCACCGGTATGTTGCCAGGTGTGCGATATTCAATGGAAGCAACGTCCCTCACGCTAACCATGTCCACGTCGCCATCGGCCACAAAGACGCCGTCGATGAACATCTGGACGTAGCACGGGGAGCCGTTGAGGTCTAGGTGGATGCCACTGGCGACGCGGCTGACCATTGCACCATGTACCACATGGATGCCGGGAATGTGGGCTACGAGAACGCTCGATAGTGGATACTCCTGTTCAAGGTCGAGCTGTTCCTCGGTTATTACGTATCCGCTCCTGCGGTTCGCGGCCGAATTGGCGCCCGAGGTGACGGCCAGGGTATCCACGGACCAGTCGGTATCTGCCGGTGCGGCAAGCGCAGGGTGGACGACCGTCGTAATCACCGTTCGAGGATTGCCAGGGCGGCGCGTGGGAGAGCCGGCGGACGGCCATGGTACAACCAGGCACAGGAACGCAGCCAGAGCAGCGGGCCCCGTCCAAGCGGAGCGCGCGCAGAGACTCCGAGCATACGATAGTCGAACCATCGTCCGGGCCCCCAGATATGGCGTGGATGGGACAGCAATTTATTCTGCAAACCGCTAGCCAATTCCGGAATCTGCGATAAATACCACCAGTCTGCCAGTACCTGGAGGCTCGGTGGAGCAACCAGTTCGTGGGCCCTTTTAGTGAGTAGCAGAGTGACCGCCGAAGCCGATGTTGAGGAGTTCTATGGTAGGCGCGTGCGAGACTTCCGAGCATCGCACGCGGTTGCCGCGCGGCGGTGGCGAGGCTTCGCCAACTTTAGGCTGGCCGCATTCGTCCTCGCGATCGCTTCCATGTGGTGGATGAGAGACTCTACCGGCATGATGTACTACCTCTCCGAGATCGCGGTAGCGGTCACGCTCGTCGCGTTCGTCGCGCTGGTTGCGTTCAGCTCAGCCGCTAAGGCGCGTGTCCTTCGGCTCGCCGATCTGGTGACGATCAACGAGGAAGGAATTCTTCGGATTCGTAGGAATTGGTCGGCGATCGAGCGCCGGCCGTGGAACGATGTCGCCGCATCGCATCCATACGCAGCTGATCTGGACGTGTTTGGCTCAGCGTCTCTCGTCCAGCTATTTCCGGCGATCAGCGCAGCACCAGGACGAAGCACGCTCGCTTCCTGGCTACTGGCGCCGGCATCTACCGAGGAATTGCAACAGCGCCAGCAAGCCGTTCTCGAGTTGAAGGCAGAAGTCGACTGGCGAGACGAGCTAATTCTGCATACGCGACGAATCAACGTTGACTCCAAACAGTTGCAAGCGTTTCAGGAATGGGCGGCAGATGACGATTCGCTCGCGAATAGTTACTGGATCACTGGCCTCGCTTTCGTGTTTCCCATTGTAGGCTGGTTGTTGGCGATTGCGCAGGGGATCGGTGTCGTCACTCATGCTTTCTGGCTGATACCGCTCGTGCTTGGCGGATTGCTCACGTTGCGCTTCAAATTGGCGCTCAAGATCACACTCGCCCAGGTGCAGGGCCAACGCAACCTGCTGCGCGGATATGCCGGGGTTGCGGACGAGGTATCGAAAGCATCGTTCGATTCGGCAATGCTTCGTGAGCTTCAGCACGCGTTGGGGAATGGTAACGCGGCGCGACAGATGCGCGTCGTCGAGACGCTCGCAGATTGCGCAGATGTCCGGCTGTCTCCCATGCTACACTTTGTCGTTCAGGCGACCACGCTATGGGATTTCCACGTCGCTCGACTCCTGAACGGGTGGAAGCGCGGGGCGGGATCCCGGGTCGCAATTTGGCTGGAGACAATTGGAGTCATGGAAAGCCTTGTGGCTCTTGCCACGATCGCACACGACAACCCCGATTGGGCATTTCCTGATGTCGCATCGTCCGAGACAATCACATTGGAAGCAACTGCGCTCGGTCATCCGTTGCTGCCGGCAAGCACCAGAATTGCGAATGACGTGGTAGTCGGGCCACCAGGTACGTTACTGTTTGTGACGGGGTCCAACATGGCGGGGAAGAGTACGTTGCTGCGTGCAATTGGTCTGAATGTCATTCTTGCGCAAGCAGGCTCGGCGGTGTGTGCATCGGCGATGCGCTGTCCTCCCGTTGCACTGTACACGAGCATGCGAGTGCAGGACTCGCTGGAACGCGGCGTTTCATATTTCATGGCAGAACTGGAGCGTCTCAAATTGATCGTGGATGCAGCAGATGCCACACGCCGCACGTCGGATCGTACGCTGCTCTATCTTCTGGACGAGATTCTGCACGGCACCAACTCTTCCGAGCGCGCGATTGCCGCGCGGCACGTACTCGCGCATCTCATCGAGTTGGGTGCAATTGGCGCGGTTACAACTCACGATCTGCAGCTCGCGGACGCGGAAGTGTTGACTCGCGCCGCGCAGCACGTCCACTTTCAGGAAGATTTTGCCAGAGCCGCAGACGGCAGGCCGTCAATGCGCTTTGACTACCAGCTCCGACCGGGCAAGGCTACATCCAGCAACGCGCTAAAGCTGCTCGAGCTGGTCGGGCTCACGACCGATCACGCGCGGCTCACGTCGTAGCTGTAGCGTACTCCTGGCCGTACATCTGGCTCACGCGAATGGAGTACGATAGAAGCAGCGGTCCGAGTATCAGACCCAACAAGCCGAACAAACGCAGCCCACACAGAACGCCGAGCAGCGTTATGAGTGGGTGCAACTGCGCATAGCGCTTGAAGACGAGCGGGCTTACGAAGCTTGTAATATTTCCAGCGACTCCACCGGACCCAACCGCCATGACGATCGCGGCGATCGGCTGATGTCTGAAGAAGAGAAACAACGTTGCTGGTAGCCACACTGCTGTGCTACCTATGACTGGAATTACGGAGGTAATTGCAGCGGCCACGCCCCAGAAGAGGGCATTCGGGAGACCCACGAAGTAGAACAGCGCGCCGATGATTGCGCCCTGAAGACCGGCCACCATCGACATTCCAATCACAGTCGCGAGCGTGACTCCCTTGAAGTGAGTGAGCAATTCATCACTGTGCTCCGCGCTGAACGGGATGAGTGGTTTGACGCGTCGCCAGAGGTTCTTACGGGCCGGCAATAGAAACGCCAGGCAGAGGCAAGCGATCGCGAATTGAAGGAGGCCACCTGCAAGGCCGCTGGCCAGATCCAGTGCCTTGCCCGAGCTCCACGCAATCAGCGCCCCACTTCCCTCCCCGACTCTGGTGCCGAGATCTACGCCGGCGATTTTGACGCGTGCGTAGGCGGCCAGTTCCGGACTCGTCTGCGCATTGCGAAATACTTCCTGCGCCTGGCCGGTCAGTTCCAGCCCAAGCCAAGTCAACGGCAACACCACCAGTCCGAGCATCAAAATGATGATGATTGTAGTTGCGAGCCCGCCGGGGATGCGGCGCTTGAGTCTGTCGTAAAGCGGTGCGGTCAGCACGCAGAGGACAAATGCCGAAAGTATTCCGACCGAAAACGGGAGCAACGCGTAAGTCGCTCCAGCGATCAGCATGAGAACGATGAGCGTTGCCCGGTCGCGCGGAATGTCGAGGACTCGCATGGAGCAGGCGCTTTTGTTAGAGGCGGGCTAGATGGTCAACCGCGACGTCCGCGACGATGACCGAGTGTACAATGTGCTCCGCACTCGCGCACGTCAAGCAGCCGCGACCGGTCCTGTGTCGATTGCCATTGGCTGTAGGGATTTCCCCTAACGACTTTCCAGCTTCCCCCGACTGATCGCCAGAGCGCGAAACCTTACGTTCCGAGGAAAGGCAGTCGCCACCAACAGACTGGGCAAATGTGAATAAATCCCCATGGATATTGATTCTCTCGATATGGTGATGGCACTGATCGTAAGCGCCTAGCCGCGATGGGTACTCAGCCGGGAATGCCCGTATAGCTTTAACTCTATGACGACAGACATTTCCGGTGATGGCGGCATCTCGGCTCCGAACCTGGGCGCGGGGCGGCCTCCCTCGTCGGGCATGTATGAGAAGATTCTGGAGGCGGCCGCAGATGCAATCGTCACCGTAAATGAGGCTCAGGAGATAGTACACTTTAATCGCGGAGCGGAGCAGATCTTCGGGTACACCAAGTCCGAAGTACTCGGTCGGTCTCTCGGAATGCTACTTCCGTCTCAGTTTCGTGCGAGTCACGCCGATTACGTCACTGCGTTTGGGCAATCGGTTGAGACGGCGCGGCTAATGGGCCATAGACGTGAAGTCTTTGGTCTCAGGAAGGACGGAACCGACTTTCCAGCAGAGGCTTCGATTCTAAAGTTGGACGCTCCCGACGGACGGCGGTTGTACACCGCTCTCGTGCGCGATGTAACGGATCGCAAGAGACTGGATCAGCAGCAGCGTTTTCTGGCAGACGTGAGCGCAGCATTGAGCGGCTCGCTCGACTACAGCGCGACGCTCGAGTCGGTGGTGCGATTGCCGGTCCCAGCGCTTGCGGACGGCTGCATCCTTGAAGTGTTCGAGGAAACCGGAAGAACGCGGCGATTGACGTATGGGCAAACGGAAGTAGAAAATGTTGCACGCGATGCAACCAAATCGGAAGTGGTATCGCTCGTAGCTCGTGGTGTTGCAGTTGGAATCCTGACGCTACTGCGCTTCCAAAACACGGTTGCGTATGACGCGAGCGACATGGTGGTCGCGGAAAACTTCGCAGCGCGCGCCGCACTGGCGCTTGACAATGCGCGGTTGTATCACGATGCGCAGCGCGCCACGAGTGCGAGGGACGAGGTGCTTGGCGTAGTTTCGCACGACCTCCGAAATCCGTTGAGTGCGATCGCGATGTGTTCGCGAGTACTCGTGGATACGCCTCCGGCAGATGCCGAGACGAGGCGTGATTTGGCAAAGACCATCCACGAGTCAACGGTGTGGATGTCGCGCATGATCCAGGATCTGCTGGATGTTTCAGCAATAGAAGCCGGCGTTCTCTCCGTAGTCTGCGCAACGCAGGAAATCGGGCCGGTGCTTAGCCGCGCGGCGGAGTTGTTCACGGGTGCCGCCGCTGATCGCTGTGTTAGCGTGACGGTTGATGTGGCTGCGTCCATCCCGCCTGTGCACGTGGATGCAGAGCGCCTGGCGCAGGCGGTAGCAAATCTCATCGGGAACGCCGTGAAGTTCACTCCTGCCGGTGGGGTGGTCACCGTTACGGCATGCAGGCAGGGGGATGACGTGGAAATTGTTGTAACGGATACCGGACGCGGGATCTCGGATCACGACCTTCCGCATATTTTTGACCGTTACTGGCACAGCCGTGGCGCTGCAGCGGGGACAGGCCTGGGGCTTGCAATTGCAAAGGGAATAATTGAAGCACATGGCGGGCATGTTCACGTCACGAGCGCCCTCGGAGCCGGTAGCCGATTTCGCATGTTGCTGCCCCACGAAGGGTGCGAGACGTGATTTGGATCGATTCTTGTTCACCGCGCCACGCGGAAATGCATTCACATAGACCAGTGTGTTGAGGTAGCTATGAACGGATCTAATTCAGAATCCTCATCGGATAATGCAAGCGATATCTCGCCTGTGTTCCGCAAGTTAGGGCGCGATGAGATCGAAGATCTTCTCACGCGCAACAATGTTGGCCGCATTGCGTATTCCTTGCACGACCGCGTGGACATCGAGCCGATCAGCTATGTGTTCGACTCGGGTTGGATCTACGGGCGCACGAGTCACGGCACGAAGCTCTCGACCATCGCGCACCACCGTTGGGTAGCGTTCGAGGTGGATGAGGTACAGGACCAATTCGAGTGGCGGAGTGTCGTTGTGAAGGGCGCGTTTTATCTGGTGGGAGCTGATACGTCAATGCATGCGGATCCAGCCTTCGCCCGGGGGGTGCAACTTCTCCGGGCCTTCATACCTGAAACTCTCACTGCACACGATCCAACTCCCTTTCGCAATACAGTGTTTCGCATTCACCTCGACGAAGTAACTGGCCGCGCTGCGAACAGTCCGAAGTGAGTTCCAACTGAGGGACGACGCGTGCCAAGGACGCTAGTTCCCAAGCTCGTTACCACGCTCAAGTCATACAGCCGAGAGCAATTTTTAGGTGACGCGTCAGCCGGCGTGATCGTTGGAATCGTTGCGCTACCGCTTGCGATAGCGTTCGCGATAGCGAGTGGTGTTTCCCCTGATCGTGGCCTCTGGACCGCGATAGTTGCCGGTTTCGTAATATCTGCACTGGGCGGATCGCGTGTTCAGATCGGTGGTCCGACTGGCGCGTTTGTGGTGATAGTCTACGGAATCGTTCAGAAATACGGGATCGACGGACTGACTGTAGCCACGCTCATGGCTGGCGTCATCCTGGTCGTCATGGGTCTCGCGAAGCTGGGATCCGCAATCAAGTTCATTCCGCGACCGGTGATTACGGGATTTACGAGCGGGATTGCGGTGATCATCTTCTCGGGCGAGGTCAAAGACTTCTTCGGGTTGCAAATGGGGCCGGTGCCGGCGGAGTTTGTCGGTAAATGGCAGGCATTTGCGGCACACGCCGGGACGATCACGGCACCCGCACTCGGTGTCGCTCTCGCTTCGATGGCGATCATTCTGATCTGGCCCAGAGTGAACCGGCGAATCCCGGGCTCACTCGTCGCGCTGCTTGTAACGACAGCCGCAGTGTACTTTTTGCACATACCCATCGAAACGATTGGGACGAGATTCGGAGCGATATCGGCGTCAGTGCCGCATCCGCAGGTCCCGCATCTATCATTCGTGCAGGTTACCGCGCTCGTTGGTCCGGCGTTCACGATTGCGTTTCTTGCAGCCGTTGAATCGCTGCTATCTGCAGTCGTTGCTGATGGGATGATCGGCAGCCGGCACCGCTCCAATATGGAGCTCGTCGCGCAGGGAGTGGCAAACCTTGCTGCGCCGCTGTTCGGCGGTATTCCGGCGACTGGAGCAATCGCGCGCACTGCCACAAATATCAAAAATGGCGGGCGAACACCCGTCGCTGGAATAATTCATTCGCTTACTCTGTTGGTGATCACGCTCTTTGTTGGGCGATGGGCAGCACTCATCCCGCTGGCTACGCTTGCCGCGATACTTGTCGTGGTCGCGTATCACATGAGCGAGTGGCGTACATTCCTTGCCGAGCTTCGCTCGCCGAAGAGCGACGTGATCGTTCTGCTAACGACGTTCCTGCTGACGCTACTCGTGGATCTCACGGTCGGCATTGGCGTGGGCATGATCCTCGCGGCGTTCCTGTTCATCCGTCGGATGGCCGAGGTAACACAGACGAGCATTGTGACTAGCTCCTTTGACGAAGACGTGTCTGGTGACGACGGTGATCCGTACGAGATTGATTCCGACTCGGTCCGACGTCGCACGATTCCGAAGGAGGTCGAAGTCTACGAGATCAATGGCCCGTTCTTCTTCGGTGCAGCTGAGGCATTCAGGGACACTTTAGGCCGAGTCGCGCGGAAGCCGAAGGTTCTTATTATCAGAATGCGGCACGTTTTAGCACTCGATTCTACCGGCATGTATGCGTTGAGCGAGCTAGCACGGCGCAGCAAGGCGGATGGAGCGACAGTGCTGCTAGCTGATGTGCACGTGCAGCCGATGATCGCGCTTCGCGGCTCGCCTGCACTGAAGGATATCGGGGAGGGGAACCTGTTTGGGGACTTGGACGATGCCCTGAACAGAGCGCGCGAGTTGCTCGGCGTCGTATCCCCACCTTAAATGATATTTGGAAGCGAGTGCGCAGTGCGCAGTGTGCACTGTGAGTGTTACAGTCGGGCGTTATGGGAAACGTACTCGAGCACTGCCCAGTAGTGACTGAAGCTTCCAGCCATGACGAACAGGTGCCAGATCTCATGGAAGCCGAAGACTCCCGGCACTGGGTTTGGTCGTTTGGTGGCGTACACGACTCCCCCAACACTATAGAAGATACCGCCCGTGATGATCCAGACCAGAAAGCCGACAGGAGCAGCCAGGAGTAATGGGCGCGCCACGATGACCGCCGCCCATCCCATCCCGAGATACAGTGATGTCGAGAACCAGCGGGGCGCGCGCATCCAGACCAGTTTCTGAGCGATTCCGATCAGAGCGATTGACCACACGGCGATTAGAAGACCCACTCCCAGGCGGCCTTTAAGTAAAACGAGACACATTGGAGTGTATGTGCCAGCGATCAGAACGTAGATCATCATGTGATCGAGCCGGCGCAGTGCTGCCAGTCCGCGTTCAGAAAGATTGAGCGAGTGATAAATCCCGCTCGTCGCGTAGAGCAGCACCAGGCTGCTCCCGAATATGGCGAACGCGACTATCTGGCGCGTGCTGCCATTGCTGGCTCCGTTCAGCAACAGCACGATCAGGCCGACGGCGGCAAGGCCAGCGCCCAGAAGGTGAGTGAGTGCATTGACTGGCTCGCGAATGCGTAGCATCAGCTCGCCAGCGCCCGGAGGGTTGTCACAGGCCGTGATAGCTGCAGTCCGGTGCCGGACCCTGATACGATTCGAGTGTGAGAGTCAACGATCCCATGCCAGGCACGGTGCTGGCGATACGTACGGGGATACGGCACTCATCGTCGCTCAGATACACGCGAATGATTCCATCGCCCTGATAGCGTCGCGGATCGCGGACATGCATTTCCATGAGAACAGTGGAGAAGGCACCAGCGGGGGTTGTGGTTGTGTCACCGCGCGACACACGTACGGTTGTAGGGTTCCGTGCCGCGTCGAAGTGACGGTTGAACTGATAGACTGTATCGGGTAAGGACGGAAGTGTCCTGAGAAAATAGATGAACGATAGCTCATCCAGGGGCGCGCTCGAGAGACTCTGGCCCGAGGAGCCATCGGCGGCCGTCCAACGCGAATCATCCGGATACATCTCCACCCGGAGCTCACGCGTGGAAAGCAGGCGCCTCTCACGCTCATGAAATTGGAGTGACCGCATCGCCACTGGATCGAGCCAGGACTCGGTAAGCTCGGATCCCTTTAGTGGGCCGATTCCAGCCCTGGTCTGCGAACGAAGCAAGTAAGTTGGCGTACCGCGGATGTCGACTGGCCCTTCAACAGACATCGTGGCCTGACCGATGTTTTGAAAACCGTTCATCTGAACGCGGTACGTGATACGCTCGCCAGGTACGAATGGCAACTGTTTCCGTGTCGGCGCGACGCCAATCATTCCCGGTATGATCAGCGTCGCGCCAAGCAGGCGTCCAATCGCAAGTGGTGATGACATACTGCTAGAACGAAACGGTGCCTTCGATCATGTAGCCCTTGATCTTTCCACCACTGCGTATATCGGTTGATGGGAAGTCGTTGTAGTTCTGGATCATGTACTCGGTCTTGAGGAGTACGGTTGGTGTAACGAACCAGCCGCCGCCAAGCTGAGTGCGATTGACACTCACGTCATTGGGCATTCCGAGGAAGCTGCCCTTCACATAGTTGTAACGGCCTCCGGCGTACAGCTTGTCGTCCGCAAACCGATACAGTCCCTCGCCCACATACTGATGCCATGTCCGATCGACAGTCTCGCTCGCGCCGCGGCCCTTGGCCTGTTCGGCGTTGCCGAAGAACTCAAAACCGTCGTACTTCACGAATGGGTTGATCACTATTGCGGTGACCTTGCTGCTCAGTTTGGGCTGAATCGCTCCGGACCAGGCGTTCGCGTCCTCTGTTGAAGCAGTGTTTTCCATTACGTCGTAATAACGCGAACCCGCGCGGTCGCCGCTGTAGAGCGTATTGTTCACCGAGCGCTGGGTGCCGTAGATGGAACCTGTCAGCCTTACGCGTAGATCCGTGTTGAGCTGCTTGTCAAAGCCAGCCTTGCCCAGGAAGGTCGGTGCCCGTTTTTGCGGCGCGGTGACCTGCCCGTGAATTTCTCCGCCAGTAACACCTGCCATTGCCAGGAAGCCGTTGGCGCGAACGTAGGCCTCTGCTCCAATCTCGGTTGTGAAGGCATCCATGATGTAGTTCCCGACAAAGGGGTTGTACATCGCGAGACCATTGTCGGTGCGCCGATAGTGAGCGTCGCCGTAGTCAACTTCGAAGTGACCTGCCTTGAGTGTCAGATACTTCATGATGCTGTTGAGGACGTCCACGTCAATCGGTGACGCATCGACCAGCAGGTAGCCATCTTTCACCCAGGTATCCTGGTGGTGTCGGGACGATAGGTACGTGGTCACTTCGACGCGCATCCCCTTAGCGAGTTGCGCGTTTAGATACAGATTGGCTACGGCATTGTTAAAGCCGTGCCCGATCTGAATGAGCTGGTTGGCATTTACACCGGCAACGACGTTTGGTGTTGCCGTGTTGCTGTGCTCCAGTCCCTGAAACTGCTGAGTGAACGCCGCTCCCAGTCCAATCTTGAAGTTGGTGAACGGGACAGTGTCATCCTTGGGTGCTTCGAACACGTTGATGCCACGCTGGTCGCGCGGTCTGAGGTGCTGAATCTCGATGAGCGGATAGAGCGCGGTTGATGTGGTCTCAGCGGCCTGTGCCGCTCTCGCGGTGGTGCCGACGGACGAGCTTGGCGTCGCAATTGCCTGCCCCGCGCTGGTAGCACTTTGCGCCGATAGGGGAGCAGCCGCGATCACGGCTGCCGTGATCGCAAGGTGACGAATGGTAACGACTTTCATGGAACTCTCCGTATCGGAGTGAAATGGTGAGTCAAAACCTTCGCGTACTACTGTTTTGAGGCTACGGATGAAGCGCTCACTGTTGCTGCAGTGGCCAGCCTGGTACCGAGGTCCGCCATTGCACTGGCGACGGCTGCGGATGTTGCGCGAATGGCGAACTTCACCTTCAGCGCATTCCCGACACGCAGCGTGCCGAGCATGAACGTCGGTGGCTTGATCCCGAATTCGCTCATCTTGATCCCCTGCTCGCCGGTTGCGGCGACCAAACCATCGGCAATGCGAGAGGCACTGATGTTCAACGCGATGGGGTTTTCCTTGCCTGAGATTGTAAGGTGTCCCTGCGTGACCGCGGTGAAGCTCGACGCGGCTCCGCTCCCGCCCGCGACGTCATACGTTGACAGCTTGTAGATGATATAGGGATACTGACTCGCGTTCAGAGTCTTGAACATGTTGTTTTCGAGCTCTCCACCACAGGACAGGCTCCTGACCGGAATCACTATCTGCACGGCGACGATCGGATGGGCGAGCGTGCTTAGATTTGCGGTCTGATATGCAGGATCGACATCGATGTACGCCTGCATCGTCTTGGTGGTGCATGTGAATCCATGCAGAGTCGATGTTCCTTCGAAGGAGAGTTGACTCCCTGGAGCGAGCTGCAGGCGCACGGCGTTGGCGCTCTGCGCTGAGAGTGTTGCTGCGAACAGTGAGGAACTCGCGCCCACTGCGGCAATCAAGCTTTTGATGCTCATTTCTTCCTCTCTTCCTCGTGTCTGGGTTACTTCTGCCGTACGAGAGAAGACTACCGGTCGCGACGCGGCATTTCTGTCGGCGCTACCCTGAACTGTGGTAGGGGTAGCACTGATCCTGAGCTACCGATTCCCCTACACGAAATCAGGAAACCAGCTGCGCCCGGACCGCATAGGGAGGACGCCCTACAATCATTCCGGGTTTGACCGACAGACGACGCGGTGAGACGACGGCAGATTACATAGTCTCAACAGTGAGGAGCCGGATGTTTGATCCCACATCTCGTGCGTTCGGTCTGCTTGCCGCCGTAACCGACGACAGCCTCGCACCCGCAGTCGCTAGTGTCGCGCGCGCTTTGCAAGAACGGCGCAGTGCCGTCCCGTCGATTCTGTATGTCGTCGAGATCGGTCCGTCCATGCCGGAAGCGGCACTCGTCGCCGCTACGTTGGAGGAACAGCTACGCAATCCCGCGATGTGCGCAAAGCAGAAAGCGGCGATGCGATCGCTCTTGAATCTGAATTTCGGAGCAGCCGCGGCGTGGCCGATATCCATCGAGGTCGGAAGCGTTGCCGCGACCGTCGTCGAGCAGGCGCGACGGCAGCAGGCAGAGCTGATCGTGATGGGATTGAACCGCCATGCAGTCGTAAGTCGAGCGATGGGAAAAGACACGGCACGCGAGGTCATGACACTGGGCGGTGTCCCTGTGCTGGCTATTCGCCAATCGCTCACGGAACTCCCCAAGCGCGTAGTGATCGCGATGGACTTCAGTCGAGCGAGCGTTCGTGCAGCGCGTCTCGCGCGACGGCTAATCGACGATCAGGGCACGCTTCATCTACTGTTCGTCGAGCCAGGTGCCTCGGACAGTACGGCGGAAAGCGCCGAGGGTGTGCGATTGATCCAAGAGAAGGGGGTGGCGTCGGCATTTAGTGATGTCATCGCCGAACTGATGCCATCTGGGGGACTGACAATCGACACGGTTGTACGTCGAGGCAATCCGGCAGCAGAGATATTGCGGTTTTGCGAAGACATCAAGCCGGATCTGATAGCAGTTGGTAGTCAACGGCACAGCTTCCTGGACCGCCTGCTGCTCGGCAGTGTGGCCAGATCTGTAGCGGCGGATGGAAGGTGGTCTGTGCTGGTGACGCCTCCGGGCCAGGCGCCGCGCCCATAGCTTTTCGCTAGCCTTCCCGCTTGCGCCACCAGCGGGCAATTCCGTCGACGCTCATCCGATAGTTGCCGGCCTCTTCGTACCGTCGCACCCGTGATGGGTCGCCATCGCGAGTGAGCAGCACGTCTTCCATTTGGCGCAGGGCTTCGGTTGTCACCTCCGGTGCCTCGCCAGTCGCAAGGCGACCACCAACCCAGCCCGCCCAGAAACAGGTACGTGCAAGCACCTCATCAAGGTGCCATTGCACGTCGTCATACGCGCCAAAGTGCGTGAGGTAGAACCGCCGCGGTGCGAGCGCGCGCAATTTAGCGATGCTAGCCTGCCACTTCTCCGGCGAAAATTCTGGCGGCGGCGTTGGTGGCCGCACGTGGTTGCTGCCGTCGAGACGAACGCCGGCTACGTCTCCGGTGAATATCGCGCCCGTATCCGGATCGTGCAGCGCGAGATGATGATTGGCATGACCCGGTGTGTCGTGCGCGCGCAAGCTACGCGCGCCCGTAGTGAGCATGTCGCCATCGGCCAGCACGACGAGGCGTTCACTGGGCACTGGCAACATCTCACCCCACAACGGACCCATCAGGTCGCCATATATCCGTGTGGCGCTGGCCATCAGCTTTGAAGGGTCAACGAGATGCGGCGCGCCGACTGGATGCACATACAATCGCGCGCGTGGTAACCGGCGCAGCAACGACCCCGCGCCGCCCGCATGATCCAGATGGATGTGCGTGACTATTACCCGCTCGATCTGCGCCGGATCAAAGCCTGCCTGCTTGATTCCGGCAAGTAATGTCTCGATCGTGCTTGCCGGGCCCGTTTCGATTAGCGTCAGTGCATCGCCGTCTGCGATGAGGTACGACGCTATCACACCGGGTGAGCCACGGAAATGGTGGTCCAGCAGAAATACACCTGGCTCCAATTGAGCTGCGAGTCGGTCTGACGCTGGGGTGTGGTTGACGAGAGCGGGCATTGCGATGGAGATGGGAATGTTGGTCAGAACCGTTCGCCCTTTGCTTCCCGAGCCTGACTACCGACTGGGCGGATTCGGGTCCACATCGTGAAGAAAAAGACTGCAATCCCGATCGCTTGCAGAAAGCCAGCGGCGACGATGGCAACGCGAAGCCACAAGAACGACATGTTCATATTGAAGAGACTGGACCGCATCACCTCACCACCGACTCGGCCGGCGGTGCCGGCGGTGAGGATCCAGTAGGCGATGGCTGCGAGTCGCGGATCGTATTGCGCGTCGGCCTTATCCGGGCGCGGAAATAGCCAGAGAGCCACGCCCATGATCATCATCATCACGAAGCCCACGAACAGCGCGTGCGTGTGAGCGCTCACGAGATACGGATCCGGCGCTGCACCGGCAAGCTCGCGCCGAGCGATCAGCCATCCGCCAATCGTGAGGCCAATCGCCAGAAAGGCGACCGCCGTCTTGAGGTAGCGTCGAACGAGGGTGTACATGTTGGGGCTTCCTTGTGTTGCTGAACTATATAGCGCCGGTCAACATAGCGCAGGTCAGCGACATGCTGGAAGCGGGTTAGTCTTCTTTCACCTCCGGTCGATGCGAGCGCGCCAGACCGTTGGGCACTCCTCCAGATACGTCCACTCAAAAGTATCCGGATGCTCGGCGGACGTGCTACGCATTCCGCCATATTCTTACGTGCACTTCATTCACGCGCGATTCATCTATCGTAAAGTGAAAGCCTCGCTCGCTGAGGATGGGTAGCAGAAACTGCGGCACACGCATGTTGACCTGCACGAGAACGGCGTCCGCGGATAGGCTTTCCAACGCTTCGAGTGTACGTACGAGCGGCTCCGGCGGTTCCAAGTCGCGGACATCAAGCCACACTTCGGTTCGCGCGTCGCCACCATCCGCGACATCGTCGCTCGGCTTGGCCGGTACGTTGGTGGAATGCGGCGTTTGTATCTGAGCTGGCACCGGTTCATGCGTCGATAACGTGTTCTGACGGAAGAACCAGACAGACCAATCGTCAGCCGCATGTTGCTCGACGCTGTGTCCGAAGCCGCGTTTCTCCAACACGCTGAATAGCGGAACCGGTTCGAAAGGTGCGCGCAGATGGAGCACCTGATCATCACCAAGAGCGGCGATTGCAGCCATGATCCGTGAGAACGGCTCGCCACCCTTGCTCAGCGCCTCGCGCACATCGAGTTCGACCGCAGAGGTAAACGATGGAAGTTGTGATGAATCCTCAGCATGGTCTGACACTTCATTACTTTCGCTCGTATCGCCAGGCGGGATCGCGATTCCAAGTACGCCGTTGAGTTGTCGCAGAAGCGAGTCAGTAGACATGTTACAGAGACGAGCTGCCTGCGCCACGGTAGTAACCCTCGCCATGATGTGACGTATGGGCGAGTTTCGGAGCTTGGCGAGTTGTGGCGATTGAGTAGCCATCACATCGATCAATCTCTCGTCACGCTCGAAGAGACTCTGCAGCTTATCGGAGGCCTTGATTGGATTGACAGGCGGCTTCATGCGGGTGACCTTGATATGGTTGGGATAGGCGTGGCAGTAACTCCTGCAAGAGACGTCCCGAACGCGACGCGTATGATTTGACTGGCGAACAGCGCGACGCCGATGGCGAATAGAATCGCCGCGAAGCGTGCAAGTGGCTCAATCCCTGTCATAACAGCTATTGTGATTCCAATGATACCGACAACGAGAAGCGCCAAGTCGGTATGTGCGATGCGCGACGAATACAGCTGCGCAACCGTGGGCACACGCTTTTTCCCCATGTCATCGCGAAAGCGAGCCATCCACGCGAGGAAGGGCACAACCTTGTAGAATTGGCCGATCACGTAGAGTGTGAGTCCGCCGAGCACACCCAACAGCACATACGCGGTGTCGAGGTTGCGATGCTCGACACCACTGATCAACACCAACGGCGCCAGCGCAGCAGTCGCCGCAAGAAAGATCAAAGCGGTAGCGGCGTGCCGCAGTCCGGCATCCAAGCGCGGCCGTTTGCGTGTCTTGAAGAAGAGCACCGCCTGGATGAGGAAGCAGGCGATACCGCCCTCAACCAGGAGCAGCCCGATCCATGGAAGAGTCACGTACGGAATTCTGTGATTGACGGCCAGTCCGCAACCAAGCACCGGTACTCCGACGGCCAGTCCAGTGAGTGCGCGCCGTGTCCACCTCGTATCCGCGTTGTGCGCGAGCAGAAACATCGGTAGGAGCCGGTGCGATATGCCGACTATCATCACCAACACCCAGCCCAGCAAAGCAATGTGAAGATGGGCCGCCAACACCTGCACACGCGAGTTGCCAAGGAAGCCGGCGTGAAGGTTTTCCGCGAGGAGTGCGCCCAACACTAGTGTGAGCGTCAGGAAGGAGAGTGCGATCGTGATGGCGGCCCACACTACGTCGCGTTTAACAGCGCGACGAAGTGACAACCCCACATTGATTACCAGACACAGCACTCCGACGGATATCAATGCGATTCCGGTATAGCGAAGCATCAGTGAGCTGAACGCGACCCCGGACGCGAACAATGCGACACCTGGCGCGAACGTCCAAAAGCTGACATGCCCGGCTCGTTCCGAACGGATCGAAACACCAAGCGCGACCGGTAGCAGTTGGTACAGCGCTCCAAAGATCGTCATGCTGAGCCAGCCCAGCGTGAAGCAATGTGTGACTCCAGCAACGTGTGGCGAGAGATACAAGCCCGCCGACAGCTCTGGTGCGATCCAGATCAATCCAATTGCGCCAACGCTGAGGAATACAAGCGCCGCGGCAAAGTGCTCGCCTGGGAGACGGAGCGATGGCGTGCCCTGCATTGTCAACCCCGCCATCCCACCAACTCCAATTGCCGGCGGATGCGCGGCGATTGGCCGCAGGGCTGTGGCCGCAGTCACGTCGCGCTCTCACTCGATCCCGAGAGTTGCCAGCCTAGTGCTTGGACAATCTGGTGCGCGATGGAATCGAAACTCTTGGAGAACTCACTTTCGCTCCGTGCTAGCACTGTTGGAGTGCCAGCGTCTCCTTCACCAACTACTTCGAGGTCGAAGGGAACGCTTCCCAGAAACGGCACACCTAGCGCCTTGGCGACGATCTCTCCGCCTCCGTGTCCGAATGTGCCGGTCATGTTCTCCACGACACCGAGCACCGGTACGTCGAGCGTCGCAAACATCTCTCCAGCTTTCTGTGCTTCGACGCCGGCGAGCCGTTGCGGTTGCGTAACGACTACGGCACCAGATACTTCAATCGCCTGCACCAAGCTCAATGGAATGTCGCCCGTACCAGGTGGCAAATCCACTACGAGCACGTCAAGCACGGGCCACGCGACTCCGCGCGCGAATTGCTTTACAGCTTTCGACACCATGGGCCCACGCCAGATCGCTGGTGATCCTTCGCCGAGGAAGAAGCCAAAACTGATCAGCGAAAGCCCGTGGATTTCCACGGGTATGATGTGCTTGTCCGCTGAAACCTTCACCTGCTGTGAACCATCCTCGATGCCGAGCAGAATCGGGACGCTCGGTCCATAGATATCGGCGTCAAGAAGACCTACGACAAATCCCGCGCGCACCAGTGCGAGCGCGAGACTGACAGCGACGGTGCTCTTGCCCACTCCTCCCTTGCCAGCACCGACAGCGATTACATCGCGCACGTTGCCCAGCCGAACCTGCTCGGCCCACGGATCCGGCACTCCCTGGCGCGGGGTCTTAGCGGTCGGCGAGTGTGGAAGTGGACGGATCGGAGGTTTAGGTTTGACGATCTCCACCGTCACGAGCGTGGCACCCATCGTTGAGAGCCGGTCGCGGATCGCGACACCGAGTCTGTCAGGGACCGATGCATCCTCGGTACGGAGAGCGAGCTGTACCTTTACCTGGGTACCACACACGCTCACGTGCTCGACCATTCCGAACGACACGAGATCTCGAGTCAATCCGGGATAGGGAACCTCTCCGAGGGCGCTGCGGACTGTGTCGGCGTCGAGCGCGATGATGGGCTCAGCTGTCGCCATCATGGAACGGTAGTCCGATCCACTATTTGGAGGTGTGACGCATGTCTCAAGGATGGAGCGACCCACCGCCCCCAGATGACCGCTTCCATATACCTAGATCGAGCGTCAGATTGATCGCGATGACAATACCCGGATTTTGGACGTGAGCATCTGTGTCTGGCTCACCGCACACGGCTCCAGCTGCCTGGAGCTGGTGGCCGTTGTGTTCGGAATTGTCAGCGTATATCTGAGCACGCGCGAGAATATCTGGAGTTGGCCCACCGCGCTCATCAACGTGTCGTTGTTTTTTGCGCTATTCCTCGAGTCGGGGCTGTACTCGGATACGGGGCTGCAGGTTGTTTACTTTGCGCTCTCTCTGTACGGTTGGTACGAGTGGCTATACGGCGGCGCCGGCCGCACCGCGATAACTGTATCGCGTACGACGCGTGCGACTTGGATCACCGTCGGCGGCCTCGGAGTGATCATGTGGGCAGCTCTTGGCGCCATAACCTCCCGCCTGCCAGGCACAGCCCTTCCGTACGTCGATGCGGCAACGACCACCACGAGCCTGATCGCTCAGTGGATGATGACCCGAAAGCTCATCGAGAACTGGCTGATCTGGATAGCGGTCGACGTTGTCTATATAGGTATGTTCATCTTCAAGGGCCTTTATCTTACTGCCTTCAACTACGGCATCTACCTGGCTCTTGCCGTCCTTGGCTATATGGCATGGAAACGATCACTCGCGGCGACGGCCTGATTCGCGTCGTTGTCACCGGTTCGGAATCAACCGGCAAGACAGTACTCGCACAGCAACTGGCAGATCACTATCGCGCGGAGCTGGCGCCTGAGTTTCTACGCGATTTCGCGATGCGACTAGGGCGGCCACTCGAGTTCGACGATACCATGGAAACCGCACGCGGCCAGATCGCGCTCGAGGACAATCACAGAGCGCACGCACGAGAGCTATTGATCCAGGACACTGACCTGCTGAGTACAGTGGTCTACTGCAACCACTACTACGGCAAAAGCGTTGAGTGGGTCACGAAGGCTGCACGGGATCGTCGTCCCGATCTGTATCTGTTGATGGAGATCGATGTCCCATGGGTTCCTGACGACGTACGCGACCGCGAGAATCGACGCGAGGAGATGCAGCAACTATTCCGCCACGCGGTTGCCGCGTCTGGCTCGCCCTACGCGGTTATCCGCGGTTCATGGAAGACTCGGTTTGCCTCGGCGTGCGATGCGATCGACGAACTCAGATACCAACTTTGAGTGTGACGAACACGTTCCGTGGCGGCAGCACAAAATAGTATGAAACGCCGCCACTCGCGTACCCGCTTCCGTACTTCTTACTGTTTGTGAGATTGTTTCCACGAACGAGAAGCTCGTTATGCCCAATGCGCCAGGTGACTGCCGCGTCCATGTCGAACGCCTCCGGTAATACGTAGCGGCGATCGCTAGTGTTCTCCAGGAACGCCATGCTCTGATATCGTCCTTGCAGTGCAACGTCCATTGATCGGGCTATCGAATACTGTGCGCGACCGAAGCTCTGAAAGCGCGGGGTCAGGAGTGGCGCGACATTATTGTATGTAACCGGGACATCGCCGCTGGAGTCGGTGTACTGACGAATCCGGTTGATGCTCTGGCTTGCATTACCGGAGAGCAACCAGCGCGTAATTCCACGGTACGTCACGTCCGCCTCGATTCCACGTCGGTAGCTCGACGCAACGTTCTTGTTGAGTGGGCTGCCGGTGTAGCTAAGCGCACCGATCGGCGCAATCTCGTTTCGAAAGTCCATCGAGTACAGGTTCGCCTGGATATCCAGCGACTCGCTCCGGTAGTTGGTGCCAAGCTCAACGTCATGCACGGTTTCCGGCTTGACGCGATCGAGCCGCCCCACAAACGCTACGTTCGAAGTGTCGAGATTGTCGAAGCCCGCGAACATGTCAGTCCGTGCGGGCTCGCGCGATGTCTTTCCGTACGAGGCGTATACTGAGAGCGGGCGCGTGAGCTGGTACGTGGCGCCAGCCTTGGGATTGAGAAAAGACCATGAGATCGAATTGCCCACAATGTCAGCGTGCGCATCTGGCGCATACGTGAATTTGGCGTGACGTGCTTGAAGATCGCCGAACACGGTTGCGCGTCCCACCGTGTACGCAAGCTTCGCAAAACCGGCTTGGTCCCGCTTGCGTCCGGTGTTGAAGTACAGCGGATTGCTCAGGTCAGGATGCATGAACGCATAGTGATCGCGTGCGTAGCTATCGGCGTTCACGCCCAGGTCCAGCTTGAATCGCTCCCGGTGGTAACTCCATGCGCTCATTACGCCATAGGAGACGAAATCAAGATGGAGAGTCTCCAGAGAATCGAGCAGTACGTCGTAGTCTCCGGTCGCAGACAATCTGTAAAGCGTAGTCGTGAGCGATGAATTCTCATTCACCAGGTGGGTGTATGAGAGTGCGGCGAGCCGCTCTCCGAATCCATCGCGCTCCCGCGGCGAGAGCGGGTTGATGCGTCGGTTGGTGTCGAGATCCGCCGCTGGAACTGCCAGATACGACAGGGTGTCGCGCATGGTGCCGGTTATCGCGGTGAATTTCAATATGTCGTGGTCACCGTAATAACCGCCACTCAGAAAGCCCGATCGTCCTTCCACACCGGAATGATAGCGGTAACCATCGGTATGCAACGCGGAAACACGCCCGTACAGCGCAAAGTGATTGGGCAGCGGCCCAGTGTTGTAGTCGACGCTTGCGCGACGCGACCCGAACGATCCGTCTTGCAACTGAAGCGAACCACCGCGTGGTGTAGAGGCAAGTGACATCGTCTCCATGTTGATCGATCCCGCGTATGACGCGGTGCCGTTGCTGCTCGTGCCAACGCCGCGCTGCACCTGTATCGATTGGAGACTGTTGGCAAGATCCGGGAAATCCGCGAAGTACAATACCTGATCCTCAGGATCGTTCAGCGGGATGCCGTCCAGTGTTATGTTGATGCGCGACTGATCCAGTCCGCGCAGCCTGATATAGCTGTAACCCCAGTAGTTTCCCGTCTCGGCGTACGACGTGAGCGACGGAGTAGTTCCCTGCAACACCAAGGGGATATCCTGTCCGAAGTAGTGCTGCTGAATTTCGGCGTGACTTACGGTCTTCTGGGATATTGGCGCTGACGATTCGCGAACCGCCGAGATCATCACGCGCTCGAGCTTGTGAGCCCGCGCCGAATCAGCACGGGAAATCGAATCCGCTGTGGTAGTTTGCGCGGTTAGCTGTGTGAGCGGCGCGAAAGCGAACGAGAATGACGTCGCCAGGGCGAGCGTCAGCACGCGCCCATGGCGCGTGAATCGAGCAATTGCATTCATTTCAATGACTCCCTACGCCGGTACAAACCGGATCAGGTTCTACGGGACTCTCTCAGCCTGCTCCCTTAGTGGGCAGGCACCCCGGTCAAGGACTGAATTTATTCGGGACGCTCGTATTCGCAAAGACCCCGCGTTCGCAGAGACTCGTCATCCCCGCGCAAGCACCAGTCATCCCCGCGAAAGCACCCGTCATCCCCGCGAAAGCGGGGATCCCGCAAGGCAACGCGCCATTACCGCCCCTGCGCCCGAGCCCTCAGTTTCGCGACGTCCGGGATGAGCATGCGACTTCGCGACAGGGACTCGATCAACCCACCACGCTTTAGTTGTCGCATTGCGCGTGAGACCGACTCGCGCGCCGTACCGATCTCGAGTGATAGCTCCTCCTGCGTACGGTCAATCCTGAGCTCGATTCCCGCCTCAGTCTTAATCCCTGCGCGCTCGGCGTATCCCACAAAAAGCATTGCCAATCGCGCCGCCACGTCATGGAACGCGAGCGTCTCGGTCACATGCACAAGATGCCGAAGTCTCTTTCCGAGCCCTCGTATTATCGCCTGAGCGACATCAGGATGCGTTCGATACATCGATTCAAAGTCGTCGCGCGTAAGAAAAATCAAGCGCGACGGCTCTGCCGTGATCGCTGAAGCTGGATATGCGCCGCCGTCGAAAAGTGGAAGCTCAGCGACAGGGCGTCCGGGACCTTCGATGTGAAGAACCTGCTCCTTCCCGTCCGGACTCGTGCGGTATATGCGCACGCGACCGGTCTCGATCACATATAACCCGCGACAGCTATCCCCAGCCGCGAACAGAACGCGGCCAGCGGCGAAGTCGCGCGCAACGCACCTGTCCGCGAGTTGTCGAACTACTGAGGTATCCAGCTCCGAAAAAATTGCGAGTTGGCCAAGCAAGGCCGCAACACCAGATCCAGGTTCGTCGGGCGACCGCCCCATGCTCACACACCGCCGGCGCGAAGTGGAGACCACGACGGCGCGTCGCTCGCGGGAAAGCTGTCGATCGTACTCTCGGACCGCGGCGTCGCGTCGATCCGGCTGATCTCGCTCTGCGCCAGTGCGGCGTCAAAGAGCGCGCGAGTTTCATCTATGCATCCATTGCCGTAACACGTGAGCGGCGGCATCGATACAATCCGGCGACTGCGTAGCTTCGGCATCGCGATAGGTGTGCGCAGCCGCGTACCGTCGCCGAGCATAAGTGTTGGCGTTCCGCGAACGCGGTATCGCTCGCGCCCTAAGGCGCCTTCCGCTATAACGGCGGCACGCGCTGCTGGACTGGCGAAGTCTCGCTCAAAACGGGGGAAATCGATCTCCATGTTGCGCGCGATATCCAGCATGACGTCGCGGCTGCCGATGTTGCGACTCTCACCGAAGAATGCGCGCCGCACTCGCAGGTCCAAATCCATTGCGACGCTGGCGCCCTGCTGCCGCGCTGCCCAAACGGCGTCGAATGCCGGGAGCGTGGTTGTCGGCCAGTCCGGGGTCGTGTATGGGATGAACAAGGCGGCTGGTTCCTGTATTGCCGCGAGCCACCATTCCTGCTCCAGAATATCACGGGGCGGCTCTTCGCCGTTCACCAGCTCTAGCGGAAAGAACCGCGTGGACACCAGCACACGTCCCTCGTATTCCTTCTGCGCACCGTGCAGCCGCACGGCGGCGACATAGCACCACGGGCAATAATACTCGGCCCATTCCCACAATTCTGCGGTCTGACGGTCACTCATTTTACGACACCTCCCGTTCAGTTGCCGAGCATGGACATCGGCGTTTACGACAGCTGGATCAGATTGTGACAACAGTCACGTTCGTTATGCGAACGCGGCACGATAATTCAATCTACACATATTCCAACACGCAATTGTGCAAACAGATCCTTCACCGCTAGCTGTCCCTAACTCGGATGATTCCGATGGACGCACAAGAGACTGACGTGGCTGCAATCTGGAACGCGCTGCGCACGGTGGTAGATCCGGAAATCGGCCTCGATATAGTGACTCTCGGTCTCGTTTACGGCATCGATGTAAGCACGACGCCAACGACTGTCGGGGAAAGTGTGCGCATCACGCATACGCTCACTACACCCGGATGTCCAATGGAAGCCGTGATTACGTCCGGAATTCGCAGCGCGGTGGGGCGAATTTCGGGGGTTGGTCTTGTAGAGACGAATCTGGTGTGGGATCCGATGTGGCACTCAGGAATGATCGAACCCGACGCCTGGTAACGACGATCATTCCAGGCTTCAACGGAGCACTGTGAAAGATGGGGAGGCCGTCCGTTTCTTACGGAGTGGCCCCGGCAAAATGCACAGGACTGACCAAAAAGGTTGCGGGTATCCATTCCTTAGACGTAGGCACATCCATCGGCCGGGTGGCAATCCCGCCAAGCAATCCCACGAGCGATCCAATGACAGGAAAGACCAACCTCGCGATAGGGAGACAGCCTGGTTTGTCTTCAACGAAGTGGCAGTGCGAGTCATAGATGACTCCCGCGATCAGGCCGATACCTGCGCCGATTCCAACTGCTTTTCCTATGTGGGCGCTAGCACTTACATGCATATCAATGTTTCGACCCGATCGCGGCTTCATCTCGATCTGAAAAGTCGATCTGGGCGTAAGGTACTCCGTGCGGCAGTCCTGGCATTCGGATATGACGAGCGTATCACCAGGCGTATCAGTGACAGTGCCAGTGTGCCATACATCTACCGGGTTGAAACGAACGCGAATGGAATCCCCGGGCTGCGGATGAGCAACAACCTGTGCGGCTAGCGTTGAAACTCCAGATGCGGTTATCACCCCAACCCAGAGCAAGAACCACCAGTGTCGCCGGTATATTTTCTCGTTCACAAGTGCTCCATTCGCTGGAAAGGTCGGCCGCGCGGCACTGCGACACGCGCAATCACATCACGGTCGTGACAATCACACGCGCCGCCGGCTTCCGGACCCCGTCAATCGTCCGCCAGACGTTATAGACAAAGCAGTACGCCGCAATAGCCGACAACACGCCCCCAGTACCGAGTGCGAGTGGCGCCGCTGGCGACCCGTGTGGCGCAAGGCAGAAACCCGTCACCATCAGTAGAAGCCCCACGTTCGCCAGCCACCACTGAATTCCAGCAAGGCGGCGTGCGTGAAGTTGGTGACCTGTGAATCGCGGAATTACATGATATGCGACGCCGTAAATCATCATTGTGACGAAGCCAAGCAGGTTCATGTGAACGTGCGCTGGCCTGTAGATGATCCATGCGGGGTGCACCGCCATGCCGACGCCCAATGTTACGCCAACGCCGAGCCACGCGACGCTCGCTTTGAGGAACGCCTTTACGAACCACTCCATCGAAACCCACTCCTGAATCGAATTCAAGGTCTCCGCACCCCAGACCAATCCATATGAGTGTACGCCCCGAAATCGGGCCACGCTGTCAGCCGCGGCCTGAATTTTTGTAGGGGAATTGCCCAGGGGATGGCCGACCAGTCTTTACGGAGCTTCGCTGTAGGGGAATCCCTTACCCAGGCTATGGCTGCTCCCCGACTTTGGAAAGCTCTTGTCCGGGCTAGCTTTGATCCATGACCGCGGTCCCCAAACAACTGGCAACGTCAGGCGCGATCCGGGGTGAGGCCGAGGGTTCGCTAACGCCCCAGGCGGTATTGCTCACCAGGCTCGAGCGCGGCCGCGCGGCTTCCGAAAGGGTGTGCGGCCACGACGGGGACGGCCCGTGTTCGGCGTGTGAGGAAGCTGTGTCAACTATGCCTGATAATCCCTACGCGGGCATTCCGCGGTGGCTGCGGCAGTTGTTACGCATCCCGCTTCAGGCAAAATTGGTAGGCGCCAATGTCCTGTTGCTCGTCGCCGCCGCCGCAACGGCTCTGACCGTTCGTCATCGCGAGCTGAGCACGGCGCCTGTGCTAACGGTCGTGATAGTTGCGTTCGTTGTGGCGCTGTTGCTCAACACCGGACTGGTAATGCTCGCCGTGCGTCCGCTCCGTGTCCTTGAGAAGACGGTCGATACCATTTGGCGCGGCGATCTCGGCGCGCGCGTGCCTATTTCGCTGCTGGCCGATCGTCATGTGACGCGCGTTGCGCGCATGTTCAATATACTACTCGACGGCCTGGTCTCCGATCGCGAGCGAACGCGCCGGCTCGCAATCGAGCTCATCAATGCAGCCGACAAGGAGCGCGCCGTCATATCTCGCGAGCTGCACGATTCCGCGGCGCAATCGCTCGCGGCGCTAGTGATGCAGCTGAGCGTCGTTGCGCAGGGCGCGGACAGTGCTCCGAGAGAACTCCTCAGGCAGCGAATAGAGGACGCGAAAGTTCTCGCGACGAATACGCTGGAAGAGATCCGCCTCCTCGCCCATACCACGCATCCGCGCGTGCTCGACGACCTGGGTCTCATCGCTGCGCTCAAACGACTTGCTCGTGATACCACCGATCATGTTGCCAACTTCCCGAACTCTTCCCATGATAGTGGCGTCGGGGCTGGTGTTGGCGCTGGCGTTGGCGCTGGTGTCGTGGTCGACGTCGTAGCAAAGGAAGGCAGCGACGAAGCTATTCCAGCTCCCGTGATGTCGGTGCTCTATCGCGTTGCACAGGAAGCGGTTCAGAACGCACGCCGTCATGCGGCGTCCAAGCGCGTAGAGATCACTCTCAGAGCCGATACGGAATCGGCGACGCTCGAGGTGACCGACGATGGCCGCGGTTTTGACACGAATGCTGCTCTCGACGCGCGGGCCGGCATCGGGCTGTTCACAATGCGCGAGCGCGTCGCCCTCGTGGACGGTGAATTTCACATCCGAAGCCGGCTTGGTGGTGGTACGTCCATCTCAGCGTCCGTGCCACTGCGCGATGCGTCGCGTCCTCCTATACCTGGGTTTGATACATGAGCGCAGATTCGATTCGCGTCATACTCGCTGACGATCACACCGTTGTACGCGCCGGCCTGAGAGCAGTGCTTGGCGCTTCACCGGACATCGAAGTCGTAGGTGAAGCATCAGATGGTGCGGACGCGGTTGAGCTCGCCGAACGGCTCGATCCTGACGTCGTGATAATGGACCTGACCATGGACCGCATGGATGGTGCGACGGCTACACGTGAGATCGTTGCAAAGCAGCTACGCGCTCGCGTACTCGTGCTTACGATGCACGCCGAAGAAGACTATCTGCTACCCGTACTGGAAGCGGGCGCCGCCGGGTATCTAATGAAGAACGCCGCTGACCGCGAGCTTGTGGATGCTGTTCGCACGGTGGCGCGCGGTGACATGTTCATCCGGCCGAGCGCGGCGCGGATACTGGCGCAAGGGATTACGAAGAAAGACCCGTTGGACGCTGAGCGTGCGCGTTTCGAGCGGCTCACCGATCGCGAGCAGAACGTGCTGCGGTTGACAGCTCAGGGCTATTCAGCACCGGAGATCGGAGAGCGGTTGTTCATCAGTCCCAAGACGGTTGACACATACAAGCAGCGAATTGGCGACAAGCTAGGGCTTACGCACCGCGCCGAATACATCGCATTCGCGTTGAAGCTGGGGCTACTCGCGGAGTAGAGAGGACCATCGAATGACGGTGCGGCCTTTACCGCACCACGCCTTGCAACGCTGCCGCCACTTGATCTGCTGCTGCTGGGTTGACCAGACACGGCGTAAGAATACCAGCGACGCCGCCAGGCTTCGAAGTGGCGATGACAGTGCTCGCTACGGTGCTTCCCTTGGTGGTGCTCCTGAGTACGGTACGCGTCTGAATGTTTACCTCAAATCGCGTCACGTTCGGCATGCCCATGACGTCACCGCAGTCCATCAGCGAGATGAGTTGCTTGCCGCCGAAGTCGGCTCTTGAACGCAGTCGCTCGCCTTCTATTATGTGGGTGACGGAATCGTACCGCGTAATGGAAAGCCCGAGCTTCTTGTAGGCATCGGGGATGGCCTGCCATGTGGCGGCTAGCGGCACGTTGATATCGTGCCACACAATTGGCGCGTTGGAGCGCGCATCAGCTTGCAGATCAACGGAGCCGGGAACCATGCCAGATCCTTCGATCATTACATGCTTGACGTTCGCGTCCTGATCGCCACCACCGACGCTACCCACGCCGTTGCTAGCTCCGCCGCTCGCGCAAGCCGCGACGACGAGCAGGCTCAAAATCGCAGACGATTTCATACGCTCTCCGGAAAAGCAGGGTGTCCTTCCGCGCGCCACCACCGGCGCCCGCTCCGAACAATACCGCTCTTACCATCGGTGCGACAGGAGCGTGGCCGAACGACACACCCGCCAGTCGCGCAACACGCATCGCCGATCCAGCGTACATTCAGGCATGATCACTCTCTATCCCCTTCTACAAGCCGCTGAGGACCAAGTTACGGCCTCAGGCCTGGCGCTCGAGTACGCTGGCTTTCTTGCGTACTTTGGTGTCTTCGGGGCCCTGGGATTCCGCTGGCTCGTTCTGAATCGAATGGCATCACATCAGCCCGGCGCTCCCGCGGACGACGCGGTCTCGATGTCGCTCCAGGCCGCCGAAGTTGGCGCGGCACGCGTCGGCGCGATTGGGGCGTTGTTCATGCTCCTGAACCTGATAATGAGCGCATCTGCGCGCGCGACGGACAAGGCAGTTCCTTTCATGGAAGCGCTCACCGGTGGTGGCAGCGAAACCACCATTCCGCTTGCATTCGTAGCTGTATTTCTGGTTTTGTTCGTCGTCGCGATCAAGCATGTGCGTGCAGCATGGGCTATCGCTGCCGTCGTCGGAGTCGCATACGCGCTCCAGGATATCACATCAGGCAAATGGACTGCGTTGATAAATCCGTTGCACGAGGTAGCGGCTTCGCTGTGGATCGGCACACTGTTCGTGTTGGTAATTGCCGGCCTTCCACCCATCCTGCGTAGCACAATGCCAAGCGAGCGGCGCGGTGCGCTCGTCGCCGAGATGATCGCGACATTCTCACCCGTTGCGATCGGCGCGTCGTTGCTTCTGGTAGCTACCGGTATAACAACCGCGTGGCGTCATCTCAAGTTTGTTGCGGCACTTTGGACCACTTCGTACGGCTATGCGCTGGACATCAAGCTGTTACTCGTCGCCACGGTCGTAGCACTCGGCGCATGGAATTGGCGCAGAATGCGGCCGCGGCTCGGATCGGAAGCGGCGGCGCATGAGATCCGGCGTAGCGCTACCAGGGAGTTGTTCTTCGCGGTACTTGTGTTGGTAGTCACCGGCGTGCTCGTGACTCTGCCGTCGCCGCATCTTCCCCATCCGTAACGTTTCGTACGTGACGCTTACGGGATGATCGATTCAGCGCCGTCGTCCATGTCCGCGACCGACGGTGCTGTGATTACGCCGCGCGTTACGTAGATGGGATGCATTGCCGCGCGCAATTTAGGGAGCTTGCTCGCGAACCAGATGCCGGCCGCTACCGACGCCGATCCGCCGAATAGAATCGTGTACTCCGATCCGATTCTCGCGGCCACGATTCCGGCGAGCAAGCTCCCAATGGGAGCCGTGCCCAGAAACGCCATTACATAGAATGCCATCACACGACCGCGCAGACGTTCATCAACGAGCGTCTGGATTATTGTATTGATCGACGCCATCTGCACCATGAATCCCGCCCCGACAATGGGGAGAATCGCGAGCGACAGCCACAGCACGTGTGACAGCGCGAAGCCTATGAGTCCCAGTCCGAAGCAGACCGTCGCAGCAGCGCTGACGTCCTCAAGACCCACCACCGACAGTCGCGACGCGAGATAGAGCGCTCCGACTAGCGCGCCCACTCCGGACGCCGTCATCAGAAAGCCGAGCGTGTGCGCACCGCCGTGCAACGTCTGTGTTGCGATCGCGGGCATGAGCACAGTGTACGGCATGCTCATCGTGCTCACTATCGCGAGAAGAATCAGAGCGGTGCGAATTGGGAGCGATCCCGTGATGTAGCGCAGTCCCGCGCGCAGCTCTTCCAGCACATGCGTGGTGCTGGGCGCTCGCTCCATGCGCGGGACATTCATCGCGAGCAGCGAGACGATGACCGCGATGTACGAGATCGCATCGACCATGAAGCACCATCCCTCGCCGGCCAGTGCGATTATCATCCCGCCAATTGTCGGGCCAATGATGCGGCTCGCGTTTACCATGGTCGAGTTGAGTGCTATCGCGTTAGACAGATAGCTGCGGTCTTCGACCATCTCCACGACGAATGCCTGCCGCGCGGGTGTGTCGAAGGCATTGATGCACCCCTGCGCCAGCTGAAGAATCAGGACCTGCGTCACTGTGATCCTTCCACTGAACGCCAGAATCGCGAGCGCAAGCGACTGGAGCATGGACAACACCTGCGTCACTAGCAGAACCGTGTGACGGTTCCATCGATCGATCAATACTCCGCTGAACGGAGTCAATACCAGCGTCGGGATCTGGCTACAGAAGCTGACGAGGCCGAGTAGAAATGCAGAGCCAGTTAGACGATAGACCAGCCAGCTCGTAGCGATTCTCGTTATCCAGGTGCCGACTAACGAGACCGTCTGGCCACTGAAGAACAGCCGGTAATTGCGACTGCTCAGCGCGCGCGCAATGCTCGGCCCGCGGCGGGTCAGCGTTCGTCGGTGCCGGCTGCTATAGTCGCCGGCTCGATCCACGTGTTGGCCCACTCACCGATCGCCACTATTGCCGCCTCGAGCGCTCGGCCTTTAGCAGTCAATTCGTACTCGATGCGGACCGGTGTTGAGGGGAATACATGCCGCTCAACGACACCCTCGGCTTCCAGCTCTCTCAGCCGCTCCGCGAGCATGCGGTCGCTGATTTCGGGGACGGATTCGCGGATTTCGTGGTACCTCGTATCACCGGCTAGCATCGCGCTGATGATCGCGCCGGACCACCGGCGGCCAATAAGTTCGACAGCCTTGTGATATCGCGGGCAAATCGATTCCTGGCTCATAACGTGTATGTAAGCGGATTCGGAGGCATTGACAATAGTTCCTTATCCAAATATAGTAACTAGTATAACATTAGTCGAATGAATTTCATCGACCGCCCTACTCCAACCACTCAAGCAAGACCCTACTATGACTGCCACTTCAGGAACTAGCGCAGGAACCGCCACGCCCAGCCAAGCTGGCACCTGGCAGATCGATGCAGCCCATTCGAGCGTTGATTTCTTAGTGACGCACCTCATGATCTCGAAGGTCAGGGGCCGCTTTTCCGCAATTTCGGGGACTGTCGTAACTGACGGCACGACCGAGGGGTCCAAGATCGAAGTCGAGATCGGAACTTCCAGCATCAGTACGCATGATGACACGCGCGACGCGCATCTGCGTTCGCCGGACTTCTTCGATGTAGAGAAGTATCCCACGATCCGTTTCGTCAGCACAGCGATTCAGCCAAAGGGGGACGGCGAATTTCGCGTCAGTGGGGATGTCACTATTCGCGACGTCACGCGACCGGTCGAGATGGAAGTCACTCGTGGGGGTTCGGGCCGCGATCCATGGGGGAATGACCGTATCGGATTCAGCGCGACACTGCGCATCGACCGGCGTGATTTTGGCCTCACCTGGAACCAGGTTCTCGAGGCAGGCGGCGTGATGGTCTCGAACGACGTCAAGCTGACCGTGGACGTGGAGCTCACGCACAAGGCGCCGTAAGACTGTGGGGTAGCACGGATTTTGCCCCCTCTTCGGGGTGCAGGCCAATACGGCATACTAGCAACTCGAAGAGGGGGCAACCATGGTGCGTGCGACAACGAACGCGGCATTCGCCATCGCGCTTGGCGCGGTGACGATGCTTGGAGCATGTAAGAAGACGGACAACGCGGCCGATACCACGCTGGCCGCGGCGGACACGTCAATGAAGGCCGGTGCTGGATCCAGCACCTCGATGAATGCGCCGGTCGCAGCGCCCGTAATGACGGACGCCGGGATCTTCGCAATGTTGACGGCTGCGAATCAGGGCGAGATCGCGGCGGGCAAGATGGCCGAGTCGAAGGCGACTAACGCAGCGGTCAGGTCATTTGCGCGCGACATGGTAGCCGCGCACACGGCGATGCTGAACGGTGGCAACGCTCTCGCCAAGCGGCTGAACATCACACCCGACTCGGCAGCAGCCGACTCGATCATGGCGATGAACGCATCAACCGCGGCGGCGCTCACAGCCGACGCAAAGGGCGCCGCATTCGATTCGGCGTACGTCAACGCGCAGGTCGCCGGACACCAGTATGTGTTGGCGATGGTGCAGAAAGCCGAGGGCACAGCGCAGAACGCGGACCTCAAGGCTATGCTAACCAAAGCAGAGCCTCAGGTGAAAAGCCACCTGGACCGAATCAGCAACATCCAGGGGAAGATGAAGTAAGCGCCCCAACCGGGCGGGACATCGATCGGTTGTACCTGGACGGAGTGGAGCGGCGCTCACGAGCGACGCTCCACCGGCTGATCGGAGCAATGCAGTCAACTCACACGACCGAGTTGAAGTACCTGATTCAGAGAACGGCACCAACCGTTCTCGATGAGATGAACCGCGCACGCGCGCTCAGGGGAAACCTGTGAGTTGCGGGTGCGCGGTTTTTTTGTTGGGTGCGGAGTGTGAGTTTGTGGTTTAGACGTTGCGAGTGATGTTGTGCATTCGCTGCTCGACGCGTGTGTAGTTCGGTAGTTGTGGTGGAGTTCGTTGATGAATCGGCAACGCGTACAGAGCTTGGGGCAGAGGCCGCCATGGATTGTCGCGTATCCCGGTTTTAACGCGTTATTAGTTGGTCAAGGAAAGCACACCAGACACCTGTAGTTGGATACGTTATGGACAAGTTAAACGTCATCAAACTGAGTGGACCAGCCGAAGGCGCTGCTGGGGCCACGCTTAACTTTCTCCACACGAGCGCGTCATGTCATTGGTCCCCATGAAGTTACGCATAAGCCTACGCACCATCGCTTTTGCGGCCGCACTCTTTGGCTTAGCGCGCCCATCAGCGGCTCAGGCCTGTCGTACGCCTGATAAGTACTCGAGTCATTTGCGCGCCCAACTGGTCACGTTCATGGGATCGAACGATCCTTGGCCACAGGTGCGCACGGGGTTTAGTGTGCCTCAGGTACCGATAGGCGAGATTACAATAGTCTCCGACTCTTCGCTATGCGCGACTGCGGCCGATACGTACAATCGACAAATGCACAGACTCTACGGCACGCCACTCGTGAGTCGCACTGTAGACGTCGTTCGCGTCGGGAGCGGTGGCTACGCGATTACAGACGCGACGGAAATAGCAGGCGAATGGCTGCCGGTTATTTTTGTGGATACAACATTCGTCTACGTGAGCAATTGGAGTGGCTGACGCTTTCACTCTCGATTCCACGAGGTGTCCCTTAACTGGGGAACGTTGGAGGGGCTCATTCTCCTGTGTTGGATTCTGATAATCCTATTAGCTCGACACAGGGTGGATCGACCGCCGGCTCAAGGCTGAGGGTTTCACCAAAGTGTTCGAAAATGAAGCTGGCTATCAGATTGCCAGAAGTGCTGGCAATTCCCCTGGATACCGAGGGATCGTCGCCACTCGGCAGGGAGCTAAGGCCGGTACGCGAGGTAAAGGAGCTATAAGTGCCATAAGTGGTTCTTTTGGGCTTGGCGATACATCGGCTCAAGGCCGGCTGTCCACCGGCCTCACCGTTGCTGGGTTTATACCTGGGCCTGGAACGCTTGCCGCCGGAGCATCAATCGTTAATGACGCTATCAAGGCAGGAATGACGGTCGCAAAATGTCCCTGATTCAGGACATCAAGAACGACATAAAAGAAGCAAAGAAAATACGCGTACCATGGTGGGGCGTGTTGCTTTGGATGGCTGGCTGTGGACTTATCGACTGGCTGCTCATTTTGCTTGGAAGATTTGATCTTGCCTTGCCTGCGCTTAATAGCATTGCTGTTGTTGGTTTCACTATTGCCTTAAAGCGAAACATCGGTCAGCATGTGTGGTTTTGGATCACCATGGTTATACTTGCGTTGCTTCATATCCCGCTGGTTCTGTTCGTTCCCTGGACCTCGAAGTGGGTTCCGGCAATCGCGATTGCCTTTATAGACTCAGCGGACTTGATCGGGATGCTCGCGATTCTTGCTGTTGTCGGGAAACTCGTTGGTGGTCCGAAAACCTCTGATTGAGCTGCTGCCGGTTCGGTGGACACGCGGCTAAACACAAACTAATGTCGCAATATCGCCAGGTTTCGCGCTGCTCCAAGAACGGCAACTCTGCGAGTGATCTCCGCGAAAGAGAACCCGGGTTGTAACTCTGGCGCGGAGGACGTTCTGTGTGCGATTGGGATCCCGGCAGACAACCCTACGCGGCGATCATCGCGAGGCTCTCATCGCCGCGATCCCGTCGCGAGCGAATGCACAATCCGCGTATCAAACGCAATGCGCGCGCGTCCACCGGCTGCATGTGTCGACCGCGCTGGTTGAGACCAGAGCACGCTCCCACTCGCCGTTTTTGGCTCGGGTCCTCGAAGGCGTGTTAGTGTCCGCGCCCGAGTAGCGACCACGACTGCGGACACACTAAGAAAGACGCGTCGCGGTGCGGCCGATCCTGGGGTGTTGCGGCGCGGGCCGGCCGATTGTGACCCGTCGGGGCACGGCTAAGGGAAAAAATCCGCCTCGTATGTTCGGTGGATCAACATCGTATTTGGCCCAAAAACGTAGTGCCTTGGCCAGAATATGCATGTTTTGTCCAGAATATGTACTAGCGGTTGGCTGCCAGATGCAGTATGCCGATTAAACTTGCGAAAGTTGCGGCAACATTGACCCTTGCCGGCCAACGTAAGCAGCGTAGGTTCTGTCCCGGCGCGGAAAAGCGGTACAGGGTGATTGTCACTTGACAGCACAACGCGAGACAGAAAAATGTCATCACTTTCGGAAATTCCTGTTGAGATCCGTGCTTCAACAGGTGTCAGTCGGGAGTACTTGCTCCATCATCGTGTTTGCCCCGACAAGGGTGACACCTGCGATGATGCGCTGGTCGTCGCTGTAGGGCCGCACGCCTACCTTGAGGCGATAGAGGAACTGGCGGACGTATACGGAAAAAAGATTGTAACGCGTGACGTAACTGATGATGAGCTAGAACGCATGATCGAGCGTAACACGGCGCACGTGCAAGACTTGGCTGGCGACTTCCCCGGGCAGGACGACGATACAGCGGATGTTCGCGAGATTGCCAATCAGCCGCCTGTCATCAGATACGTGAATACTCTGCTGCACGACGCGTACGAGTCTGGTGCCAGCGACATTCACATCGAATCGACACGCGGCGGCGCGATTGCGCGCGTTCGCGTCGATGGAGTGCTGGCACCGACGAATGAGCCTCCTCGGCGGTTGCACGACGCGGTTGTTTCGAGACTCAAGTTACTTGCAGATCTGGACATCTCTGAGCGTCGTCGTCCTCAAGATGGACGGATCCGTGTCCGAGTGGAGAACACAGAGCTGTACTTGCGTGTTTCGACAGTCCCGACGGTGTACGGGGAGAGCGTCGTGCTGCGGCTGCTTGACCGCGGCACTCGGCCTGTCGACCTCACAGCACTGGGAATGCCAGCCAACATACTTCAAGAAATGGCTGATGCGATTAGCCGGCCGCACGGGATGGTTCTGGTCACCGGACCGACGGGAAGTGGAAAGACAACGACGCTCTATAGCGCGTTGCGGAGACGCGATATCAGAGCCGAGAAAGTAGTGACCGTCGAGGATCCGGTCGAGTATCAGTTGGAGGGTGTGACACAGGTTCCAGTTCACCGGCAAGCCGGGGTGACGTTCGCATCCGCACTCCGATCAATCCTGCGGCAGGATCCAGACGTGGTAATGATCGGCGAAATGCGCGACACCGAGACGGCAGAGATTGCGATTCAGGCGTCGATGACCGGGCACCTGGTCTTTTCTACACTTCACACGAACGACGCAATAGGTGCGTTGCCGCGACTGTTCGACCTTGGGATCGCGCCGTATCTCGTTGCCGCGACGCTGACCGCAATCCTGGCGCAACGGCTCGTGCGTATCGCGTGTCCAGAGTGTAAGTCACCTGAGGCGCCGCGCCACGAGATCGTCGCAATTCAGCGTAGTGCGGTACCGGATATGTCCAATGCAAATTTCGTCCGCGCGAACGGATGCGCGGCATGTCGCGGCACCGGATTCAGGGGTCGCGTGGGGATATTCGAGCTGATCGCCGTGGACGACGCGCTGCGAACAGCCATCGCGAGAGGTGCTCCGAGCTCCGAGCTCCAAGCGATTGCAGACGCGCGCGGATATCAGTCGATGATAGCAGACGGTGTCGCCAAGGCTGCGGCTGGCGTCACCACAATGGATGAAGTATTACGAGTGTGCAATGCATAATGGACCGCGCAGGAACGCCAGTCAGCGGTATTACACAAGCGCATTGCTCGACCGGCGCGCATTTACGCTCATGGAGTTGCTTGTAGTAATTGCGATCATCGCGACGTTAGCAGCGATAGTCGCGCCAGCGATCTTCAGGAACCTGGGCGATGCGAAGACGAGTGCGGCACAGAGTCAAATCGAGACACTCGCGCTTGCTCTTGACTCGTATCGACTAGACAATGGCGACTATCCAACTCAATCTCAGGGCCTCGCTGCCTTGCGCGTCGCTCCCACTGGTGCCGATGCGGCTCCCAACTGGCGCGGACCGTACCTGACACGCGATGTGCCGCTGGATCCGTGGCGGCGTCCCTACGTCTATGTCTTTCCCGGGGTTGAGAACCGTGGCGGCTTCGACCTGTACACGCTCGGCAAAGACGGCAAGCCAGGCGGCGAGGATGAGGACGCCGACGTTACTTCGTGGGGAGGCGTCTTGCACCAATGAGCGCATCTTCCGTAAGCCAACCCGGCGCCCGCACTTTCAGGTACCGAGCTGCGCGCCAGGACGGCACGTTGATACGCGGCACGATCGTCGCGGCGGACGAGAGCACGGCCGTTGATACACTGCACTCTCTGGGTCTCTTCCCCACTGATCTTGCTGCGGCACGATTCGCGACACGCCTTAGCGTGCCACGCACGGCTGACGTTGCGCCAGGGTTGCGTGTGCTCGCGAATCTGCTTGCGGCGGACATTCCGATGTCGCGCACGCTTGCTACTTTCGAGGAGCTCGCGCCCGGTTCATGGGTGGCCGCGGCAGCTGCGATAAAAGAGAGGGTCAGAATCGGTGGGCGGCTCGCAGATGGCTTAAGGGACGATGCTCGGCTTTCACCCGTGCTCGTTGGTATTATCGCCGCGGGGGAATCATCCGGGGATCTCGCTCCAGCAGTGTTGCGGAGCGCCGAGCTCGCTGAGGAAAACGCCTCACTCAAGTCCGCTGTCCGCGGTGCACTTGTGTACCCAGCGATTCTGTTAGTCGCCGGTGCGTGCTCTATCGGATTGCTCGTAGGCGTCGTACTTCCACGTTTCGCAGTTATCCTCGCCGACACCGGTCAGGAGCCACCTCCACTTACGCGATTTGTGTTGGGAGCAACAACTGCGATAGAGGCCAACGCATTCGCGGTCGCCGTAATCGTCATGTTGGGACTCTTTGGCTGGCGCATATGGACGAGAAGTGCCGCAGGAGGTGTGACATGGAACAACGTCCTGCTCAAGCTTCCGGGGATCGGAGCCGTCCGACGGTCGGCCGCTACATCACGTGTATGCACGGCAATGGCGGCGCTGCTTGATTCCGGCGTTCCGGCCGCCGTGTCACTAAGCCGTGCGGCTACCGCTGCGGGAGATTCCGCTATTGAGTCAAGGCTTCATTCCGCACGCACCGGGATCATGCGTGGTGAATCGCTCGGACTCGCGCTGGAAGATTGCGCCGCACTGACGATTGCTGCCGTTCGGCTTATTCGAGCGGGGGAAGCATCAGGGCGTGTGTCAGCGATGTTTCTTCATGCTGCTCGGATCGAGAGCGAGAGAGCGCGAGAGTTGACCCGCGGCGCAGTACGCCTGGTTGAGCCCACGCTCATCCTTGTGTTCGGGGCAATCGTCGCCCTTATTTCCGGCGCATTGCTGCAGGCCGTGTACGCCATTCACCCGGTAAGGTAGGATGCGCCGCCTTGCTTTCAACCAACGGCGCGGCATGACACTTATAGAACTCATAGTAACTATTGCTGTACTCAGTGTCGTGCTTGCGATAACCACGCTTTCGCTTGCGGGAGAAAAGCGTCCGAAAGTCGTAGTTGCATCTGTCACCGCGCGGGTACGGTCACTCCGCTCTGCGGCGATCGCCTCCGGCATTCCGCAAACCATCAACCTGGACGATTCAACTGGTACGATACTCGTGACTGCCTTGCCAGACGGTCGCGTCATCTCTGATATGCCGAATTTGAACCGGATGACAGGAATGATGAGGAGCAGCAATGCACGATAGAAACCAGTTCCGCGATCGATCAGGGGCGGTTCTTCTCGAGGTCATTGTGGCGATGACCATCTTTGCTATCGCGAGCACTACCACTCTCGTTCGGGCTGCGCAGGCGCGCTACGTTGTTGTTCTCGCGCATGCGAGCGAGGATCGCCTGAGCGCGGCTAGCGCCTTTCTGGATCACGTGGTGCTGTGGTCGCGAGAGGATTTCGATCGCCACCTTGGTGCTCACCCGCAGGGAAAATGGCTGCTCGATGTCGAGCATCCCGAGCCTGCACTTTATACGATCTCACTGTTGGACGGTTCATCGCACGAACAATTGTTAGACACGATCGTGTATCGTGCTGTTCGGCTATCTCCAATGGCGTACTAGCAAGATGCGGCCGGGATTTACGCTCATCGAAGTTCTGGTTGCGGTCATGATATCCGCGGCGCTGCTGCTATCGGCGGACATCGTGTTCGAGCAGCTAGCCGATTCGCGGGCCGCGGCATCCCGCGCTGCGGCTGAGAGAGATCAAACGCAGAACGCAGCGACCATGATAAGCCGCTTGGTGAGGCAGGTTGATGTGTCTCCGAGGCTGGGGTCGGGGTCAACAATGCACGCCTTCACCGGCGACAGCATTACGGCACGCTTCACGTCGTCGTGTATTGCTCCCGGAGGCTGGGAGCGTGAATGCGATGTATCGCTGCGTGTCACGACCGATTCGACTGGCGCCGCCATCGTGGCCGTAAGCTCGACGGGTGACTCAGCGCGGTTTCGCGTGCACAATCGCGTACTGTCGCTCGGATACCTAACCGACGCTACCGGCGCCGGGCATTGGACGAGCAGTTGGCCGGCCGGCCCGACGGCGCCGATTGCAATTGGCGTGATGAGTCCGATTGATACAGTTGTCTGGCGCATCGGAGCGCGCGGTTGAGCCCGCGCGTTACGAGGCTTCCCGATCGCCGTGGCTTTGCCTTGATCGCGATTTTGTGGCTGGTGGTCGCGATGGCAGCTATAGGGATGGATGACACAGCCACGGCTCGCGATGCACTTGCGACAACGCAGAATCGCATGAACATCACGCGAGCCGCCTGGCACTCCGAGGCATGTGGTGAAGTGGTGCGGGCCGCGGCGGACGCTGCTCTTGGCGACACGCTTGTCGCGGCGAGCGCGGCGTGGGATACACTCGATCGCACTCTTGCAACTGTTCATGCGGAAAAGGTGGGCTGCGTTGTCGGTGCGCGTGCGGCGGGAGATAGGCTTGACGTAAACGCTGCGGATGCCGGAGCGCTGAGTGCGGCGTTCATGGCTGCCGGCGTAAACGAGGACCGCGCGGATAGTCTAGCGGATGCGTTGCTCGACTGGCGGGATAGTGACTCGATCCCGCGTCCACGTGGAGCAGAAGCCGGTTGGTACCGGGCAGCGGGGCGCGTCATTCCAACCAACCGTCCTTTCGAGGATGAGGAGGAAATTCACCTCGTTCGGGGGTTCGAGGCGGCGGATTCGCTCGTCGCACTGCTCGGTGTCGAGCCGGGAAGGATAGTGCTGGACCGAGCCCCGCTCCCAGTGATCGCATCTCTTCCGGGCATGAGCCCTGAAGCAGTCGCCCGCATCGCCGAACTTCGCTGGAGAGGTGAGCCTGTGCGCGATATCGCCGCATTGGGCGCATCGCTCAGTGAAGATGCGCGGACCAAGCTCGCATCGGCATCTGGCGAACTCGTGCGGCTGGTTGCGAATGAGCCGGATGCCTGGATTGTGCGAATCACCTCAACGGCTGGAACACCGCCCGTAAGTGTCGTTGAAGAGTTACGTCTGGTTCGCGCTGCGCGCAGGGCCGGCGTCACTCACGCGAGGATCTGGCCGTGATGGACGCGTTCATGTTGAAACGAATCGGCGTGTACGTAGATCAATGTGACATCGCCGTAGCAGTTGTCGAGCGTGGAAAGATGGTATGGTCCGCCGCGGCCCCGTTAAGTGTAGATCATCACATGAGTGATCATGGGCGAGTCGCATCTACTCTTGGCTTACTGCTCGATCGCATTCCCAAGTCTCGTTGGCCTGGGCTGGTTGTAAACACAGCGATTGGCGCGCCGTGGGCCCGAGTGAAGCTTCTTAAAGGCGTCCCGCCGGTTAACCGTCATAGCGAGCTCGTATCGCTGTTACGATTGAACACAAGTCGGTTCGTCGCATCATCGAGACCGATAATCATCACCGGTGCGCTGGCAACTTCTTCAGGCGATGTTCACGTCGGCGTGGCCGACCGTAGCGTAGTCGATGCGATCACAAATGAAATCACGAGCCGCAAGCTGCGTATGGGAAGGATTGTGCCGGCTACATCGATCGACTTGGGAGGGAACTCGCCCGGCTCAGCCGGAAGGGCCAGCACCGTTCGCGAGTTATCGACTGGAGAAACAATTGCCGTGAGAGTAGCAACGGCGCGCGGATTGATGCCGCTTGGACTTAGTGCGCAGGACAATCCGGCAGCTGCCGTACCGGACATATCGCCCAAGCGGATCACGGTTGCCGGTGCTGTTCTTGTTGCGGTCGCCTTGCTCTATGTTGGAAGCCAATTGAACATCGAGCGCGTAACGCTCGCGCGAGACGCGGCGGCTGTTCGCAGAATGGCAGCGGTTAGCGACAGCGGCATTCGTGAAGAGGCGGAGCTCAGGCGTCTCAATCGCGATTTGGCGAATGCGGCCAACTTCTCACGCCACCGCGTATCGACGGCGCTGCTCCTTGGGGCTATCACACAAGCTTTACCCGCGGAAGCGGCAATTACAACTCTACGCATCGACTCGGCCAACGTAGATATCGTCGCTCTCTCGCCGCGGACTGCCGCGGTTGTCGATGCGCTGAGTGACGTTCCGAATGTCGCGTCGCCGACGATAATCGGTCCGGTTAGCCGCGAAACAGTCGGCCCACGCGAGCTTGAACGAGCGACGATCCGGTTGCGCATCGCGCCGGATTACGATCGAGGCAAAGCCAGCTTTGCAGTGGATCGAGACACTGACCGATGAATTTGACGACCATGACCATCAACCGATTGAATCAATCACATGACGACTAGCGTCCTATTCAGACCTGGAACACGTAGCGATCGCCTTTCCAACGACATGCGTACGCTTCTGTTCGGCGTGGTTTGTATTATTGCGATGTTGGCAATGGGTAAGGGCATTCCCCTGTTGATCACGAGCCGCCGCGCCACGACCGGTCAGTTGAGAATGGTTCGTAGCGAATTAGCGCAGGACAGCGAGATAATCGCTGGCCGTAGTGGCGTCACCAAATCACTCGACAAGACAAGTACCGCATTTCTGGGCCTCTCACCGGCCTTCTTGAAGGGCAGCTCAGCGAGTCAAGCCGCCGCAGGCCTTGCTTCAGTGATCGCCGATGCGGCTGATGCGAACGGTGTGCACGTAGCGTCGTTGCAACCTGAGGTTGATTCGGTGACTAAATCACTCATCGTACCGGTCATAGTGCGCATAAGCGCCACCGGCGACGTGCGGGGCGTATCGGGCATGCTTCGCGATCTGGAGAGCGGGGTTCCGCTGGTGGATATTCGACAGGTGACCATTGCACAGTCCGATCCAACAGCGACATCCGAGCGCATGGAATCGCTCCATGTTGATTTGACGGTACGTGGCCTCTATAGACGCGTGCCGGGAAGTTCGGATGATCAGGTGGATCAATGAATCTCAGACGATGGGAACGAGTTATTTGGGGCGCCATCGCGGCGGTGCTGCTATTGGGCGCGCGTCAAACGGTGCGTGCGTATGGTCGTGCACCCATTGATGGTCATAACGCAAGGCCCGTGCGGCAGCGTGCAGGCACAACGCCGGCGCTGGTCATGTTCGACGGCGAATCCCTGGACAGCGCCGCGACTCTTGTGGTTGCGCATGATGTCTTTCGTCTCGAGCGGAAGCCTGCAACTGTTGCTTACTCGGTTACGCCCACTGGATTCATTGCGCCATCCGCGCAAACGACTCCTACGATAAGAATTGCGTTACAGGGGACTATAGGAGGTCCGCCGTGGCATGCCATCATTTCTGGAGTTCCGGGGCACGATGGTACCATCGTGGTGTCGGCCGGCGATACGCTGGGCGGTGTAGCCATTCGGCGTGTCAATCGGGACAGCGTGACTGTTCGGGTCAAGGACTCCACGTGGACAGTCACACTGGGGAGGACAGGGGCACAATGAAAACGTTTAGCCGTCGTAGCGGATCATTCGTAACCGCGCTGCTCGTTGCAATGGCGACATCCGTGTCTTGCGTGCCAGCACTCTTCGCTCAGACTCGCGCGTTGCAGTCCGACACGGTGTCCATCCATCTAATGGACGTCGATGTCCGTACAGCGATTCAAGCATTGGCACAATACCTGGACCGACCGGTCGTATTCGGACCAATCGGCAACAGCAAGGTGACGCTGCAAACTCCTCACGCAATTCGCGTCACGGAAGTCCTGCCGTTGCTCAGGGCGACTCTGTTGAGCGAGAACCTCGAGTTGGTGTCTGACTCCGGCGGCCCCTACCGGATTCGCCAGAAAGCGCCATCGCTACCCGCGGCCGATCCGGCGTTGGCTCGCGGACCTCCCACGGGCGATGCGCGATTGTATGTGATACGGCTGAGCCACGCGCGCGCTGCCGACGTAGCTGCCACCGTGAATTCATTGTACGGGAGGGCAAGTGCGTTTGGCGAGATCGGAAGCCGGTCTTCCAATCTGTCGCAGCAACTGTCGCAACAACGTCAGTCGAGCTACGACGCGATGACGGTGCCGCCAGCCGCCGTCCCCTCCGGTCTAATCGGAAGCGTGGTGACTGGGCGATCCGCGACGCTCTCGGGAGAGACGACGATCGTCCCGGATGCGTCGACGAATGCTCTACTCATTCGAGCAAACCCAGGGGATTTTGAGCTCATTGCCGCCGCGGTCAAGGAGCTCGATGTGCGTCCGCTCGAGGCGTTGATCGAAGTGTTGGTGGTAGAGTTGAGTCGAGATCGATCGCTCGAGCTCGGAGTCGATGTAAGTCTCCCGGCGGCTCATCTGCCTGGTCATCCTAACACAACGTACGATGGGTACCAGACTGGTCTTGCGTCCGGCAATGCCGGTCTGCACGTCGTCGGGATTGGGGGTGACCCGGATCTCGAAGCGACAATTCGCGCAGCAGCCTCACGTGGAGACGTGACTATCGTGTCGCGTCCAACGGTGATCGCCGCGAACAACCAGGAAGCGCAAATCCTGGTCGGGAGCCAGCGTCCTTTCGTCCAGATATCACGCTCGCTACCCACCGATGGCGCCTCGCGCGATCAGGTGGTGCAATACAAAGACGTTGGTACCAAGTTGACGGTACGGCCGACGATATCCGCGGACGGATATGTCACCTTGCAGGTAAGCCAGGAAGTAAGCGCAGCAACCGCTGAGACGCAGTTCAACGCACCGGTGATATCGACGCGCGCTGTTCAGACCCAACTTCTGCTCAAGGACGGCCAGACGGTAGTCATCGGTGGGCTGACTGATCGACAGCATGAGTCGACACAGGGTGGCATACCCATCCTGTCTAGTATTCCGATCCTTGGTGCGTTGTTCGGCCACATCTCTCGGCAGACGTCTGAGACAGAGCTCTTCCTCTTCATTACACCGCATGTGATTCGAACCGATGACGACGCTGACCAGTTGACCAAGCCCTTGCAGAAGCGAGCTGGAGATAGCAAGAAATGACTCATCCGGATATAGGCGATTTGATCGTCGGCTCCTCGCAAGTGATACGAAATTTGCGTGACGAGGTTCGGCGCGCCGCGCCGCGGCGGACTCCCGTCCTGATTCAGGGCCCGACCGGCGCCGGCAAGGAATTGGTAGCGCAGGGGCTGCACTCCGAAAGCGGTCGTCGAGGTCCGTTCGTGCCGTTCAATGCCGCCGCGATTCCGGAAGGAGTATTCGAAAGCGAGTTGTTTGGCCACGTACGCGGAGCGTTCAGTGGTGCTGTACGGAACCAGCCAGGATTGTTGCGCCGCGCGTGTCACGGGACTGCATTCATGGATGAAGTTGCGGAATTGCCATCCGCAGCTCAAGCGAAGCTGTTACGAGTACTTGACACACACGAGGTGTGTCCGGTTGGGGGTGATATTGGTAAGCCCACGGATTTCCGGCTGGTCGCCGCGACGAACGTCGATCTGATTGCCGCCGTACGCCACGGCCAGTTTCGTGCCGACTTGCTGTTCAGACTTCGGGGAATTGTCATAACAGTTCCCGCTCTCCGAGATCATCCCGAGGACATTCGCCTATTGGCTGTGCATTTTAGCCGGATCGCCATGGCTGAGTCTGGCGGTGCAGAGATCGTCTTTACCTCGAGCGCATTGCGCTGTTTGGAAGAATACACATGGCCGGGCAACGTGCGTGAGTTGCGTCAGACTGTCGAGTACGCGGCCTTCCTTTCCGAGGGTTCCGCCGTCGATGATCGCCACATCGCGCACGCACTATCTCGACCGGGCGTCGACGATATATTGTTTACCCAGGAGCTCGAGGAGCGACGAGGACTGCTGACCTTGCTCAATGCTCATGCGGGGGACGTTGCGGCCATGGCGCTCGCGCTCGGTATCGATCGCTCCACTGCGTATCGCAGGATGCATCGGCTCGGCATCACGGTCGCGTCCCGCGGCCCACGACGGCGCACTGAGGCAGTCGGTGCAGGTGCCGAGTTGATGCGGCGGGAGTCGTGATTTCGCGTGACGTGTACCCTTCAAAAGGCAGGCTATTGTCGCGTATTGTCGCGTATTGTCGCGCGACAGTCGCGCGACAATAGGAAGTTGGGCAACGTTGATAACGACGTATCTCATTTGACGAGTACCACTTAGCAATTGTTCCGGAGTGGCATTGCTTGTGCTTTTATTCTGATCAACAGCGCGGTCTATTCAATCGAGGCATCCCCATGCATCCGTTTCCCCTTTGTCGATGGCGCGTCCTAGTACCACTTCTTGTTGGCCTGGCGGTGACCGTATCGAACGCGGGTGGTGCGCAATCGTCATTGCGTGGTGCACCCCCCGTTGCAGTGCGGCGTCTCCCCCCGTTATTTCAGAGTCTAGGCCTGAGCGATGCTCAAGCCACAGCGATCGAAGCCGTGCTCCGGCACTATGAACCTCGACGCAAGGCTCTCGTCGATCAAATGCTCACGTCGATGCCCGCGAGTGAGACAAGCGCGCGAGCTGAACGCACCCCATTCACATCGGCTCTTAAGAACCTCGCGCTGGCACGGCAAGCTGACCTAGAAGCGATCCTTACGCCTACGCAGCTCCGGATGCTCCGCGGCTTGCACGGCAGACCGGACGGGGTTGGTGCAATCACGTCGCCGTAATTCAAATCAGCGACAGCTAACGCGGGGCGCCGAGTGATTTCGGCGCCCCGCGTCGTTTATGGTGCGACCAGGCGGCGAGATTGTCAATTCACAGAGCGTGTGTCTTCTGAGCGACCGCGGTTATTGTCGCGTATTGTCGCGTATTGTCGCGCGACAGTCGCGCGACAATAGCTGGTTGGTTGTGCTGGCAGTATCGCTAAACCATTGTGAATCAATGAGTTAAGAAAAGATGGAACGCGGCACCGAGTGTGCTTGAGCGGGAGGCAGTGTGCGCTGTCACCACGTGAGCCCCGGAGCCTGTCGTGAGTTGTAACTTTCGCGGTCGTTCGATCCAGCAGCTTCTAAGCGACGCCATTCTTCGGTCGCGCTCGAAGCACCTGAATCGAGTACGGTTGCCAGTACGGGTGCCAGTAGGCTTATCAACGCGAGCGCTCATCTTCAGGTGCGCAATTGGCGTGGCTAGTGTGGCTAGTATCGCACCGCCTCCAACGGCCGGTGCGCAAAACCCGTTCTACGAAGGTAACGCGCAGCCATCGGTCACGGCGAACGATGCAACGTGGTACACGGCTGAGAACTTCACCAACACCAACTATCCGTGGTTCCACGTGGCGAATACGGGCTACGCGGCTGCCACATACAGCCTGGGCGTAGTCTGCTGGGGGAACATCTTCGCGTGCAGCGTGCGCACCGTCCTGGGCTCGATCGCACCCGACGGCTCGGCCGATGTCACGGTGGATTATCAAACCGGGCCGTTCACGAGCGGGAACGGGACGATGGTGCTGACGGCGACGGCGCCGGATGGCGAGTTCAATAGCGTCACGCTCACCATTGTGCCACTGTCCGAAGCGGTCACGGTCGGTCCCAAGGGCGGCTCGGGCACGGCGAATCCAGGAACCGGCGGCAACAACGCTACTTTCACTGTGACCGACGTGGGGAACTCAAGCCCCGTTACATATACGCTTACGTGCAGCTACTCGGGGTCTGTCACGGGCTGCGCAGTGCCATCGAGCGTGCAGGTATATGCCGGCTCACCGCAAGGGGTGGGTGTCTCCTATACGACCAGCGGCAACCCGGCCGGAGGTGCGGGCACGGTGACAATGACGGCCAGCAACACCGCTTCGGGCGTGGAAACTTATACCGATCAGGGGAGCTACAACGTAGCTGTCGCTGACGTTCGAACATATCAGCCGGTAGTAAGCCCCAAGAGCGACACGGCGTACAGCGAAGCGAACGTCAGTACCAATTTCGTATTCACGATTCGCAATACGGGAAACGCGCAGGCGACCTACACCCTGTCCGTGCCGACGTGTACCGGCACCGCTTCCGGGTGCACGAGCAGGTACCCGAGCGTGACCCTAGCGGCGGGGCAGAGTACGACGGTGCCGGTGGACTACACCAGCGGGCCCGTGGGCCAGACGGCTACGATTGATCTGCACGCGACAATGACGGCGCCCGATTTGACCGTCCATGGCGATGACGGAAGCGTGCTGGTTGTAACGCTTGCGCCTACGGTGGTAGTGAGTCCTATCAATAGCACCCTAAGCGAGCGCAGCAACTCTAGCGGCACGGATCGTTTCTTTGTGAGCAATCGAGGCACCTCTGGCCGGATCACGTACACGCTCCAGGTTACGGGCTGCACCGCGCCGGTGACCAGCTGCTCGGCACCGGACTCCATTATAGTAGATCAGGGCGCCGACAGCGTCGTCAGTGTGTCGTTCCAGACACAGAGTGCTACGGGATGGGGACAGATAAGCCTGCGCGCATTCAAGACGTTTGTTAATACGTACGAGTCGACCGGAACTACCAGTGTTAGTGTCAGCTCGAACCTAACGGTTTCCACGGCGTTCATGAACAACGACGATCAGGACATGAGCCTGTGCGCTGCGTCGTGCTTCGCCATGACAGCAAGCAGAAGCACGGTGCCGTATTTCACGCTGGACACGCCGCGGAGCGTCACACTCATGTACAATGGCGACCGCGCCTTCCCGCGTCCATTTGTGTACGCGGATGTCAGCGTCACGAACCCGCCAGCCACCGTGCAGGCATATCATCTCGAGGTATGGCGGAACGGAGCCCGGCTTCGCTTCACCAATCTCGATTCCATCCTCGTGTTCCAGCCTCCGGCCAACGCGAGCACCACGTACCGTCTGGCTGGCCAGTTGGACATGTCGAGCTACGCTACTGGCGTATATCCAGTGCAGGTTGTCGTGACGTCCATGTATGCAAACAGTACTAGTGACGTGACTACGGTTAATGCACAGCTCCTCATCGTCAACACGCAAGCGTCCGGTGTTGCCAAGGGCTGGACCGTGGGTGGCGTTCCGCGCCTTTACCCGCAGAGCGACAGCTCCGCTGTCATTACAGACGGCGCGGGGTCGGCATTGTACTTCACCAAAGCACCCGGCGGCTACACGAGTCCCAATGGAGACTATACCACGCTCCAGACCGCGTCGTCCAACGGTGGATGGGTTCGCTCGTCCCTCGACAATACGAAGGTATGGTTCGGACCGTCTGGCTTGGCAGATAGCGTGACCGATCGGCTGGGCTACAACACGCAGTTCCAGTACGATGCAAGTCAGCGACTGGTCAAGATATACGACCCATTTCTGATCCGAACCGTGGGCGCAAGTCGGGCGGCGACGACACTGACGTATGGAACTACCGGGCTCCAGAGTATCCAGGAGGCGAACCCGGTCGCGTCTGTCGGTCGCACCACGTATGTTCGTGTGGATGCCAATAGCATGTTGACGGCGATCGTCGATCCGAGCACTACCGACAGCACGGTGTATGGATACGATGGTAGTTCCCGTCTGAACGCGATCACTGACCGGAACGGCCATACCACGACCTATAGCTACGACGCAGCGTGGAAGGTTGCGCAGATAACGG
>JBEPUB010000013.1:0-85464 GCA_041691775.1 Gemmatimonadota bacterium
CAACACCAACAACACCAACAACACCAACAACACCAACAACACCAACAACACCAACCGCGGTACCGGTACAGCCGCAAGTCCAATCGCAAACGGGAGCAGTAAATCCGGTTGAAGCGGGACAACCCGCGAGTTCAGCCACCGGGCGCGGCGAGGCACTTTTCAACGCACGCGGATGCGCAGCCTGTCACGGCGTCGGCGGGGTGGGTACCCAGGCGGCACCGGCGCTGGCAAGAATCAGCAAGACCTTGACGCCCGCTGCGCTGGCGAATCTGTTGCAGCACCCGAATCCGAAAATGCGGGCTGGCGGAATGCCGTCCACGGACATTCCCGCTGCAGATATGAGTGCGTTGGTTGCCTACCTCCAGAATCTTGGAAGCGCTCGCACGGCCGCACCGGCCGCGCAAGCGTCTCAGCCGGGCGTGCCGGCGGCGCGCGCGCCACAGGCTGGCTTGAACAAGAGCAGCATTACCGCGCCATCATCTCCGGTAAATCAACTGGCCCTCGATGGTCAGTTGATCTTCGAAGAACACTCCTGCGGGACTTGCCATGGTATGGACGGCGTCGGCGGCACATGGGCGGCACCAGCGCTTGCGAATACGGGGAAGAACTTCCCAGCAGCACTGCTGGTCACACTGTTCCAGCATCCCACCGTTCGAATGCAAACCGGCGGGATGCCGGTCGTCTCGCTAAGCCCAGCCGAGCTGCAAGCACTGGCGGCGTACGTCAGTGCCATATCGTCGGCAAAGCCGCGACCCAAGCCTGTGCAAAGGTAGCGCTCGATGTCTCGTTCGGTTGCGCCTGCACCGCCGTGTCACCGATGCGGCATGGAAACACGATCCGCGAATTTATCTTCCGGCGCAGTTATGGCCGGTTACATCTGAGGGCTCTATTGATGCGACACAATCCGAAAGATGGGAGCCGACGAGCCTGGATGCATACGCTCGCCGCTGTCACGTTGCTCACGAGCGTTTCTCTGCCGGCGGGGGCGATCGTTCCCGCCCGGTCGGCGCGTCCCGGGAGTCACGGCCTGATCAGTCGCTCATCCGAACTGGAACCGGGGCTCCGTGCTGACCGCGTCGTCGCACCAGCTTCCCTGTATGCTGCCCTCGCGAACTTACGCAGCAACAACGTCCCATCGTTTTCTCGGCAGACAGGGCTCGCCTGCAGCGCGTGTCACTATCAGTTCCCGCAGCTCACACCGTTTGGTCGCAGGTTCAAGTTGAACGGCTACACGCTCACCGGTCTCAAGACTATTGGTCAGCCCGGCGACTCGGTCGGTAAGGAATCGCTCAAGCTATCGCCAATTCCGCAGTTCTCAGCGATGCTGCTGTCATCGCTGACGCGTACGAGAACGTCACTACCGGGCGCGCAGAACGGTACTCTCGCTTTCCCGCAGCAGTTCAGCGTTTTTGTAGCGGGTGAAGTCACGCCCAAGATCGGCGTGTTTTCACAGTTTACGTACGCAGCGGGCGATGGATCGTTCGGCATTGACAACATCGATCTTCGATACGCCGACCATGGCACTGTTGCCGCACGGGACGTGGTGTACGGACTTACGCTGCACAACAACCCGACAGTGCAGGACGTCTGGAACACTGTGCCCGCATGGGGATTTCCGTTCGTGAGTTCCTCGGCCGCTCTGTCGCCGATTGCCAGCACACTAATCGACGGTAAGCTCGGCCAACAGGTCGTTGGTCTCGGCGCGTACTCGCTCTATGACAATTTGCTCTATACAGAGTTCACAGCATACCGGTCATCGCCTCAGGGCTTCGGCGCGCCGCTCGATTCGTCGGCTCGGAACGTCACAGCTGGCGTAATTCCATACTGGCGGGTGGCGTTGCAGCACGAAACGGCATCAACATCGCTCATGCTGGGTACCTTCGGCTTCGACGCGCACATCTACCCCGCTGGGGTATCAGGACCACTCGATCACTTCAGCGACGTGGCGGTCGACGCGCAGGTAGAACAGCGTCATGGCCCCACAACCTGGATAGCGCGGGCGAGCGTCATCCACGAGCGGCAGCAGCTGTTGGCGACACAGCCTGCGGGCGGTGCCGCCAACGTCGCGCAACTCGTGTCCACAGCACGAGCAAGCCTTGCCTACCTGCCGACCATGCGATACAGCTTCACTCTGGGCTACTTCCAAACCACCGGTACTGCAGATTCCACGCTCTACGCATCACAGCCTCTCGTCGGCAGCCGAACCGGTAGACCGAACACGGCCGGAGTAATTGGCGAGGCCACTTATGATGCGTGGCAGAACACACGCCTCGGATTGCAGTACACGGCGTACAGCGAATTCAATGGCGCATCGAGCGCTTACGACGTCCCGGCCGGACGCAACGCCTCTGACAACAACACTCTTTACCTGCATCTGTGGGTGACATTCTGATGCAAATGCTCCGTCGTGGAGGGTTTCTAAATCCCTCCGGCGCAATGACATGAGGCCTCGCCTTGTGCGGTATGCGTACGCGACACTGCCAAAGGATCCAAGCAATTCGTCGGTCAATACCGGATGCCCGGCGGGAGGCGCCCAGCGCCGCGGAGTACCACCGCACGATGGCGCGCCACGTTCTTCCGGAATCGGCTTCTCGGTGCGCCAGCCTTGGCCTTCGTTGCCGAACTTCCCCGCCTGGAAGGTTTACCGTAAGTATTTCCTGGCGCCACGGATGGGCAGCCGCCAATCAAGGACGTTGCGCCGCTCTGGGACGCGGTTCGCCACGCAGCCGGAATGACTGACCTACGTATCTATGCGTACCGCTGCACGCCGCACGCGTTCGCCGGGCGAGAATATTCTCCTGTTCTCCCCCGAGTGAACTGTGCGTAATGCTTTACGCGGCATCAACTCTGCACTGTGATGTCATGCGGGATGCACCAACGGATAAAACAGATCACGGAGGAATAATGGAATCGATGCACCTGGACATTGGCGGGATGAGTTGCGGGAGTTGTGTCGGTGCGGTGAAGACTGCATTGAGCACGCTGCCGGGCGTTAGCGTGGACGACGTGCACATAGGCAGTGCTGACGTGTCGTACGATCCAGACAAAGTGTCGTCCGAGCGAATCTCCGAAGCCGTGCGCGACGCTGGCTACGACACTGGTACGTCGGACGGTATAGCCGTAGGGGCCGCGCAGCGGAATAGCGGTGCCGGCGGCTGTCGCTGCTGCTGAAAGTGATATGCAGCTGGGATGAGGTCGGTAGCTAGACGTCCTATCGGTGTCGGAGCGGCCGGATGTCGCGCCCAGCGAGGCCGATCGACTCCGCGCTGGCGGCGCCGGTAGATGCGCCTGGTTCGGAAGTGCGGCTCGTGAGCCGCTACTAGCGCACCCGCGGCGGTGAGGCGACGCGCCTGGCTATCGCTCTTCTGCAATCCGATATCATACGCGCCGACGCTGATAATGACGAGGCTCACAATCATCGATTGTGTCGCGAGGAGCTTATCGTGCACGGGGCGGCGATAAACCTGAATCCGCGCAACGCGGGCCGACGCTGGCCCGAAGTCCAAGTACCGGCGTGAGATGCGGCGTGCATTCCCGAAGGAACTGTATCACCAGCGCGGGTACGCCGAGAGCGTACTCCGCATGCTCACGCCCGCGCGGGATATGCCATCGAGAAATCGCACAGAGGACATCTCGCGCCGATCGCCTAAACGCATCGCAGGTGGAACCAACCTTCCAGGCTGAATGGAGCATGATGATGAACATTCCCGAACACCGCGTCTCGACATCCGTCCTCGTCATCGGGGCCGGAGGATCGGGCCTGCGCGCCGCGATCGAGCTCGCCGAGCGCGGGGTTGATGTCCTTGTCGCTAGTAAGCGGACGAGAGCCGACGCTCACACATCGCTTGCCGCAGGTGGCATCAACGCGGCGCTCGCGACGATGGATCCCGGGGATACGTGGCAGCAGCATGCGGCTGACACACTCAAGTAGAGCTATCTGCTGGCCGATCCCCGCACCGTGCAGATAGTGACCGAGGGTGCCGCTCGCGGCATCGAGGACCTCGAACGCTACGGAATGCCGTTCGCACGCGAGAAGGACGGACGGATCTCGCAGCGTTTCTTTGGTGCACACACTTTTCGGCGCACGGCTTTCGCTGGCGATTATACCGGGCTCGAAATCCAGCGGACACTTGTCAATCGTGCAGCGCAGTTGCAGGTCCCGGTACTGGACACGGTTTATATCTCAAAGCTGCTCGTGCACGACAATGTCGTATTCGGCGCGTACGGCTTCAATCTGGATGACGGCACTCGCTACATCATCCATGCCGATGCCGTCATTCTTGCAAGCGGCGGTCACACGCGAATCTGGCGTCGTACGTCCTCGCGACGCGACGAGAACACGGGGGATTCCTTTCGGCTCGCAGTAGAAGCGGGCGGCCGCATCCGTGATCCCGATCTCTTGCAGTTTCATCCGTCCGGGCTCATCGCACCAGAAAACGCGGCCGGCACGCTCGTATCGGAAGCCGCACGCGGTGAGGGTGGCATCCTCCGCAACGCGTTGGGTGAACGGTTCATGTCGCGCTATGACCCACAACGGATAGAGCTGTCCACCCGCGATCGAGTCGCGCTCGCATGCTACACCGAGATTAAAGAAGGACGCGGAACTCCCAACGGTGGTGTGCTGCTCGACGTGTCGCACCTTCCGCGCGAGACAATCCTCCAGCGACTGCCGCGTGTGTACCAGACACTGATGGATCTGCAACTGCTCGACATCACCACGACGCCAATCGAGATCGCACCGACCGCGCACTACTCGATGGGCGGCGTGTGGGTGCGCCCCGAAGACCATAGTACTGACGTCGAGGGTCTGTACGCCATCGGTGAGGCGTCGAGTGGCCTGCAGGGCGCGAACCGGCTTGGCGGCAACTCTCTCATCGAGTTGCTGGTATTCGGTCGTATCGCCGGCAAGGCCGCCGCCAAGTACTCGGCGGAACTCACCTCGCAGCAGCGTTCCGCAGCCGCAGAGGCCGACGCACGCGACGAGATTGACGGTTTGCTCGCCGCCGACGGTCCAGAGAACGTGCGGACACTACAGCGAGAGATCCGCGACACGATGACCGCACACGCTGGAGTCGTGCGCAACGAAGCTGGTATTCGCGCGGGTCTGGCCGAACTCGAGGCGATCGAAGCACGAATCGCGCACGTAGGTGTGCACCGTGACATCGCCGGCTTTCAGGATCTCGCGCATGCATTGGACCTGAAAGCGGCCGCTGTCGCAGCACGCGCTACGCTAGACGCCGCGCTGGAACGACGCGAAACACGCGGCTGTCACAATCGCTCAGACTACCCGTTGCTCGATCCATCATTCCAGGTGAACATCGTCTGGTCTGGCCCAGGACACCTGGAGCGTGAGGCAATCCCGCCGATCCCGGACGAGATCGGCGCTTTGATGCGCGATGTCTCCACCGTGGGCAAGCTAGTCGAGTGAGGTCGCAGACCTCACCTGCATCGACGAGGGAAACTGACGTTGGATGAGTGTTTAGCGACGGTAGCCTTCCACGAAGGCAAGGTTTGGAATGAAGATCGCGGTCTTGAGCAACGTACGGGCGCCAGGTGAACGCCTATCGGGTTCGCAAATTCAATGTCGATCGCTTGGTAGACTCTTTCATTTCAACGCAACGAACGTGCAACGGAATCAAAAGGAGAGATAAACGATGCCAACCACCATGCCCATTCCAGACATACTCCACGAGACGCCCGAAGCATTGAGTAAAGAAGAGTCCGTCAAGAATACCGATACGCTCACTCCAGAGCTATTGCGCAAAATGAATGCGTACTGGCGCGCCGCCAATTATGTGTCGGTCGGCCAGATCTATCTCTACGAAAATCCGCTCCTGAAAGAACCGCTTAAGCTGGAGCATGTGAAGCCGATTGTGGTTTCGCATTGGGGAACGACGCCCGGACAGAACTTCATCTATGTGCATCTCAATCGAGCGATCAAAAAGTACGACCTGAACATGTTCTACATCGCCGGTCCGGGCCATGGTGGCCCCGCCATCGTAGGTAACGTTTACCTCGAAGGAACCTGGAGCGAGGTTTATCCGAACGTCACCCAGGACGAAGCCGGACTGAAACAATTATTCAAGCAGTTCTCCTTCCCGGGCGGCATCTCGAGCCATGCCGCGCCTACTACGCCAGGATCGATTCACGAAGGCGGCGAGTTGGGCTACTCGCTCAGCCATGCCTTTGGCGCAGCGTTCGACAATCCAGATTTGATCGTGGCCTGCATCATCGGGGACGGCGAAGCGGAAACGGCCTCTCTGGCGACCTCCTGGCAATCCAACAAGTTTCTCGATCCACAGACAGACGGAGCGGTACTGCCGATCCTGCACCTCAACGGCTACAAGATCAGCAATCCAACTGTGCTTGCTCGCATCAAGCATGAGGAGTTGGATCAATTCCTAAAGGGCTGCGGCTGGACGCCTTACTTTGTGGAAGGAGACGAGCCGGACAAGATGCATGAACTGATGGCCGCCACCATCGACAAGGCCATCGAGGATATCAAGCGTTTCCAACTGAAGGCATTGGCATCTGGCAATGGGCCGGCAACGACCAGGACAGCGAACCGGACGTCGTGATGGCCTGCTGCGGAAATACACCCACACTGGAGATCCTTGCCGCCGTATCCATCCTTCGTGAACATCTGCCCGAAGTGAAAATTCGCGTGGTCAATGTGATCGACCTATTGAAGCTGCAGCCCAGCACGGAACATCCGCACGGCTTGACGGAAGAGGATTACGACTCGTTCTTTACGAAGGACAAGCAAATCGTCTTCGGCTTTCATGGATATCCCGGACTGATCCATCAGCTCACCTATCGCCGGACCAACCGCAACCTACACGTACGGGGGTACAAGGGGAAAGACACAGTCACAACTCCTTTCGATATGCGGGTACAGAACGATCTGGACCGCTTTCACGTAGTACAGGATGTCGTAGATCGTCTCCCGAATCTGGGATCCAAAGGCGCCTATCTGAAGCAACAGATGGAGGACAAGCTCATCCAGCACAAACATTTCATCTACGCTCACGGAAAGGATATGCCGGAGATCCAGAACTGGAAATGGAGCGTTCCCAAATGAACACGCAAGTTCTGGAATCAACCGCGCAGGCCATGGTCGCCGACAGCAAGGGATTGCTGGCAATAGATGAAAGCACTGGAACCGCTAACCAGCGATTCGCCAAGTGGGGGATTACACAAACGGCGGAGACTCGGCGTGAATACCGGGAGATGATCGTAAACACGCCGGGTTTGAGCGAGTCAATTAGCGGCGCAATTCTCTACGATGAAACCATTCGGCAACGGAAGAATGATGGAACTCCGTTTGCCAAGGCACTCTCGGACGTGGGGATCATTCCCGGCATCAAGGTGGACACAGGAGCGAAAGACATGGCTGCCTTTCCCGGCGAGAGGATCACCGAGGGACTGGATGGCCTGCGCTCACGTCTGGTTGAGTATGTGCAGATGGGTGCACGCTTCGCAAAATGGCGAGCGGTCATCTCCATCGGCGACGGTATTCCATCGATCGGGTGCATCGAGGCCAACGCGCAGGCTTTAGCCCGCTATGCAGCACTATGTCAGGCGGCCGAGCTTGTGCCGATCGTCGAACCGGAAGTGCTGATGGACGGTGACCACACCTTGCAGACCTGTGCTGAAATAACGGAGGATGTGCTACGCACCGTTTTTCACGAGCTATATACGCAACGTGTGAAACTGGAATGCATGATCCTCAAGCCAAACATGGTGCTTCCCGGATCAACCTGCCCCAAGCAGGTGACGGTGGAAGAAGTAGCTGATGCTACTGTCCGTTGTCTGTTGCGATCCGTCCCCGCTGCTGTTCCGGGGATTGCGTTCCTGTCGGGTGGCCAGTCCGGAAAACTTGCCTCGGCGCGTCTGAACGCCATGAACGTTCGGTTCAAGTCGCGGCTGCCGTGGGCTTTGGCGTTTTCGTTCGGACGTGCCCTCCAGGAGCCAGCTTTGGAGATTTGGCATGGCGAACAGGCGAACGTCGCGGCGGCCCAGCACGCTCTCTATCACCGAGCGCGCTGTGACAGAGCTGCGAGAAGTGGTGAATACAACGCTTCGATGGATGACGACGCACTCAGGACACGGGCCTTCCCGCAAGTTACACAAACTGCCGCCGCGGGCCCGTCGATTTCCGTGACTTAACCCAAGGAGAAGATGCTCGATCCCGGTCGCACGATCGATGTTGCACTCGATGTATGGGTCGTGCTCGTTGCCTTCTCCGTCGCTTATGTTGCGTGGGACGCATTCACGCGGAACCCAGCGCTTCGAGTCATGCGGTACGGGTGGTTGCTGGTCACGCTCTATACCGGTCCGATCGGCGCCGCGCTCTACGTCTTATCCTGCAAGGAGCCCCGCCCGGGAACGCACGAGCGCTTCATCGTGCCACTCTGGAAACAGGGGCTCGGCTCAGCGATTCACTGTATTGCCGGGGATGCAACCGGAATCATCGTAGCCGCTGTTACGACTTCTCTGCTGGGCTTGCCGGCGGGCGTTGATTCAGTAATCGAATATGTATTCGGCTTCGCCTTTGGGCTTCTGATCTTCCAGGCTCTGTTCATGCGGACCATGCTCGGCGGATCATATGCCACTGCACTCCGCCGCTCCTTTCTCCCGGAGTGGGTGTCGATGAACGCCGTCATGGCCGGCATGATCCCGGTCATGCTGGTGCTCATGACGCGTCACGCGAGCGCGATGGATCCGACTGGGCTTCGCTTCTGGGGCGTGATGTCACTGGCTACAGTCGTCGGTCTGGTCGCAGCATACCCGGTCAACGTGTGGCTAGTGGCCGCCGGACTCAAGCACGGCATGGGAACCGAGCGCGTGCTGGGAGCGGGAGGCGTCCCCGCCGATCTGGCCGCGCAAGAGAAACGAACGAATGATATGAAGCATATTGCGGAGACGTCGATGGACACGCCGGTCACGACCACGGAAGCTGTGGCAGTGACCGATATGAACCGCATGGAGGGGATGAAGACATCCGCACCTCCGGCGACGAAGATGTCGCCAATGGTACGCGCCACCGTCGCACAAATTGCCGCGGTGACACTACTCACGCTCGTCGCACTCGGTGCCGGCGTCCTCCTTGCGCTGTTGTACGCGGACATAAGCATGCAGCCTCCAGCGGCCGTGCAGATGACGGGGCTCGCAAGCTCATCCAGCTCGTGTCCGGAGTGGCACCCGGTATCGTAGCGTTTGGATTCACTATTCGCCCAAAGCCGCGGCGGCTTCGGGCGAACGCTTGCTTGTACATCGCGAATTCGTTTGGCATCTCACGAAATGTGGCAGCGTGCAGGATCTCGCTCTGCACGCCGCACCGAAGAGACGTCAGCCACTAGCAACGAAAGGATCATATGGACCGTCCAGAGCTGAGTTCAGACACAGGCGTCGATGCACGACAGAGTCCGTTTTACGAGTGGCTGGATAATGCTGCAATCCGGGAGCTTGTCCATCGCAGTCTGGAGCTTTCCCCGGGCGAACGACTCGTGCTCATCAAGGGTCTTGTGCCGGGGCTTGTTGAGGCAATGGGGCTGGCAGAGTTCGACGGGTTTCTAGCAGAAATTGCGATTAAGGCACGCCGGTTCGAGGAAGCAGTCGAACATCCTGGTGAAGGACGGGCGTTCCGCATCACACCGGGCGAGGAACTTGGTGGACCGACCCCAGCGGGCCACCATCACATCCCACCGGCACGCGACCCGGATCAGCGCGGTGCACGCGAGGCCGAGCGTATTGTTGAAGGTGAGCTCTGGGCGCGTACGGAGCACATGCCTCGCGCAGATGATGTCGTCTGAGTCTGCACAACTCATTACGCGCCATCGCACTCGCAGCAGTTCAGACGTCTGCGCTCGCGGCGGCTTCGAGCCGTTCCTTGAAGCCCGGCAATGCCTCACTGGCGCCGGCACGGTCAAGGAAATGGGACCATGATCGCCGGCTGCGGTTGCGTGACGTTGGTGGCGACGTTGCGTAGACGGCTTACTTGAGACCTTGAGGCAGCTGAGTGAATATCCTCGTAGTTGACATCGGTGGTACGCACGTGAAGGTATTGGCTACCGGACAACCGATGAAGCGTGAGTTCGCCTCCGGCTCACATATGACCGCGCACGAAGTAGTCTCGGAAGTCAAACGAATCACGATGGGCTGGCAATACGATGTCGTTGCAATCGGCTATCCTGGCGTGGTGCGGGAAGGCCGTCCCGCCGCGGAACCGAACAATCTCGGCGGCGGCTGGGTCGGCTACGATTTCACACGTGCGTTCGGTCGCCCGATCAGAATGACCAATGATGCCGCGATACAGGCACTCGGCGGTTATTGCGGCGGTCGGATGCTCTTCCTGGGACTCGGAACCGGCTTGGGCTCTGCACTCATTATCGATAGTATGATGGTGCCGCTCGAACTTGGTCAGTTGCCCTATAAGAAGCGACACACCTACGAAGATGTCGTGGGGCTCAGTGGACTAAAACGTCGCGGCAAGAAGAAGTGGCGCAGAAGCGTACGGGAAGTAGTTGCGCTCTTCAGGTTGGCCTTCGAGGTCGATGACATCGTCGTCGGTGGCGGCAACGCAAAGCTGTTGAAGGCGCTTCCATCTGGCGTGCGACGAGGTGACAACGACAGCGCCTTCCTTGGAGGATGCCGACTCTGGGAGACTGGATTGACGGAGACTGGTACACAGGAAGCGCGGTCGTAACCGACCGCGGTCTGCTACCATGAGATCGAACCCACACGTGCGTCGGCGCGGCGAATATTGGGTCACGCCTGCTCTGAAATGCAACACGGCAATGGGCTTGGCATCACGTAATCGCTGCGCACAGATATGGGCTGATCCAGCTGTCGTGCCCGTCACGCCGGATCGCGATCGTCTTTAGCCGCCTGTTGCTCTGTCGGTGCCAAGTTTTCGGACGCCAGCTTTCCCTGCTCTGCGGCGATCTCGACTCGTTCATACTTGATATCGAGCCGTAGGCGGCCAAAGATGGTCATGTATATGTTCGCGACCCAAACGAGCGAAAAGCCGGCGATGGCATAACCCCTCCAGTCGTCAAAGAGCAACTGAAAATGTGTTACCGCAACAAAAGCCGCGGCTACGTAGTGGCTGAAACAGTACTCGCACGTGAACACGTAGTACATTTTTCGTGCGAACAGACCGCGTGCCGCCGTACCCCTGACCGCACACCAGTCCCGCAGTTCTCGGAAGATCTCCTCATGCGTGACGGTCCATGCGATGCACGCCACCGGTATCGCTAAGACGAAGAGGTCGAGGAGGTTTCCACCAGACACTTCAGGCAACCGAAGATGCCTGCGACGAATAGCGGGACACCGCATCGATGGATGAGCGCGTCAAACTTCGCCCCTTTCGAAGTGCGGCCGTAGGTCCAACGGGATTAATATACCTACTGAATCTGCTCAACATCTGCCTGGTCATGGGATAGCGAGGCAAGCCGCCCGACGCGTACACTCGGCTGATGAAATCTCGACCGTGGCAATCTCGGGCGATTCAAGTGACGATAAAGTTGCTAGCGCGAGCGGCCGCGCGCCACGTTTGGTCTTCCAGTCCGCTGAGCCAGCCAAACTATCAGGACGGGCACTACGACCCATTGCGCGAGTGGTGCGACACCGAGACCAAGGATCTGAGACATGGATGTGGCGTAGGCCCAACGGTGCAAGACCGAGATGTTGATGAACTCCGCAATAGCCGTGATGATGATACCGATCACCAGGTAGAGTGCAATCTGACGCACGTAAACCGAACGGTATCGCGATTGGGCTGACTGCGACCGCGATGATCGCAACGGAAATGCCCAGAACCGGTCCTTAAATAGAGCGGCGACAATCGCGTACGCGACAAGCGTGATGGCAACGTCGCCAACACTGGCAACGGTGCAGAGTCGCGTAGCATCGTACCAGGGTCGCCGAACCATACCAGCGTAGAGCGGTGATTGCCCCATTTCCCAGATCCAGTGCAGTGGGAACGCGAGTACCGCGAGTGTCAACCAGGGTTGTGCATCGCGGCGTACCGAACGGTCCAGATGTGCTCCTTTGCTGCGCCTTCCAGCGAGTAGTGCAAGTCGTGCCGGTACCTGGAAGAGTGCGAGTTAGCTACGAGGGAAGCAAGCCCGATAGACTGCCCGCTCGGTCCCACTGGAACTTCCTACCCCAAGTCGGTACTATCAAAGGCCATGTTCACAGCTTCCAGGCGCCGTTCAACGGTGTCCTCCATCCTCGCCACGCTCCTATCCGGCGTAATGGCCCTCCAGTTCATGCTGGCGGGTAGCGGGATGCTGTGCGCCATGTCGCATCGAGAGAGCATGGCCGGCATGCAGATGGGCCCGCGTACGGCCACCACGTTTGTGCAGCAGCTCACGGCGACCGGGACCGCAGCCGATCCGCCGTGTGACCGTGGTCATGGTGTTCCCATTCAATGCGTGAGCATGGCTGCCTGCGCACCGAGCGCACTTCCGAGTACGGCTCCCGTCGTGCCCGGCGCGCTGCGTGTGCCATCGGTCGTTGTGTCAGCGCCTGCCGTAACATTTTTCTCGCACACGTCAGCTCCAGAGCTCCCGCCTCCACGGGCATAGTCAGACCTCTGTAACGCACGGCTAAATCCCGTAGCCGTTCACAGGTCGCCTGGGCGCTTCATGCGCCAGGCAGGATCGACAGTGCAGCGCCGCCACGCCTGGCGGTTCGGTTGCCATCCCGGACTTTACTCGAAGGACACATGTATCTCGAAATTTGCGTGCACAAAGCGCGTGCAGCACGGTGCAATGTTGCGGCGGTATTCCTCACCCTGTTGTTGTTGCTGCTGCTAATAGCTCCGCACGAGGCTCGCGGGCAAGCCGCACTAAACGTTCTGCCGCAGCCCCATCACGCACAACCCGCCACCTCGGCGGATAGTCGTGCGTCTCAGTCGCCGCCGTCCGATGAAGGCACGCTGGATTCGCTTGTCGCGTTGGCCCTCAGGTCAAACCCATCCATCCGAGCCGCTGCGAGTCGCGCAATGGCCACTCATGCCGGGATCGCACCGGCAGGAGCCAGACCCGACCCGATGCTCATGGCGGGTATCCAAAACTTCCCGATCTCGTCGCCCGGCTTCTCTGCCGAGATGACAATGAAGATGGTGGGCGTCTCACAGACGTTCCCGTATCCGGGAAAGCTCGGCCTCGAAACCCGTGTGGCCGAGTACCGGTCCGACGCGGCAAGCGACCAGCTCGCACAGACCAAACTCGACGTCGTACGGGATGTGCGGGAAGCCTACTACGACCTCGTGTTCGCCGACAGGGCACTTGAGATTGTGCAGCGCAACGCCGGCCTATTGCAGTCGCTCGTCTCTGTGAGCCAGGCGCAATACACGACCGGAAGAGGCACTCAGTCCGATGTGCTGCGGGCACGCACCGAAGCAGTGCGTGTGAACGTGGAAGCGAGCCAGCTCACGGTACAGCATCGAACGGCGCTCGCGCAGCTCAACGCACTGCTGGATCGAGCGAGTGACGTTCCGGTGAACCATCTTGCCATTGCCGCGCGCCTACGCCGCGCAGCGGTAGCCGATTCGGCGGACCAGGTGCACTTCGCCTCCACTGCACTGGGAGCGCCTGCTGCCGATTCTCCGCTCCTCCCGCTCGATTCGCTGCAGGCGCTTGCGGTGATCCACAATCCTCAGCTCCGCGCTCAGGAAGCCGCGATTGCGGCGCAGAGTGCGCGCGTGGCGCTGGCGCGCAAGGCAACGCTGCCGGACATCAACGTGGCGCTCTCGTACGGGCAGCGGCAGAACCTGAGCGACATGGTGTCGGCAACTGTGTCGATCCCCATCCCGTTGCAGCGGGGACGAAAGCAGTACGCTGAGGTGGCTGCCGCGAACGCAGACCTGACGGCGTTCGAAGCCACTCGGCAAGCCCTGGCCAACACGATCCGAGCCGACATCGCCAGGCGCATTGGAGACACCGGGCAGGCGCGGACGGAGCTGGCGCTCTACAAGCGTGCGATTCTCCCGCAGGCACAGGCTACGTTCGCATCCGCCACGGCAAGTTACCAGGTGGGCCGCGTGGACTTCACGTCAGTGGTCGACGCACAGGCAGCTGTGTTCAACTACGAGACCGCGTACTGGAGATCGCTCACCAACTTCGCCAAGGCAATCGCCGAGCTCGAGCGAATCGTGGGCGCTGAGGTGCTTCGATGAACGCCAACCTCAACACAAACATGAACACGAATATGCGGCGACCGATTGTTGTTGGCGTGGCGACCGTGCTACTCGCACTCCTCGCTTTTCTTGGGTGGGCAGTCGTGTCGCATCGCTCCAGCGCCACCGCTGCGATGCCGACCGACGGCAAGGCCACTACTTCCAGTACGGCCGGTATGACTGGTATGACCGCCGCGCAGGACGGTTCTGTTCAGCTGACGGCTTCGCAGATTCGCCAGTTCGGTGTGACTTTCGGCACGGCAGCGAACCGCCGACTTACGAGTGACACCAGGACGGCCGGCGTGGTCACGTTCGACGAGACGAAGATGGCGCAGGTCGCACCCAAGTTCGGTGGTTTCGTCGAGCGGCTCTTCGTCAATTCCACGGGCCAGCAAGTGCGGCGCGGTCAACCGATGCTGACCATCTACTCACCGGAGCTCGTTGCAGCACAAGAAGAGCTGCTGCTCGCCGCAAAACTTGATAGCAGCATTGGCAAGAGCAGTGTACCGGGCGCCACACGTGGATCAGTCGACCTTGCAGATGCGTCCCGGCGCCGGCTCCAGCTCTGGGATATCTCGAACGCACAGATCGACGATATTCTGCGAACGGGTCAGGTGCGCCGCACCTTGACGTTGTACGCGCCAGTTTCGGGCATCGTCGTCGACAAGAAGGTGCTGCAGGGACAGGCGATCACGTCCGGTGAGGAACTGTACACGATCGCGGACCTGTCGGTCGTGTGGGTCGACGCCGAGTTACGCGAGGCCGATGCTGCGAATGTGCGCGTAGGCTCAGCCGTCGGCATCCAGTTTACGGGACTGCCCGGCCGGCAGTACCGAGGCACGGTTGCATACGTATATCCGACGCTGCAACAGGAAGCACGTACGGTTAAAGCGCGAATCGTCATCTCGAACGCGGACGGTGTGCTCAAGCCCGGGATGTACGGTACAGTCCAGGTAACAACTCCCAGTCGTTCGGCCCTCACCGTTCCCAGTTCCGCAATTCTTCGCACGGGGGATCGCAACGTAGTCTTCGTTGACATGGGCAGCGGCCAACTGACACCACATGACGTCGAACTCGGAAGTGCAGCGGGCGACTACACGGAAATTCTCTCTGGGCTCTCCTCCGGGCAGCGCGTCGTCACTTCCGCGCAGTTTCTCCTCGACTCCGAATCGAACCTGGGCGACGTGATGAAGAGCATGATCGCGAACCAGGGCGCCGGGGACAAGAGTTCTGGAAGCCCGGCCGGCATGAAGATGGGTGCGGACAACCCGCCGCCAGCACCAAAACCGTCGCCGAACTCAGCGGTTAAGTCTGTATCAAAGCCGCGGAGGTAGGACGATGCTCAAGCGAATCATCGAGTGGTCTGTCGATCACAAGTTCATCGTCCTTCTCGGAACGTTCGCGCTTGTAATCGCCGGCGTCTGGGCGATGTTCAAGACACCGGTGGATGCGATTCCGGATCTCTCGGACGTTCAGGTCATCGTGATGACGGAATGGCCCGGACAGGCACCGCAAACGGTGGAGGATCAGGTCACTTATCCTCTCTCGACCGAGATGCTCAAGGTACCGCACGCCAAGTTCGTGCGCGGCATGAGTCAGTTCGGTCTGTCAGCGGTCTACGTTGTATTCGAGGACGGCACGGATCTGTACTGGGCGCGGAGTCGCGTGCTGGAATACCTGAATAGTGTTCGCAGCAAACTTCCCGGGAACGCGACCACAACGATGGGCCCGGACGCGACAGGGGTCGGCTGGGTGATGCAGTACATCCTCGCTGACACGAGCGGCACTCTCAACCTGGCGCAGCTACGCGGGTTGCAGGACTTTACCGTGCGTCCTGCACTCACCGCGGTGCCAGGTGTGGCTGAGATCGCATCCCTTGGGGGATATGATAAGCAGTATCAGGTCGACGTCGATCCCGCGAAACTACTCGCGTACAACATCTCGATCTCGAAGGTGAGCCAGGCTGTTCGCGCGTCGAACGAGGACGTCGGTGGACGAGTGATCGAGATGGGCGGCTCGGAATACGTCGTGCGCGGCCGCGGGCGATTCACGAGTCTCGACGACATCAGGAGTGTGGCCATCGGTACGGGGCCGGGCGGCGCACCTGTTACGGTTGGCGACGTTGCCAATGTGCAGTTCGGACCAGAGATCCGGCGCGGTATCACTGACCTCGACGGCAAGGGCGAGATAGTGACGGGTTGGGTCATCATGCGCTACGGTGGTAACCCGCTCGACGTGATTAATGGCGTCAAGTCAAAAATGGCGGAGCTGCAGAAGGCACTTCCCAAGGGTGTTGTCTTCGTCGACGGTTATGATCGCTCCAATCTCATCGAGAGCGCAATCGCAACTCTTCGCAGCAAGCTCGTCGAGGAGTCGATCATAGTTGCGGCTGTGACGCTGCTATTCTTGTTGGACCTGCCCAGTGCACTGGTCGCGATCCTGACGCTCCCAGTTGGAATCCTCATGGCGCTGTTGGCGATGCACCTCTTGGGGTTGAGTGCGAACATAATGAGCCTGGGTGGCATCGCCATCGCGATCGGTGCGATGATTGACGCGGCGATAGTGATGGTGGAGAACATGCACAAGCACATTGAGCGAAACGAGCGGGCGGGTAATCCCCAAACTCACTGGGAGCTGGTGATCGACTCCGCTAAGGAAGTGGGGCCATCGCTCTTCGTCTCGCTTCTCATCATCACGGTCTCGTTCATTCCCGTGTTCGCGCTGCAGGATCAGGAAGGACGCCTGTTCAAACCGCTCGCGTGGACCAAGACGCTCGCGATGGCGTCGGCTTCGTTGCTGGCGATCACGTTGGTGCCCGTGATGATGGGACTCTTCATCCGGGGCAACGTGAAACCCGAGTCGGCCAATCCGATCAATCGGTTTCTGATTCGGGTGTACCGGCCTGTCATCCACTTCGTGCTCAGGCATCGCTGGCCGACGATCATCGCGGCGTGTGCCGTGCTGGTCGCGACCATCTTTCCGTGGTCACACATAGGAAGCGAGTTCATGCCGCCCCTGAATGAAGGATCGATCATGGACATGCCGTCCCTCTTCCCGGGTGTTGGGAGTGAGCAGGCCAAGCTGATTCTCACACAGCGTGACGCGGCGCTCGCAGCGATTCCGGAAGTGAAGTTTGTGTTGGGCAAGATCGGTCGCGCAGAGACCGCAACCGACATGGCGCCGATGTCGATGATCGAAACCATAGCAATCCTGAAGGACAAAAAGGATTGGCGCCCAGGTGTGAGCTACGACTCCATCGTAGCTCAGGCTAACGCCACCGTGAAGACACCCGGGGTCGGCAACATGTGGTCCATGCCGATCAAGAACAGAACTGACATGCTGGCGACCGGTATCAAGACGCCAGTCGGAATCAAGATTTTCGGGCCGAACTTGGATACACTGGATCAGATCGGCAAGAAGATCGAAGGGATTCTGCCCGCAGTGGCAGGGACGAATACGGTCTTTGCCGAGCGCGCCGTGGGCGGCAAGTATCTGGATGTCAGCATTGATCGGGACGCAGCCGCGCGATACGGACTCACGAGTGACGACGTGCAGATGGCATTGAGCACCGCCGTCGGTGGCTCGGACGCGGGTCAGGTGATTGATGGTCGCGAGCGCTACAGCGTGCTCGTACGATATCCGCGCGCGTTGCGCGACAATCCGGACCAGGTTGGCGACGTATTGGTAGCGACACCGTCGGGCGCGCAGGTAGCGCTCCGCGAACTCGCCCGCATCCGGGTTGTGAAGGGTCCCACGCTGATCAAGTCCGAGAACGCCTACCTCAACAACATCGTGTACGTAGATGTCGAGGGCCGCGACATTGGGAGTTATGTTGGTGATGCTAAGAAACTGCTTGAAGACAAGCTCATACTGCCTACAGGCTATCGGCTCGAATGGTCTGGACAATACGAATCACTTGAGCGTGCGAACAGGAAGCTCAAGGTCGTAGTACCGATCACGCTGGCGATCATCTTTGGCTTGCTCTTCTTCAACTTTAGAAGTGTCACAGAAAGCGCGATCGTGATGCTGTCGCTCCCATTTGCGCTCGTTGGTGGGATCTGGCTCATGTGGCTGCTGCATTACAGTATGAGCGTCGCTGTCGCGATCGGGTTCATTGCGTTGGCCGGTGTCGCTTCCGAAACGGGGGTAATCATGCTCATCTATCTGGACCAGGCGTATCACGCATGCGGCGAGCGTGATGAACTGCGTAATCGGTCCGACGTGGACGCCGCCGTCGAACGCGGCGCGGTGGGTCGGGTACGTCCCAAGATTATGACGGTGGTGGCGATTATGGCTGGCCTGATTCCAATTCTCTGGAGTCAGGGCACGGGCGCCGACGTGATGAAACGCATTGCTGCGCCGATGGTAGGTGGCATGCTCACCAGTGCGACGCTCACTCTCGTTGTGATCCCCGCCGTCTACTCGCTGTGGAAGGAGCGGGAGGTCTGGCGCCGCATTCGTCTGAGCCCGAGTGACCCAGAGCGAAGTGAAGACCATCGCGTAACCAGGGGGACAACATGAAGCCATTGCTAAATCGCTTGCCCGTGATCACTGGCGCCAAGGCGTCACAGTATGAACTGCTGATGCGAGCCGCTCATATGCGCTTGGCTAGCCTGGTGGTGCGTACGCGGATGTGAGAAGCTGTACTTGCTTCAGCGCGCATTAACTACGAAGATCAATGTGGAGACGGCAGGCAGGACGACAGAGCCGCCGCAGTACCTTGTAGCCGCCCAGAAGGAATAAGCCCCAGTGGTGCCCGCTATCAGTCCGTTCTCTCGGGCAGCGGGTTGTGCCAGCCTCCCGAGCGTGCGATCAGCGCGTCAGCCGCCTTGGGACCCCAGGTTCCCTTGCGGTACGGTAGCGCGTGCGGGTGCTTCGTCAGGACCGGGTCGACTGCGGCCCATGCGGCCTCGACAGCGTCCTCCCGGCTGAACAACGCCCCGTCACCGATCATGGCGTCGCTCAACAGACGCTCGTACGGTTCCTCGGCTCCAGACAGCTCTTCGAGCAGGTAAAGTTCCCGCAGGTCGCCGAGGAATTCCTTTCCGGGACGCTTGACCCGGGCGGCGATAGCGACGGCGGGATCCGGCGATATCCGGAACCGCACGTAGTCTCCCGGCCCGGCGCCCGGTGCCGCATCCGAGAACAGGGCGGTCGGTGGCGCCTTGAGCTCAACTCGAACCTCGGCGGCCGTCGTCGCGAGGCACTTGCCCGATCGCAGGTACCACGGAACGCCCTGCCAGCGCCATGAATCGATGAACAGACGCACGGCGCAATAGGTCTCGACGTCGGAATTGCGGGCGACGTGCGGCGTCTTTCGGTATCCCGCGTACTGGCCGCGCACCATGTCGCGCGACCTGAGCGGGCGCATCGCTTCGAACACCTTCGCCTTCTCGGCGTGAACGGATCCATAGCCCTGCTGGGCCGGTGGTTCCATCGCGAGCAGGGCCACAACCTGAAAGAGATGATTCTGGATCACGTCACGCAGGCAACCCGCGGTCTCGTAGAACGCGCCGCGGCTGCCCACGCCAAAGTGCTCGGCGACGGTGATCTGCACACTGGCGATGTAGTTCCGGTTCCACACCGGCTCGAACAAGGAATTGGCGAAGCGGAAGTAGAGGATGTTCATGATCGCCTCCTTCCCGAGATAGTGGTCAATGCGGAAGATGTCATTCTCGGGAAACGCGGCGTGGGCGATCGCGTTGAGCTTGCGCGCAGAGGCCAGGTCCCGGCCAAACGGCTTTTCGACGATGACACGCGCGTTATGCGCCAGACCGGAAGTGCCCAGGCCCTCGATCACCGTCCCGAACAGTTCCGGTGGAATGGCGAGATAGTGCGCTGGGCGATGCGCGTTGCCCAACGCACTCTTGAGCGCGACGAATGTGGCTGGGTCTTTGTAGTCGCCGGCTACGTAACGGAGGAGCGCAAGCAGTCGCTTGAGCACCGTTCGGTCGACCTTGGCTCCGGACTGTCGGATACTGTCGGTCGCCCGTTGTCGCAATTCGGCCAGCGTCCACGGTGAAGACGCCACGCCGATCACCGGCACCTTCAATGTGCCGTGCTTGACCATCGCGTACAGTGCGGGGAAGATCATCTTGTGAGCAAGGTCTCCCGTCACGCCAAAGAGCACCAGCGCGTCAGAAGGTAGAGCGGAGTCTTTCATCGGTGCCATTGCGAGTGTGTCGTTCGAGTCATTAGGTCGATCATCGTGTCTCCTCTCCGGGCGATGCGGCCGCGAGTGCCTCGCATCAACGCATTCCGCATGCCGGTATTAAGGTAAGCTCAAGAGGCGGTCGTCACGTGCGCTGTAGTTTCCTATGGCCCCAATCGTGCCCTTGCTTACCTCTGTTGATGCTGAAACCAGCCGCCACTCGACCGATAGCCGCGCGAACGCAGACGGCGCGAACGAAGACGGCGCCGACTAAGCCCGACGGGCCCGGCACGTCGAGCCGGCCGATCGCGTTGGTGCTGATCGACGACAACCGGTTGCTGCGCGAAGGGATCACAGCGGTCATACGCTCGCAGACGGGATTCACGGTGCTAGCGGCATCGGCCGATGTCGAGGAGGCGCTCCGCAAGGTACGTGAGGCGAATCCCGATATTGTGTTGGTCGATTTCGGGTTGGCGAACCACGACAGTCTCCGCCTGACCGCGACCGTCCATCAGGAAGTGCCGGCGGCACGCGTTATCGTTATGGGTCTCTCGCCACTGCAGGACGATGTCGCGGCCTTCGTGCGCGCTGGTGCCTCCGGCTTCATCATGAAGGACGCATCGTTCGAGGACTTCTTCACCACCATCCGACGAGTAGCGGCTGGCGAAGAGGTGCTACCTGCAGTGCTGACCAATTCACTGTTCGCGCAGATCGCGAAGAACGCAGCCAGTGGAGACAAGGCACAGATTCTGGAATCAGTACGCCTGACCTCGCGCGAGCGCGAGGTCGTGGCCCTCCTGGGCGACGGCTTTAGCAACAAAGAAATCGCCAAGGAACTTCATATTGCGGTGCACACCGTCAAGAGCCATGTGCACAACGTCCTGGAAAAGCTGGCGCTCCGCAGCCGGCTAGAGGTGGCGGCCTTCAGCCACAACTCACGCGATGTTGTCACTAATAAGCATTAGCGATCGCAGGCATCAGGGTTCTGTACGACGCGTTCACCGCCAATAGGGTCGTCGGACCGGTGTTCAAAGCGGCGTGGCCGATCATCATGCTGTTCTTCTCCGTTATCGGCGCGATGGTCATCACGAGACTGTTCTCAGCCGGCGGCGATCCATGGCCCCGCTAACCTCAGTTCTTGTTGTTCCTCCCCCGTGCGACGATCCATGCCACTAGCGCGACGATAACGACAACCAGGATCAGCATCCATGGTCCGCCATGCCCGCCCATCCAGCCGTAGCCATCGCCGCCTCCCATCATGCCGCGTCCCATCATGCCGCCACCACTACCGTGGCGCTGGGCGGCTCCCGCGCAGGCCACCAGGGTCAGTGCGCCGATCGATACCGCGGCGCCGAACATCCTGCGAATGTCAATGTGTTTCATGATCATGGTCCGTGGGATGGTGTCACGTTCACGAAAGCCGGGCTCACTTCTCGGCGTCGGCGGCCTGCGTGTGATAGCTCTGACGAATATGGTATCGTACCCGATCACGCTTGCAAGCACCATCGCTCGAAAGAATGAGCGGAACCAGCGCGGCCAGAGCGACAAGAGCGTCATCATCTCAAGCTGGCTCATGAGCGCTCCAGTGCGCTGCCGGCCGCTCCACTCATCCCTTTGAGCGATACCCGCGGCACGGTCGCACGCCTAGCTTGCATATGCCGCCCATCGCGGCGGCCATTCCATTGGAGGATTGATGAAGGAGCCAAAATCGAAAGCGCGCCATTCACCGGCGCCAGAAACGGGGGATCCCAAGGATCCAAAGGCAGCCAAGCAGGACAAAGTCGATGGTAACCCGCCGTTCACGACCAAGTGGGGCATCACCAGCCCCAAGTTCGGCAGCGCCGGATCCGGCGGTGCAGAGGACTCGCCGGGACCCGAAGCCGACTGACACTGACTACCGGAGGTTGACATTTCCCAGCGCCCCCGGACGCACAATACGAACGGGATCCGCCACGGTCATAGAGCATTGAAGTCCACAAACTAGCCATTTTCGGACATGGCTTTGGCGGCACCTCCGTTCGATCCACGTTTTGCGCTGAGCGCCTCGAAGCCCGAGACGACGTCGAACAGTTCTTCATCAATGGCACTTTGGCGCACACGGTGAAACGTTCCGGTAAGCGTCTCCAACAACTCGTCGATGTTCTTGTCCGCGCGCTGCATGGCGGCAAGACGGCTGGCGTTCTCGCTTGCAAGCGACTCGGCGCACGCTCGGAAGAGCGAGATGAACAGATACTCATCGACGAACATGCGTAGCGTCAACGAAGCGTCACCGAGAACCTGGGGAATACTTTTGGTCGGCCAGGGGGTTTTGGCCACGCCTTGTTTCCACTGCGCGTCGAGAGGCAATAGCCGAAGGCCAACAGGTTCATAGAGCGCACCGGCAAGCGGACGATTGTGGAAGACAAAAAGCCGCGCGTATTCTCCTTTGGCTCGATGCGCTTCGCTTTGGATCTGAATCTGTCCGACGAGCGGCGTGATGGCGTTAACTGAATTCGGCACGTCGAAAAGCCCCACCACCGGTATCCCGGCGTCGACCAGCCGCGCGCGAACGCGTTCACCGACGGCCCATACTTGGGGTGTGGCTGGAAGTGTCGCGAGGCTCTTTATCGCGTAGTCGGCGACCACTTCGTTGAACTGTCCGACCAATCCCTGATCAGAACCAAACACAATGGCGCCAACAGCGCTCGCATCGGGTTTTCGGCTCTGCCCTGCTGCTGACGTGGTAGCTTTGGTTTCCCGAAAGCAGGCTTCCAGTCCCAGCTCCACGGTTCGATAGTAGTCGGCCAACGCTCGCACAGAATTCTCGTACTGCGTGATACTCGATGCAGCCAAGACTTTCATCGTGCGGACGACAGACTGAAGCTCGCCAGCACTGCTAACCTTTCGTCGCAGGCTCGACGTCGTGTCACTCATGATTTCCCCTTTACCGCTGGAGCGGCCACCGGATTGACTTCAGGCCTGGGTTCTGGTTTAATCGCGGTGTCGGCTTTGGCTGGCGGCGTGGCGGCGGGCTTTGGCTGGAAGCTGATGAGCGCCTTACGCGCAATTTCGATAATCGCATTACGGTCGTCATCGCTCAACTTGTCGGCCGATACGAACCGTGCAGAGACCTCCGCTGGAATACTCGACGCAGCGGCCTCCACGGCGTTTTCAGCAACGGTCATTTTTTCAAGCGGCACCGCGTCGAAGAGTTCCGCCGTCAACGCGAGGAGAACCGTAATCTGTGCAGGCACCGAGACTGGTGTGAATTGCGGTTGCTTGAGACACGCACGAATGCGCCGTCCGTGTTCGATACTCTTGCGGGTGCTCTCGTCCAGACGTGCGCCGAATCGTGCGAATGTCTCCAGCTCCTCGAATTGCGCGTAGGCGAGCTTGAGGTCTCCCGCCACCGCGCGATAGGCAGCGCGTTGCGCCTTGCCGCCGACACGCGAAACCGATTTCCCGACGTCGACCGCCGGCAGCACGCCGAGTTCGAACAGCGATGGCGAAAGATAGATTTGCCCATCTGTAATGGAAATGAGATTTGTCGGGATGTAGGCGGAGATGTCCTGCGCCTCCGTCTCGATGATTGGTAGCGCGGTGAGTGAACCGCCGCCAAGCTCGGTGCGCAAGTGTGTGGCGCGCTCAAGCAGACGCGAGTGGATGTAGAAGATGTCGCCGGGAAATGCCTCGCGACCCGGCGGTCGACGCAGCAACAGGGACAATTCGCGATAGGCACGCGCGTGCTGCGTGAGGTCGTCGTACACGATCAGGACGTCGCGCCCCGCTTCCATGAAATGTTCCGCGATGCTGGTGGCGGCGTAGGGCGTGATGTACTCAAGCCCGGGCGCGTCGTTGCCCTCGGCCACCATCACCACGGTGTAGTCCATCGCTCCTCTCTCCCGGAGCGTGGCTATGACTTTCGCAACCGCCGACGCGCGCTGGCCGATGGCGCAATACACGCAAATGACGTTCTGGCCGCGCTGATTGAGAATGGCGTCGATCGCAATGGCCGTCTTGCCAGTCTGGCGGTCGCCCAGAATCAACTCTCGCTGGCCACGTCCGATGGGAATGAGCGCATCGATGACTTTCAGGCCGGTTTGCAGAGGCACGGTCACCGGTGCACGATCCATGATCGCAGCCGCGGGGCGTTCGATAGGTAGGCGGGCGCTGGTGCCCACCGGTCCATTGCGATCAAGTGGCCGACCGAGAGGGTCGATGACACGTCCAAGCAATTCATCGCCGACTGGCACGTCCATAACGCGCCCCGTACGCTGCACTTCATCGCCAGCCTGCAGGTGCCAAAATTCACCAAGGAGCACGACGCCGACTTCGGCTTCGTCCACGTTGAACGCGATGCCGAAGACGCCGCCGGGAAACTCGAGTATCTCGTCGTAGCCGACGCCGGGAATGCCGCTGACCCTCGCGATGCCGGTGGAGATACTCGTGATCGTGCCCACCTCCCGCGGTGACAGTTGCGGCGTGAAGGCATCGCGCGCCTTATCGATTCCCGCGAACGTGCGATCGAAGACGCTCTGCAGTGATTCAGGCTCGGCGGTCGTCATTGCTTGACTTCCGGGGCAGTTTCATCAGGCTTGACTTGAGCGGGGATCTTTGGCTTGACGTTCTCTTTCAGAAGTTCGCCAACGCCTTGTTGCAGTGACGCGAGGTAATCGCCGATGCTCCACGCTACTTTTTGCCCGTTGGCCGTTAGTTCGATGCCGCTGACCAGGTCCGGCGAAGTCTCGAACTGCAGATGGATATCCGCCGAGAATGTTTCATTGATCGCGGTTTGGATTGCAGCGCGCTGCTCCGGGGGCAGATCAGTCGAGCTGCGTACGAGCGCGGGTCCAGTATTCGTTTTGAGGGCCTTGCCGAGGTCGTCCTTTGGCTGGCCATTCATTGCGCGCAGGCGGTGCGTGAACACACCGACCATGCGTTCCTCCAACGTTGTATCGGCGAGATCCGTCAGCGCCTTGCGAGCGATTGCAAATACTTCTTGCTGCGCCCGAAGACTGATGGCTTGATTCAGGCGATCGGCTTCGTTGCTTAGCGCTGCCTGTCGCGTGACGCTCAAGGCATCTGCAGTCTTGTGCGCTTCGTCAATTAATCGCTGGCGCTCAGCGTTCGCTTCTTCGGTCGCCTTGTTGAGCAGGTCCCCGCGTTGCTTGTCGAAGTCCTCGTTTTTTTGCTGGAATTCGTCGTGCTCTTCTTGTGCCTCCGCCTTTTTTGCGTCGGCGTCCGCCAATTCCTTTGCAATTCGTTTTTCCCGCTCGTCGATGGCGTGCAGTATGGGCTTGTAAAGGAAACGCTTCATCAACCACACCAGGATAAGGAAGTTGAGCGCCTGGGCGCCGACTGTGAACCAGTCGATCAGCATCGGTTCACTTCCCTACCGCCTGGGTAATGACGTGACTCCAGAACGGGTTGGCGAAAATGAGAATCATCGAGACCACGAAGCAGTAAATGGCCGTGGACTCGATCATCGCCAAACCGACAAAGAGCGTGCGTGTGATTGTGGCTGACGCATCCGGTTGCTGCGCCAGCGCCGCCAGCGCCGACGCTACCGAGCGCCCTTCCCCCAGCGCTGGCATCATGCATCCAATACCTGTTGTCAGGCCAGCGGTGACAATCGAGGCAACTGCAATAAGGGTCATGCTATCCATCGGGTCTCCTTGGTTATTTCGTGATCGGTTCAACTATGGGCGCCGACTCGCGCGTGCGCGTGGCCGCGGCGATATACACCGCAGCCAGGATGCTGAAGATGTAGGCTTGTACCATGCCGGTGAGCAATCCGAGTGCGGTCATGACGATCGGAAAGATGAAAGGCGTGATGGTAAGTAGAATGGCGACGATCATCGCGCCGCTCATCATGTTTCCGAACAGACGCACTGCCAGCGCCAGAGTACGTGACAGCTCGCTGATGATGTTGAATGGCAGCATGATGACGGTCGGCTGCGCATACGATTTGAGATAGCCACCGAAGCCTTGATCCTCGATGCCGAACAGCGGGACGGCCACGAATACACACAGTGCCAGTGCTGCGGTCGTCGATAGCGAGGCCGTCGGCGGCTCATAGCCAGGAATGACAATGCAGACGCTCGCGAGTGCGATAAAGAGAAAAAGCGTGCCCAGAAAGCCGAGATATTTCTCGGGATGTCTGAGGCCGACTTCTCCTATCTGTTTTTCGATCCCGGTCACAACGATTTCGAGGAGATTTTGCCAGCGAGACCGATGCAGCTCGACCGACAGCTTGCGCGTGATGAGTTTTGAGCCTATCACCAGCACGAGCATCAGTGCCCATGTAAACGCAATGGTTGCGTTGAGCTTGAAAGCGCCGTAGTGCCAATAGACTACCTGATCGGGACTAAGATGCATGGCTTCCCTGCGCTACCGGAGGCTGGCTGCCTTCAACACGTGGTCGCGTCAGCCAGGTCACGATGAGACGCGCCATGACAAATCCGACAAGGCAGCTCACGATACTTTGCCACCGATGGCTGCGCGCGATCACAAAGAAACCAGCCAGGACAATGCCCATGCGCGCCAACAAGCTGCCAAAGAACCACAAGGCCGCCCGATCGGACGAAACGCCCTTGCCAATCGTCCACCAGAGACCGCCGAAGAAAATCGCGCCGAGGATCAATCCAGCAATCAACGCCGGCACCAGTGCTACAGTTTCATCCATCGTGATTCTCCTGTTCGTCATGCAGCTCGTCATGCGTCTCGTCATGCGTCTCGTCATGCGTCTCGTCATGCATCGCCTTTTGTTCATTCGCGACCCAGTGCCACGCGTTGAGGCACCCGACTGACAACCCTGCCACCAGGAGCGCAAGCGTCCAGGAATGGCCGGCTGGATGGTGCTTGTCCAGCCAAAGACCAAGTGCTGCTCCAAGCAGCGTAGGAACGACCACCGACCAACCGATCAGTCCGATCATGCCGAGCCCGGACCAGACGTCCTGCGTCGAATTACGAGCGTCGATTTTGCGCGTCGCCTTCGCGCCGATCAGGTTGGCGAAGTCGTCGCTTGCGGGAATCTTCCCGGGATCTTCACTCATTTTGAAGCGTCGCCAATCGGCGCAGCAGCCCGGTTTCCACTTTCACCATGACCGACCGCACGTTTTTTTCCTGCTCGTCCAGCTTGAGAAACTCGTTCTTCACCGTGTCGCGCAGTTTGCCGAGCTCCTTGCCTGACACGGCGCGACGCACGGACACGAGCACGTCGGTTCCAGTCTTTACCAGCACCCCCTGATCTACGGCCACGAATACTTCGCCGTCCGCTTCGGTCTGATAGGTCAGAATTCCGGGCGCGAGCGCCGCTACACAATCGAGTCGATGTGGCAGGAATCCAAACGAACCGTCGTGTGTTTCCGCAACGATGCGCGATACCCCATTCGTTTCGGCAAAGACCTCGGAAGGCAGCAATACCTTAAGGTGCATTAGCAGCGGCATGCGCGGCCTCCGATGGGGGTTTCGCTGGTTGAGGCTTCGCAGCTGGATTTACCTGTTTCTTTGCCTCATCGACGGCTCCGATCATGTAAAGCGCACTTTCAGGATAATCCTTGAATTCGTCATTCAGGATTCGCTCGCATCCATCGAGCGAGTCTTTCAGGTTCACATTTTTCCCCGGGATCCCGCTGAACTGTTCAGTTGCGAAAAACGGCTGCGTGAGAAATCGTTCCAGCCTTCGCGCGCGGCCGACGACAGCGCGGTCATCCGGGGCCAATTGCTCCATTCCGAGCATGGAGATGATGTCCTTCAGCTCCTCGTACTTCGCCAACGTCTTGCGGATTTCCTGTGCCAACAGGTAATGGCGTTCTCCGATGATTGTCGGCGTGGCCATGTTGGAATTGGATTGCAGCAGATCGATGGCGGGATACAGGCCCTCGCTCGCACGTTTGCGGGACAGGACGATCGAGGCCGAAAGGTGCGAAAACGTATGCACCGCCGCCGGGTCGGTCAGGTCGTCTGCGGGCACATACACCGCCTGGATGGAAGTGATCGCACCCGTGTCGGTGTTGGCGATGCGCTCTTCGAGTGCCGACAGCTCCGTCCCCATCGTCGGCTGATACCCGAGACGCGACGGCATCTGTCCCATCAGGCCCGACACTTCCATTCCGGCCTGAATGAACCGGAAGATGTTGTCGATGAGCAACAGTACGTCGCGGTGCTCATCGTCCCGGAAATACTCTGCCATCGTCAGCGCTGCAAGGCCGACACGGGCTCGAGCGCCCGGTGGCTCGTTCATCTGGCCGAACATCATGACCATGTGCGGGAGCACGCCGGCGGCTTTCATGTCGTGGTAGAGTTCTTCGCCTTCGCGACAGCGCTCACCGATGCCGCAGAACATACTCACTCCCTTTTGACGTCCGACCACGTTGTGAATCATCTCCGTGAGCAGCACCGTCTTGCCGACGCCAGCTCCCCCGAACAGGCCAGCCTTGCCGCCGCGCTCCAGCGGGACGAGCACGTCGATGATCTTGATGCCGGTTTCAAATATTTGCGATGTCGTGGAACGACTGGCGAGTGGCGGCGGATCTCGATGAATCGTGCGCCATTCCACGTCGGTGGGCGCCGGCTGCCGGTCGATCGCGTTTCCGAAAACGTCGAACATCCGCGAGAGGATTTCCTTGCCGACCGGTACTTTTAGTGGTCCACCCGTATCAACCACGCTCATGCCGCGGGCGAGGCCCTGCGTAGGATTCAGAGCGATACCACGTACGTTATGCGCATCGAGTTGCATCAACACCTCGATGACGATTCGCCCCTCTTCTCCAGTGCGAAGCACGGTGTAAATCGGCGGCAAACGCGTCTCGAACCGAACATCGACAACGCTGCCCCGTACCGAGACAATTACGCCGTCATTCGCTGGCAAGTTGGGGAACTCCATTCAGGCTGAGTGGTTCCATGTCCAATTGCGAATCTCCGGCATGTCCTGGCCGTGTTCGTTGATGTACCGCTTGTGTTGGATCAGCTTGTCGGCCATCAATTGCTTGAGATACGCGCCCGGACCGCCGAGGTTTGGGACCCGATCTACAACGTCCTGCACGAGATGGAAACGGTCCAGGTCGTTCTGCACCCGCATGTCAAACGCCGTGGTGATCGTTCCCTCTTCCTTGTATCCACGAACATGCATCTTGTGATTGGTGCGGCGGTAAGTCAGTCGGTGCACCAGCCATGGATAGCCGTGAAATCCAAACACGACGTGCTTGTCGGTGGTGAAGAGCGAGTCGTAGTCGATGTCGCTCAGCCCGTGCGGATGTTCGGACTTGGGCTGCAGCTTCATCAGATCGACGACGTTGATCACCCGGATTTTCAATTCGGGAAGATGCTCGCGCAGAATGGACACCGCGGCGAGAATCTCCAGCGTGGGTGTGTCGCCGCAACAGGCCATCACGACGTCGGGCTCACTGCCCTGGTCGTTGCTCGCCCACGGCCAGATGCCGATGCCTTCCGTGCAATGGGTCACGGCGGCATCCATGGTCAGCCACTGCGGCAACGCGTGCTTGCCGGCCACGATGACGTTGACGTAATGCCGACTGCGTAAGCAGTGGTCAACGACCGACAGCAGGCAGTTGGCATCGGGCGGCAGATACACGCGCACCACATCTGCCTTCTTGTTGACGACGTGATCGAGAAAGCCCGGATCCTGGTGCGTGAATCCGTTGTGGTCCTGCTGCCAGACGTGCGACGCCAACAGATAGTTGAGCGATGCTATGGGCCGGCGCCACGGCAGCTCACGCGTGACCTTGAGCCACTTGGCGTGTTGGCTGAACATCGAATCGACAATGCGCACGAACGCTTCGTAGCAGTTGAAGATGCCGTGTCGCCCGGTGAGCAGGTAACCTTCCAGCCATCCTTCGCACTGATGCTCGCTGAGCATCGAATCGTGGACCATGCCTGACGGAGCGAGGAACTCGTCGTTCGGGATCGTTCGTGCGTCCCACTGGCGATTGGTGGTCTCGAAGACTGCACCGAGTAGATTGGACAGCGTCTCGTCGGGACCGAAGACGCGGAAGTTGCGATGCTCCTTGTTCAGCGTGACGACGTCACGGAGGAAACCTCCGAGCACGAGCGTATCCTGCGCGGTGACAGCGCCGGGTGCCAGCACCGTAACGGCGTGTGCGCGGAAGTCCGGCATCTGCAGGTCGCGCAGCAGGATGCCTCCGTTGGTATGTAGGTTGGCGCCCATCCGCCGATCGCCCTTGGGCGCAAGCTCGGCAAGCTCCGCCACAAGCCGCCCGTGTTCGTCGAACAACTCCTCCGGCCTGTAGCTCTTCATCCAGGCTTCCAGCAGCTTGACGTGATCGGGGTGCTCGGGATCAACCAGGATCGGCACCTGATGTGATCTAAACGTCCCTTCGATTTGCAGACCGTCGACCGCTTTCGGCCCCGTCCAGCCTTTCGGTGACTTGAGCACGATCATCGGCCAGCGCGGCCGAGTGGTGTCGTTCCCAGTGCGCGCATTCTCCCGGATCCTCCGGATCTCCTCGATGACTTGATCCAGCGTCGACGCCATCAACTCATGCATCTTGTCCGGATCGTCGCCTTCAACGAACCACGGCGTCCAGCCGCAGCCGCGGATGAACTGCTCCAGCTCCTCGTGCTCGATGCGCGCCGGGATGCTCGGGTTGCTGATCTTGTATCCGTTGAGATGCAGAATCGGTAGCACCGCGCCGTCGGTGATCGGATCGAGCAGCTTGTTGGAGTGCCACGCCGTCGCCAGCGGTCCGGTTTCCGATTCGCCGTCGCCGACGACGCAAGCAACAATCAAATCCGGATTGTCGAACACCGCGCCAAATGCGTGGCTGAGCGAATATCCCAACTCACCGCCCTCGTGAATCGACCCCGGTGTAGTCGGTGCCACATGGCTCGATATGCCGCCCGGAAACGAGAACTGCTTGAACAGCTTCTTGAGTCCCGCTTCATCCTGCGTGATGTTGGGATACACCTCGCTCCAGGTACCCTCGAGATACACGTTGCCGACAATCGCCGGACCGCCGTGACCTGGGCCGGCGACGTAGAACATGTCGAGATCGTATTTCTTGATGACCCGATTCAGATGCACGTAGATGAAGTTCTGGCCCGGTGTCGTACCCCAATGACCGACAACCAGTGGCTTCACGTCTGACAGCTTCAGCGGCTCCTTCAGCAGCGGATTGTTGTACAGATAAATCTGGCCGACCGAGAGATAGTTGGCGGCTCGCCAGTATGCATTCATTTTCTGAAGCAGGTCTGGAGCTAGAGTCGCCGCTTCTGTGTTCATGGATGTTGCGTTCATTGAAAGCACAGTAATGGGATCATGTTCGTTCATCATGCGCTGCGTTGCCGCCACTCACGTCCAGTCCAAGTACACTGCACACCGAGCGCGCAATAACGAGCTCTTCATCCGTACGAATGACCCGAACGGTGACACGGCTCGCATCCGTAGAAATCACGGCCGCGCTCTCCGCATTGCGCGCGGCATGCAGTTCGACGCCGAGGAAGCCCAGTCCATCGCAGATACGCGCGCGCACGACCGGCGCGTTCTCGCCGATGCCCCCGGCAAAGACGAGCGTATCCAATCCACCAAGCGCCGCGGCATATGAGCCGATGCGTTTCTTTATCTCGTAGCAAAACAGCGCGACCGCTTCTGCCGCACGCACGTCATGCGCTTCGTGCTCGAGCAGGTCACGCATGTCCGAACTTGTCTCGGACACGCCGAGGAGTCCCGATTGTGAGGTGACCATCTCGTTGAACTGCTTGGCGCTCATGCGTTCGGTGCGGGCGAAATACCACGCGAGTGCTGGATCGAGATCGCCCGACCGCGTGCCCATCGGCACGCCGGCTGTGGGAGTGAAACTCATGCTAGTATCCACGGACTTACCGTCACGCACCGCCGCCAGACTCACGCCGTTGCCAAGATGGCCCAGAACAACTCGACCTCGTGCCACGTGCGATCCAGCCAGGCGGGCGAGTTCTCCGATGAGGAATTCGTACGACAGTCCGTGAAACCCATACCGCCGCACTCCCTTTGCCTCATACCGGCGCGGGATAGGTAGCAGTTGCGCCACCCGAGGCATGTCATGGTGAAACGCCGTGTCGAAGCACGCTACCTGGGGGATCGCGGGGAAGCGCCGATGAAATGCCTCGGTCACCAGGATCTCCTCCGGCAGATGCTCAGGATCGAATGGGCTGAGCCGGCGTAACTCCTCGATTATTTCCGGAGTGATCCACTGGGGACTGCTATACTTCGGGCCGCCATCAACCACTCGATGTCCCACTGCAGTTATTGCGTCGCGCTCGGTGTGTTCATCGATCCAGTCCAGCAGGGCGTTCACCGCGACGGTGTGGGTTGGCGCCGTCATTGGTTGGGAAACGTTGTCCGCTGAGTTCACAGCCGTCGCGCGAAATGTTGACCCCGGCTGGCCAATTCGCTCAATTCCACCCTTCAGCAGACGCCGGAACGACTCACCGGCTTCGAATAACGCAAACTTGAGGCTGGACGAGCCTCCGTTGAGCGTCAATATGCGTGGGCTAGCGGTTGCCATGAACGGCTCGCGCCAACGGGACCTGTATCGATGTCGAGAAATACACTTGTGATTGCAGAAGCCGCGACATTGCCTTTTCTTCCATCGACCTGCTCATTACTGGGCACTCGATCCAGCACAGGCGATTGCGCTGGCCGCGCGATGTCACAAGATCAGGCAGTGATCCCTGTTCACAAGGCATTTAGTAAGCCACCTTCAGTAAAGCGGCAGCCGTAGCGAGCCGAAGTCCGACCCGCCTCAAGTGGCGACCCCGCGGCGTTTCGCGCGGGCCACTGTAGGCAGTTGATCTACCACCGTCCCACGAATATGGCAAATCAAATGAAAAGACTTCACATGCGGATTGCGATTGGTGCAGTGATTCTTCTGCTCGTCGGCGCCTTCTGGTTTTATCGCATCAGTTTCCTTGGGCGATAAACGGCGGCTCGCAGCGGACTGCGTTCTCGGGCTGGTAAAGACGCGAAAGGACCAGCGGAGCGATGGCGAAAGCACGACACTGTTCTTGCACGTACTCGACGCGTACAGGGCACGCGGAGACCGTAACGGCTACTGAATCCCTTGGCTGCTGGCGCTGCTCGGCGTAGCCCTAAGAGAGCGCAACGTTAGGATGGACCCAACCAACAACATGCTCCATGCCTCGGCCGCTAGCAACCTCAAGCAACAGTCAGTGACCGGCGAGTAGGCCGGATTTCGGTGCCGGCGTGAGGCGCTGGGCCACGGACATACCGTGCAGCCGCCGAATCGCACTCATGCGCGCTCCTCTGCGCGCCGAAGCGCCTCCGTGCGGCCCAGGGTGTTCTCGATCAGCGAAACCAGACTGTCGGCTGCGCCGTGGACGGCGAGCGGAATCGTGTCGGCATGGTGAGTCGCTGCGATCGGCTGGCGCCCTGCAATGCGAGCCTCCAAAGTGCAGCGTATGTCGTCATGGCCACTCTTCGGGCCATTCTCGTCCGCAAGATGCACTTCCACCCGCGTGATGTTATCGCTGAACCGTTCCAAGGCAGACGCGATGACTTCCTTAATTTCTGTCGCCATCGGCTCGCGCACCTCTGTATTGGGGCCGGTACTGATCTGGATCAGCATGCATTACTCCTGGTTTTGTGATTGAATACTCGGCCCATTTTCGGGCACCGCGTCGGGATTCCGTCCGGACTGCCCCTTTGACAATGCCACGCGAGCCTCCTCCAGCTCGCGCTGACGCTTCGCCGTCGGCCGCGGGTACGCCATCTTGAGTCCGTCGAGCGCATCGAGAACGATCCGGGACACAATTAGTCGGGCATTGTCCTTATCGTCGGCGGGCACCACGTACCATGGAGCATGATGCGTGCTCGTTGCCTGGAGACACTCCGCATACACCGTCATATACTTGGGCCAGAAGGCGCGTTCGTGGATGTCTGAGAGACTGAATTTCCAGTGCTTGCCTGGCTCGTCCAGACGGTCGAGAAATCGCCGTCGCTGCCCTTCGTACGACAGATGAAGAAAGATCTTGACGACCCGAGTGCCGTTGCGGTGAAGATGCTTTTCCAACTGCTTGATCGAGCGATACCGGTCCTTCCAGAACCGGCCGCTGTCAGGCTCGGGATCGGGAAGCCGCTCGTTTAGCAGCAGCTCCGGATGAACACGCACCACGAGCACTTCCTCGTAGTAGGAGCGATTGAAAATTCCGATTCGTCCCCGTTCCGGAAGCCGACGATCGGTCCGCCAAAGAAAATCATGCTCCAATTCCTCTGCACTCGGCTGCTTGAAGGAGAATACTTCGCAACCCTGCGGATTGACCCCCGACATGACATGACGGATGGCGCCGTCTTTCCCGGCCGCATCCATTCCTTGAAAGATCAGCAACAAGGCGTAACGATTGGACGCGGCGTGCAGACGCTGCAGGTCACTCAACCTGCTGACGTGTTCGGCAAGGAGATGCTCGTATTCTTTTTTTGAGTCGCAGAAGGCCTTCACGCTGGTCGGCCACTTCTCAAGATTGACCTTCGCCCCGGGCTTCACCTGGAAATCGTGGGACTCGATGGTGCTCATGCTCGCTCCTCGCTATGGGTTATCGCAATACCCGAGCTTCGCGTAAAGCGCGCCAAGCGTGCGCATAGGTCGCCTCCGTGACGCCGCCGCATGTGCTGTCGCGTGTGTCGTCGCGTGTGTTGTCGCCGATTCACTCGCCGGCTGAACGGGAGGGCGTAAGCAAGTAGCGCGGAGCCCAGCTTCTGCTGACCTCCACCAGGGGCTCCGTTTTCAGATCGTTCGCGACGCGGCGGCGGGCCCTGATCGCACCTCACCGCCCGGAGACTCGCGCCGAACCTGAAGATCCAGAGGATGAGTATGATCCAGGCAACATCGCCGCCTCAGCGTGTAAGAGTTGCGCGCAGCTGGTTAGCGCGTATCGCTTGTCGCGTCACAATTTCGGCTCTTCAGGGATTTTGTGGGCACTTCTCATCTTCACGATGAATCTCCGAGAGGATATGTACCTATGTCGTCATCCCGCCGAAGGCCGGGAACCACGGACGACGATCGCGGAATGCGTCTCGCGTTTGCAGGTGTAGATGGACTTTACGCGAGACGAGTTCGCGGCTGTGCCAATGACTTTACGCACCGTTCTTTAGGGCGCGCGCACGTAAGGACCAGCACGCGACGCCACGGTAACTGCAATGGCTACTACTACATCCAGCGAGCGCTTACACCTGCAAATGTGGACTCAAACTCAACGGCTCGTCCATGGATCCCAGCCTTCGGCGGGATGACGACTTTCAAAGAGGCCGCCGTTCTCCAAGCGAAGTAGTCCCGCCAGCTCCAGTCCAGGCGGTGCGCTCGCTGCTGATGATCCCGCTGTGCACCCGAATTATGGACGGACGGACGGGCAGGCGACGCCGTCTCGAGCCGCCGGGCGGGTACATGTGCGCTGCCAGCCGGCCTGTAATCAGAATGAATGCGACATGTGAATACAGCGTCGATTGCGTATGATTGAACGTGTTTGATACATTCTTGCGCGCTCTGAAGGATTCGCTGCTCGCGCCGGTAGCCCGTGCGCTCGGGACACGACTTCACCCGAACGTGGTCACAATTGTGGCATGGCTGGCCGGCGTCCTGGCAGCAGTCGCTGCGGGACGCGGCATTTTCCTGGGCGCGCTGGGGCTTTGGATCGTGAACCGGATGCTCGACGGCCTCGACGGAACGCTCGCGCGCGTGGCCGGCACGCAGAGTGATTTCGGCGGCTATCTGGATATCGTATCCGACTTCTCAGTCTATGCCATGGTGGTGGTCGGACTGATACTCGGAAGCCACACGTGGCCAGCCGCTGTCGCCGGCGCAGCCCTCATCGGCACGTTCTACGTCAATGCCGCGTCATGGATGTATCTCGCTGCCATCCTTGAGAGGCGTGAGCTGGGCGCCTCCGCGACAGGTGAGCGCACGACGATTACAATGCCACCTGGTCTCATCGCGGGGACTGAAACGTTCGTCTTCTACGTTCTCTTCCTGCTCATCCCTGCGCACCTTCCTGTCCTCTTCACGTTGATGAGCATCGGTGTGGCGGCGACGATAGTGCAGCGCATCGTGTGGGCGCGGCGCCATTTGGCGTGAGCGGCCCGGGAATTAGCACGAAAATTCGCACGGGAACTCGCAGAGGCACTGCGGAGTTGTCGAGACGGCAGCATTCACCTTCCCCAACGTATAAAACAATCCATCATGACTCGTAAGAGAATCCGCGCGGCGTTCGTTACTTGGTCGATCAGTGCGATCTTGCTCGTGGGCATCTCGATATTCACCGCGGCCGCAAATGCTCAGGCGACCGTGGCTACCCTTACGGGCCTCGTTCGACGGGCCGATGGTGCACCGGCGACGGGCGCCTTCGTCGTGGTCGCTGGACAGAGAGACACTCTCTCAACGGACGGTGCAGGCCGGTTCTCGGTACAAGTTCAAGCGAGCGTCGCGGGAACTGTACACGCATTTCAGGGTGGCGATTCAGCTACGGCCAGCTTCTCCGCGATACCGGCTGGTGGAACGCGCGTGCTAACGCTGACGCTCGCCTCAGCTGGCGCAATGCGTGGCGCAATGTCGCAAAGCGAGGCACGTCCTGGGGAACCACCTGTGGCGACTCCGGCGTTACGTCCCGTCGTCATAACTGCGGGGTCGGAGAATCCCGCCACGCTTCGGCCACTTCTCGACACCAGCTCGGCAACGACCGGAGGGACAATCTCCTACGCCGAAATGCGCTCGCTGCCGGCCGACGCACGCGATCCCTTGGCGCTCGCGTTCACTGTGCCGGGCGCCGCCCAGGCCACCGGATTCTTTGACACGGCACCGATCCTGTCGCTCGATGGCCAGAATTCGCTCTACACACAGTATTACATCGACGGCTTCGACAATAACGAAGGCGTACTCGGGGGGCCCAGAATCGATCTCCCGCTCTCGGCGATCAAGCGGCTGGACGTGCGGGCCTCGACCTACGACGCAACGCTGGGCCGGAGCTCCAATGGCGTCGTTAATGAGGAAACGATGTCCGGTACCAATGCGTGGCGTGGTGAAGCGTTCGTGTACGGACACCCGGGACACTCGTTCGACGCGCACCAGGCGGTACTACCTCCAAACACGTCAGCTGGCTTTCGCCGCTCGCAGATCGGTGGGTCACTTGGCGGCCCCATCGTAAAGGGCCGAACGTTCTTGTTCGCTGCTGGCGAACGCCTGGATGAAACACAGGATCAGCCAATCGTCACGCATTACGGCAATGCCACGGGCGCGACGCAACGCACGAAGACCAAACTCTTTGCCCGCATTGATCAGCGATGGAGTAGCACGCAGACTACGACCTTGCACGCGGCGCTGAGCGACGAGCAGTACATCGGCCGAGGTGGTGGCAACGTTGTGCCCGAGGCCGACGTCGCGCAGCACCGGTTCGGCGCGCTTGTAGGCATGTCACACCACAGTGCGCTCGATCCAGCTACCACCAACACGTTCGATGCACAGGTCGCTGCATATCATTGGTACTATCCGCCAACGACGAGCTCGCTCAACACGCCGCAGATTGCGATCCTGAGCCGCGGACTTGACTCTACACTTGCGGTGGTGGGATCGAGTGGCTTCCAGTACGACTCGCACGAGACGCAGCTCAACCTCAAGGATGAAATCGAGCGCCACGCGGGTGCGCACGACATTCGACTCGGCGCTGACATGATCGCGGGCCGATTCCGTCTGCACGGCGACGGATCGAATCTCGCGGGGACTTACAGCGTGATCGACAGCGGACAGATACACGTGAGCGGGCGGCTCCCAACTGCGGCAGACGTGCCGAGTAATATCCCGGTGTACAACTTCTCCATCGACGCCACGCCGCAGTTCGTCGCGGCGTCTCAGACCGTTGTGGGTGCTTACGCACAGGATAGTTGGGACGCAACGCACTCACTCAAATTGACTTACGGCGTGCGCTGGGACTATGACGACCTCACATCGCGGGGAGCCAGCTCACCCGATCTGAGCAACGTGCAGCCTCGTGCGTCGTTCAACTGGCGACCCGATTCGGCGAGCGTCATGCGTGGTGGATTCGGGATCTACTCCGGGAAGCTTCCGTACACGATCTACTCGGACGCCTTGCAGTTCGGACCGAACGGAAGCGAGTTCGTTACACTTTACAACTCGCCGGCCACACCGTTGTCGCTTGGCCACGCGCCGTCTGCCGCGACCCTTGCCGCAGCGCGCGGGGATCTTCCGCCCCGAGAGATTCGCACTACGTTCGCGCGTGGACTCAAGAGCCCGCGCAGCTACCAATCTTCGCTCGGTTTCGAGCACGCCTTCGGTAACTCGTGGGGAATCTCGCTGGATGCCGTGTACGTTCAGACCACACATCTCCCACGTCTCTTTGATCTCAACGCAATCACGCGTGAGATCGGTCCCGCCGACACGACCAATCTCGATCCCGCGGCGGGCGATCCGCTCAGACCGATCGCACCACGGAACGGTAGCTTTCGTCAGCACACCACCACCGAGACCGGTGGCAGAAGCTGGTACGCCGCCATGTTCTTCACTCTTCGGCACCAGTTCACCGAGTCATTCACCGGAGACGCGAGTTACGTGCTATCGCACGCGCGCGACAACACGGCGGACATCAACTTCGCCGCGACCAATGGCAACAACGACTTTGCCAAGGAATGGGGCGACGCTGTGAACGACCGCAGACACAAGGTAAACGTGCGCGGTGTGTACACATGGTCGCGCCGGCTGCAGCTGAGTGGCGTCGTCGACTACCAGACGGGACAGCCGATCAACCGCGTATCGGGCCTGGATCTAATCGGGTCGGGCGGCAGTTATGGAGACGGCTTCATACGAAATACGCAACGCTTCTACGGCGTGCCCCGAAACGGCGAGAGGCTTCCGTACGCTCTGGAGATCAATCCTGGACTGGCATATCTGCTGCCTGTCACGGGCGGCAATCTTGAACTGCGGATTGACGCGTTCAACCTTCTGAATCGCGCGAATTTCTCCGGTTTCCCGAGTGGCCTCGCGTCGCTCGACCCGCGCACGCAGGTTGGCCGGCCTGGTGACCCGATTGTGTATCAGTTGTCCGGGCGGCCGCGCCAGATCCAGCTTTCCGCACGATACGCATTCTGATGCGATTTCCGGTAGGTCCTACCGAGTCGCGAATTGATCGACTGCGTTTCAACATTCGCGGCGCGATTCGCGGTGTGCGAACGACTCTGCTCGGCGCTCTCTCTTTCAGCATCGCAATCAGCATCGCAATCAGCGTCGCAATCAGCGCTTGCAGCCCCGCACCAGCTCCAAGCGCGGCTAAGCTCAGTTCTGTTCCATGGGATTCCGTCGTCGCACGAGCGCGGGGAACTACGGTGACCTGGCTCATGTGGCGCGGTGATCCATCGATCAATCGGTACGTAGACGATTGGGTCGCGCCGCGCCTCAAGCGAGAATACGGCATTACACTCAATCCGGTTGACGCGCAGGGCCCATCGATTCTCAATCAACTCGCGGTCGAGCGCGAAGCCCGGTCTGGTACGAGTACGGGCACGGCTGACCTTGTGTGGATCAACGGCGAGACGTTCTACAATCTGAAGAAAAGCGGACTCTTGTACGGCCCGTGGAGTGGGCGGCTTCCCAACGCACAATACGTGGACAGCGCGTCAGTGATCATCTCGCGTGATTTTGGCCAGCTGCCGGCTGGCTACGAGTCGCCTTGGGGGACGGTACAGTTTGCGCTGATCTACGACACGGTCCGGACGCCGAATCCGCCGCGTAACGTCGCGGAGCTCGGCGCGTGGATCCGCGCGCATCCAGGACGTTTCACGTACGACCAGTCGTTTACAGGCGTCACCTTCATGAAGGTGCTCATGTATGCGCTCGCCGGCGGCGTTGAACATTTCCAGGGACCTTTCGACGAGGCGAAGTATCGCGAAGGAAGCGGCAAGGTGTGGCAGTGGCTTGCCGGTGTGCGCCCTTATCTCTGGCGCCACGGGCAGACGTATCCCGACGGCGTCGCGGATCTGCACCGGCTCTTTGCAAATGGCGAGATCGATTTCTCGATGTCGGACAATCAGAATGACGTGGTAACGAAAGCGCGACAGGGAATTCTTCCCGCCACAGCGCGGCCGCTTCTCCTGGAAGACGGCACCATTGCGAACACGCACTATCTCGGCATTGCGTTCACCGCGCCAAATCCCGCCGGAGCCATGGTCGTTGCGAATTTCCTTCTCTCGCCCGCGGCACAATTCGAGAAACAGAAACCAGACGTCTGGGCCGATGGGACCGTTCTCGCAATGTCTCGCCTTCCCCGCGCATGGGCTGCGCAATTTCGAGCACTGGTCGCCGATCCGCATGCGCTGACCCGCGACTCTCTCACGAAGTATGCGCGACCGGAGATCGCTCCGCGGTACAGCGAGCGCCTTCAGCGCGATTGGCGCGCGAGGATACGCGCGGCGCCGCAAGAATGAAACGAAGAACGCAACAATGACGGTCACGGACCGCCGCAGAACATTGGCGCTGCTTGGCGCCGCGCTCGTCGCGACGCCAGTGCTACTCGGTGTTGCGTATGCCGCAGCCAGTGCCATCGGTATCACAGGGATCGGCGCGACAGGTTTTTCGCTGACTCGTCTGGCGCACGTCCTGGGCGAGCGCACGGTATGGCGCAGCGTTGCGTGGAGCATATGGGTGGCGGGAGCCGCGACGCTGCTCGCAGTCGCGGCGGCAGCATGCGCGGCTATCATATTTGGTGGGCGAAGCGTCATTGACCGAACTGCACGCGCACTCGCTATTGCGCCGCTCGCCGTGCCGTATGTGGTAGCCGGTGCGCTGGGACTTCTCATACTCGGCCAGAGCGGATACCTAGCAAGGCTCGCGTACGCATGGGGTTGGATAGCATCACCCAATAACATGCCCGCACTTGTTTACGACACTCGTGGTATCGGTGTAATCCTGACTCTCGCCTGGAAGGAATTTCCGTTCCTCGCGCTCGTCGCATTTTCACTCATCGCCGCACGAGGTGTTGCCTTGGAGGAAACTGCGCATACACTAGGAGCTGGACGCTGGGCCACGCTGTCGCGGGTTACGTGGCCGCTCCTGTGGCGCGGTCTGCTCCCGGCAGCGACCGCTGTCTTCATATTCAGCATGGGAAACTACGAGGCGGCCGCTTTGCTGGCGCCGAGCGATCCGCTCCCGCTGCCGATGCTCACGCTCGAGCGATATTTCGCCCTCGACCTTTCGCAGCGCGCCGACGCGTACGTACTCACGCTCGCCGGGTTGCTCATCGGACTTGCAGCGGTCGGCGTGCATGAATGGACGCGGCAGCATGCGGAGCTCTTCGACCAGTGAATTCGCGAGCTAAGTCCCGATTCGCCGACGTGGACGCTGTAGCCCGTTACTTCGGCCTCACCGCGTTGACAATATCTGCCATTGGCCCGCTGGTACTTCTCGTACTCTGGTCCGCGAGTGGCGAATGGTTCTTCCCCGCACTGATGCCACAGCGATGGAGCCCCGATGGTTGGGGATGGTTGTTCCAGAGCGGCGATCGGGTCGCGGTCGCCGTTCGCAACAGCGTCTTACTCGGAATCGCGGACGGCTTTATCGGCTGCGCAATTGCGTTTCCGATCGGCCGCGCGATCTCCCGCCTGACGGGATGGCGACGATACATGGCCGCCGCGGCCGTGTTCTCTCCGGTCGCGGCGCCACCGATCGCATTGGGGATCGGCATCCAGTACTTCCTTTTGCGAATCGGCGTGGGCGGCACGGCCGTAGGCGTATTGCTCGCTCACCTTGTGCCGACGGTCGGCTATCTATCGCTGTACTTCCTGAGCGTATTCGTCGTATTCGACAGCAAGATCGAGGACGAAGCGCGAACGCTCGGCGCAACGTCTCGCCAAGTGCTGTTCTACGTAACGCTGCCGATGATGCGCAGGCAGGTCACGGAGGCCGTCGCGATTGGCTTCCTGATCTCCTGGGCGCAGTACGCACTCACACTCACGGTCGGAGGAGGAACGGTGCACACTCTTCCGCTCGAAGTGTTTTCGTACATGCGTGCGGGAAGCGGCAATTTTGCGGCATCAGCGGCGCTCGTCATGATCGTCCCGCCCATTCTCGCACTTGCCGCTGCGCGATATGCAGCTGGACGCACTGTCGTGTCGCCGGTATGAGGCATGATGGCACGTCGGAAACAGTGCCGGGCCGACCGACTGCGCTCCGCCTGCGCGATGTCTCCGCAGACTTCGGCGACGAAGCTGGGCTTCGCGACGTCTCGTTCGACGTCGCCAACGCCGAGCGGTTCGTCATCGTCGGTCCCTCCGGCGCGGGCAAGACCACGCTGCTGCGAGCGATCGCTGGATTGATCCCCGTAACACGTGGCACCGTCGAGATCGCCGGACACGACCGCACGCATCTTGTTCCCGAGCGACGCGACGCGGTCTATCTGCACCAGACGCCACTGCTCTTCCCGCATCTCGACGTGTTCGAGAACGTCGCATTCCCGCTACGCGTTAGGGGAGTTGCCGCGGCCGAGATCCGCTCTCGCGTCGCAAGCGTGCTCGACTCCGTGCAGCTCGGCGCATTCGCAACTCGGCCGCCGCATGCCCTGAGCGGCGGCCAGCGCCATCGCGTTGCGCTCGCACGGGCAATCGTTGCGCGTCCGGCAGTACTGCTACTCGATGAGCCGCTCTCGTCATTGGATCCGTCGCTGCGCGTTGACGTCCGCGAGGTAATCCTCGGCGCTGCGCGTGAATACCGGCTCGCACTTGTGATAGTCACTCACGACCTGGACGACGCAGCCTTGATGGGTGATCGCATCGGCGTACTGCTCGAGGGACGCCTCAAGCAAGTTGCAACTCCCGCCACGTTGTTCGCACACCCTGCATCGCTTTCTATCGCGAGATTGCTCGCGATCCCGAACGAGGTGCGTGGAGTCATCGAGGGTGAGCGTGCGTTTTCCTCGCCACTCAACGAGATGCCACTCATCTCAAACTCGCAGAACGGGAGCGCCATCATGGTATTTCGCCCCGACGCGGTGCAGATCATGCCTGAGAGCGCTGACACCGCCCAATGCACCGGCGAAATCGTCGAGATACGCCACCGGCCGCAGCAGACGACGGTGCGAGTGCGAGTCGCGACGCGGCTCGGGACAATAATGATCGAAGCCGCCATTGACGCTATGAGCGTTCCCGCAATCGGTACCATTGTTGGATTGTCAATCGATGCTCGCCGCGTTTCAGTGTTCGCTGATTCGTAGCCGGATGCGCAGGTCCGGCGCGCGACCTGGAGTGGTTCCCCGCTGTTGAGAGTCGTCATCCCGCCGAAGGCCGGGAGTTGATACGCACGGAGATCGTTGAGACTCGTCATCCCGCCGAAGGCCGGGAACCATGGACGAGGACTTAGGCGTACACCTCCGCCATGCAGGTGTGGTCAGGACCAGAGGCGCGACGAGTCCACGGCTGTTGAAAACGACATGCACAGATCTTCACCGTTGCTTCAGAAGATGAGCGGTGCGCGGTGCACGGTAACCGAACCGACCCGTCGCTTTGCCGAGTTCTCCGACGCCTGCAAGCCGGGAATTCACTCGTACATCCTCGTCCATGGTTCCCGGCCTTCGGCGGGATGACGAGTCTCAACGATCTCCGTGCGTGATGGAGAACATAGCTCCCCGCTTCGCAAGCTTTCTACTGTTATCCGTCAGACGCACGCTCACCCGAAAGCCGATCTAGCTTGTCGCGAACCAACGGGCGATCGTCTTCACCAGTCCCGTGAACCGGGACTTCTGAAAATCGTCGGCCGCCTGCTTGATCGCTTCCGGATAGGTCGGGTAGGGATGAATCGTATTTGCCAGTTTGGCGGCTGACAGTCCGTTGCGCATGGCGACGGTGATCTCGCCGATCATGTTGCCCGCACCGTAGCCGAGTATGTGACCGCCGAGGATTTTGCCGCGGGAAGTGGTGATGAGCTTCACCATTCCGTCGGTATGACCGTCGGTCACCGCTCGATCCACATCGCTGAATTTTCTGCGCCAGACTCGCACGGAGTCACCGTATTTTTCTCGCGCCTCATTCTCCGTGAGCCCAACGTGCGCCAGTTCCGGTGCGGTGTACGTTACCCAGGGAACGGCATCATAGTTGGCCTTCCCCGCGAATGGAAAGAATGCGTTGCGCACGACGAGGCGCGCCTGGTAGTCGGCGACATGCGTGAAACGGAGCGGTCCGACACAATCGCCAGCTGCCCAGACATCGGACGCTGTGGTTTTAAGCGTATGATCTACAACGATCCCGTGCTTGTTCGCCTCGATACCGGCCCTTTCGAGATCCAGAGTTGCGACGTTGGGCGCTCGCCCGGTCGCGACGAGCAAGGCATCGCCCTCAAGCGTGACCGCGCGGCCATCGCTCGTGATCGCGTCAAGTTGGATGCGTCCATTCGCGCTGGCGACGCGGGTTGCCTTGGTACCGAGCAGTAGTGTAACGCCATCGGCGATGAGGCAGGCGCCGAGCATGTCAGCTAGCTCCCGGTCCTCGCGCGGAAGGATCTGCGCAGCGGCCTCGATGATCTGTACCGATGTACCAAGGCGCGCGAAGGCCTGGGCGAGTTCCAGTCCAATCGGACCGCCGCCCAGGATGAGTAGCGTATGGGGTTGCTGCTCGAGCGAGAAGATGGTCTCATTGGTAAGGTAGGGAACCTTGTCGAGCCCCTCGATAGATGGAATCGCTGGTTTGGATCCCGTTGCGATGGTTATCCGCTTGGCTGTGAGGGTGTCACCGTTCACCGTGAGAGTGCGTTCACCGACGAAACGGGCGGCACCGTCGATGACATCAACGCCTAACGACCGGAACCGGTCCGGGCTGTCATGTGGCGCGATGCGCTCCTGCGCTTCGCGTACCCAGCGCGTTACACCGGAGAAGTTCACCTCTACATCGTGAGCCGCGATGCCAAAGCGTGCGGCATTTCGTGCTTCGTGCGCTATGCGTGCACACGCGATCATGGCCTTGCTCGGTACGCAGCCATTCCACAAACATTCGCCTCCCAGGCGGCTCTGTTCGATCAACGCGACGCGCGCGCCGATCCCCGCACTTCCCGCGCTCGTTACGAGACCGGCCGTGCCGCCACCGATCACGATCATGTCGTAGTGCGTCGCGCTCGCCATTGCTGCGTTCTCCGTATATAAAGCAGATGAAGCACACGTGAGGTACCGATCTGGCAATTCCCATGTGACTGACAAAGTTCCGGCCCGCGTCCTGCACAGCATTCGTATACCGAAACGCGATCGATGGCACAGATCGATCCGTCTGGCGCTACGAGGCAGGAACTTCTGGCGCCATCTGTGAATTCTAAAGCATGAAGAAAATATGACGATTCCGTACCCGCGCATTCCACCCGTCATCGTGTCTATCGGGCCGCTCGCCGTCCGATGGTACGGAGTCATGTACGGCGTTGGCTACCTGCTCGGGTATCGCCTCGCACAGACTCGCACCGCGCGGGCTATCCTACCGATTGAAAAGGCCGACCTGGACAGTTGGATAGGCTACCTCGTCGTCGGCATGCTCGTGGGCGCTCGTCTGACACGCGACAGCCCGACGCTCAACTGGGACTCATCGTTGGACCCTTCAGCATGGGACAGCTCCTGTCGGTAGGTATGCCGGCCCTGGGAGGCTTGCTACTCATTTTTGTCTTTGTTCCGCAGAGCCGACGTGCTACCGCGCCCTGACCTGTTTCGTTCTGCCTACGCCCGAATTTTAACGAAGGATTCACTACCGTGGCCGAGTCATTTGATCTCGTAGTGGTGGGAACGGGAGCCGGCGCGTCGGCTCCGGTCTCCAGGTGTCGCGCAGCTGGGTGGCGCGTCGCAGTTGTCGATGACCAGTCGTATGGCGGCACCTGCGAGCTACGTGGCTGCGATCCCAAGAAGGTTCTCGTCGGCGCGGCTGATGTGATCGCCTGGCACCGGCGCATGATCGGCCATGGCCTTGCAGGCGAAGCAGCGATTGATTGGCCCGCACTCATGTGCTTCAAGCGAACTTTCACCGATCCTGCGCCGGCCAAGCACGAAACCGCATTCGAAAAGGCAGGTGTCGTCATGTACCACGGCAGCGCGCGGTTCACGGGCGAAACCAGCATGATCGTCACCGCCATTGACACGCATGCTCGCGAAGTCGAGTGTGAGCTAGAGGCAAACCACTTTGTCATCGCCAGTGGCGCCGAGCCGGTGACGCTTGGAATCCCGGGTGAAGAACACGTACGAACCAGCACCGACTTCCTGGAACTCGACAATCTGCCGCCCCGTATCGCTTTCATAGGCGCTGGTTACATCGCCTTTGAGTTTGCGCACATCGTGCAGCGCGCCGGAGCGCAAGCCATCGTGCTCGGGCGTGGAGCGCCGCTGCGTCGGTTCGATCAGGATCTCGTCGCGCTCCTGATAACTCATTCCCGGAGCGTGGGGATAGATATTCACACCGGTGCCAACGTAGTCTCTGTGGAGAAGCAGACTGATGGATACCGAGTTCACTTTGCGACCAGTGCAGGCCCGCAGATCGTAGATGCCGATCTCGTTGTCCATGGTGCCGGCAGAATTCCCAAGACAAAGCAACTGGAGTTGAGTCGGGCGAACGTGACCGTGGACGAACGAGGATCAGTCACGGTAAACGAGTTCCTTCAGAGCGTCTCGAACACGCACGTCTACGCCGCGGGTGACTGCACGCTTCCACCGGGCTCGATGCCGCTCACGCCTGTGGCAGGTCACGAGGGGATCGTCGTCGCTTCCAACCTGCTGCATGGCAACAGCAAGAAGCCCGACTATCGTGGCATTCCGAGCGTTGTGTTCACGGTGCCGCCGCTCGCCGCCGTAGGCCTTACCGAGGCGGAGGCGCGCGGTCAGGGGCTCAGTGTGCGCGTCAAGTGCGAGGACACGGCGACTTGGTTCTCAAACCGACGGGTGAGCGAGTCCGCTGCGATGTTCAAGACGGTCGTCGAGAACGGGACGGACCGCGTCCTCGGAGCGCACCTCCTGGGGCCTGATGCACCCGACGTAATCAATGTCTTCGCACTCGCTGTGCGGCATGGAATCACCGCCACGGACTTGAAGCACATGATCTACGCATATCCGACGAGCACATCGGACGTGAGCTATATGTTCTAGCAGGTCGCTGAAAAACTATTTTGCGGCACACTTACAAACACCGCGAGCTCCGCATTTGCTGCAAGATCCACGACCCTCGGTCGGTCAATTATTTCGCAAGGTTACATTTGCTCCATTTGATGCCGCATGCACTTCGCGCTAAGCCTGGGCTGAACCCACTACGCGAAGAAGACGACCCCCGTCGGAAGGCCGACAGGTGATCCCGCGCTACCGCGCGTATCGGGACTGCCGTCGTGCGGCTCTCGACCTATTCGCCGTGGACATATATGTCTCAACACGCCACCACAAGCAGCCCCAGCCAACGGTTCGATGCGCCCTACTTTAGCGAACGACTCCCCGGCAGACGAGCATCGGATTGAGGTCTTGCAGCGCGCCACCTTCGGCTATTTCGAGCGGGTGGCGAATCCCTCGAATGGTCTCGTCCGCGACAACACCCGAACCGACTCGCCGGCTAGCATCGTTGGAAGCGGGCTCGCGATGGCGTGTTATGCCGTGGCAGCAGAGCGCGGATACGTGCCACGGGAACACGCAGCGGAGCGGGTTCTGGCAACGCTTCGCTTCTTCTGGAATTCCGAACAGAGCGAGCACCCCGAAGCCACGGGATATCGTGGCTTCTTCTACCACTTCCTGGACATGCAAACGGGCACTCGTTTCCGCGAGTGCGAGCTCTCGTCCATCGACTCGGCTGTCGTGTTCATCGGCGGCCTGGTTGCGGCTGCGTACTTCGACGGCGACAGCGCGAACGAGCGAGAGATACGCTGGCTGGCAGACGCGCTCTATCGACGAGCCGATTGGAACTGGCTGCTCGACGCGCACGGCGCGGTGGGACATGGTTGGCGGCCGGAGCGAGGATTCATCCCGTACGCATATTGTGGTTACAACGAAGCGCTCTTCCTCTATATCCTGGCACTTGCCTCTCCAACGCACCCGATTCCAAGCGACAGCTACTCTCGATGGCTGTCGACCTACAAATGGAAGACGATCTACGGCTATGAGTTCCTGTACGCCGGACCGCTATTCATTCACCAGTTGAGCCATGTCTGGATCGACTTCCGTGGCATTCAGGATGAGTTCATGCGCGGCAAGAAGATCGATTATTTCGAGAACAGCCGGCGCGCGACGTACGTGCAGCAGCAATACGCGCGGCGGAACCCACGCAAATTCGATGGCTACGGTGATCACTCATGGGGGATCACAGCTAGCGATGGACCCGGTCCAGGGAAGTGCAAGGTGCACGGTAGAGAGCAGAATTTCTACGCGTACCGCGCGCGTGGCGTTCCGTACGGCCCCGATGATGGGACCCTGTCACCCTGGGCGATCGTGGCGTCGCTCCCGTTCGCTCCGGAGATTGTGCTGCCCACATTGGAGTACCTGGACGCCGCACATCCGGCAATGACCGGCCAGTACGGCTACAAGTGCAGCTTCAACCCGTCGTTCTGCAGGCCTCCGGTGGTAGTGGCTGGACCCGAACAGAGCGGGAGGCCCGCTGCGGAATACACACACGACGCCGGATGGCTGTCAGAGGGTTATTACGCCATCGATCAGGGACCCGTGGTGTTGATGATCGAGAACTATCGCACCGGACTGATCTGGCGGCTAATGCGCGATTGCCCTTACATCGTGGACGGATTACGCCGCGCCGGGTTTCAGGGCGGGTGGCTCACCACCCCGGACACAGTCGCTGCATCGTAGCGCCGCAATAATTGACATCTGCCACCTCAAGCGTGCTCGAGACCCGTGACGGCATGATCCGCGGATCATGCCGCCGCACGCTCCGGTCAAGACCGCTTCCTAGGCGCGCCCCTTGATCGCCGCAATGAACGTGCGGATTCTGCGCGCATTTGTGCCCACGTCACTGCCGCCGACACGCGAGAGCGACCTGATATCTACCTGTGAGCCAGCCGGCGTTGGTTTTACGCGTACAACCTGGTCATCCGTAAATCCGAACCACGGAGTACGATCGCTCGACTCCATCCGGCCGGCGACTGTATCCAGCGCTACGACTGTCCAGCCAAGCTGATGCGCGACCGTTGCAGCACGTTCGAGCGCCTGCGCAGGAGGAACGTTGAGAATCACGGGCGCGATGTCTGGATATCCCGCCTGTTGCTTCGCCGCTACCGCAGGACCACCGTAGTCCACAGGATTGAGCGCGCCGGGCCTGCGATCGTGCAACGCAACAAAGACCGGCGGATCATTCGTATCCGTCGTGATGTCATGAATCGGCGGCAGTGCACGCGCCGCACGCAGCATACGCCAGGGCACTGACACGATGCCAAACGCAACTGCTACGGCAACCGCAGCGATGATCAGACTCCGGTTTCGGCGTGCGCCAATAACGAGAAGAGCCGCCACTACCGTCACAATCGCGGCTGCGATGGCAGCGTAAGCGGCCCATTTCAACAGGGTGAATCCAGTTGTGAAATACCACCAGCCCCAGCGCGAGCCCAATCCTGCGAACGCCATCAGTATCACGGCCAGCGCAACGAACACCGCGCCAACCGTTACTGCCGTAGTACTCTCCCGCGCCGGACGAGGGGCCTGTGCTTGAGCGAATTCAGCCATGAGACTTTCCCGAGTTTAGGTGTGCGTCGACGAATGGCATTTCGAGAATCCTGGGGAGCGTCACGTCCCGCGGATCCTGGTAACCGGAGATTCCGATCGTGATGCCCGCCTGCGCAACATCGCTACGAAGTGTTCCGTGAAGCAAGTCCCAGAATATAAGACCACTGGACCAGTTCGAGTTGACTTCGTCCGCCGCCGCGGAGTGATGGATACCGTGTAGCCGCGGCGTCATGATCAGCCGGCCCAGCCACCGCTCGAGTTTGCGGGGTAGCTTCACGTTCGAGTGGTGAAACATTACGGACGCCATGAGCAACCGTTGATACAGAGCAAGCGATCGAGGTGTCACGCCGACCAGAAGTATCGTCGCCGCACGCCACGGTACCGACGCCGCAAGCTCGCCGAAGTGAAAACGTAGCGCAGTGGATGCGTCCAGATCGAGGTCCACGTGATGTACAGCGTGAAAGCGCCAGAGCGGTTGGATTCGATGCTCCAGTACGTGCCATGCATACAGCGAGTAGTCCAGCAGGACCACGGCCAGAGTCGTCTCGAGCCACCGAGGCAGCGCAAACTGCTGCAGTAGTCCGAATCGGCGCCGCTCGACCCATCGCGCAACCGGAAGCGATACGGGGCGCTCGACAAGTTGCAGCGCCACGGCACCCATCCCCGCAAGCGCCAGATTGCGCGCCACTCGGCGCTGCTTGCTCTCTACCGTGTCACGCAGCGCAGCTCGGTGTTCGAGCCATAGCAACAGGCCAAAGCCGGCGACACCGAGGACACCCGACCAGCCGAACCGCCGGTTATCTGCCATTGTACCAGTAAGACGCAAGCTCGGTTGCCACAGTCTCTACGATCCTGGACGCGGTTGCTCGCGCCCACGCTCCAATTCTCCCAGTTGACGAGTCGCCAGTCGCGTGATGACGAAGATGACGGCAATGGTCGCAATCACTCCGGCTGCCATGAGGCCATAAAACGCGGTTCCCCGGCGTACATCGGCGGTGAGACCCGTCAGGTTGGCGACTACTGTTCCGTAGTAGGTATAGACGAGCGTGCCCGGGAGGATGAACATCGTTCCGACTATGTAATCGCGCGTGCTGATGCGCGTGACACCGAGCGCGTAATTGAGAACGGTATACGGCAGCACCGGTGAGAGTCGTAGGAGTGCCACGAGCTTGATCCCACCCCGGGTAGCGGTCGAATCGATAAGGGCGAACCGCTTGTCGTCTTGCAACCGGCGGGTGACCATCGGTCGTACAACGTAGCGAGCCATCAAGAATGCCGCGAGCGAGCCCAGCATTGCACCGATGAACGCGTAAGCGGAACCCGCAACGAATCCAAACAACGCTCCCGCCGCGAGAGTCAGCACGCTCGCCGGAATCAGGAATATCTCAACTACGGTGTACGTCACCACGAATGCGATCGGCCCCCATGCGCCAAGTCCATGAACCCAGCGCGCGAACGGCAAGACGTACTGCTTGGAGTAGTGCCCCAGTGCCCAGAGTAGCAAGCCCAGGCCCGCGATCACAGCGAGCCATCGGAGCAGAATGGACAGACGTGGTAGCTTCACGATCTAGACGCCACTAAATCCGCTACGCTGTAGCGCGCCCATCAACCGTTCTCGCAGAGCCCCGGGGTTGGAATGCTCGCGCCGAAGCCGAGTGAGGCTCGTAAGAAACTCTCGTTCGAAGTCGTATTGTGGATAGCACCGCGCGCACATCGCCACATGGGCGCGAATGGCGCCCATCCGTTCGGCAGTCAGTTCTTCATCCAGGTAGTCCCATAGCTGCTTCATCACTTCCTCACAGTCGAGCATGGGGGACTTCCACGGAAGTCTTAAACCTAGCTTCATGTCGTCAACTCCGAATTGGAGGAGTCACCGCTGGAGCGGGCCAAGCCCGCATCCTTCGCGTACTCGAGCAGGGATTGCTGCAGGAGCCGTCTGCCGCGAAACAACCGAGATCGTATTGTGCCCACCGGAACGTCCAGCACCTCTGATGCGACAGCATATGATTCGTCCTGAACATCCACCAGAATCACAACCTCGCGGAACGCTTCCGGCAACTCATGCAGTGCTCGCTCCAACGCCGGCTCCAGATCGATCTGCACGAAAAGATCGCCCAGCCCTCCCTGCACAGCCGAAGCGTGGAGAGCAGCGGCCGCCAGCGCCTCCAACTCCGCGTCCTCGCACGCGACCTGGCGCTTATCGCGCCGGTGACCGCGCAGGAACACGTTTCGGCAGATCGTGAATAGCCATCCGCGACACTCAGTGCCAACCTGGTAGCTAGGCCACGCGGTGTACGCTCTCAGGAACGTCTCCTGCACGAGGTCATCCGCGTCCGGCTCACTACGAGAGAGCGAGAGCGCATACCCAGTCACGTCGGGAAGCCAGCACAGCGCCTCATCCGCAAACTGGCGGTCCTTGAGCGCTTTCGGGTCGATGTTGCTCATTGCATGGTCATGACGCCGAGACAATCCCGGAATGTTGAAGTTAGTTCCGCATGGGCGTGCGGGATTGTCTGATAGCCGGTTAAGGAGTGACCCAATGATACCCGGTTACTTCTCCCGAGAGCGGTCGACTTCGCTGCAGACGATGAGCGTGGCCATCGCGGTATCACCGCCGCGTAGCCAGCAGCGCGTGGACAAAGGCGTACCCGACAATCGGGATTGCGATTATGACGTACAGGCGCAGGAGAATCAGCAGAGCCACGGTTCCCCGACCCAGCTCACGGCGCGGCAGCGGAAGCTCTGATACGGCCGTGCGCTGGTCGGCTTCGAGAGCATCGATCAACTTCGGATCGTACTGCACGGTGGCCCTCACTTGGGCAACAGGTTCGGAAAGACCGTGATCACGCCATACAGCGCGCCAATCAGGGATATCGCAACTACGATCGTTCCTCCGGCTAGGTTCGCCCGCCATCCATTGGCGAGGTCGCCCATGATCTCTCGGTCATTGACGAGCAGTAGCAGGAACAGAAGTGCCGGCGCCATCAGCAGGGTGGCGATGACATTGACCGTCAGCGTCATCGCGAGCAGGGGCGCCCCAGGGATCAGCACGATCGCGGCGCCCACCAGAGTCGAGCCGATCGCCGACCCATAGAACAGCCGGCCCTCTGAGAAGTCGAGGTTGAGACTATGCCGCGCCGCCACAGTCTCGGCTAGCGCATACGACGAGCTCGTGGAGATCGTCATCGCAGCGAGCAGGCCCGCCTCCACGATGCCGAGCGCGAACAGTGTAGCGCCGGTGGTGCCGATTAGTGGGCGAAGTGCCGTCGCGAAATCGGCCCCGCTTGCGAACTGCGACACATCAACGTGCGCAGCGAACAGTGGAGCCGTGGCGACAACCGTTGCGATCGCGGCCGCCGCGGCCACGATAGCGCCGATCGCCGTATCCATTCGACCCTGTGACAGGTCTGCCCGCGTAAGCCCCTTGTCCACAACGGCACTCTGCTGGAAGAAAATCATCCACGGCGTGACGGTCGCGCCGACGTTGGCAAGGATCAAGGTCACGAACACTATGCCGAAGCCGCCCGGTAACGGACCCCACGTCGCGACCGCGTCGGCCAGCTTCGCTCCGCTTGGGTGCGCAAGCAACGCCGCGGGAATGAAAAGCAGATTGCCGACGGCAAGCGTCATCAACGCGCGTTCCCATGTGGCGTACCGCCGCAGTGCGAGCGAGGCAACCACCAGCACGCTCCCGAGGGTCACTGAGAGCCACGCCGGAATTCCGAAATAGAGGCCGCCGGCCTGGATCGCGATGAACTCGGTAACCAGTGTTAGCAGGTTCCCGAATACGAGATCACCCATCGCGAAGTAGCCCCAAAACGGTCCGAAGCGCTGGAAGATGAGCTCGGCGTGACCGCGATGGGTCGCTGCACCGAGCCGTACAGTCATTTCCTGGACCACAAAGGCCATCAGGAAGGTGAGCAGGATGAATGGGACGAAGAAGCCAATGCCGTAGGTCGCACCCGTTGTTGCGTACGATACCATGCTCGGGCCATCATTCTCGGCGAGCATTACCAGCACGCCCGGTCCGGCCAGAAGCCAGAGCAGCCGAAACCGCCGCTTGGCTGACCGAGTCTCCAGAATCTTCAGACGGTCGCGCGCCCGGAGGATATCCTCTCGCGTGACGACCTCCTCGACCATTTCGCGAGGCGCGGCCGGAGATGTTGCGGGACTGGCGGTCACGCGCCACGCTCCTTCCTGCTCGGGTTCGCTCCAAGTTCATCGACCACTGCATCGACGAAGACCTGCCGAGCCACGTGCGGAGTTAGCCGTACGAGCTTGCCGCCTACGTTGAGTACGAGCGGACCGTCGAACGGCTCCTGCGTGACGAATTCGATCGCCGTACCAGGGGTCATTCCCAGTGTCTGGAGATGGCGCAATAACTTCGCGTCCTCATCGCGCACCCGGCGGATGACCAGTTGGGAGGGTGCACTCTGCTCCGCGAGAGTCACATTCGATGTCGAAGCGATCGTTCCGGCCCGCGTGGGAATCGGATCGCCGTGCGGGCACGTTGTGGGGTGTCCAAGCAGCTGATCAATCCGATCTTCGAACTCCTCGCTGATGTGATGTTCGAGTCGCTCCGCCTCCTCGTGGACACTGTCCCAGGAGAAGCCCATGGCCTGGACAAGGTAAAGTTCGATGAGTCTGTGATGCCGGATAATCTCAAGGGCCATTTTCTCGCCGGCCCGCGTGAGCTTTACCCCTTGATATGGAGTGTGCGAGATCAGCCTCAACTCCGAGAGCCGTCGCAGCATCTTGCTCACCGCGGGCGCGCTCACCTCTAGCCGGTGCGCCAACTCCTGCGTCGCAACATTTCCATTTTCAGCGTGCGCTTTGTAGATGGCCTTGATGTAGTCTTCGACAGATGGTGAGAGCATTGATGCAGAAGGTTGTATTAACTTTGGTTAACTTATCCTAGGACCGCAGTTAACATTTGTCAAGTTCCATGTAGCGGTTTCCATGTAGTGGTTCCCATGTAGCGGTTCCATGTAGCATCAGGTCGCGCGGGTTGTGGCTGAACTATGCGAACATCGCTTTCTCTTGCTTTACCATTCCTCGCGCGTTTCCGCCGAAGGGCGCATATTGCCCTCTGCCGTTCGCCCTTATCGAGAGATTGCCGACATGCGCCGCGTTCCATTTTTGCCGACCTTACCAGCGCTCACTTTAGCCCTCTGGGCCTGCGCCAGTTCCGGTGTACCCGGGAGTTCGTCCATCACTAAGGACGCGCTTTCCGCCGATGTGTACGCGATCTCCGCGGACTCCATGCGCGGCCGCCTCGTCGGAACGCGCGAGGACTCCGAAGCGGGTGACTGGATCCGCGCACGCTTCCAATCGCTGGGTCTTGTACCTGCCGGCGATGACGGCTTCGTCCAGCGCTTCGACATGAACTGGTTCAGCCTGGAGTCAGGGAACAGCCTCACGATCGCGGGCGCCGGCGCTGCGCGTGAGCCCGGTCAGGGCTGGACGCCTGCAAACTTCGCGGCGACGTCGTCGGCATCGGGGCCGGTCGTCTACGCGGGATACGGCATCGTCGAGCCTCACCTCGGCTGGGACGACTACAAAGGCCAGGATGTGCGCGGCAAGGTGGTGCTCGTGCTAGACGGCGAGCCCGGTGCAAACGATCCGGCGAGCCAGTTCGACGGCTTGGTGGCGTCCGAGGGTGGGCGTGCGTGGCGGAAAGCGGTTACCGCTGCAAAGAACGGGGCCGCGGCCATACTGTTCGTGCGCCCCGACACGAACGCGACTCCTGACAAGTGGAAAGCGATAAACGCCGTGGCGTGGCCCGCCAAACCGCGTCGTATCGAGCGATTCCTGCTCGCGGACGGTGTGAACGAGATCACGATTCCCGCGGCCGACATATCCGTAGAGTTGGCCGACGCACTCGTGAAGGGAAGCGGTCGCACGCTCGCCGAGTTGGCCACGCAAGCGGAGGACGCACCGCACGGCCTGGGCGTTGTTCCGCTGAAGGACGCGCGCGCAAGCCTCACTACCGCCGTTGAACGCCACGTCACGCCCGGTCGCAACATTCTGGCGATGATTCAAGGTTCCGACTCCACACTTCGCAACGAAGTCGTGATCGTCAGTGGCCACTACGATCACGAAGGCGCAGACAGCGTAGAGATATTCCACGGAGCCGACGACAACGGCTCCGGCGCGGTCGGCGCCATGGCCGTCGCTCAAGCGTACGCGCGCGCGGCGAAACAGGGCCATCGGCCCCGCCGCACCGTTCTCTTCGCGGCATGGGACGCAGAAGAGCGTCCCGAACTGGGATCGTGGTTCTATACGCTGCATCCGCGCTTCCCTTTGAAGAGCACGGTGGCTGTCCTCAACATGGACATGATCGGTCGCAACGAAGAAATACCCGCGAACGGCGGTGCGCGTTTCCGTGGTCTCACGCCGCAGACTGCCGAATCCAACGCCAACGCAATGAACATCGTCGGATCGAGTCGCTCGCCCGACCTAGCGGCCGACATCAAGGCAGCCGATAAACCGTTGGGACTCACAATTCACTTTCGCTACGACAACAACGAGTCGAACCTGCTCCGGCGAAGCGATCAGTGGCCCTTCCTCAACAACGGCGTGCCCGCCGTCTGGTTCTTCACGGGACTACACCCCGATTACCACAGACCCAGCGACATCGCGAACAAGCTCAACTACGAAAAGATGACGCGCGTCGTGAAGCTGCTACACGCAGTGAGTTGGAATCTGGCCAACGCGGACGGCCGGCCGGCCATCGAGCCGATGGGGAGTCGACCTCGGATGTAAGCTCGGCCCGACCGTACGGACAGTGCTGCCGTCGATCCCATCCTGAGATCGAGCAAGTCCGCGCGGTCTGTGGGAAAGCGCGCTCCGACAAGCGCGATTGTACTAGTTTCCAAAGCTCAGCGCGACACCTCCATTCCGTCATCGACGCCAGGGAAAGCGAATGCATATACGTGTGACACTGTTGGTCGCCACCCTACTGGCATCCAGCGCTCCGATAGCAGCATCGATCAGTGCGCAAACAACAACGATCGACAATGTCACGATCGTCGACGTAACCAACGGCCGGCTTCAGCCGCGAAAGACGATCGTCATCGAAGGCAATCGAATCGTCCGCATCGACGACGCGAGTGCGTCGACCCATGCCGCCGCCACGCTCGACGGTACCGGAATGTTCGTGATTCCGGGCCTGTGGGACATGCACGTGCATACGTACTTCACCAACGATACCGCACGCTTCCACAGCACCAGTGAAGTGATGCTCCCGCTGTTCATCGTGAACGGCATCACCGGCGTGCGCGACATGGGCAGCAATCTCGACGCGACGCTCGCCGCGCGCGACAGCATCGCGGCGCACCAGTTGATCGGTCCGCGGATGTTGGTGTCGGGTCCGATGCTCGACGGTCCGACCACCCGCTATGCCGCCGCGATCAAAGTGGCGAATGATTCGGAAGCGCGCGCGGCAGTCCGAATGCTTAAGCGGCGCGGCGTCGACCTGATCAAGACGCAGTCGCTCGTTCCCAGAGAAGCCTATTTCCCGATTGCTGATGAAGCGGCTCGCATCGGCATTCCCTTCGAGGGACACGTGCCGAACGCAATCACGGGCATGGAGGCGATCGCGGCGGGCCAACGCAGCTTCGAGCATTTACTCGGCGTGAGCGACACAGCGACGGCGCTCATCGCGGAGCTCGCCCGCAAGCACGTTTGGCAGTGTCCGACGGTGATCAACAGTGTCGGAACCGCCGCCGATTTCACGAGTGATCCAGGCGTGCCGTACTGGCTGCGGACGGCGGTCGAAGGTTGGCGGCGCACCGCAGTTACCCGTGCGGCGGCGAGTGACTCCGCGGCTCGGGCGGCTGAAGCGCGCGCGACGCGCCGGCTCGCTCTCATCAAGCGGATGTATGACGCGAAGATTCCGTTTCTCGCAGGCACCGATGCGCCTGCGGGATATGACCTCGTCCCCGGCGCGAGCCTCCATCGCGAGCTTCAACTGTTCGTGCGCGCGGGACTCACGCCGCTCCAGGCGCTACAGACGGCAACGATCAATCCTGCGGACTTTTTCGGCAAGACGGCGGAGTGGGGAACGGTTGCCGTCGGCAAGGTTGCGGATCTCGTCGTGCTCCGAGGGAATCCACTCGTCGACATCGCCAACACGCGTGCAGTCGTCGCGGTCGTCGCGGACGGTCGATACTACTCGCCGCGCGAACTCGAGCGTCTCCGGCTTCGCATCATGGAACTGGCAGGAAAATGAGCGGGCGCTGACTGCAGAAGCGTCGGCGATCCCCAGTCGGATCGGCATCACATCACAGCCACGCTCTCCAGCGACAACGAAATCATGTGAAAGGGGCTTCAGGCGTGCACGGGTGGTTCGAGCATTGCGTCGATCTCCGCGGCCACATCTGCGCTAGTCCAGTAGCGCGTGTGAGTGCCGGCTCCAAGGCATCTGTCGTACCGATCGAGCGGTGCGCCGCGCTGGGCTCGCTCAACGAACTCCTGCCGCCGCCATATGTCCGGCCAAGACATTGAGCGCCAAAGACTGCGGCCGACGTAGTCGCCGGTAGTAAATAGGTTCACCCACTCCGCCACGTTCAGTTCCGCCGGATCAGGGTGCGCATGATACGCCGACGTACCTACGGTATCGTCGTTGTTGGTATCCACCCACTCGTATAGATGCGGAAAATTCGCCGAGTAGAGCTGTCGCAGCGGCGAGCCCATCGTGAGCAGGCTCACCTTGACGCCGCTCATATCGGGATCCGTCGCCCCGACTGTCTTCAGAAAACGAAGCATGTCGGCCGCCATCACCGTGCCCTGGCTATGCGATACTATCACGATCCTGTTGAACATCGGCTTGCCGGCGGCATCGCGCCGCTCAAGGATGTGCCGAAGCAGCGACGCGAAGCGCGCGGCCATCTTCGCTTTGGGTGTAGCCCAGCTTGGCGACTCGCGCAGATAGTTGTCCACGTCAAGTATGAGGCCGAGCGCCGGTCGGGCGTGACTCGCGAGCGCGGATACGCGAAGCCGAACCACCGCGAGCCCAGCGGCAGAAGTCACGAGCGCGACCGCCAGCCAATTAACTATCGCATGCGTCGCTGCAGGGTCGAAGTCGCTCGTTCTGGCGCCAATCGATAGCCAATCATGAATGCCGCCGACGAGTATGAATACGACGATTCCGACCACGAGACAGTCGCCCGCCACTCCCGCCCACGCGAAGCCCGAGCTCAACCAGCGACCGAGCGCCAGGCTGCCCTCATCGCTCGGATCACGTGATGATGGCGTCCACACACTGGTGACGGCAATCAGTACCACGAGCCACGATACCAGTACCGCCGTGATCGCGCCGGTAACGAGCACCAGCTTGAACCCCGATGTTCCGCTCGTCGTTATCAGCGCGGTAAAGAACTTCGACGCCGAGTTCACGGAGTCATCCGTAACTAGCGCCGGCACGATCTGTGGAAGGCATGCTCGTGCGCTCTCCACGCACGGCGGCAACAAGCTCAACTTTGCCTGTTGCGAATCGGCGATTCTTACAACTGCTTGGTATCCGACCAGCGCGAATACGATGAACAGAAACGCACTCAGAGCGAGCGTCACGCGCGCGGTTCGCGCGACGCGACGCGCGCGCATCGTGGAGTCTTTGAACGCCGCCTTGTACATAACGGGAATGGAGGCGATCAGGGCGAGCGACGCGGCGACCCAGAACAGCCCCCAGCATATGGTGAGCGCGAGGTATCCCGACTCGAAGCCAAGCAACGCTGCGTATCTGATCCGTTCCGCAAGATTTGCGGCGGGAATCGCCGACCAGTTAACAGCGACAAGCAATAGCGCCATCAGGAGCACGCTGTAGCCAACGACTCGCGCATGCGATCGCACACGATTGTAAGATCTGACGATCGCCCAGAACGCCACAGCACTTGTCAACCCGAGCAGACACGAAACGATTACGGTTCCGGCGGGCTCACGTGCGACAACTCCATTGCGGAATAGCCACCACATCATGCCGCAAACAACGATAAGGAATCCGACGAAGAGATTGGATCCCCAGTGAAGCGCGGTGAGGCGGTAAAGACCGTAACCGAAACCGGCGACAACGATCACGGCCGCCGCGACGACCCCGATCGTGAAGCGTGCATCCGCCGCTATAGCCGCGGGAATGAACAGCGGTAGAAAGACGAGCATCACAAGTGTAGACAGCGGTACCAGCAGCGTGAATGCGCGCACAGCGGTCGTGTGCGCGCACGAGTAGAACTTCCATCGCCGCGCGACCGCGCCGTCTTCCTTATAGAGTTCCTTCGCCACGTCGACGCCCTTACGTCCAAGATGGCTGACGTGTAACAGAAGCTGATAGATCGCACCGAAAACGCGCAGCACACCGCTTCCGAGTCGTGATAGGTCGGCCCAGTGCATCTCGAACACGTGGATCGTCTGAGTGGATCCGGTGCTCCGCCCTCGCCGGCTACCGCATATCTCGATGGTTGCGTAAGCATCCTGATGACCCGCGCCATCGAACCCAGCTAGTTGCTCACGCATGAAGGCGACGCCCGCCCCCTCCCCATAGCTCAGTGTGGGAAGCGCAGTGCGGTCGGAAGCCGCGTGCGATTGATGTGGCGCGTCCCGTCCCGCGCCCTGTGCCGCCGCGCTGGCTTGGTGCGCGGGACCGTTCTCGCTCGCAGCCTCGGCCCCTTGTACCAGCGCCGCTACGGGCGGCGGCGCAATGAGCGGATCGACTGCGACGTAGATCGATCTTTCATCGAAGCCGACGTATTCGCCGGCTGGCGCGAACTCGGTCAATAAAGCAGCAATCGCGCGGGCGGTGCTGAACGGAGGTGGTCCGCCCACGCCGTGCACGCCGATAATCGCTACGTGCTCTTCAGCCCGCGTTTCAGCGTTGGTCACGTTCGATCCCAGCGGCAAGTGAACTCAAACGGCGCATCGGGGAGCTTCATCCTGTTCTGTTCCGTAAAGGGTTTCCCGGCCGGCACATCGACCGACACATCGACCGACACGCGAACGCCTCGGGCGTCACTTCGGCTGGTTGGCTACGGCTTGCGACTTCGCATTTTCGATGTCAGCCGCCGTGAGTGCGGCGATGCCGGGATCTTTGCCGAACTTCCATTTGAGGTTCGCAATCGCGATCAGCGAGCCAGCCCGACCGGACTCGAAGTCCTTGCCAAAGGTCACGTTCAGCCATTGACTGTCACCAGTCTTGACGCTGAATCCAAGATCGGCACGATACTGCCGGCTCGTTGTCGTGTCGCGATAGTGCCGCGCCACGAACTCACCGGATACGGCGTAGCTCGACCAGGCTCCGACTTCCCGGAACCCCAGGTCAACCGAGTGCGCGCTCAGTCGCGATGCGCCATCGGAACGCGCCCAGCGCAACAGGAGAATGTGGCTCATCGATGTGGTGACGTACGCGGGAGTGAGCCAGAACGCATACGCCGACAACGTACCCTTGTCCGCGGCCGCTGCAGGGAAACGGAAAGCCGTGCCCGCTGCTCCGCTCACGAGAAAGCCAGTGTTTATCGGACCGTTTCGAATGCACGGTGCGTGAGTTGTATCCGACGCAAAGATGGAGTCGACAATGACCTTCTGCTGCGCGTCCGTCAGAACCACAGCCCTACCATTCGGCAATGACTGCCGCCGACTCAACTCTTTGGACGCCTTTTCGTCCAATGCGAGGAGCACTCCGACACACTTCGTATCCGGCCGAGCGGCGTTGTACAATACCGTCCGCATCCCCGCGCCGATTCTCGATACGGAGGTATCGTGTGGCGTCGCGCCGGCTGTCTTGAACGCGGAGTCGCTGGTTGCAACGGAAAATCCGAGAAGGCGGTAGATGCTCGCGAAACCCGGCTTACGATACTCGGTGAAACTCAGCGACGGATGCGAGACGAGCCAGTACGGCGCCACGTCGATCGCGTAGTTGCTCGGGATTACCGCGTGCGTTCCGTTCGTGAAAGCCGCGAGAGCAGACACCGCCACCGCATCCGGAGACGAAGGCCGCTCGATGACCGAGGGCGCCAAGCCCAATATGAGAAACGCAGGTGACTCGGGCGTCCGAAGCTTGGAGAATTCCGGTATCGCGCTCGGGTCGGTTGAATTCTTCACCGGGCTACTGGCATCTTGCGACCAAAGGTTCACAGACACGGCGAAATTCGACACGAAGAGCAGACAGATCACCAAGGCCAATGAAAACCGGCCACTCGATTGCGAGCGCACGACGCGACGCGGCTTCACAAAGGACGCGTCAACATCGCTAGAGACTAGCCGCATGGCCTTCGAACGAGATCTGAAACGCGAGCGCGACTCTCTCGTGCGCAGCTTGCGCCGTGAATTCTTGCAGATACGGTTGCGAGCTCGGCCCGCCGCGCAGAGTCACGGTCGCACTCATGAGATTGGTCGGCGCGCCTTCGTTCTGCATCACGCTAGTGACAACGAGCGTCTGCCCTCGCAGCGTCGCACCGACGCCGACTGGTACGCCTGTAAGTTGAATCGCCCCACTTCCGAGCTCCTGGCCAGCAAGATACACAGTTGACGCGCCTGGATGACCATTCCCAATCTCTACATCACACACCACGTGATCTCCATCCCGCACCACGTAGGTACCCAGCTTGGTCGGCATCGCGATCTCCCATTCGTGAACGTGCGATAATAGACGCGACGTAAGGTAACGGCAAGTGTTGACTTGAGACGATGTTGACTTGAGCCGGCTGCTGCCTCGAGCCGACTGTGCAATGCTATCCAGCGTTTATCGCGACGGACGGTTGCCGCCCCTGCTTTCCGAGCCATTCTGCGTACATGGCGCTCACATGCGCTATCTGGCGAGGCGTCGATCCGTGCTCATCGTCCACTCGACACACGAAAAGTACGTGCGAACCAATCCGGTGTGTCTGGAGCACGGAGAGTTCCCGGACGAAGCCTTGCGACAGTATAGGGCGACCGTGCAGCGGTGACGCGTCTATGTCGAATGGAAGGGCGGCGACATCGACGGTTGCCATCCGGTGATGCGCCCCGAGTGCATACACCGCCGCTAGCTGGTCCCCGGGCGCGGCGCTCATCGCGATCACCCGTGACGCCTCCATCAACTCGATGGAGGGACTCGTCGCGCGCAGGGCGAGCAGAAAATCACCCGAGCCGACGCGGCCAACCAGATCCATCGGGAATAGATTGGTTCGACCACCACTCGCCACTCCGATGAGGTAGACTCGGCGCGGAGACATGTAATAAACGTTCAGACAACGCAAATCGGGCGCGGTCATGCATAGCCGATCCCCGCGCGAACGCGCTCTCCGTGCGTGGACCCAGGCCAGCGCGTAGCGCCACCAACGAACCGTCGTCGGCGCTGTCCAGTTTCGGCAACCATCCGTCCGGAATAACGACAGTGAGCCTTGCGACAGTTGCAGGGTTCCTTCGCTCGTAACATCGATTGCCCCCAACTCGCTCCCCGTCGTAGCGTCGCGAACGACGAGCGAGCAATTGGGACGCGCGGCCCCCTGCCACTCTATCTCTCTCTCGCTCCATACACCGATTACCAACGGCCTCAGCGAGACCGGAATGTGGTCAGTCGTGATGTCACGCGGCCCCTCCGGCAATCCGTGCAATTCAAAACGGACCTTGGGTTCGTTGGATTCCCCAAGAACGATCGGTACATGGCGAAGCCCGTCGCCATGCCAGAGCCTAGTCAGAAGTCGCGTCACGCCGGTTCAGGGGGTGCGTCGCAAGACGATAAATAGGAACTGCTCACCCAGCATGACACCCGGTATCGCCCGCCTGAACGATTCCCATCCTGACGCATCGCAGCGAGCCGCCTCCACTAGCGTAAGAGTAGATGGCAGGATGCGCTGTATGGTCCGCACGAAATGGCGGTACGTCGTAACATCGCCGTGCAGAGTGATAGCGCCTGTTCGCAGCGAGCCGACCAATCCTCGCCACCACCACCGCTGTTTCATGTCGGCGCGATACCAGGGGTTGAGCAGGGCCGCCACCAGTGATGCGCCGGGAGTCAAATGGGATGAAAGCGAAGCAAGCAACGGTGCGAGATCATCGACGTGGTTCAACACGGCGAAGTTGGCTGCAATTGCGTCGACCGGGGACGCTCGCTGCAGTGTCAACTCTAGATCCCGGAAGTCACCGGGGATGACCGGAATGATTGTTCCTTGCGCAATCGCCTCCGCACAGCGGACGCGCAGCACGCCCAGCATTGCCGAAGAAATATCGTATGCGATAACCCGGTGACCTTGGTCGGCGTACCATGCCGCATCGGTCCCGGTGCCGCAACCGAAATCAAGGATCGTCCCGCCTGGACCGGCGAGCATCGCCACTCTGCTACGAAATGCATTCCGAATCGCGCGATTGTCGGGTACGCCATCGACTTGTGCGTCGTACATCGTAGCCATGCGATCGTAGTACGACGCGGTTCGCAGCAAATCAGCGTTCAACTCCGTCTCTATCGACACAGAGTCGTCACGCATTTCTACTCTTCATAGAATAAGAATGTAGCCGCGACGACCCAAGCCCGCACAACTGCAATGGTGAACCCTGTGTCCGACGCCTTGCGCAGGCGATCGGGTGCAAGCCGTGAGGACAGCTAACTGGATTTAAGAGGATAAATCCGGCCCGCCATGGCAAATCCAGAGTAACCCGATAGTTTCTATCGGATATGATCGTGAAGCGGCCAATAGTCCGGAAATGTGGCGTTGCGGCGCTGCTCCTCGGGTTACTCGTGGTTCCGGCAGCCTCAAGGGCCCAGGATTCGGGGGCAAGAAGACTGGCCAATATAGTTTCAGTCGCTGTGGCCGAATACGGCATGGCGGTGGACGGGCGCGGAGTGCTCATTTCGGCCCAGGAATACGAGGAGACTGTCGGCTTCCTGCAGGATGCGAATAGAGTCGCCAGCGAGCTTCGCGGCGCACATGCAGCCGACTCGCGAGCCGCTCTCAACGCACTGATCGCCGCCGTCGTATCGAGGCGCCCGCCGGCCGAACTCGCGGGTCTCCGCCAGCGCCTGATTGTCGCCCTTGGCGCGGAAGGAACCGTGGAGTTGCCGTCGGCACCGCTGGACGCCACGGAAGGACGCCATCTCTTTACGCAAAGCTGCGCATCGTGCCACGGTTCCAGAGGGATGGGCGACGGGCCACTCGCGCACGGGCTCTCGACCGCGGTTCCAGGAATCGGGAGCACCACCGTGACTCCGAAGCTGACACCTGCCCTGATTTACGACGTTATCTCCGTCGGAGTTCGTGGTACCGCGATGCCGGCGTTCGGAACGTCACTTTCGGCACAACAGCGATGGAACGTGATCAACTACGTGTACCTGCTGCGCGGACAACCCATGTCGCTTCCGCGAAATGGCGCCGCGCACGAAACTCCCAGCGTGGCCGCAGCGACGATACTCACGCTGCTCGACAGCGCCCGCTCGCTCGCCAGCAGCGGCAACACGACTGCTGCCGGTGAGGCCGCATTCGACGCGTATATCGCATTCGAACCGCTGGAGCCGATAGCTCGCGCGAAGGATCCTGCACTCGTTTCATCGCTGGAACGCTCATTCGCCAACTTCAAGCTCGCCGTGCGCGGCGGTGACATTGCCGCTGCGGACGGCGCGCGCAATGCCATCGCGAGCGCAATGCCGCGCGTCGTCGCGCTCGCGAGCGAAACCGCGGCAAGCGCGGCGATGACGTTCTGGCAGTCGTTTCTCATCATCCTGCGCGAAGGATTCGAAGCGATCCTCGTCGTGGGCGCGGTAGTCGCGGTTCTGATCAAGACTGGCAACCGCCAGCGACTCCGGTCGATATGGATTGGAGCCGTACTAGGCGTCGTCGCGAGTCTGATTACGGCGATCATCATCAAGACCGCCTTCTCCGCGATACCGGCGAGCGGCGAAATAGTAGAAGCCATATCACTGCTTATCGCGGTGATAGTGCTATTCTCGGTGAGTTACTGGCTGATTTCGAAGGTGGAGGCGGTCAAGTGGCAGAAATTCATCACAGGACAAGTTTCAGCCGCGCTCGAGCGCGGTGGCAGCGGTGCGTTGATACTCGTCGCATTCCTCGCGGTCTATCGTGAGGGCGCCGAGACTGCGCTGTTCTATCAGGCACTGTTCAGTCAGGCGCACGGGACGGCGCTGCCGCTGATACTCGGGATAGTCGCCGGAGCGATCGCGCTTGCGGCCGTTTTCATCATGTTCTACCGATTCGGCATCAAGATCCCGCTGCGTCCCTTCTTTGCGATAACGGGCCTGCTGCTCTACTACATGGCGTTCGTCTTTGCAGGTCGTGGAATTCGGGAATTGCAGGAAGGAAATGTGATCTCGATGACACCTCTCCGGCACATACCAGATATTTCATGGCTTGGTCTCTTCCCGACCGTCGAGACGATTGCAATTCAGGCGGTGTTGTTGCTGTTGTTTGCGTTCGCGCTGATCAATACCTTCGTGTTCCGCACCGACACACGCGCATAGAACACTCCGTGATGACATCCCATATGGCATCCCATGTTGTTTGATTCAACCGGACTCGGCTTCACAATCCGCGACGGACAGATTCTGGTGCACTATCCCACGCGTCGCACCGCTGCAAGTGGGAATGCGTCCGACGACGGCGAAGGTAGAGAAAGCCACGGCACAGGTACACCCATCGGCCCGATACCAGAGTGGTACACCTTCGATCCACCAAACGACATAACCGCCGAACGTGTACACCTGTGGCAGCAATTGCGACAGCTCGCCGATTGAGCGATCGTCGGGGATTCCCCTATGATTTATCCAGCTTATCCCGACTGAATCACTTGGTAATCATGCCGTAGGTTCCGACGGCATGGATACTGTACACGGTGACAAACGGCTTCCACGCATCATTCAGGGTGGAATGGGGGTTGGTGTCTCCAACTGGGTGCTTGCGCGCGCAGTCGCTAAGAGCGGCAATCTGGGCGTTGTCTCGGGCACCGCGCTCGACACTGTACTCGTGCGGCGTCTTCAGGATGGGGATCCTGGGGGACATATGCGCCGAGCGATCGCAAAGTTTCCGATCGCGAAAGTGGGAGAGGAAGTACTGAACCGCTACTTTCTTCCCGACGGCCGGCCGGTAGGCCAGCCGTACAGGATGCTACCGATGTACAAGCAGGTAGTCAGCATCGCGCGCCAGCAGGTGACGATGCTCGCGAATTTTGTCGAAGTGTATTTGGCCCGGGAGGGACACGACGGTGTCGTCGGAGTCAACCTGCTCACGAAAGTACAGTTGCCGAATCTCGCGTCGCTCTGCGGCGCGATGCTCGCGGGTGTGGACTACGTCTTGATGGGTGCCGGCATTCCGCGCGAGATCCCTGGTGTGCTCGACGCATTTTCGGAACACCGCACAGCGTCGCTACGGTTCGACGTCGAAGGATTGCCACCGACGGAAGCGGAATACCTCACGTTTGATCCCGCTATGCATGGCGTGGATCCGTCGACCCCGTTGAAACGGCCAAAGTTCATCGCCATAGTTGCTGCCACCTCACTTGCCATGACGCTTGCTCGCAAGGCGAACGGACGAGTCGACGCATTTGTCGTGGAAGGACCGACTGCCGGCGGCCACAATGCGCCGCCGCGGGGCGAGCCACATCTCAACGATCGCGGCGAACCGGTCTACGGCGAACGGGATGTAGTCGATCTTAACCGCATCGCCGAGCTCGGCCTTCCATTTTGGATTGCCGGTGGTGCTGGATCGCCGGAGAGACTCGAAGAATCGCTCGCGGCGGGCGCAGCGGGGATTCAGGTCGGAACACTGTTCGCATATTGCGAGGAGTCGGGAATCGCGGACTCACTCAAGCAGGAAGTGTTGCAACACGCGGTGCTAGGGGAGGTGGACGTGGTCACCGATCCGCGCGCATCGCCAACCGGATACCCGTTCAAGGTGGTGCGGTGGAACGGCGACAACGCCGACGGACAACGACGCACACGCAAGTGCGATCTCGGATATTTGCGCACAGCATACCGCGATCCCACCGGACGTATCGGATATCGCTGTCCCGCAGAGCCCGTTGACGCGTACGTGAAGAAGGGCGGCTCGATCGAGGAGACCGAAGGGCGCGAGTGCTTGTGCAACGGACTCACGGCGAACATCGCACAGGCCCAATTACGCAGCGGGGGTATCGAGGAGCCGCCACTTCTCACCAGCGGCGACGACCTGCGCAGCATTCAGCACTTCCTCGGCGCTCGGACGCACTATTCCGCGGCCGACGTCATTGACTACTTGCTCGGCGTCTGAGCCGACCCCCGAGGCGCGACACTCGCGCGTAGCGCGTTGAGTATCACCGCAATGTCGATCACCTCCTGAAGCAACGCTCCAGGAATCGGCGCAATCTTTCCTGCGGCCGCGAATAACATCGCAATGCCGCTCAGTCCGAGCCCAGCCCAGATGCTCTCGTGGGCGATCTTCATGCTCCGGCGTGCGATTCGAATCGCAATCGGAACGCGATTGAGCTCGTCGACCAATATCACCAGATCGGCAGCTTCGGTTGTCACCCCGCCACCGTGACCCGCCAGGGCGATTCCGACTGTTGCAGCACTGAGTGCCGGTGCGTCGTTGGTGCCATCACCAACCATCAAAACGCGCTCACCAGCTGAGACAAGATCTTTCACGACGGCGACCTTGTCTGCCGGCGTCATGTCGCCACGAACCTCGCGGATTCCAAGAGTAGCCGCTACTGCGTTCGTATTGTTTTCGTGATCACCCGAAAGCATCAGTACCCGTTGGATATCCAGCGCATGGAGATCCGCCAGGATGGCCGGCACGTCGCTTCGTATCTGATCGTCGTATGCGATTGTGCCGGCGAAGCGGCCGTTGATGGCTACGTATGCCCTGAGACCGCTGGATGATTCAGTGGCAACATCGTCGCCCGCCGTTGTCAACTGTGCCCGAATGTAGTTGTGCGCGCCTACCGCGACCAGGTCATCACCGACGCGTCCGGAGACCCCACTACCAGCGGTCTCAGCGACATCGGTGACCGGAGGAAGCGGCGAGTTCTCAGCCCGCGCCGCATCGACCAGCGTGCGTGCGAGGAGATGCGCGGCGCCCTGCTCTACAGCTCCAGCGAGCCGCAACACGTTGGCGCGTGTGAACGGAGGCGATGGAATGACATCCCGTACAACCGGCTTGCCGACAGTGAGAGTGCCCGTCTTGTCGAGCACAGCTACATTCGCCGTTGCAAGTCGCTCGATGGCAGCACCGTTTCTTACGATGATCTGGCGCTTTGCGGCGCGATTGATTCCACCAATGATGGCGATCGGTGGTGCGAGAATTAGCGGGCATGGCGTTGCGACGACCAAAACAGCAAGAAAGCGCTCGTAGTCGCCCGACGCCGCAGCAGCGCCGATCGCTACGACGAGAGTAATCGGCGTGAACCAGACCGCGTACCGATCCGCGACCCTCTGAAACGGTGCTTTTGTCTTTAGGGCCGCACGCACCAGCTGCACAATCTGTTCGTACTGGCTCGCCTCCGCGACCGCGGTGGCGCGCATTTGAAACATGCGCTCGCCATTCACGCTGCCGCTGCCGACAGTCGCACCGGGTTCCACGGATCGCGGAACGGATTCGCCCGTCAGGCGTGACGTATCGAGCTCGGAAGTTCCTTCGGTCACCACTCCATCGCACGGTACGAGCTCCGCTGGTCGTATGACGATCGTCTCACCGACCAGTACGTCGTTGGCGCGAACGTCCACGACCTCACCATCGCGCATGACGTGCGCAAACTCAGGTCGGTCGGCTTCGAGCTGCTGAACTGCACGCGACGCGCGGCCTTCGGCGTATCGCTCCAGGGCCTCGCCGCCGGTCTGCATCACAACAACTATCAGGCCTGCGAGCGGCTGGTTCATGACCGCCGCGGTGATGATTGCCAGCGTTGCGACCACATCCGACGCCCACCTTCCGTGTAGCGCGCCTCTGATCGTACCGCTAACGACGACTGCGCCCGTCACGACGAGCGCCGTCAGCCATATGCGATCGGGCCAGAGCGGAGCGCCGGCCGCCCATGCGATAGCTCCGGCGAGCACGGCAAGGGCGGCGGCACCTGGGACAACGGCAGGGTGGGCCGCGATCCCGCGCAGCCCACCCGATGTCTCCTTTGGCGCTACCTCAGCACTGGTCAGTGCTCAACCTCGAGGTGTCCCATCATCCCCGTCGCGGCGTGTGGGTCGCACTGGAAGTAGTATTTTCCGGGCGCCAGGTTAACCGGTATGTCGAGCGTCTGACCAGGGAGCTGCAACATGTCGCTCGCGTGAGGAAGGTTTGTCTTCCCCGGGTTCGAATCGGGAAGAAAGTCGACGTTGTGAACGCCGGTCTTGAGCGTGAAGCGAATCACATCGCCACGATGCACTTCGAACTTCGCCGGCTTGAAGTAGTTGCCCTTTTCATCACTGTTGAGCTCGACCACAACGACCTTTCCCGTAGGCGTCGCCACCGGCCCGCCCGAAGCGGCGGCCGCGGTCGAGCTTTGGGCGGCAGAACTGGTATCGGCTGCCGGGTTTGCATTTTCCTTGCCGCCGCAGGCGATCGTGAGCGTGGATGCGGCGATGATACTGAATAGTGTACGAACTGACTTCATGCTTTTCTCGAAGGTTGATTGTGGAGGAGCGGCTTGAAGGACTTCAACAGCGAGTCTCAGAAATCCTTGCGTTGAAACACGCGCATACCGAGCGCGATGGGCGCTGAGACCCATACGGTGAGTGCGGTGATCGTTACCGCCATCCCAACGGTGCCACCGAAGAATTTCAGGAATACAGCACCGGTATAGCCCATCATCGCGGAATTGTCGAACCGCAATAGCAATCCGACCCGGGCGATATCTATCGGATTTGCCATCATCATCGCCAGCGTTGCATGCTCCAACGGATAGTCGGACATCACGGCGAGTACAAACAGGACCAATCCATCATACACGACCGTGAGCAGCAGCCAGACCGCGATGGCTGTCCCCAGGCCGCGAAGCCGGTCCTCGCAGCGGACGGCAATCAATGTGGCTATTGCCGTGAAAACGAAGGTCAGGACGACCCCGGCCACGAGAAGAGCGATTAGCGTCGTCCACGCAGCCGCGTCGATTCCATGCAGCAAAAATGGGACGCCAATGCCGAGCATGAACGCCAGTGCCAGCGGCAGCGCAAGGCCGACATAGAGCCCGGCGTAGGTCTGAGCGCGGTTTACGGGCTGCGCGAGAATCAACTCGATGAACTCGCGCGCGTTGTACAGGTACACCGTTCCAAATACGATCGCCACCAACGGCACCACGAACAGCACGACGCTCACCAGGCTGAGCTGGGCCTTGACGGGATCGCCGCTGAATCGAAGCAACCCGTCGGTCACCAGCGCGAAGAAGATTGCGTACGCGATCAACCAACGACTCCGTACCGCATCGCGCGCCTGGTATTTTAGGACCTTGCGTATCGTGTTCATGCGGCCGCCTTTATCCATCCGCGGCTCATCATCGTCGCGACGGCACGCTCGAGCGTGATCTGATTGGTGATTCGCTTGAGCTCGTCGAGTGTACCAACAAACGCAGCGCGCCCTTCCAGCATGAACGCGACGTCGTCCGCCAGCTCCTCGAGCTCGTTCATGATGTGCGATGTCACCACAACTGTCTTGCCGGCACCGCGCTCTGCAAGAATCTTGTCCTTGAGAATGCTGCTAGCCAATGGATCAAGCCCCGCTGTTGGCTCATCGAGTATCAGCAGTTGCGGGGAAAACAGGAACGCCATCGCAGCGTTGACTTTCTGCCGTGTTCCGCCGGACAGCACGCGTAGCGGCTGTTCCAGCGCCGCACCAAGTTCGAACGAGCTGATTAGCTCCACATCCTGCTCAGCGGTCTGCCCGCGAAGGTCCTTCAGCATGGCAATGAGCTCCGCGCCGGTAAGATTCTCGGGAAAGCGGGCGATCTGTGGCATGTACCCAATTCGCGCGCGATAATCATCATGCCCAAGTACCTCTACGCCATCGACCATGATGCTTCCCGCGTCAGGCCTGGTCAGCCCAAGCACCGACTTGATGAGTGTCGTTTTGCCGGCGCCATTTGGCCCGACAATCGCGATCACTCGGCCCGCCCTCGCTGCCATATCTACTGAACGGAGCACTTCGAGCGTGCCGAACCGCTTCGACAGGTCGGTGATCTGAATCTTTGGTCGGTTCATTTTACCCATCGCATTGAGGGAGCGGAGTCCTCGAGAGTTGCCGGAGTCAGCGCCGGAAACGCGCGCTCCGCAGCGTCCAACAACTCCAGAAAGTTGCTGCGCAGTAGTATGAGAGCCGGCTCGTGCTCGGCAACGACGACCGATGTTAGCCGCACCGGGTGATGCGGCACATCTCCCTTACCGTCGCCATTCAGGTCGTAGCCCTCATACTGGGACCAGTAGTTGCCGATAAACTTCGAGCTTGTCGATCGGCTGTTGGTGCTGACGTCGAAAGTGTTGCCGGCGAAATTGTTGCCGATAAAGACGGCGTCCTCCGTGCTGGACTGAAGCTTCAGCGCCCAACCATTATCCAGAAACGTGTTGTGGCTCGCGTATAGCCGGGTGGCGCCGTCCGCGGAAAGACCAGATGTATTGCGAGCGAATATGTTGTCCACGAGCCGGCTGTCAGAGATCTCCTTGAGCAGCAGCCCGTATGCAGCCGCACCCTTGTTGTCCAGGAATCGATTGCCAATCATCTGCACATTGTGGGTGTACATGACGGCAACGCCAGCGCCGTTGTGCCGGAACGTATTGTTCTCGTAATCGCAACTGTCGGAGAACATGAAGTGCAGCCCGTAGCGAATGTTGTTCTCGCTCAGGTTGTCCCGCACATGTGCCTGCCGCACAAACTCGAAGTAGATCCCGTCCCGCTGGCCCGATACTTTGTTGCCCACGATGGTTATGTCCCGGGAATGCCAGAGATGTATTCCATTGCCGGAGGTCGCATCGCGTTCATGGGACGCCGAAATCACGTTCTTCTCAACTGTGCAGTCGGATGCTTCCTGGAGATAAATCCCAAAAAAAGCGTGTGCGATCCGATTGCCTGAGATCAGACAGTTGCGTCCGCGAATTACCTTGATCGCCGCAAGATCTTCCGTGTAGGCAACTCCCACATTTCGGAATTCGAGACCGCGCAGAGTAACGCTATCCGCGGTAACCGTCATGATTTGCCGCTTGGACTCGCCGTCCAGGACGGGGTAGTGCTCGCCGATGATTGTGACGGGCTTGCTGACGACGATCGTCGTATCCCGGTACGTTCCCGAATGAACGATGATCGTGCCGCCACGCGCCACCAATGCGAGCGCAGCGGTAATACTGCGCACGGCACCGGTGGGTGACACGTTGACAACCGATGGTGACCTGTTACTCTGAGCGGATACACCGCGAGGTGCCGACGCGACAGCTATCGCGGCGAGGAAAATTGTCGCCATGACAGTTGTTGCGGTCCGCAGCTGCACGCCGGCCATCTCAGCTCTGTTAAGCGAGCGACGCATTTGCTCGTAGCGTTCTTCGTGTCACAAGCAACGCGATCGCCGCCAGCCCAAACGCTCCCAGTGCAACCCAGGCGCCGATGTCGGGCCATGATACGGCCGTGAAGTTCAACAACTGCTTCACCCCCATGAGCGGTGGCTGGTAGTTCATGCCCGGTATCTTTATTATCGCGTGCTGGAAATCGATGTTGTGCCCGTAGTCGTACTCCCATCGCCAGAAGTCAATCAGCCCCGCGACACCGACCACCAGAAAGGTCGCCAGCCACGCAATGAGGATCTTCCGCCGACCCATTAGCGTCGCGAGAAGTCCGAAAACGATCAGGGCACCCACGATCCACGGCATGTATTGGAGTTCCGGAATCGCCGACGGCGTGATACGCTTCATGCCGATGTAATGATTGAGACCGTTGATGTTGGCCAGATCGTTGACCGACGCCCCACGCACGGTGCTGATGCTGATTCGCATCCCGAGCCCTTCGGGGTACTGCGGCGCGACGAGTTGCACGCGCCACAGGGGCACAAAGAAGAGTCCGACAAGAGCGAGCGATGCGAGCGCCATGAGCGCTCGCGCGAGGATCGGCATGCGCCCTTGGCCACGCACCTTCACCGTCCCGGACGGCGAGCTTGCCAGCACGGCTGCCGAAGGCCCCTCAAGATAGGTGCTACGCGCCTCTGCCTGCTGCATTATTTCTCTCCTCCAGTCGACACCTTTCCGTCCCGAATCTGCGCGCTCTTGCTCACGTTTGCCGAGAGCGGGACGTGCATGGCGGGCGACGATACCCGTACGTACCCCTGCATCTCCTGGTGTAGCGCAGAACAGAAGTCTGTGCAGTAGAAGGGGAAAATGCCGATCGACTGCGGCACCCACTTCACGGTCCGGGTCTCGCCCGGCGGAAGCGTTACGCCAGACGTGTTCGCTCCGAACACCGCGAATCCGTGCGCAATGTCCCAGTCCTGTTCGATATTCGTGACATGGAAGTAGACCGTGTCGCCCAGCTCGATGCCTTCGAGGTTATCCGGCGCAAAGTGGCTGCGAATCGCTATCATCTTGACATCCACGCGCTTGCCCTTCCGGGTAATTCCACCTGCCGCCTCGGAAGTCGTCACATTCGGGTTCTTGTTGTCAGTCAACTTCTCGAACTTGATCGAACCTGGTCGCAACAGCGACGCCGGAACAGCCTGCGCATAGTGCGGCTCACCGACGGTCGGGAAGTCGAGTAACATTTTCATCTTGTCGCCGCTGATGTCTATCAACTGCGCCGCCCGTGAACCTTCCGGGCCCGTTGGCAGGTAGCGATCCTTTGTAATCTTGTCCAGCGCAAGCAGATACTTGCCCCACGGATGCTGGCTATCGCCGCCCGGAATCATCACATGGCCCACCGAGTAGTAAACCGGAATGCGATCCAGCACCTGCCACGTACCGAGCCTCCACTTCACCACTTCGGACGAGATGAACATCGACGTGTAGGCGTTGCCCTTGCCATCGAATTCTGTGTGCAACGGGCCGAGCCCGGGATTCTTCACCTCTCCAGCGATGACTGCATCGTACCTGATGACCGGAATGCCGTCGATCGTCTTTTCGAATTGCTTGTCGGCAATTGCCTTGATCATCCTGCTGTACGAATGCACAGGGATGACTGTGGCAAGCTTGCCACCCGCGACTATGTACTCGCCGCTGGGATCTATATCCACGCCGTGCGGAGACTTGGGCGTCGGGAGATAGTAGGCCAACCCATCGCAGTCGGCCGGGTACAGCATCGTCACGCCGGTCTTCGTCTCACTCGTCGCGATGCGGGTCGCCGGATCCACATAGTTGTGTACATAACTACCACCAAACTTCTTTCCCTTGCCAGCCGCGATGCACTCCTCAGCACGCTTGTAGTTGATCGCCGCGATGTAGTCCTTATCAGCCTGTGAAGCGTTCACTTCGAGCTTGGTGTTCGCTTCCTCGGAGTTGTATGTCGTGAAGAAGAACCATCCGTCGGATGGTCCCTTGCCGGCATGCCCCAGGTCGTAATCGAATCCTGGCATCATTATCTGGAAAGCGACGTCCATCTTGCCGGGCTTATCGGCAGTGACAAAAGTGATGGTTCCCTTGAAGTTCTGCTTGTAACTGTTGATGGGAACATCTTTCTGCGGGATTGGAACGCTGAACCGGGTCGCCGAGACGACGTACTTCGTGTCCGGTGTCGCAAATGGCGACGCGTGACCGCCGGCCGCATTGGGAATCTGCAGAATCTCTGTAGTCTCGAACCTCTTCAGATCGATACGAGCTATGCGCGGTGTGTTGTTTCCATTGATGAAGAGCCAGCGTCCATCCGGCACACCGTTGGTAAGCGACATTTCCGTGTGGTGGGCATCATCCCACGGTACGAAACCGAACGTCGTGTTCAGCATCGCCTTGGAATCCTCGTCGTAGCCATAGCCCGTTTGCGGGAACTGCGAGAAGACCGGGATCTGCTTGAATAGCCTGCCCGATGGAAGCCCATAGACAGTCACCTGGCCGCTAAAGCCGCCAGAGAGAAAAGCGTAATACTCGTCGTACGAACCGGGCGGGACGTACGTACGCTCCGCGGCATTGCCTGCCAGCAGTCCGCCAGAAGAGGACGATTTCCCTGAGGGGGCGCATGCACTCGCCAGAAAACCCAATGCACCCGCTGCGCAAATACCTAGTGAGAACCGTCTTATCGTTGCTGCCTGCATATACTGCCTCGCGAGGTGATTGGGTGACGCGAACTGCGTCGCCACGGCTAAGAACTCCGGTGACAAACTCTCTTGAGTGAACGTACGGGAGCTGGGTTTCCCAAACAGTCAGGCAACCCCGGATTCTCTGTCAGGCAAGGCGCTTACAGATCTCAGGGAAACGCTGACACCGGCGGCCGACCAGCGGCTCTACCTTGAATGAACTCCGCAAGCGTACCATTCAGAACCAGCGCTTGGCGACGAGTTGAGCTCAATCACCATGAGGATGTCACAATGCCAGCAACAGCGGGAATCACAGAAATCATCACACCGTCGTCGATCGTGAATGAAACGCTGCGCCAATATCCGGAGACAGCGACGGTGTTCAACCAATTCGGAATCGACGCATGCTGCGGCGGCGCGGCATCGATAAGCGACTCGGCGATTCGCGACGGTGCGGATCCAAAAGCACTGCTGAATGCGCTCAACCTGGCCGTCGGCGCCCACACAGTGGACGCGGATAACGCGGCCTGATGAAGATCCACAATGTAATGACGATCGCCGATAGTGCAGTCTCGGTAAACGCCGATCGCGCCGCGACCGCAATACTTCACGACTCGGACGACGCCCGTGTCGTAGTGTTTCGCATCGACCCGGGTCAGGTGGTGCCGCTGCACTCCAGCGACTCCAGCGTGATGCTCGCAGTCGTGCAGGGTCCTGGTTTCATCTCCGGGCCCGTCAACGGCGCGGTGAAGGAGACCGCCGTCGGCACTGGCGCCATCATAACGTACGAACCCGGCGAGCTACATGGTATGCGCGCCGGAACTGGCCCACTCGTAGTCGTCGCAACAATCGCACCTCGCCCCGGCGTGGCCCGGGGCGCGCAGGTGGCCTAGCTCACTGCGCGGACCCGCCGGATCACCGATCAGCGCTAGCTTCCCGGAACGATCAACATCGCCCATCGCGCGGCGTGCGCCAGCGCCATCGAAACGCTGCCCGACAGCAGCCGCTCCAGCGGAGAATGATGATCGCTTCCCACTGCGATGAGATCGGCGCGCAGTCGCTCCGCACAACCCTTGATAGACAATACCGGATCACCCTGTGCCAGTTCGGTGGTGATCGTCATCCCCGGCGCGGGCGATAGGTCCTCCGCCAGTCGCTCCAGTCGCCCGCCAAGTCCCGTCGCATCCGAGAACCGAATCAGCGGTGCCGCCATGCGATCCTCGTGATCGGTGGCCACGTGCATGAGATGCATCTCGCCACCTTCACCCAGCAACTGCCTTGCCATTCGGGCAGCGTGTATACTCGCCTCTCCAAAATCAATGGCGACGACGATCCGCCGTGGTAGGCCCCAGAGCCCCGGCCGCACAGCAAGAACCGGCAACCGCGTCGCGCGGACTATTGAACGAAGCAGGTCTCCCGAAACCGCGCGGTGAACCATCCCGTGCTGCCGGAGTCCCATGACGATCAATTCGGGCCGCACTTGGCGCGCCAATTCCATCACGGCGTCCGCGGCTGACAGATCGTCGATCTCGAACCGCCACCGCACGTTGCCAGCTATCGACTGCGTCAAATTCTGCAGTGCGTTGCGGCGTTCGTTCCTGAATTCCGGACTCAGCGCCGCCTCCATGGTCGTCCCGACGAAAGGCGCGACAACAACTTCGGCATCACGATCCACGCCGAGTGCCTGAATGACGGTGGGGATCGCTCCCTTGCTGCGAGCGAGCGCTGAAGTCACGCGTATTGCTGCCTCGGCCAGCTCGTCATTGCCCACTGCGAGCAACAATGGAAAGACTCCGCTCAGCGCCGGCGACAATCCCCGGTACGGCAAACCTCGCGCCGGCCGATCGCTCTCCACGCTCACCGATCCTTCGACAATCTCATGAAATCTGGGCATCGGAATCCTCTCTCTTAGTGGACTCCGTAATCTGCGACGGTATCGTTCTGGAATCTGTCAGCGAATGCCGGAACCCCTGTCAGGTGATCGCCTCGTCAGGCTCAGGGAAATGCCGACACCCTCCAAACATGGCGGAACCTAACTTTCATCAACGAGACCAGCCCAATCATTGAACCACGTCGGTAGCTACGCTTTGACTTCCACACCCATCACCGAACCACTCCAACCGCTACCAGCCGACGCGCTTGGCGCGTGGTTCCTCGGCCCTCGCGCCGAAAATGCGGATCTGCTCGAGCGACTCATTACCGAGGCACTGCGGGATCACGTCTTCTGGCGTCGCAACTTTCATCCCGAGGATGGCTTCACCATCCGCGAGACCGACAAGCGGAAGCCAGGCTACGAAGACGCGGTAGCCACTCTCACACAGGAGTTGATGGGGCTGCTCGCTGAATTGAAACGCGGCGTGCCATTCTTCAGCGGACGATACAAGGCGCACATGCTCTCCGAGCAGACGATCGCCGCACAGGTCGGCTACTTCGCGACCATGCTGTACAATCCGAACAATGTCTCGATCGAGGCATCGCCCGTAACTTCGCGGCTGGAGCTGGAGGTAGCGGCCGAGCTCGCGCGGATGATCGGGTACAACCCTGAGACATCATGGGGACACCTTACATCCGGCGGTACCGTCGCGAATTTCGAGGCGCTCTGGATCGCGCGCAACATATTCTATCTCCCGCTCGCCGCGGCAGGCGCAGCACGCGACCTTCACGTAGAGCTGCCAGTCACTCTGCCAAACGGCGAAGCTGTCCGGCTCGAATCGTTGTCGCTGCAACAGCTTCTCAACATTCGAACTGCCGATGCGTTGGATCTGTGGCGCGCGCTCTGGGCCTCGGAATCACGCGAGAAGGTCACGCGGGCACTCTCGGATCATTCCCTCTCGACCGTTGGGTACCAGGACTACGGACGCCGTTTGACCCTGGACTACGGTGATCCGCTGCCGGCGAGCGTCGTACTCGTAGCCGCAACGGCTCACTACTCCTGGGAAAAGATCACGCGCGCGCTCGGCATCGGCTCGAACCAGATCGTCCACATCCCGGTCGATCGTAATTTCCGGCTCGACACGCAAGCGCTATGGGATCAGATCCGGGCGCTCACACGACGACGCGTTCCTATCATGGCCTGCATCACCGTTTGTGGCACAACCGAAGAAAGCGCAGTCGACCAACTGGATGAAGTGCTCGCCGTACGCGACCGCGCCGAGTCGGAACTGGGTGTCACGTTCCACATCCACTCGGACGCCTGCTACGGCGGATATGCTGCGTCTGTCACCTGGAACGCAGACGGGATTCGTCGCACCGCCGCAGAAATACGCGCCTCATCTGGCGGCGTCTGGCCGAGCGACAATTGGGTCCGCGCAATGTCGGCCCTCGCGAACGCCGACTCTGTGACAATCGATCCGCACAAGCTCGGCTACACACCCTACCCAGCCGGCGCATTTCTTCTCAAGGAACGGCGCGCGCGTGAACTGGTCGCCGTTGATCCGCCTTACCTTGCACCCACCGCTGGACTCAATTCAGCGGAAGATCTCTTCCTCGGCAGATTCATCTTCGAAGGGTCCAAACCCGGCGCGGCCGCGGCCGCGGTCTGGTTGAGCCACAAGGTCCTTCCGCTGGACGAACGTGGATATGGCTACCTTATCCAGCGTACCGTCGCCGGAGCGTATCGGTTGCACGATGCCATGCGCACCGCTGATTTCGCTCCGTTTCGCATGGTGCTGCTGCCGCTTCCGGACATCAACATCGTTTGCTATGTGCTGCACCATCCGGCTCTCGACACGCTTGAAGCTCTGAATGCGTTCAACGAAGGAATCTACGGCCGCATGAGCATGCAGACACCCGGCACCACGCCAGAGTACATCATCACGCGGACACGCTTTCAGACTCCTATGTACGACGGCGCAGTCGCACCGATCCTGCAAGAGCTCGGCATATGCACAGAAGCCGAATGGCGTGCATCGGGAACGGAGGGACTCGTCGTCCTGCGCTCGACGGTCATGGACCCGCACCTCGCTGCGCCTGCGCCCGCACCAGACCACGTATCGGGATTCATCGCTGCATTGCGAAGTGCATGCGAGGCGACGATCTAGCGTCAGTGACGAAAAACCCCGCCGGTATTGGCCGGCGGGGTGACAACTTTCGAGACGAACTATAGTAACGAGCGGTCGCAGTCGCTACTGCATTGCGCTGTTGTTGTCCGGGCCATGCCGATCGTTCTCACGCTCGAACGTTTGTAAGCAGCCCTGCGGCGTCGTCACTGCCCAATTCCTTTGGACTAGGAAAGGCTTGTTGCCAATTCGCAAATTCCAGAAACCGAAGCCGTTGTTAGAGACGGTTCCATACGTAAACGCACACTTGTCTCCGTTTTCCTGGCCGTTGACGTCATACCATCCAAGGAAAAACGGCGGGGTGCTGGTCACGGGATCAGTGGTTGTCTCCTCAAATTCGTGAGTCACTGCGCTCACCGCACCATCCGCACCGACATCGTTGTTGGGCGCACCGTTCTGCGGAACGCACAGGAAATTTCCGGCCGGGTGCGCGGGCGTGAAGTCCGCATCGTATGGCATCGCGGCAATTTGCACCACGTCTCCGTTCGCGCGGAAATAACCCGTGTGGAATGCGCAGTACTGCAGATTCGTTGCACTGAACCCACCGCCGAGGTTGACGCCCGGTCCGGTGAAGATCATGTACAGGGTATGCGGATTGTATTTAAGCGCGTGGCTTGCGAACCCAGCCTCGATCAGATTCACCATGGCGTCCTGAGACACGACGTCGCCAGCCTGCGGAGCGCCGTCCGCCGCTGCCCAGTATCGTGAGTATTCAGCAAAATTGCGCACGAACTTCTTATGTGCGTGCTCAACCTCAAAGTAGGTGCTGTTGATGTTCCAATGATCCGAGCCACCTAGATGATTGAGATAGTATCCGATCAGCGAGTGGTCATCCTCTCCCTCCCCCGTCGTCCCCGGGCGTGGGCCGCGCGGAAAGATGGTGGTCGGCGAATAGTAGATCGCCACGATCCGTGGCTCCCGAATAACGGGACCGCCGTGGTACAGGATGTCCGGCTGCGTCGGCGCCGCAATTGACGCGGCCGACAAAAGCCCGTTGCCGTTCGTCGATTCGCTGAGCTTCAGCGGTTGAAAGACGTTCACCGCAAGGAATCTTGACGACGACACCGGGGCGACGGATAAACTCGCCGATGCGCGGGCCGGCGCCGTCGGCGACACAGCGCCGTCGGCGCAACCTGCCAGCGCTAACGCGCCGGCCAATGAGAACGTGAGACGCACGCGAGCCATGGAGACCTTTGAGAAAGGGTGGGCCAATTTCCGAGCGGTGCACGAGCATACGCTTGTCGGGGCATTCCGTCAAGCAGCCTGGACGGGCTGGCCTGGACGGGCGTAAACAGCAGCGTGCCCAACAGCAACGGGCTCTACAGCATCAGTTCCGGGTAGGCCTAAGTTCGCGTCGGACTATCTCGAGACCCGACATGCAGGCGGCCAGCCAAACCACCCCAGCAGCGTACCCACCAACGACATCGCTGAAGTACTGCACTCCCAGGTACAGGTCGCTCATCCCGACCGCGACCACGACTGCCGTGGTTGCGACGACAATCGCGATGCGGGCGCCTGCTCGGGTCACCCAAAACGTCACCAGCAGATACGCCAGCATCCCATAACCAAACACCGCTCCCATTGCATGCCCGCTCGGGAAGCCGTAACTGAAGGAATGCATGAACAGCGAGGCGCCCGGCGGTCGCGGACGATGTATCACGCGCTTAAGCGACCAGGCGAGAACGCCGCCACCAGCGAACGTCGCTGTCCAGCCGCCAAGCACAAGCCACCAACGCCGAGCGATTAGGACAATGCCCACGACGAGCGCCAGCAGTGTCATCGCAGCCGACGAGCCCAGGAATGAGACCGAGCTCATCACGATATCTGCCAGCGGTGTCGCGTGCGATGTGAACCAATGTAGAAACACCACGTCGGCATGCGTCAACGGATCGCGATGAATTACGTCCTCGGTGACCGCGCCGAAGACCCAGAGCGCGGCGATGCTCGCCAGCAAACCCAGCGTGAGGTGCACACCCAAGTACTCGGCCTGCGCAAACCGATCCTCCATGAAACGCCAGGCGCGAGGATACTTGCGACGTAGCGTTGCAGTCGCGGGCGCGCGCATCATGCGTGCCCACATGCGCGATGCGCGCTCGGCAATGTCATTGCTGTTCATCCGAAACCAGCGCATGAACAGCAACAGCGCCGCAACCAGCGCAATGAACAGCACGATCGCGAGACTGGCCTGCCCTATGTAGTGTTCGAGCTTCGGCAAATTTCGGCCAAATACGTAGCCGAGCGCACCGAACAATCCCGCCCACAAAATCCCACCGGTAGCGTTGTATAGCAGAAAGGTGCCGTACGGCATGCGCGCGACACCAGCCAGAACCGCGGACCACGTACGCAAGAGCGCGATGAAGCGCCCGATGAACACAGTCTTTCCACCATGTTGCTGGAAGAAGTCGTGAGCGCGAGTGATGTGCGACTCGTTGACATGCAGGATCCGCCCCCAGCGACGCACAGCTACGAGTCCGCCACGATGACCAATCCAGTAACCGGCGGTGTCACCGATAATTGCCGCGGCAGCAGCCGTGATCACTACAACATAGATGTCAAGCTGTCCGAGTGCGGCGTACGCGGCAGCCGTTACAAGTGCCGTCTCACCAGGAAGCGGAATGCCCAGGCTCTCGGCGCCCACAAAAAGAAACAGGAATAGATAGCCGTACGACTCGAGCAGGCTCGTGATGGTCGAGTGCACGTCTTATCTATTGCCGACGGCGCTTGGCGTTGAGCTTGACGTTGAGCTTGACGTTGACCCTGACCTCGATGCCAAGCCCGCGAGCCGCTGGATACTCCATATACCAGCCACCGGCCCAAGAGCGAGAGCCGCGAACGCCCAGCGCCAACCGATCAATTGCGCCATGTGTGGAATCAGCTGGATGGTCACCATGGTTAGCAGGAAGCCAAGCGAGGTCTGCACCGTGAGCGCGGTTCCAACTGCGTGCGGCGGAACGCTCTCCGTGACGAGCACCGAGAACTGGGCGCTGTCGGCGATGACGAAGAAGCCCCACACCAGTGCGACCGGCACAACGAGCCACAACGTCATTCCAAAGGTGAGGCCTATTAGCAGCGCACACACCCCACTGACTGACATCGCCACCGAAACAAGCCACTCGCGTCCTCGCCGATCCGCAACGAAGCCACCCCAGACGCAACCGACACCGCCAACCGCGAGCGCGGCAAACGTAACGGCAGACGCCGTGGAGCCTGCGCTCGCCACGTGGCCGCGCTGCGCGATGATGCTGGCCGAAATGAACGCGGGCAGCCATGTCCAAGCCGCATACAATTCCCACATGTGACCGAGATACCCACCGGTCGCAAGCCTCCAGCGCGGCTCACGTGCGATGCTGGCGACGAGCCCCCACGAGAATGGGCGCGGCGGAAACGGATACGGACCATCACGATACCCAACCAGCACGAGCACCGCGGCCACCAGTGCCGCGGCCGAGGCGGTTAGGACGACAGGGCGGATTCCCGCACCGGGAATCGCGTGCACGAGATACGGAGTCGCCTTCCCCACCGTGAGCGCACCGACTATCCCACCAACCGCGAGTCCACGTCGTGCGCGGAACCATGTGGATATCATCTTCATCGCTGGCGGATAGACAGCGGCAAGGGCGATACCAGTCACCATGCGGCAAGCGAGCGCCGTGCGAAAACCTGGCGCGGCGAGCAGCGCCGTATTCGCGACCGCACCCAATAGTGCGCCACACGCGAACAGCCGCCTCGATGGGACGATATCAACCACATTTAGCGTCGCGAGCGCCGCCGTCCCCACCACGAACCCGAGTTGCACTATGGTGGTGAGCCACCCAGCCTGCGATGCGCTGAGATCCCATAACACACGATACTGCGCCGACACTGCGCTCGCCGCGAACCACAACGACATCCCCAGCAGCTCCGCGCAAGCGAGTAGCGCGAGAATCCGCCAACGGGACGGGTGACTGTCATCAGGCGATTGCGTCGCCCTCAGCACTTCTGGAGACACGCGCACTATCCCCTCCAGATCCCTAAAGCACCCTCACCCCAACGTTCCCGAAGTTGATCGGCGCGCTCTTGTCGCCATGCCGTTCGCGACAACCCATTTCGCCGGCTAGCGGTCACGCACACTTTTCCACTGATCTAGATCCCGGCCGTCGAACAACACTATCGCGTCCGACGGTGCCGCAGCGACGGTTGCAGCCATCATCGCAAGCCGCATGCTCGACGAGCGACGTGCGGTGCAGAGACGAATCATTGGAAACTCCAGTAGACAAAGACAATACCGTACCGACAGCCGCGAGCGGTCCACCGCCCGCGGCTGCCAGCACCACGGTGTATGTGAATCTTACAGCCTTATCCTGATCCGTCCAATAAACACGTAACCGGCCGTGGCCCGGGATAGCTGACGAACCGGACCGCAATCGGCCCAATTCCCGCAGACCAGTTGCATGTCCGAAAATGGCGAGCAGCCACGATAACCTTCGCGTAGCTTGGACCATAAGGACGATCTGAATCGCCAGCATCCGATAGGGGAAATCACGATGCGCCACGCCGCAAATACTAAGAACCCTCCCGACGCCACCACAATGCGCGTCGCCATGCGTCACTCGTCACTCGGCCGCGTCCTTGTTGCGCAGACTGCGCACGGTATCAGCGCCATTTTGCTCGGCGACGACCCAGCGGTACTGCGTCTCGATCTTCAGAACCGCTTTCCATCCGCAACGCTGCAAGAAAGCGACGCCGCGCTTGATTTACTGGCTACACAAGTTGTACAGATGATCGAGTCGCCCGCACGAGAATTGGATGCGCCACTCGACATGCACGGCACCGGTTTCCAACGCGACGTATGGTGTGCGCTACGCGACATCCCCGCCGGGTCCACAGCTACATACACGGACATCGCCAACCGCATCGGCCGCCCAAAATCAGCTCGCGCAGTCGCACAGGCCTGCGCCGCGAACCCGCTCGCGGTAGTCGTCCCGTGCCATCGGGTACTCAGACGCGACGGCCAGCTCTCCGGCTATCGCTGGGGCGTCGAACGAAAGCGCGAACTGCTCGCCCGCGAAGCAACACCCCCGTGAGCCAACTGTGGAACGATAGCAACTGCGTCAGCGACTCGACGTCGCGTGGAACGATCTTGACGCGTCGTACGCCCGCCTGCCACACGCCCAACTGATTGCCGCTTTCGCGGGAATGACGGATTCTATGTGCGCCGTGTTCGCCGACTGTCGTCGTCCCTCCGAAGGCCGGGAACCATGGACGAGGATACCGGGTTCCCCGAACGTCGTCATCCC
>JBEPUB010000014.1:0-74381 GCA_041691775.1 Gemmatimonadota bacterium
CCCCCCGGGGGGGGGGGGCCCCCGGGGCCCCCCGGGGCAAAGACCTGACCCTGAGTTTGTACTGCTCGGAGCGTGTCCGCACGACGCGTCGAGTTCGTTTCGACGCGCATGCGATTCGCCTTGATCACTACGCGACCGATGACGGTATTGTCCCACGATTTCATCTGGACGTTCCCAGGCTTGGTGATCGTGATGATTGTCTCTATATCGTCGGCGTCGCCAGCTTGCGGCTCCTCGGCGCCCACGAAGGTACGGAGGCGCGCGAGCAGAGTTGCATGATCGGATCCGATCACATCGAAGTGATCGGTTGTGAGGAGCAGCGGATCTCCGTCGGTATTGGAGACTTGCGGTGCAGGACGTGTGAGTCGCTGCTCGACGATGTCCCGCCAGATGTCGAGCAACGCAGTCTCGATTTCAGGCAGCCTCAATCGTTCCGGCGCCACCGGGCGAGTACGCACACGATTCATGCGCCGGATCTCTCTGACGACGACGTCAGCCTCGCTGGGCCCGAGCGGCGCGGGATGAATCCCACCGAAGATCGAGACGCTGCCTACGTCGAGGACGCGGCCGAGAATTACGTCCCGAATGCTCAGCGTCTCTGAGCCGCTGATCTCGTGGACGAACCTTTGCTCGCCAGAAAGCAGGTCGGCTACCTCGACGCCGACACCGTACTCGACGCGCAGGACCTCCCAGACGCCGAGCCACGCACGCAGGTGCGCGTCAAGAAGACTGCGCGTCTCAGTGGAAAGCCCGGACTCACGCTCGTCGCGAAACGTCTGAGCCACCGAAACGCCACCGCCCGCCGCCGCGCTGTATAGCGCCCACGGCACAGCCAGCTGAAACTCGGCCTCTCCGATCGGTTCGTCCGGGCTTGCCGTGTACATCTCGCGCATGTCCGACAACCAGTGCCTTCCCATGCGCGTTCGGGTGAATCGCAGTATCCGTTCGGTCAGCCTGCCATCTACCTCATGCGCAGCAGTGGCCATCGCAGCCAGCGGATCGACTTTCGGATCGACTTTCGGGTCGACTTTGGGACGCGCGGACAGCTCGCAACACTTCTTGTATTTCTTGCCGCTGCCGCACGGGCACGGGTCGTTACGCCCTGGATTCATTCGGGATTCCCCGCAACCGTCGTTTTATCAGATTCCATTAAAGTCGCATTTTAATATGGATTCGCCTAGGGTTCATGGACCAGCAGCGAGCGACGCGACCACGACTATCGGACGGTTGTTCGGTCCCATGACAGCCGAAGCCAGTGCAGGCACAACGATCCGCGAACCGATCGATCATCTGCATACAGAGAGATATATCTCTGCTGCAACCACTGTTTACAGCAAAGATATAGTTATATTTCTTGATGCCCAGAAAATCACCCCTATTACCGCTCCAGCTTAGGGTAATTCTCCGGCAGGTTGGGTCCGATTTGCGCGACGCGCGCAAGCGCCGCCGCCTTCCGACCGCAATAGTCGCAGAGCGCGCCCAGATCTCGCTCCCGACGCTCCGGCGTGTGGAGCGGGGCGATGCGAGCGTAGCCTTCGGCACATACGCAATTGTGCTCTGGGTTTTCGGAATGAGCGACCGGCTCGCGCATCTGGTGGCGGCCGAAACAGACACCGTCGGATTGGGACTGGAGGTGGCGCGCCTGCCGAAACGGATCAGAATGAAGCGCACCGGTACGTCGCCAAAGGCACCGCAATGAGCGGCCCCACTGCCTTTGTGCACATGGATCTCGCCGGCGGCAGTCGCGTGGTTGGCCGTCTCTGGATCACGGCTGAAAGGAACAAGGAAAGCGCTTCGTTCGAATTCGACCCAAGCTGGATTGCAGACCCTGTGCACTTCGCGTTGGGCCCCAGTCTCCCAGCCACCGCCGGCCCTTTTCACTCAGGTGACGGACGTGCAATGTTTGGCGCGCTCGGCGACTCCGCGCCTGATCGCTGGGGGCGACGCCTCATTACGCGGAACGAAGCGCGCCGAGCACGCGAGATGGGTCAGACACCCCGCGCGCCGCGAGAGATTGATTTCCTCCTTGGGGTGACCGACACCCTGCGCCAAGGCGCCCTCCGCTTCAAAAGGACTGCGGACGGGCCATTCATCGCTGAAGATGGCCCGGACCATATTCCGCCGCTGATCAAGCTTGGTGAGCTGCTGGCCGCAGCGGACGCTCTTGAACGCGACCCCGACTCGGTCGATGGAGACAACGCCGTACGCTTGCTTCTGGCGCCTGGCTCCTCCCTGGGCGGCGCACGCCCAAAGGCTTCGGTCCGCGACCGCGATGACGCTCTCGCGATCGCAAAGTTTCCGGTTCAGGGTGACAGGGTGGACGTTATTCGCTGGGAAATGGTCATGCTCAATCTGGCGATGCGCGCCGGCATCGCCGTTCCAAGTGCACGAATTGAAATGGTGAGTGATACGCCAGTGCTGCTCGTCAGCCGGTTTGACCGCGAAGGTGAAGTCCGCATCCCGTTTCTTTCGGCGATGAGCCTTCTCAACGCGAACGACGGCGACACACGGAGCTACGTCGAGATCGCCGATTCTGTGCGCCGCATTGCCAGCCGCGCGTCAAAAGATGCGCCGCAACTCTGGCGGCGGCTTGCCTTCAATATTCTGGCATCCAACTTCGATGATCACCTTCGGAATCATGCCGTGATCTACGACGGAGCCGGATGGACCCTCTCGCCTGCTTACGACCTGAACCCGGTGCCTCGCTCCGTGAAGGACCGTTTGCTGTCCACAGCCATCAATATCGACGAAGATACGACCGCTTCCATTGAGCTCGCGATCGACGCCGCGGCAGAGTTCCTCCTCACGCGCGACGCTGCAAAAGCGATCGCCGGGGAAGTTGCGAAGAGCATCGCGTCCTGGCGAGAGACTGCAGCGAAAATCGGTATTGGTGCGGGAGAGACGGAGCGCATGGAGTCGGCCTTCGAGCATCAGGATGCGGACGTTGCCAGGAAATGGGCCGGAGTCTAACGACATAGGTCTCGTGCCATAGTATCACCGCCGCTGGCAAGAAGCAGCTCGCGCTCGAAGAAGAAAGCTGGTGTCGCTTGCGTGACGGAGTCCAGCGAGTACTGCGCTATGCCTGATCGTCGTCCGGGCACCGTCGCTCGTCATATCTCTTTCAGAGAGTCGGCCCATGTCCTGGTTCGCTCGCGCCCGCAATGGCATTCGTTCGGACCATCTCTCCGACGATCTCGATCGTGAACTGTCATTTCACCACGCATGACGAGACTCGGCTCCGGCCGAACACCAGACAGAAGGGGCAAGCGGAAATCTCCGCTTGCCCCTTCTGATAATGCTACGGTTCCGAGCTAACAGAACGCCTACGCATTCCGGTCGGTACAGCCCTTGAAGTTGGGGTTTGTCTTCTCATTGTCGGTGACGGGAAGGTTCACATCAGTCCCGTATGGCGGTCCACCATTCTTATCAAATAGCCCAGTCGGGAAAACCTGATCCTGCGTCCTGCCGTACTGGCGGATGAGGCGACGTAGATCGCCCAGGCGAGTCCCGCGGGCAAACTGCCAGAACGCCTTCTCGCGGAAAAAGAGGCTTGTCGCGGCGTCCGTTGTTGACGGTGTCGGGAGCGCTGCCATCACCGGAACATTGAAGGCTCCCAGCGTTTCCGGCGTGGTACGTAGCGCATTTAAGATTGCCATCATCCCGCTGATGTTGCCAGCCTGGAGTGCCGCTTCCGCTTCTATGAGCCGTGCGTCGAGTCCCGAGACCAGGACGATCGGGTCCGACCGGTTCAGCCAGATCTGTTGCTGTATGAACGGCGTCGTGCGATCAATGCCGGTGACACTCGGATTCGTGGATGAACCCTTCACCGGCACGCGTGGGTCGTGCGCTGACGCAAATGGAATGGCATTGTTGATGATGTTCTTCTGGCCATTCAGAAGATCGACGCTGTCGCCGACGGTCAGGCGTCCCACACTCTGTCCCTGGCCGTTGTAAATCCAGATCTGATTGTCCTGCGTTGGTTGAGAGTAAGTGATCAAATATTGATAGTTCGTTGGTACAGCACTCTTGGGCACGAGCGCCGCAGCCGCGGCGAACTGGCCCATGTCAACCAGCGTGCGCGCCTTGGCGACCAGGGTGGCCTGATTGATTCCGATGCTGTAACTGTCCGTCGCCCCCTGCACGAGCGCAAGCGCGCTGTCGAAGTGTGCGACGGCCAGGGCGAATCCCTGCTGATTCGTCAGTGGCTGAGTGTAGACGGGCGATCCAGCAACCACGCTGCCGAACGGGATACCATTGCAGAAGACTTCTGAGAGGCTCATCTCGACGAGTCCGACCCCCCAATACATCTCGGCGATTTCCGACTTCTTGTCGGGGGAAGATTTGGTAAGCGCGTTGATGGCGTCATAGAACCGCCCGCGCGAATTTTGAGCCGCCGTATACGCACCCGCAAGCACAGCATTGTTCAGCGAGATCGTGCGCTGGTCAGTCTCATTGTGCTGTTGGAACGTGTCGCTGGACTTCCATACATCCGTCAGCAGATCCGCCATCATCATGGGGTTGTTAGCGTTGCTGCCTCCCCCGCCGACGGTCCAAACCTTCAGCTGACCGAGCGCGCCAACCCGCAGCGCCTCAGCTGCAGGTGCGCCGGCGGATGCGATCGCGCCCGCCGTGATGGTTCCTGGCTGCTGCGGTGACAGCAGCTCATCCTTTATCCCGCACGCGCTAATCGACAGCGACCCAACCGCAATCACGCCGGCCACCGCCCACTGAGCATAATTATCAAATCTTGTCATGGTATCATGATCCTCGAAGGCGGATTAGTAGTGAAGATTGAGGCGGACCGTGTAATACGTCCGGGGCGCCGGGCTGGCGAACAGGGCCTGCGTATCGCCCGTGCCGTAGTTCTCCTCAGGATCAGTACCACGGAACTTTGTCCAGACGTGTAAGTTGCGCGCGCCGAAGCTCAGGCTGGCACTCTCGGAATGTGCAAAGCTGGACACGAAGCCGAGCGATGCTAACGTCACAGATAGCTCCCGGAAGCGCCAGAACTCGCCGTCCTGCAGATATCCGTACGTGGTCTTGATTGGAGTTGCAGTCGCTGCGATAGCTGCCGCTTGATCCTGGAGCGACGCGTGAGGATCCGACCGGCCGGCGCAGGCTACGTTTTGCTGGCACTGAAAGCTTCGCCCACCGTCCGCGATCTTATAGCCGCCCTTGTAGTCGAACATCCCCTGCACCCGCACCCGCCGCTTCAGCAAGTCGAAGCCGGCCGAGATCGACCCGGTCGTTGTCGGAATTGACGGCCCAGCGTAGGTGTACGCAGAGTTCACCGTCACCTCACTCGGCGAGATATACCCATCCTTGTTTGCGTCGGAGTAAGTATAGGTCTGGTAGAAAAATCCATTGATCGGAAGGCCAATCGAGTCGCGCTGGGCGCCGGTGCCGATTGTCGGGTTCGGAGCACCGGTGGAATTGGTTCCGAGTGACAGGATCTTATTGTTATTGTGCGATCCATTGATGGTCATGTCCCAACCGAAGTTGTCCCGCTGAACGAGCTGCGCGTTCAGCAGCACTTCGATGCCGGAATTTCGGATCGAGCCGATATTCCGCAGAACGCTGATTGCAGACGCACCTGACGACGGAGCAAGCGCCTGGTTGATCAACGCGTCATGCGTCGTCTTGTTGTAGACCGTGAAGTCAAGGTTCGCACGATTGCCGAACATGTGCGCCTCGAATCCGCCTTCGAACTCGCCAGATCGCTCGGGCTTGAGGTTCGGATTTCCGAGGGCGTCGGCGAGCAGCCCAGGTGTGTCGGCACCCGCCTGAGCACCGATCGTTCCCGGAACGTTGACAGTTGGCGCGGTGAAGGTGGCGAACGATGCGATCGCCCCCGGCTGCACGCCCGATACACCGTATGCACTCCGCAGTCGGAACATATCCAGCCAGGACATCTTGGGGAAGAATGGCTCATCGGAGAGAATCCACGACAGGCTGGCCTTGGGGTAGATGACGCGTTGGAAGTTGGTTCCGAACGCGCTGTTCTGATCGGAGCGGGCCGCCACAGTCAGGAAGAGGCGGTCACGCAAGGCAGCCTGTTCCTGCAGATATACACCGAGTGTTTTGCTGGCTGTGGGCAACAGATTGCTGCCCAATATCACTGCAGCCTGACCCACCGTCACTGCACCAGGAGGAAGCTGCGTCCCGTTGGACCTCGTGTTGTCCTGTTCCTGATTGGTGTACTGCGCGCCGACGGTCGTCTTGAGGTTGAGCCAGCTTCGCGCCTGCCACGGCATGTTGCTAGTTAGCTGCGCCGTGGTATTGCGGTAGTTCTGGTTGGTAGAGGAGACCTGACCCAAGCGAGTGGTTCCCTGGTTCACGCACTCCTGGAAGCGGCACAGCGTGAAGTCCCGCTGGTCCAACAGGTCCATGCCGATGGTCGCGTTGTTCTGCATCCAGCTGAACGGACGCCAGTCGCCGGTCGCGCTAGTGAGCATCCGCTGGATGTCTTCCTGGGTAGTCTGCTGAAATATGTCGCCGTAGGTGTAACCGTTGTTGCCGTCCAGATTTTCACCGCGCGAGCCCAACTGGCTCACGCCGAGGCCAGCCTGAGTAAAGCCCGGGCTCATCATTGACTGGTACTGCGGGCTGAAGAAGCTGTTGTCCGCAAACGTCATGCGTTGATGCGAGCTGACGAAGCCAGTGTTGATGGCGAGGTCCAGCTTGGTCGAGGGCGAGGCATTGACGTTGGCGCGAATATTCAACCCCTGCAGCAGTTCCGGATTGAGCGACTCTTCGCGCACCGCGATGCTCTGCGACTGGAAGGTGTTGATGTCATGCTGCGGCATCTTGTAAGGGCCAAGCTCGGACTGGAAGTCCCCGCTCAGGAAGTAGCGCACTGTTTCACTGCCGCCGCTCACCTGCGTGCCGTACGCTTGGCGGTGACCCGTTACGAGGGGAGTCAGTCCGGGAGTGTCGAGAATGTTCAGCTTGGTGACGCTGTCCTGGACGCAGCTTCCGGCCGAGATGGTAAGCAGGAGACAGCGTACCTGGGTTGCTGGTGCCGATGGAGTATGTCCCCAGATCGCATAGGTGTCGGCATAGTGATTCTGGTCCTGAACGAGTCCAGATTCCGCAAAGGAGCTCCACGAGGTCTTGCCAGCGCGTCCTTTCTTGGTAGTTACGACAATGACGCCGTTTGCGGCGTCGGTGCCGTACAGGGTAGCAGCGGACGGTCCTTTCACAATCTCGATGTCGGCGATCGTTTCAGGATCGATACCGTTCAGGAACGACGCCTGCTGGCCGTTGGTGCCCTGAATGAAACCAGAGTTACCAGCGTTGAAGCGGATGCCATCGACGATCCAGATCGGAGCGTTGTTGAGCGAGATTGAACCGGCACCGCGGATGTGGATGATTCCCGCCGATCCGGTAGTGTTGCCCGGCAGCACCGTGACACCGGGCGCTTTCGCCACGAGAAGATCAACCGCGTTCGTGATCGGCGTTTCTTCCACACGTTTGTTGATATTGCCCAGCGTCGCTATGCTGCTGCCCAGCTCCACCCGGCGCTGCTCACCCGTGGCGGTGGTCACGACCTCCTGGAGTTGGACGGCCACGGCCTTCAGCGAGAAGTCGAGCGTCACCTGTTGGCCTGCAGCGACAGCTATCGCTTTCTTCTGCGCCTCGAAACCGACGCGCAGAACGCGGACCTCCGCGTTGCCCGTTGGCACGCCGGCGAGGACGTACCGTCCGTCCTGGTTGGTCGAGCCGACGATGTTCGTCCCGACGACGAACACTCGGCTGTCACTGATTGGCTGTGCGCCCTCCACAGTCGTTACGCGGCCGCTGATCGTCGCGCGCTGCGCCGACGCTAGCGCCGGGATGACGGGGATGAGGAATGCGGCCAGCAACGGACGCCAACACACATCCACAAGTCGATTCAATCCCATGTTTCCTCCTCAAGAGTGACGCGCGTCACACACAGAGATGCCTAAGCGCCCGGCGGCTCAATGCGAAAAGCGTATATATGGTCGAGTCAGTATGCGGCACGCTGTTTCCAGTGTGAATGTTTGAACAAGAAATGGTGGCCTGGATATGCAGAGCGGGAGGAATAATATCAGTACGATATTCTTCCTCCCGCTACCGACCTAACGATCTCAAGTAGCTATCCGCGGCGGCGCAGCATCGGCGTCGACTGCCCGCGTCCCCCACGACCCTCGTCAGTCGTGCTCGTAGATCGCGCCGTCCTGATCGTGGTCTCCCAGCAAATGCTCGGTGAAGTACTCCATCATGAGACGGTTGGTGTACGGCGTCATGTCTCCGTAACCATGCGGCTTTCCGGGTAGCACCATGAAGTCGAACCGCTTATTCGCACGGATCAGAGCGTTGACCAGGCGAATGGTATTCCCCGGGTGCACGTTGTTGTCCATCGCTCCGGTTTCGAGCAGCAAATTGCCCTTCAGGTTCTTCGCAAGCTCGATGTTGGTGGGCACGTGGATGACGTACCTCAAGCTGTCATCGGAAGTGGTCGTATCCGACTCACTCATTGGAGCGACGCTCCCACGCCGGCCGGCGGCAGAAGTGTGCGTGCTGTCTCCGCCGATCTTTTCCAGCTTGCCCCCGTGGTTTTCTTCGCTCCAGTTCTGGTTGTAGATGTTGTTGTCGTGATTTCCCGATTCAGACACGCCGACCTTGAAGAAATCGTTGTACGGTGGCTGCAACATGGCGGCACCGGTCAGGAACCCGCCTCCCGAGTGTCCGTAGATCCCGACGCGCTTCAGATCGATCCAGCGATGTTGAGCCGCGAGCTGCTCGATTCCGGCCTTCTTGTCAGCCAGAGCATAGTCGCGAAGGTTGCCGTAGCCATACCGATGGTACGCTACAGAACGAATCGGACTACCACCGCGGTTGCCGATCTGAATGACAATAAATCCGAGCTGCGCCAGTTGCTGCTCGCCCGCATCTCCCTTGAAGGAATTGTTCACCGATTCCGTCTGCGGGCCCGGATAGACGTGAGCGATGATCGGGTACGTTTTGGTGGGGTCGAAATCGAACGGCTTCCACATGTTGCCGTAAATGTCAGTGGTACCATCCGCCGCCTTCACAGCAAACGTCTCAGGCGGCTTCCACCCGCGCTCGATCAACGGCGAGATGTCCATGCTCTCCAGTTGCATCACCACTGCGCCACTGGCGTCACGAATCACCGACTTGGGGGCATAGTCCACGCGCGAGTAGTTGTCCACGCTGTAGCGCTTGGTGGGCGATAGTGTCTCGTCGTGATTGTAGTTGCCGCGATCCAACAGCGCGAAACCCGTACCGTCGCCGTTGACACGATAGAGGTGCTGCAGGTACGGGTTCTCACCGGGCTCTCGACCTTCTCCGTTGATCCACACGACACCGCGTAGCGTATCGACCTCCGCGATCTTGTCCGCGTGCCACGGGCCCGCGGTGAGTGGTCGCTTGAGATGTCCGTTGTAGTCATATAGGTAGTACTGTCCCCAGCCAGAGCGCTCCGACCACCAGACCATATCGCCGCCGCGTTTTACGTAACGAACCGGCTGAGATTCGGTGACGGCGTGCTCGATGGACTCGCTGATCAGCGGCGTGACTTGTTTGCTCGCTAGATCCACCTCGATCAATTCCAGATCGCGCTGAAGCCTATCGCGACGGACGAGGCGGAGCTTATCGGAGCCCACTCTCCAGTGAACGTCCAACAGGCGCTGGTCTTTCCACTTGCTCACATTGACGGGCGTCAGTCCATTTGTGCCGCGGCGATAGACATACAACTGCTGCTGTGGCACGTTCACTTCGCCGGGCATCGCATACTTGTAGCTCATGAGCGTCGGCCGCGGCTCGGACAGCACGTTCACGAGATACAGATCCTTGACCTTGCGTGAGTCATTTCGAACGACCGCGAACGCACGCGAGTCGGGCGACCATACAACATTGGCTCGCACACGTAGCTCGTGCGCGCGCCGCCGTGCTGCCTTCTGAAGATTCGCGTCGAGCAGCTGGATGCCCGTGGTGTCCTGGAATCCGAAGCTGTAGTCCTTCACTCCGTCCGTGGTGACCTGGATCGTGTCCTTGGTCGTCACTTCAACGACATAGAGATTGTGGTTTCGCGCGAACGCGAACGCGGTGCTGTCGGGCGAGAAAGCGTGAAAATCTTCTGCACCTGGCGGACCAGCCCCGGGGCGGAAACCGCGATCGCGCACTTCGCGCTCCTCATCGGGCGGGATCGAGTCCGGGTCCATGCGGCCGAGGCTCTTAAGCGATTCGCTCGCAAGATTCCAGTCGTAACGCACGGAATCCACACTGAACCGGATCGACTTGTGGTTCTTGGTGAAGTTGAGCGTCTTGAATGGTAGATCCTGTGCATCGAAAGCACGGTGGCCGATCTCGGTCAGCGCAGCGGCGAGCTTGACCTGGTCGAAGAGGGGCCGTTTTGTTTTCGTGGCCGGTACGGCGAGATAGAAATGCGAGCCCGTATGATCGCGCCAGTTGTACCAGAGAGAATCGGTCTTACGCAACCACCGCGGCTCTACAGCGGAGGTGTACATGACCGGCTTGAGGGTGGTGGGATTGAACCGGTCGGCGAGTGCCCAGTTAGCGTGGCCGACAGAGTTACTGTTCTGCGCCTGCAGGGATGATGCCGTCTGCGCGTGTGCCGGTGCCGCAGCGGCACCGAGCAGTACCATCGCGGCAATTGTCGCGACGCTGCCCTGGCGACAGGCGCGGAACGAGCTTTCCATGTGAAGCATTCGCCGTCTCTCTGTTAGGAGCGTGGAGAGAAGCGCCGTCACGGCAAGCGCTCCACGACAGGACGCTTGCGCAATGCAGCGGAGCATTGTACAAAATTAGCTGGCGCCCAAGTCGCCTCTCTTACGGTGCTCCTCGGTAATTCGTTGGCAGCTGCCTCGGAGGGTGGGTCAGCGCGAGGCCTGACCCCAACTATCCCCCGTTATCCAATTATCACGGCTTCGGCTGAGCACCGACGGCTCTGCGCGCTTTCACGTCGCTCGGTGTAATCTGCTTGCTACTGTTCCCCCACGAAGATCGTTCGTGGTTGATGATGTCCGCGATCTGGGCGTTGTTCAGCATACCAGCGAATGGTGGCATCGCGCCCGGATACACCGTACCGCCAATGCCCTGTCCGTGCAGCCCGCGCAACACCACGTCGATGTGCTTGGCCGGATCAGCGTCCAACACGACGAGATTACTCTTGAGCGGAGGATACGCACCCGGTATGCCCATGCCCGAGGTCTGATGGCACGCAGAGCAGGTGGTGGCAAAGCCCGCAGCGCCCTTGGCCGGATCGAAATTGTAGGGGCCTGTCGGTTCAGGCGGCGCCGCGCTCGCGACGGCAGTTGTCGTGTCGGCCACTGGCGGCGGCGCGACGGAAGCCGCGACTCTCGACGAGCCGACAGGACGGACTTCAATAATGCCCAGCGCGCCGACCATGATGTGCGCCATGTCGTGATCCACAAAAGCGTACTTGCCTGGCTTCGGGATCACAACGTCGAATATGGCTCCAGCACCAGGCCCAACGGTGTAAGTGGACACATTGCTGAGCGCGTGCGCTGCATCGCCATCCGGATAAACCTTGGTGAACATGGAACCGATGACGTGAAACGAAGTCCACAGGTTCGGGCCGACGTCGACGAAATAGATGCGAATACGATCGCCCGCGATTGCCACGAGTGGACGGTCGCGATACTGGAACGCAACACCATTGAAAACCACCTCGTCAGGGCGTTCAGCCAACATCCTATCGTAGTTGGCGGCCATCAGATGGCCGGACGCCTGCTGTGTGTACCACTCGCTCTGCGAAATCACGTAACTCTCGTCGGCGGGCGGCAGCGGCGTCGCCGGATCCACAACCAGCACACCGTACATGCCGTTCGCGACATGCAACAGGATGGGCTGCGTCTCGCAGTGGTAGATGAACGCGCCTGGCACCTCCGCCACGAATGAAAACTTGAGTGACTTGTTGGGATCGATATCCACGTAATTCAGATTGGGCTCCGTCTGTGCCGCATGGAAATCGATCGAATGCTTCATGTTGCCGTGATTCGTAACAGTCACGTTGACAGTCTGTCCCTGTCGCACGTGAATTATCGGACCCGGAACCGTGCCGCTGTAAGTCCACGCCTGATAGTCGACGCCATTGGCGATGGCAACCGATTTATCGGTCACCACAAGATGGACGTCGACACTGGCACCGGTACCGATGAGTGGCGGCAAGTGCGCATCGCGGGCTGCGGCAATCGGTTCGGTGGAAGCGAGCGAGAGCGGAGAGACAGCGGCGGCAGCGGCGCCTGGCGATGCCGACCTGACGTTAAACGTGCTGTGCAGCCCAGCGATCAACATGACCAACAAAATCAGGACGCCGAGCATCGCGAAAATCTGAATGCGCCATGGTAGCCGCTCCGGCTCCGGCGAGAGTGCATCAACGCTGCCAAATTCCGCAAACCGACGCCAGCGCGGGTGCTGCCTTTCGATGAAGTAGTCCAGACTGTATGGGCTTCGGCCGCTACGACTGTTGATAGCGATGAGGGCGACAAAGATCAGCACATAACTGATCGCCGCACCCATATTGGTCGCGCCCACAGTGTACGGCCCCCCGAAACCCTCGGCTGTGCTCCAGATCAGGAGACTGAACAAGCCGCCCACAACGTACGTTATTTTGCGCGCGAAGCCCGTGAGCAGTGCCAGCGCGATCGCGGTTTCGATGATGCGGGTGAGCCACGTGAAGAAGAGAGCGTGTGGCGTCACCAACGCGATCCACATTGCGAACCAGCCCGCCAGCCAGGTGGGTTGCCCCTGCGCCGCATTGTGGAGATAGCCCACGTAGTGAACGGCGAAATCGGGCGACCAAGTCAGTGCAGCACCTACCGCCCAGACGACACCGAAGGCGACACGCAGACCGGCAGCGGCTACCGCCGGCCACGTTTTGGCGACGGCAACGTCAGTTTGGCTTTGTGGCAATTGTTACTCTCTGTTATGATCTGAGCGCGAGGCGAGTCGGCGGCGAAACTAGCTGTTTGTCCGGCGAAGCCGAGGTCAAGTGCAAGTATCATGCGGACTTGGTCGGTAGTCCGGAAGGGGGTGAGGCTCGGACCGATTGCCTGAACGCTCTCGCGCAAAACGCTCAGCCCGCAGCGTCGTCGCTCCGATCGCGCGGAAGAACCAGCGTGAAGCTCGCGCCTTCTCCCGGGACACTGCTCACCACAAGATCCCCGCCCATGGCGCGCGCCAACTCACGACTGATCGCGAGTCCCAGCCCTGTCCCCTGATGCGCACTTGTGAGGCTGCGTCCCACCTGCACGAATGGCTCAAAGATCGCGTCCAGCCCACTCGGCTTGATCCCTGGACCGCTGTCGCTGACGGTGATCGAGACAGAAGAATCCGAGGCGTCGCATGTGATACTGATGCTCCCGCCAGCTGGCGTGAACTTGACGGCATTGGACAGCAGGTTGAGAATCACCTGGCCGGCCTTGCGAAGATCGGCGCGCGCCGTCGCGCCATGCGTACACGGACCGTGACGGAGGGTGAGCTGAGCCGCCGCTGCCTGCGGCTCGATCATAGGCATGGCAGCGTCAACAATCTGGCGCGGATCGACCCGCGCGATGTCGTACTCCATGCGTCCCGCCTCGATCCTGCTGTAGTCGAGCATGTCGGTGATAATCTGGAGCAGATGTCGTTGACTAGTGCAGAGGCGCGTGAGGAATTCCTGCTGCTGCTCAGTGACAGTGCCGGCGACGCCGGCCCGTATGAGTTCGGCGTACCCGAGCGTGGCGTTGATGGGCGTGCGCAGCTCGTGCGACATCGATCTCAGGAATTCACTCTTGGTGCGATTTGCAGCCTCGGCCTCGGCCACACGACGCGTGTCAGCTATAGCGCGCAGTTCTGCGGCGCGGCGCTCGGTGAGGTCCCGCGTAACCTTTGCAAAACCCCGCAGCGTCCCGTCAGGGTTGTGCAGCGCCGTTATCACAACGTTAGCCCAGAAGGTGGATCCATCCTTGCGCAGCCGCCAACCCTCATCCTCGAAGCGGCCATCACGCGCAGCGATTTCCAGCTCCCACCACGGCTTCCGAGAAGCGATGTCCTCGGGAGGATAGAATGCAGAGAAATGCCGGCCGATGATCTCGTGCGCGCGATACCCCTTCACTCGTTCGGCGCCCTTGTTCCACGTGAGGACGTGACCGCTGGGATCGAGCGCGAATATGGCGTAGTCACCCACGCTTTCCACGAGGAGCTGATACAGCTGGGGTGTCACCTGCGTGCTCCGAGGACCCTCTGCGCTATCCGGCAATCTCGTCGGCTCCGCCACTATCGTCCGCCTTATGAATGTGTTTGCCGGGCGCGCTATATCCGGTGGCCGGAGCGACTGCTACATCGCGAATCGCGTGCCCCACGGTTCAGCGGACAGCACATGCCGACAGGAAGACATTACATCAATTAGCATGAATTGCCAACGGGGCACACCCTCACGACGGGACGGATTTCATGGCATTTTATACTTCTTAATGCAAGACATTAAAAGACTCGCCTCGGCGCTCACGGACCGGTACACGATCGAGCGCGAACTCGGCGCCGGTGGTATAGCGACAGTATATCTCGCACACGACGTCAAGCATGATCGCGCGGACTGCAAGCAGCGTCGTCGTTGGGGACAGCAGGTTCATCATGGACGACGGCCTCGGATGGCGCTAGCGTCACCGGACACGGAGAAAGAATCAGGGACGCAACTATAGGTGCGACCGAGGCTACGGGCTGGTTATCGGCCTTACCACCACAGTAGGATCGGAAAGACAGCAACGAGTGTGATCGAGTCAGCCTACGTGTGGGGTGTGAACCGCGGCGCCGGCACGGCGCGCTTCGCACCCGCGACGCCCGGTGTGGTGTTCGACTTCATCGTAATTGCCGTACCCGGCGGCGCGAGCACCACGCGAGATCTGGTGACCAATACGTCGACGGCGTTAGCGGCGAGCGCCGTAGTCACGAGCGGAAGTACACTGACCGTGACAGTTCCCGCGTCACTACTCACGTCACAGGGATTCACACCGGCAAACTACACGGTCAATCTCTGGCCGAAGACCACAGGTGGCATCTCAGATTTCGCACCTGATAACAGCATGGCACCGGTGAGAGTGCTACCGTAGCGTTGATAACTGTGCGCGCGGCGGCAGCGTCTCTCTTGCAGGTGCATCCGCGCGGTGTCAGTTGATCGTGAAGGGCAATACCATACCGTGCATGAAGTGTGGCTTCCCGTCGGTCGCGTCTGGGACGAAGCACAGGAACGCATATTCACCGGGCACTAATGTGGCCGTGAAGTATGCTGACGCCCCGGACGGAGCGACGATCGCCTCGCCGCCGAGCGCCTGACGCGGTGGTGGGCCGCTCGGCTTCTGTAGCCACGCCTGCATGTCCGCTATCGTTTTTCCCGGCGCGAGGCGGATGAGCTCGACCTCGTGCGGCTGATTATCCGGATTGCGTACTTCGAAGGTGTGCGTCCCCGCGGTCAGGGGCTTTGACAGGGCGAACGCAAAATTATCCAGCGTCAGGGTGACGTCTGCCGCTGGAACGCTCGCCGTGCTGCCAGTGGTGCCGGTTCCCGTGACGGTTATGGCTCGGATCATCCCCTTTGCATAGTGTGGCACGCCATCGGGAACGTTAACGACACATAGTAGAGCGTAGTTGCCAGGTCGCAGGTCGAGTGTGGCGTTGGCCGTGAGTCCAGGGTCAACGGCGTTGGGACCCCCGACGTACACGACCCATCCCGGCAGGCGCGCCGGCTGCGCCAGTGCTGCCTCGAGGTCGGCGACAGTCCTGCCGCTGTCCAGCCGGACCAGTTGCGCCTGATGCAGCGCCTGCCCGTCGTTTATGAAGTTGATGCTGATTCGCCCCGCCGGTACCGTGGCAGGCGCGTCGAAGGCGAAATCCCTCCCGTGCACCGCGATGACCGCCGACAGCGCCGGACCGGTGTCGTCGGCCCCATCACACGAAGAGACCACAAGAACCACGCCCGCCGCGGCGATGGCAACCGCGATTAATGAAAGAGTCCTGCGCCAGACTGCCAGCTTTGATGCGAGTTTCATGATCAGCTCCAGTGGGTGATTGCGAGCGAATAGGCGTTGCCGTGTATGGCACGAGTGTAACATTATGGCACGAATGTGTCAATACGCCCAAGTATTATACTTATTGCATGTCCAAGCCAAGAGGCGATGGCGAGAGCCTCGCCGCGCAACCCGGTCGGGAGCGCCAGAAGAGGCGAACACGGAAGGCGTTGCTCGCTGCTGCAGCGGCGCTAATCGCGGCCGGACGAACGCCGTCAGTCACAGAAGTCGCCGATGCGGCAGAAGTCTCTCGGCGCACGGCATACCGCTATTTCCCCACTCCGGACCAGCTCCTGGTGGAGGCTGCGCTGGAGGCGCTCCGCCCGGGAATCGTCGAAGCCATCGAAGGAACGGACTCTGACGACGCCGATGACGTGGAAGAGCGGCTCGATCGCGCCATCAGAGCACTGCAGCGCGGCGCGGTCGCGAACGAGGCGCTGCTGCGAACAATGATCCGGCTCACAGTGGTAGCGCCCGCCGGAGCCTCAGCGGCCGGCGCGAGTCCGCTTCGACGCGGCTACCGCAGAATCGAATGGATCGAACTGGCGCTCGCGCCCGTTCGCGCCCAAATCGGGACGAAACGATTCGAGCGGCTTGTATCTGCGCTCACCGCATGCTCAGGCATCGACGCGTTGATCGTTCTGCGTGACCTGCGCGGATTGTCCGAATCCGACGCGGAGGAGGTAGTTCGCTGGACCGCTCGCACGCTCCTCCGCGAGACCCTTGCAGAGACCGCACCGCGCCAATGAGCCGCTGACGCGAATCGATGACCTGTTCGGTATGTACCGACAAGGCCGCTTCGCAGCACCTCGCTTGCGACGTCTGGCCTCGAGCCACACTTTCAACGCATGCGGTCACGGTTTCAATTCGCTGTAGTCGGTATTATGGCTTGCATCGCTCACGCGGCAACACTCTCCACCGCGGGGGCGCAGTCGCCACCTACGGCACAGGATATCGCGCGGTCCGAAGGCAGGATGCGCATCGCGACCGCTGCCATTGATGTGGCCGCCGCTCACATATTTCGCGATGGCGGTGAGCGCTATACGTCGCCGCACATCGTTGGCTATGAGCGTTCGGTGCTTACGGGCTGCGGTCTCATGAAAGCAGGTAACGCATACGCGTGTCGCATGGACGGAAATATTTACTACGACCGCGCCTTCATTGCCTACCTCATGACGCGCGCCGCGGGTGCAAATGGTACCGACGGGAGTATGGCCGTGATATTCCCCATCGCTCATGAATGGGGACACATACTTCAATACATGATGGGCCTCGACTACTCCAAGTACGACACGTCGGAGCACGACGCTGATTGTCTGGCCGGCGTGCTCATCGCGGCCTCGCGGAGTGGCGCTCCGCTACGTCCCAACGATCTCGCCGACGCCCAGTACACGATGCAGTTCCTGGGCGACCCACCAATGGCTACCGGAGAGTGGGCCAGCGCCGTCAATGAAATGAATGCACGGAGCGGCAACCGTGGCGGATTCTCAAACGCACTCGGGAATCACGGGAACTCCGCCGAGCGGATGAAGTCGTTCCGCGATGGCCTGAGATCCAATTTGCGCTTCTGCGTTGGGAACACCCCGCGTTTTGCGCGCAGCGTCGCTCCCAATCAGACGGGGAAGCAATCGCCCACCCTAGCCCGCATGGCGATCCATTGGTTTGTGAACAAAACTGCCGACGCATACGACCTGGCCGTCTCGCAGCACAAACCCATCGTGTTGGCAACAGGCGACTTCAACGCGCCTTACTTTCAGCGTCTCAAGAACGAGGTGTTCTCCTCGCCGGAACTCGCGCAACTGGCCCCGTATGCCGTCTTTGTGTACGCCGACCCGAGCCATGATGTAGCGGCGAAGAGGATCGGGAAGGCTCTTGGCTACGACAAGTGGCCCATCATCTCGTTGCTTGCGCCGAATGGGAGCGCGCTTGACGAAGAAGCACGTATAGTAGGGCTGTGGGATGCGCCGACCGTCACGACACAGCTTTCAATACACATGCGTAGCAACGGTTGGCTGCCGTCGCCCACCACGCACTCGACTCCGCATCCACCGTGGGTGCCGTCTCGGCCAACCGCACCGCGATGAGTGAATGGGCGTTGCCGTCGTGATCACACGAGCCGGGCTTGCTACCAGTCATATCCGATGACATCCGGATCGCCCGTCGGCCGCCACGTCCAAGTGGAGAGAAACTTTACCTGTTCGCCCACCAGTTCAGGCGGCTCACCGTCAAGGAACGCCTCAACATATTTGGCTCGCTTGAAAGCTTGGTAGTCGGAATAAAGCGGATCGCCCGCGAGTGGTGGCGTGGACGGCCTGAAATTCAGGTCCAGCGTCAGAATGGCGCCACGCTTCAGCGGACCGCGAAACACACGCACGACTTTAATCTCCCCGTTAGCGAGAATCTTTCCCTGAATGTGGTGGCGTGCTTTCATTCGTACGTCGCGAAAGAACTCCGGCGGAAGCATTTGTCTATCTCCGTCATCTGGGTCGATACGCGACGCATCAGGTGCGGCCTGCGCCTCGTGCTGACAGTATCCTAACTTCCCGGCACATTGCGTACTGCGTCTGTTACGCACACGTTAACACATGCGGACACACGTTGACAAAGCTCGATTAGCAGTCAGGAGTCAATGGGCAAGCACCGGGCAGCGGAAACTTGAGGATTAAACCATGGTCAGCACTTTGCGAGACCACATGAAGATCGCGACCTTCAACGTGAACGGTGTGAACGGACATCTTCCGTCGCTGCTGCGCTGGCTGGGGGAGTCCGCACCAGACGTCGTGTGCCTCCAGGAGCTGAAGGCACCGCAGGAGAAGTTTCCGGAGAGCGCCATCACCGCCGCGGGATACGGCGCGATCTGGCACGGTCAGAAGAGCTGGAACGGCGTGGCGATCCTCGCGCGCGGAGCGACACCGGTCGAGCGCCGGCGCGTCCTTCCCGGCGATCCGGACGACCTGCACAGCCGCTACATCGAAGCCCAAGTCGATGACGTCGTGATCGGCTGTCTCTATCTGCCCAACGGCAATCCAGCGCCGGGTCCCAAGCTGGAGTACAAACTCGGATGGTTCGCACGCCTACACGCGCACGCGGCGGATCTGCTCGCGAGCGGTGCACAGGTCGTGCTCGCCGGTGATTACAATGTGATCCCAACGGATCTCGACGTGTACAATCCGGCGCGATGGAAGGGCGATGCACTATTTCTCCCCGAAGTGCGCGAAGCGTACCGGGAGTTGGTAGCGCAGGGATGGACCGATGCGCTGCGTACGCTGCATCCCGACGAGCGCATCTACACATTCTGGGATTACTTCAGAAATGCATGGGGACGCAACGCGGGACTCCGGATCGACCATTTGCTACTGAATCAGCGCGCGGCAAAGCGTCTCGTCGCAGCAGGTGTGGACAGAGACGTTCGCGGGTGGGAGAAGCCGAGCGATCACGCACCGACTTGGATCGAGCTGTCGGACGAGAAGGACGAGGTGAAGCGAGAGTAGAGAGGCAGCAGCACTAGTCCGAGGGCGACCACAGTCCTGGATCCGGGCTGCCCCCACCCGATTTCCCGCCCCTGAATAGCGGGGGTACTCGTCACCCGCGCGTTAAGGTGCCACATTTACGGCGTGAAACCCAAAGAACTCACCATCCGCGGGCTGATTCTCGGCGCCCTCATCACGACCGTCTTCACCACGGCAAACGTGTACCTCGGCCTCAAGGTCGGACTCACCTTTGCCACTTCGATCCCAGCTGCCGTCATTTCGATGGCGCTGCTGAGTGCCTTCAAGGACTCGACGATCCTCGAGAACAACATCGTCCAGACCGTCGCTTCCGCAGCCGGCACGCTCGCCGCGATCATTTTCGTGCTGCCCGGTCTGGTGATCGTCGGTTGGTGGGTTCAGTTCCCGTTCTGGGAATCATTTTTCATCTGCTTGAGCGGCGGTGTTCTCGGCGTAGTGTTCACGATACCGCTGCGCCGCGCGCTGGTAACGAACTCAGATCTGCCTTATCCAGAAGGCGTAGCGGCCGCCGAGGTCCTGAAGGTGGGCTCCGGCAATCGCGGCGAAGTTAAGGATGAAACGGGCGAGGCCAAGGAAGGCTTAAGGGCAATCATACTCGGATCAGTCACATCGGCGGCGCTCGCGATCGTGAGCGCGACGCAAGTGATCGCGGGCGGCCTGGCAGGCGTCATTAGCCTTGGAGCGACGGCGTCCACAGGCTACGACATCGCGTGGTCGCTCGCTTTGCTCGGCGTTGGTCAACTCGTTGGACTGTCCGTGGGTATCGCGATGCTGGTGGGCCAGGTGATCTCCTGGGTGATCGCCGTGCCAATTCTGACGTCGATGCAGCCAGCGACAGTGGGCCAGACACTTGCCGCGCACACTACGGCGATATGGAGCACGCAGGTTCGTTTCATCGGCGCCGGCACAATTGGCGTCGCTGCGATCTACACACTCGCGCGGCTAGCGAAGCCCGTAGTTGCGGGATTGGTAAGCACGCTTGCGGCGTCACGCGCCGTAGCCACGGGCGACGATCTGGACCGTGATCTCGGCAAGACCTGGATCTTCATACTCACCGGCGCGTGCCTCGTAATTGCGGCGTGGCTGTCGTTCGTCTTCGCGAAATCAACCGTCCTTGCGCCGAGCGCGTTGCAGCTGACGTTGTTCGCGACGCCGTTCGTGCTGATCGTCGGATTCGTGATCGCGGGAATAGCCGGTTACATGGCGGGACTGATCGGCGCGTCGAACAGCCCCATTTCCGGCATCGGAATCCTGTCGATCGTCATCTGCGCGGCGCTTGTCACTCTCGTTGTGGCACCGACTGCCGAGACGCGTCATGCACTGGTTGCGTTCTCGCTCTTCGTTACGGCGATCGTGTTCGCGTGCGCGACGATATCGAACGACAACCTGCAGGATCTCAAGACTGGCCAGCTTGTGGGCGCTTCACCCATGCGGCAGCAGATCGCGCTCGTCGTTGGTGTCGCCGCGGGAGCGTCGGTGATTCCGTTCGTCCTGAACCTGCTCGCCAAGGCATACGGATTTGCGGGTGCGCCGAACCTTCACGTGATCGCTTCGCATCCGCTGCCGGCGCCGCAGGCGACTCTCATTGCCGCGCTTGCGCAGGGTGTGATCGGCGGGAGTCTCGAATGGAAGATGCTCATCATCGGCGCGGTCGTCGGCGTCGCCCTGATAGCACTCGACGAGACACTCGGCGTGCTCAAAAAGTTGCGGATTCCGCCGCTGGCAGTAGGTATTGGTATCTACCTCCCGATGTCAGCGACGTTCGCCGTCATCATCGGCGCGCTGGTCGGGCACTGGTATGACACACGCAGTCAGTCGATGCCTAACCCGGGGCGGTCTCGCCGACTCGCAACGCTCGTGGCGTCGGGTCTGATAGTTGGTGAAAGTATCTGGGGCGTGATCAACGCCGGACTTATCGTCGGCTTCGCAAAGGAAGCGCCGATCGCACTCGTTCAGGCCGAGTTTGCAGCAGCTCCCTGGCTCGGCGTGCTCGCGTTTGTTGGAATAGTGGTTGGATTGTATGCGTGGATGTTACGACGATCAGCGGAAATGAAGCCTGAGTGACGCGCTCTGCGTTACGGCGGCGTGGCAGTACGTTCGGACACTTACACCTTGTCATAAGGAGATGAAGGGATGACGCCACCACGATCACCGCGCCGAGAGTTTCTTGGCAAACTTGCCGGCGGTGCAGTTGCACTCAGCTTGAGCGGCATCGGCGCACGCGAGGCGTTCGCCAGCGTCGTCGCGACGGGCGCTGGCGCGACGAGAGCCGATGCTCCGACGCCCAGCGACAAATGGCTGTCGCAGCTCACCGGAGAGTACAGGCAGCTCTTCGATACGCCAAACCCGGCCGGTGGCATGGGGCTGTTGCACGTCCGGAATTATCTGGATACGTACCGTGAGGTGTATCACGTCACGCATCCAGCTGTCACAGCAGTTAACACGATGTACGGCGGAACGACGATGCTCGCCTTCAACGACGAGATGTGGAAGAAATACGATCTTGGAAAGGCGACCAAAGTGATGGACGGATCGAATTCGCCCGCAGTCGCGAATGTCTTCTACAAAGCGCCAACTGGCGCGCAAAGCCTTTCGCTGACCGGCGCGCCGGTACCCATTCCCGCGGATGCGTCGATCTCTGCGCTTCAGGCCCGAGGCACAATATTCCTGCTGTGCAACAACGTGTTCAATCTCTGGATGGGAATGCTTGCGGCAGGAACACACGGCAAGCCAGAGATCCTGCGCGAAGAATTTCTGGCCAACATGCTCCCAGGAATTCAACTTGTGCCAGCGATGGTCATCGCGATCGGCCAGGCGCAGAAGCATGGCTGCAGCTACATGTACGTGGCGTAACCGATTCCGCGCGCGCTGCCACCTAGACCGGATACGTACGGCCGGCGACAGTAGCTTGGGGACGATCTAGAGACGACCGGAGCCGAGCTCCGGTTACGGTCGTCGCGAGACAATGGCCTGGAACCGCGGGTCGCCGTGCAGCGAATCGAGTAGCGGATCTAATGGCAGGTGTAGTATTTCCTGGTCCCGTACTTCGAACGATTTGCCAAGCCAGTACAGTGCCTGATCATGGTCGGCCAATCCCGTGTACACCAGCGCAATGTCGTACGGTGACACGTAATCCTTACGCGCCTGATCGAGTAGTCCGTGAAGCACCTGCTCCGCCTCGGCGCGCTTGCCACCAACCGCCAGGGAGTAGCCGAGGATGCCGAGGGCGTGCACGTAGCCGTGTGCCACAGCGCGACGAGCGTTTGCGATAGCCGCTGGGTACTCACCGCGTGCAACAAGCACACGGGCAAGCTGATCCTCGGTGATCCCGAATGTCGAATCCATCTCCAGCGTCTTCCGCAGTTGATGCTCTGCGTCGTCATAGTGTCGCCCGTACATCATCATTGTCGCGACACGCGTACTGATGATGAGCGATAGTGGCTCCAGGCGCTCCGCGATCTGAACCTCGCGCAAGCCGGCATCGGGACCGTTCACGACCAGCTCGTACCAACCGTTGAAGAGACGCGCAGTCGCGTACTGCGGGTCAAGCGCAATCGCCGCCGCGAATTCCCGTTGTGCGGCTGGCGGATTGAGCTCAGAGTACAAGTGGATGAAGCCCAGCGATGCGTGCGCTTCCGCCAGAGTGGAATCGAGAGCGAGTGCGTGTAGCGCGGCTGTCTTCGCATGTACATAAGCAACTCGAGGGTCCATGAAGCCAAACGCGGCGAGCACCCCGTACGAATCAGCGAGGCCCGAGTACGCCAGTGCATAATTCGGATCGCGCCCGATTGCCTGCTCGAAATAACCCGCACCGCGCCTCAGTGCATCGGCAGTGCGCTTGTTCCAGAAGTATCGCCCCTTGAGATAAAGGTCATACGCCTCGGGACTGTTCGTGCCACGACTTGCGCTGGCCATGCGGGAAGCAGTCTTCCCAGACAGAGTGGGTGCCAGTGCAGCGACGATCGACTTTGTGAACTTGTCCTGGACGGCGAACACGTCTCCGGCGCGACTCTCATACGTGTCAGACCAGATCACCAGCCCGTCGGCTGTACTCGTGAGCTCGGCGGTGACGCGCAAACGGTCGCCATCGCGCCGCACGGTTCCTTCGATGACCCTCGCAACATTGAGAGCTTTTCCGATCGCCTGGCCCGACATCCCCTTCCCGCGGAATGCATAGGCTGAGCTTCGTGCAACGACCCGAATCGAGGGGAGGCGCGACAGCGCGCGCGCCAGCTCATCGGTCATGCCCTCCGAGAAATACTCATCCTGCGCATTTCCACCAGTGTTGCTGAATGGAAGAACAGCTACCGTTCCGACAGCTGCCGAATTCGCGGCGATGCTGGCGGTGCGAGCGGTGCTCATGGCCGGTAAAAGCCATCGCGGTGTTATGCGGCCCCACGTGGCTGCTAGCGTCGCGAGTGCGAGCAACGCCAGTACACCAACGACGTACGCTGCCGTTTGCCGGCCAGATCGCACTGCCGGTCGCGCGAGCCCGTCCGTATGCGAACCATCCCAGTTCGAAGCCGCTGTATCGAAAGAGCGGATGAGCTCGCCTCCGTTTTGCGGCCGCCCCGCAGGATCCTTGCCCAGACAACGCATGACGAGTGCATTGATCGCCGGAGGTACCGCCCCGCGCTCATGGGGCAGCGGGCGCGGGGTCTCCGATACTTGAGCCGCCATCAACTGCGCCCCACCGGACCTGTGCGCGAACGGATGGCTACCGGAGAACAGCTCGTACGCCATCACGCCCCACGCGTAGATGTCCACACGCTGATCGACGTGATCGCCTGCAACCTGTTCTGGTGCCATATACGCCGGCGTTCCGAGCGTCATACCCACTTGCGTGAGTGCGCCACCAGAACCGTCCACAGTCTCTGTGGCAGCAGAGATCGCCTTGGCGATTCCGAAATCGGTGACCACAGCCGTTCGACCGGCTAGGAGCACGTTTTCCGGCTTGATGTCGCGATGAGCGACGCCGCGCTTGTGCGCGTACTCCAACGCTGCCGCGACGTCGCGCAGGATCATTACGGCGTCGCCCGGTGGAAGTCGCTCCTGGTTTCCGAGTGCAGACATTCTCGCGCGCAATGACTCACCGTCGACGAACGGCATGGTGTAGTACGGCAGTCCGCCGGCGACTCCAGCGCTCAGTACGGGAACGATATGCGGGTCCTGCAACCGGGCAGCGAGACTTATCTCCCGCTCAAATCGCTCGGCGGATAGCTCTGCTGCCATCTCGCGCGTCAGCACCTTTATCACGACCTTGCGGCCAAAGCGAGTCTCGTCCGCGAGAAAGACGCGCGACATCCCGCCACCGCCAAGCTCGCGCTCGATGACGAAATGGCTTCCAACGGCAGCTTCCAATCGTGCGCGGACCTCGGACATTGCAACCTCGGCCGCTGCGGGCCCGGGTATCTCCACAAAGAGAGCAAAGATAGCCCGCCGACAGGCGTCCGGCCACTAACCCGAGCCGGGGACTCCGCCTGGGCAACCGGCGAGCGTGATTACTCGCCGGGCATGTAAGCACAGCCCGCATTCTGAGCACGGATCAGCGCGAATATTCCCGACGGTACAAGGTAAGCACCCGGAATTAGGTTCGCGCGCATCTCTGCATAGACAGTGTCTTCCTTCTGCTGAGTTTTCGTCGCGAATTCGTTGGCCCACCCGCTCAGCGCCCTGTTGCATACCAGACAGATGAGACCGCGTTCCTGCAGAGCGGAGATGCTGCTCGCTGCTGCCTTTGGGCTTGCGCCGTCTCGCGCCTTCCAGAAAATATTGCGCGTCGCTGAGACTTGAGTCGCGGGATCGTTGACCTTGGCCTGATCTCCGATCTTGTAGCGCGCCCAAATCGAATCATTGAACGCCATGGCCGTTCCTGCACTTCGAAACACGATCACCGGACACGTTGACTGATCGCTGATTCCATATACTTCATAAAATTGGTCAAGGACGAGCGCAGCACTGTACACGGCGCCGCCGTCGTTGATCACGTTCGCATTAAACACCACTCGATACTTCGCCGCGGCGATCCGTTCGACCCACGACGTGTCCCATTCCGAAACACGGCCAGAGCCCATCGCTTCGAGCTTTCCGACATTGAGCGAGCTGGCAGCGACGATGCCACCGAGTTGCGCAAGAAATTCGCGTCGTAACGGCATACTGTATCCTCAGTGGGATGGAATGGGTTCATGCGTGCATGTCACCCAAATCTAACGAAGAACTATAGACGCCAATTCCTACGTCGCCGTATGTTTTTGGGATAGAGAAAACAACCATGTGGCTACTCTCGGCGCGGCGCGAGATAGTCTGCGTGGGGCAGTTGAGCTTGTAATTGGGACTCGTGCTGTGTGCGCGGCTCCGCGCTTTTGGCTCGGGGCTTTTGCGCACCCCGTGACGCGCTTTATAGTCAACGCCGTCGGGCGTCAAGCCATCGTCCAAGCGTGGTGAATAGTTCAGGATCGAACCGATCCACCGTCGGCTTCGCTGGGTCATCGGGCAGGAGGAGATAGTGACTCGCTGCGGGAATTATCACGATGGTTCGCTGCGAAGCACCGTTCTGCGGCACGTCACGACGTAGCGCGGAGGCGACGACAGCGGTCGGAACCTCCTGATCTGCGCGGCCCAGAATCGCAAGCATCGGTTGATGCAGCGTGCGGAGATCGGCGCTCGGATCGTATGACAGCTCGCGCCGCCACGCCTGTTGACCGAGTGCGAATAGTGTCGCTGATGGCGCATCGCCAAAAGGCGCCAGAGGCGTCTCAGCGAACCACGGCTTGCCATGAGCTTCGGCGCGAAGTGAGTCGACGCGCGTGATCGCCGGCACGCGCGCAAGTGAATCGAACGTCAATGGACTGTACAATGCGCTCATGAATCGCTCGAGCGCTGCCTGATCCACCGGCGCGAGATTGTGCGCGCGCCCTTCGTTTGCAATCCGATACAACTCCTGCTGCCACATTGGTATGCCGCCGCCAACCACCGGTATGACGAAGGCGATGTTCGGTGTGTGCGCCGCCGTCCGCACCGTCACCCAAGCTCCGTTGCTGATGCCGAGCAGACCCACGTGGTCTGGCCGGATTTCAGAACGCGCACGGAGAAGTTGGACGGCTGCCGCCGCATCTGCCGCAAGTATGTCCGTACCCGCTACCCACGGATGCCAATCGCCGGTCGAGGCACCGGAACCGCGCTTGTCGTAAGTGAGGACGGCATAACCGTGGCTCACGAAGAAGTACGGATACTGCCGCATCGCGTATCGCGTCTCCTCGCCTGCACCGTGTAGAAGCACGATTGCGGGAAACGGACCGCGACCGATCGGCTCCCACAGCGTTCCAGCAAGCGTTACAGTGTCGTTCCGGAATTGCACATCGGTGTGCACAAGCGACTGACGTCGCGCGGTCCACGCCCTGTTCGCCGTATGAACTACCAGCGCGGTGTCGCCATCGCGCGTCCGCAGCGTAATCGTCGCCCCGGTCGCCGGATCGGCAAGCGATCCGGGTCCGCGCGAGCGCAAGCCGTCACGCGATCCGGTGCGGTAATCCATGAGGAATACCGACTGCTCCCCACGCCCGATGCTGACGAGCGTCCCATCGCTACGAAGATAGTTGCCAAAAAAGGGACGCGCGGTCGCGACGGTGCTGTCGCCAGATGCCTGTGCGCGGACGCATGTTGCGTCGATCAATGCGAGCATCGGCGCCGAGAATGCCAACAGCCAGCAGCGGATGAGGAACGGGACGCGAGTCATGTGTCGTGGAAAGAGGCGAGCGAGACAGCGATTCATACCCGTCGGTCACGCGTATATAGGCGAGGGTTGCTCACGGATTATCGGTCGTGGTTGCCACGGCAAGGTCAGCCATGAAAGTGCCCTCCGGGTCTATGAGAGATGACGCCCTGATATCCCTCTACACGCGCGAGTTCGAGGGTTGCCGTGAGCCTACCTCGTCCAGATCAACAGCGTTCCGCAGGATGCGCCGGTCCCGCCGTATTCAGGCGGCGTCTCGGCGGCACCAGGGAAGTACTCCACTGCCTGGAGTCCTGTGACCGGAATGCTGTTCACGTCGAAGAGCGGGGCGTCTTTCGCAGGGGTGTATACGCGGATGCCATCAACGTATACCTGCGCATAGCACGCCGGTATCGCTCCACGTCGCCTGTCGGAGGCGTCGCCCGATGGCTGGCCGTCGGCGTTTAGGCCGGAAACCATTCCGCGCGTGCTCCCAACGTAGCTCCCTCCCTCAGTGGCCAGGATGTTGAGAGGAAGGTGTGCGCGTAGGATATCTCCAAGATCACGGTAATTTTCACGCTGCAACGTAGTGCTGTCGATGGCGCGTCCGATGTGTTGCGCCCGCCTACTTGCGTATCCGGCCATCTTGCCTAGTGTTACCGCTGACAGCAGCTGTCGCGCGCGAACGCTGACTGTGTCGAGTGCTGGCGGCGCTGGTGCGAGTACAAACTCGCGAGCAATCGTGTCGCCAGCCGCCAGGTCGAGCGACACGATGATCGGTTCGCTACCCAGATGACGAACTACGACGACGTGCTTGCCCGGCGGAATCCCCACGATTCGGAACTCACCAGCGTCGTTGGTACGCGCGCTATGATCGGGTGCAACAAATACCTCAGCTCCAGGCACCGGCTTGTCGGTTGGATCCACTAGCACGAATCCGTGAAGCATCGCATAGTGTCGCACAACGGTCGAACCCGACGTATCGACGCGCGCCGTACCTTTGTCGGATCCTGCCACCGTTTGGCCACGTGCGGCGGCCGCCGGCAGAAGCAGCGCGATGAGGGAAAAGAGCGTAGCAGTGATTACCGCAGTGATTACCGCGCGGAACGTGGCCAATCTTCGCCGACTCTGGACAAAAATCCAATCCGCCTTTCGACAACTCATTGCTCCCTCAGCATTAGTCATGGATTCGCCTCTGCATAGCTCGTTCGGGCTCGATGTTCGCCATCGTCGCCTTTGCGCCGGCCCTGGTAGGGCTTCCTCGCCGATCAACTGGACGTTCGCGGTCATTTCGGGATCGACTTGGAGACTGCGTGGGAGTCGGTGAAAGGAGATAGTGTCTTGCATCGTGCCCGCTTCTCGTTACCGCACTGCGTAAGCCCTGACCTCACTCCCCGCCTTACCTACACCGCGGAAACGCCGGATCATCCCCGCTGATCGCCGGCCTATCCCGCCGATCCGCCACCGCAAGCGCGATGTCGTGCACGAAGTTGCCGACCTTTGCCATGTGAGCGTAATCGATGTACTGCGGCTCGTCAGTCGGTTGGTGATAGTCGAGTGCGTAGCCGGTGGATACATACACGACCGGCACCCGGTGCAGCACGTAGTTAACCTGGTCGCTGCGGCAGAAGCGGTTCCACGGGTTCGCGGGGACATCCCAAGACTTGTCGATCGCCATCGCTTCGGGCCGCACTGCGTTCACCGAGTCGATCACGTCACCGAACTCACGTGATAGTCTGCGCGCGCCGAGCATCTGCACAGAGTTGGGACCGCCGAACTTCGCCTGCCAGACATGACCCTTTCCCTCCATGTCCATGTTGATCGCGCTCGCGACCGAGTCAAGTGGAATGGTTGGGTGATCGGTGAACCACTTGGAGCCGAGTAGCCCCGCCTCCTCGCCAGTGTGCGAGACGAAGATGATCGAGCGCGCGGGATGCTCGGTCGCGAACTTCTCAGCCGCTTCGAGAAGAATTGCGGTGCCGGAACCGTCGTCGTCCGCGCCGTTCATGATCGAGTCGCGGCGCGGCGGGCGGATGCTGCGCGCACGTGCGACGAGCGAGTCGATCTCGTGCTGCTGCGCGGCGTTGGGGCGGCACACAGGGTCGTTCGCGCCCTGACGACGCGTGACCATGTTGACGGCGCGCAGCGAGTCGTGATCTACAGCTTCTGTGCGCACGCCGACGTGGTCGTTGTGTGCGCTCATCAGCACGTACTCACCGGCGAGTGCCGGATCGCTGCCGGGAAGGATCGCAATCACGTTTCGGCCCGGCGTTGGGGAAACGCGAAACGTGTAGCGCCAGTCGGCCGTCACTGTCGCACCAGTGTCGCCTACTCCGAGCTGATCTGTCGGCTTTCCGAAGATCTGCTGCGCAGTCACGCTGTCGATCACCGCGCCGCCCGGACCGGCGACGAGTAAATCGGTCACCGGCATCCCCGCGCGCGGATGCAGTGCAGCCGCTGCAGCGTACTTATCAATCGGCTCGATGAACAGGACACCCACAGCGCCCGCCTTGATCGCGCGCTCGTCCTGGCGCGCGAATGTCCGCACACCGAGAGCGCGGTTGCGTGCATCGTCGGCGATCGCCGCGTCAGCGCCGAAGCGGTCAGGGAGCGCGTCGCAGCTGGCAACGTGTGCCAAACCGCCCTGGCTCTCAGGCACGCGCGGTCCGCCCGTGAACACCGCGATCTTCCCGCGAAAGCGAGCGGGATCGAGGGTGACCGTATCGCCGAAGTGGCCGGCGAACACCACCGGCACGTTACGCAGCGCAGCTCTCGCCCCCGTACCGCTGGCGCCGCTCGGCGCGAGTGGCAGCCAGCGCGCACCAGCGGCGAGCGGCGTCTTCCCGACCGCGAGGCGCGGCGCGGAACCCTGTAACGCGAACGCGCCGTACGGCAAATCCTGGAAGTACGTCCCCTTCTCTCCCGCCGCTCGCAAGCCTGCTCGGCGGAAGACATCTGCGATGTAGGCCGTTGTCTTGAAGTCGCCAAGCGAGCCGATGTCGCGCCCCTGCATGGAATCGTCGGCGATCTGGTAGAGCCGGGTGCGGAGATCGTTCGGCGTGATCGCCGCCTCCGTCGGGCGCGGCGCCCAGGCGCGCGGACCTTCGTCCGGCCACACGGTGCGGTCAGGGCGCGGCGCGGCCTGCTGCGCTGAAGCGGAGGCGGCGCCGGTCAATACGATCGTGATGAGCGCAGAGCGAACGAGAAGAGAACGATTCGGCACGGTGGCGATCCGGGAGAGTTCTAAGTGCGATGAGATCTGCGCCAGCTACGAACCTCGGCGCAGTTTCGGTACTTCGACAGACGTTAGCATGCGAAGGGAGAAGAGGATAGGGTCATGGGCACCGTCTGTGGAGGCCATGTATAACGTGTGCCGTTGTATTTATGAGGTCGCATTCGATGATGCGCTTGCATCAAATGACAGCGCCGTGCAGGCGATGGGCGACGGCAAGCTCAAGGTCGCCGCGGCAGAACTGATCACCCAGGTGAAGAAGAGCGTGACCATCGATTGGCCACTGCGCTTGAAGCGTCCGGGCGAAGATCAAGGTGTTGCGGAGCCACACCGCACAACGATCTCGCCATCACACCCCGAACTGTCTGAGGTGATGATCGAGATGCTTGTACATTAGAATCGCCCACTCGTCCGGAGTCAGCGGTCCGAAAAAGGGATGTGGATACATGGAGCAGCCGGCGCGGCCGCCGTTGACGAAGCGGTCTATCAGCAGGGACAGCCGCTCACGCTCCAGAAAAATGTCGCGTCGATCGGTCACCACCAAGCTCTCGACTGTCGGCGTGTTCCGGCGCATCGGCGCGTCATTTCCCAGCGCCATCGGCTTGATGATGCGGCCGATCATTCTCCCCACAAATTTCCGTGGAGGGTGCGTGTCGCCGAGTCCCATCTCCATGCCTGCAACGCAGTGCGCCATCGCCTGCGCCACGTTCATCTTTCCCCACATTCGCACGCTGTCTTCGCGCAGGAGCAGGAGGCGTCCCTTGATTTCTTCGCCCGTCGACGCGTCAAGCAGATTCTTCATCTGTCAAACCTCTCAGTGGTTGAGCTGTAGCGGCGCATCGTGCTGACCACCGCATCGAGTACGCTGTCGTGACTACATCATGGCAAGAGAGAATAACGTAGTAGCTCCGGTACCAGAACCGTAACCTCCGTGCCACGTTGCAGCTCGCTCAGCATCTCACGCGTGAGCGAGTGTTCGGCGGCGATGCGGACTCGTGAAACCGGTCTCAGGTGATTGACGTAGAGTGCCAGGCTTTCGCCAACTCTCGTGGCCGCGTTCCACCGCACTGCCTCATAACCAAGCTGCGTCGCTACCGCAGCCATTTCCTGGCAGCGCTCCATTTCGTTCGTGTTCACATCATCCGCCGTCAGACCCCACAATGCCAGACTCCTTGCACTACGGATGTCTGCGACGACATGCAGATGGACGTCGAGCACGAAGATAGAGCGCGGATGGACTCGCTCGAGATCTTCGCCCGCTCTTGCGAGCCGACGACGCAACTCCTGGCACGCTGTACCTGGCTCGCGCGAGACATAGACCGCGCCGAACGCTGCGGTGTTGAACCGGCCGTGCGATTCCGCCAGCTGCGTGATCTCCGCGGTTCGATGCAGGTCCCGGTAACGTGGCGACGTTACCCGAAACACCACTCCCTGGAGCGCGACTGGGGACGAGACACGCGAGGACACTGCCAAGGCGCTGGTTTCGAGACCGCCAGTTTTTTTAGTGAATGCTTTCTATTGCGTGATCCCCGCGTTGATCGCGTAGAGAATTCCCGTGACTCGATCGACGTGACCCTCGATGATCATTGCACGTGGTGACTTTCCCTTGAGAGCCTTGATATCGCGGTCGAGCCACTCTCGAGCGGCGGTTGCGTCGAAGAGATCGCCCAACTCCTCGAGAAAGGCATCGAAAGCTGCAAGGCGCTTGAGATAGACTGGCGTTGGCTCGCCACCATTCCCCGCGCGCCAGCGGTGAAGCGTCGTCTCGTTCGTATTGAGGGCCTGAGCGAGCTGACCGTAGCTGAAGCCGAAGTCGTCATGAAGCCGCTCGACGGCGGCAAGTTCTTTAACCAGGGTATGCACTTGGCGCTCCGCCTTGGGATACCACCTATACTAACATATGCCAGTTACATAAGCAAGTGATATCCTGAATTCGCTATGTTTCCGCCCATGACCAGCACCCCTTTCCCTGACCATGCCTGACGACTGGTCCGCTGAAGAGGTCGCGGCCACTGTCGCCGATTATCTCGCGATGCTGGATCACGAACTCCGGCGCGAGCCGTACAACAAGAAGGACCACAATCGTCGCCTTCAAGCGCTGCTGCACGACCGCTCGGCAGGTGCCATCGAGTTCAAGCACGCTAACATCAGCGCGGTTCTGATCGAGCTCGGCTTTCCGTACATTGACGGTTATAAACCGCGCGGTAACTATCAACAACTACTCAAGGAGGAAGTCGCCGCGCAGCTGGCACGTGACGTTCCGCTAGCGCTTGCCGCCGAGACAATCGTTGAATCACCCGCAACCATAATTGCGCGAATCGATGACCTGTCGGACATCATAGTACCAGCCCCGGTACGAGACCGCGATCGGAATCGCGGCTACGAGCGTCGTGCACCTGCTTTCGTCCAACGCGCGCCCATCAACTATCTCGAGCGCGAATCACGTAACGCATCACTTGGCGCCGCCGGCGAAGCACTTGCTCTGAAAGTGGAGCACCGCCGACTGTGGGATGCCGGACACAAACAGCTCGCAGAGAAAATCGAGCACGTGTCTCGCAGTCAGGGCGATGGTCTCGGCTACGACATACTCTCGTTTGAAACGGATGGCCGAGAGCGTCTGATTGAAGTAAAGACCACGAGCTTCGGTGCGATGACGCCGTTCTTTGCAAGCAGGCGAGAGGTTGCGGTGTCGGAGGAGCGCACGCAGAATTTCAGCCTCTATCGCGTCTTCAAGTTCAGAGAAGCACCGAAGATATTCATCCTAGCGGGCTCGCTCCGCGATTCGTGCGACCTCGATCCGGTTCAGTTTCGCGCGTCGTTGTTGTGAAAATGAATCGCTCCTCCCCTGTGCACGGAGCAAGACCTGATAATTTGCCTCTGTGGCCGTCGTACTTTTTGCACTGTGGTGACATCTCGGCGCACTTACCGGCGTAATGATGTTCCAACCACAGACGATCTAAACAACTGCGCCGCTTAGGTCAGGCCGCTGATGAGCCTCCACTTCCATTAATGACCCGTGGAGCAATCGATATCATGATCGAGCAACCCGCCAATGAAGTAGTCAATGAGTTTGCAGGTGCCTTTGAGGCTGAGCTCGCTGAACGGGCCGCGACACTTGTGCGACTACAACTTGGGCATTCCGATCGCAGTTTTGCGATTGTAAAGTCATCGAAGACGTTGAGCTTCGTCGCGAAGCTGAGTCCCACGCTTGAGCGGCGCGACGACGGCCGGGATTACAGCGAGCTACGCGTAGTCGCCTTCGGCATCGGCGACGGAATTCCGCTGACGATGGTCTACACAGACCGGACCGAATGGCTGTGAAGTCACACGCAGGATCGTATCGTCGCAGGTGGGTAAACTTCGTGATAGCTACAAGTCTTCTCACCACCGTGCTAAGACAGCCGCACAGAGCCGCAACTGGGCTGACCTTGATCGCCTCCGTGGTGCAACCGATGCCGCGATCCGGCGAACCGCGTCAGAGGAGCTTCGAGAGTTGCCAGCTGGCTTCTGGGACGATGCAGTCGTCGTAACGCCGGAAGTGATTACCATCCCACGTCTCGTCGACAGCGATGTCTTGGAGTGGCTCCGAGACCAGGAGCCGGAGTATCAGAGTTGGATGAACGCGGCGCGGCGCTCCGCTCCTACATGCAGAGCGCGCGGAAGCAGCCTAAGAAACACTCTCGTTGATCACGGGCTTCCCCGCTTGCTCCTATACCGGCTCTGAACTCAACTCGCCTAAACGTCCCTACCCCTCCACAATCCCCAACACCCGCAACGGACTCCCGCTCCCATTCACAATCTTGAGCGGCGCCGCAATCACCACTGCACCAGTCGCCGGCAGCTGATCGAGATTACACAAACTCGCCAGCCCGAACTTCCCGTTCCCGTGCATCGTCGTGTGATTCGGAAACGGCGGATCGAACCTCCCCGCCTGCCCCGCGTCGGTGCCCACCGTCTCCACACCAACACCAAGTACGTCGCGATCCTTCGCGAGCAGCTCCGACGTGCTCTTGTGAAAGCCCGGGCTGTGCGCGCCATCTTCCTTCACGTTAAGGAACGCAACCGGATCTTTGCGCGTGCTCCAGCCTGTGCGTAGCAGCACCCACGCACCGCGCGGAATCTTGCCGTGCTGCTTCTCCCACGCCGTCACATGCTCCGGCATCAGAAGAAGATCTTCATCCTTCGCGACTTCTGCAGTCACGTCGATCACACACGCGGGGCCGACGAATCGCCGCGGTGGAATCGTGTCGCATCTATTGTCAGGAAAATCCTTGCCGGTAACCCAGTGCACCGGCGCGTCGAAGTGAGTGCCGGTGTGTTCACCCATACGGATGGTGTTCCAGTACCAGCCTGGTCCCTTTTCATCATAGTGCGAGATCACTTCCATCGATACACCAGGCGACGACGCGAACATTGGCGGCAGCCCAATCACCGGTGTGTCCGGGCCAAGTGGCTGCGACAGGTCCACAATCTTGAGCGCGCCGGAATCGAGCGCGGCGACGAGATCGGCGAGTATGGCCATTGATCAATCTCTATATGAAAGGGTTCTCTGTTAACAAAACTACGACGCACAACGCGCGTCAAATTCCGCTGAAAGTGCCGAACACCTGCGTCAGCAGCCAGTACACACCGACGCCGAGTATGATCACCGGAATGCCGAAGCGTATCCAGTTGAAGACCCACATCGGCACCGGCTTCTCGCCAGCGCCGAACAGCTCCTTCAGCGCCGCCGCGCGGTTGAGACACCATGCGACGGTGACGACGGCGAGCAGCGATCCGAGCGTTTGCATCCCGGACCCGAACGTAAGATCCCACGGAACAAAAATCGCGTTGTTGATGCTCGGCGGTATGGCCAGAATGAAACACGCCGCCGACATCACCCACACGGACTGTTTGCGCGTGAGCCGCGTGTTGTCGGTGAGTCCGGCGACGAGCACCTCCACCGCACCGATGTCCGACAGGTAGCCCGCGCCGAACAGGCTGATGAAGAAGAGCGCACCGAACAGCCAGCCAGCCGGCATCGCTGCGAACACTCGCGGCAACGTATCGAAGATAAGCCCCGGTCCCGATGCCGGCTGCAGCCCGAACGCGAACACGGCCGGAATCACAGCAAGACCGGCGATGAGCGACGATCCAGTATCTCCAATCACGGTCCAGATCGCCGGACGCGCCAGCGGCTCGTCGGCATGCAGATACGATCCGTACACCACCATGAACGTGCCGCCGAGCGACAGCGCGAAGATGGCGTGACCGATCGCCGCCGCCATGACGTTCGCGGTGAGATCGGAAAAACGAAACTCGAGCAGGTACCAGCGCACTCCCGCCATCGCACCGGGCAGCGTCAGCGAACGGATCATCACGAGTATGGTCACGATCGTCATCGCCGGCAGCACGATGATGCTCACCACCTCGATGCCCTTGCGCACACCCTTGAGCACGACGAGCGCGCACGCGAGGATCACGATGCCGGTGCAGACGAGCTGCAGCAGGAACGACTTCAACACAAAACCGTGATCGGGCGGCAGTATGGACGCAGCGTTGAACGGAATGTGCACCACCGCCGCGACCTGACCCACGGTGTAGTACAGCACCCAACCGATCACGGCCGAGTAGTAACCAGTTGCCGCGGTGACGACGAAGAACAGAAACCAGCCGACGTAGCGGCCATAGGGCAGTCCGCCACGCTGGAACGCGCCCACCGGGCCGCGGCGCGTATGCCGACCGAGCGCGAACTCGGCCATCAGCGCCGGTACGCCGATGACGACAGACACAAGCGTATAGAAGAGCACGAACGCCGCGCCGCCGAACTTTCCCACCATGTACGGGAAGCGCCAGACGTGACCAAGTCCGATTGACACACCGACGATCGTCATCAGTCCACCGAATCGGGACGAGAATGTTTCGCGCGCTTCGCTCACGCGGTATGTACTACTTCGACCAGGACATCAAGCGCGCGATCTACGTCGTCTGTCGTCGAATAGAAGTGCGGCGAGAGCCGGATCACGTTGCCGCGCGCCGAAGCGATCACACCGCGCTCGCGCATCTTCTGCTCAACCGCGTGCGAATCACCAACCACGAACGCGGTCGTCGCGGTCTTTCTCTGCATGTCGTCCGACCCGTGCAACACGAGTCCGCGCGCTCGGCCGCCGTCCATCAAACGCTGGCCCAGCTCCACGAGCCACGCGCGGATGTTCGCCGCACCGAGCGTGTTGATGATCTCCATCCCAGCACGCGCGATGTACGCGTTGATCACGGGCGGCGTGCCCGTATCGAATCGGCTTGCAGTCGGCGACCAGTCGAGCGACTTCGCGTCAAAGGCGAACGGATTTGCGCGGCCGAACCAGCCGGTCACGCTCGGCTGCATCGTCTCGACGATCTCCGGTCGTACGTACATGAACGCGATACCCGGAATGCCCATGAGAAATTTCAAGTTTCCCGAAGCGAGAAAATCCACACCGAGCGCGCGCACGTCCAGCGGGACGGTGCCGAGGGATTGATACGCATCTACGAACGACAGGGCGCCGGCGTCGCGCGCAACGGCCGCGATGCGCGCCGTATCCTGTATGAGACCGTTCATGTAATAACCGTGACACGCCGAGACGAGCGTAGTGTGGTCATCGATCAATTCTTCGTAGACCGACGCGTCGGCGCCGTCGCGCACGGGCGCCCACAACACACGCGCGCCGCGCTGCTCCTGCGCCAGCCACACATGCGCCACCGTCGGAAACTCGGCGTCGCTCACGACGATGTTTGCGCGACGATCGTGCAGAGGGAGTGCGCTGGCAACCGCACTCGCCGCCTCGGAGACGGAGCTGAACACGGCGATGTCGTCTGGAGTCGCGCCGACTAGCTCTGCAAATTCGGCCTTCGCCAGCGCGACTTCGGTCATCCATGCGTCCCAGTCCATGCCGCTACCGTTCCACGAATCGAGATAGCGTTCGGCGGCAGCGCGCGTGGCGTCGGTCTGCGGCGCCTGCGAGCAGTTGTTCATCGGAATGCACGACGATAGCAGCGGAATGCGCCGGCGCCATGCGTCGATGTCGTACGTGGGATGCCCGCTCGTCACGAGGCTTGACTCGCTGCGCGCTTGCGATCGAGAATCCAGCGTCTGAAACGGAATGCGTTCTCGGGAAGTTGCAGATCCATTCCATAATGCTCGGGACCGACCGCTGCGACCTTGGCGACGATGACGCTCAGATCGTTACGCTCGAGTGCGGCGATGAATGCTTCTCCGAAACCGACAGCAGTATCCACCGCGACGACGTGCTCGACACCGGCACCGAGCGCGATCGCGGCGATGTCGGTGATGCCGGAGGTTGTGTGCGAATCAAAACCACCAGTGGAGAGCAAGCTGCCGTTATCGAACACGATGTGAATGAGATTCTTCGGCCTGTAACGCGCGAGCGTCGCGAAGGTGCCCAGATTCATCAACACCGAGCCGTCGCCGTCGAGCACGACAACACGCTCGGCGGGCAGATGCATCGCGAGCCCGAGCCCGATCGACGACGCCAGTCCCATGGCGTGTTGCAGATAGAAGAAGTTCTCGCGGTGGCCGAGGTTGTAGAGCTCCTGGGCGGAGGCACCCATGATCGTGACGACGAGCTTGTCCTCGAGCTCGGGGTAGATCATCTCAAGACAGCGTGCGCGTTCCATTAATCCTCCATCAGGTCGCGCGTGAGCAACAGCGCGATCGGAGAGAGGGAGCTCTGCGAGAACGTCCAGGCCTCGCGAATCTGCTTCGCCACATTCGCCGGCTCGCGCGCGTACTCGAACGGAATGCCGAGCGCGCGCAGCACTGCTTCGCTGACGATGCCGCCGCGCGTGTGCCACGGATATGGCTCACCCCAGTGCCCGCGCAGCGCAATGAGCATGCAGAGCGGAACGTGATACAGCTGTGCAAGCGAAACTATGCCGTTGATCGCCCCGAAGAAGCCGTGATTCTGCATGAGAAGAACGTGCGGCGTGCCGGCGAAGTACGCGCCCGCTGCGATGCCGATCGCCTCTTCCTCCTTGGCGACCTGAACGAGCTGGACCTCCGGGTCGCTTTCGGCCCGCTGGAGCAACAGCCCGAGCCACGTTTCGGGGAGCGCCGAAATGGATTTGACACCCGCGGCCTTGATGCCGTCGAAGATGATCTTGCTGTTGTCGTACGAGACAGTCATGGCTGCATGGCGGAAGGCGGGAAACAGCTTCGATCACTGGCCGGCAACGCGCCGCCTTATGGCTGCGCGCTCTTGGTAAAAGACGTGACGCAGGGATTCCGCATCAGTGGCGTTTCAATAATGATATCGCGCCTGTAGAAACTCCACGCGATCATTGAACACTTCGTACACGAGCCGGTCCGTCTCGTTGACGCGCCGAGACCAAACATTGCCGCCCAGGTGCTTCAGATGTTCGGGCTTCCCGATCCCGTCATATGGATCCCGGAGCGCTGCCTCCATCAGGTCAAGCACGCGGAGCGCGATCTTCCGATTCGTGTCGACCCAGTAACGGAGATCCTCTCGGCACTCGTCCTGGACAACCGCCACCCGCTTCTTCTTGCCGGCCATACGTGGTGATCCGTCGGCCTACTTGTCGGTGTCTTCTTGAAGCCCCATCTCGTTACGGAGCACTGCGAGATCTTGATGGCGCGTTTTCCCGCGGCGCGCGCGGGTAAGTGCGGCCAGGAGGCGCGCCGCGTTCGTCGGCGAGCGAAGGAGGTACGCGGTCTCCCTCAGGCTTGCCAGCTCGTCCGCCGGGATGAGAGCCATATCTTCGTGGCCGCGCCGCTGGAGCACGGCGACATCCCGCGTGTCTTCGACCTCGTTCCAGATCTCCGCCAGGTGCTCGCGCGCATGGCTATAGCTAACCTTGACCGCCATTCTTCCTCCAGTCAACTTGTACAGATAATCTGTACATATAGGTCGAACATGTCAAGGGTTGCACCCGATCGGCTTCATGTGACAGCTGTGCGACGCGTCGAGCGCGCGCAGCAGCGTTTACCGGTAAGCAATCATGACTCGTTCGCGAATTCGGTGTGAGAGCAGTGGTCGCGCACATCGACCGCTGGCAGCACCAGTTGCGACGTCAGCCTGTCTTAGCTCGCACAGAACGCAGCGTAAGATGGTGCCATGCAGCAGGTGCAGCGACGTGAACTCGTGGCATGTCGCGAATTGCGCCTCGTATGAATGCGGAGGTAGTGCATCTTATACTGCGTGCTCGCGGCGTTTTTAAAGCGGAGCCTTACAGTCCAATATGCGTGTTATACCGCAACAGAGGTTGTGATCCCGGATGAATGCGAAGCAGACTCTCGAGGACGTAGTTGACTACCTCGCTCCCCGACTCGATACCTACGAGGCGGCAATCTATCTCTACGCACTGCGTCATGGCCCGCTACAGGGTGCTGCTGAACTCGTGATTGGCTTCAAATCGGCGCGCGCGAAGATGGCATTCGGAATCGGCGAGCATGGGAAGCCGATGTCCGAGGGCACCTGCTGCGGTATAACGAACGCTGCACCAGACGGGCGATCTAAGGATCGCTCACTTCGCTCGCTTCCTATTTGACTTGCCTGCAGGTGAGTGCGGGCGTTAGACATCAGCCGGACATCGTAGTAGGTTCCAAGCATGGAGAAGAAGACCATGTCCCTTGAACTCACCGCTGTGTTCCGCGCGGCGCCAGAAGGCGGTTACGCCGCGTTCGTCGAGGAACTCCCCGGCGCTAACACGCAAGGCGAGACACTGGATGAAGCGCGCGAAAATCTTCGCGAGGCGGTCGAACTGGTGCTCGAAGCTAACCGCGTACTTGCGGAAGAAGATCTGGCCGGCGCCACCGTGATCCGTGAACGGTTAAGCGCCTAGCCTCGTGAAACGGGTCGATCTCATTCGACACCTCGAAGCACACGGCTGCCGACTTCTTCGTGAAGGCGGCAGCCATTCAGTTTACGTCCACGTCGAGCGCCGGAAGGTGTCGGCCGCGCCGCGGCATCGCGAAATCAAGGAATTCCTAGCGCGGAAAATCTGCAAGGACTTGGAAATTGCGCAGCCTGAACAGTCGGAATGATAGGTAACACAGTTGTCCAAGCACATGGGTAACACTTTGGGGTGTCACCCCCGGATGATGTAATCTCGCTCGTCCAGTGTCGCAAGCAAGACCGTGTTGAAGTAGATCGACCAAACTCCGTCATCAGTCTCCTCGAGACCGATGTGTTGATCGACAAGTGCGTTGGCGATGTAGAGGAGCCGCCGCGGGCAAGCGGAATCGCCGGACGCAGTCTGAGGACGCAATCTGAGGATGCATCAGGTGACGCAGACGTTATTTGCGACTTGGATTGCACGTGCGCGTGTTCGTTGTCGCCAGCCGTAGCGCACAATCCAGGAGCTCGTCACGCCCCGCGCGAATCCCTGCGATCGTCGGCTCGACGCGCACATCGGGCGTGAGCCCAACACCCTGGATCGGCGTTCCATCCGGCGCGCGCACCTCTGCACCGGTGAACGCGATGCCGATATGGCCCGGCACGATGAAGCTGGTTGCATCTCCATCCGCGCCGGCGGTGTTGCTGCCGACCAGAATTGCGTGTCCTGCAATCTTGTAAACGAGCGCGGCCTGCTCCGATTGGCTGATACTGCGCTCGTCCATGATCACGTACACCCGTCCGGGATAGGGAGGGCGTCCGTCCGGTATCACTCGTTGTGTCTCTTCAACGTACGACCCCGTCGAGACTGCGAGTCCGTTGACGACGACTCGTGGCACGTTCTGATCAGGCGCACTCACAATGGGTGTGCGAATACGCGCGGCAACAGTTTCGATCCGCGCGAGTCGACTCGCAATGAGGAAATGCGTGCCTCGTGGATAGCTGCGCACATCCAGGATCAACGCGCGCGTGTGACCGAAGCGCTCGAACATGCTGTCCACGCTCGGCTGCGATAGAACGCTCAGGTCCACGTAGCCCACGTTGCCCGGAAGGAGTCGCAGCGCGTGCTCGCGGCCAAAACCGAACACGCGGCCCACATACTTCTGCCGCCGCGGTACGTGTGCGGTGTCTCTCCGCCCGTTCGCGCTCTCGGTTACGAGCGTGGCCACAGATCCCTCCGGGCCAGCGAGGAAAAATTGGGAAGCTATCGCATCGCGCGACGCTGGCGTCGAGGCCGGAATGTACTGACGCACGCCTACAAAGCGACTCCTGGCGTCCTCGCCGTCCACGCTCACCAGAATATCGCCTGGGTGTACGCCGGGTGCTGCACTCGAGTCGAAGTTCTCGACCACGACAAGCCGCCCCTCTATCACGCGCACGAGCACCGGAGGAAACGCATAACCAAACAGGTTGAGCAGCCGCGAGCCAGGATTGACAGCGTGTCCATCGTTGAGCGCCGCGACAAACCTAGAGATCGCCGCGCGGTAGTCGTGACGCGTCGCGGCACCTTCAATTGCCGGGATATTGGACGTGACCACACTATCCCAGTTCTGCCCCGCAATGAGATCGGTGTGCGGATCGAAGAAGCGGATAGCATTGTAGATTTGGAACGCCGCAAGCACGCGCCATTCTGATGCTGGAAGCGCGGTGTCGGCCAACGCTGCTGCCGGGCCGGCAACCGGTTGCATAGGAGCCGCCCCACACTTTCGCACTGGACGCGCATGCTGAGTTAGCGCGCTCGCCATCTCGATCGCATAGTCATTCTGCCGCTGCGCATAGGGCGGCAGCATGAGGACCGTATCAGCGAGCTCACCCAACTTCGAGCAGGTGGGACGCGCCGAGAGACGCATCTGCACACCGAGCCCTGGGGCAAGTGGGATCGTGTCGAGTGCCACCAGCGCCGCGTCCGTCACCGGCCCCGTGCTCGCAATCGTTGCGAGACCGGCTGCCTGCATCGAGAGCGCAATCGATGGAATCGCGCTCATAGAGTCGATGAGGAAAACCACTCCTTGCTTCCGCACCGTTGATCCTGCTTGGAAGCAGGGCGCGTCCGGCTGCTGGGAGCCGGTAAAGAGATCGGGACCGATAACGTTCGGGGCAGGAAAGCCGACATACATGCGACTGCGGGGCGCTACTCCGCAGAGCGATCGACCGAGCAACGCGCGGTCGATCCGCGACCCGTCGAGGAGGTCGGTGAACGCGCTGGAGCTTGCTACATCGGTGCCGCGAAGATCGACAAGAACGCGCCGTGCGCGCGCAACAGCTTCGTGCAACGCAGCGAGGCGATAACGTGCTGAATCCCGACGCATGGTCCCCAGCTCAGAGCCGACAACGAACACAAGCACGCTGTCCGTGCGGCCACTTGTTATCCATTCAGCTGACGGTGGAATCGGTGTTTCATGCAGCGTTGCGTCGGACGATTCACGAGACGCGCTGCGAGACGCACTGCGAAGTGCGACGACGCGCGTTATGGGATCGTTCAGCGCACCGAGCATCTCGTTGACCGCGTCGGCGAACGCATCCGCGGTGCTGGCTGCTTTCGTGGCACGGATTGCTGCCGCACCGATCGAGTCCCAGTTGACCGTTGGTGTGGCAAGTGCAGGATGGAAGTACTTCGCCTCACCCCAGATGCGCGCGAGCGACATCAGGCGACCGGTACTATCGCGTGGCATGCTAGTGCGTGCGATGCCGCGCGCAGGAGAGGCGTTACGTTGTGCCACCGCGCGCATGGGGGCGCATGCAGCCGCAGCAACGAGGAAAGCCAGCATGGTCAAGCTGCGTGACATTACCGCCTGCCTTGAAGGAGGGTCAATAGGTGCCGATGTGATCGGGCCACTTGTGTCTGCTACTTGGCGCGTATCGTCAGACGGGCGTGGCGCTGCACCGCGTTCTTGTTATTGAGCGCGGTCTCCCCCTCCCGTCCACTGCTTGAGCCAATCGATGACTGTGTTGTGCCAAAGCACGCTGTTGTGCGGCTTCTGAACCCAGTGACTCTCGTCAGGGAAGTACAACAGCTTGCTCGGGATTCCGCGCCGCTGTAGCGCGGTGAAGGCGCCGATACCCTGCGTCTCCGGGATCCGGAAGTCGTGGCCACTGTGCACGACGAGCATCGGAACGCGCCATGCGCTCACGTGTTTGATCGGATTGAACTTTTCGTACAGCTCTGGATGCTCGTACTCCAATCCCCCATTTTCGTGCTGCTCGAACCACAGCTCTTCGGTGGAGTACGCCATCATTCGTGTGTCGAACACTCCGTCGTGGTCAACGAAACACTTCCACGGCTTGTTCCACACGCCGGCCATCCAGTACACCATGTAGCCGCCGTAACTCGCGCCGAGCGCGCAGGCGTTGCTGGAATCGACGTATGAATACTTGGCGACAGCTGCCGCCCATCCCTTCTTGAGATCCTCGAGTGGCGCGCCGCCCCAGTCGCCCGATATCTCATTCGTGAATGCCTGGCCGTATCCGGTTGAACCGTGCGGATTGATCGCGATCACAACGAAGCCGGCGCCGGCATACACCTCCGGGTTCCAGCGATAGTGGAAGTCCACGTTCCATGCACCCTGCGGGCCGCCATGGATCATGAACGCGACTGGATATTTCTTGCCGGGCTGGTAATCCACCGGCTTCATTATGTACCCCTGCTCGGTCGCGCCCTTGGCACCGGTGAAATTGAAGAATTCGTAATCACCGAAGCGAATGTCGCGCAGCCGGTCGGCGTTGAAATGCGTGACCTGAGTCGGCTTTGCGCCGTGTGCGTCGAGCGTGTACAGATCTGTGGGGTGCTTGAAGTCCTGTCGTGCCGCGACGATACGATCGCCGGCGATGTCGAAGCCGGTGACAGTACCATTACTGAGCACCTTGCGTGGCGTGCCGGTCGCAATGTCGATGGCATACAACGCGTGCATGCCTTCGTCATCGACGGTTGTGTACAGTGTCTTGCCGTCATCCGAGAGAGTCAGGCCACCGGCGGAGCGATCCCAGCGCGGCGCGATCTCGCGCGTGGCGCCGGTCTTCAGATTCATTGCCATCATCCCGAAGCGATCGGACTCGAATCCGGGCGTCTTCATCGCCAGGTAGTACAGCGTCTTGCCATCTTTCGACGGAACCGGTGTTGCATCCCACGCGAGATTTGCTGCTGTGAGATTCCTGGGTGCTGCCGAGCCGTTGGCGGGGACCGAGTAGATATCGAAGTTGGTGGACCACGGCTCGGTCTTGCCTGCTATGCGCACATCGAAATACACGGTGTTGCCATCGGGCGAGAAGCTGTATTCGGTCTCGTCGCCGAACGGCTTGGACGGAACATCGCCGTCGATGCCTTTTGTCAGATGCAGTGGCTCGGCTGCCCCGTGCAGCGGCATGAGGAACAGTTGCGATCGACGTCCGTCGGCCCACGCGTCCCAGTGGCGGATGAACAGTTTGTCGTAGATGCGGCCCGTCGCCTTGTCGTTCTTGACGGAGTCGAGCCGTGCCTTGGTGCAGGCGAGATTGTCACAATTCTCGAAGACCTGCGCCGAGAAGAGCAACGTGCTACCGTCGGGCGAGATGCGGTAGTTGTCGATGTCGATCGGCACATGCGTGAGCTGCGTTGGCGATCCGCCTGACGCAGCGATCTGCCACAACTGGCTCACGCCAGACTCCTCGGCGAGATAGTAAACCGTCTTGCCATCTGGTGAGAAGCGGGCCGAATTGGCGCTGGTTTTTGGGTCCGTCAGGCGAGCTGGCGCGGAACCGGGCTTGGCGAGATCAAGCAGCCAGATGCTGGTGATCCCCTTGTTCGCATCGTAGTCGGTGGCCCGCACCGAGAACGCAACGTGACTACCGCCCGCGGAGACATGTGGATCGGACACCCGGTCCATCATGACCAGGTCTTGTACGTTGAACGGATGCGAGGTTGTCTGTGCCATGACAGAGGCGGGGGCGGCGGCGCTCGTTAGAGCGAGCAGTGATGCCGTGACCAGGCTTTTCATATAGATGGGTTCCGGTTTCTGCTGAATATGTTGTACGCTACGTCGTTCGCGTGAGGCTCGCTAGACCCGGTCGGGTGAGTGCGGAAATCAGGACTATGGCCCAGCGGGAGCTTTGGCTGGAAACTGCCGGTTGCCGTGACGGCGTTTCGTGATGGTGACGCGTGATTTGGAGGATTGGGTAGGGGCACGGGGATTCTATGCGTACATCTGTCTTAGGCTGCGGGGATTGCAGCATAAGATGGCGCAGGTGATACGCGTGGAGCCGCTCAAGTCAGTATTCCAGCAAGAGTTACACCTTGCGGATCGGATCGGGAGATTCATCTTATGCTGCATGGCTGCAGTGTTTTTGAAGCAGAGTTTCGCAGTCCAATACGCGTTATACCGCTCCAACCAGACTTCGTCTCACGCTCAGATAATGCGCATTCAGCGATCCGGCACCTGCGGCAACTCGCCCAAGAACACCATGCTTGAGGACCTCACCGTCGCATTAGCCTCGGGCGACACCGCAGGCATCACGGCTCTGACGACCGTTGCCGTTAGCTGGCGGCGCCCGGGTCAGCCGCTTGCGGATGGGCAGACGGCGGTGCTCGCCGCGGCGACGCGAAAGCCGCCAAGCGCCGCCAGCACACTCGTTATCCAGCATGTCGTTTCGCATGGACGTGCCGGAGCCGTCACGGCCTCACTCACAACGCCGCAGCAACCCGCGTCGGACTTCTGCTTGTTCTTCACCTTCGCCAATGCGAAAGGGAGTGCGGTCGACACTATCACGACGTATCGGGCCGACTGAAGCCCGATTCGTCGCGCCCGTACGATGCCTGCGGCTCCGCGACGTGGGGAGGATGTACGTGGTGCACGGCGGTCAGCTGTTGCTCGTGGCGGAGTCGATCCAGCGCGTGATCACGTCGCAGCACATCCAGCTCCGTCCGCGTGGAGCGGCATAACGAGCGTTGCTGCAGTCAAAGGCATGGTGGTACGCTGTGTAACTGCGCAGGGCTTCGCCCTGCTCCGTTCACCGCTAATTTATTGGAGCCTTTGCAGCAGAACGCGGCGTTAGCCAACGACAACATGGATATCCATGCCAACTCTACTCGCGCGATTTCAAGAACAATTCCTCTCGCGCATCGCACGTGTGGAACTCTCTGAGCTTCACGCCTCGTGGGCGAGCGACGTCGCCCGCACGGTGCTTTACCGGAAAATTCTTGGCGATGTCGCGGAGGCGCTAAAGCTCAAGTTCGAACCGGAGCTCCTCATAGTCGACTTCGCGATGATCGCTCCGGTAGACCGCGTGCCACAGATTTTTATCGAGTCTGAGAATGCAGCATGGTCGGCGGTTCAGGAGGTTCGCAAACTGTGCTGCATTCCAGTCGGTGCGGTCGTGCCAGCAGCGCTCCGAGCGCCCGTTGTCTAACGTGGCGCTGCACTTGTCAAATGAGCTTGGGCGTTTTCTCACCAGGAGTGTTCGTTGATGTTAAATGTGATATCCGTTGTTTCGCTTCTGCTTATGGTTGCGGGCGCATTCGGCCTTTATTACACTCACGCGTTGTTTTCCTATGCTCCTCCCGTCATTACTGCGCAGGCTGCCGCTGTCGCACTCATGACCTGGGCTCGAATCACTTTTGGACTTCGAAGTTTCCACGCAGCCGCCACTCCCACCGCAGGTGGGCTCGTCACGAATGGCCCCTATCGGTTTGTCCGCCATCCTATTTATTCAGCCATCATCCTTTTCGTGGGTGCCGGGGCGTTGGCGCATGTATCTCTCACGGCATTTCTTCTTGTTTTTCTTACTTTTGTCGGGGCTTTAGTCCGCATGCTCTCCGAGGAACATCTCCTCATCAAGCGGTATCCTGAGTACCGGGAATACGCGGCCAGAGTCAAACGAATTCTTCCCTTGATGTTCTAATCATTCTGTTTTTTAGCGTTCTGGGCCGCCTAACCAGTCGCTTTCATTTCACTTGTGCGGTTGCTGCTCGCAAGAGCATTCTACAGAGAAACAGGGGTCAGCACTTTGCCGAATCGACGATTTGGGATTGGTTGTAAAGAAGTGCACCCTGATCTTTGTTGGCGCCTGACTTTGGCCCCCTGTTTCACGGCGTCTATGAGGAAGTGGCGTGGATTCACGACAAATGGCGCGAGTATCGAGACCTCTTCGGGACGTCTCCCGAACGAATTGATCTCCTTGATGAAGCGGCAGCGCGTTTCTTCGGATACGTTCAGAGCGTCATTTGGGAGGATGTCATCCTACATCTGAGTCGGCTGACCGACGACCCAGGTCGCGGGATGCGGACAACGCTCTCCATTCGGCGATTGGAATCGCTCGTTGACGACTCGAAGTTCAAGGCTGGCCTGGCCGTGATCACCTCTCGGGCAGTCGATGATTGCGCATTCGCCCGAGATTGGCGCAATCGATTTATTGCTCACCGCGATCTATGAGCATTACTTTGGCGGCGGACTGGATCTCAATATCCCTGGCGGCCCCGGAGATGCTATGGATCTGCTCCGGGTTCTCCAGGACGGTGTTGCGGCCGGACGGGCCCGGGAGCAGAGATTTCATACCGGCAATCTGATCCCCGAGGATTGGATTCCTCGGCCTGCGGTATAACGAACGCTGAAGTTGTCGCGTGGATGGCCATACACACCCCTGTTCGGACGCCGCTTTGATCCGCTTGCTCGCCGCCCTCCTCCTCGCACAGCAACCGACTCGGCAAGTAGTCGACTCGTCTCGCGTCGCGCGTGATGTCGTCGCACGCTTTTATGCGTGGTACGTACCAGCGACGCAGAAACCGGAGGCAGATATGCGCGCACTCCGCAATCCGCGTTGGCATTTCAGTTCTGCCCTCGTCACTGCCTTGCGCGCGGGCTCGGTTGCAACGGATGCCTCACCGGGCGAGATCGTAGGTCTCGACATGGACCCGTTCTTAAACGCGCAGGACCCCTGCACTCGCTACGCGCCGTCTGCGGTGCGTCGAATGGGCAAGAATTTCTTGGTGGATGTCGTCGGTACTGGCGGCTGCGACCCACACCGCGTCCCCGATGTGAGTGTGCTCGTCGCATTCCGTGGCGCGACGCCTGTGTTTATCAACTTCCTCTACCCTAAGCCAGCGAACGACGACCTATTGGGCTTGCTCGCCCGACTCGCTGCGGATCGGGCCAAGCATCCCGGTCCGACTGATCCTATGACAAGGCAATTGACGGCGCGCCCACGTTTATAGACCCTCCCGAGCTGGAAGCCGTGCGCATGGTCGAGCAGGGCGACATCGTTATGGTGGAGCGCACCGGCACGGCGAAGCTCGCTGCGGGCTGCGAGATGCGCATGTCCATGGCCGAGGTGTTCGTCATGCGCGACGCCAAGATCGCCGAGCGCCGCGCATGGGTGACTGCTCTTACGGAGAATGGCTACCGCTGAAACCGAGATGTTGCCACATGCGCGCACGTGGCAAGGCGTGGCCCTCATTCCCGCTCGTCCCCCACTGAGATTGTTGGAGATTTATATTGCGGTGGCTTCGGCGCGGGTGCGGTTTGCGGCCTGGCGATTCGTCCAGGCGGACGCGTGAACTGCCACGCGCCACTTAACTCAGGCGCTAAGTCGCAGAAGAAACGCAGATCACCAACCACTGCACACCGGAGGTCCATATGAAGCGAGTCACTGGCATCGGCGGCATCTTTTTCAAGGCAAAGGATGCACCTGCGCTACAGGATTGGTACAAGCGTCATCTCGGCATCGATGTCCAGGTGTGGGGCGGTGCCGCATTCGACTGGGTCGACTTGGAGGGCAAACCCACAGGCGGAACCACCGCCTGGTCCGTTTTTCCTGAGGCAGGCGACCAGTTTGCGCCGAGCAAGGCCTCGTTCATGGTCAACTACCGCGTAGAAGACCTTTACGCTCTGGTCGCGGCGCTCAAAGCGGAAGGCTGCAACGTGCTCGATAAGATCGATGACTCCGAGTACGGCAAGTTTGCCTGGGTCATCGATCCAGAGGGGAACAAGGTCGAACTGTGGCAACCAACTGCCGCTGGATGAAACGCGCAGTGACGAATGCGGCGAGAAGTAGCGGTCTGACGAGGCGCGCGACGTGTCACGGGTTCAGGCACGCTTTTGCAACGCATTTGTTGGCGGACGGCTACGACATCTGGACCATCCAGCAATTGCTCGGGCACACAGACGTGAGTACGACGATGATTTACACGCATGTCTTGAACAAGGGCGGCCGAGAGATGCGAAATTCGGCTGCCAGACTGGTTTGACATCGGAAGCGCAGAGGGTGCTTTTTGAAGGCTCCGTTGTGTTAGGCTGCGGAGATTACAGCATAAGACAAAGCTGTCCATGGGTGCAAAATGACGCAACTGCTTCTGGGTGTTAGAGATGCATCTTGCGCGGTGAGTTTGGGGAAGCATCTTATGCCGCGAGGCCGCAGTGTTTTTTAAGCAGAGCTTTGCAGTCCAATACGCGTTAAGCTCCTGAACTCATGTCTCACGAAGTGGAAAGATCAATGCACCTACCTCGAACGGTCCTAGTTTCGCTAGTCGGCCTATGGGTTGTCGGCAGTGCCTATGCGGGAGGCTCGGAGCCAAGGGAAATGAAGCTCTGTGGCTGGTTCTTGAATCCCACACCGGCGAATGTCTGGCTTGTGGATCGGCAGGCCGAGTGGATCGTCAGCACCCAAGGAGGTGCTGAGGCCGAAGGTGACTGGCCACAGTTCAAGCCAGCACAGTGGGTCAAGACAAACGGAAACTACGGCCACGGCTGCGCATGCTTGCGCGTCGTGGCAGATCCGGATACGCACCAAATAGTTTCCATAAAGTCGGCTCGAGCGCAAAGCCTAGCCGTGTGCCAGCGAGATCGTTCCTTGAAAGCGCCATCGTGAGCGGGGCGCAGGCGCCTAACCCTTCCATCGAGCGGATAGTTCCAGATCCAATATCGTGGACGACCCATCATCTGCATATGGGGTTCATGCAGACAGACATCGTTCTTGCCTCGGGCACCGGCTTCATATATGTCAAGGATGATGAGCACTATCTCATCACTGCCTGGCACAATGTGGCGGGCCGCGATCCCGTGTCAGGAAAGTGCCTCTCTGACTCTCTCGCCGTTCCCGACATTGTCACGACGCTCTTTCGAGAACCCGAGCGGCCTGGCAACACACGTCGCGAGATACTGTCCCTCTATCGGGATGCGAACATGTGCGCGCCCGCATGGTACGAGCACCCGATTCATCGACGGAACGTGGATGTGATAGCCCTGCCGCTCGCGCGCGAAATGCGCGGGAAATATCGGCTGTTTCCGATTAATGCGATTGCCTTTGATAGCGACATTAAGGAAGAGGTGGCAGACGATACGTTTGTCGTCGGATATCCGTTCTCCGATCTCCTGTACGCTCAGCTGCCGATCTGGAAGCGAGCCAGCATCGCCAGTGAGCCAGATATCGACCTTGAACAGTTGCCAAAGATGTTCGTTGATACGGCGACGCGCTCGGGTCTGTCGGGGTCTCCCGTTGTCATGCAGCGCGTGGGTATTCACGGTCTGGTCGACGGACTACCAACAGACTCAACGATCATTGGGCGCATTCGCAAGTTTGTCGGAGTGTACACTGGGAGGGTTGGAGATGATGAGCTGAAGGCGCAGCTTGGCATCGTCTGGAAAGCGAGGACAATTGATGAAATCATCGACGGCAAGACGTTCGGCCTCATGCGCACGCCCAGCTAACGAGCGCTGGACCTGCGAAGCGAACTGATGACGCTCACTTCGCCTGCAATTTAGAGAAGCGTTAGGCGGCTCGCACCTGTTGGCTAATGGGTTAGCGATTCTTCCAATCACACTGCGCGTCCACTTCCTTTGAAGCAGCAATGACCACCGCATCCTCGACTCCTGTCTCGAAGCGCCAGTTTCTGAACGCGCTCGCCTGTCCCACCATGGCGTTTCGTGATCGCCAGCGATCGGACCTGCAACCGACCGCTGGTGCCCGGTGGCGTTTCTACGAGGGAAACCGCGTGGGCGAACTCGCGCGCTCGGAGCTCGGAAGAGGACGAATGCTGCCGCCCCCCTTCAGCGACACTGCACTTTCGGATTCTGCGGCGGCGATTACCGAGAGAAGCGAAACGCTCTTCGAAGTCACCATCTCAGCGGCCGGGATGATCGCGCGGGCCGATGCGCTCGCTCCCTGCAAAGGAGGCTGGGAGCTGATCGAGGTGAAGTCTGGCAAGATGCCTGAGAACGGAGCGCCCTCGGCGGGCTACATCGACGACATTGCATTTACGCTTTGTGTCGCACGGATGGCGGGTGTTCCGGTGGTGCGTGCCTCGCTGATGCTTTTGTCGCGAGAGTACGTCCTTGGTTCCTCCGAACCTATGTTCGGTCGGCTCGATGTCACGGTCGCGGCGATGGCGCGTGCTACAGAGGTTGGCAACCTTGCCCCAACGCTGATTGAAGAGATAAGCGGTGACGATCAACCTACGCCGACGCTCTGCATGGCTTGCAGGGACTGCGAGTACTTCCCGACTTCCTGCATTGGCAAAGACGTGGACGATTCCGTGCTACTGATTCCACGGATCAACGAAAAGAAGCTTGAGGAGCTGCTTCCGTGCGAGCGGATTGGCGCGCTCCCGGACTCGGCGAAGTTGACCGCAATCCAGAAGCAAGTGGTAGATCTGATCAAAAGCCGCGGCACGCGACGTGACGCCACGGTGCTGGCAGAGCTCCGGCTTGTGCAGTGGCCGGCATTCTATCTCGACTTCGAGACGGTCATGCCGGCGCTTCCGTGGTTCGATGGCGACCGCGCGTACACTACACTGCCAAACCAATACTCGGTGCACGTCTGCTCAAGTCCAGGAGCCGTGGTAAGCCACGCGGAATATCTCGCGACGTTCGATACCGATTGGCGACGTGATCTTGCGGAACAGTTGTTGAACGCGCTTGAAGGCCACGGATCGATTTTCGTGTACTCGTCGTATGAGAAGACTCAACTATCTGCGATGTCGCTACGCTTCCCAGACCTAGCGAGTCGGATCTCGAACGTGATTGACCGATTGTTCGACTTGGAGCGGTTCTTCAAAACCGGCTACGTTCACTACGGCTACGCCGGTTCGTCGTCGATCAAGAAAGTGCTCCCGGTGCTTGTCCCGGAGTTGTCGTACCAAACGTTGGCCGTCGGCAACGGATCTGATGCTTCAGCTGTGTTCTGTCTGATGCGCGAGGGAGAGATCCCAGCCGAAGAGCATCTGCCGCGCCGTCGCGAGCTGTTGGAGTATTGCGCGTTGGATACGCGAGCGATGGTACGCCTACACGAGGCTCTCACGAAACTTTAGGCAACGCCGTGTGAAACAGTGGTCAGAGTGCACTTTGCCGAATCGACGATTTGGGATTGGTTGTAAAGAAGCGTACTCTGACCCTTGTTTCCGTTATCACACGTGATAGTGCGTGAACGCGGATCGCCCGCGGGGTGCGCGTTGCTTGACGCCATCTACACACATCCAGCGTACAGCGTTTTCGCTGTCACGCGCGATATCGAATCAGGCGCCACGGATCGCTGGGTCCGACCATTCAGTGATCAACGATTCAGTCTTCCAGTTGCAGAATACCAACTGTTGCCGCCCCCCGTGGCGCCGCCATCAAAACGAGCCGGATCACGGTTGCGGTGACGTCCCTGCCTTCAGCCCACGCTCCTCGAGCATTGGCTCGATGCTGGGGTCGCGGCCCCGGAAATTGCGGTACATCCTGGCCAGGTCTTCGGTGTTGCCGCGCGACAGCACCATCGAGCGAAACCGGTCGCCGTTTGCGCGCGTGAGTCCGCCATGTTCCTGAAACCACTGGAACGCGTCGTCATCGAGCATCTCTGTCCAGAGGTATGCGTAGTAGCCCGACGCGTAGCCACTTGCCCAGATGTGGTTGAAATAGCTGGATCGGTAGCGTGGCGGAACAGTACGGAGATCTACGTGATTGGATCGTAGTGACTGTGCTTCGAGACTGTCGGCGTTCTGCAACGGTGCATCAGGCGGCAAGGTGTGCCACGACATGTCCAGCAATGCCGCGGCGAGCAGCTCGGTCAGATCGTAGCCCTGATTGAAGCTGGACGCCTTGCGCATCTTGTCCACGAGTACCTGCGGCATTGGCGCGCCAGTCCTGTAATCCTTGGCGTAGTGCGCAAAGATCTTTGGATCGCTGGCCCAGTGCTGATTGAACTGGGAAGGAAACTCAACGAAATCGCGAGCGACGCTGGTACCGGAAAGGCTGGGGTACTCCTGGCTCGCGAACATTCCATGCAGCGCATGCCCGAACTCGTGAAACATCGTTGTCACGTCGTCGAACGTCAGTAGCGCCGGCTGCCCAGGTGCGGGTTTGGTGAAGTTTGCGACGTTGTACACGACTGGCTTTGTGCCGATCAGTTTGGACTGCGTTACGAAACTGCTCATCCATGCGCCGCCGGCCTTGTTGTCGCGCTTGAAGTAGTCGCAGTAGAACAGCGCGAGCGGCGATCCGTTGGCGTCGAATACCTCGAATACCCGGACGTCGGGTTGGTACACCGGAATGTCCTTGCGCTCCTTGAATGTCAGCCCATAAAGCTGATTTGCGGCGTAGAAGACGCCATTCTGCAGCACGTCGTTCAACTCGAAGTACGGCTTGATCTGATCTTCATCAAGGTCGTACTGCGCCTTCCGCACCTGTTCCGCGTAGTGATTCCAGTCCCACGGCTCGAGCTGGAAATTCTCCCCATCTTTCTTGATCATTGCCTGTATCGCCTCGCCCTCGGCTCGTGCCTTGGCTGTGGCCGGCGGAACGAGACCGCGTACGAACTTGAACACGGTTGCGGGTGTCTTCGCCATGTTCTCTTCCAGAACCCACGAGGCATAGTCGGGATAGCCGAGCAGCTTGGCTTTCTCGGCGCGCAGCTGGGCCAGGCGCTCGATGGTCGAGCGAGTGTCGTTGGCATCGCTCTTCTCAGCGCGGATCCATGACGCGTTGAAGAGCCGCTCGCGCACGGAGCGATTATCGAGCGATGTGAGGGCCGGTTGTTGCGTCGTGTTCTGCAGCGGGATCAGCCACTTGCCGTTGAGGCCGCGATGTGTCGCGTCCTGCGCTGCGGCTGCGATTGCAGCGTCGCTTAGACCTGAGAGCGTGCTTCGATCATCGACGACCAGCGCGCCTGCTTTGGTTGCGCCTAGCAGCTTGCGAGCGAACGTAGCGCTGAGAGTTGATGCTTCCTCATTGAGCTTCTGAAGCTTTGCGCGATCCGTATCTGATAATTTCGCGCCTGCATGAACGAAGCGCTCGTAATACCACTCGGCGAGGCGTTTTGATTCCGGGGCGAGATGCAGATTGTCACGCGTGTTGTAGATCGTTTCGACGCGCTTGAAAAGAACGGGATTGAGATAGATTGCGTCTTCGAGCGCGGCGAGCTTGGGCGCTGCCTCCTTGCGCGTCTGCTGGAGCGTGTCGTTGGTATTGGCCTGCGCGACTGCGCCGAAGGCAGACTCCACGCGGTGCAGCAATGCGCCGGAGCGCTCCAGTGCGACGAGCGTGTTGTCAAACGTCGGAGCTGCCCGGTTGTCGGCGATTCTGGCGACTTCCGAGTCCTGCTGAGCGATTCCAGCGTCGATCGCCGGTTGATAATCGCTCGAGCGGATCTCGTTAAATGGTGGCGCCCGGAAAGGGAGCGTGCTCGCCTTGAAAAAAGGGTTGGTATCCGCTTGAGCCTGGGCCTGCGTCGGGAGAACCGAGAGGCACGAGACGACTGCAGCGACGAGAAAATGGCGTATGAACATGGGCTGCTCAATGCTGAAGGATGGTCAAGCAAGTATGATGGCTCTGGCAGACCATCGCAACCGTAGAGCGGCGAACGGAGCGGATCGCTCGCACATTTTCCGTGCGACTTTGACCGGGGGCGAGACATGGGCATGTTTGATGGCATACTCGGCGGCATAGTCGGGGTTGAAATAGCCACCGTGGGTGAGCAGCTGCACGCGGCGCTCGGCCCAGATCTGATGAACCAACTGGCATCACGGACCGGGATTCCACCCGAAGAGCTGTCGGCGAAACTGGCGCAGGTTCTGCCGGGTGCGATCGACAAGTTGACCCCGAATGGGACGGTTCCGTCGACTCCGTAGCGGTGCCGCCGGTCATTTTATGCTAGACGACGCAGGCGCCGCTGCCAGCGTACTGCCCTCGACGCGCGCAACGCGCACGGGCACCGGCGCCGCGATTCTGCAGAGACAGCGGTCAGTGCAGAGACAGGGGTCAGGGTGCACTTCTTCACAACCAATCCCAAACCGTTGTTTTGGAGTTGACCGGGTTTAACGGACGCCGAGTTTAGACCGTTTGCTCCCGAGCGAGGTGCTCGAGTTCATGTTGCACCGGGCTCTTGTAGCCGAGCGTCGAATGCCGTCGCACTCGATTGTACCACACTTCGATGTATTCGAACAGGGCCGCTCTCGCTTCCTCTCGCGTGCGTCAGTCCTCCCCATGCACGAGCTCAGTCTTCAGCGTTGCAAAGAAGCTCTCAGCGACGGCATTATCCCAGCAGTTCCCTTTTCTGCTCATGCTGCATGCGATCCCATGCCCTGAGAGAAGTTTTCGGTACTCGTCGCTTGCGTACTGCGCCGGTTCAACGTTGCGTACCGGGGTAGGCGGCAGCAGGCTCTAACCGGGTGCCTCGAAGAATCCTGAGGAATCCGTACCGGGCGTGAATCGTGCACCGGAACATGATCGCGTAGTCACCAATACCGGCTTGGCGACTGTGCCGCATCGCTGGGTGGCACCACTCGTAACTACGCCGGAGACACAACGTGCGGGTGGAGCGTCAGGACGGCGGCGTGTCTCGCTGGCCATCTCGTTCTTGGTGCGATGAAAGACGCTACGTTATCGCTGATCCGGAAGACAGCGTGACGCGTCCGAATTGGCGCCTGCTCGCATGGTTTGATCGCGATCTTCATCAGAATCTTCCTGCTCGGCGCGCGAACTTGCTTTGAGCCACCTGGATCGTACATTCTTGTACGGATCTTGGCTCTCGCACGCTCCGCCGCGCTGCTGTTGTTACGCTCACCGCAACTACATGGGAGGAAGCAACGTGACTCTACCTGCTGATCACCGCCCCCCACGCCGGGAGGGCGCAAGCTGGCGCGCGATCGCTACGGTAACAGTGGTGAATGGTTTGCTCGTGGTGGCTGCTATTGTGCTTCCGCCAGCGTGGGGAGGCGCAGTCCACTGGTTCGTCGTTGCTTTGATCGCCGTCGTGCTGCCCGGGCTCACCATTGCGCTCATTCGGGTGTTCAGGGAACCGACGAGCATTGTGTTCCGTTTAGCGTTTGTGGTGCTGTGGCTGGGGATACTCTGCATGGGCGCATTCGAGCTGATGCCGCGTGCCGCGAGGCAAAATGTCGGAAGCATCGTAGCGCCAATGCTGTTAGTCGGTGCAGTTGCGGCGGTAGTCGGTGCAGTTGTGGCGATCGTCGTAGAAACGCGGCGCATCCGGGCGAGGGAAGTGCCGCGTCCGCTGTAGCCGGCGCGGGAGTGCCGGCAATCGAACGTCGCTAACTATCGACTCAGAGTCTCTAATTCCTAGTTTCCCGTGTTGACCGTTCTCAACACTTGCGCTCGGCTTGAGTTGAGATGGTGGTCGCGCAGTGCGACTGATGCCACAAAGGCCGTCCGCGCATTCGGATTCCTGATCGCCATCTTTTATATCGTGTGGAGTTCGGGTTTCCTGGGATCTGTCGTCGCGGTGAGGCGGTCTCCACAGGAGACGGCAAACGTCGTTGCACTCCTGTGGCTTGCGCAGGGACTCGTCATCCCGGAATAAGACATACAAGGTTCGGATCAACGCAGACCCCGGAGCGCGCGAAAACTTCAAGGTGGCCGAGAGCAAGCGGTTCATCCCCCGTGAGGAGCGAAACTTCGTCGAGGTGGTCGACGGCACGTTCTGCATTCCGTCGAAGCTCGGAGGTGCTTTATGAGACGGCGGTGCGCACGAATGTCGCGAGTTCTTCAGTTCCTGCTCAATGGTTCACTTACGCAGCAAGGAGCAGCTTCCGATACAGCCTTCCCCATCTTCCGTTCACCCTCATGCAAATCCAGCGAACGCTGCTGAAAAAATATGGGTCCCCGATCTGGGACGGGGGCCGTTCGAAGATGTCGATCCATCCTGAATCGGGTGTGACCCCTACGTCGATCAATTTGTAATAGCCCTGCCTCGCTGATACCGAATCGAGGAGAGCCACGCCGATGCTGCTCGCCAATACCGAAGCGAGAGCGCGTGTAGTCGCGGGCGATGCATCGGAAACACTAGCTCCCGTCTTGTCGACTAGTCCCAGTGCTACGGGTGGCGGCGTGTGTTGCCTATCGTGGATAGCTTCCCCGACTATGCGCACTAGCTCCAACGAGTCGCGGTCGACGCCTGAAACCGCATCGGACGATAACGGCACCCGCTTCGATGCACAACCAAATACTGCGGCGATGCATAGTAGCGCTCTCGGTGCTGCTGTCAAACAAAATGGGCGCAACGTCTCACCAAATGGGTAGCACTGATTCGGAAACGTACACCCATTGTCCGTGCGCATTCTTTTTAAAGCGAAGCATGCTACGCTCCGGCCTAGCCCCAGCTGAGTGATTTGTTAATACGCGAACTACGATCGTAGCAGCAGAGTCGCTACGAAATACTGGCTCGCGAACTTGAAGAAAATGTCCGAACCCTCTTAGCTGGCAAATTGCATGACCTGCGGTGCAGGCCATCGTGTTACGCAAGGTTGTCGGTGACGCATTCGTCGCTGCCGCAAATTCGCGGGACAGTGCCGCCCTGCGTCCCCGCGCCACGCCGCGAGCTCCGAGACGCAGTTCGGATTTGCACTCTGCTGCAGTTGCGCACTTAATGTCGGGATCGTAATGCGTATCAGGCCCCCACGTTTTCATCGCATAGGAGCCAAGCGCCCGCATTACACTTAGTGAATCGGAATGCGTCACAACCTGACAACTCACTCGGCTACTTGCTGCGAAGAGCAGGCAGGATGATGCAAGCGCGGTAAAACCGTGCCAGCGAAACAATTTAATTGTGATCATGGTCCACAGTGGTTAGAGATTTGTTCTGCGTTCCAGTCTAGATACGATGAAGATGTTGAGTCAGACGCAATGTCCGTAACGCCGTACGTAAAGTGAGCCGATTCGTGGTCCAGTGTGTGCTGGATCTGCCCGGTGGATCGCGAGCCTTTGTAGTACCCCAGTTTTCCGTCCAGACCCGAGCCGTCATTCAGGGGGTGAGCGATTCCGACCAATTGGCCCGTCTTACCCTCGTTGGTGCCAACGACGTACTGGTTGTAATAGTAAATATTGTTCCCCGTATACAATGCCTTTAACTGATCGCCAAGGCCAGTGCACACCGGGTCGCTCATGGACTCAAGTCGCGCGATTTCTTGCTCGGTAAGTGTCAAGGTAGTTGTCGCATGATGCTTCATGCTGCGGTTCGATTTTCCTGCCGGACCTCCGTGGATTCTGGGTTGAGGCGTACTTCAGCCACGGGTTCCCAATTGCGCACCGGTCCGCTCCTGCGGTCGTGGCGTCCCGCCGGAGTCAGCATGTATTTGACCAGGGACGCGATCATGGCGACGCTGCGTCAAGTCGCGACGCTCGCTCCAGGCGGCTCCACGCTCGCCATGTCGTTCATGCTTCCAATCGAGCTGCTAGATCCCGAGATTCGTGCCGGGGTTGAGCGAGCGCTAGCGGGCGCGCGAGTAAGCTGCATGCCATTCATCAGCTTCTGCACACCGACCGAGATGCTGGCGCTCGCGCGCCATGCTGGTCTTAAAGAGGTACAGCATGTATCGGCAGCCATGCTTGCCCAACGCTACTTCGCGGACAGGACAGATGGACTTCGGCCGCCGAATAATTCAGAGGAACTGCTGGTTGCGACCACCTAGCGGTCTAAGAACCCGTTGCAGCGGACGGCGCTGAGAGCCGTCTCGTCGGCAGCGGCCGTGTTCTCACGGATCGCTATTTTTTCGCCACCGTCGCAGAGATCTTTGTCGATCCGACTTACCAACGGTGCAGCATTGGGCGCCGGTTGATGGAGTTGGCTCTCGAACGGGCCCCGCGCAGCGCAATAAGACGCGATCTCAGCTTTGCGTCACTCCATCCCCAACACCGAAACCCCAAGCTGTTCTGCACCTGCACGCAGATCATTATCGAGCGACGCCAGGGGAAGCTGTCGGCGAACGGCAAGCTCGAGATAGGCCGCATCGTAGCTCGTTAAGCGGTGTGTGCGACACAAGGGCAGCAGTTGGGAAAAAGCTCTGGAAGCTGGCTCGTCATCGACCTCGACGTCGAACGCCCCCAAGAAACCGAGGAACTCTGCCGACGCCGTTGGCGCTATCCGTCGTCGCTTCTCCGCCATGGCGAGGACGTTGGTCACTTCGAGGAACCAGTGTGGAGGAACGAGGGCAGTCTCGCGCTCCAGGCGATCCAGAATGACGGATGAGGCCCGAGTTGCCTCGTCCCCGAAACACCAGGTGATGGTGATCGAACAATCGAGGATGAAGGTGGCGCTCACCGGCGGCCTTCGGTAATCAGATCCTTGATGCGTACCCCACCGAGGCTATGTCGCGTAGCAAGCTTGCGCATGGCATCGATCGCAGCGCGGCGTTGGGCGGGCGTCGCTTTCTGCCGGATGGGGACCAGATGGGCGACCGGTACGCCGTGGCGCGTGATCGTTATCTCGTCGCCTTGTTCAACTCTCGCAAGAAGCTCGGAGAAATGCGTCCGTGCCTCGTAAGCGCCGACAGTCGTGGAAGAAGCAGGAAGAGCCATGGAACCCTCAATACCAGACTAGTCTACGACTAGAATATAACTCCGTGATCCCAGACCCATTACAGCGCCCAACCACGCGCGCTCGCACCGCTGGTGGACTGGATGACTTTCTACAGCCGCTTTTGGCACGACCGGCTTGACCTTCTTGAAGACTTACTAAAAAGGATGGACTAATGAACGAAACGCCGAACGAAACGCTCTCCGTCGTTATCGAACGTGAGACGCCTTATCCGCCTGAGAAGATCTGGCGCGCGCTCACCCAACCGCACCTGATCGAGGAGTGGCTGATGAAGAACGATTTCGAAGCTGTTGTGGACCGCCGTTTCAACTTTCGCGCAGACTGGGGTGCCGTCGATTGCAAGGTCCTGGCTGTCGAGCCGAACAAGACGCTGTCTTACACGTGGTCGGCCTACGGTCTCGAGAGTGTCGTTACTTGGACTCTCACCGCTACGAGTACAGGCACGCACCTGCGCATGGAACAGTCGGGCTTCCCTGCAGATAAGCAGCACGCGCAATACTACCAGGGCGCCAAGCGCGGCTGGCAGAAGTCCATCGGTGACCTGGAACGAATTGTCGCCGGGCTGCAATAACATCGACATCAAAAAGGAGACTTGACCATGACGGCGAAAAGTGCCCCGAATAGCGCAGCTGCATCGAACAACATCACGAAGAGGATCCAGGAGCTGGGAGACTGGAGAGGCGACACGCTCGCCTCGGTTCGCCAGCTCGTCCACGATGCCGACCCCGACATCCAGGAAGAATGGAAATGGGAGAAGCCCTCTTCCGGCGGAACCCCGGTCTGGTCCCATGACGGGATCGTCTGCACGGGTGAGTCGTACAAGCAGGCCGTGAAGCTCACCTTCGCCCGGGGCGCCTGCCTCAAGGACCCCAAGAAGCTGTTCAACTCCAGCCTCGATGGGAACACGCGCCGAGCCATCGACATTCACGAAGGCGAGAAGCTCAACGAGGCCGCATTCAAGGCATTGATCCTGTCCGCAGTGGCCGCCAACTCCGCAGCGCACACCCAACGGGCAGCCAAGAAGAAGTAAGCCGCAGATTGGCCCTTGAGTCGTGCTGGCACCCATCCAGCTCACCGGTGTATCATAACTAGACACCGATCGTCTTCCCAAGCCGACCGGCGCCCCGTCTCAGGCGTGTGTCTCCGTCCACGCCATCCATCGTATCACGCAGCATTTGTATGTCCTCACGCAAATTCCTAGACCTCATCCCCACCGCGCTCGCAGCAGCAACGGCGCTCCTGTACCTGAGCAGCAACGCATACTCCGCGTCGCCCAGCTCCGGTCCGGTGCTCCGCGCCACGACAGCGTTCGTCGCACCCATGACACGTGCCACGACACCTGGGATGACACCCGCTCCGCGCAGCGCCGTTGCCCAAGCTCGCACCGACCATGCACTCGAAGCGCTGACATCCGTCGTGCATCCGCTCAGTCACCACGATGCGCTACGTGACGCGTTCCAGAGCTACTTCGCCTTCGACCTTGCACACCCGGGGGAAGTCCGTAAGCCGTACCTGTATTTCGTAGACTACGGCCTCTCCAGTGCGACGCCGCGTGGCTATGTCTTCGACATGAGCGCGCTCAAAATCGTGGACGGACCGTTCATGGTCGCCGCTGGACGAGGCTCGGCGCCGAACGCACATGGGATCCCGACACACTTCTCGAATGCGTTCGGTACCGCTACAACGTCGCTCGGACTGTATGTCGCGCAGGAGCTGTACAGGTTCACCGGTCACGCGGGCGGCGCGGCATACCATTCCGTCGGACTCAGGCTCGCTGGCGTATCGGGCCAGTTCAATAACAACGCGCGCGCCCGCGGCGTGGTCGCGCACGGTGCGCCGTATGTGACGGCTACACGCGCCGGACGCAGCGAAGGATGCCCGGCGATGGCGCCTGGGCGCGCGAGAGAGCTACTCCCCAAACTCGCTAACGGCAGCTTGGTGTTCCTGTTCGCGCCCGACAGCAACTGGATGGCGAACGATCCGTGGCTCCCAACGGGGTGACCCTCCGGCTCGCGCCGTCTGAATAGTATCACCGTATCTTTCCCTAACATATCTATGAAAGCCGGGGAGTTATGGCGAATACCGAGTGGTGGCAGCGCGGTCCCATCGATGGCGTCCCACCTGTCTTGCAGCCAGTCGCGCACATTCTGCTTCAGGTTCGCGAGAGCGTCGACGAACTTGTCGAGAATCTGACGGAATCCGAGTGGAACGCTCGGCCGGCCGGCGTGGCGTCGTCGGCATTCCACGTGCGACACATCACTGGCGTCATCGACCGCCTGTTCACGTACGCGCGGGGCAATGCATTATCCGCAGATCAGTTAGCCGCGATACGATTGGAAGGCGAGCAGCTGAACGCCGAGGACGTCGCCGCGGTATTGAACGCGTTACACGAGCGGGTTGAGTCAGCCGTTGCCGAGTTGCGAACGATCGATGTCGCGACGCTCGGCGACTTTCGTGGCGTGGGACGGGCACAGCTTCCTTCAACAGTGATTGGCTGTCTAGTACACGGCGCGGAACATTCGATGCGTCATGTGGGTCAGCTCTCAGTGACGACGAGGGTAGCGCGATCCGGGAATACATGAAGCGTGGCGCATAGCCGCGCACCACTCGCAGAGCTTCGCAGTCCAATACGCATTAGGCGGACATCCAGAATCGTGAGAGAGGAATCATGAGCAAGGTATTTGTAAACATCGGACTTAGTCTTGACGGCTACATGGCGCCGGAAGGGATGAACATCGAGAATTGGGATAGACCTGAGTACAAGGACTGGGGCGCTAAGTGGCGCACGCTGATGAGCTGGGTCCTCAAACAGCAATACTTTCGCGAGAACCTCAAGTTCGGTCCAGGAGGAGAGACCGGCCCGGTCAACGATATGCTCCGTAACACCATGGAGCGTTCCGGTGCCAACATCCTGGGCAAGGCAATGTTTGACGCAGGCGAGCGAAGCTGGCCAGAGGAAGCTCCGTTTCACACCCCCGTATATGTGCTCACGCACGAGAAGCGCGAACCATGGGTCCGGCCTGGCGGGACGACGTTCTATTTCGTCAGCGATGGGCCGGCGAGTGCGCTTGAGAAAGCGCGAGAATCTGCAGGCGGTCGTGACATTCGCATCTCGGGCGGAGCGGATGTGATCCAGCAGTACTTGAACATGGACGCCATTGACGAGCTAGAGATTGCCCTGGCTCCAGTACTATTTGGCAGTGGAAGGCGCCTATTCGAAAACCTGCACGAGCCCGTGCCGCAGTTTCGAATCGACAAGGTGCTCAATACTCCGGATGCTGTACACCTGCGCTATGTGCGTGCGTAAAGGCGGCCTAACGCCCACGTCGCAAGTGCGTTATGCCGAACACAATCCGTTGGGGTGAGTATCGCATGAAAGGTCGGCGCGAAATGCAGTTGGTTGCGACCCGGTCGTTCTGGCACGGCGTCTCTAATCGGATGCGGCCGCCGGCTGGCCGGCGCGGTTTCCAAGCGGCGGAGTGGCACTCGTACCGAGCACGGAGGATGCTTTTAACGGCGCCTACTATCTGCACCAGTTATTGCGTTAGACCGCCCACTCGCTTCTTGTCCCACAGATGAATGTAGCTACATTGTAACTACTATGCCCCGGCCTTCTGCTATCAAAGCGCGCATCGTCGCCATTGGGAACTCCCACGGCGTGCGCATCCCCAAGCCACTCCTTGAACAAGCCGGGCTCGCCGGCGACGTCGAGCTCCACGCCGAGCAGGGGCGCATCGTCATTGCCGCTGCTCGCACGCCGCGAGCGGGGTGGGCCGAAGCGGCTGCGCAACTGCATGCCCGTGGCGAAGACGGGCGCCTCGAGACGCCGGCGGCGGCGTTCGATGCCGAGGAATGGGAGTGGCGGTAGCTCGACCGTCCCGCGTGCCCAATCGCGGCGAGGTCTATCTCATCGAGCTCGACCCCGCGCGCGGCAGCGAAATCCGCAAGACTCGCCGGTGCCTCATCGTCTCCCCTAACGAGCTGAATCATCATCTGCGCACGGCGATTGTGGCACCCATGACGACAGGTGGCCACGCGTATCCGTTTCGGCCGGTGTGTCGGTTCAGCGGCAAAGAAGGGCGAGTGGCCCTGGACCAGCTGCGCACGGTGGATCGCGAGCGGCTTCGCAAACGGTTGGGCGTCCTCACGCCCGCGACCCTCGCCACAGTCTTCGCTACGCTCGCGGAGCTGTTTGAGTTCTCTTAACGGCCGTGTAAGGAGCGCTGAGGCTGGAAGGGAGCATTGATCGATGCCGCCTGCGGCAGCATTCATCGGCGCCGCGGCCGCAGCTGGAATGCTGCGGGTGGTTGGCGACACGTTCATCAAACATCGCGACGTGACGCACGCGATAATTCAGCGAGCGAGGGAGAAGACGCGTTAAGCGCTTCTGCGTCGCGTAGGCGGCGAAGGCTTCTGTGACGTGGGTTTGCCTTAGGCTGCGGAGATTGCAGCATGAGTCGGCTACTGCGGGCAGGCAGTTCAAACTCGTAGACGAGACATCAAAGACGACCAAGGGCACACGTTGTACTTCGGCGAACGTCTATAGATTGCTGACACGTTGCAGCCAACCCGCCGAGTCAACTGTTCGGGCGGTGCCGTTCTCGAGACACCACACATCGTGTCTTGCGGCTGTCAGGCATTCGACGAGCAATCAATGCCATCGTATATTTTCTGCGAAGAGATACAAATTCGCGGGCTGGCGTCCGCGGCTTCCCGGAAGCCGACTATGATCACTTATCGGTTTATCACACTTACCCTCGGAGCGTCGTCATGTTGATTCGTCCTGCCATCCTACTGGCATTCGTCATTGCACCACCCTTATTCGCGCAGGCAGGCAGCTCGCCAGCGCGGTCACCAGACTCTGAAGTACGCGACCAGTGGTCAACCGTGAGCAAGTATCTCGCGCGCTCCGCGGCTGCAGTACCTGAGTCCTCATACGGTTACAAGCCCGTAGCCACAGTGCGCAGCTTCGGCCAGATAGTAGCCCACGTGGCGGGCTCGCAGATGATGTTCTGCGCAGCCGCACTCGGCGAGACGGTCCCCAAAGAAGACGATTTTGAGAATCGGACCATGTCGAAGGCGGAACTGGTCAGTGCCATCGATGCATCAAATACATATTGCGCTCGTGCGTACGCAGTGCCCACGTCCCAACTGGCTGGAGCCGTCGAACTGTTCGGACAGCACTGGACCAAGGGTGGCCTGCTCATACTCAACGCCAATCACGACAACGAGCACTATGGGAACGTTGTGACGTACATGCGAATGCTCGGCCAGGTCCCTCCATCGAGCCAGCCGGCGCAATAATGCCGGATTGGCGTACCCGAGACGCCTGACAAGCCCGTTTGCCGCAGCCGCACCGATCGGGGTGCGGCTGCGACGCCAACATGTAGAGTTTCAGCCGGCTGCTGACTCGACGCGGAACTCTCGTTCAACAGTTTCCGCCCTTCGCGCGATATGTATGGGGACACATGGAGCCGGACCCAATTCGAGCCTCCGGTTGCGCTGCCTTTGGGTGCGACCTGCGGTCCACAGCTGTCCGTCCCAATTCAAGCGCCCCATCATGGACCACAAACTGGAGAGATTCGTCATGCAAATGCGCCCGCTGCTGTTCAGCGTCGCTGCTTCAATCCTTGTCGCTGGAACCGCAGCCGCCCAGCGCCCAGTAGTTCCCGGAACACGACCCGGAGCTGCTCGAGGCGCCCAGCCCGACAGCGCCGCCGTCGCCGACACTGTAGGCGTACCCGCGATCGAGCAGATCTCAACCACACACCACACCACCAGCATCAACGGAACACCAATCAGCTACACCGCACGGGCCGGCACCATGGTGCTGCGTGATGCTGATGGAAAGCCCAAGGCCACGGTGTTCTTCATCTCCTACTCGAAGGACCAGGAAAACGCCGCCACCCGCCCGGTCACGTTCTTCTTCAACGGCGGCCCTGGCTCCGCGTCGCTCTGGCTCGACATGGGGATCATGGCTCCGATGCACCCTGAAATGGGGCCGAACGGATCGCAGCCAGCGCCGCCGTACAACCTGGTCGAGAATCCCAACTCTCCGCTCGATGTCACCGATCTCGTCCAGGTGGATGCGATGATGACGGGTTATTCCCGTCCGGCCAAGGGTATCAAGGAGACGGAGTTCACTGGAACAAAGAACGACATCGCCATGTTCGGAGAGTTCATCCGCAACTATCTCGACAAATACAAGCGCTGGGAGTCACCCAAGTATCTGTTCGGCGAGAGCTACGGAACGTTCCGCTCCGCCGGCCTTGCAGCGCACCTGCAGTCGTCCGAAGGCATCGAGCTCAACGGCGTGATGCTGCTCGGCACGGTGCTCGACCTGCAGTACATCGCACCGTCAGCGACGAACGACATCGCCTACTCGACGTTCCTGCCGACATTTACCGCGACCGCGTGGTATCACAAGAAACTCCCCTCCGATCTGCAGAGCCAGTCTCTGGAACAAGTCGTGCAGCAGTCGCGCGACTACGCTTTCGGTGACTACATGACAGCGCTCGCCAAGGGCAACAAGCTCACACCCGCAGAGCGTTCCGCCGTCGCACAGAAAGTCGCGCGACTCACTGGCCTATCCCAGCAGTTCGTGTTGAACACCAACCTGCGCGTCGACGCGGGCACGTTCCGCACGGAGTTGCTGCGTGATCAGCGCGAGATGCTAGGCCGCTACGACAGCCGCATGATCGGCATCAACGGCAACGCGTCGAGCACGCAGCAGGACTACGATCCCTCAGACGTCGCACCTTCCGGCGCATTCATGGGGGCCTTCATGCGCTATCTGCACGCAGACCTGGGCTACTCGAGCAACCTGCAGTACTACATGGGCGGCCACGCTGGACGTTGGGACTGGGGTCCCGGTGGCTACGCTGGATACCCGAGCACAGTGGAGGACCTGCGCATCGCGATGGCGAAGGATCCATACCTACACGTGATGGTCGGCGCGGGTTACTACGACACTGCAACTCCGTTCGCAAACGCCGAGTACAGCTTTGACCACCTGGGTTTCGACAAGACGTACAGCGACCGGGTCGAGTTCAAATACTACCAGAGCGGCCACATGGCGTACCTCAATCAGACATCGGCAAAGCAGCTAAAGTCTGATATCGCCAGCTTCATCGCCGCCACCAAGCACGGCGGCAAGCCGAATTAGCAACAGTTAAGTAGCAAGAGTATCTGACCGCACCTGAATAGTCGGCTGTCGTCGAGAGGAGATTTCTCGGCGACAGCCGATTGCGTTCATGTCTTGGCCGCCATAGCGCACAGAGGTCGAAGGCGTCATAATAGTGCAATCGTGAGCAACGGGGCATATCAGATGGGCGTCACCGCTACGTTCGATTGCTTGTTCGAGAGAAAGTTGGTGATCGGGCGAAACTGCTCGGAGTGTAAATCCGCCATCACACATTGAATGACATCTCCATGAAGAATCGAATCATCACAATCGCGGTACTGATTTTTGCCGTGGCATGCGCTCGGGGAATGCATTTCCCGGATTCAATTCCGGCAGTATCGGGATCACCACAAACCGCGTTCTCGCTACGCTACATCGACGTCGTGACTGGAACCGGCGCAATCGCAGCTCCGCGCAAGTGTCTGTATGTGCACTACACGGGTTGGCTGACTAACGGCAAGAAGTTCGACTCGTCGCGTGACACGATGCGAAACGGCAAGCCTCGATTACCGCTGGCGTTCCCGCAGGGCGCCCGACGCGTCATCGCTGGCTGGGACGCGGGATTCGAGGGAATGCGCGTTGGCGGACAGCGCAGACTGATCATCCCATATCAACTGGCGTACGGCGAGCTGGGGCGGCCACCAGTTATTCCACCAAAGGCGACGCTGATCTTCGACGTGGAGCTCATGGGTGTCGCCGACACCGTCACGCACGCCGATGTCCCATCGCCGCGGCCAGTCGTTGCTCCGCCACCGAAGTGTGCGGCTCAAACATGAAGCCCGCCGTTCCCACAAACGCGGGAATCTCCGGAGGAATGCCTGGTTCTTTAATCGACGTGCGCTCGGCAATAGCACAACGGTTGCGAGTTACCGATTTGCATCTTACGGCAAGCCCAGCACGACGACCGTGGCCGCCGAGCTCTTTGTCTGCCATGTCATGGGCGCGTCGAGTCCGGATGCTACCGCAATGTACTGTTTGCCGGCAACCGAATACGACACAACGCCACCACCAATTGGCTGTCCCGTGTTGTAGCGGAATCGGATCGAGCCATCACGCTGATCGAAAGCAAACACGTTGCCACTGAGATCAGCAGCAAACACCAATCCACCGGCAGTCGCAGTCACGCCTGCCACCAACGGCGTGGGCGATGCGTAACGCCACTTCACCGAACCGTCGTCGGCATCGACTGCGGTGAGCCAGCCGCGACGCTTGCTCAGCGAATCCATAACGCCAAACGGATCCTTGAGCTTGGCGCTTCCGGTCCATGGAATGCCAAGCTTGTTCTTGAGTTTCTCGGGTGGATCGATGCGCACCGTGCTGCACCAATCAACCGACCCCACGTACAGCATGTTGGTGGCTGGCGAGTACGACGGACCGTTCCACTCAACACCACCCTGCACACCTGGGCAAAAACGCGTTCCAGCTTCCGTTAGCGGAGTCGCGCCATTGAGCAGAGTCGTGACCGGAGTACTGTAGAGAATCTGTCCGCTTGCTCTGTCCACGCCGTACAGGTGACCATCCTTGCCGGCTTCCGCGACGATCTGGCGGTGTGCACTTGTGGTCACGAGTAACGGAGCAGCCGCAACGTCCCAGTCGTGGAAGTCACGCTTCAACAATTGATACACGTGACGTAGCGCACCGGTCTTCGCGTCGAGCCCTACAACCGAATAGGTATAGAGATCATCGCCGTCGCGCACTTCCTGCAGGAAATCGGGCGCGGCGTTTCCGGTTGGGATGTAGATGCTACCGGACAACGTGTCAAGTGTGTACGACGTCCACGTGCTGCCGCCGCCGCGCGGCACATTGTTTGTCTCCGCCGGCCACGTCAGGTTCGCGGGGCCGGACGAGGGAACCAGATCGAAGCTCCATGCTCTTGCGCCTGTGCGTGCATCGAACGCCATCATGCGCCCAGTCACAGCGTAGTTGTCACCACCCGCGTTGCCTATGTACACCAAACCGTGCCACGCCACCGGTGCCGCGGGAAAGGTCTCGCCCTTCTTCACGTCACCCGCAAGGACATTCCATACTTCGTCGCCCGTTAACGCGTTCAGCGCGTAAACGCGCCCGTCGTTTGCGCCACGAAACAGCCGAGGTCCATCCGGAGTGTCGAGATACGCGACTCCGCGATTCGTCTTCAGATCGTAATCCGGTTTGGGCGAGGATGCATACGTGTGCCGCCACACAAGCTTGCACGTGGCGGCATCCACCGCGTATGTGTTGATGGCGGAAGTCAGATACATGACTCCCCCCACAACAATCGGCCCTGACTGCATTGGTGTCTGCTCGTCCGTGGCGAACTTGCACACGGGTGCCAGCGATGCAACATTCGCCACAGTGATCTGCGCAAGCGTGGAGTATCGCAGCGCCGTGGGATCGTTGTTATACGCCGGCCAATCAACGGATCGATCTACCGCATGCGACGCACGCGTCGCGGATGCAAACGCGAGCCCCCTGCTGGTCGCGCTCTCTCCCTTTGGGCGTGTATTGACAGGGCTTTTGAGAAATGGCAGGTATTGCAGATATGAACAACCTGTCGTGCAAAGCGCCACTACGAAGATCGCGGCGCCCCCACTACGTCGAAATCGCTTCATGATGGTGGCACGGCAAATGGTATGAATGCTCCCAGAGGAGCGAAGGAGGCGAACTCCAATTCAAAACGCACTTTGCGTTCCACGATGAAACGGTGGGCTCAGTTGATCTGTTGACAGCGGGAACGGAGCTATTACCGAGCCTATAACCCGGCGAGTGGCAGCTCCAGAAGCAGGCGCGAAATGTTGGGATCGCTGGTGTAGTACATGCGCAGCCTGTCAAGAATTACGGGCTCGGTTATGCGCACCGCAAGGAGCGCGTCGAGAGCCTCGCGCGTGAGTGTCTTGTACAGGTTCAGCGTAACGTGCGGCGAGAACGCGAATCGTGGTCGTGCAAAGTGCAGTCCGCTCGCGCCGATCCGGTCGTGCAGGGCACGGATGGCGCCACGCGGCGCGACTGACATCACTACGATCTCAGTTGCCGGAAATCGTTCCGGTTTTTCCAACACCAACTGGATAGGCGCCGTGGAGCTGGTTATCGGCTCCAGCCGCTGGCGCATCAACTCGGCCAGCGTGTCGGCGGCCATTGGGCCGAGTCCGGACGACCCAGCTAGCGTGAGGTGCGGACGGTGTGACCGTGCGAGCTTGGGATCATATCGCTCCGCGATCGCCTGGATCTGGTCGGCAGCGGGTCCGGAAAGCTCGCCGAGTATGAAGATGCCGGACGGGGTAGCCACGCGAGGAAGATACTATCTTATGGCAATGCTCAATATCGATCTCACGGGCAAGCGTGCCCTGGTTGCCGGCGTTGCCGACGACGGCGGATTCGGCTTCGCGATTGCCAAGTGTCTGGCTCAAGCGGGGGCCACGGTGTGCGTTGGAACATGGCCACCGGCGCTCAACATCTTCATGAATCTGATCGAGCGAGGCAGGATGGACGAGGCTCGGCGGATGCCGGACGGGTCGACGTTCAGCTTCGAGCGCATATACCCGCTCGACGCCGCCTATGATACGCTGGCTGACGCGCCAGAAGATGTCCGGAGCAGCAAGCGATACAAGGATACCGGCGACTTTTCGATCGAAGGAATGGCCACCCAATTGGTCGCCGATTTTGGAGAAAAGCCGCTGGACATCGTCGTCCATTCCCTGGCCAACGGACCCGAGGTGAAGAAGGCGCTGCTCGACACCAGCCGCAACGGATATCTATCCGCCGTTAGCGTCAGCGCTTATTCAATGGTGGCACTTGCATCTACGCTGGCGCCATTAATGCGCGATAATGGCTCGCTACTGTCGCTAACTTATATGGCTTCGGAGCGCGCTGTCCCGGGATACGGTGGCGGCATGTCATCGGCAAAAGCGGCGCTCGAGAGTGATACGCGGGTCTTGGCCTATGAGGTCGGACGACGGTATGGTCATCGGGTCAACACGATTTCTGCCGGCCCGTACGCCTCGCGCGCGGCCAGCGCGATTGGGATAATCGAGCGCATGGTGGAGTACTGCACCCAGAATTCGGCACTTCCGCAAAGACTTGAGGCTCAGGAAGTCGGATCGGTGGCGGCGTTTCTTTGCTCCCCACTGGCGAGTGGGATCACAGGGACTACGGTTTACGTAGACAAGGGATATCACGCCATGGGTATGGCTGTGACGTCCCTGGAATAGGCGTGGCAGGATTTGAACAGACCGTCAGAGCGTAACAGCAACCAATGATCGCCTTCAGGCGCGTTGGCTGGCTGATGCCTTTAGTGCTTGCTTACGCGTGCATGCCGTCGCCGACTCTTACGCCTACCCCCTTGGCAGACTCGGCCGCCGCAGACTCTGGGCATGGAGGAGGCCCGCACGTCTCCGTCAAGCCATACGCTGACGTGATAACCAAGAATGCAAAGACGCGCGTCGGCTTGTTCAAGACGCACCGCGTTGGCGACACGCTTTACTTCGAGATTCCGCGAGGCGAGCTCAATCGCGACATGCTCCTGGTTGGACGATACGCCCGCACAGCGGCAGTGGACGCGAGCAATCCGTATGGAGCTTACGGCGGCGACGAATTCGGTGAGCGCACGCTCAGGTGGGAGCGTTCCGGCAATCGCGTGATTCTCCGGTCGCCGTCGTTCGCGATAATGGCGGACAGCTCGCTTCCGATCTACCGCGCGGTTCAGACCGGAAGCTACGCGCCGATCATCGCGATCTTCGACGTCGCAGCCTATGGACCCGATAGCGCCGCGGTGATCGATGTCACGCGTCTCTACACGACTGACATTCCGGAGTTTGCAGCAATTCACGGTCAGGTCGATGACAAGCGATCGTACATCGAGAACGCAGTGGCGTTCCCGGATAACGTCGAGATCGAAGCAACACAGACGGGAGTGCCGCAATCGATGGGTGGAGCTTCCACCGGGCGGGATCATGAGTCGGCCATAAGCGTGCTGGCGCATTGGAGCATGGTGCGCCTTCCAGCGGTCGCGATGACACCGCGGATCGCGGACGATCGCATTGGATTCCTGAGCGTCACGCGCACCGATTACGGCACCAAGCAGTACCGATCTGTGGAGCGCGACTACATCAACCGTTGGCGCCTTGAGAAAAAAGATCCGGGCGCCGCGGTATCCGATCCGGTGAAGCCGATCGTTTATTACATCGACCCAGCGACACCGGAACAGTGGAAGCCATGGATTCGAAAGGCTGTACTCGACTGGCAGCCTGCCTTCGAGCGCGCCGGTTTCAGCAACGCAATAGTTCCCATGGATCCGCCGGCTGACGATCCGGACTGGTCGCCGGATGACGTGCGGCATACTGTGATTCGCTGGCTTCCGTCCACAGTCGAAAATGCGGTTGGTCCGCACGTTGCCGATCCCCGCACCGGCGAGATACTGAACGGGTCCATAAGAATATTTCACAACGTTCTCAATCTGAATCGTGACTGGTACTTCACTCAGGTTGCGCCGCTCGATGCACGGGCGCAGCACTGGCCCATGCCGGACTCGTTGATGGGTCGCATGGTCGAGTTCGTTGTTGCACACGAGATTGGTCACACACTCGGACTTGCGCACAACTTCAAGGCGAGTTCAATGTATCCGGCGGACTCCGTTCGCTCACGCACCTGGGTGCATCGCATGGGGCACACGCCGAGCATCATGGATTACGCGCGCTATAACTACGTAGCGCAGCCGGAAGATTCGATCGACGTAAACGATCTGGTTCCACGCGTCGGCCCGTACGACAAGTTCGCGATCATGTGGGGATACACGCCGATTCCCGGCGCGCTGTTTCCCGAACAGGAAAGCTCCGCGCTCGACTCGATAGCGCGCATGCAAGACAGTGTGCCGTGGTATCGTTTCGGCCATCTCGCCGAGAGCCGCGCCGACAATCCGGATCCCGGCGACGAAGCCGAGGCCGTTGGCGACGCTGATGCGGTGAAGTCCACTGGTTATGGTCTCAAGAACATCGAGCGAATCATGCCCATGTTACTGCATGTGACTCAGAAAGCTGGCGAGGACAACTCGGATCTCGCGGAGATCTACGACAGGCTCATTGGCCAGTGGGCTGACGAGATGGGGCACGTTGCGAACATCATCGGCGGCGCGACTGCGGACACAAAGTACGGTGCGCAGCCCGGACCTGTGTTCACGCCCGTGTCGCGCGAGCGACAAGTTGCGGCAATACAGTTCCTGAATGCGCATGTGTTTCAGACGCCTGCGTTCTTCCTGGATAACTCCGTAACGAGCCGCATCGAACCAAGCGGATCGTTGACGCGTATCAACGACGCACAGGCGCGTATTCTTCACACGCTACTGGATGACTGGCGCGTGCAGCGCATGATAGAGATCTCGTCACGCGGTGGTGCTGTTTACACGTTGCCAAACATGCTCGCCGACATACAGCACGGGATCTGGACCGAGTTAAACGAGCGAAATGTCGTGATAGACGTGTACCGGCGTAACCTGCAACGGGCTTATCTCGATCAGCTGGACGCAAAGATCAACGGCACGCGCGGTGATGCGTTCATGGTAATCCTGACGCCGTCGCCTGCACCTGGCCGTCGGCGCCGACGTCAAGCGGATAGTCCGGCGGCAATGGCGGATGCACGGGCAAGCATGCGCGCGGGGATTGTCACGCTGCGTGGAGAGATAGTTGCTGCGATGCCGCATACTGGCGACGCTGCCACGCGGGCGCATCTGGAGGACTCGCTGGTGATGATTGATCGGATTCTGGATCCGAATCGATAGTATGCAATAAGAATATTTCAGTACGTGGCGAACCAGGTCGGTGACACGCGGGAATGACGGGTGCTATGTGCGCCGGGTTCGTCGAATGTCGTCATCCCGCCGAAGGCCGGGAACCATGGACGAGGAGTCGACGAATGAGTCCACGTTCGCAGGAGTCACGGATCATCGCGACCGGATTCCCGCTTTCGCGGGAATGACGGGACGTTCGCGGGAATGACGGGTGCTATGTGCGCCGGGTTCGTTGAATGTCGTCATCCCGCCGAAGGCC
>JBEPUB010000015.1:0-71392 GCA_041691775.1 Gemmatimonadota bacterium
CATCGTCGGGCATCGTCGGGCATCGTCGGACATCGTCGGACATCGTCGGACATCGCCGGGCATCATCGGGCATAGTCATCCCGCCGAAGGCCGGGAACCATGGACGACGATTTGACTATGGAGTCCAAGTTCGCAGGTGAGTTCGGCCAAAAAGGAAGACTGGGCCAAGCGCAGTTACAAGCGACGCGCACTGTTAGTGCGCCTGCAACGGCCGCCTGAACCCTCGTCACACCTGGATCTCAACGACACCTGCAAACACAGGTTGCACACTCAGCGCGTCGTCCATGGTTCCCGGCCTTCGGCGGGATGACGATATCTACTGTTCGGCATTCCCCGATCCGCGTGTTTTCCAACGACGTGTAACAAAGTGTTACAACTGTCTCGCGATCCCATGTGACGAAATGGCATCGGCGGGGTCACCATTTAGAGGTGCGCCACTATGAGCGGCGCATCAGTGCTAAAGTTTCATGAGTACCGGCGCGAAACTTGTTATTATGCGCCGGTGTAACGACGGGCCGCACGAGAGTGCGCACCCGAATCTCCCAGGGGGAAAGATGGATTTCGGAGCGTTGCCCGTGTTCGACGGGCGCAGCGCACCAGTCCCGGAGCCCACGCTGAATCTTGCGTGGTTCGAACGCAGCAGTGCCGATGAAGTATCGGCACCGGAAAGAGCACTCGCTGAGGGCAATGGCGCGCTGCTCGACCGCGTTCGTGAGGCCGAGGGTTTGGTGTACAATGGGGATGGCGATTACGAAAACTGAATCGTCAGCGTAGTGAAGTAAGTGACAAGCGGGGCCGCGTGAAGAACGCGGCCCCGCTTTTGTGTCGTCATTCCCGCTTTCGCAGGAATGACGGTAGGTGGCTACGGGAACAGTTTCGCGTTCACCCCGGTACTGGATTTTTTCGCCGGTGGTTCGTTGTTTTTGAACGTGACGGGATGGCCGAATGTCCATTGGCTGTTCTCGCGGTCCTTCAGCGGTACGGCCAACAGGCTCTTGAAAATCGGGATCAGTTCACGCTGCGATGGCGTGACGGCTGAATCGGCGATCTCAGGCTGCTCCCAGAAGACCTTCCAGTATGTCTTCTGTGTGTTCTTCACACTGTCCAACTCGGCTTTGCCTGGATCGGCGTTTCCGTGTGCAGCGAGGTACTCGCCAAGTGGCGCATACACAGCCCGCACGCGCGCGGAATAAACCGAGTCGCCATGCTGCAGCGCAGCGGTCTGTCCCCTGCTCAGGAATAGAGAATCGCTATTTTCCAATAGGAGCTTGTAGATGCTCGACGTGCGCGTGAGGTAGAACGCCGTGAGCGAGTCCGCGGACCGACGGGTCCATCCCTTGGGACTGCGGACTGGCTCCACCGCCCGGCGAAGCTGCTGCAAGTTAAAATCGGTGGACAGGTCCAGGCTGAAGTCGATAGTTATCCGAAATGGATTTCGGGTGAGAGTGTTCACGGCGCGCGTGTCGGCGAAACGAGGATTCACCGTGTACTCGAATCGCTTTGCCACCGGATCGAAGGCATGCGGGACCAGCAACACTGGATCGACAATCGGCTGCGAGCCCCAACCGTGCAGGCCATTGCTTCCGTGGACGAGCTGATCCACACCGCCAAGTACGTTCTCGAAATAGACATTCGGCGTTACGCGACCGAGCCACCGGTCTGGGAACGGCGGTCGCCACTGGAGGTTCAGCATCGCCGTCCAGGGGCCTCTACACCCGTTGCGCGGCGCCACTTGGCCCAGATTGTCGAGCACGCATCTTCGCGCGGTGCCGGAGCCGTTGGCGAGCAACGAATGCAACTGACCGGCGAGAAGAGTATCAGACAAGACCGCCGGATTCGGGATGAAAGCACGATCGCCGCCAAGTCCGTCGCCGTTCACGTCTCCCTGCACCAGTGGCGTGAATGGAAGCCCCGACTGCGCGCGCGCGAACAGGGTGATCGTTCCGGTCTTGGCTGAATTGAATCCGCCGCTCAGCACAACTACGTGCCGGGCGTCGTTGTTCGATGGTGCCCACTCGGCTAGGCGCGGGTCGCCGAATGCCGCGCCATCGAAGCCGCGATACTGGCGCCGAGAATCCTGTAGCGTGTACGACAGCGACGAATAGAGCGCGAATCGGTTGCGGAACTTGAATACGTCCGGTGAGATGGTTGTGGTGAGCTGGCCGCCATAGCCGCGCAGGTCACTGGTGCGCATTCCCACGCGTCCGAACGCGGGTGATATGCGCGCCTGAGTTGGCGACACAGTACCGCTGGCCGCATCAATCGCGGCCGTTGATACAAAGACCGGCCGGTTGCCTTCGGCGGCGAGTGAAAACTGCGGTAACCCGGTGAAATTGACATCCACCGTCCCGGGCTGGGACAGGTCGTAAGATCCGAGTGCGGAAACGTGCAATAGCCAGGTTCTGATATTTGAAGTCCAGTCCAGCGAGGCGCGCCAGCTTCGTGGAACGTCGTACGATGGGCTGATTAGAGAGACCGACGGGGCCTGGTCTATGAGAATCCCTGACCCGCCGATACAGCCAGTCGGAATCGATCCTGGATCGCTCTCGAACAGGGTCCAATCGGGAGTCGGGACCGAGGCGCCGATGCACGACAGCCGCGACGTTCCGTTGGGCAGTCCCGTAGCAGCCGATGCGTTCGCCAGTATATCCGGGCGCAACAAGTCTCGAAACTCTCCAATGCCTCCGCGGATTACTCCCACCGTGCTTCGATAGAACTGGCCAACCGGCGAGAAATTCGCTCCGCTGCCGTTGTCTCGGTCCTTGCTATACGTGTATGAGAAGCCAACACGCGGACTGACATGAACCCGCGACGGCGCAACATCGGTGCGCACGCCGAGCGCGCTCTCGAGCGGGACATCCCTTGCGGGGGCTGTTCCGAATCCGTCGGCCTCCAGCCGCGCACCGTATAGCACGCTGAACGTTTTCGACGGCGCCCATTGGTGCGCGAGTGCGGCGGCGGCATTCCAGACGGCACCGGATCTTGGCGGCTGAGTTAGCGTGCGCGAATAGCTATCGGCGTTCCCGGTCGCAAAGTCGTTGAGCGAGTTGAACGTGAAGCTGCCAAACTGGTTGGACATCGCGTTCTGGCGCAGGCCATCGGCGCGACCCCAGATCAACGCCTTGAAGTGATTTCGCTTGCCATCGACATTCCACGTCGTCTGATTGGACCCTTCCAGGCTCCAGCGCGAATCGTCGGTAGCGAGCTGCCCGCCACCGAGCGTGACGCTGCTCGCGTCGGTACTTCCGTTGAGCATCGGCGAGAGAATCAGGACTCTGGCATTTGGAATCTGTTCGTATGGCGTGACGTGTGTTCGTACCGTGTTCGCGGACAATCTCGTCTCAACAAGCACTCGGCGCCCTTCTCCGACATAGTTGCCGAGTGTGAGTTGCGCGCCGAGCGTCTGCTGATTGAGCTCGCCACCGACGGACGGCGTGCTGAGTGGAGCGAAGCCGAGGGCGCCATCACGCGAAACCGTTGCGTAGCTTGTCAGCGCGCGCGTGGCGAGTGTATCGCGAGTGTCGTCCAGCCTGCCGAGCCAACTGAAGGCGTCGTGTTGCTGTGAGTTTGGAATGCCGTGACCGGCGAGTGACAGGCCGAGCGGAGCTGCGATGCCGAATAGTCGAGATACCGAGTCTCGTGCGACTCCGGCGCGACCGAGCACGGCATCGTTGGCGTCGAGTAGCGTTGCCGGCTGGCTCACACTATGCGCGAAGTCGGCTGCAACGTTGTAGGTAAGAGCGTCACGAATCAGCTCGCCATCGGCACCGAGGCTTGCGCGGAAGGTTGATGTCTGGGCTCCTACGGACCGGCCGATTGGATCGGTGAACTGAAACGCAGAAGGGCTAAGCGTGACATATCCCCTGCGTCTCTGAAAGAATCGATCACCCGCGCCGAGCTGCACGTCGATGTTTGCACCGGAGAATCCGCCCCTTGTGGGATCGAAGGTTGCACCGGTGACTCTTGTTTCGGTATTGGCGGCGCGTGGGATCGAGCTGGCTGCAAGTCCCATCCCGTTGAGCGTGGAAAGACTCGACTCGCTGGAGGAGCCAAGGATGGACGGACCCGTCGGAGTCATGGTGATGTTCGACATGGTTCCGGCTGTGGCGTTGAGATCGCCGGCGGTGGTGGGCGGTATCGCGCCCGCGACGCCATCCTTCCATTTTTCCGACGCGCCAGTTTCTGGCTGATATGGGCTGATGTCGTTGGTTGCCCGCACCGGTTTGGAGGCTCGCACATTGACCGCCGCGAGCAGGGTGAGGTCGCGCTTGAGGCTGAAGTTGGCGACAAGCTCGTGCTCGGACGCTTCCCGCTGCACGCGGCGGCGAGCAGATGTGAATCCCGGCGCGGTTACGTAGACCAGATAGTCGCCTGTACCGGGATCGAACTTGAGGCTGAACGCCCCTGTCGAATCGCTGGTGGACTGTTGGACCAGACGGTCAGGTCCGCGTGTGACTATCACAGTCGCGACGACGGCGCGGGATGAATCGTCGGTGACGCGGCCTCGAACGACGTCGGCTTGCTGCGCCCTTGCGATCCACGGAACTAGTAGGAGAAGGACCGACGCGCCAAAGAGTCGGATGGTGTGCGAGACGGGGCGTGTCACTGTCGTAGTGCCATGAATTTCGTTGGAATGAGCTGGTCTGGTCAGCCGACACCCTTTTGACGACGCAAGCGTCAAAAGGGTTGGCTCGCTGGCAAACAGGCGGCGCCTGATAGACCCCAGCCAATCCTCGCACAGTCTCTCAGACGAGACAACCATATAACCAGCTGCGACGACGGCTTACGGCCCTTTTGGCACTAAGCCGGCTATCAGTAAGTTCTCATGATGAACGCAACCCCGGACCGTGTAGTGCTGGGCGTTTGAGGACGCGCCGCACATTGTGGCGCGAATGGAAGGCATCGAGCTCTGGATGGTTTCCCTGAAAGATCCTGACGGAAACTTGCTCGCGCTCATGTGCGAGGTGAAGGTATGAGCGCGGCCTTCTAGCCTGAACTGTTGGGTACGGTCAGGCGGCTCAGACTTTATGGTACGTCACTCGCGCAGCGTCCTGCCTGTCTTCTGCGGTGTAGATCTCGAAGTCGCTGAAGAACGCGGGTGCTTCGTGCTGAAGCGTGCGAATTATCATCACCGCCCAGCGACGAATTTCCTGTTCTGCCCCTTCGCCCGCGCGAAGCTCGAGCAGAGTGCGCCATGCGCGCGCGTTGGCGGTGACAACGATCTTGGTTTCCGTCGAATTTGGGAGCACTCCTCGCGCGGCCTCACGCGCCATTTTGCGGCGGTGTACCTTGTCACCGACCCATGCGTAGCGCTCCATCAACTGTTCAACCAGCGCGACGTATGCGGCCTGGGCACTCTCGACCTGTGCCTGCCAGGCTGCACGCAATGTGTCGTCGCCGATTATTGCTGGCGGGACCACAAAGTTGGCTTCGGATTCGTCAACGTAACGTTGCGATAGTTGCGAGAATGCCATTCCCGCGCGATGCCGCACGAGCTCGTGCGTGAGCGACCGACTGACGCCTTCCACCAGGATCGAATAGTTCGCGTGCTCGAGCACACTACCATGACCCTGCTTCTTTATGTTCTCGAGGTATTCCCGGGTGCTGCGTGACGCGGGATTGCGTTGGCTCATGTAACAAAGCCTTCCCGCAAACTCTGCCAGCCTCTCACCATCGGTGCTGTCGCCGATCCAGCTAACCGGAAGGTGCTCCGGTTCGGCGAATGATGGGCGGGAAATAACGGTGATCTTGGGCTCGGTGTAGTACACGGGTCCGGGACGGTCAGGGTGAGTTGTGGCGCTCGCCAAAGTTATGCGACGCCGTTGAGCATGTCGAGACGGAACGCCGAGTACGCGCGCTCGTCGGTCACTCTCGCGAGCGCAGCAATGGCGCTTAGTGGGTGCGGTGGCAGGGCAGGATCGTATTTGATGTCGACAATCGCCCGCTCGTCCGCAATAGCGATCTTGACGCCTGGGTTGAATATTCCAGCAGGGTCGAACGCCTGTTTGACGGCGCGAAAGCGTTCAAGTACTTCGGTTGGCCATATCTGTGACAGCAGCGGAGTGCGAAGTCTTCCGTCTCCATGCTCTCCATCGAGCGTGCCGCCGAGGCTCGCGGTGAGCGCCACGACTGCGGCGAGCAGCGCGGCGACAACTTCGCGCCAATCGGTGCGATTGACGTCGATTAACGGGTTGACATGTATGTGGGAATCGCCGGCATGCCCGAAGATGACGCCCTTCACGTCGTGTTTCGTAAGTATGCCGCGCACACCGCGGACGTAGTCCGGTAGTTTCGCCGGAGGCACTGCACTGTCTTCGACGAATTGCATTGACGTAAGTGTAGGTCCCAGTCTTGCGAGGATCGGGCTTGCCGCATGTCGCAGCTCCCACATGTCGTGCTCGTCGCCCGTCGTGACGGCAAGCTCAACTGATGTTGCGCCGGCGGCATGGAACGCGCCGGCAAGCGCCGCGGCAGCCCGACGTGCGGCTTCCACGGTGTCTGCCTCTACCTCCGCGAGCAATACAGCCTCGGAATTCGGCGGAACGTTCGGCAGTGGTGCCGCGGTGGCTGCAACGTCGAGGAATGTGCGGTCCAGAAGCTCGCACGCAGCAGCACCGGCTTCGCGAGCTTGAACCGCCGCCACAACCGCGGCCTCGAGCGTGGGGAAGCAGCCGAGCAGGGAGCTAGTCGCGCGAGGTGCATCCGCAAGCATCAACTCGATGCCGACGACTATCGCGAGCGTTCCCTCACTTCCAACCAGCACGTCAACTACGTCGTCACTTTCAGAGAACGCATGGATGCCGTAACCTGACGAGTCCTTGCGTACGCCGGCGTGTACGGACGGCGAGATGGCCTCGGCGGCGCGGAGCGCGTTGGCGATGTCGCCGAATCGATTTAGTGGCGCGACGTGTGAGGGAGCGGGTATACCGCGTCGCACCGTCGCGCGTGTACCGTCGTCGAAAACACAGTCAAGCGCCTGAACCCAGCGCCGTGTTGCGCCGTACTTGAGAGTGTGCGCGCCCGACGCATTGGTGGAGACCATTCCTCCGACGCTGCAGAATGCGCCGCTGGAGGGATCGGGAGGAAAACGGAGGCCCACGGCGCGCGCTGCACTGTCTACGTCCTGCCAGGTTGCCCCAGGTCCTACAGAAATCGTGCGCGTAGTCGCGTTTACCGCATGGATGTCACTCATGCGACTCAGATCCACGATCACGCCGTCACCAATTGCACCACCGGCCATTCCGCTGCCCGATCCACGTGGGATCAGCGGCGTATGAGTGCTCCGTGCCCAGCGGACCAGTGTCTGCACATCGTCAATGTCCGCGGGGACCGCGACGGCGCGCGGGATTATTCGGGCGATTCCGGCTGCCTCGGAATAAACGGCCAGCGCGGCGTCGTCGGTACGGAAGATTCCACGGAACGACTCGGGTGCGCTCAGCACCTTGATGCTCACGATATTGCTTCGAACGTCAGACGCCGAGGTCGTTCGGAACCGGCGGGTTCTTGGAGTAATCGTAGAAGCCGGTGCCGGACTTCTTGCCGTACATGCCAGCAATCACCATGCGCTTGAGCAACGGCGGCGGCGCGTAGCGCGGCTCGCGGTACTCGTCGTACATGATCTCGGCGATCTTGTACGTGGTGTCGAGACCAACAAAATCGAGCAATGTGAACGGCCCCATGGGGTAGCCAGCACCGAGCATCATCCCCTTGTCGATGTCGGAGATCGACGCGACGCCGGATTCGAGCGCGCGGATGGCGTCGATCATATATGGAACAAGTAGCAGGTTGACCACGAAGCCAGAGTTGTCGTGCGCGCGAATCGGCTCTTTACCGAGGGATTGCACAAACGAAAGAGCGCGCTCGACCGTCGTCTCGCTGGTCCTTATAGCTCGCACAACCTCCACGAGCCTCATTGACGGCACTGGATTGAAAAAATGCATTCCGACCACACGGTCGGGACGTGCGGTTGCGGCGGCGATTTCCGCGATTGTGAGGCTCGATGTATTGGAAGCGAAAATCGTGTCGGGCCCACATAATGAATCGAGCTCCGTGAATATCTTGGACTTCACCGCGAGATCTTCGACAACTGCCTCGATTACGATGTCCGCTGCTGCGAGATCCGTGAGTGACGTCGTGAAAGTAATGCGCGTCAGTGCAGCATCCTTGTCCGCGGGCGTCGCTTTTCCCTTCTCGATCGCCCTGTCAAGCGATTTCGCGATTGCGGTGTGTGCCCTGGCACCGAGCTCGTCCGTAATCTCGCGTACGATCGTGGAGTAGCCGCTCGCGGCGCAAACCTGCGCGATGCCGGAGCCCATGAGGCCGCCGCCAAGTACTCCAACTGTCTGGATGTTGCTCATGTTCAGGGCCGGGGAAGTCCGAGCCGCGCGCGCGGAGTGGGGAAGGCGTCGCCGAAACTGGCAGGCCGGCGAGACTCGCCGTATTCGAGTCTGTCCAGCACCTGTTCGAGCGCGAGTGTCATGCGTTCGGCGAATCCATGGTGTCGTCGCAGCATCATGTATGCGCCAGCGCCGGCTGCAGCCACCGGGAATGCCGCCAGTCCGATTGCAAGTCCGAGTGCGACGTGTGCGAGCGTGGCGCCGGCGACGAAAGTGCCACCCGCAACCACACCGGTAGCGGTCACAGCACCCCCAGCGCGCACGACGTTGCTGCGCGAGGGTCCGAGATCCGCGTCAAGTCGAACGAGCGAGCGACTGTCATCAACCGGAACGACAGTGGCCGCAACTTGTCGTGCACGAGAAAGCTGATAGGAGCGACCGCCTGCGCGCAGACCGCGTTTGATAGCCGCCACCCAATCATTGCGCGCTTCCCACGTTACACGGTCAGCGAATCTGCGCTGCACCTGCATGCACTCGTCCCGTTGCATATGCGCATCGAGATATGCGACGATCGCGTCTGGATCGCCGGGAATTGTGCGCGATGCGGATACGGTGGTTGGGCCCGCGACGCGAACAAGCCATCTCGTATCATCATCAGCGTCGCTGTGAATGCGGGTGCGTTCTTCCGCCATTGCCTGGCGCACGCTCGTCACGGTTAGACCGGCTTCCTTGGCAATGTCGAGCAACCGGTCTTCGCTTATCGCGTCGGTGTCAGGTTCGCCGCCGCCGATACCCTGCAGCTCTGCGGCGCGTGCAAGCACGCGCTCAACGGCGCGACGATCGAGTCCGCGAGGGGCGGGCGCCGACAGTCCCGTGTGTGCGGGAGTTGCTGGCGCGATCGGTTCCGGCAGGTCAGATGCCACTGTCAACCGTGTTGATCTGCCGAGCGATCGCATCGCGAATCGCGTCGGGAAGCGGGAAGAGTGCCGCGATCTGTGCGCGCGGAGACGCACTCGGAGCTGCGCCTGTGAGTGAGACGTAATAGCGCGCATATCCCTCGGCCAGCTCTGGAACGAACTTTTCGAGAAGCATCAGTCCGCCGCGCACCGATGCAGCACTTGCGTAGCGGTCCGCGACGCCGCTGCGCTGGTCGGCTGGCGATGTGTTATCGACGATCGCGGCGTTGGTAACATTCCCTACAAGTTCGTGCGCGAGGACGTACATGGCCTGTGGAGCGTCTGACGGGCGTGCCGGGAATGTGATTGCAACGGCAGTACGCAGACCACCGGTGGCGCTCAGCGTGCGACCCTCGCCGGCAAGCGGCAGCGATAGCAGGATGTCGCCGTCCCGCTGCTGTGTATTGGTCAGGAATTGCTGGATGCGCGGCCGCAAAAGATGCTGCCACATCGCGGTGGTCGAGTCTATGACGTTTGCACGCTCACGCTGCTGTTGCACCCAGTACGAGTGATAGAACTTGGTGTCTTCATCCCACAGCGACGACGCGAAGAGGGCAAGCCAGGTGCGGTCAGCTCCAGTCTGAAAATAACTCCCGAGGACCGCGAACTGCGCCGTCTCGATCTGCGTGCGTGCGCCGGCGGGATTACCACCAGATTGTACGAATCGGTCGATTGCGCCGTGCATCTCCTCGAGTGAAGCGAAGTAGAATGGGACGAACTGTGCGTTGATCAACAGCCGACTTGTCGTTAGCTGATTCGCAAGGCGGTCGTGGTTGACGTCGAGCTGCGTGAGAACATTGGCCTTGTTCTTTAGAACCGTGAGCTCGTCTCGGTAGCCGCGCTGGAACAACGGGACCTTGGAGCTGTCGGCCGAAAGGAGTGCAAACCCGTGAAGCCAGAGATCGACGTGTTCGCGCGTCTTGATTGGCCACGTTGCGACCGGCGCGCGGCCTGTGATGATTGGCTGGACTGGTTGTGGCGTTGATCCCGTCGCGGATGCGCACGCGACGGCGGCAACGATCACAGCCGTGCCGAGCACGGCAATGCCGGAACGTAAACGTTGTCTCATTCGCTCGGATTGCATGACCATCAAGCTGGGAGGGACTCCACGATTACTGCGATTCCCTGTCCACCGCCGATGCACGCCGTGCCTAGCCCAAAGCGCTTACCGCTTGCGCGGAGTGCGTGGAGCAGATGTACGGTGATGCGCGCTCCCGACGCAGCGAGCGGGTGGCTCAGGGCGATCGCGCCACCGTGGATGTTCAATTTTTCGCGCGGAATTCGCAACGCGGTTTGCACAGCGCAGGTTTGTGTCGCGAATGCCTCGTTGACTTCCACCATATCCATGTCATCGAGCGACATGTGAGCACGCTCAAGCGCCGCTTTGGTTGCCGGTACCGGACCAATTCCCATGATGCGCGGATCGACGCCAGCCAATCCCCATGAGACGAGTCGCGCGAGTGGCTTGAGGCCATTGCGGTCCGCGTACTCGCGACTCGCGATGACCATTGCGCCGGCGCCGTCGCCGATGCCCGAGGCATTGCCGGCTGTCACGACTCCGTTCTCGCGGAATGCAGTGCGCAGCTTGGCGAGGCCTTCGGCAGTCGAGTCCGGCCGCATGTGCTCGTCGCGGCGGAAGTCTTCGATCTGGCGGGTCTTGGGATTCTTGATGGGCACGGAAATCACTTCGGCGTCATACACCCCTGAGGCCCAGGCGTCCCGTGCGAGTGTCTGTGACCTGAGGGCAAACTCGTCCGACGCGGCGCGACTGATCTTGTACTGCTCGCCGAGATTTTCGGCGGTGTCGGCCATCGAGACATCCGCAAAGGAGTCCTTGAGCCCTTCCGTGAGGGTATCTTCCAGAAGTGGTGATCTTCCCAGTGGGACACCCCATCGAATGCCACGTACGGCGTGCGGCGCCTGGGACATTGACTCCGAGCCGCCAACTAGGCAGACCTCAGCTTCGCCAGTGATGATCTCCATCGCTCCGCTCACGACTGCTTGGAACCCTGAGCCGCACAAGCGGTTTACAGTAAGTGCTGGCGATTCGGTCGGACAACCCGCTCGAAGCGCTACATGGCGCGCGAAATAGAGCGAGTCATTGGTCGTATATAGAACATTTCCGAAGATAGTCTGCTGTATCGATGATGGCGCTATCTTGGCGCGTTCAAGTGCCGCTTTTGAGGCGATTACGCCGAGTTCTATGGCCGAAATGTCGCGAAGCGCACCGCCGAAGCTGCCAAATGGAGTACGAACGCCGGACAGAAACACGATTTCGCGATTCGAATTTTGAGTGCCCATGTAGAGTAATATACGGGACAACATGGTTGGAAATCCTATGAGCCGTTCTGCAATTCTAGCAGCCGCTGTCGCGCTGTTTTCCCTCTCGTATTCGACTACCGCCGAGGCGCAGCGGACCGTTCCGCGCACGTCGATTACGAAGCGGCCTGTAGAGCCGGCTGCGACCCAAAAAACCACGCCGGATTCCGCGGGCGCGGCGGCACATGGCGCTACGCTCGTGCCTGGAACGGGCAGCATAATGGGGGCGGCACTGGACTCCCTTCACGACGCGATGCTTGTGAACGCGCACGTGTCAGTGGTGGGGCTCCCGGCACGGCATGCAGTGACAACGGCAGGCGGTCTGTTTCGTATCGATTCGGTTCCGCCGGGCAAGTATGTGCTGGAGCTATCGCATCCAGTGCTGGATTCTCTCGGGATTCGGGTGCTCTCGGATTCCATACCTGTCTTCGAGGGAAAGGTCGAGACAGTAGAGCTTGCGATTCCGAGCGTGCATACGGTGATTGCGTCAGTATGCTCGGCGGCAAAGCTGCGGTTTGGTCCCGGTGTGATCCTGGGACGAGTGTTGGATGCCGATACAGGGGTCCCGGCCACAGGGGCCGAGGTTTCAGTAGCATGGATGGAGACGGAAGTGAGCGCCACCATCGGGGTTCGCAGCGCACCCCGGGTTCGAAAGGCGACAGTGGCAGCCGACGGGACCTACCGCATCTGCGGCGTACCGCCTGCTTTTTCCGGGTCGCTCCAGGCGAGCCAGGGAGCCGCAAAAACGGCTGAAGTGCCCATCTCCGCTGTCGATCAGGGCCTGTCGATGCGGATGCTGTACATGCCGCCGGCCGGAGTTGCAGCGGGTGACAGCGTGCCGGTGGGTGTCGTTCGCCGCGTCGGTCGCGCCGTGATAACGGGAACCGTGACGAATGCGGGTGGCGTCCCGGTTTCTGGAGCGCGCGTGTCGGTGCAGGGGAGCGTATCGTCAGCCGCGAGTGGTGCCGACGGCAAATTCACATTGACGGGAGTAACGCCGGGAACGCAGTCGGTGTTGGTGCGACGCGTGGGCTACTCGCCGGTCGAGCTGCCGCTGGACGTGACGTCCCTCAAGACCAATCAACTAACCGTGCGGCTCGGCTCTTACATGCCAGTTCTGTCCAGTGTTGACGTCAAGGCGAAGGCCGACCCGCTTGAGGCTACCGGTTTCGAGCGCCGCCGGAAGATGGGAATGGGCAAGTACATGGATCTCGACGCAATTGAGAAAGCTCATCCGACTTACACGTCCGACATCCTTCGCCGGATCCCGGGACTCTACGTTACCGGAAGCGGATCGAGCGCCACCGTCGCGACAACGCGCGCACAGGGTTGCGTGGCATTCAATATCGATAACAATCCAGTAACCGCCGACGCCGGTCAGAGCATCGATCAGATCGTGGGAACGCAGGACATTGCCGCTGTGGAGTTCTATCAGCCGGTTGACGTGCCAATGGAAATGAACAGCGGCTCGAACAGCGGATGCGCGCTGCTCGTAATCTGGACCAAGGGCAAGCTGGATCAGCGGACCAAGAAGTAATGGGGCGCGAACCAAGTCGCGCCTTACGTTTCATTCCCGTGTTCGCGCAGCAGCGCGATGCCGACCACAAACGTCACGGCGGTGATTGCGATCGGGTACCAGAGACCCGCGTATGGATTTCCGGTGCGGGCGACGAGTGCGGTGGCGATAAGTGGCAGAAATCCGCCGAACCATCCCGTTCCCGCGTGATGTACGAACGACACACCTGTGTATCGCACCTTCGTCGGAAATGCCTCGACGAGCAATGCGCCCAGGGGGCCAGTGCACATTGCTGCGAGCATAACCTGATAGAAGATCAGTGCGGATAGCGCAGGGATGTTCGGTACACCCGTCGCCGCGCGGGTCATGAGATGATAGACCGGATACAGGGTGGTCGCCGCCAACGCGAAGGCGAGCATGATGATGGGCTTGCGGCCGACGCGATCAGATAGCGCGCCAAAGATGACGAAGCATGGTGTGCCGAAGACGAGTGCGATGGTGACCGCCGTATAAGCTGCGCCGAACGGTACTTTGAGAACCGTCTGCAGGAAGAACAGCGCGTAAAACTGACCGGTGTACCAGGTGACAGCATGTCCTGCAACCACTCCAAAGAGAAGTGTGAGCATCAACTTCCATCTGGAAGATCCGAAGGCCTCGCGGATAGGTGACGCGGAAGTTTCGCCGCGTGCCTTGAGAGCGGTGAACATCGGGGATTCGTCGAGCTTGCGTCGCACGTAGTATGAAATGGCGACGAGGATCGACGACACCAGGAACGGAATGCGCCAACCCCAAGCCGCGAATGCCGACTCTCCCATCACGCGACGCGTCGCCAGGATCACCAAGAGTGATGCGAGCAACGCAACAGTCGCGGTTGTGTAGATGAAGCTCGTGTAAAAACCACGCCGGCCCTCCGGGGCGTGCTCCGCGACGTAGACTGCGGCACCGCCGTACTCCCCACCGAGTGCAAGGCCCTGGACCAGTCGGAGGGTGACGAGGACTATTGGGGCGAGGACGCCGATGGCGGAGTAGCTCGGGAGCAATCCGATCGCGCACGTGGAGGCTCCCATGATGACGAGCGTAGCAAGGAACGCCTTCTTGCGGCCCAAGCGGTCGCCGATACGTCCAAAGAAGAGCGCACCGATGGGCCGGACGGCGAAGCCAACGGCGAACGTCGCTAGCGTTTCGAGGAAGCTCGCTGTGGGGTTGTTCGGCGGGTAGAACTGGCGGGCCAGGATCGCCGCGAGCGATCCAAAAATGAAGAAATCGTACCACTCTATCATCGATCCGGCGCAGGAGGCGATGAGGACGGTGCGCATTGAGGGCGAGGAGGTCGCGGGGGAAGCCATGCAGGAAGTTGCGGCAGCAGCGATTCTCCCGCAACTTTGCGTTCATGAAGCCTGTTCCTGATATCAGCCCCATCATCCTTGCATCCGTTGATCTCAACGCCGACATGGGCGAGGGCTTTGGACGATACGGGTTCGATGATGGCGCGTTGCTCGATCTCGTGACATCGGCGAGTATCGCCTGTGGCTTCCATGCGGGTGATCCTATAGTGATGCGTGACACTGTTGTCCGGGCGGTTCAGCGCGGCGCGGTACTTGGGGCTCATCCCGGCTATCCTGACCTCGTTGGCTTTGGGCGCCGGGACTTGGGCGCAACTCCGGACGAGATCGAGGCTTTCGTCGTGTACCAGGTTGGCGCGCTTCAGGCAGTGTGTGCTGCAGCGGGTGCGAGGCTGCGTTATGTGAAGGCGCACGGGGCGCTGTACAATCGGGCGGTACGGGACGGGGCGGCGGCCGACGCGATAGCTCGCGCGGTGCGTTCTGTGGATTCGACTCTTGCGCTACTCGGCCTTGCCGGTAGCGCGATGATCGGCGCGGCCGAGCGCATTGGAGTCCGGGGCGTGAGCGAAGCGTTCGTGGATCGGGCGTATCGTAGCGACGGAACACTGGTACCTCGTACCGAGCGCGATGCGGTATTGACTGACGTGCAACAGATTGCCGATCGCGCACTCGGGATGGTCGAAACCGGAACGGTTATGGCGATTGACGGAAGCGTGATCGATGTCCGCGCGGAGTCTCTGTGCACTCACGGTGACGGACCGCACGCCGTAGCGATCGTACGCGCAGTGCGCGTGCGACTGGAAGGCGCCGGCGTGGCCATCGCGCCGTTTGCACGATCGTGACCCGCCGCTGAACGATGACGGCCGCGGATGACGCTCCGATAATTGTCCGGCTCGGTGACGATGCGCTGATTATCACGTTCGCGCAGTCGATATCGTGGGATGTTGGCGTACGCGTGCGTGCGGCCGCGATGCGCATTCGTAACATGCAAATCAACTCGGTCATCGATGTCGTGCCTGCATACACGACCATCGCCGTCTATTTCGATTGTGTCCTTACCTCGTTCGAGTCAGCGGCGGCGGCGATCGCGGCTGCCGTCAACATGGCGGAGGAGGGGGCGCAGGATCATTCGACATTGATCGAGATTCCGGTGCGGTACGACGGCGCAGATCTGTCCGAAGTCGCAGAGCGAACCGGCCTGACGATCGAGGGAGTGATTGAGCTGCATTCGTCTCGTACATATCGGGCGTACATGTCTGGCTTTGCGCCCGGATTTACATACCTCGGCGAACTCGATGATGCGCTCGTGCTGCCGCGGCGTGCCGTTCCGCGCGTGCACGTTGCGGCGGGCTCTGTCGCGATTGCCGGAGCACAGACATCCGTGTACCCGCTCAACACCCCGGGGGGATGGCATCTCATCGGTACAACGTCCGCGGTGATGTTCGATGCGTTGCGAGATCCGCCCGCTTTGGTTCGTGCCGGCGACTCTGTTCGATTCGTGAGAGTTGATTCGTGATCACGGTTCTCGTTGCGCCGCCGTTCGCGACCGTTCAGGATCTCGGCCGCACGGGGTATAGGGATGTCGGTGTCCCGGTATCCGGGCTTGCAGATCGCGATTCGGGAATAGCGCTCAACTCATTACTCGGCAATGACTCGAACGCTGCGATGATCGAATGGGCGGTTGCCGGCGGTGTGCTTCGGTTTGATTCTTCAGCAATTGTCGCAGTCGGCGGAGCCGACGCAACTTGCTTTGTGAACGGGCGGGAACTGTCGCCGTGGACTGCCATCGAAGTGTCAACCGGTGACGAGCTGCGCATCGAGCGCATCATTCGCAGGCGGTTTCTGCTGGTTGCGGTACGTGGAGGTGTTGACGTCCCGAGCATAATGGGAAGCCGGTCAACGCTGTTAAGTGCGGCAATTGGCGGCTTTAACGGGCGACGCCTTCGTGCCGGCGACCGCCTACCGATTGGTGACTCGGAGCTCGCTGCGCCTGGATCGGTGACTCTACTGACTCAACGTGCAGTGAATGACGACGCAGTTCACGCAAGACGCGGCCCGCAGGCGATGCTTTTCGATGACAGAGCGTGGACCACGTTTCTCGGCACCAATTTCACGGTGTCGCGCGCCTCCGACAGAACCGGGTATCGGCTCGAAGGTGTTACGTTGACTCACGGCGGAGCTGCGTCGCTGCCGTCCGAACCGACTTGCGTTGGCGCGATCCAGGTTCCAGATGGTGGCTCGCCAATAGTGATCATGAATGACGGCCCAACTGTTGGCGGTTATCCAAAGATCGCGGTGATCAGGTCATCATGGTTGTCGCGGTTCGCGCAACGCGCGCCCGGGGACACTGTCAGGTTCGTTCTGGACGATTGAGCAGTTCAGATGCTGCGTGGGGTTGATGTTAGACTGGTGCGGCGTTCTCGATCTGTCCGCTCGGTTTTCTTGGGTCGGCGATGCCCATGCTCATAAACAGGCCAATCATTACCAGGCCCGCAGATACCCAGAACGGGATTGAATGTCCGAAGTGGTCGTACGTGTAGCCGGCGAAGATCGGTACTATGACTCGCGCAAGTCCACCGAACGTTTGCTGTACGCCCATGTACAGCCCGCGCTCGTGGCGGCTTATGATGCGTGACAGGAGTGACGTGACGCATGGGAAGGTGAAAGCCGTTCCGAGCGGAATCAGCGTCACCGCCAGATACAACGTCACATAGGTTGGCATGAAGGGGAACGCTGCGAGTCCCGCCGCGAGCATTAGCAAGCCGACGTGGGAGAGCTTGACCTCACCCCATCGGTCAACGGCGTTTCCAAGGAAGCCGGCGCGCGTGATGACCGATATCGTTCCCATGAAGGTGAAGATGACCCAGATGCGGTCGGCGGTGACGCCGAACTTGTCGGCGAGGAAGAGTGCGAGGATCGCAGTAATTCCCTGGAATGCGCCGATACCGATCGCATAAACCCAGATCAGCCGTGGGGCCGGCTCCTTACTATGCAAGAATACATGCTTCACCGCTGCGAACGATGCACCACGTTTGCGTTCGACATGCTTTGCTTCCGCCATGTCGCGCGATTCGGATAGATAGCGCCACGCGAATGCGATGTTAAACAGACAGAGCGTCGCTGCAATGAGCCCGGGTCCGTGAACGTTGAGCAGCTTGAGCGCGAAGGACCCAACCGGCGGACCAAGCGCGACACCAACGTTCGTTGCCGCGGAAATCCATCCGAGAGCTTTCGCGCGCTCTTCCGGCTCCACCGCATCGGCGACATATGCTTGCACGACACCAGTCGTGCCGCCGCCCGCGCCCTGCACGACACGTGACAGGAGCAATAGCCAGATTGTTGTCGCGTAGGCGAACACGACATACGCAATTGCGGCGGCGCCCAATCCGATGAGGAGCGCGGGTCGGCGTCCATATCGGTCGGAAACGCGCCCCCAGAATGGCGCGCTGAGCAATTGTGCCGCCGTGAACGACGACATGAGCAGCGCAACCATGAGCGCACTCGCGCCGAGCGAGCGCGCGTAATAGGGCATGAGTGGGAGGATCATCAACAGACCCACCATGTCCACGAACGCAGTTATGATTAGCGCCGTGAGGCGGCCGAGTGCCGCGTTCTGTTTCACTTTTCTTCGCGTTTCAGAATGGACGGCCGGAAACAGGTCACGGGCGTTGTTTCGGTTCCGAGTCCCGGCCGTTAGCAGATGGCAGGATCGACGCCGTTTGGGGGGTCATGTCGCTATAGGGATTGTCATGATGAGCCGTGCGGCCCATGGCATGCTGAGTTCTTCGGTGGCATCGCATCGGGTGGGAATTTAGTGGTTGCGACGATGGCAAGATCAGGGGGCCTGGTTTCCTGAGGCAGGCGGTCGCCCCCGGGCTGTGAGCGTCAGGCCTCCGCTCGTCCCAGCGCCGCCGGTGGGATTGCTCGCCCTACGACCCCGGCCAACGCCACGATCGTGAGTACGTATGGTATCATCTCGATAAACTGGGACGCGACCACGTGGTTGCCCTGCAGGTGAATCTGTATCGTCTCGGCGGCGGCGAACAGCAAACAAGCGGCGCCGGCGCGAAGCGGGCTCCATCGTCCAAAGATCACAGCAGCAACCGCGATGAATCCGCGGCCTGCAGTCATCTGATCCGTGAACTGGTGCTGGTCCAGCGCGAGATACACACCGCCGAGTGCAGCAAGCCCCCCCGAGAGCATAACTGCCATGTATTGCACGCGGTGTACCGAGACGCCAACGCTTGCCGCGGCCTCGGGCTTTTCCCCTGTTGCTCGCACACGCAGGCCGAACGGCGTGCGGAACAGGATGAATGCGACAAACGGAGTGGATAGCAGCCCGAGCCACAGTACCGGATTCCCGTAGCCCGCGGCGAAGCCGTCCACGCGCGGTGAGTTGGATGAGCTGCCGAACAGCAGCTTGAGGAAGAAGCGGGTGATTCCGACGGCGAAGAGATTGATCGCGATGCCGACGATTACTTGATCGGCGCGATATCGTATGCATGCAACCGCGTGAATAAGCGCGAGCACGATGCCGCCCCCAATCCCGCACATTGCTCCGATAACCGGGCTGCCCGAGTAAAACGTACCGACGACGGCCGCGAATGCACCGCCCAACATGTATCCCTCCAGGGTAAGGGAAATAATTCCGGAACGTTCGGCGATTACCCCGCCTGCGGCGGCGAACAGGTACGGCACCGCAATGCGCAGAACCTGTGTGACGATCGCGAAGGAATTCATGCTGTCAGACAGGTGCCTCAGGTGGTGTTGTTGCCACCGGCGCCGAATCCCATGCAGCTGACACCACCGGGCGCCTGCGTGCTCCAAGCAGAATGCGCCGCACTTCGGGTACCGAAGCTGCGATGGCTATGATCACTACGCCCTGCAGCACGTCCACCATCTGCTTGGGAACGAATGCGTTGACGGCAAGCCCGCCCTGCGACAGTGTGGCGAAGAACAGAGCTGCGATCAAAATCCCGAACGGGTTGTTGCGGCCAACGAGCGCAACGGCGATCCCAAGAAACCCCGTGCCGCCCGCGAATCCGTCCTCGTAATAGTACTTGTAGCCCAGCACGAAGTTAATTCCACCAAGGCCCGCGATGACGCCCGACACCGTCATCGCGCTGAACAGCACCCGACTAACCGAGATGCCACCGTATTCAGCCGCGTCGGGCTGCAAGCCGACGGCACGCAGCTCGTACCCGCCCCGGGTACGGAACATGTAATACCACATCGCCACCGCGGTAACGATCACAACTATCACCGACAGGTTGGCGGCGGAGCCGTGGAACGCGGGTAGTAGAGCGCTGAGACGCGATATTGCGCCAGCATGAATCTCGGGCGTGTGCAGTGTCTCCGGCACGCGCAGCTTGGTGGCGATAAACCAGTTGAGAAGTGCAAGAACGACAAAGTTCAGCATTATGGTCGTGATGACTTCGTGCGCGCCAAACCGAACACGGAGATAGCCAGGCACTGCGCCGACGATACCACCCGCGGCAGCGGCGCACAGGCAGCCAAGCAGTATGGCAAGTACTGCGGGGAATCCAATGGGAAGTGCGAAGCCGACCAATGCCGCAGCGAGACCGCCGGCCGCCAGTTGTCCTTCACCCCCAATATTGAACAACCCCGCGCGGTACGCGAAGGCTACAGCCATTCCGGTGAACGACAGTGTGGTCGCCTTGTACAGCACCTGTCCGAACCCGTACGCATTACCCCATGTGCCTTCCAGCAACAAGCGCCATACGACGAATGGCGACTGGTTGAAGCTGAGCATGAGAATATCGCCCACGACGAATGCGATGAGTATCGCAACCACCGGCGGAAACAGCGCTTCCTCGATCTTCTCGCGCTGCTCGGCCGTCATGCGGCGACTCTCGCGCCTGTCATATACTCGCCGAGCACGTCTTCGGTCGCGTCGGCAGCCGGCATGACTACTACGAATCGGCCGCGGCACATCACCGCAACACGATCGGACAGCGAAAGAACTTCGTTCAACTCGGCTGAAACGAGTAAAATCGCCTTCCCGGAGTCGCGCGCAGCGATCAGTCGTGAATGAATGAATTCGATCGCGCCCACATCCACCCCACGTGTTGGTTGTGACGCAAGAAGTACCGAATAGTCGCGTCCGCCTCCCATTTCACGCGCGACAACAACCTTCTGCTGATTCCCGCCAGAAAGCGTGCGTGCCGATGCAGCGAAATTGGGCGGGCGAATATCGAAAGCGCGAATCTGTTGCCGGGCGTATTCGGCAATCGCCGCGCGGTCGAGTGAGCCGCGATGTGAGAAGCGGTGCTGCATTCCGAGTATCAGGTTGTCAGCGACAGAATAGTCCATCACGAGCCCGCGTCGCTGGCGATCTTCGGGGATGTGCGACAAACCAGCGTCAGCTCGATCACGCGGTGAAGCGGAGGTCAGATCGGTGTCGCCGATGCCTACGAAGCCGCTCGATACTGCGCGAAGGCCCGCAATTGCCTCGATCAGCTCACTCTGGCCGTTGCCCTCGACGCCTGCGATCCCGAGTATCTCACCGGGACGCACCGTGAAGGTAATATCATCTACCTCGCGCGCCTTTCTGGATCCGGCCACGATGAGGTTGCGAACGACGAGCCCGCTCCCAGATGCACGCGCGGCCTTGTTTACACGGGAAGGCGTCAGCGTTGTCTCAGTTACGATCGCGAACTCCCGTGTCGTCAACCGAACATGGCGACCTACCATTGCCTGCGCGATTTCAGAGGGATTCGTGTCTGCTGTGCGCAAGCTCGCTACGGTCTCGCCCGCCCGCATCACGGTGATGGTCTCCGAAAGCGCCATGACTTCGTCCAGCCGGTGCGTGATGATGATCACCGTCCCCCCATTATCACGGACGCCTCGAAGGACGAGCGCCAGTCCCTTCACTTCCGGTGGCGATAGCACGGCAGTCGGCTCATCCAGAACTAGAATCTTTGCGCCGCGATATAGCGTCTTGAGAATCTCCACGCGCTGCGCTTCGCCGACTGAGAGATCCGCGACGAGCCGCGTGCCGTCGATGACGAGACCAGTTTCCTCGCCCAGCCGCTTCACGTCAGCTACAGCCCGGGCGTAGTCGATCTGACCCGCTTTCGTGGGCTCCATTCCGAGCACGAGATTCTCCGCCACGGTAAGCGTCGGTACGAGCATGAAGTGCTGATGCACGACACCGACTCCAGCAGCGATCGCGTCCGGAGTGGTCCATCCAGTAACGTCGCTGCCGTTCACCTCCAGCGTGCCGGAGTCGGGTGTGAGCAATCCGCCCAACACTCGCATCAGTGTTGATTTGCCGGCGCCGTTTTCACCCACAAGCGCGTGGATCTCGCCATGCGCGACTTGCAGCGACGCGTTTCGATTTGCGCGAATGTGCCCGAACGATTTGCAGATGTCGTGCATGCGTACAGCCAGGGACCCAATCGGCGGAGGCGTCATCTCGTAGTGGGTACCTTGATTTTGCCGGCGATTATATCCGCCTTGATCGCCTCAATGCGAGCGCGTACGGAATCGGGAATCAGCGCCTTGTTGTGTTCGTTATATATGTAGCCCACGCCATCCTCCTTGAGACCGAACGAGTACACGCCGCCGTGGAACGTCCCGTCATGCGCTCTACGGATAATGTCGAACGTGGCAGCATTCACACCCTTCACCATTGACGTGAGGATATACCCGGGCGCTTCGTCGTACTGATCAGCGTCCACGCCGATGGCGAGCTTGTGCATCGCGCGCGCGGCCTCGAATACGCCCTGGCCCGTGGCTCCACTGGCGTGGAATATGACATTCACGCCCGACTGATACTGGCTCAACGCGAGCTCCTTTCCGCGACTCGGGTTCTTGAATGCCTCGGGCGTGACTCCAGCGTACTGCGCGATGACGGCGCAATCGGGGCAGACATATTTGACGCCCGCGGTGTATCCGGCTTCGAATTTATGAATCAGCGGGATATCCATTCCGCCGACGAATCCGACCTTCTTGGATTTGCCGACGAGCGCAGCGAGCGATCCAACGAGAAACGACCCTTCTTCTTCACGGAATTTGAGTGCCGCGAGATTGGGTGGTGGTGGAATCAACTTACCAGTGGAGTCGTACGCGAGCGACAGGTCAATTCCCGCGAAGTTGATGCGAGGATACTCGCGTGCGAGATTGGTCAGATCATCCGTGAAGATGAAACCGATCCCCATTACGAGATCCATTTTCTCGGCGGCAAGCAACCTCAATCCAGACTCGCGATCAGAGCCGTCGCCCGGCTCGATGTAGCGCACGGTTACACCGAGCATTCTCCGAGCACTGTCCGCGCCCGCAAACGCGCCGTCATTGAAAGACTTGTCGCCTCGCCCGCCGACGTCGAATACGATGCCGACTGTAGTCCCCGAGCGGGCAAGGGTCGCGTTCCCGCGACCGATCCCGGCAAACATGAGAGCGACGTGAGCCGAGAGGAGAACCGCGACCGCTATGATGATCTTCCGCACGGGAGGTAAATATAGAGATAGACCCGCATCCCGGGCACGCTTGCCTCAACCGTGGCGAGGCAAGCGTGCCCCCCAGTTAACATGGTGACCCATGCGTATCGGTTTCAACGTCCTACGGATCAGCTGGCCATCCGAGGCACGCCTGCATACACGTCCTTCCACTGGCGAGCAGGTGGCCCGCCGCGTCGAATGCGGTGACGGAGATTCGATCCATCGGGACTGGACCCGGCAGCATGTCCGTGGTCGCGGACGGCCCGGCCGTCGTTCCGCGCAACGACCCCGTGGTGCCGGAGGTACTGAATAGGAATGCGGTTGCGCCTTTCTCGAAAAACGTTGCCACGTACTCGGCCGCGCCATCGAATGCATCGGACGTTACTCGATAATCAGCTGTGCACTGTTTGCTGAATGTCCCTGTGCGACCGTTGCTCTCGAACGTCGCCTTTTCACTACAAGTGCCACCGTTCCAGCTTGTCTCGGGAACTACGAAAGGCGGAATGGGATAGATGTCGCCGAGCGTTGCCCAGAGAAGAACCCATCGGGCCGAAAAGGTTTCGACTGCTGAGACTCTAAGCGGAGCGGGACGCACTGAAACGCCGGCGGCACTCGTGACGTTGCGCGTAACCGCTTTCACGCCGAGGCCGCCCACATAATTTGCCGTAGCAACTCCAGCGTCCGACAGCCGCACCGACTGTTGCCAATCGGATTGTGAGTCGGCCTTCCACTGCAATCCGCGCCGTCCGTCGAGCGGTGTCCCGTTTAGATCATTCAGCGAAGCCCGGAAAGTTCCGGTCTCACCCGTGCGCAACGAAAGCAGTTGCGGAGATATCTTGACGTCCCCGAGCGCACATCCGCGGTAGGATGATACTATTGCATCCTTGATGCGGCCTCGAATTGGTTCCGGTGTCAGATAGCTGTCGACTGCGCTGTGGAGCCTGAGTCCCCATCGTATCGTCGCCGCGGATGCCAGTCCAGCGATTCGCGCGCGAATGGAGCTGGTTGTTGCTCGAACTGCTGAATCGGACATCGGTGTGCGCACGCGTGGGAATTTGTTCCGCCCGAGCACGAGGATAATATCGCCTTCGACGGCGAGTCCGTTCAGGTGACGCGCGGAAATCGGCCACGCGTCGCTTGTCGGTGAAGCGAGCGCCACGCCTCCGATGCAGGTGGTATCCCGCGATTGAGAGTACTGGCCGTTTCGCTGGAGCAGCGTCAGTGCTTGCTGGACTATCAGGTTGCCCTGCGAGTGCATGACAAAGACGATGTGTCGTCCCTGGTTACGAGTTCGAATCGCGAATGCAGCGACGGAATCGACATCGCGCGGCCGCGCGGTGAGAGAATGGTTGAGAACATTGCCGTATTGCTGGCCGACTTCGGCGAAGTCAGCCAGCATTGCCAGAACTCTTGGTTCGGTACTGTTGAGACACTTCGCGAGTTCGCCGGGTAGTGAGTTCAAGCCCAACCAATCCCCCTTAATTCCGAGCTCGAGTACGCAACGGTCTTCCTCGCTGGTCTCGCTCGCCATCGCGCTGCGGTTGTAAATCAGTTTTACGTCGAACGGGGCGTTTACCCCCCAGTGTGCGGTGCGGGCCGCGACTGCGACGTGGTGCGCTGCGAAGAGCGCTCCCATCGGCGTCGTGAGTATCCCGTTCACGTAAGCGATCGTCACGGGTTCGGCGACCGCGGCAGCTGGCGACATGATAGTTGCCGCGGGGCGAAGCGACATCTGCTGCGGCAGCCTCAATGGGACCATCAACGATGACGCTTCGCCGCCGGCACCACCGCCCCCGGCCCCGGGGTCGTCGTGCGCGTTCCCGATACCGGTGCCAGCATCGAATGTCTGTCCAGCAAGCGCCGCGTCGAGCGTCGGCATTGCGGCGGCGTCCGCGTCGCGCTGCAGGATGGTCATCTCGACTCGTCGTAACCGTTCCACGATATCTGCAGTGTCTCCCATCTCATCGAGCCTGTTGAGCAGCAACTGTGCGGCCTTTACCTTGTTGGTCGCCTTTAGCAGAGCACGCCCGTCACGCAGGATCCACTCATCACCGGGCGCCACTCCGGTTTCGCGATCGGCGGAAGCGATTAGCACGTGAGAATCATCCATTGTGATCCGCCCGCGTTTGCCGATTGGCTGCTGGTCCAGTGTGACGAGGAGATTCTTGTAGCCAGAGTCGGCTGTGAAGGCGTAAGGCACCCGCTCGCCCCGTCGGACGCTGTAGGTTTGACTGGTCAGATCACCGGTCGCTCCCGGCTCCGAAATGACCGTGAGTGTCACTGGCGGAACGAATATCTGCAATCGCACGTTCAGCACGTTACGCTCGGTGATGAAAGCGAATCGCGTCGTATCGTCGGGCGGAACTGAGTAATCTGGTGCAACAATCTTGAGATCTGTAAATCCGACCGTTGTGTCCCCTAATGTCACGACGACGCGGTACCCAATTGCCGGATCGGCCGGGAGGCCCCTGACCCTCCACCGAACGAAGTAAGCACGCTCGCTCAGCGATACGCGGCGGGTGGAATCGGCGGTGGAGTCCGAAGTGAAATGCGCGAGTGTGTCGGCAGCGCAATCGTCGCCAACCAGGCGGCAGATCGCAACCGATGGGGCGAGCGTGGTGTCGAGCACCCCGCGCGGGTGCTTTTTGGGACCTAACGGAGCCAGAAATATCGCTTCTGGCGCACCCGGATCTCCGGGCGCGTTGATGGCCTCCGAAGCTGGCGCATGCGTCGGTGACAGCGGCGCCGTGGGTGCGTCGCTACAGCCATGCTGCGCGCCTGCGGCAAGGACGACGATGGTAGTTAACGCGATGCGGTCGAGCGCGGTGAGTGACTTCATGGCTCCCCTCCGAGGGATTGGGCGGCCATGATAGGGCGGATTGTCCGACGCCGAGCAAAGCGTGCGCGCGCCGGTGTTATCGAAGCGCCGCGGAGGGTGGTTGCGGCGCGCCCTGGGACGCGCGGCTATCTTTCGCGCATGCCAGAGCGCATTCGCACTCGCTTCCTCGTGATTGGGAGCGGCGTCGCAGGACTGCATACCGCATGGCGGGCGGCCGATGCGGGTGAGGTGGTGGTTCTCACCAAGCGGTCATTGTTCGATAGCGCTACGGCGTATGCGCAGGGTGGAATCGCCGCAGCGCTCGGTGCGGGTGATTCACCTGAGCTTCACCGCCGCGACACGCTCGCAGCCGGCGCCGCGCTGTGTGACGCCGCCGCCGTAGAGGTGCTGGTGGAAGAAGGGCCCGACCGCGTCCGCGAGTTGGTAACGGCCGGTGCTCAGTTCGACCGTGATCGCGAGGGCAATCTGCAGCTAGGCCGCGAGGCCGCCCACTCTCGGCGGCGCATAGTTCATTCACACGGAGATCAGACCGGCGCCGAGGTGGCCCGAACGCTCATTGAGCGAGTGCGCGCGACGTCGGCGATTCGCGTCTCCGAGAAGACTCGCGTGCTTGATTTGATAGTCGAGAACGAAGTGTGTGTCGGAGTTCGCGCTACGGTGGCGGGGAAGGCGACCGAATTCATCGCGGACGCGACGGTGTTGGCGACCGGTGGGTGCGGGCAGGTGTACCGCTACACCACAAATCCTGCCGTGGCCACGGGCGATGGCTTCGCGATCGCGCACCGCGCCGGAGCGAAACTCGCGGACATGGAGTTCGTGCAATTCCATCCGACCGCGCTCGATACTCCAGAGACGCCCTTGGCGCTCGTGTCTGAGGCGGTTAGAGGTGAAGGCGCGACGCTGGTGAACGATCGCGGCGATCGTTTCATGCTGAAACAGCATAAGCTCGCCGAGCTGGGCCCGCGCGACGTTGTTGCCCGTGCGATTTTCCGGGAGCAGCGCGCTGGCCGAACGGTGTTCCTCGACGCCACCCGGTTCGAACGCCCGTTCGAAGAACATTTTCCGGGTATATTCGCGCTCTGTATCGCACGTGGGATCAACCCGAACACGGATCTCATACCAGTCACGCCGGCTGCGCACTACATGATGGGGGGCATCGTGACCGACCTGGCCGGACGGGCCAGCCTCGCGCGACTATATGCGTGCGGCGAGGTGGCGCGGACCGGCGTTCACGGTGCCAACCGGCTCGCATCGAATTCGCTGCTCGAGGGCCTGGTGTTCGCCGAGCGCGTGGCGCGAGACATGGTGGGCGCTGAGAGGCTCGTTGCGGAACCGGAAGTGTCGATGTGGACTGCGCCGCCGTTGATGGATCGTGGTGCCGCCCAGGTTGCGGCCGATGATATCCGGCGGGTAATGTGGGACAACGCAGGTATCGACCGGACGGCCGAAGCACTGCGAGAGTGCCTCACGCTGCTGGATAGCATTGCCCTCCGCTTGCCAGTAGGAGCGACAGAGGAGCGCAACATGGTCGAGACCGCGCGGCTCATTGCCGAGGCGGCATTGCTCCGCAAGGAATCGCGTGGTGGCCACTTCCGGCGCGACTTTCCGCGACCTAAGAGAAAGTGGCGCGATCGCCACATAGAATGGTGAACATTTCGTAAATGCTTCAACGTCCAATGACTGAATCTATACATAACACAGATGCGAACGCCGATATCGTGGGCCGCATCAAATCGCTCGCACGTGAACGCGATGCGGTTATTCTTGCGCACAACTACGAGCGGCCCGAAGTGCAGGACGCGGCGGACTTCGTCGGTGATTCGCTGGGCCTGAGCCGCGAGGCCGCGAAAACCAGCGCGAAGGTCATAGTGTTCTGCGGTGTCCACTTCATGGCGGAAACTGCGGCGATCCTCTCGCCGGACAAGATCGTGCTGCTCCCAGACATGGCAGCCGGCTGTTCGCTCGCATCAACGATAGACGCGGCGCAGCTGCGCGAATGGAAGAGCGAGCATCCTGGCGCGGTTGTCGTGAGCTACGTGAATACAACGGCTGAAGTGAAGGCGGAGAGCGACTACTGCTGCACCTCGGGAAATGCGGTCGAGATCGTCAATTCAATTCCGCTTGACAAGGAGATACTCTTCCTTCCAGACATGTTCCTCGGCGCTCACGTGCGCAGGATAACGGGGCGCGCAAACATTCACGTGTGGATGGGAGAGTGCCACGTCCATGCTGGAATCGATCCAGAGAACATCAATCGCAGACGGGCCGAGCATCCCGATGCTGAGTTCTTGATTCATCCCGAGTGCGGCTGCGCGACGAGCGTCGTCGAGGCAGTTTCGGCCGGGGCCATCAGCGCTGAAGGTGCGCAGATTCTCTCGACCGAAGGGATGATCCGCCGGCCGGCTATCTCAAACGCGGAAGAATTCATCGTGGCCACTGAAGTCGGGATACTGCACAGGCTGCGGCGTGAGAACCCAACGAAGCGGTTCATTGCGGCGAACGATCGTGCGGTGTGCGCCTTCATGAAGGTCACGACACTGCCAAAAGTGCTCGCGTCGCTGCAGCACATGCAGCATCGAATCATGGTCGAGCCGGACATAGCGGCTAGGGCGCGTCGCGCGATCGAGCGCATGGTGTCGGTTGGGGGCGCACCGACTCCTCTATCTCTTGATCCGGCGACGGCCGAGGATCCTGGCGAGTGACAGACTTCAATCAGCTTTTAGACCCGTCGCTCGCGCGGCTCGCGGAATTCGCTTTTTCGCCCGAGGAGCGACTTCGCTTTCCGCTCGATGCGTCGCACCGCGCGCGCATTGTGCACGCCGCCCTGGAAGAGGACGCGGCCGATGTTGACGTGACGACAAACGCGACAATCGATCCGGAGCGTGACGCCAAGGCCGTGCTGGTGGCTCGTCGCGCAGGGATCGTGTGCGGAACGCTGCTGGCTATCGAAGCCTTCAGGCAACGCGATCCGTCAGTGACGATTCGGGAAGATTCACACGATGCGCGCCCGATAGATCGAGGAGATACGATTCTCTTTCTCTCCGGGAATGCGCGTGGAATGTTGGGGGCCGAACGCGTCGCGTTGAACTTCCTACAACGCCTTTCTGGAATCGCGACTCTCACGGCGCAGTACGTTCACGCGGTGCGCGGCACCCAGGCACGGATTCTCGACACGCGCAAGACGACGCCAGGATGGCGCCGGCTCGAGCGGTATGCGGTACGATGCGGTGGTGGGATGAGCCATCGCAACGATCTGGAACAGGCGATCCTGATCAAGGATAACCACATAGCGGCATTGGGTCACGATGTCGCGCTCGCAGTGGAGCGTGCCCGCGCAGTTGCGGTGCCAGGCACACGCGTTGAGGTTGAGTGCGATGACGTTGACCAGGTCGGAGACGCGCTCGGCGCCGGTGCCGACATTATTTTGCTCGACAACATGGGATTGCAGGACATGCGCGATGCTGTACGGCTGGTCGCGGGTCGCGCTGTCATAGAGGCTTCTGGCGGTGTTAATCTCCAAACGGTGCGCGGAATCGCGGAGACCGGTGTCAACTGGATCTCAGTCGGCTCGTTGACGCACTCTGCGCCAGCGCTCGATCTCGCGCTGGATTTTGAGGCGTGACGTGGACGATGGTCCAAAGATCCCCCACCCCGCGGTAGCGCCGACGGAGCAGCCAGAGCCGCTGGAGCGGGAGCTTTGCGACATCTGCGAGAGCGATCAGCTGAGCTGGCGCAAGTGCAAGCTGATGTGCCTGAATTGTGGAACGATTCTGAAGTCATGCGCGGACCTGTAGCACTCGAACGGCCTGGTACTCGCTGGACTATTGGTCATTCCACGCATCCGATCGGTGAGTTCGCGGACATGCTCACGTCTCGTGAGCGAGGCGAAAGAGCATTCGTACACCGCGGTCGCGCAGTTAGTGGACGGACTCCTCACTTACTGATCTGCGATTGTAGCGCTCGTTACCGTGCTGGTTCCAGCTGACCCAACGGCGCGCCGTTCGAAGTTCTTACCACAGCTTCGTAAACAATATCGCCGAGCGCGGTATAGTTACCGTCAAAATGGTGCTGGCCATTGCGTTGGATCACAGTCATGAGTCCCGGAGGTGCCGACCGGCAGAGTGACTCCTTCTCATCCTTGCCATATATGCAGACAATGGGCACGCCCTTGAGCGCCTCGATCTGTGGCAGGATCGGCATATCTCCCTTTCCTGAAGTGGTGCGCCACAGATCGGAGAAGTGATAAGCGAAGCTTGCACGCTCTAACAGCGTGAGCATCGCGATCAGTGTAAGGTGCGGCCGGATGTCCGCGGCCAGATTGGTCGCCGCAAATGGGGCGAGATCGGAACCACGCGAGTATCCCACAATTGCGACGTCCCGCTTCCGCCACAGCGCCATGTAGCGGCGAGCGATCCGGGAGATATCACCGCCGATGCTTGCCGGCGTGCGGTGGCCACTGCGAAGATAATCTCGCATATCCAGCCCGACCACATCGATCCCGCGTGCCTGCAGCCGTTGGCCCACCTTCTGGTCGATGTCGGCCCAGCCTCCGTCACCAGAAAGGATGATTGCGACTGTATTGTTCGTAGAATGCGCTGCGCGAAGCTCAACGATCGGCAGATCACGAACATTCGTGGTCGTATCGATCGGCAGAGAAGGGGTCGCAATTGCTAACGAAAAGAGAACAGGCAGCAGCATCAATATGGTGGACTGTCGTAAGAGCGAAAATTAACAGCCGGTTTTCAGGCCGAGCCCGAAATCACGGTTGGTCCAGTCGTGTTGGATCCAAACGACGCTCGGGAATCGGCACATTTACACGAATGTCGGAGTACTCTTCGCGCTGGACCAGTTTGCCGTCGCGAGTGTCCGTCACCAGGGTGGCGAGCCAACCACCGCCGACGGTTTCGTATTTATCGAACCGAACGTCTTCCAGGCCCGGCCGTCGTTGTGATTCGGGGCTGACCAGCCGGACGAATACCAGACGTTCGGCGTCGACCCAGAACTGCTTGGACGTAGTGTCGCCTGGCGCAGCCCCGACGATAAAAACCCGGCGCCCCTGCCAGGTGCCTTCGTGCATTTTGCTCAGGTCAAATCCCTCCTCGCGCAACGCACTCACAGTGCGTTCTATGGGTTGGGTGTAAACGTCGAAGCCGAGCATCAGGAGCGGGTTGCGACCAACGCGTGGAGGGAGCGTACGTGTGCCGCGCCGGACGAAGATGCTGTCGCGCGCGTACAGGATTATCGGATCTCCGTCGGGCGCGCCAACGTCGATGCGCAGTCTACCGGGCAGCTTCATCGCCTCGTACCAGGTCTCGTGCACCATGGTGTCGGCTGCTGTGCGCCGCACGGTAGCCTGCGTGAAGGTAAGCGTGGTATACCATTTCGCTACGTAGCGGTCGTGCATCAGCCGCACCAACTCCGCACCATCGGGCGGATTCTGGGCGCTCGCTGTGTTCGGGTTTACAAAAGCGAAGAGTGCCAGTGCTCCGGCGATTGTTGAGGCGCGCATCATATCCCTCAGAGTTGTGATCGCGATCGGGTATTTTGTTGTCACACGAGGTCAACGGGCTCTACAAGGACTCATCCTGTCTGGACCGCGTCACAGATCCGGCCGTAGTTCCTCTGCCCCGTTGAGATACACGTGTCTTGCAAGACTGTTCGTCGCAAGCTCCACATGCAGAAGAACCCGAATGACACGATCCATGGATCCAGGAACGGGGATTTCGGTGGAACAGAGCATCGCGACGTCGTTCCAGCCCAGATCGCGCGCTCCCCTGGCTGGAAATTCGCTCACCAGGTCAGGTGTCACCGTGAAGAACGCACTTATCACAGACTCGGATGTTGCATCGTTTCGGCGCAATAGCTCGCCGAGCAATTCGCGAGTGGCCGATCGGATAGCATCGGGATCGTCCCGGTGTACGCGAGTGGCGCCACGCAATCCGCGAATCCGGGTTACTGCGTGTGTATCCCGACTCATGTTCGCTTACTTCCACCGCTGCCTGGCGGGAGCGCGACATCGAGAATCGCATCCGGTATCCCGTAGCCAACGTCACCGCGGACTCGCCGTGCGACCGCTCGACGCTCGTCGTCAATCAGTCCAGCGCTGCCGCCAGCAAGAGCCACCCGTGCGGAGCGGAATCGCAGGCCTGATTCCACACAGAAGATGTCGCACAAATCAATGGCCGGCCCGGATCCGCTGTCGTCGCCATCGTTCAACAGCGATTGAGTACGCGAGATGACGCACGCGGTCGCAAATAGCTCGATAGCCATATTCGACAATCGCTCGACGACCAGCTGTCGATCGACGATCTCACCGCGATACGTGGTTACCGCGCTCTGCGCCGCCGCGCGAAGCTCCGCCACGTGCTTTTCAAACAATTCTTTGTGTTTAGCAAGTCGCGGATCGAGCTCGATGTCCAGCGTGGCGCTGGCTCCGAACGCGCTCCGCACTTTGGCTGCGGCAAACTCGCTGAGAAGACCGAGGTGCTTGATTGGCTCCCGGAGCGCAGCGCTGACTTCCTTGAGCTGGCCCGATAGGGTCTGGATGCCGTTGAGCGCTATGAAAAGACGAAGGATCTCGTTTGCGCCTTCGAATATCCGATTGATGCGACTATCGCGAAGATAGCGTTCGTATGGATATGGCTTGACGAATCCACGGCCACCAGCCAACTGCACCATATCATCGGCGGCACGCCACACCATCTCGCTAGCAAATACCTTCGCCATAGCGGCTTCCAGCGACCAGTCCGAGTCATTTTCCGTAGCGAGGTTCGCGAGCACGCCGAGCATCGCATCGGATGCGTAGATGTCGGATGCGATCGCCGACAGTTTGCGCTGTGTGATCTCGAAGTCCGCTAGCGGCTTGCCGAATTGAATTCGCTGGTCCGCGTAGCTCGCCATCTCGTGGAAGATGTGCTTGGTGCCGCCAGTGCACCCGGCGGCAAGCGTCAGGCGTCCGCCGTTGAGCACCGTTACCGCGACTGCGAACCCCTTGCCGATCTGGCCCAGCACATTTCCCGCCGGCACCTCAAGGTTCCTGTATTCGAGCTCGGCCTGCGTGGATCCGCGAATTCCCATTTTCCGCGCAGTCTCAACCACACGAAAGCCCGGCATGGTGGGCTCGATGAGAAATGCGGTAGGGCGCATGACGGTCTTCCCATCGCGCTCGATGGCGGTTTGCGCGAACGTCGCTATTACCGCGGCACGATGGGCGTTACCAATCCAGATCTTCTGTCCGTTGAGGGACCAGCGTGATCCATCCACGCTAAGTGTCGCGGTCGTCTTTACATGCTGCGCATCCGACCCCACGAGCGGTTCTGTCAATGCATACGACACCAGGATTTCTCCGCGCGCGAGACCCGGTAACCAACGCTGTTTCTGCGTGTCTGTTCCGTATAGTGCGATCGCCTTGGAACCAAGCCCGCAATGAACGCCGATGAACACTCCGATGGACGAATCGACGCCGCCGATCGCCTCGCACACGCGCGCGTAAGCACGCGGCGATAGCTCCAGGCCGCCATAAATCCTCGGGATCGTCATTCCGAGAAAGCCGTACTCGCCGAGCGCGGCTATCACGTTGTCCGGAATCGTTTCTTCCTCGTCGAATTTCACGGAATCAACGATGCCGCCGAGCCGGCCCTCAATGGCTTGCACCAATCGCGCTACGGTTGCTGCTTCAGCAGGGTTGGCGCTGCTCAACGGCGCCGGATACGGAAAGATCAGTTCGTCGTGCACCTCACCGGCAAAAAGTCCTCGCGTGAACGAATACCCGTCGGTCGGCATATCTATGTCACTCTTGGGATGTTGACCCGGCGCGTGCGATGTCCAGGGCACGTGGGGAAGGCATGTCACAGTAGTCGCCGTGACACGCAAATGTCTCCGCATACTCCGCGTTACCCAACATGTGGCCGAACGCCGACGGGTACCGGGCCATCATTCCAGCGACTGAATTCATTGTCGCGGCGGCGCGGTCACGAAATAGTTGATCATCGTCGTAGTTGGCGAGGCGCAGAACCAGATCGATCGCGAGCGACGTTCCGGACGGAGTCGCGTTGTCCGTCGGATCGCGCGGGCGGGTGATCAGTTTCTCGGCATCGCGCGCCGTATCGTAGAACAGCCGCGTGTCTGCGTCCCAGAACTCATCCAGCATTGTGCGCGCGAGTCGTCGCGCAGCGTCGAGCCACTTCAGGTCGAGGGATTGCTCGAACATGGCCAGAAAACCGAGCGCCACCGCGGCCTGATCCTCGAGAAAGCCATAGATTCGGGTGATGCCATCTTTGTAGCTGCGCATGACTCGACCGTTGACAACCATACGCGCGGCCAAGAAATCGGCGTTGCGCGTAGCTAGGACACGGAAGTCCTCGCGGTCGAACGCGTGTGCGGCCTCGACGACCGCCCGTAACGCGAGCCCGTTCCATCCAGCTAGCGTCTTGTCGTCACGTGCCGGCCACACCCGGCGCGATCTGCATTGGTACAGCGTTTGTTTAGCGCGGGTAACAGTTGTTAGAAGTGCGTCGAGCTCGACGTTCGTTCGGGATGCGAAGGCCGCCGGAGGTACGGGCACGTTCAGGATATTGCGTCCTTCAAAATTGCCCGACTCGGTAACGCCGTAATAGTTCTTGACAATCTGCGCGTTAGAACCGAGCAGGGCATCGAACTCTTCCGAAGTCCATACGTAGAATTTTCCCTCCACTCCTTCCGAATCGGCGTCAAGCGACGAGTAGAAGCCACCTTCGGATGATGTCATCTCGCGCACTAGCCATTCCACCGATTCCTCCGTCACTCGGCGGACTTCCTCGTCCTTGGTCGCTTTGTACAGGTGCGCGCCGAGCCGGATCAGCAACGCGTTGTCGTACAACATCTTCTCAAAGTGCGGCACGAGCCACTGCGCGTCTACAGAATAACGTGCGAAGCCACCGCCAATCTGATCGTATATGCCGCCGCGCGCCATCCTGATGAACGTCGCTTCCGCCATCTCAAGCGCGCTCGCCTGGCCGGTTCGCGCCCAGTGACGCAGAAAAAAATCGAGGACCATTGTGGGCGGAAATTTCGGTGCCGCACCAAACCCGCCAAAGCGCGAGTCATATCCGGTCGCTATCGCGTGGCCAGCCGTCTCTAGGAACGCAGCATTGACATCACCCTCCGCTCCCTCACTCGCCGCGGTCACGTCGTAGATCTGCCGCATGGACGCCGCGCTCGCCGCGATGCTGTCTGGCCGCTTAGCGTATGACTCGGCGACTGCGTTCAATATCCGCGTAAACGACGGCAGGCCGTGTCGGTCGGTTGGCGGGAAATAGGTTCCGCCGTAAAACGGTTCGGATGCCGGCGTCAGAAATACCGTCATTGGCCAGCCACCGTGACCGGTCATGGACTGGACCGCTTGCATGTAAATGGCGTCCAGGTCGGGCCGCTCTTCTCGATCCACTTTGATGCAGACAAAGTGCTCGTTCATGATCGCGGCCGTTGATGGGTCTTCGAACGACTCGTGTGCCATGACATGACACCAGTGGCACGCCGCGTAGCCTATAGACAGGAGAATTGGCCGGTTCGTCGTGCGGGCCAGCTCCAGCGCTTCGTCGCCCCAGGGGTGCCAGTCCACCGGGTTCTCCGCATGCTGTAGCAGGTAAGGCGATGTCTCGCCGACGAGGCGGTTGGGCATGCCTTAAGATAGCCTCCACGGCCCGCGCGAGCCGTGGAGGTACCATTAAATTCCGTTCATGCCAAAGATCGCGAACGACCTAGACACTTTCCTCACGCAGCACCAGTCGCGGATCGAGGAAGAGCTATTCGATTTCCTGAGAATCCCGAGCGTGAGCGCGCAGCCCGCACATGACGCAGACACTCGCGCTGCAGCTGATTGGGTGAAACGATCGCTGGAGCAGGCCGGTCTCAGCGCGTCGGTGCACGAGACACCGGGTCATCCCGTCGTGATCGGTGAATGGCGCGGTGCGAGGCCGGACGCTGCAACGGTGTTGGTGTACGGTCACTACGATGTGCAACCGGCCGAGCCCTTCGACCTCTGGACGTCGGCTCCGTTCGAACCGGAAGTGCGTGACGGTCGTATTTATGCACGCGGCTCGGTTGACGACAAGGGGCAGTTATTCCTTCATATCAAGGCGCTCGAGGCTCATATTCGAACGCGCGGCGTCCTACCGTGCAACATCGTTGTCATAGCGGAAGGTGAGGAGGAAGTCGGCAGCACCAACCTCGAGCCGTTTGTCGAGCGTCACCGCGAGCTCCTCGCCGCGAGCGCGGTGGTCATTTCCGACTCTGCAATGTTCGCCGAAGGAGTCCCGTCGATTCTATCGTCGCTGCGTGGCCTGTCGTATTTCCAGATTGATGTGCAGGGACCATCGGGCGACCTTCACTCCGGGATGTACGGCGGCGCAGTGGTGAATCCTGCGGCTGCGCTTGCGCGCATCATCGCATCAATGCACGATGACACCGGACGCGTTGCGATCGATGGATTCTATGACGACATCAGCCCGTTCGACGATCGAGTGCTGGCGGGGATGCGCAAACTCCCGCACACCGACGGAGAATTCAAGCGCGACATCGGCGTAACGGCTCTAGGTGGCGAGTCCGGCTTCACAACGCTGGAAAAATTGTGGACGCGTCCAACATGCGAAGTGAACGGCCTTCTCTCTGGCTACACTGGCGACGGAGCCAAGACAGTTCTACCGGCCAAGGCCATGGCCAAGGTAAGTTGCCGGCTGGTGCCCGATCAGGATCCTGCGCGCATCGCGCAGTTGTTCGAAGCTCACGTGAAGAAGTTCACGCCGGATGGCGTTACCGCGAAGGTGAGCTATCTGCACGGCGGCCGTCCGTGGCGCGCTGACTTGAGCGGTCCCATTTTTGATGCCGCGAATCGCGCGCTTCACGCGGCTTTCGGACGGGAGCCGGTGATCGTTGGCGAGGGAGGATCCATTCCAGTGGTTGGCGACTTTCAGCGTATTCTCGACGCTCCGGTCCTCCTGGTCGGATTTGGCTTGCCTGGTGAGAATGCGCACGCACCAGATGAGTGGATGAGCGTCGAGAATTTTCGCCTAGGAACCAAGGCAATGGCGGCGCTGTGGGATGAATACGCCAAGTAGGGGTTCTACAGGAATGACGGTGGCTATTCCTGTCTTACCGCCTCAATCGTGGCCGCGATCTCGACATCGTCGCCGAGATACATTCCGGTTTCGACCACGCGGTTCCATGACACGCCGTAATCCTGGCGATTGATTGTCGTTGAGACATCAAATCCGACCCGTTGACCTTTCACGTCTTTCGTTGCGCCGAGGAATTTGCCGGAGAGCGTGACGGGCTTGGTACGGCCGCGCATTGTGAGGTCGCCAATGAGTTTGACGTTGTCACCCTGACGCTCGATCCGGGTACTCTTGAACGTGATGGTCGGGAAACTGTCCGCCGCGAAGAATCTGGCGGAGCGCAGATCCGCGTCGCGGTTGGGCTGCTTGGTGTCAATGCTCGCGGTCTTGATCTCAACCGAGACGTTGGAGTTGGCCCAGTTTGCGGTGTCAGCGGAGATCGAGCCGCTCCACTCGTCAAAACTTCCGCTCACTCGTCCAACAAGATGGCGGATCCTGAAGGTCAGCTCAGAGTGAACAGGATCGATCCTGTACGTTACCGGCACATCTGTCCTGCTCAACGCGGTTCTGCCGGCTGCGGCGACCGTCGCGTTTTTGATGGAGTGCGCGCTGGACTGCGCACCAGCGAGCGAGGCCATCGATGCAAAAGCTGCTATCGTACCCGCAACGTTTCGGCGGATACGTGGATAATCCAAATGCATTAGTCGGTGCTGATTTGACAGTAAGAGAGACTATTGATCCCATACGGGTTCACCTGCGGCCGCGTTGGACACTGGCCGCGCCGTAACTATCGGTTGAGGAGACAGCCGATTGTAGCGCGCACTGTGGTCGCGTCTGTAAACGATGTGAATGCCTGCGCGCTTGCGTCGCATCGATGGGATAGCGCAAGCGTCGCGCCTGCCAACGCGGTGACACGCGTCAGGTTGATGACGATCTGAGTGCGATCAGTGCCACCGGACAGATCGGAAAAACCCACTCTGAATCGCGGATACAATCTGTTGACGCCGAGTCCGGCAGAAAACCTCACGCGCGACGGCGTGGCAGGATTCATTGATGCGATCAACTCAGCACCGGCCATGTCGGGCCTGAATTCATCAGTTGACGGGTTGGTGCCGTAGCACGGCGCCTGTGCATCCTGCTGCTGAAGAGCGCTGCGGGGGCAGGTGATAGGCCCCTTGACCGTTCCTACGGTTCCGTGCACCCGGCCGGTGAGGAGCAAAGCCGGGTTGATCTCGCGCGTTAACCAGAGCGCGGCGCTGCCCAGGTTCGGCGTCGCGCTTGCCACCGTTATGGGCGGAAGGTAGCTGGCTTCAAATCCAAAACCCATCGGCAGCCCCACCGCGAGTCGCGGACGGCCAAAGAACTTTGTCAGACTCGTATTCTGAGCGCGGCCGGCATAGCAAAATTCCGTGTGCTGTATCTCGGCCGATGGAGCAGGCACAAATGCGCCTTCTCCTGAAAGGCGAACGGCTCCGGCCGGCAACGATAATGCGGCAGCGTCGGCACTGAACACGATGGGAACGGAATAGAACGCGAGCAGACGTGCCTCGTGACTATCCTGCGGGGGACGACATTGCGCGAGGGCGGCGGGCGCGTATAGCGCGCAGAGGGCCCCTAACATCGCGAGCACAGAAATCGGTCGACTTGGCATACCACAAAATATGGCTGGGCGGATCGATTGGCGGGTGTCAACGGTGAAATACCGGCTATGTGCGGTGGGTCGGCCAGCCAGCACGGCAGGCGTCGCGGCATCCGTCGCGGCATCCTTCTGCTTCTGGCGCCTCGCGGGCCGGTACATATGTTAGGAATCATGCGCACAGCGGCGGATCGGCACTCGATCGTCCTCAAAGAGGAGAGAGACCACGCGGAGCGCAAGGTCAACTTGGTGCGTGCTCTCGTATTAGTCGTCCTGGCTGTTGCCGCCGCTGCTTATGCCCCGGTCTTGCCACGCCGTTTGAACGTTCTTAACGCCACCGTGCTCATACCGATGTTGGTCTGGACGGTCGGCCAGGTTCCGCTGTTCTATCGCCGCGCAGCACTCCCGTCGTGGCTTTCGGTCCTGAATCCAATTGTGGATGTCGTAGCTATCACCGTGACCATGGGTGGGTACGGCCTGGGGGCGACGCCGACGCTAGCGCTCAAGTCACCGATGGTTCTGGCATATTTTGCGATCCTTGCGGCGCGACCGATGCTGTCGTCTGCCCGCCGCGCCGCGATCGTCGCGGTGTTTATTGTGATCGCGTATGCGTCCCTCGACTTTCTATTCCTCGTCGTACACGGGGTGACCATCAGCGATCCCGTCTCCGCCAGTGGCAGCGCCAGTGTCGCGTTGCTTGACGAAGCGGCAAAGCTGACGCTCCTCGCGGCGGCCGGCGCAATCGCTACGTACGCGACCTGGTGGCATGAACAGCTTGCGCGCCGATACGCTGCACAAGCCGAGGAGCAGGCGGTATTACAAACACGCCTCGCGTCATCCCGCCTCGACAGTCTGCGCCAGCAGCTTCGTCCACACTTCCTGTTCAATGCGCTAAACGCGATAACCGCTCTCGTCGATGCGGATCCACCGGCCGCGCAGCGCATGATATCCGGATTGGGTGAGTTAATGCGAGTGTCATTGGACGCTGGCGCTTCGGAGGAAGTCCCATTGCGCGAAGAGTTACGGATTCTGGCTCACTATACCGCGATCCAACGGATCAGATTCGAGGATAGGCTAAGCTTCGTTACCGACATCGACGCGTCAGTGGGCGATTCGCTGGTGCCGGCGTTGATACTACAGCCGCTCGTCGAGAATTCGGTCCAGTACGGCCTCGCGCAATGTTCGTCGAAGACGCGAATCGAAGTACGAGCGAGACGGGATATGGGAATTCTTGTTCTGGATGTAATCGATGATGGGCCGGGTCTTTCTGGCAGGCCTCTCGACGCCATTAACGAACGAGTGGGCATCGGAAATGCCCGCGCGAGGTTAATGTATTTGTATGGCGAGGATCAGACTTTCACCGTAGAGAGTCCACCCGCGGGCGGCTTCATAGTGTCGATGCGAATTCCCTATCACGTGACCGCGCTGGACGGACTGCCAGCGTGACCACCAACTGATCCTCACATGACCACCGACCTAGTCAGAGTTCTCATAGTTGACGACGAGCCGCTTGCCCGCCGGCACCTACGCACGATACTGAATTCGGATCCCGACATCACTGTAGTTGGGGAAGCGGCAAATGGGCGCGACGCTATAGAGTTGATCGCACGGTTCAATCCGGATATTGTGCTGCTGGACGTACAGATGCCCGAGGTCGACGGCTTCAGTGTCGTTGCGCAGCTCGATGCCGAACACATGCCAGTGATCGTGTTTGTCACGGCTCATGATTCGTACGCGTTGAAGGCATTTGACGTGCATGCTGTGGACTACGTGCTGAAGCCCGTTGCACCCGACCGGCTCCTCCAAGCTGTGGCGCATGCGAAGACACGGCTAACGTCGGACGACACTACTTCCCGTGTTGGCGACATCCGGCAATTAGTGGAGGAAATGAAGGGGTGGCGGGCTGCAGATCGGCTTGCGATCAGGGTCGATGGGAAACACGTTATTCTCCCGACCGAATCAATCGATTGGATCGAGGCAGTAGACGACTACGTGCGCATCCACCTTGGAAAAACATCTCATCTTGTGCGCGGCACACTCGCGTCGTTCCAGTCAAAACTGCCGACTGCGTTCATGCGTATTCATCGTTCGGCTATTGTGAATACGACTCAGATAAGGGAAGTCTTTCCGAACGAACAGGGTGACTATCGCATCACGTTGCTCGACGGTACTCGCCTTCCTTCTGGGCGCAGTTATCGGAGCGCGGTTGCCCAGTTTCTTCGGTCACTGACCCTATAGTACTAGCGCTTCGCCGCAAATGGGCTGTCCGTGTCGTCCCCGGTGGGCGACGTTCTAGACATGCGCATTTCAAGATACGTGGCCGTGGCCTGCTTTGTTCTCGCAGTCGGCTGCGGCAGTGCAGGCGGCGACGCTGGGACGGGCCCGGGTGCCGGCGGTGGCAACCCGCCGCCCACGTGTGTGCCTGGATCTGGAACGGTGTGTCTCGTTTCCGGCAACCAATTCAATCCCACGTCAATCACTATCGCGCACGGAACGAGCGTCAGTTACAACAACATATCGGGCACCACCCACAACGTCACCTTCACCACAAGCGGGGCGCCCGGCAATGTTGCGGACTTCGCGTCCGGTATCCAGCTTGTGAATTTCCCAACTCCGGGAACGTATAATTACCATTGCACCATTCACGGGTTGAGCATGAGCGGCGTCGTGGTGGTCCAGTAGTGCACGCGCACAAGTTGGAGGCGTGCCGTGGAGAGTAAGACGAAACTGCTCGGCCACCCGGTTCATCAGATCGTCGTTGCTTTTCCGATGGGTCTGCTCGGTACGGCGGCGCTGTTCGACGCGGTCTATGTCGTCCGTGGCAGCGGAATGTGGTCTATGGTCGCCTTCTACATGATAGGTGCGGGTGTCGTCGGCGGTCTTCTAGCGGCGGTATTCGGCTTGATCGACTACCTCGGCATTCCCGTGGGAACACGCGCAAAACGGATCGGTGCGCTGCACGGGATCTGTAGCGTGACCGTCGTGCTAGCGTTTGCGGTGAGTTGGCTTTTGCGCGTCAATTCGCCGGTATCACCGGCGCCACTGTCGCTGCTGTTCTCGTTTGGCGGCGTTGCGTTCCTCGGGCTGGCAGGCTGGCTTGGTGGAGAGCTGCTCAATCGCATGGGCGTCGGCATTGACGATGGGGCGAATCTAAATGCGCCGAGCTCGCTGGCGGGACCGGCGGTATTCGGCGTGGGCCCTCCCAGTCCCAAGTCGCCCATCTCGACCGCTAGTCGGCCCACGCACCGCAGCGGCGGGTAGATTCATGGGAGCACTCGTCTCTCCCACGGTTTACCCCAGTCAAGGAATAGCGCGATGCCTGAAGGCGCCGAGGTCGAAATGGACAGTATTCAGGAGCGTGTGAACGAGGAAGTCGAGCGCGAGACAAGCGGCTTCATTCGAATCGTCGCTCTCACCACTGCACTGTTGGCTGCGCTCGCCGCCATATCGTCACTTCAAGCTGGCGCGACGGTAAATGAGGCGTTGGTGCTCAAGACCGAGTCCAGCCAACTGCAGAGCCGCGCATCCGATCAATGGGCGTATTATCAGGCGAAAGGTGTGAAGGAAGCCATAGCTCGCGCATCGGCCATATCATGGATGGCGGCTGGAAAGCCAGTACCTGTTGAATTGACCGCCGCCGCCGATAAGTATGTGGCACAGCAGGCGGAGATTTCGACCACTGCAAAGAAACTCGAGACGGAACGGGACGCCGCGTCGGCCGAGGCCGACCACTTACTCCACTTGCATCACGGATTCGCCGACGCTGTCGCTCTGTTTCAGGTAGCCATAGCGCTGGGCGCGATTACGGCACTCACTCGTTCGCGCCCGGTCTTTTTAGGCTCGATCGCGCTTGGTGTGGCTGGATTGGCGATCTTTGTGTGGCAATACATGGCGTAGGGTGGGTTCGCTTCGTTGATCAGTAACGCCACTCGCGTACTAGAAACAGCCCGAACGCGCTGGTTGTCTGTGGGCTTTGATCCGTCGCCAGTGTCGGTTGTTTGAGCAGGTAACGCGGCTCGAAGCTGGCGTCGATACGGTATCCGGTCTTGGTGTTGAAACGGTGAGTGAGCTGAAAGCCGGGACGTTGCAGCGATGCTGGGTCCGGCCTTACCTGCAGTTGCAGGAATGTATTCGTCTGAACGTATTTGCCGAATTCGATCTGCGTTGCGCGCAGGAAGCTGCCCGCATCGAGAGAGACATCCGCCGGAGTAATGTTGAGGAAATCCGCTCCGAGCGAACGCGCGGCCTGGCCAGCTGCCTGGTCAGTCAGCGCGCCGAGTGCGGCGGCGCCAATCTGCTTTGCCGCGAATGCTGCACCGGCGCCGACTATGTTTCCGCCGCCACTGCCGCCGGTAGTAAGACCACCGCCTTCCTGCTGCAGTAGCGATGACGACGACCTTCCGAACGCCAGGTAGCTCAGCAAGTCCGTCTGCGAAATGGGCGGCTGCGCATCGCTCTCCAGTGCGATCTTGGGCTGGTCCAGAGTTCCAGAAATGACAATGCGAATCGCGATGGCTTCGCGAGTGGGAAGTTGAACGTCGTATTCGCCCGTTACCTGAAGTGTCGGATTCAGGCCCGGCGTATTGATGAACGTCGCGGCGCCCTGACGGATCTGGAACAGCCTGCTCTGGAAACGATATTCGCCGCGATCGCTCAGGAGCACCCCGTCCAACAGTAGCGACTGCTTCGCGCGGTTGACGCTGATACGGAGCGGAGCCTCGGTGTAGACCTCCACGTTGGCATCCCGTGATCGGACGAACACGTCGTGGTCAACCATGAGCGCGACATCCATACGCAAGTTAGCGAGCAGCGGCGATTCGCCCGGAAACAGTTCGCGCATCGTCACGTTGTTGGTGTCTAGCACCGCGTACAGCGCTGGATCCCCGGCACCTACCAGTGTCTTGCCGTTCGATTCCGGGATGTACAACACGCCACGCAGCACGTGTGCGAAGCCAGTGACATCAACGTTGTTGTATGGTCCATTCACCGCTACGTTGGCGTTGACGAACAGATTACCGCTTTCATTGTCGATCACGCGCGCGTCAACCGCCGTGAGCTTGAGGGCGAAGGAAGGCTCAGCGAGATTCTTGATGCCGATTCCACCGCGGATCTGAATAGTTCCATTGCTGCGTGCGACGAGCGAATCCACAACCAGTGTATCGTGAACCAGCCGGATATTGGTCGCAACGTCGTTCACAACCAGTCCGAGAGGGACTATTCTGGCGCTCCCGTTCCACAGCGTGACCCTACCATTAACATCGGGGTTGTTGATGGTTCCCGCGATTGTAAACTTTGCCAGCGCGCGGCCGTTCAGGTTCGATATCGCATCCGTGAACTGCGGAATGAGATTCAGCGGTAGCGAGTCCGCATCTACGGTCGCGGCAATTACGCGGTCGCGTGGTATGCGAGAGCCCGTCACGCTCGTAAGTGCGAGATTGATCGGGACGGTCCCACTGGCCACCAGTATGGAGGCCTTACCCTCCGGTCCGGCGGTAACTCTGGCCTGCAGCGTCTCGTTCCCGTAACTCAATTGCCCGTGAACTTCAGGCGTCGGATGACCACCGTACGAGAACCGCGTCAGTCCAAACGCACCCGTCACAATTGGAGCGGCACGCGTTCCCCTCAGCCGCGCGTCCACTGATACAATTCCGCGTGCGCTGATGTCGCTCTGAAGCAGCTTGGCAATGTTCCCAAACTCGAACTGGGTCACGTTCACCTGTAAGTCGGCCTCCCTCTTCGTGGGGATCGCTCCATTCACGAACACTCGACTGCCCGACGCACTCTTGATCTCGAAGTGATCTATCGACGTCCCAGCGGAGTCAAAGTGAATCGTCGATGGCCCAGTGCTCGTGTAAAGAGTCGTATCGAAGCGGAGGCGGAGGTGGTCAAGCCTCAGATCGTCACGGTCGTTATCGAGCGTAAATTGTGCCGTCGCATTGTAAACCTGATTCGAGTCCTGATGAATCGCCAGCGTCAGATTGCCATTGGGCTTGGTGTAATCGACGGTAAAAGCAACGGTGTCGAGCGCAAACCCTGCGGCCAGTACGTTTACGGCGCTCACCTGGGCGCTCACGCGTGACCGTGGAGTGAAGGCGGTGTTCCACGCGTAGTTGGCGGTTACGGCGTTCACGGCGCTGCCGAAAGCGACGAGGTTCTTCCCGGTCGCCGAGCCGGTCATGTCGAACGTATGTATGTTCCCCGTCGCGGTGCCATGAGTCGTGATAGAGCCACTGAGCGCGCTGCGTGGAATCGCGCGGGGCGTGTCCACTGGGAACTGGGGCATGGCCTTTCCCGTTGCCGCGCGCTCGACCGCGGTCGCGCGTGCGACACGTGCTCGTGCGGTGTCTGCGCGCGCGACGCGTGTCCCGAGGATCGCCGGCCGCGGTTGAACGAGGCCAGTATCGCGTGGGGGGAGTATCCGGGAAAGGGCACCCAACGAATCGATAGTCGCGGAGTATGCCAACTTGCCGGCTCGTCCCGCTAGCAGCCCGAACTGTCCAGAGGCACTCGCACGCCCGTGTGGGACATCGAGCACGAGCGTATCGACAGTGAGCATACCGCCTGACGCCGCTACATGCACGATTGCGGAATCCACTGCGACACTGTCGTACACTGAGGTTCTGACCTTCGCCGTTGCTACCGCGTTCATCGTGGCCGGATCAAAGCCGGTGCCCCTCGCCGTCACATCGGCACTGAGCGACGTCCGCGGACCCTTGGTGCTGATCTGGCTCACATCGAACAGATGCGCCGTAACGTCGAGTTCGTAGGACTGTGGCCGGGACGCAAGATCCAGAGTCCCTCGAGTCGTGATGGACCCTCCGTCAGCGCTCGTCAGGTCCGCGGATACGGCCAGATTGTTCATGGGGCCGGCGATCGACACGGGGCCGGTCACGGTTCCTTGCAGGCCCGCGGCCGGTGCAAACTTGCCCGCAGTCGCGAGCGCGAGCGGTAGCAGCTGCAGATTCGCGTTGATCAACGGAACCCGTCCGCCGCGTGCGAATACAGCGGATCCAGTCACGTGCGATTGACCAGTTACGTCATCGTGTACCAGGTCCGCATTCGCCGTCAGGCGGGTCGCGGAAGTGCCGTTGAGCAGCGCCTTTCCCGTAATGGTGCCACCAATTGGCAACGTTGGGTCAACCGATCGCACCAGCGCGACGCGAAGTGGAGCGAACGTCACATGAAGGTCGCGGGCTCGCACTACGCCCGCGCTCGCGCCCACGGTTCCGAGCGCGATCACGCGACTGGTCCCCGTTTTGGGATCGTCGAACGCGATGTCGCCGTCAAGGCGCAGCGCGCCAAACCCGCCGCGCGCCGCCATGCGCCCGGTCAGGTATCCCTGGCGTGGTGATCTTATTGTTGGAAATACCTGCTGGATCGTTCGTGTATCCAGATGCTTGAGGTGTACATCCGTGTCGTGGAATGCAAGTGTGTCGGTTACTAAGACACCAAGCGACCCAGACATTGTCGCTCCAGACACAACAAGCGACGTGTTTCTCGCCTGGTAATCGCTCGTCGGACCAACCCAGTCGAGCGCAAAGTCCAGCTTACCGCCGCCGTTCTGCGGAATGCTGGGGTCGATCCAGAGTAGGTCGTTCGTTGCGACAGTATCCCCGCGTAGTCGAAGTCTCAGATCGTTGGTGTCGAAGTTGTAACGACCGGTCCCGCGTGACAGTCTGGAGCCGGGAAGTGACGCTGTGATATCGTTGAAATACAACGAGTCGTTGAGAAGGATGAAACGTCCCTTCGCGTCTGTGACGCGCACGGACGGTGGCTTGAGTGGCTCCGCCGTCATGCGTATCGTCGCAACGTCGATGATCTGGCGCTTGTCAGCCGGATCTTCGAGACGCATGAGTGGAAACGTGCCGTAGATGTTGCGGAAATCGGAGATCTTTTGAAAGCCGCCCGCAACCCGCACCACGTTCAATCGCGCTACGGAACCCATCGTAAACTTTATAACACTGTCCCGCTGTGTTGCGTTCAGCGTATCGCTAGGCGTCCACGGGCTGCGCGACGTAACGTGCCCGTCGACAACCGTCACGTTATGCAGTGTGATCCATGACAGAAACCCGGGCGGCGTCGGCGGGAGTGTCGTGTCGCGCGGAAATATCCTGTCGTAGTTCCATTTGCCACCCGGCATCCGATTCACGACAACCACCGGGTGTACGATTCTCACAGCGTCCAGATAGATCCGTTTGCCGATCAGGTCCCCGACGCTGTAGCGTGCGACGACGGTGTCAGCCGTGACGAAAGGCGCGCGCGCGCTATCCGTAATCGTGAGCCCAACGAGAGTGGCGCCGTCAAGCAGATTCCCTTGGATGTGATCCACTGTCACGTAGCCGTGCGCCGCGCCACGCACCCTTTCCACCACGTACCCACCAACTTTCTCGCGCCCCCAGCTTGTCTGTGTCAGCACCAGCACTCCACCGGCTATAATTGCCGCGAGTGCAACGATCACGCCTAGCACAGAAACGGCGACGGTGGCCCTGCGCATTTTAGAACGCCTCTCCTATCGAGAGGTGAAGCGTAAGGCGCGACAGCAGTGAATTGACGCCGCCACTCCCTTGCGTTGGCGAGTATGCGCGCGTTGCATCGAGCGTTACGAGACCCCTTCCGCCGCTCGCGAGATCTTCAGTAACTACCGGAAGCTGGTCACTCGTACTGGGGTTGATTCCGACGTCGATGCGGACGGGACCGACCGGAGACAGGTACCGCACGCCGAAACCGGGTGTGACTGCAGCCTTGTTCGCCGGAAGCCCCGGGCTGATGTTCTGTCCGAGATACGCGGCGTCTACGAACGCTGCTCCAATGAGTGAGGCGAATAGCGGAAAGCGAAACTCGACGCTTCCCTCGATGAGCCGGTTGCCGCCCAGGGGCCGGGGCTGGAAGTCACGATCCCGGAACAGCGATGTATTGGGGTTGCACTTGACGATCGTTGCGGCCCTGCACTGCGGATTCTTGGAATCGTCGGCAAGCAGTTTGGCGGCGGGAACGGTGAGGACGCGCGGGCCAAGCTGCCCTTCAGCGTATCCGCGTACCGACTGACCGCCGCCGGCATAGAAGCGCTTGCGCGGATGGAGAATGCCATCATTCAGCGGAGTGCTGCCGACTCCAACCGCTTCGGCGGTGCTCGCGAGCGCGCTGACGAGACCAAGCTTGAGATGAGCGCCGAGCACCGACCGGCGTCCGACAGGGAGAAAAAGGGCAAAATCACCGAGGCCGCGATTGTATCGGAAATCCGACGCAGTGTAGGACGAAGCATGCTCAAGATCGAACTGCGTGCGGAAACCGCTTCGCGGTTCAAATGGATTGTCGGTCTTGTCGAGAGAGAAGGTGAGCGCAAGCGGTGAGAGCTTTTGTCTTGACCGCAATGCGGTGAGTGTCGTTGCGTCACACACGCCATAGTTGATGCAGAAGTAGACATCACCAGCCTGAATGTTCGTTTCTTCGAACCGATAGTTGAGGCTGAGAGGACCGCGTGGTGTAAGTGTGCGCGTAAACGTGCCGCTCAATCCGTAGCCCTGATCCACGTAGATGCCCGGGGCACTGCGGCGGTGTGCGAACACGCCAAACGCCAATTCGTTGTTTGGGGAACCGAACCACGGATATCGTGCGTCCGCGCTCGCCGTATAGGTTGGCGCTAGATATTGTGATGCGGAACCACCAACGACAGTCTTGCCAACGTCGTAGAAGATGCCGTTCCCGTTCAGTTGCTTCGCGAAGAGATTGCCCACCGCGGCGTCCAGGGTTAATCGCTTCGCGCCGTTGAGCCAGTTGTAGTCGGTATAGTGAGCCGCCACCTGGACAAAATCCACCGTATTGAAACCCGTACTGTAACGGGCATCGCGCGGAGGTGCTTCCTGAACTGCTATGACCACGTGCTTGAGCGAATCATCTGCCTGCGGTACTTCGATCGCCGCGCGACGAAACAGGTTCGATTCGTACAGCGAACGCTGGCTTGCAAGTACGTCCGCGCGACGGTATAGTTCGCCGGTCTTGAAGGAAAGCGACTTCATAATCGTGCGCTGGGAGACGCTTTTGTTTCCCTGGACCGTGATGCTCGCAACCCGTGCGCGCCAACGCGGGTCGATAGTTACCTTGACATCGGCTGTCTTCGCGGCCGTGTCGATTGCGACCGTCGTGTCGATCACGGCGTCGGAATAGCCGCGATCCCACAATCTTGAGTCGATCGTTGCGACCATCGAATCAAGCTGAATCAGGCTATATGGTTGCCCCTTCCGCAGGATGTGCACCCCACGAAGATCCTTACGCGTGAGGACACTTGTGTCCTGAACGATGCGGACCTGCGATACGATTGTCGGCGCTCCTTCGTTCACGGCAATCGTGACATGTACCGCGCGCTTACCAGTGGAAACGACGGTCGTGTCAACCTGCACGTTCCGATAGCCACGCCTGAAGTAATAGACCATCACGCGCAGCATGTCGCGCGAGAGCTCCGCGCGGTCCAGCGTTACGTCTTTGTAAAAAAGCGGCGACTTGCTGAATACGCAGATCGGCCTGAGCAGCACCGACGTGCAGTGGGATTCATCGGTGGCGATGTTGCTGCGTAGATCGTTGGGATCGACCGAATGAACACCCTTGAGCGTTAGCTCTGTGACGTCGGGGCTGCCCACGGAGGTACGTGCCGACTGGGTCCATGCCGGCACGGCCGATACGACCGACGATAGGAAAACCATCGCCGCGACCTGTATTGGCCGCCGGAGGATCTGGGAGAGCATGCCCCCGAAAGAGCAAGCCTCGGGCCGCCAGGTGGCCGCAACAGACGGCGCAGCGTGGCTCCGCAAGCTCTGGCTGGCCTGGTTAGGCGCCCGGTTGCAGTTTCACAGGCCGGAGAGCAGTGCGTCGTTGTTCAGCGTGCCAGCGATACGCTTGATTAACCACTCCATTGCCGAGCTGGAAGGCATCTGCTGTAAACCGCGCCGAAGTGTGTAAACATGGTCCAACTGGTCGGGACGAAACAGTTTATCCTCACGGCGCGTCCCGCTGATCCCGATGTCGATCGCGGGAAAGATCCGCTTCTCGGCGAGACTTCGGTCGAGCTTGATCTCGCAATTGCCGGTTCCCTTGAATTCTTCGAAGATCACGTCGTCCATTCGAGATCCTGTCTCGACGAGCGCCGTTGCGATGATGGTTAGCGAGCCACCGCCGTTCTCCGGGGAGACCGAGCGCGCTGAGCCAAAGAATGCCTTTGGTTTCGCCATCGCGGACGAATCGAGACCGCCGCTCATCGTGCGTCCGGTGCCTCGCTCGATCGTGTTGTACGCACGTGCAAGACGCGTAATCGAGTCGAGAACGATGACGACGTCCTTGCCTAGCTCGACGAGGCGGCGCGCACGCTCCAGCGTCATCTCGGCGACGTCGGCGTGACGCTGTGCCGGCATATCGAAGCTCGACGCCACCACCTCGCCGTGCCCGATCGAGATCATGTCGCTCACTTCTTCTGGCCGCTCGTCAACGAGCAGCACGAACAGTTGAACGTCCGGCTGATTGATAGCTATTCCTTCGATGACCGCCTGCAACAGCATGGTCTTTCCAGCGCGTGCCGGAGCGACAATCAGTGCGCGTTGGCCGTAACCGATCGGCGCAATCAGATCGATTGCGCGGCGCGTGAGCTCCGGCCCCGCCTTGGCGGGTCGCCCCGTCTCAAGCGATAGTTTTCGGTCCGGGTAGGACGCAATCAGCGACGCGAACTCCGGTCGACGCAAAGCCGCTTCCGGATCGCCTCCATTCACCGTGAGCAACTCGGCAGCCGTGATACGCCCGCGCTGATCGCGACCGACTGTGACTGTTACGAGATCGCCGCGGCGAAGTCCCGCCTGACGAACAAGCTGCGTGGGGACGAACGGATCGTTCGCTTCGGCCAGATAACTGTGCGCCGAGCTGCGAAGGTATCCAGCGTCGCGCTGGGGGTCGAAGAGCCCTGACGTCTCGCCTTCGACGACAATTGGACCCACCGGGCCGCGGGTCGCGGCCTCTACCTGGGGACGATTCCGGCGATTGTTGCGACGGCCGCCGGCGAACTGCTGGTTGTTGTTCTGCTGGTTGTTGTTCTGCTGATTGGACCGCTGCTGGTGTTGCTGTTGCTGCGGTTGCTGCTGCGGTTGCTGCTGCTGTTGGTTCCCACCGCCCTGGCCAGTGCGGTTTCGGTGACGAAAACGTCGAAATCTGCCACGTCCCTGTCCGCTTCGATCATTGCTGCCCTCGTCGTTACCCCCGTTGCCGGCGTTGCCGCCGGACGCGTCTGACGGGCTGGTGCCACCGTCACCGCCTGATATATCGGGGCGGCCGCCCGAGGCGTCACCGTTGCCGGATGACTCCGGGGGGCGGGGATCAGGTGCGGCTGTCGCGGCTACAGGAGCCTGAGGAACCGGCTCGAGGTACGGATTCGCGTCCGAAAGCGCATCGTTTGATGCAGCGTCGTCGGGGCTTTGGCCACGACCGCGACGGCTTGGACGTCGGCGTTCTGTCATGTAAATGGATTTTCGGGTACAGAGGCGCCGGCGACACTCGCCGCAAGCGCTTTACGCAACGGGCGCGGGGCGCCAGCGTCACGGTCACTCGATTTGTCGTGTTGATTCGGAAGTGTCTCGGGAAGCGCGGGGCCAACTCACGCGGCGCCCCCGGGGACCATGCCTTCAATCTGCGCGCAATTAAGCGTGCCTTGTTCGCACTACTACTTCGAACTACTGGTTCGCACTACTGCCTTTACGCTAGCACCCTCCGCCACTCTTGTCCAGAGGGATACATTTCGGTAAATGGACGATCTATCATACCCCACGGTTGCAGATTTGGAGCAATCAGTGGCAGAAAACCCTGGTGACGCCGCTGCACTGGTACGACTGGCCAACGGATATTGGCTGGAAGGGAGAGGCCCCGAATTGGTGGGCGAGATCGCCGATCGTGCCAGAAAGCTCGACCCTGCCAGTCGTGGAGCCTGGCACATGTGGGCTCTCGCCGAGTCCAACCCGCGGAATCGCACCGAACGCTGGCGCCAGGTTTCGAACCAGTTTCCGACCGATGACTTGGCCCGCGCCAACCTCGCGGACAACGCCGCGGCCCTCGCCGGAGCCGAACACGATTACATGGCGCTCGACCTCGCGATCGAGACGTATGAACAGCTTCTTTCAGGCGCTACCGAGCCCATGCAGCGTGAAGCCCTGGAAAAGGCACTCGGAATATTGCGCAAATGGAAGTTCTGAAATAAAGCGGCTGGCTCTTCCCGTTTTACCGCACGAAGCGTGTGTTGGTCTTGTCGAGTTTGTCCAGTGTTTTGCTTATGTCGTTCCCGATTGCCTCGATCCGCGTGACACTGTGCGGATTGAAGGCCGGATCGTAAGGGCTCCGCGAGGGGCCACCGCTCACCTCCATTACCGCTTCGAAGTGATAGTTGTGGACCTTGCCAGTCTTTGGATCGCGCCACGATCCCTGCCACGCCAACTGCTTGTTCTTCGGCCAAATGCCGTATGGGAGAGCCATGGACCGGATCTTGTAACCTGGAACGGCTGAATCGATCCCCATTGCATTGCGCGCGATCTGCTCCTGAACTACCGCGTCTGAATACTTGTTCAGCATCGCGTGCCACACTGTGTGATCGCATAGCTCGAAGCCGTTATCCGCGAGCCACTTGACCTTCTGGAAGCGCCATTCCTTCTTCTGGCCCTGGAACTTCGCATTGTCGCCAAAAAAGTTGTGGCCAGCCGCACCGCCATTCAACATGCAGAAAACGGCGCGGTTCTTCCAACCCGGATGTGATTTGGCGAAATCGAGCCAGATTCCAACTCCACTCGTAGGATCGATTTCGAGCTTGCCGTTCCGTTCCAGGTAGCGGAATTGTTGCGGGGAAGCGTCGTCGAATACGACGACGATCGGCGACATTCCCACCGGGACGTCGCTAAAGTCCTTGTCCAGGACTTGCGAAAGGTTTACCGGACGGTATCCGCGCCGGTACGCATCCTCCAAATCAGCCCGAAAATGCTCGCGTGTCCTGCTGTACAACGCGTCATGATCGCCGATAAGGTGATATTCGAGCACTGGAATGCGGCCCATTTTGTTAGGGGCGCGGCTCTGGTTGTCGGAGGGCGAGACCCGGGCGTTCGATAACCCAACGCCTGACTCGGGGGTATTGGACGCGGCCTTCACGGAGGGCCGAGCCTCTCCGGAAGTACACGCGAGCGCGGAAACTGCTACGCCTGCGGCGAGGACAACAATTAATGGACGATACATTCTGATCATGGATCTACGGTTCGGCAAACCCGGCAAGAGGCAATATATACTCGCGGCAATGGCGATTCTCGTCGTTGCCATCTATGCCGGTGACGCGTGGCTTGGGACGTGCGGCTTTGAAGGTTGTCCGAGCGCCGCCGACATCCGGTCATTTCATCCGGACGAAGGCGGCCGAGTTCTGGACCGGGCTGGGACCTTCGTAAGCCGACTCGCGGTTGTGCGGCGCGTTAACGTGCCGTTGAGCGCCGTGCCGGTTCGGGTACGCGAGGCATTCATAGCCACAGAGGATCGCCGGTTTTACGAGCACCATGGAATCGACTGGCGCGCACTGATTCGGGCATCGTTGCGGAACATTCGCGCTGGCGGTGTGCGCGAGGGATTCTCGACAATCACCATGCAGGTTGTGCGCAATACTTTCGCGGTGCGCAGATATCGCGGACGTTCGTTTCGCCAGAAGCTCATAGAGATGCGACTCTCACGGCTACTCGAGCGCAATCTCACCAAAGATCAGATACTCGAGCTCTACCTGAACGTCATCTATCTCGGCAACGGCGTGTACGGGGTTGAGGCTGCGAGTCGCGACTTGTTCGGCAAGAGTGTCAGCGACCTTACGGTTCCGGAGGGGGCAATGCTCGCGGCGCTTCCCAAGGGACCGTCGGCATACACTCCGCGCCGGTCGCCGCGTCGCGCTCTCGCCCGACGCAATCTGGTTCTCGGGTTGATGGCCAGGGAAGGCTACATCACTCCGATTGCCGCGGGCGAATACTCTCAGGATCCGCTTAAGGTTGCAACGGACGAATGGCGGCCGGACATGACGGGCGATTCCTATGCGATAGATGCCGTGCGCGACGTCGTGGACTCGGTGCTCAAGACCGGATCACGTGATGTGAACGATCTCACTGTGTATACCACGCTCGACACGCGTGCGCAGACGGCGGCTGATCGTGCGGTGAGACGTCAGGCGGCCGTGATTCAACAGGAATCCGACCGGCGCGGCCCGCACGTCGAGGGTGCGATGGTGGCGATCGATCCGCGCACGGGCGATATACGAGCGCTGGTGGGCGGACGCCGCTTCGAGCGTGGTGGCTTCGATCGCGCGTTGCTAGCGCACCGCCAACCGGGCTCGGCGTTCAAGCCCTTTGTGTACGCGACGGCGCTCGCCGCCGGTTACACGCCAGCGAGCGAAGTGGACGACGAGCCGATCTCGGTAAAGATCGGCAAGACGGTCTGGTCGCCCAAAAACTACGGCGGTGAATACGGAGGTCATGTAACCTTCCGGCGCGCGCTCATGCGCTCAGAGAATGCGGCCGCGGTGCGCGTCAGCCAGTTGGTGGGGATTCCCGCGATCATCGCGACCGCGCATCGCTACGGAATTCGCAGCGATCTCCCCAACGTTCCGTCCGCAGCGCTCGGCGCACTCGAGGTTACACCGATGGAACTCGTGACAGCGTATGCACCGTTCGCGAACGGCGGCCTGCGCGTTACGCCGCGGTTGGTGCGCCGCATTCAGACCGCCGACGGACAGGTGCTCTGGAGCAGCGACAACCAGCACGAACGCGTTATGGATCCTCGCGACGCGTACCAGATCACGTCGATGCTTCAGGCTGTAGTGAACTACGGAACTGGCAATGTCATTCGCGACCTGGGCGTCGAGGGACTTGTCGCTGGAAAGACCGGGACGACCAACGATGGCACCGACGTCTGGTTTATGGGCTACACACCAACGGTCGTCGCCGGATTCTGGTTCGGATATGACACGCCGAAGCCAATTGGCTACAACGCCTCAGGCGGTACGCTCGCGGCGCCGGCATGGGCTGACTTCTACACCAACGGATGGGATGAGCCCAACCCCCCCAACGCCTGGGATCCACCAGCAGGAATGGTTCCGGCGACAATCGACGCTCGGACCGGATACCTCGCCACCGAATGGTGTCCCATCACGCAGCGCGACTACTTCAAGCCTGGAACGGTTCCAACAACGCCATGCCCTGTTCATAGCGCGCCCCCGGAACCGGCGCCGGACACCACAGCGTCGCCAATCCAACAAGTGCCGGACGCAATCGCCAAGGTCGGCAAGGGAATCGGGGGATTCTTCAAGAGGATATTCAAGCGTCCGTAACTGGCTGCAGAAATATCATGATGTAACTGTGGAATGAATCCGCGTGACTGACGTTCCGCGACGAATATTCGGCAGCATGAAGACCGTTCCATGCTCGCGTAATCGTCACTCGATCCGGCTCAAGGGCTACGACTATTCGCGGCCCGGCGCGTACTTCGTGACGATAGTCGTGCAGGATCGAGCCAGGATGTTTGGATACGTCAACGGTGGCACGATGAAACTGAATCGTGCGGGCGAAATCGTCCACGCAGCGTTCTTGAGCATGGACGAGTGGTATCCGGGTGTACGGGTCGATGCATTTCAGGTAATGCCGGACCATGTCCATGCGATCGTGTGTTTGTCGCGTCGTCCGACGACGATGGACGCGACGACGCCCGTGATGACGATCCCGCCCGCGACGTTGCCCGTGACGACGATTCGGGACGCGACGTTGCCCGTGACGACGATTCGGGACGCGACGTTGCCCGTAGGGGCAGGCCCCCGTGCCTGCCCAACGCGCCACGGATGCGCCGATTCACCCAATCACGCGCGACGCAACGATCCGCATCCAAATCGTCGCGCGATATCGGAATCCACACGCGATCGACGTTCGGGTGATCGTGTGCGATCCGATGGCGCCAACCGGCGGCCATGCGGTGTATGCGGCGTTTCGTCACGTGGGCAGGCACGGGGGCCTGCCCCTACGGGTGACGTCGCGTCCGGAATCGTCATCGCGGGTGCCGTCGCGTCCGAAAACGTCGTCGCGGGTGACGTCCTTTCGCTCGGCGACGTCATCCAACGTTTTAAATCCCTTACCACCGCACGATATCGCCACGGCGTCATCCGCTTGGGCTGGGTACCGTTTCGTGGACGGCTGTGGCAACGTAACTACTACGAGCGCATCATCCGAGACGAGCGTGCTCTGAATCGCATTCGACGCTACATACGGAACAACCCGTGCAACTCGGGAGGTCCAAGCCGACCACCGCGAAGATAACTCGGCTTATACGAGCCCGAGCCACTCCTGCGATCCACCCGTGTATCCGGGAAAAATCTTTTCTACTCGCGTTGCGCCGAGGTGCTTTACTGCCACCTCACTGAACACCGTCCGGAAATCGGTGGTGAGCTTGAGATCGCGGCCCTCGTTGAGTTGGTCGGGAGCGAGCCCGGGCCACTTTCCGTATACCTTGCCGCCCTTTACCCCGCCACCGAGGACGAAAAATGCTGTCGCGTGTCCGTGATCGGTGCCGCGATTCCCATTCTCATGCGCGGTACGTCCGAACTCGGACATGGTAAGAACCAGCACATCATTCATCTGGTCGCCCAGATCCTGCGTGAAGGCCGCAAGCGTCTTGGCGAAGTCGTCAAGTCGTCCCGCGAGTTGGCCCGTGCCGTTTCCTTGATTGACGTGCGTATCCCAGCCGCCGACGTCTGCGAATGCGACCTCCAGGCCGACGTTCGACTTGATGAGCTGGGCGATCTGCATGAGGCGCTGACCGAACTGCGTCTTGGGATATTGCGCGTTGTTGCGTGGTGCGTACTGCTGCGGATTTGCACTGTGCAGCAGCTTCACCGCGTCGAACATCTCCTGTCCGGTGCCGTGCACCAGGTCGGCGCTGCCTGTACGGTACAGCGCCTCGAGTCGCTCAACCTCGGTGCCGGTCGCGCGAACTGAAAACTCGCCGAGTGAATTCATCGCTATAGTCTCCGCCGGCCCTTCCAAGATACGCGGAGTCTGCGGCGTCATCGCGATAGCCCGGAACGGAACCGCCTGACACTGCTGGCACGTTCCCTCAACCGCGAGAAGACGATTGAGCCAACCGTCAGACGTACCCTTCACATCCGGCGTGCCGGTTTCCATAAAGTCCTGCGCGTCAAAATGCGAGCGCGATGTGCTCGGGCTTCCGACTGCGTGAATGGGAGCCAAAAGCTTCTGGTCCCATAGCGGCTTGAGCGGTGCGAGCGACGGATGCAACCCGAAGAACCCATCGAGATCTATCGCGCCTGCCGCCTGTCCGGGCCGCGCGACGGCGATTGTCGGACGCATGTCGTAATATGCCTTTTCGCCGTGTGGCACGACGACGTTTAATCCGTCGGCAGCGCCGCGCTGAAAGAGACACACCAGCGTCTTTCCCTTTGGAACGTTCTTGAGCTCCATTCCGTACGCCATGCGACGTAAGAAGCTTGGACTCAGCCCCATCGTCACGAGCGCAAGCGCTCCCGATTTCACAAATACTCTGCGGTCCATAATTCGTCCCTCACGTGTAACGCGCAAGTCGGTTGCGCGGTTGAGTGCGTCGTTTCGCTGCGTTTTAGCTATCTGCTACCGGCACCTGCTACCTACGTTGAAACTCGGGCGATCCAAGCGCCAATCCCACTATTTGTGCGAGGCCAGTGAGGTGCGGTGCCGGCCCAACTATCGGATTGCGTGCTAGCCCACGTCCAAGTCCAGGAACTCCTTGCTGCTTCGCCGCGCCCTTTCCCTTTTGCGCGCTGGCGATCGTCATGTCGCTCATTGTTGCGGCGCCGCTGTCAGCTGGTGCCTGAGCCTGCGCGGCGGCCTGCTGTGCTGCGCTCACCGCGAGTGGGTGTTCACCACTCATGAGAATCTTGCGTGTATCTGGCGACGCGGCTCCTTCGAGGATGCTCGAGACGACTGCGTCAACCTGTGATGCGCGTGGTGCATTCGCCAGGGTGTCAGCGCCAGGCCATGTCGCGAGTGTGGCGCCAGGCAGCCGGTTTGCCGCAACCGCCTGGCCGAAGTTGATTCGGTTTAGAATGGCGCCAGTATTCATCCACGACTCGCCTGTCTCCGGCCAGCCGTTCGGATCACGGTGCCCGAATACAGGCTCGCCCAGGTACGCCACGGCAAGCGCAGTGCGCGGCGTTGTGTCTGGAGCGGCGCCCAAGACTCGTGCCGCGCTCACCACGACTTCGAACGGAGATTTCACCTTAGAATGGTACGTGCGCGACGAGAAGAACTCAGGCGAGGTAACGATCGTGCGTACTACCTCACGAATGTCGCCATCAGTCTTGAGGTATGTCTGTGCCGCCGCCTCTACCAGCGCGGTTGACGGAGAGTCACTCACGAGACGTCGGGCGAGTTGGCGCGCCAGAAAGTGCGCCGTAGCGGGACTGCGTGCAACTATGTCGAGCACGTCTTCACCATCCTGCTCGCCCCGTCCAGCTGCGAGTTTATGTCCGAGGAACAGCTTCTCACCGGCGTCATGCCACTCGGGTCGGAAGATGAAGCCGCCACCCTGTCCTGGTAGCCGAACACTCCAGCCGGTCAGCGCACGCGCCGCTTCGATCACATCCTGTTGTGTGTAGCCGCCGTCGACGCCGAGCGTGTGAAGCTCCATCAGCTCGCGTCCGTAATTTTCATTGAGTCCAGCTTTCTTCGCGCCCGCAGCACGTTGACGGAGTTGTTGCGCTTGCTGTGCATTGAGACCCCGCTGGCGAATTATCATCTCGACATTCGGCACGCCATTGATGCCTCGCGCGAGCTGCATTCCCGAACCACGGTTTGCCGCGAGTGTAGGCTGCCCACGATTCGCGTGACTCTGCGCATTATCGAGGTACACCAGCATCGCAGACGAGTGCGCGACTGCGCCGAGCAGATCCCGGAACTTCCCGAGCGCGTGATCGCGGATGGTGTTGTCGTAATCTGTCAGGTAGTATGCTTCGACCGGATTCTTTCCCACGAATACGTTGAAGTGATTCTCCCAGAAATCAGTCATCACTTCGAGCAATTGCCTGTCACTGCCAACGGCGCGTGCAACGCGTGCGGACTCGATCTCACCCACCAGTTGCGCGCGGGAGCGACGGATCGCCTGTAGCCCGCTCCGATCGGGGCCTCGCGTGGTGTCGCGCACCGCAGTGTCGCGCTTGACTAGCCGAAATTCGCGCTGCGCCTGCACGTACTGTACTGCAAGCGCAGTCTGATCCTGCCGCAGCAACGGGTACCTTGCGAGCAACTGATCCATGGCGTCATCATTGATGCGCTCTGGATGCAATTGCTGATCGACCCAAGCATCGACTCCCATCGACCGGACCCTGAGCACGTCGCCAGGACGCGGGCCAAACGCGAGCCGGTTGAGTACTTGAATTACTTGCTGGTCGGCGGTCTGCTCGCGGACGCTGGACGTCGTTACACCGGCGTCGTTACGCGTTCCCGATTCTGCTGCGCTCGTCGGTACACGGCGTTGCTGCGCGATCGCGACTGCCGGAACTAGCGCCACCAGAGCGGCGAAACGGCGAACCACAGAACCTCCGAACCCGGATGAAGTATTGCTCACACCCGTTGGACGCGCAGGTCACGTCGCTGTTAACAACGATGGGGCCATCCGGCCGGCAGCCAGCGTTATCATGCGTACGCGATCGTACGTATGATGACGCTGGCTGTAGCTCGGCCGCAGCTTAAATGTGGATCGCCCGGCCGGATACTCCCAGCGCCGCTTCCTTGACTGCCTCGGACAGCGTTGGGTGCGGATGTACCGTTATGCCAATGTCGTCGCTCGATCCGCGGAACTCCATCGCCAGAACCACTTCCTGCAGCAAATCCGCGGCGTCAACGCCTACGATGTGACAGCCGAGTATCTCCTCTGTCTCCGCGTCGGCAACGAACTTCACAAAGCCCTGGGTCTCGGCCATTGTGCGCGCTCGGCCGTTGGCGGAAAACGGAAACTTGCCTGTCTTGTAGGCTCGCCCGCTCACTTTCACCTCGTGTTCCGCGAGGCCGCACGTCGCGATCTCGGGATGCGTGTACACCACAGCCGGCATCGATTTGTAATCCATGTGCACTTTGTGTCCGGCAATCACCTCGGCCGCGATCACCCCTTCTTCTTCCGCCTTATGAGCAAGTAGCTTCCCGCCAACCGCGTCGCCAATGGCGTACACGTTCGGAAGGTTGGTGCGCATCTGGTCGTCGGTCGTGATCTCTCCGCGCTTGCCTAGGGCGAGCCCGAGCGCGTCAACATCAATTCCGGTAAGGACGGGCTTCCGCCCAACAGCGACGAGCACGTAGTCGCCTTCGAGCGTTTCCTTGGAGCCATCCTTGTCGATGTCGACGAACACCCTGGAGCCGTCGAGCCGGCCGCCGGTCACGCGTGTGGCGACGCGCAGCTCCAATCCCTGCTTGCGGAAGATCTTGTCGGCTTCGTTCACCACGTCTTCGTCCATGCCCGGCAGTATCGACGCTGCGAGCTCGACGACCGTGACCTTCGCGCCGAGCCGGCGCCAGACTGAACCGAGCTCCAGGCCAATGACGCCGCCGCCGATCACGATGAGATGCTTCGGAACTTCTGGAATCGCGAGCGCACCGACGTTGGAAAGCACCCGCACCTCGTCGAACTTGAAGAATGGAAGCTCGATAGGCACCGATCCGGTCGCGATCACCACGTCACGCGCCTGGTATTGAGTCACTGTTCCGTCGCTTGCGGTAACATCTACGACGTTCCCCGCACGCAGCGTTCCGCGTCCCTTGGCCCACGTGATCTTGTTCTTCCGAAAGAGGAACTCGATTCCCTTGGTGTTCTGCGCTACCACGTCAATCTTGCGTTTCATCATCACGGCGAGGTCCGCGCTGACCCCATCGATTTTCACGCCATGCTCAGCGGCATGAAGCTGCGCGAATTCAAGATGCTCGGTTGACGTCAGCAATGCCTTGGACGGGATGCACCCGACGTTCACGCATGTTCCACCGAGCGTCTTGTCCATCTCGACGCACACTGTGTTGAGCCCCAGTTGGGCTGCGCGAATCGCGCCGACATAGCCGCCCGGGCCGCCGCCAATAAAAAGAATGTCGCAACTGTTCATGATTCAGCAGTCAGCGCAGCGTATCGCGGCGGAACCGCCGGAGACTGCGCGCCATTTGAGAGAAATGAAAGGAAAGAGCTGACATCCGAGCACACGGACAGTGCGTCCAGACGCTCGCGGGACAGAAAGCCCGCGACTACCGTATTGCGCAGATGCGCAAGTAGTGGCTGATAAAAACCATCCACGTCAATGAGCGCGATTGGCTTGGAATGAATCCCGATCTGCGCCCACGTGAACGCTTCGAAGAATTCATCGAGCGTCCCGATTCCACCGGGAAGAACTGCGATGGCGTCAGCCAGGTCCAGAATGCGTGCCTTGCGCTCGTGCATCGTGTCAACGATTTGCAGGTCCGCGAGGTTCGCGTGGGCGATCTCGCGATGACCCAAGGAGCGCGGAAGGACGCCGATAACTTCGCCACCAGCAGCCAGGGCCGCATCCGCAAGCGCGCCCATCAACCCGCGTGACGCACCGCCGTAAACCACGCCGATTCCGTGGCGGGCGAGACCATCGCCCAGCTCACGCGCAACTTCTACGAAACGCGGGGACGTGCCGTTGTTCGCGCCGCAGTAAACGGCTACGCGCATGCGCACCGCGTTGCCCAAATCATTCGATGAGCATCGTGGCGGGGTCTTCCATCAATTCCTTCACGCGAACCAGGAACAGAACTGCCGCCTGGCCATCGATGATCCGATGGTCGTATGACAGAGCAACGTACATCATCGGCCGTATCTCGACCTTTCCATCGATGGCCACCGGCCGATCCTGAGTCTTGTGAAGGCCCAGAATCGCAACCTGCGGATAGTTGATGATCGGTGTCGATACCAGCGATCCAAACACGCCGCCATTCGTGATTGTGAACGAGCCGCCGGTGAGATCGTCCATCGTGAGCTTCACCTCGCGCGCCTTCTTCGCGACGGCCGTGATGTCACGCGAGATATCCAGCAGGCCCTTCTGGTCGGCGTCCTTGATGTTTGGCACCACCAGTCCCTGCTCGGACGCGACGGCGATCCCCATGTTGACGTAATTTTTGTAAATAATCTCGTCGCCTTCCAACTGCGCGTTGACCACGGGATAGTCGTGCAGCGCGATGCACGCAGCGCGGACGAAGAACGGCATCAACGACAACCGAAGACCGTGCTGCTTCTCGACTTTGTCTCGCACGCGTTCGCGAAGCGCGGTAACCGCGCTCATGTCGATCTCATTGAACGTCGTAAGGTGCGCCGTGGCGAGATGCGACTGAAGCAAGTTCTCGGCGATACGCTTACGCCGCGTCGAAAGCCTCTCTCGCGTCTCGCGCTCACCAGCAAGCGCCGGTGTCGGCGCCGAGCGAAGAGCTGGCGGCCCAGATGGAGCGGCGGCTGGAACTGGTGACGCAGGCTTCGCAACCGCAGCGAGCACGTCAGGCTTGCTGACAACTCCCCCGCGGCCGGTTCCCTGGACGCCGGATAAGTCGACCCCGCGCTCGTCAGCCAATCGGCGCGCCGTCGGCGCTGATTTCTGTTGATTCGTCGCTGCCGCAGCCGAAGGGCTCGTTTGCGCGGCCGCCGGAGCGGCCGTTGGGGCCGGCGTAGCGACTATAGCGGCGCTTTTAGTCGGCACCGGCGCTACTGCTGCTGCTGGCGCCGCCTTCGCATTCTCGTCGATCTCGCCAAGCTCGTCGTCCACGTGGACCACGTCGCCTTCCTTTACGGATTGCTTGGTGAGCACCCCCGCTCGAAGCGCTGGCACTTCGACGGTGATCTTGTCGGTGTCGAGCTCAAGTATGGTATCGCCGGCGTTCACGGAGTCACCCTGATTCTTGACCCAACGCGAAACCGTCGCTTCGACGATTGATTCCCCTAGGGGCGGAACTTTCAACGCAATCATTTCGAGTATCTTGATGTTTGACTCTAAATATATCCCCTCACTGAGATCACTTGCGCGCGCTAACCATCTCTGCGCACGGCGGACTCGAGCGCCTGGAGCTCCGAGAGGACGTGCCAATGCCGGCACCCGGCCCAGGGGAAGTGCGAGTGCGCGTCCTCGCGTCCTCGCTGAATCACCTGGATCTTTTTGTCCTGCGGGGCATTCCCGGCGTCACCATCACGCCTGCCTGGGTAATGGGTGCAGACGCGGTCGGAATCGTCGACGGAACAGATGATCTGGTCGTAGTCAATCCCGGAATAAGCGATGGGACCTGCGAATACTGCCGCCGTGGGGAGCAGTCGCTCTGTGTTCGCTTTCGCCTGCTTGGCGAACACCTACCTGGAACGATCGCCGACTACATAGTAGTGCCGGAGCGCAACGTAGCGCGCATTCCGCGTGACACTCCGATTCAGCAGGCCGCGGCTTTCACGCTATCGACCCTCACCGCCTGGAGAATGCTCGTCACGCGCGCACAATTGCGTCCGAACGAGAATGTGCTGATCCAGGGAATCGGCGGCGGTGTTGCGCTCGCCGCACTGCAGATCGCGAAACACGTCGGCGCTCGCGTATGGGTGACTTCGTCCAGTGATGAAAAACTAGCGCGCGCGCGCGACCTCGGCGCCGACGAAACGATCAACTACCGCACAACCGATGTCGCGCGCGAGATCCGCGCACGTACGGCCAAGCGCGGCGCGGACGTGATAGTCGACTCTGTCGGCGAGGCCACCTGGGCGTCATCGCTCGGTGCGCTCGGCAAGTTCGGTAGACTCGTCACCTGCGGCGCAACGTCCGGACCCATGGTAACGACCGACGCACGTCGATTGTTCTGGAACCAGTGGACGATCCTGGGCTCAACCATGGGGAACGAGGACGAGTTTGCGGCCGTAACGAACGAGTTGCGCGAAGGGCGGCTGTTTCCGCCCATAGATTCCGTATTCGACATCACTCAGGGACGTGAAGCCTTCGAGCGACTCGAGAGCGGCGGACAGTTCGGAAAGATTGTCGTGCGAGTGAGTGCGTAGCATCGCTACCTGCGCTGGTACGCGAGCCGAGCGAGCCGTCTGCGAATCCCTTGGACTGTCGATGTGAAGCCAGTCGTCACCGCGGCCGCGAGCGGCCACCGTGTGCCCATGTGCGCTACCGAAGTCACACCCTGCTCGGCGATGTACGCCATTGGGGCGTTGAGCGCCCGATCGTTCATCTCTTGTGCAGCGTCCGGCATCGCATTGCCCCTTCATCCCACCGAGCTTTCACTTCGGGGCTGGCCGATCTACCGGGACAAGGCGCGCAAACCCGAGCGGATTATGCTTATGCTTCAAAGCACTTAGGTAACTCGCCTCGACCGAAAAACCAATGGCCGAACCCGCCCAGTTCACCCCTGTCCAGCTCGCCGAGATCAAGGACGCCTTCATCGCCAAACGCGACGTCGTCTGCCCTGTCTGCGGTGGTCGCATGACCGCGCGCCCCATCGGCGGTGGCTCGTTCGGACTCGGTTACTCCCGAAAGCGCGAGTGGCTTATCTGCGGGGGCTGTCACAGGAGCGCGATTTTCGACGTCAAGCGCGGTACACGCAATTAGCTGAATCTTTTGGGCTCAGTTGGGCTTGAGTGAGTCGTCATCCCGGCGAAGGCCGGCACGACGACTTCCGGCCAACTCGGCTATTCTCGCTGCGCGCGCAGGACCCGCTCCGCGTAGATTTCCCCGCATGGATTCGACCAGCTTCGGCGATCGCCTGCAGGACAGCTTCGACCAGCTCTACCACTACGTCCCGGCGCTCTTCGGCGCGCTTGTAATCCTCTTTGCCGGTTATCTTCTCGCAAGACTGCTCGAGAAGGCAACCGAGAAGTTCCTCCGCCGCGTTCATTTCAACCGAATCCTAGAGCGCGGTGGTGTGCTGCAGGCGGTGGAACGTTCTGGCTCCCACATGAATCCGACTCGCGTCACAGCGAGCGTCGTCTTCTGGTTCGTGATGTTCGCGGTCCTCATGATCGCCGCCAACGCACTCGGGCTCTCGTCGCTCGGTAATATGTTCGGCGAGCTGGTCAGCTACATACCGAGCCTCATCGCCGCGATCGTCATCGTCATTGTCGGTATCGTCCTAGGCGATTTTGTCGGCGGGCTGATCATGGCCTCCGCAGGCGCGATCCATGGCGGTCCAACGCTGTCGCGCTTCGGCAAGGGCGGCGTGATCATGATCGCGATCTTCATGGCGTTGCAGGAGCTCGGCGTAGCGACGGATATCGTCACCACGGCTTTCGCGATCCTCTTTGGCGCCATCGCGCTCGCGGCATCGCTCGCGTTCGGCCTCGGCAACCGTGATCTGGCTGGCGAGGTAACACGTGGCTGGTACAACCGTTATAAGGCCGAGCGGGAAGCAATCGACCGGGATAACGCAGCACACGACGCAGCCGACCGCACCGACGAATATGAGTCGTCCCCACCGTCCCGTTGATACCCGAAGGTACCCCGTAGCCGGTCGCTTGGGCAGCGTCGTAGATGCAATGCGCTAAGCTATTGCACCACAACGACTTACACTCTTAGCGCCCGATTGCCAAAAGCCTCCCCCTAGGCTATATTTCGGGGTTCCCCAATAGCTAGTTCACATCAGGCCGGCGCCGCTCATCGGGCGCCCTCCGCAAGTGTGGTATTGACCCGTCATGACAGCTCCCAACAACCGCGAGCGCATACTCCCGCGGCTGATCCACGAAGAGGTCCAGGAATCGTTCATCAATTACTCGATGAGCGTCATTGTCTCTCGCGCGCTTCCGGATGTGCGCGACGGTCTCAAACCTGTGCACCGCCGAGTTTTATACGCGATGAACGAGCTCGGTCTCGTTCCGGGACGTCCATACAAGAAGTCGGCAACCGTTGTCGGAGATGTGCTCGGTAAGTATCACCCACACGGTGACAGCTCCGTTTACGACGCGCTCGTGCGAATGGTGCAGGACTTTTCGCTGCGTTATCCGCTAGTTGATGGTCAGGGAAACTTCGGGTCTGTTGACGGCGACAACGCAGCAGCCTACCGCTACACCGAAGCGAGACTCACACGTATCGCGACCGAGATGCTCGGCGATATCGACAAGAACACCGTCGATTTCCAGCCGAACTTCGACGACCGCTTACAGGAGCCGCGAGTTCTGCCTTCGGCGATGCCGAATCTGCTTGTCAACGGCTCGTCCGGTATCGCGGTTGGAATGGCCACCAACATCCCGCCGCACAACCTCCGCGAAGTAACAAGTGCGTTGGTCGCGCTCATTGAGGATCCCGATCTTCCAGCCAGCGCGCTTCGCAAGCACATCAAGGGCCCGGATTTCCCCACGGCTGGATACATCTACGGCACCGCGGGAATCACCGACTATCAGGAAACAGGACGCGGCCGCATCGTCATGCGCGCGCGCGCAGTCATTGAAGAGCGCGAGTCTTCCAATCGCGCACAGATCGTCGTCACGGAGCTGCCGTATCAGGTCAACAAGGCAAAGCTCCTCATCGACATTCGCGATCAGGTCAGGGAAGGGAGGCTGGAGGGAATCAGCGACCTGCGTGACGAGAGCGATCGCGATGGAATGCGCATGGTGATTGAGCTCAAGCGCGATTCGATTCCGCGCGTCGTGCTCAATCAGCTCTACAAGCACACCGCAATGCAGTCCACGTTCGGCGTGATCATGCTGGCTCTGGTTCCCGATTCGGTGACAGGCCAGCTTGTTCCAAAGGTGTTGCCGCTCAAGGACGTGCTGCTTCACTTCATTGCGCACCGCCACGAAGTCGTAACGCGGCGTACGCAGTTCGATCTCGACAAGGCACTCGAGCGCGAGCACATACTCGAAGGTCTGAAGATCGCCGTCGATAATATCGATGCCGTCATCAAGCTGATTCGCGCGGCAAAGGATACGCCAACCGCGAGTACACAGCTTCAGGCGCGTTTCAAGCTGAGCGAGCGACAGGCCGAGGCGATCCTCAACATGCGCCTCGCCAAGCTTACCGGGCTCGAGATCGAGAAGCTCGAGGCCGAGCTCAAGGATCTGCGCGCGTTCATTCATGAGATGCGTGACATCCTGGCTTCACGGCCACGCCGGATGCAAATCATTCGCGACGAGCTCGTGAAGGTGAACGAGACCTTCGGAGACGAGCGTCGTTCCGAGATCACAAACGACCAGGGTGAGTTCTCGGTCGAGGACCTGATCGCCGAGGAGGACATGGTGATCACGATCTCGCATACCGGCTATATCAAGCGGACGTCCACCTCTACCTACCGCAAGCAGCGGCGTGGCGGCCGCGGCCTCAACGGGCAGGGGCTCAAGGAAGAGGACTTCATCGAGCACCTGTTCATAGGGTCGACTCACGACTACATCCTGTGCTTCACCAACGACGGGCGCTGCTTCTGGCTCAAGGTCCACGAGATCCCCCAGGCCGGCCGGGCCAGTAAGGGCAAGCCCATCGTTAACCTCATCAATGTCCAGCCCGATACTCAAATCCGGGCTGTAGTCCCCGTACGTGAGTTCGGGGATACTCAGTCGTTGCTATTCTGCACGCGTCGCGGCACGGTCAAGAAGACCGCACTGTCGGCGTACGCGAATCCTCGCGCCAATGGCATCAAGGCGATCAAGATCGAGGGCGGCGACGAGCTCATCGACGTGCAGGTTACAAGTGGTACGAACGACGTGGTGCTCGCCACCAAGCATGGGTTGTCGGTGCGATTCCACGAGAAGGATGTGCGTGAGATGGGCCGCGACACCACCGGCGTGAAGGGGATCGAGCTGCGCCCCGACGACGCAGTTGTTGGAATGGTTGTCATCAAGCGCGAGGCGACTCTTCTCGTTGTAACCGAGAAGGGACTCGGCAAATGCTCGCACATCGATGATTATAGAGTTCAGAAGCGTGGAGGAAAGGGCATTATCACCGTCAACCGCACCGATAAGACCGGTGACGTCGTGACGCTGATGGAAGTTCTGCCTGAAGACGAAATCATGCTCATCACGAAGCACGGCGTCATCATACGTTCGTCGGTTTCGCAGGTGCGTGTGACCGGAAGAATCGCGCAGGGTGTAAAGCTCGTTAACCTGGATGATGGCGATCTTGTGACCGCGGTTGCACGTGTCATTCCCGAAGACAATGTCGAGAGTGGCGATGACACCGTGGATGAGGAGACGGTCGAAACGCTTGCTGACGAAGAGTGATAAGGACCTGATTGAAGCTGCACGCCCCATGAGCGCGGATAGGGATCCCGCCGCGGGGGAGCCGAGAGGCAATTCCCCCAACGCCGAATCCCAACCCGCCCATCACGAAGCGCGTGACTCCGAGTGCGAGCCAGTGTCAAACGGTCCGGACAGTTCGGATGGCGTCGCTGCTGTAGATGCGGCTGCAAATGCTGCCGCGGCTGCGACCGTCGGCGATCAGCTCGAAGCGCTCCGTACCGCACTGCGCAAGGCTGAAGGCGAGCTTCTGCGCACTCGTCAGGAAGCCGATAGCAAGCGTCACCTCGTCGATATCATGCACGAGGTCATGGGGAATCTCTCGACTGAAGAGATATTCCACATGGTTGCTCGGCGCCTTGCCCGCGCACTCCAGCTATCGCATTCATCCGTTATTCTCGCCAGGTCCGGCGACGCGCGCGGAACGGTAGCTACCGCGTTTGAGCAGCCGAATCTCGCGAACCTGGAAATCGAGCTCGACCGTTATCCCGAAGTGTCAGCGGCACTGGATCAGAAGCGGCCCGTGTTGATCCAGGATCTGCAGACCAGTCCGTGGTATGCACGGCTACGCGAGCAGTGGTCCCGCGACGGCACTCGCATGACCGTGCGATCGGTGATCGCCATCCCGTTTGCATTCGAAAAGACTCGCACCGGCGTATTCCTCCTTCGACGCACCGTTGATCAGGATCCGTTGGCGGCGAGCGACGTCGAGTTCGCCGATACCGTAATCAAGAGTGCGGTCAACGCCATCGAGCAGGCACACACCATCGAGCAGACCAAGGCGGACAACGCCAGGCTCGAGGCGCTGGCCCACACCGATCCGCTCACGCACCTTCTCAATCGCCGAGCGTTGACCATCCGGCTTGTCGCCGAGCTGGAACGCGTCAGGCGCTACAACTCTCCGCTCACGATGCTGATGATCGACCTCGATCATTTCAAGAGCGTCAACGACACATTTGGCCACCTAGTCGGTGATGATGTCCTCCGCGGCATCGGAATGATTCTCCAACGGTCCGTGCGCAGCGTGGACATGGTTGCGCGCTACGGTGGTGAGGAATTCGTGGTAGTTCTTCCAGAGACCGGCGAGACTGGTTCCGTAGCTTTCGCAGAGCGGATTCGCCAACGGGTAGAACAGCATAATTTCGAGGCCGCACGAAGCTCGAATGTCAAAGTCACCGTTTCGATCGGTGTTTCGTGTTTTCCGTCGCCGCACGTGGAGAGTGCCGAGGACCTCTTCGCCCGAGCTGACGCCGCGCTTTACCGCGCCAAGGACCGCGGCAGAAACCAGGTTTGTGTGTAAACGGTCCCCGTCATTCCAGTTGTCCCCCGCCGTCATTGCCGCAGCCACCCTCCGTCATTGCCGCAGCCACCCGCCGTCATTCCCGTCGCTCCCCGCCGTCATTCCCGCGAAAGCGGGAATCTCGCCGCGAAGAGCCGTGATCACCTTACGTCATTCCCGCTTTCGCGGGAATGACGGCGTTCGATCAATGTGGCTACTCGTCGCGGGAATGACGACGTTCGGCTAACCCGGCGACTCCTCGTGCGAGCGACGCTGTTCTCTTACCGTCCAATTCTTTGTAACTCGACAAGCAGGCAATGATCCTGCACAACGTCGATGCCCAACTTCCCGAGCGCCTCCGCTACCTCGTCGTTACGAATGCCTAGCTGGAACCACACCGCCTTTGGCTTCTTCGCGAGCATGTCGTCCAGATGTTGTGGTATATCACCCGGTCGCCGAAATACGTCCACAATGTCGATGTCGCCAGGAATCGCGACGAGCGAGCGATAGACCGGCGCGCCGAGTACTTCCTTCAGATCAGGCAAGTAGACTGGGACCGGAATAATTTCATATCCAGCTTTCTGCGCATGCTCGGGCACATAGTACGCAGGTTGCGACGGAACAGGCTTGATACCGAGTATCGCAATGCGCTTGGATCGCTCCAGCAGATCGCGAATTTGCTCCGGCGTCGTCAAAAGATGTGATTGCCATGTCATAGTTGAAGAATAAAATGAGGCGACGACTGCGGTGACCGTGTTGCCAGACCCCGTCCATCGGCTTGACTCTGGCTGCCGAACGCCGTACGATTCAGGTCTAATGATAAGCGCACCCACTCCCGCGATGGAACGTCCGAGCCTGTTTGCGGCCCCGAATGCGCGTGTAGGACACTCGTGCGTGGGCTGACCGTCTTGAAGTCGTAAATATCAAACCGGTCTAAGGACCGCTGGATCGTCCACTGCCTCCCACGTCTTGATGGGGGGTTTTTGTTTTTTCGTTCACTTTCGTTCGAGGGATACCAGAATGCGGATGCTTGTATTAGGTGCGGGGCTGCAGGGTTCGGCTTGCACGTACGACCTCTTGCAGAACCCCGATGTCACCGAAGTCCGTCTGGCAGACCTTCACATCGATCATCTCGCCGAATTCCTGAAGCCATATTCTGGTAAGCGGCTCATACCTACGCCGCTTGACGTGCGCGATGCCGAGGCTGTGCGCGCATTGATGCGCGAATGCGACGCGGTAATGAGCGCGATTCCGTACTACTTCAATCTGAACCTCGCCAAGCACGCGGTTGACGCCGGAGTTCACTTCTGTGATCTGGGCGGCAACACCGATATCGTATTCGAGCAGAAGAAGCTGGACGCGCTAGCTCGCGAGAAGAAGTGCACGGTGATTCCTGATTGCGGACTCGCGCCCGGCATGGATACAATTCTTGCGCAGTACGGGATCTCCCAGCTCGACGAAGTCGATTCGGTCAAGATTTTCGTGGGTGGACTCCCGCAGCACCCCGAAGGACCGCTCAAGTATCAGATCGTGTATTCGCTGGAAGGCGTCCTCGATTACTACACTACGCTATCCTGGGTTGTGCGCGACGGAAAACGAGAGAAGGTGAAGGCGCTCAGCGAGATCGAGGCGGTGCAGTTTGCAGCGCCAGTTGGCGAGCTCGAGGCTTTCCACACGGCCGGCGGACTGTCCACGCTTCCGTTCCGCTACGAGGGCAAGATCAGGACGATGGAGTATAAGACGCTTCGCTACCCCGGTCACGCCAAGATCATGGAAGCCATTCGCGACCTCGGTCTGCTCGACCTGGAGCCGATCGATGTGAAGGGCTCGAAGATCGCTCCGCGTGACGTCGCGGTGGCCGCGATGGGTCCGCACCTCACCAAGCCGAAGTCGCCTGATCTCGTTGCGCTTCGTGTCGAGGTGACCGGACGAAAAGGCGGCGTCGCGAAGACGCTCGGCTGGGAACTCATCGACACCTACGACGCAAAGCACGGAATAAGCGCGATGATGCGAACCACCGGCTACTCGCTCAGTATCACGGGCCAGATGCAGGCGCGCGGCGAGATCTCGTCGTACGGAGTCCACACGCCGGATGAGTGTGTGCCGGCCCGAGAGTACATCGAGGAGTTGGGAAGGCGCGGAATCAACATCCGCGCAATCTAGAGAGGCGTCGTAAGGGCAGGCCCCCGTGCCTGCCCACGTGATGCCACCGCAGAGGCGTCGTAAGGGCAGGCCCCCGTGCCTGCCCACGTGATGCCACCGCAGAGCCGTCGTAAGGGCAGGCCCCCGTGCCTGCCCACGTGATGCTACCGCAGAGCCGTCGTAAGGGCAGGCCCCCGTGCCTGCCCACGTGATGCTACCGC
>JBEPUB010000016.1:0-59317 GCA_041691775.1 Gemmatimonadota bacterium
CGACCACGTTTGCAGGAGTCACGGATCATCGCGGCGAGATTCCCGCTTTCGCGGGAATGACTGGACGTTCGCGGGAATGACGGATGGCAGGCGTGACGAGATCCCGCCGTCGCGGGAATGACGTGTCGTATGTGCGCCGGGTTCGCCGAATGTCGTCATCCCGCCGAAGGCCGGGAACCATGGACGAGGGTACCGGCATGCCGACCACGTTTGCAGGAGTCACGGATCGTCGCGGCGAGGTCCCCGCTTTCGCGGGAATGACGGGTTCTATGGGCGACGGGACGACGACACTTGCAGCGCCAGAACTTGCCGACATCGGCGCCCGAAAACGATTAACGCCCGCCCAACGCCTGAAACAGGTAACTGACCTTCACAAAGAAAGCGTCATTCGTGCGGCGCAGCCGCCTGAACGCGAGCGGATCTGGCTCGGTCATTGAATTGCCGTAACCAGCGAAGAACACGGTCCCCGGTGATGGACGGTACGAGAACAGCCAATCCGTGCGCAATCCATTGGACATGTTTTCGAGCGATGGGGCATACGCGCTATCCATGTTGATCAGGAGCACGCGTCCTGTACGCGGATCGAGCAGCGCAGATCGCGTTGAGGCCGTGTATTGCGTAACCACACGAACGAACACCGATCGCGTTACCTGATACTCGGCTTTCACTCGTGGAATGCGCGTAGAAACCGACTTTACCCCGTCACTCCTGCGCGTGAACGCGCTCGCCAGGTAGGTCGCACCGATGCGCAATTGCTGCGTCGGGCGAAGGTTCAGACCCGCGCCGTAGTCGAGTCGGCGGACGCGCGACGTTTCGAGAAAATCGACGTCGTTACCGGTCGTAATTCCTACCGATGCGTCGTACTTCGCAAACAGCGGGGTTGCGAGTTTATACGCCGTCACAAAAGTCGTGATCCGCGGCAACGGCACAAACGGGATGGCCGGAGATGCGCCAGTAAAATCGCCAACGTATGCGGCCGGATCGAAGGCGTAAGTGCTGAGCGTCGGAGTCACGCCGAACGACCAGCCTCCTCGCAGCGTGAACTGTGTATTGGGTGACACATGATCTTCGAGCAGACTCTTGCGTGCGAAAAAGTCGTTGTACCGCCACACACCGCCACTCTGAAGAAATACGTTGAACTTCTCGAGCCACGCGCCAGGCGCGCCGTACAGACTTACCCGGTTCGAGAAGCCCGGCTCGACGACGCCAGTGCGTTGCACGAATCCGTTGTCCGCTGCAAAGTGCTGACCGATCCCGAGTACGTTGTAGTGGAACCCGAATGCGCGACCTGTGCGGTCCAGCACCGCCTCCCACATTGGCGATGTGTTGGTCACGCCGCTCTGGCTCGTATTGCTCATTGCCGCCTGAAACTGCGCGTAGTAAAGCCTGCCGAACACGTAGTGCACGTCGCCATCGACTACACGGTTCACCCGGCCGCCGCCAACCCGCTCGCTGTACAGAAAGCCGGCGATACTCTGTGCGCCAAACCCGCGGTTGAGTCGCAATATGTCCACCAGCGGATGCTGCCCATTCGCCGTCGTGCTCGACGCGTCGAGCGCGGAAAGCACCGCAATGTCAGTGCGCCCCAACGTTCCGGTAAGCTTTATGGCCGCCGTCGGTTGCACGATTGTACGTGTGTACACGAGGGTGTTTGGCACGTTGAACTGATCGCTTCCCTCCACGAAGAACGGCCGCTTTTCAGGATAGAACAATGCAAAGCGCTCGTCAGCCGAGATTTGGGTTGCGTCGGCTTCGACCTGCGAAAAGTCCGGCTTCACCGTGCCATTGAGCACGAAATTGCTTCCCATCGCCCAACGGACGTTGCCGCCAAGTTGCGGTTTGGAGCTGTACTTCCAACCGGTGAGCAGAGGGGCGCAACAGGGCTTACCGGTCACGGTGTTGGTGAGCTCTGGGTTGAGCCCCACCACCTGTCCGTGGTACATATCGTGAAGACCCTGCAGGACGCCTTCCTGGTTGATGAAGCTCGCTGCGCCGCTACGCGCTTGCGTCCACGTCTCCTTGTAGCCGCTGTGCTGCACGTTTCGCTGGATCTGAATTCCCCAGTCCTGCAACGACTCGTTCGGATAACGCAGGCTGCTGAATGGAATTCGGATCTCGACTTCGTAGCCCCATGGAGTTACGTGACCCTTTGAGTCCCACAGGAAGTCGGCGCTGAGATCCGTCTGGCCTGGCCCAACGTTGGATCCAGGTATGAACCCACCGGTCTCATTCCTGGTACCGTCCGCCTGGATGCCCAACGGGTTGACGATGAAAACGAATGCGCGATTGCGCTCGTTGTACGTGTCGAGATGAATCTCGACGTTATCGTCCGAGCCTACGTTGTCGCGATCGGCGAGAGTCGCGCGAACCGGGCCGTGCGGTTCATAGGCTCGAATCCCGAAGTAGATGGCGGTGCGGGAATACCATACCAGCACCTCCGTGGAATCGGGTGAAGGCCGTTGATCGGCAGGCGAGTACTCGGAGAAGCCCGTGAGCACCGCGGCGCGATTCCAGACGGGCTCATCCAGCTTGCCGTCTACCGTTATAGATGTGTCAATGCGCGGCGCCTGCGCTGTGACCTGGCCGGCGCGACCGTTATACACGGAGCCGGGCAGAGCTGCAGCAAGCTGGAACGCGCCAAGAAATGCGAGAAGCATGATGCGCGAAATGTAGTGGAGACGGCAACCGCGCCGGCCGCTGGTGACGGCTACATTTCAATTATGCAAAAAATTGCCTGTCGTTGCGGTGTCGCCGTGCTGCCGGTTGTTGGCGCGTTGTTGCTGGTCCCTCTCTCGGCCCATGCCCAAAAAATGAGTGCGTCGCTAACAGCGCAGGAACGCGCACTCGTTCGGGCGGTAGACTCGCACAATGCTGCAGCGTTGGTGCTGCTCGAACGCGTGGTGAACATAAACAGTGGCTCGCTCAACCTCGCCGGCGTGCGCAAGGTGGGTGACGTCTTCCGCGCACAATACGATTCACTGGGCTTCACCACTCGTTGGGTTGACGGCGCTCCGTTTGAACGGGCCGGTCATCTCGTAGCGGAGCACCCGGGACCTGGACCGAAGCTGTTGCTCATCGGGCATCTCGACACCGTGTTCGAGCCGAGCAATCCGTTCCAGCGCTTCAGGATGATCAACGATTCGACCGCGACCGGTCCCGGGGTCATCGACATGAAGGGCGGCGACATCGTTGCGCTATATGCACTGCGCGCACTGAAGGATGCGGGGCTTCTGGACAAGATGAACGTTACCGTGGTGTATCACGGCGACGAAGAGGAGGCTGGCTCACCGCTCAGTCTTGCGCGCCGCACACTGATCGACGCGGCAAAGGGCGCAACCGCCGCGATCGGTTTCGAAGACGGTGCGGGCGATCCACACACGGCTGTCATCTCGCGCCGTGGCGACGATAGCTGGACGCTTCGCACCACCGGGCTTCCTGCGCATTCGTCCCAGATATTTACACAGGATGTTGGCGCTGGTGCTGTGTTCGAAGGCGCGCGCGTACTGGACCAGTTCTACCAGAAATTGTCCAAGGAGCAGTACCTCACCTTCAACCCCGGACTGGCACTCGGCGGCACCGCCGTCACATCAGATACCACCGGTACGCAAGGGAGCGCCGCTGGCAAGACAAACGTCGTGGCCAAGTCGATGCAAGTTACCGGTGACCTGCGCACCATTTCTCCGGAGCAGCTGGCCAGCGCGCGGAAGACCATGCGCGAAATAGTCGCGGACCATCTGCCGCACACCACCGCGGAGATAACGTTCGTGGATGGCTATCCTCCCATGGCGCCAACAACGGGTAACCGGAAGCTGCTCGCGTTGTACGACAAGGCGAGCCGAGATCTGGGGTTTGGTCCAGTCGTCGCCGTGGATCCATCTCGCGCAGGCGCGGCTGACGTGTCGTTCGTTGCGAACCTGGTTCCGATGGCGATCGACGGTGTCGGATTATCGGGACATGACGATCACACCGACAAGGAAACCGCCGATCTGCGCATGCTACCGTCGCAAACGAAGCGTGCCGCGGTACTTATGTATCGGCTCAGCAATACTCGGTAACGGCGGCGGCGGCGGCGCACCAACGATGGTAATTTACGGCCAAATTGGAGTAGCACGGTCACCCACGCAAGCAATCCGTGGTAACCCAGCAGTATTCTCTCACGCATGACCATGACCAGTCAACTATCCATAGCCGCGGCTCTCGTCGCCATGACCGTCTCCGTGGCGTCCATCCCGGTGGCACTAAACGGGCAGACCGTGCCGCGACCCATCGCCCCTGTTCGTGGCGACACCGTTCTGCGTCAGCCTTCGCCAACTGCTTCCGATAACGGTCACCAGCGGCCAGACAGCGCCGGAAAGGTAGCGACGGGCGACTCGCTCACACGATTTCTCGACAAGTTTTCCTATCGGAATCTTGGACCGGCCGCGTACAGTGGGCGCGTCACGGCGATTGCGGTACCGCGGCCGTACCGAAAGACCATTTACATTGGCGCGGCTGGTGGTGGTGTATGGAAGACATCAAATGCCGGCATCACTTGGCACCCGATTTCGGATTCACTCGGCGTGCAATCGATCGGCGACATTGCCGTCGCTCCTTCTGATAGCAACGTGGTGTGGGTAGGTACCGGCGAGAAAAATTCTTCACGCTCGCAGTCGTGGGGCAACGGTGTACACAAGTCCATCAACGGTGGCCGCACGTGGAAGCGCATGGGGCTCAACGATACGCGCTCCATCGCGAAGATCGAGATAAGCCCAACCGATCCCAATACCGTATACGTCGCGGCACTCGGCCACCTCTGGGGACCGAACGCCGAGCGCGGAGTCTTCAAGACGACCAATGGCGGGGTAACATGGAGCAAGATTCTTTTCGTTGACGATACGACTGGTGCAATAGATCTCAAGATGGATCCGTCAAATCCGGAGATTCTATATGCGGCGATGTGGCATCGCATCCGTGAAGGCGGCTCGCACATGCAGGGCACGGGCGCAGGAAGCGGTATTTACAAGACGACCAACGGCGGACGGTCATGGACCAAGCTCACCGATCCCGCGCTACACAACGGACTCCCAACGGCTGACATCGGCAGGGTTAGCATCTCGATCTCTGTTAAGAATCCGCAGGTCGTATATGCCATGGTCGCAGTAGATCGAGGTGTGACAAATACAGCGGCCGCACCGTTTGGCGGCATGTTTCGATCCGACGATTCTGGCGCGCACTGGACGCAGGTCAACGACGTAGCGGCGAATCCGCACTACTACTACGATGAAGTCGTCACCGATCCGACGAACGATAACCATGTGTACCTGCTCGCATCGCCGGTACTCGTCTCAAAGGACGGCGGACGTACGTTCGCGGTCGATTCGCTCTACAACGTGCACGTTGACAACCACGCGCTCTGGATCGATCCCGCTGACAGCGCGCACATGATACTCGGCAACGACGGCGGCGTTTACAGCACGTTCGACGGTGGCAAGGCCTGGGAGCACGCTCAAATTCCCATCGGCCAGTTCTATACAGTTGCGATCGATAGCGTATCGAACCCATATCGAATTTGCGGCGGGTTGCAGGATAACGGCGTCTGGTGCGGGCCGAGCGCAACTCGTGACTCAATCGGCGTGACCGATGCCGATTGGTATAGCGTTAACGGCGGCGACGGGATGTGGGTTCAGATATCCCGCACTGATCCGAACGTCATCTATTCGGAATATCAGTTTGGCACGATGTCCCGCATTGATATGCGGACGTGGAATCGCACTGCCATTCAACCATTGTCACTCGACGCCGGCGGCAATTCGGGATACGGCTACACATGGGGATGGACCACACCACTCGCGCTGTCACAACACGATACGGCGACGCTGTACGTGGGTGGGAATCACCTATTTCGCATGCACGATCGCGGCGCTACGGGAATGGACTGGGAGGTCGTTGGCCCGGACATGACCCGCGCCAATCGCGCGCATCCGGAAGCGGAGGGACCGAACACGTCGTACCATGCGTTGTTCTCTATAGCGGAAAGCCCGCGTACACGTGACGTGATCTGGACCGGCAGCGACGACGGGCTCGTGTGGCTGACGCGGGACTACGGCAAGACGTGGGCGAATCTCACTTCGAACCTGCCAGCCCACGCACCAACGCATTGCTTCGTATCGACCATCGCCGCAAGCCACTTTGCGGAAGGCACAGCTTACCTGACCTACGATTGTCATAGCCGCGACGACTACACCCCGCACGTTTACAAAACCGCCGACTTCGGCAAGAGCTGGACTTCGATTGTCAGCGGACTTCCGGTCGACGGTGGAAGCCTTACTGTATTCGAGGACCCGTACAATTCACGACTCCTGTGGCTCGGTACTGAAACTGGTGCGTACGTGTCTATCGATGCTGGATCGAAGTGGCGGAGATTCGGACACAATCTCCCTCCTGTTCCGGTGGAGAAGTTCGCGATGTCGTACAATCAGCGCGAACTGGTGGTTGGCACGCACGGCCGCGGCATCTGGGTCGTGAGTGTTGCACCACTCGAGGAGATGACGGATTCCTTGCTACGCGAACGTGCTCATCTCTTCCACGTTCCACCCGCGTTTCAGTTCCGGTACACGGATACGTATCCGTCGTTCGGTAGTCGCCCATTTGTGGCGCACAATCCGGCGCGGGGCGCGACTATCTCATACTATCTGCGCGATGCGTTGACAGGCCCGGTTGATGTGTACATCCTCACCACCAAGGGTGACACCGTGCGCAAGCTGAGCGGACCGGCATACGCCGGGCTCAATAGTGTGGCGTGGGATCTGTCCAGCACCAAGGCGCGCGCACGAGCACTTGGCGAGCCGACATCGGCAGCAGACTTGAAGCGTGTCTTGCCGGGCGACTATGTAGTTACAATGAAAGTCGCTGGGACGACGCTGAAGCAGCCGATCCGGGTCGATGCGCGACCGAGTGATCGAGTGGGGCCGCCGCGGTGAGGGTGACAACGGTTGGCCAGCCTCGCAAATCCGGTCAGTAGTTGCCGAACCCTGATGGTCGGCTGATTTACTCCGAGAACATTCGCACGTATTCCTCATAGCGAAATCGTCTGTTCCGCGCGTGTCCCGTGATCTCGCTCAGCACTCCCAGTGTTTCGAGTCGCGAAACTAGATTGTTCGCAGCCGCGTAGCTCGTCTTCGTAACGGCCATCACGTCTGCAACCGCAACAATCGGTCGCGAGTAAAGCATCTCCAGTACATGTAACCCGCTTGAAGCACCTCGACCTAGCTCGCGTAGCACCAGGGCGCGGTGCCGTTCGCGGAGCTCAACGATTTTCCGAGCCGTGGATGCAGCTTCGTCCGCGACCTCGCCGACGGCTGCGAGGAAGAATTCGATCCACGGTTCCCAATCGCCCACGTCGCGAATTGCCTGTAGGCGGTCATAATAGAGAGAGCGATGACGCTTGAAGTAGTGCGAGACGTACAGCACCGGTCGTTGAAGGACTTGTCGCTCGACTAACAGCAATGCAATCAGGAGTCGTCCCACGCGGCCATTACCATCCAGGAATGGATGGATCGTTTCGAACTGCGCATGTGCTAGTCCGATCTTCACCAGAAGCGGCATTGGCGTGTCGTCATGAACGAATCGCTCCCAGTCAGAGAGCGCTTGCGGCACATCATCAGGCGGGGGGGGAACGAACGTCGCGTCCGAGAGCAGCGCGCCGCCGGCACCAATCCAATTCTGGCTGCGTCGAATCTCACCTGGGCTCTTCGCAGCGCCGCGAACTCCCGCCAGCAATCTCTCGTGTAATTCCTTGATCAGCCGTACAGATACTGGAAGTGTCGCAAGGCGCGCGATTCCATCGTTCATGGCCGCGACGTAGTTGAGCACCTCTGCCACATCGCGAGGGGCTTCTGGAGACAGGATCTGCGCTTCCGCAGCCAGAACGTCGTTCAACGAACTCTGCGTCCCCTCGATCTGGCTCGATAGCACAGCCTCTTTACGGACGTACATGAATACAAAGAGATCGGAATCTGGAAGCGTTTGGATCGCTCCATCAAGTCGCCCAAGGCTGATATCCGCGCGCGAGAGCAGCGCCTGGAGCCGGTCGCTGATGTGGATCGGCGGTTTCGGCGGGAGTGGCGCCGGAATGAACGCGCGATAGCCGCTGGCCTGGCGAATGTACCGCCCGGCCCGATATTGATTGTCTTCCACGGATCCCTGGGACTCAGGAGCGCGTGACATTATTCAAGGCCAGCTTGCGTATGGAACAGGTCACCGTTCTTATTGAAGTGGGACTTAAATATAGAAAAGATATTACTCCATATGCAAGTCCCACTTCAATATAATAATATCTGGCGCGCCAATGAGCGAGCCACTGGGCTGGCGATAGTTCACGCCGAGGCGAGTCGCAGATCCACCCCGGCGTGACTGTGTACCGTTGTTACCTTGGCAGCGTCACCGCCGCCTCGCCAGCGGCCTTGCGCTTACCGTTGAATGCAGCAAGCCCCGTTGTCTTCATCGCGTTCCACTTTGGCAATACTTCCATCAGCTGCGCACGTGCATGGTCGCATGCTGCGATCTCAGTAGCCGTTGGAGCAACATCGGCACCCTGCATCGCCATCGCCGCTGTGCTCAACGAGTTCGTAACGCCCAACAGAGTCGGCGGCGGCGCGACGCCAGCGCCACGCCCAACGAATCCTCTCCGGCCAGTAGCCGGAGCCGGTGCGAGTGATTCAATCTGTGCCTTGAACGCGTCAACATCGCCGCCCTTCAGCTTGTCGAGCTGCGCGATGAGTGCGCGGGCCTGCGTGTATTCAATGTGAGCTGACTCGGCGCCATCATACATCTCGCGAGACAAGGTTGCGAGTTGTGCTAGCGCCGCTGGCGGCGTCTTGACGCGCGGGTCGAGACGTAGCATTAGCGGCTGTGTGTAACTCTTGCCGGCGACCGTGAGGCGCACGGTGTATTCTCCGGCTGGCGCCCACGGTGAATTGACTCCGTCGTACGTGCGGTGCGGCACCGCACCCTCGGCGCCCTCACCGCCGCCAGCTCCGCTGGTGATTGGATTGAAATGCAGATCCCAGCTTACGCGGTGCATCCCTTCCCGGGTGGAGACGACCGTCGGAGGCGCCGGCCAGTACAGCGGAAGATCGCAATTCGCCGAGCCGGGATTCTGCTGACAGAGTTTGTTGTACGCGACCGGATCCAAGGCGGGATCGGGATTCGGGACCGGATCGGTGCTCGAGTACGAGCGCACGATCTTTCCAGCCGCATCGAGAATGTTGAGGTTGACCGGGCCCGAGGTGTTGCCCGCGAGATAGTAGTCGATGATCGCGCCAGGCGGTGGATTTTCACCAGCCGGAACTTCCGGCGGCCACGGCGTTGGATCATTGGTGGCGAAGCGAATGCGCGTCGCCGGCGCCGGCTTGTACAGGTACGCCGGGCTCGCGGCGCTTGCTTCCGCCGCCTGCCGCAACGGTGTCACATCGTCAAGGATGTAGAAGCCGCGGCCGTGCGTCGCAGCGATGAGATCGGAACACATGCAAATGCTGTCATCCTTGACCTGCAAGTCGCGCACTGACACCGCGGGCATATCGAGCCTGAGCGACTGCCAGTGGTCGCCATCATCGAACGAAACCCACACCTGCGTGTCCGTCGATGCATAGAGCAATCCCTTCTTCCTGGGATCTTCGCGAATCGAGTTGGTTACAGCGCCAGCGGCGATTCCGTTGTCAATCTCGGTCCACGTCTTGCCGCCATCGTGCGTGCGCCAGAGGTGCGGGCTGAGATCGTCCAGACGGAAAGTGTTGGCAGCCGCGTACGCGGTCTGTGTGTCGAAATGGCCAGCATCGATGTTGAAGATGCGTGTCCATGGCTTTATCTGCGACGGCGTCACGTTGGTCCACCTGGCGCCGCCATCAGTCGTCACCTGAATATTCCCGTCGTCGGTTCCAGCCCAGATCACGTTCACGTCGCGCGATGATGGCGACAACGCGGTGATCGTTCCCTGCGCGCCAACCTGAACGGTGCTCGCGTACTTCCCAGCGTTGGTCGGGACAGCCCACGTCTTGCGCGCGAGATCGGGACTGATGCGCGTCCAGCTGTGCGCCTGATCGGTGCTCTTCCAAACCACGTTCGACACATAGAACAGAAGATTCGGATCGATCGGCGACCAGTTTATCGGCATCGTCCGAACGTTGCGATTGAAGCCGTCGCCGGTTTCATCGCGTCCACTCATGTCCGGTCCGACCTGCGTTGTCTGGCCAGTGGTCCTGTTATACAGTGAGACGCCGGTTCGCTCGCTTCCGAATACCAGATCTGGATTCTTGGGATCCGACGCCGCTATGCCGTATTCCTGAATGTTGACGGGATGCCAATCGTGAAACGTTATCTCACCATCCGGGGACCGACTGTCAACACACGCGGAACCGGAATCCTGCTGGCCACCGCAAACGCGATACGGGAATGCGTCATCAGTAGATACGTGATACATCGCGGCTGTTGGCTGCGTGTACCAACTGCTCCACGACAAGCCGCGATTCGCTGACACCACAGCGCCCTGATCCGAGACAACGAGCAGAACATTCGGATTGGTGGGATTGATCCAGGTCTTCTGATAATCATCGCCGCCGGGCGCACCACGTACAGCCGACCATGTTACGCCGCCGTCCTCGGTGCGCCAGAACACAGTTGAAGAACTGTACACTACGTTTTCATTCTTGGGATCGACGGCGATAGTCGGAAGATCGCCACCGCCGATGCGAACCAACGGCCGCTCGTCGCCAGCCTTGGGACGCGACGCTGCCGGAACGCTCGGATCATCAATCGCGAGATGCCAGTGCTCGCCGGCGTCTGTCGATTTGTAGAATGCAACGGTTCCAGTCGTACGTGCTGGGCTGCCCGCGGCCGCTGCTCCTGCCACCATTGCATACAACACCTTCGAATTGCTCGGCGAGAGCGCAAGATTCGCCTGAATCACAGTTGGCAGGCCGTTGGTCAACTGCTTCCATGTGGTGCCACCGTCGGTGGATTTGAAGATGCCATTGCCGGAGCCGCCAAAAGCCTTGCCTTCAGTGAAGCCTTCCTGTTGCTGCCACAGCGTGGCGTAAACCGTGTTGGGATCGTTCGGATCGATGCGAACGTCGTTGCCGCTGGTGTACTCGTCCTTGTACAACACCTTCTGAAATGTTCTGCCACCATCCAGCGAGCGAAAAATCCCTCGCTCGGCGTTCGGCCCGTACGGGTGGCCGAGCGCCGCGACGAATAACCGGTTGGGGTTCCGGGGATCGACGTCGATCATCGCGATCATCTGCGTGTCGTGCAAACCGAGGTGTGTCCAGGTCCTGCCGGCGTCGGTTGATTTGTAAACTCCGTCGCCAACGGACAGATCGGGCCGAATGATTCCAGCGCCGGTCCCTACATAGATCGTATTGGGCTCCGACGGAGCAACCGCTATGGCGCCAATCGATCCCGTCGGTTGCGAATCGAACAAGGGCAGCCAGTTGGAGCCGTAATCTGTGGAGCGCCAGACCCCACCATTGTCGTAGCCCACGTATGCGACGTTCGGCTCGCTCGGCACACCCGAAACCGCGCGCGCGCGACCCGCCCGCGTTGGCCCGATCTCGCGCCAGTGCATGGACGAATAGAGATTCGTGGATTGCGCACCGGCCTGTACGGCTGCCGATGCCAGAGAGACGACGCTCGCGGCGACGATGCCAGCGAGAGCACTACGACAAGTTGAGTTACTCACGAAGACGCCCTTCCTGAAATTGCGGTGTACCTGCGCTGGAAATAATAACAGACGAGCCGCTATCTGGTGATAACGGCCCGTCGTCCTGCTACTTCTATCGTGTAACTCCGTTCGGCGCCGCTGCTACAACTCGTGGCCAAACGTTGTCGCTCGGGTCACGGTCCGGGAACCTGCGGCCGGGATCGAGCGTTATTGAGGTTATCGTGCGACCGCCAAAGTCGAGCACGGCATCGAACGTTCTGCTTCCATTGAACCATACGTCAACCGGCCAGGTAACTATCGCCGTGTTCGCGTCCGTCATGCGCGCATTCTTCATCGCGCGTATCGCCGGACCGGTCGCCGCAAATTTGACTTCGAGTACTACAGGTGAAGGCATTCCACCGGCCTGCTTCACCGTTACCGTAGTGAGCTGTCCGGCGGTCTTCACGTTTGCGATCGACCCGTCAACTGCTTCGTCGGTGAACAACCAGTAATACCAGAACCAACCAAGATCCTTGTGCAGCGCGCCGTCCATGAACAACGCGTAGTCCCACGGTGTCGGGTGCTTGAAGCGCCACGCTTTGGCGTAGTCACTCATCGCGTGCCAGACCGCAGAGTCACCGACAATACCGCCTAGCATGGATAGCATTAGCGGAGCCTTGCCGTAGGCCTGGAAGGAGTACATCGGACCGCCGTAGTTCGCGTCCCACATTAGTGGCGCTTCACGCTCGTCACCGCTGATGCGACCGTAAGACTGGCCGAGCGAATCCACGTTCGGCGTCTGTCCAAGCCGATCAAAACGGGAGAGACGGTTCATGTACCGGTTGAATCCTTCGTCCATGAATCCGTACCACGTTTCGTTCGTGCCGACCATCATCGGCCACCACTGGTGCCCTGTCTCGTGGTCCGCCGCCCCTGAGCTCGACATTATGAACATCGGATACTCCATGCCGCCCTCGGGTCCGTCCACCAGCGTGAGCAACGGATACGTGTACGGCATCCACAGCTTGGAATAAAATTCCAGCGCGTGACGCGTCAACGGGCCTGCGGTTGCGTACTGCTTCGCGTGGCCCGGTTCGTAGAAGATGTTTATTGGAATCGCGCCTTTGCCGGGGATCGTCGCACGTGTTGCATCCCACACAAAGCGGTCCGAGGTTCCCCACGCCACATCTCCAACGGAATCAGCAACGAAGTGCCATGTGAGCCGCTCGCCTGCAGCCGTGGACTTGCCAGGGCCTCGCTCATCCGCGCTCACGATGTTGATTGTCGAGTCCGTCTGCAGAACGTGCGACAGTCGCTCACGTGCGGTTGCGGTCAGTACCTGCTCCGGATTCTGCAGCACGCCGGTTGATCCGACGAGCCAGCCGGCCGGCATGTCGATCTTCACATCGTAGTGGCCGTAGTTATTGTAGAACTCCGACGGTCCGAGATACGGATCCGTGTCCCAACCGCGCAGATCGTCGAACATCGCGACGCGCGGATACCACTGCCCAACCTGATACAAGGAATCGGCCCAGCGTCCCATGCGCAGCCCGCGCACGCCAACCACGAGAGGCACGCGGAAGTGCCATTCTGCCTCGATGGTGGTGGTCGTCTTCGCGGCGATCGGCGTGGGGAGTCTGATGGTCGCCACGGTCTGCGTGATCCCCACGGCTTCGGGATGTGTGAGCGGTGGTTGCGGCGTACCGCGCGGACTGCGCCCCGCCGCGTTGCTGCGATCGCTCAGGTCAACGTCTGCGCCATCCACGGAAAGTCGCGTAACGACCATTCCATCAGTGATTTCTGGAACAGTCTCCGCACGCGGGACATTTGCGCGGTAGATGTTCTGGTCCAGGCGCAGCACGATCGTACGCATCGCGGAATCGCTGTTGTTGTGAACGACCACTCGCTCACTTCCCGTCACCGTAGATGTCGCGGCATCGAAGCGCGCGTTGATGGTATAGTCGTTCCACAATTGCCAGTAATTGCGGCCCGGTCGCCCCGTCGAGTCTCGCGTTCCCGCTTCCCATGCACGACGAATCATGTGCGTCAGCGGGATATCTCGCCGCACTGCGCGCGGCGTGCCGGATGGAGTCGAGAGCGGAGCAGGCTGCTGCACAGACTGCTGCGCGCTCAAGGGTGATGCAACCGCACTCGCGAGAAGCGCGAGCGAGGCGACTGATCGAACGGTCATCCAAGCTCCTGGAATGGGGAGGGCATATCTGAAATACCACTTCTGGCGTCGCTTCGCGAGCACCGCGGGACTTTTAGGGAACGCATGGTATACGCGGGGGAACGCGGGTTCGTGGCCGACGGCCGACATCATTCCCATAGGATGGTCCCGCGTCATCCCCGCGTACGCGGGGATCCCCCAAGGATGGGCCCCATTCGGCGGGATTCCCGCTTTCGCGGGAATGACGGGGGGCAGCGTGTCAGTCGCGTGGTGTCATCTCACCGTTGGGCCAGCTTCCCGCTTTCGCGGGGATGACGGGCCTCAGCGTTGCGCGTAGGGCCGAGTTGTGCCGTCGCGCATCATGGCGACAACAGTGTAATGCTCCGGCGCTCCCCCTTCCATGCCGGGGGATCCGGTGACCATTCCCGGCACCGAAAGCCCGGCAATGTCGCTGGGATGCTCGCTCACAAGCTTCTGGACCAGATCTGCCGGCACGTGCCCTTCGATCACGTAGTTGCCGACTTCGGCAGTGTGGCACGACGCGGTCGCGCCGGTAATTCCATGCGCGGTCTTGATCGAATCCAGGACTCTGGCCGGCTCGTCGATTGCCGTGACCTGGAACCCGTTGTCGCGCATGTGCTGGACCCAGCTCTTGCAGCAGCCGCAGCTCGCGTCCTTGAAGACACGAACCGGTGTGCCCACCGTGCCGGGCGCGAGCGTCGCCGCTGCGTGCGCCGCGATCCCTTGGGTCGAAGCGGTCTGCGTGGAAGGCGGTACGTCGGCTTTGCTCGCAGAGCAGCCGGATGCGGCAACGACTCCGATGGAGCAAAGCGCGACGTAAAGTCCTGATCTAATCGATGCGTTCAACATCATGAACTTTCTCCAATCAAAGTCGCTGTGTTGCGACACCCGGGAAAACGGCGATCAGCATGAGTTCGATCGCGAGTTCTTGCCACCCTTGGCGGGATTCCCGCTTTCGCGGGAATGACGGGGGTCGCGGGAATGACGGGCCTAGTGGCTTATCGAGCCCTGCTTGCTCGTATCAATCTCGCTCCCATCACCACGCTTGAATAGGAACGCGTCCATGTTGCGCGTGATGAACTGCCGAGCCTGCGGATCCATCACGTTCAACCCGTAGTGATTGATCAGCATGGTCTGCTGCTTGAGCCAGTCGGCCCAGCACTGCTGGCAGATCTCATCGAGCGCGCGGGCGCCGATGGGCCCGGGAAAGGGGGCGCGCTCGAATCCGTCACGCGTCTGGCCACAACGCGTGCACGCTACTGTAGCAGGCATCTCTGCTCCTGAATGCGCGACGCCCTACGCGGCGTCGCGCAGCTCCGGCGAGTCGTCACGCATCCCGCGCGCGTACTTGATTTCGGCGAGGCGGAAGACAGATAGAATGCGGAGATAGACAGCTCCGATGTCGAGCTCGAACCAGCGCGCCGAGAAGACCGCACTGTGCGGGTCGGCGTGGTGGTTGTTGTGAAGCTCCTCGCCGCCGAGCCAGATGCCGATTGGAGAGATGTTCCGGCTCTCGTCCTTAACGTCGAAGTTGCGATAGCCAACGGCGTGCCCGACGCCGTTAATGATGCCCGCCGCCCAAAACGGAATCCAGATCATCTGGATGCCCCAAACGAGTGGGCCGATAAAGAAGCCAAAGAGCCAGACATCGATCACGAGCATGAGGAGAATGCCGACCCAGTTAAGACGCGAGAATACATGGCGCTCGAGCCAGTCGGTGGGCGTTCCCTTGCCGTACTTCTCGAGCATGCCCGGCTGGCGGACCGCCTTGCGATAATAGAACGCGCCCTTGAGCACGATGTTACGGAGACCTTCCATCAAGGGCGAATGCGGATCGCCCTCACGGTCGGCGAATGCATGGTGCTTGCGATGGCAGGCCACCCATTCCTTGGTAACGATTGCCGTGGAGAGCCACAGCCAGATACGCATTGGAAGCTCAGCCAGGTAATGCAGCCTGACACCACGATGGGTCTGGGCACGGTGCAGGAAAATCGTAACGCACACGTTGGTCAGGTGACCAGCGATGACAATGAATAAAATTGGCTTCCACCACGCGGTGGCCAGGACTGCAAAATGGGGCATGCTCGGATACATCTCCGTAATTCGGGATCAGCCCTGTAATCTATAAAGTGACGGGCGAACGAGTATAGGGAAAACCCCTACCGAACGCTTGTTCCTCTAGCTGCGTGGCCTCGGACGAATTGGGCACTCCCACTTGCGATGAGGTCATGCGGCCGGCATCATCCCGCCGCATGACGACCGTTGCGCACTCCGAATCGCATGTTCAACCGCCACCACTTTCTCACCTCGGGATCGGCTCGGCGCTCGGCGCTCCCTCCGATGACGAGGATGCGGCCTATAGTGGCGCGCTAAGGCGAGCACTGGAGCTGGGCGTGAATCACGTGGACACCGCCATCAACTATCGCTGTCAGCGGTCCGAACGCGTGATTGGACGAACGCTGCGGGCCGTGGAATCACCACAAACGACCGTCTTCGTTACCACGAAGGGAGGCTACCTCCCCCTTGAGGCACCACCGCCAGCAACCAAGGATGAGTACCGCACCTACATCCAGCGTGAATATCTCGATACCGGGATAATTCAGTCGGGCGAGCTGGTGGCAGGCGGCCACTGCATCGCGCCTGGCTTTCTGCGCAATCAAGTAGAACGAAGCATCGCAAACCTCGGCGTCCAGGCGATCGACATCTACTACATCCACAACCCGGAGCAGCAACTAGATGCAGTGTCGCGCGAAGAATTCGATAATCGCATGCACGACGCTTTCACCGCGCTCGAAGGCTGCGTGCGTGACGGGTTGATCAGATCGTACGGCTGCGCGACGTGGAACGGGCTCCGCGTTCCAGCTACGGCGCCGAACCACGTTTCAATCGAATCACTAGTATCCATTGCTCACGACCTTGCCGGAGAAGACCATCATCTTGTGGCCGTGCAGATGCCGGTAAATCTCGGAATGATGGAAGGCGTGCGCGCACCGACACAGATCGTGAAAGGTCAGGAGCGTACGTCGCTCGAGGCCGCAGATGAATTGGGAATCGCGATGATTACCGTTGCGCCACTCATGCAGGGACGGCTCGCAAAGGATCTGCCGGCGGCCGCGCGGGAAGCGTTTCCCGAAGCGACGACGGATGCGGAATGCGCACTGTCGTTTGTGAGGATGTTACCGAAAGTGGCGAGTGTGGTGGTTGGGATGCGAAGTGTGAGTCATGTCGAGGAGAACGTGGGGATGTTTGGGTAGCATCGGCCAACGTCGCGGCATCGAGACACAGGGTGGTGAAAAGGCTACGCGCTCATCGCGTCTTTTATAAGGCAAATCCCGATGCGAGTTGCTGTCGTCGGTGGTGGAATCAACGGAGTGATGAGCGCATGGGCGCTCCGCGCGCGCGGCTACGAAGTCACACTTTTTGAACGCGGTGCGTTGATGGGCGCGACCAGCGGCGCCTCGAGCAAGCTGCTGCACGGTGGCTTGCGATACCTCGAGCAGGGCGACATACGGCAGGTGTACGAGGGATTGCACGAGCGGCGCTGGTGGATGCAGCACGCCCCCCATCTCACGCGGCGGGTCGAGCTGTGCCTTCCGTTGTACGACCACGCACCACATGGACGGCTGACGCTCGCGTTGGGGCTTACCGCATACGATCTACTCGCGGGCCGCGCGACACTCGGCGGCCATCAATGGTGGAGCGCTGGAAATCTCCCCGCGCGCGCAAGCGAACTGAAGCGGGAGGGTCTGCGCGGAATGTTCTCGTACTACGATGCACAAATGGACGACGTAGCGCTGGGCCATTGGGCGGCGGATCGTGTGCGCGACGACGGCGTCGTAATCCATGAAAACACGGACGTCACACACATAACGTGCGATGGAGAGCTGCGTACTACACGTGACACGTTGCGATTCGACGTGACGGTGAACGTCGCCGGCCCATGGGCGCGCGCGTTGCTGGACGCGAGCGGAATTCCGTCACGCACGCGACTCGATCTCGTGCGCGGATCCCATCTCGTCGTGAACAGGCACACAGAAACTGGCTTTGCGCTGAACCTGCCGTCGGATGGCCGACTCGTGTTTGTGTTGCCGTATCACGGACGTACACTCGTGGGAACAACGGAAGTGCGTCAGGCGCTCGACGAGCCAATTGTGTGTAGCGTTGCCGAGCGGGAGTATTTGGTGGATGCATACAATACGTTCTTCGCGGATGAGATTCGCGAGGCGGATATCGAGGCGGCCTTCGCAGGAGTACGGCCGCTGGTGGATGCGGGCAAATCCGCGCACTCGGAGCGACGCCGGGAGACGATCGAGGTGGAAGGGAGAGTGGTGAGTGTATTCGGGGGGAAGTGGACGACGTCGCGGTTGCTGGGGGAGAGGGTGGCAGACGCGGTGCAAAGCGTGCGCAATTAGGTAATCGCGCGGCCCGTGACGTTCGGCATGGACATTCCCGCGCGATCAGGCGCCGCGGCGCTCGGCCTGGCGTTCTAGCGCGTCCACGCGGGCCTCGAGCGCCGCTAGCGAATCCGTGGGCACGTTGCGCACGACATTCTTGTGAGACGATGTCCGCGGACCCTTAGCGATGCGGACGACTGGAGTGTGCGCGTTTGGGGTCGGCATGCCATCCGGGTGTAGCCCGCTTGCCGACAGTCGCACGAAGCCGCGGCCGAACGGGCCGAGCCAGATTAGCCGGTACAAGCGTTCGCCGAGCGGCATGCGGAACGGGCTCTTGAGCAGGAGAACGACACTCGTGCCCAGCATGATGACGCCCGTGTAGATGAGTACCGTGCCCAGCGCGCCTACGCGGTACTGAGTGGGACTAATCCTCACCCGCAATGCGAACGTGAGGCGCACCATTACAAGCGCTGCGACGAACATTGCCGCACCCCACACCAGCGACAGACGCCGGCGGCGCCTGGTCTCCGCCCGATCGTGAAGGGCGTAACGATGCTCTGCCCGCTCTGACATTACGCGCGACAATCCGTCTGAGACTTCATCGGCGGAGAACCCCGATTGCGCGAGGCGGCGACTTTCACCGATCGTTGTCAGCACCCGCGTCACCATGAGTGCCAGAAGTGCGACGACAGGCAAAGAAAGATCAAGGAAAGACTCGTTCGAGCTCACCTGAGTCCGCACAAACAGCGCAATGACTGCGGCGACACCGAGTACGGCGAACGAGAGCGCGGACAGCTCGCCCGCGAACAGGCGAATCGGGACAGGAATGTCGGGCTCGGCGAGCTGTGCGGCGTCGATCTCCTCTACAAGCGCTTCGGCCGTAGGGAATCGGTCGGCCGGATTCTTCTGTACGCATCGGTCGATGACCGCGCCGAGCGCCGCCGGGAGATCGGGACGCGACTGGTTGACAGGCACGATAGGTTCGGTGAGCTGCCGAACCATGATCTGTTGCGTAGTCTCACCGGTGACCGCTGCCTGTCCCGTTGCGGCGAAGTACGCGGTAAGACCGAGTGCGTACAGATCGCTGCGTCCGTCCACAACATCGCCCGATATTTGTTCGGGACTCATGTACTCGAGTGTGCCCACCACTTCGCCAACGCGCGTGAGGTTCGGGGCGGTCACGGTCTGCGTCATGGAGCGCGAAATGCCGAAGTCGAGCACCAGCGCGCGCCCGGTCGCGCGCTCCAACATGACATTCTCGGGTTTGATGTCACGATGCACAACGCCGCGGCCGTGCGCATACGCCAGCGCGTAGGCCACGTCCTGTATCAGCCGCACGAGCTCCCTAACGGGGAGAGGACCGGTCCGGTCCACGCGCTGCTTGAGCGTCTCGCCCTCCACCATTCCCATGGCGTAGGCCAGATACTCATCCGCCTCCTCGACTGCGTACACCGGTACGATATTCGGATGCGAAAAGCTCGCGGCGGTACGCGTCTCGCGCAGGAAGCGGTCTCGCAGCGCCACTTGCGTCGCGAACTCCGGCAGCAAAACCTTGAGCGCCACCGGGCGGTCCAGCTTGAGCTCGCGAGCGAGGTAAACGACACCCATACCACCGCGTCCGAGCTCGCGCTCCAAGGAATAGCGTTCTGCCATCGCGTGACGGAACGAGTCCAGGGCGGGTGACGAAGGCAGGGGGGATGGCATCCGCCGAATATGGAGGCGGGTGGAGCATCGTCAATATGGGCGGGTGTGGTGGAGCGCGGTTTTGGGTTCGGTGGTCGTTTGGGAGTGACGGCCGGTGAGGGCGGGGGCGCTTCACAATCAACCCGACGTTCGCCTCGTCACCACACTACGGGGCTTCTCCGCCAACAGCTCAACCGGAATATTCAGCAACTCGTGTAGCCTGACTATCTGTTTCAGCGAAAGCTTCCGATCTCCTCGAAAAAACTGGCTCACCCGGCTACGCCCACCCATCTCATCCACCAGGCTCGCACGCGTCATTCCTTTCTGATCTAGCATGAAATCGACGAGAGTCCTGTTAAATCGAATCTGTCAGCATACGTCAGACCTTGGCAAAGTTTCCGACATTACTCAATCGCGTATAATCGGCAATGTTGACCCGCGCGCAAGTGTCGCCGAACACATGCACGAAGTCGTGCGCCGGGTTGACTTGCCCTTAGTCACCAGGCTACAGTACCACAAGGCAGCACCACCGCGCGGGTGGGACACGAGGCGTGGCCATTCATAACACCGCCATTCATACAAACCGCAGTCCGTTAGCAGCTCGCCGCTAACGCACCTTTACACCCGAATTGATTAGAGATATATCGAACGCAAGATGAGCCGAAGCACTGCATACATGCCTCGCTCGCATTCTGCGGCGAAGGCTATTTCATCGGAGATATTATATGCGGAAATCGACAGCCTCGGTGCGAGTTGTTTTACTCGCTGTATTAGCAATGGTGATTCTGTTCTCTCAGACGCACCGACAGTACGATGCTCAAGTCCGCTTTTACGGTGCTATTGCTGTCATCACGATCGGCGCTGGACTGATCGGGTGGAGCGGTCGTCAGATCTTGGTGCATTGGGCACTGCTACCTTACGTTGGAGATATGATCTCGGGCGCCGGTCTCATAGTTACAACAATCGGCATGGGTACTGAGGTTAAGTCCGGCTCGTGGCTGATCGGAATCGGCCTTGCCATGATATTTGTTGGGAACGTTGTACAGGCGCGTAATCGCGATCGGAATCATGATCACCCGCGAGAGGACGGATGGCCGCAGGCTAGCTGATTCCGCTTGCGCGGGGAGCTCCCTCATAGTCGGACACGAGCCATGGCCATTCATACAAACCGCAGTCCGATCGTGCAACTTTCCGCCGATCATTGGTGTAGAAGTACCGGAACACGCGGCTTTTTGCTTACCGGAGACCATCCGATGTCAACCTCAATCCAACGCGCGAATATCGATCCGACTTGCGGCAACGGCCGAGCCATGGCCTGCCGTCCGGTCGGCGTTCGCACGCCCAAACGGGTCGATTTGAGATGGATGATGCGTCAGAGTACACGCTGCAACCGCGTCTCGGCAACGCGATCGCAACAAACATCCAGCAACAGCAGGACGGGAAGCCAGGAGATCAGCGACAGCGACTGATCCGGCTCACAGTCAGCGGCGAGTTTCTTCTCGCCAACTCGACACCCCGCCTGCGCTTTCCTGCCAGGCGGGGTTTTTCGTATCCACCATGCACTTTCCCGATTTCGGGGAATTGCTCAGATGGTACGCAACAAATGAAAACACCGACCGAGCGACTCTCAATTCCATGCTGCACCCCACCGCTGACCGCTAACTCCGAACGCATTTCACACTTCGATGATGCCGAGACAGACGCAACCGAACGGGACAGGATTCACCGAACAGAAAACTGCAAGAGTCGAAGAGATGAAGCTGTGCATTGGAAGTGAATCAGACCTGTTGAGGGCACTGCAAAGTGGTACGGATCCCGGCGACGTAGTACCAGTCGTCCTCGATGTTCTCGAGTGCGATCCGCTCGCCAGCGCGGGATACTTTCGCGGCGATTTGCTGCGAGCGTTGATCGATTTGCCAGCGAATTTCTGGCGGCGTGACCGTGTTTCGTTCGCGCGTTATCAAGCGGCGGTGCGCGCTGGAGCAATTGCGCGACGGGGGTTGCCGAGTGCGGAGAGAATGGCGTTCTGGACGAATGCGGAAGGGTAGGCGCCGTCATCCCCGCGAAAGCGGGGATCTCGACGGGTATGATCCGACTCCGACAGGGATTCCCGCTTTCGCGGGAATGACGGTGGTGGGCTTCGCGGGATGACGAGGATTACCAAGGAGGATTTGAAATGAGATCGACTGGAGCTATATCGAGTGGGCAGTTGCATGAGCTGGAAGCGGACATTCGCGATGAGTTGGCACGAACCGAGAGGTCACTCGCAAATGAGATCCTGGATGAGTCACTCATTACCAAGGACGGAACGTCGCTGCGGCTCGCGCCGGGTTTCGATACCGACGGTGGCCTCACTGTGACACTGACCGGACGCGTTCATGCACGACAGTTGGAGCTCAACGAAGCGCTGCGACGGATTGAGGATGGGCGTTATGGCATGTGCGGCCACTGCGGCGCAGGCATCGCGTACGGGCGTCTGCTCGTGGTACCGGAGGCCACTACCTGCCTGGAGTGCAGGCAATGAGCCCCGACAGGAAGCGGCTCGTCATGTGGCGGCGTTTAATGTTGATGCATGCAGCCGCCAAACGATCGATCGATTCTGTCGCTGACGTCGCCACACCGCGACCCGAGCGGGAGGTTTCGGAATCCGTGGCCAGGAGCGAGCCCGCACGGATTTCGTGACTTCCTGAAGTGGGTGTGGGAGCGGCGCGGCGTACGTCGCCACACAGCTCCGCTATCAGCATTTCCCGCGGCCATGTCTGCGTTCCCCGAACCGCGCGCGGCTGCGGGAGAGGTCGTGATCACGTGGATCGGTCACTCCAGCTTTCTACTTCAGATTGGATCGGCGAACATACTGCTGGATCCGATCTGGAGTGAGCGAGCATCTCCAGTGAATTTTGCCGGTCCAAAAAGAATTGTCGCGCCTGGGGTCAGCTTCGACGCGCTTCCCCCCATTGACCTGGTTCTGGTATCGCACGATCACTATGACCATCTGGATCTCGCGACGGTCCAGCGGCTTGCCGCGACACATCCAGGAGCCGAATGGATCGCGCCGCTCGAGGTGGGATCGTGGCTGCGCGGACGCGGCGTGGCGCTAGTCGCAGAGCTGGATTGGTGGCAGAGCGTGCGGGCGGCGCATCAGCTCGATATTACGTGCACGCCTGCGCAGCATTTCTCGGGACGGAGGCCCGACAATCGTGATTCCACCTTGTGGTGCGGCTGGGTGATCCGCGCTGGCGAGCGCGCGGTTTTCTTCGCGGGCGACACTGGACGGCATCCGGAATTCGGGGTGATCACCGAGCGGCTCGGCCCGTTCGACGCGGCATTTCTTCCGATTGGTGCCTACGATCCGCGCTGGTTCATGGGGCCGGTGCACATGGCACCGGAAGAAGCTGTTTCAGCGTACTGTGACATTGTGGCGGCGAACGCTGGTCGTCGGTGCAATTTCGTCGCGATGCACTGGGGGACGTTCAGGCTCACCGACGAGCCGATGGATGAGCCACCCAAACTCGCGCGCGCAGCATGGTCGCGGGCGAGCCTGGATCCTGCGCTGTTGGGGATTCCAGATCGAGGAGCGACGCTGCGTTTGTGAGTCGGAAGAACGAGTGCGGTGTTGCCTGGCGTCATTCCCGCGAAAGCGGGAATGACGGTGGGGCCGCGGGGAGGACGGGGGTGCGGTGTTGACTCGCGGGGATGACGGCGGGGCGCGGTTTACCGGATTACCGACGCGGGGGTCACGATGAGATGCAGGTTGTGGTTGATTCGTACACCGGTGATTCCGTTGAGCGGGGCGTCCTTCCCGGAGATTGTGGTGATCGGCGCTCCGTTCACGCTCACGTTGGCGGTCTTGCCGCTCACATCGATCTTGATTCCGTAGAGCCCCTTGCCGGCCGCATCCTGTTTGGGGATCGAAGGATGCGCGGTCCAGTCGGTGATGGTGCGCGTCTTGGCTCCGTCGCGGACTTTCACCATGTACATGCCATCGCCGCGGACAATGAAATAGGTGTATTTGACATTCGGCGCATTCAGGTTGGAGCCGCCGATGAATACACCGAACGCCTCCGGGTGTGACGGGGCCTGAAGCTGTTCGAATGTGGCGGATACGCTGTATTTGTTGACGGCTGTGTCGCTCTTCGAGAACAGGATGTGTGCCGCTCCGGTCTTCAATTCCCAGCGACCGGGCTCTTTTTCTGAGTACGACACGTCAGCGGGTTTTCCATTGGAATGATCGAATACCGCGCTATAGCCCGCTGGCAGACCTGCTCCGGCCGTCGTGTGATCCGTGTCCGCAGGCGCGGCTGTCGCGGTGAGCTTACCCGGGACTGGAGTGCCGCTGCTGGCGCCCGAATTGTCACCCTTGTTACACGCCGAAATACCGATCGCGACCACAGTTGTGAGCGCAGCCAGCAGGGTCCGGCGAGTCAATCGGCGAGTTGTTTGCAGCATTCCGCGCACTCCGTCGTGATTAAGTGTTGTGAGTCTGGATGAGTCGCACGGAAAGATATAGTCCGATTTGCGCAAAAAGCTCTTGCGCGTTGTACATTTGTGCGCGATTCTTGCTTAGAATCACGTAGCTTGTTTAACATCGTTCCGGAGTAGAGCATGGCAACTAGGAAATCGTCCCGTAAAAGCTCGAGCCGCACCGCCGGTTCTCGCGCGGGCGCAAAGCGCGGGTCGAAGTCAAAGAGCACGCGCAAGACAGTCGCCCGCAAGACATCGACTCGTAAGGCTGGTGCACGCAAGACCAGCCGTAAGACCACGCGGAAGGCCACGCGTAAGAGCGCAGTCAAGAGCGCGCGCAAGACGGGCGCTCGCAAGGCGGGGGCTCGCAAGGTCGCTCGCAAGGCTACTCGTAAGCGCACATCCGCCAAGACAGCAGCCAAGACAGCGGCCAAGCGCGGACCTGCGCGGAAGAAGTCGTCGGCCCGAAAGGCTGGCGCTCGGAAGGGCGCTGTTCGCAAGGCATCGCGTAAAACGCCGCGCAAGGCCACTCGCAAGGCTACTCGCAAGCAGTCGCCTGTCGCGCGCGTGAAGCGCGTGGCCGCCGGCATTGCTGAGCAGGGCAAGCATCTCGCGGAAGGCGCCGCGAGCGCGATGAGCGATTTTGTGCAGGATGTGCAGGATAAGTTCTAGCGCTTTCAGCGCTAGAGATGCGCGGTCGTCGTATCCACGATGACCGCACGCCGGATTAGCTCAGCTCACGCTCAGCTAATCCGGGCGCCCTGGCTGGGGCGACGTTCCGGGACCAGTCCCCAGCCAGGCGCGCACCTCCTCGAAGACGTGCTCGCGACCGTAATCCACGGTTATCACGTGGCCACCATCGTGGGTCAGCACCAGCTTCTTCGTCTCCGTCCCCAGTCGCGCGAACGCACGCCTGGCCGCATGCGGCGAACTCCGGTTGTCATCTTCCGACTGAATCAGAAGGGTTGGTGCCGTTATTTGACCCAACGCGACACGCCCCTTCTCCACCACCCGCGCTAACTCGCGCATCGAGCGGCCGGTCACCGTTCCATACGACAAATTCGCTCGGCGCTCGATTGGATCATGGATCGATCGTGTTGTCGCCGCGTGAATGGGACCCACCATATCGCTCCACAGCGGTGACGTTACCGACAACCAGCGCAGTCGCCGCGGCATTGTGAAATACGGCGCAATGAGCACCAGCGATGGTAGCTCGCCCACCTCGGCGGCCAGTATCGCGGCGATCGTTCCGCCCATGGAGAGACCACCCACGGCAGCCCATTTGTACCGCGCGCGCATGGCGAACAGCTCGGCCCTCGCGCTATCCAACCACTCGGTGTGGGCTGACGCATCCATATCCTGAATGCTGCGACCGTGCCCTGGCAGTAGCGGTACACGAACGTCAAATCCCTGCTCGTGCAGGTGACGAGCGAGATACGCGAGCGTTTGAGGTGTGTCGCCGAACCCGTGCAGCAGCAGAATCGCGCGCGCGTTGCCTGCGCGCAGATCCAGCGGCTCCGCGCCCGGTATTACTGCTGTCCGGAGAGTTGACACGCCCTACGCGCGGGCCGATTCCCGGGACACGGGCAACGCCGTTTGCTCGTCGTACCGCGGAGCGTGAAAGCGGGAGGCCAACTGCTGAATATCAATTACAAAACAGGAACCCTCACGCGCCGCAACGCCGCCGTTTACCATGCGGCTCAAAGCGAGCGCTATTGATTCCCGGGTGGCACCGACCATCTCACAGAGCAACCGCTGGTGCGACGGGCCCAGCTTGAGAGTCGCGTCGTCCACCATGAATCCGGTGTCCTCGCTCAGCCGCATCAGAACTGACACGAGCCTATCCTCGACGTTCAGCGACGCCAGCTCCTGCAGCCGTTCCAGGAGCATGCTCCGTTCTGCCATGATCTGTCCGATCAGGGATATCGCGTGAGCCGGTTGTTCCCGTAGAAGCGCGCGAAACTGCTCAGCCCCCAAATGCAGCGTCTCGACACCATCGGCGGCTTTGGCATCCGTGGCATAGCACCCACGCGGCGCGAGTCCCTCCGCACCAAAAGTCTCTCCGGGCATTGCCATCCCGCTGACGAAGCCGCGGCCGCCCTTCATTGGGCTCCGCAGCACAACATGGCCGTGGAGCACAATAAAGACGCCGTCCGCAGCCGTCCCGCTTCGGTACACCTCGAAGCCGCCAGGCCAGTGCGCCCTTGCGCCAAACTGCGTGGCCGCGATCCGCTCACTGAGCGAAAGCCGCGGTGTCCGGCGCACCGATGCGACGTCATCCATACCCTCATGGTGCTCGCAAGCTTCGCGCCGCCGAGTCGAGCAGTCCTGCCGCCTTCAGAAAGCGCTGGGAAAGGTCTGCTATCTCGCGTACAGACAGCGCCTGGTCCCCCACCTTAACTGCCTCGTTGATGCTGGGCAATCCGATATTGGAATAGCCGTTATCGTTATCCGCCGCGTAGATGACGTTATGGAACCATTCGCGCTTGGTGACAGGCAGTCCTTCCGGCCGAACAAAGGCACGCTCGACCTGCATCAGCAGCTCGTTTGCCTGCTTCCTCGATGCCGGCGAAACTCCCCTCACCAACGCGGAATCGCGGGTCGCATTGAATTGCGCGGCGGATCTTTCCATAACAGTGATCGATGAATCGAGCGCGCTCATCGACACGTTGCCCCAGCTCTTAGCCGCGATGTTCTTGGCGGCGGTCGCGGTGAGTCCCCGCATCGCACGCGCGTACTCCACGTAATCGTATGGAATGATCTCGGCGTCGGCCATGCGCATGAGGGCCACAGCGCCGAGCACGCCCATGGTCGCGTGATACTTGAAGCCGGGATCGCCGAACTTGCTCATCCAGTGATACGAATCGAACGCCGAATGGTACACACCCATCGGTCCACCAAATCCCCAATCCGCTATCGGGATTCCGAGATGATTGTAGAAGCCGGCGAAGTCGGATCCGCCGCCCGGATCACCAATCCCAGGCTGCGCGGTGTCCGACACTATGCGATCCGTGCGCCGCCATGCGTCGTACACGGATCCATTTCCTTCTGGACTTGCAACGACCTTTGTGACGTCGCGAAAGAATGGGCGCAGCGATGGCGAGCCGCTTGCGCCGAGCGCAGGACCCGTCGCGACTTCATCGAAATTGATGTAGGCTGCACCTTCCTTCGAGAGCCGCGTCGCATCCTGCTCGACGAATTCCGTGGAACCCATAAGGCCCCATTCTTCCGCGTCCCACGACGCGAAGACTATCGTACGCTTTGGGCGGTAGCCCTGCTTCATGAGGTCGCCGATGGTGCGCGCGGCTTCGAGCACACTGACGGTTCCGCTTATGTTGTCGGCGGCTCCGGGTCCCCATGCATCACGATGTCCGCCAATCATCACGAGCTGATCTGGATACTCGGAGCCGCGAATGGTGCCGAGCACATCCCAGATGTCCTTGTATGGATGTGTTGCGGCGTCGGTCGTTACGACGACACGAGCGCGAACTGGCCCCGGTCCAACGTGATACCGGAAAGGCAGCCCACCCTGCCATCCGGGCGGTAGCGCTCCCCCACCGCGTACGTCGCGAAGCAGCTCTGCCGCATTCTTGTACGAAGCGGGGATTACGGGAATGCGTGGCAGATTTGTCTGGTCCAGTGGAATACGCTTCGCGCCGGCCACGCTGGCATAGCCCGGCGTGGTTGGATCGCCATCGTCGTTGTAGACGCTGCCGCGCTGCACGCCCGTCCATGGACGCATTGGTCCTTCGGGGTAGATGTCACCGTTCGCAAATCCGTCGTCCGCGGGATCGCTGTAAATCACCAGTGCTACCGCGCCATGCTTTTCCGCTTCGCGCGCCTTGATTCCACGATAGGAGCGGCCATAGCGCGCGATCGCGATCTTTCCCTTTACCGAAATGCCGAGCGAATCGAGTGTCTTGTAATCCTCGACCAGTCCATAATTCACGTAGACGACGGCGCCAGTAGCATCGCGGGCGGCTCCGTAACCATTGAATGTGAGGAGCTGCGGATAGCTGGACGACGTGGTGTCCTCGGCCACCGATCCCTCTGGCAGCGAAAGCTCCGTCGCATTGGGAGCAACGCGGTACAGATGGACGCTAGTTGGATGCGGCATGTAGATGCTGTACGTACGGATTTCTGGGGTGATTCCGTACTTCTGCAGCTCTCGCGCAAAGATGTCGCGTGTTCTGGCCTGCGCGGGGGTGCCGGCCATGTGCGGCTCTCGGGAAAACTCACGCGATAACGCGTCGGCGCTCACGGCCGATGCGAGCGACGCGGCCTTCGCTTCCAGTCCATGTTGCAACTGCGCGCTTGCGGACGTAAAGCCGACGATGGGCGCGGTTGATGACGGCGGAGCCTGCGCCGATGCGATGGAGCCAGCGCCGAGTGCAAGCGCGAGAACGGTTGTAATCTTGGATATTGTCATTCGGATTCTTCCAATTCCTCGAGAGCGTGTCGAATGGCGGCGCGAAGCTCCGTTTCTGGATCTTCGGCGCCGGAAAGGGCGGCGGTGAGTTTCGCAAATTTGGTCGTCATCTCCGACTCCACGAACCGCTCGGGCTGGTGTACGCCGAGCATCACCAGCGATGCCGATGCAAGGTCGCGGAGCAGACTGAGCGTTTCTGGATCGAGCGCCGACAGGGACTGTGGTACCGGCAACGGTACGGCGCGCTCGCGACGGCGACCGGGCGCCTCGAACATTGCCGCCACGGGAGCCAGGGTTACGACGAAGGAGCCGGCCGTGTGCTCCTCCCATTTTGTTATGACGTTGCGACGTCGCAATGATGGGAAGAGTGCGAGTATCGTCTGGCGCACCACCGCCACTCCGTCCTCGCTACCCTTGCCGCGACCGGTAATTACCAGCAGCTCGCCCGCGCGCTCCACCTGCTTCCCGCGAATCCAGCTATCGGCGCGTGCGCGCGCCTCGTCGGCGGTTGGAAGTGATTCCCGAAGGTTGAGCGTGCGCGACGAGCCGAAGCGAACCTCGTCGAAGGCCTTCTGTATATGATTCGGATAGCCGCGCGTCATCTCGGACAAGTTACATCGAAGTCCAGTGGATGGTATAACGGTTCATTTCCGTAGTGCGCCGTCGGTACGTGCCCGTCCAGCTTTTGCAGCGGCGCTAGCAGTGGGGGCTTCCGCCTCGTGCCGCCGAGACTTAAATAGACGCATCAAATGTTACGCTTTCCCGCCGCGGGCACATGCCCTGCAAACGCCCGGGCACCATCCAAAACAGCAGCGCCGCACACTGTTCTGGTCTTGGGTGGCGGCGCAATGCGCGGAATGGCGCACATTGGTGTCATCCGCGCTCTCGTCGAAGCCAGGATCGGAATCGACGCAATTGTCGGGACGAGCATCGGCGCCCTGGTCGGTGCGCGCTGGGCTGCTGGGGCAACGGTCGCGGAGCTCGAGGACGACGCACTGGATGTGACGGAGCAGGCGGTGCTCAAGCGCAATCTGAAGGCTTACATGATCGGCGGTTTTGCTCAGACGTCCATCTACGAAGGCGAACACTACCGCGATCTGATTCAGCGAATGATCGCGCCAGCAAACTTCGCGTCACTCGTGCGACCGTTGCGCGTCAACGCACTATCGTTGCGCAACGGAGATGAGCGTTGGTTCGGATCTGGCGCAGACACGACGCTGAGCCTTGTCGATGCGATATATGCGTCTGGCGCGCTCCCTCTAATTTTTCCGCCGCTAATGTTATCGGATGGCGACATTGTCGTCGATGGCGGCTTGAAGACCATGGTCGGCCTACTAGAAGCCATCCGTTGGGGCGCTCGGCGAATAATTGCGATCGACGTGAGCGAAATCATTAGCCCGGGCGACATTGCCTGGGAACGTCAGGGACTCGTGGGGATTCACGGACGCGTGGTCCAGATACTTGCCGAGCCACAGCGCGCGTTGATTCACGCTGCACGGGAGCGTGTACCGACGCTTCACATCAGGCCATCGGTGAACAGGTGGCCGTCGTTCACGTTCACAGCGACACCGGAATTGATCCAGGCCGGATACATCGCGGTAAGAGACGCGTTGGCCTCGCCTGGCTCAGCGCTGTTTCACGATGCAGCGCGACTGGGGCCAGCGATTGTGAAGCGGAGCGTGGCGCAAAAGGATTAGGGACGGTCACTCGAACAATCGTTCGATAGGCGTTTAAACTTGATGATGAACGCTTACATCTTCGGCGCTTACATCTCAGGCGCTGTCAACATTTCGCTGACCTTCACGCCTCGCTCCCGCGCCGCCGCCATCAAAGCGTCCTTCACCTCGTCGCGGTTCACTAGCCGAGCGAGCGGAACCACACATGCCTTCCCGTTCGCGCTCACCAGGCGCGCCTGCTTCGCATCCACCTGCAACTCCGCGATGTCAGCCCATGATGCGTTGAATCGACGAAACTTGTTGAGACGCATTCGGATTTGATCACCCGTGATGGTGAGAGCTCGACGGTGTTCCAGCCGTTCCATCAATAGCGCCAGTGCCCCGGTGATTAATCCGACGAATATCGTGCAAACGCCCAGCGCGAAGTGTTTGTGCCCGAACGTAAACTGCGCCGTGTGCAGTTTGTGTACGCCTTCGACGATCATGGCGAGCGCGCCGAACGCGCCAACATTGTTCACTCCCGTCGATCCCGCATCCTTGTGACGTCGCGTCTCGATCACGCCACGAATCACGACAAACGCTAGCGCGGCACCCGCGACGGCATTCAGGACCACAAACCCATCCAGTCGGTGGCTCACATACTCTGTCTGCACGGCGCTGAGCAGGGTGAATGCGGAGATGCCTTCCGATAAGAGCTCAGCCCGCTCGCGACGGCGCATGCGCGCATCTTCCAGATGGATGACGCGATCGATCGGCACAGGGGACGGCTGTTCAGATGGAGTCATCTAGGGATGGGTATGGTGACCGCAATGAACCGGCGCACTAATGTAACGTCAAAGCCCACGAACGGGTGTTGCGCTCGTCCTCCCGAGACACGAGCTTTTCAGGCACCACCATTAACTCACTTTCCCGTGGCCATCCCGCAGTTGCACCCCACGACCGTCCGCAACGAAACCTTCGGCGGAGTCACGTACCATCTCGAAGGTGAGCTGGTTCCCGTTCTTCACATCGAGATGGCATCCACGAGCGTGTATTTCGAGCACCACGTTTTGCTCTGGAAGCACCCTGCGATTTCCATCGGAGTGAAGTCGCTCGCCGGAGCGTTCAAGCGACTCGTATCGGGCATGTCGATCTTCATGACCGAAGCAAAGGGTTCGGGTCATATCGCGTTCAGTCGAGACGGCGCGGGCCAGATCATTCCGTTGCACCTGACGCGTGGCCAATCCATCGATGTGCGTGAGCACCAGTTCCTCGCCGCGACCGACACCGTGGATTTCGCGTCGCAACGCGTGAGCGGAATCGGCAACATCCTGTTCGGTCAGAGCGGACTCTTCATAGACACATTTCGTACGCCGAACGGAGATGGAATAGTCTGGCTGCACGGATACGGCAATGTTTTTGAGGTGACGCTACAAGCTGGTGAGCAGATCGACGTCGAGCCCGGTGGCTGGATCTATAAGGATCCGTCGGTGCGTATGGAGCTGGAGACGCAGGGCCTGGCAACTGGTCTCTTCGCGAGCGGCGGTCAGATCTTCTTCAATCGATTCACAGGACCAGGGCGCCTTGGGATCCAGTCCATGTACTACCATCCGCCTGTCGCGACCAGCGAAGGTCAGACTCGAGCAGCCGTCGGCGGTGGCATACTCGGCGCAGTAGTGCGCGGTGTCATCGATCGCTGATCGCGTATTCTTATCGATCGGCCTACACGGCGTCGCTCAGGCTGGTGAAGGCGACGACGCGTTCGTGCTCCGCTCAGCGCCCTGGAATACACGCTTGATCAACGACTCGGCTTCCGCCTGAACCTGATGCAGATGCTCGACCCCTTTGAAACTCTCCGCGTACAACTTGTAGACATCCTCAGTGCCCGAGGGACGAACCGCGAACCAGCTGCTCTCCGTGCTCACCTTCAGGCCGCCGATCGAATTGGTGCTGCCGGGCGCCGTCGTGATTGCGCCAGTGATTTTTTCGCCAGCTAGCTCCGTTGCCGATACATCCTTGGCTGTGAGCTTCGAAAGGATCGCCTTCTGCTCGGATGTAGCCGGCGAATCTATTCGCTCGTACGCTGGCTCGCCGAATGCACTGGTAAGATCCTGATATAGCAGCCCCGGGTCGCGCCCGGTTACGGCGGTCATTTCAGCGGCCAGCAGGCCAGCGATGATCCCGTCCTTATCGGTCGTCCAGATCTTGCCGTCGCGGCGCAGGAACGAGGCGCCGGCGCTCTCCTCACCTGCGAATCCAATCGAGCCGCTCATCAAGCCGTCCACGAACCACTTGAAACCGACGGGTGTTTCCACGAGTGGACGTTTGAGCCGCGACGTTACGCGATCGATCATGCTGCTGCTTACCACCGTCTTGCCAACACCTGCGCTTGGTGACCAGCTAGGGCGATGGTCGAACAGATACGAAATGGCGACTGCCAGATAGTGGTTCGGGTTCAGGAGTCCGACGCTCTTCGTAACTATTCCATGTCTGTCGTGATCGGTATCGCATGCCCACGCAACATCAAATTGATCCTTGAGACCAATCAGGCGCTGCATTGCGTACGGTGACGAGCAATCCATGCGGATCTTGCCGTCCCAATCGACGGTCATGAATCGGAACGTAGGATCGACCATCTCGCTCACGACAGTTATCGGAACGTTGTATCGATCGGCGATCATCGACCAGTAGAAGACACCTGCGCCGCCTAGAGGATCAACGCCGAGCGTGAGGTGCGCATTGCGAATCGCGTCGAAATCGATGACCGCACCGAGGTCACCGATGTATGAATCCATGTAATCGTGCTTGTGAGTCGTCGCAGCACGGGTCGCACGTTCGAACGGAATCCGAAGCACGCCCTTGAGGCCATCACTCAACAATTGGTTCGCGCGATTCTCGATCCAGCCAGTTATCTGCGTGTCTGCGGGACCGCCGTTCGTGGGGTTGTACTTGAACCCGCCATCATCTGGTGGATTGTGCGACGGTGTCACCACTATTCCGTCGGCGAGTCCGGTTGTTCGGCCATGGTTGTAAGTCAGAATCGCGTGCGAGACGACCGGTGTTGGTGTGTATCCATCGCGATCATCGATCATGACATTCACGCCGTTCGCGGCCAGGACTTCCAGCGCGGAGGCAAAGGCCGATTCGGAGAGTGCGTGCGTGTCTATGCCAAGAAAGAGCGGCCCGTCTATTCCGTGCTGCTTGCGATAAGAACAGATCGCCTGTGTGATCGCGAGTATGTGGTCCTCGTTGAATGCACAGTCGAACGCCGATCCTCGATGCCCAGATGTGCCGAACACGACTCGCTGCGACGGCACCTTTGGGTCGGGGGTCCGGGAGTAGTACGCAGTCATGAGCCGCGGTACTTTAACCAGAATAGACTGAGGGGCCGGCTTGCCGGCCAGGGGGCTGATACTCATTTTTGATCCGCTGTTAAATGCCGATCTGGAGGAGACTCCTTGATAGTAACCATACGAGGTGTAGCATCGCACCTCGTCATGCCCCCTCATTCCCGCCGTGCCCCCGTCATTACCGCGAAAGCGGGAATCTCGCCGCGCAGCTCCGGTGTTTCCTCGGGGGATTCCCGCTTTCGCGGGAATGACGACACTGGGGGAGAGGGAATGACGAGCCATGATTGAGTCTGAGGGGGAGGCACAGCCCGGGCGCGCCCGGATTCAGTCGGTCGATGTGCTCCGCGGCGTCATAATGATCGTCATGGCACTCGATCACGTGCGCGACTACTTTGGCGTAGCCGGCGTGAGCCCGACCGACGTGGCTCACGCGTCGACTGCGCTGTTCTTCACGCGTTGGATCACGAACTTCTGCGCGCCGGTATTCTTTCTGCTAACCGGCACCGGTGCATTCCTGTCGCTGCGGCGAAAGTCCACGGCCCAGTTGTCCAGGTTCCTGTGGACGCGCGGACTCTGGCTGATCTTTCTCGAAATTGTGGTCACGCGCTGCCTGGGATGGCAATTCAACTTCGACTACCGCCTCACATTGCTATTCGTCTTATGGGCGCTTGGCTGGTCGATGATCGCGCTAGCAGCAATGGTACATTTTCCCGTCAGAATCGTTACAGCATTCGGCGTCGTGATGATCGCGACTCACAATCTGTTGGATTCCGTCGCTGCTTCTTCCTTTGGGGTGTTCGCGCCGCTCTGGTCCATCCTGCACGCGCCGGCAGTAATCTTCGCGAGCCCGAGATTCACGGTATTTGAGGCCTATCCACTGATCCCGTGGATTGGAGTCACAGCGGTAGGCTACGGCCTCGGGCAGGTATACCGATGGGACACGGATAGGCGACGCGCCTTTCTGCCGCGCCTGAGTATTGCTGTCACGACAGCATTTGTCGTGATACGCGCGGTAAACGTCTACGGTGATCCGAATCGTTGGACTACACAGCACTCGTCGCTCTCAACCGTGCTGTCGTTCATCAACACAACCAAATATCCGCCGTCGCTGCTCTTCCTATTAATGACACTCGGCCCCGCCATGCTGTTTTTGCGCGCCGTCGATGGTTGGACACCACGATCCTTGCATCCAGCGCTCATTATCGGCAAAGTGCCGATGTTCTACTACGTATTGCATATAACCCTGGCCCACCTGATAGCGGTGGTGCTTTGCTACGCGCGTTACGGTCAGGTGCACTGGATGTTCGAATCGCCTCAGCTCAGCCAGTTTCCCATAACATTTCCGCCAGGATGGGGATTTGACCTACCAGTAGTGTATCTCGTCTGGGGGGTCGTCGTGATTCTTCTTTACCCTGCGTGTCGCTGGTATGCCGCGTTGAAGCAGCGGCGAAGCGATTGGTGGCTGAGTTACATCTAACCTGCACCCAAACAAAAGCGTCCGGGCCGCGCTGGCCCGGACGTTTTTGTTGCCGGCCAAGCTACCGGGGGCTGTCGATCTCACCCATCACGTCAGCGACGCACCTATCCAGAAAGTGTCTCTGCGGTCCGTCGGTTAGGTCCCGGGCAAGCACATAAGCGGCCATCGCCTCCTCGCGTCGGCCGAGGCGTCGCAACAGTGCTGCCCGCGTGGAGTGGGCTAGGTAATAGCCAGATAACTCACCGGTTTCCATGAGCCCGTCGATCAATGCGAGACCGCGATCCTCGCCCTCACTCATCGCGACAGCGACGGCACGGTTGAGCTGCACAACCGCCGACGGTTGCATTCGCAGCAGCACATCGTAGAGTGCCACGATCTGGGCCCAGTCGGTAGCGCCGGCGTCGGCCGCTTCCGCGTGAATTGCTGAGATCGCTGCCTGAATGGTGTATGGCCCGCAACGACGTGACGCGAGAGAGCGCTCGGTGAGCGCGATCCCTTCCTTGATCATGGCACGATCCCAACACGTACGATCCTGATGGTCGAGCAGCACCGGAGTCCCATCCGTCGCCGTTCGCGCCGCTCGACGCGACTCGTGCAACAACATCAACGCGAGCAGCCCGGCTGCCTCGGGTTCGGGAAGTAGCTGAACCAACAACCGCGCTAGACGAATCGCTTCAACGCACAGATCGGCGCGCGTCAACGCATCGCCAAATGTTGCAGAATAACCTTCGTTGAAGATCAAATATATGACCGCGAGCACTGCGTCCAGCCGGACCGGCAGATCCGCCGGTTCGGGGATTTCATACGGGATTCTTGCGTCACGGATCTTGTTCTTCGCACGCACTATGCGTTGCGCGAGAGTGGGCGCGGGCACGAGAAACGCGTGAGCAATCTCTTCTGTAGTAAGCCCGCCAACCGTCCGAAGGGTGAGCGCAACTTGCGCATCGAGTGCGAGCGATGGGTGACAACACGTGAAGATCAACCGCAGGCGATCGTCACCGATATCATCGTCGATGCTGAATGCGTCGCCATAGCGCGATGCTTGCTCCGTCTCGTACGCAAGCTGCGCCTGCTTACCATCAAGCGACGAGCGCCTGCGCAGCTGATCTATCGCCTTGAACCGCCCGGTGCTTACCAGCCATGTGCGCGGATTGGTCGGCACCCCGTCAACGGGCCAGCGCTCCATTGCGGCGACGAACGCGTCGTGCAGAGCTTCTTCCGCAATGTCAAAGTCGTGCAACAAACGAACGAGAGTTGCCAGGACGCGGCGCGAGTCGGAGCGATATATGCTCTCCACAACCTCGCGCACGTGCGTCGCGGCATCCGTCATACTACAATTTCCGCAGTTATCAGCCGAAGGTCATGATCGGCCGCACTTCTATCGAGCCGTGCCTAGCTGACGGAATCCGCGCAGCTATCTGAATCGCCTCGTTCAGGTCTTTCGCGTCGACCAGATAAAAGCCGCCGAGCTGCTCCTTGGTCTCAGCGAATGGTCCGTCCGTTGTAAGCGTTGTACCGTTACGAACACGAATGGTCGTCGCTGAAGCAGTAGGCTGCAATGCCTCACCCGCCAGATATTGACCGTTCTTCTTGACGTCCTGCGTAAGTGCGCCGTAATCTCCCATGTACCTGTCAGACTCCGCCTTCGGCATCTTCGACCAGATGGTCTCATCCTCGTAAATCAAGCACAGGTATTTCATCGTCGCTGCTCCGTTCGGGTTGGTTGTGGCTGCTTTCGGCAAATAGTCGAACGGAGAGCTGGCAAATCGACAACGCCCTAAAAGTCGGGCTAGTGACCGTTCCCGATCACGTCGATGTACTTCAACCCTGAACCGGTATTGAACAGCACCACCCGGTCGCTTGGCTTGAGGAATCCGGACGCAATCAACTTGTCGTAGGCAACCAGCGTCGCCGCGCCTTCCGGAGCCGCGAAGATCCCTTCCTTCGACGCCATGGAAGAAACCGCCTGCAACATCTCAGCGTCCGTGGCCGTGACTGCGGTCCCCTTGCTGTCCCGCAGGATGTTCAGGATGATGTAATCGGCGTACGCCTTTGGTACGCGAAGGCCGGCCGCGATGGTATGCGCATCCTGCCAGAACTCCGACGTTGGCTTGTGCTCATCCCACGCTTTTGGGATCGGCGCGCATCCGGCTGCCTGAACTGCGATCATCTTCGGCCGCTCTGCACCGATCCAGCCAAGATACTGCATCTCCTCGAATGCCTTCCACATTCCGATGAGCCCAACGCCTCCGCCAGTGGGATAGAAGATCGCGTCCGGCAACTTCCAGTCGAGCTGCTCCGCGACTTCATACCCCATCGTCTTCTTGCCTTCAACGCGGAACGGTTCCTTCAGGCTCGAGATGTCGAACCAGCCCTCCGCCTGCTTGCGCTCGTTCACAATCTTCGCGCAGTCACTGATCAGCCCATCCACGAAGGTGACGTGCGCGCCGTACTGTTGACACTCGACCCGGTTGGCCATGGGCACATCTTTTGGCATGAAGATGTGCGCTTCGATGTCCCCCGCAGCACAGTAGGCCGCAAGCGCGCTCGCCGCATTTCCGGCAGATGGAATGGCGATCTTCTTGATACCGTACGCCTTGCACATGGTGACAGCGGCGCACAAGCCGCGCGCCTTGAACGAGCCCGTTGGATTCAACCCTTCGTCCTTGATGTAGACGTTCGGATTGTGCCGGCTCTGAAGCAGCGGCGTAAGGCCTTCACCAAGGGTGACAGGTTCCACCGCGGGGAGCACATCGGAGTACCGCCACATGCTCGCCACTCGTCCCTTGAGCGAATCGCGCGACGCCAGACCGCGGTAGGGTTCGAGGTCGTAACGAGCGTAAAGGGAGCCGCCGTCTATGGGGCAGACGGTATGCGGTTCAGCGGGGCTGAGACGCTCGCCGCACTTGGTGCATTCAAGATAGGAAAGTACTGCCATTTCAGTCGAATCCTCAGGAAGATCAATTCATCTGTTGTCGCTGCGCCCACGACCGATTTGGGAGCGTCAGGCAACGGCATCATAATCGATAATATCACACGAACCTAGACCCCGCTGGCGTCGAATTCGCCGCGCTCTCGTCCAGGCAACCCGCAACACTCCCATGGTGACTACACGAATGCGCTCGGATTAGTGTAGAATTGCAACTTCGAGCCACATAATGTGGACGATACCGGCCCCATGAACGGAATCCAATGTCTGTGAGATTGAGCGAGCGACAGCGCGTTGCGGTGATACCAGTAGCAATATTGGCAGCGATCTCACTCGCGCTGCACGCGGTCGTCCTCGCGGTAACACCGTTCGGCGTCCATCGCGATGAATTCCTCTACTTCTCCATGGGAAATCATCTCCGGCTCTGGCACATGGATTTTCCTCCGGCGATCGCGATATTAGGGGCTCTGTCACAAACGATCTTCGGCCACACCGTCGCCGCAGCTCGTGTTTTCCCCGCGATTCAAGGCACGATTCTCATAGTGCTCGCAGCGCTGGTAGCCCGCGAAGTTGGCGGCGGGAAATTTGCGCAGGGGTTCGCTGCATTCGCGGTACTCGTCTCACCACTCTTTCAACGCAACTCCACACTCTTCCAGCCAGTAGTACTCGACCAGATTTGCTGGACCGTCGCGTTGCTCGCGATCGCCGGCGTTGTCCGCGCGCGATCTGAATCCCGTGACACGATGAATGCATGGATCCTATTCGGCATCGCGATCGGGTTTGGATTACTCAGCAAGTTCAGCATCCTGTTTCTATGTGCAAGCGTCCTGGCAGCGGTGCTTGTCACATCCACACGACGCGAACTGCTGACACCATGGCCGTGGGTCGCGGTGCTGATAATGCTCGTTATAGGAAGTCCCAGCATTGGGGGACAGATATCGCTGCATTTTCCCGTCGTCGCGCAGATGCGCGATTTGAACGCGACGCAACTTCAGCACGTTTCGGCCGCTGAATTCCTCAGCGCACCAATTCTCTATCTCGATCCCGTCGGCGCCATCGCCATAATTGCGGGCGCTCTGGCGATGCTCGTGTGGAAGCCGCTCAAGGCGTTCGCCGTAGTGTCGCTGAGCTGCATCTTTGCATTCGCGCTGCTGCTCTACCTTCATGGCAAGCCGTACTACATCGGCCCCATATATCCGACCCTTTTTGCGGCCAGTGGAGTACTGTTTGAACGGATGCGAGCCGTTCGATTCCCGCGCCTTGTTCCTGTCATGCGCTGGGCTGTTGTCGTACTCATGGCGGTTTTTTCCATCGTCACACTTCCGCTCGGCGTTCCCATACTTTCTGTCAACACTTCCGCAACCTACGCCGCACGCCTCGCCGGAGGTGCCGCACTACGCACCGATCGCGGTGTCGAGGACAACCTTCCTCAGGATTACGCAGACATGCTCGGCTGGCGTGACGAGGCCGCCGCGCTCCAAGCTGCGTACCGCTCCCTTTCGCCCACGGAGCAGCGCGACGCAGTGATCCTAACGGGGAATTACGGCGAAGCTGGAGCTGCGGAGTTTTACCAGCAAGAGTTCGGACTCCCGCCAGTAGTGACACCCGCCGGTTCGTTCTGGTTCTTCGGACCGGGCGACCGGCCCGGTAAGGTCGTAATTGCGCTGGGCATCGATACCACCGACTTACACAAAGGCTGGAGTTCGGTCCGAGAGGCCGGTCGACTCGCACGGCCCTGGTCTGTCAGTGAGGAGCGTGGACTTGCGATCTATATCGCGCACGACCAGCGCATAACACTGCAGCGAGCGTGGCCACTGCTAGCCGGACGGCAGTAGTCAAGATGCATCCGTTTCTGCATCTCGTTTTCCATCCGCCAGTTTTCGCAGTAGCTCGTGCTTGTCGGGAGGGCACTCCTCTCCGCTGCTCCAGGCTTTGACGTGATCCGGGTGTGCCCCTACCCTGCGGGCAATCTCAGGCTGCGTCATGCCGCGCTGTGCGCCAAGTCTGCTGATCAGTAGCGATGCATTCATCTTGATTGACCGGAATTGATTGGATACTCACTAAACCTTGCGCTGCTTCCATCGTCCAAGCCGAAAGACCGCCGCGCTCACGAGCGTGAGAACCGAAAATGCGATCGTGATGGCGAGGAACACGCCATGCGGTCCCATGTTGAGCGTCTTGGCAAGAAAATACGCAAGTGGGATCTCGAATAGCCAGAAGACTACGAGATTGAGTACCGTTGGCGTCCAGGTATCCCCCGCTCCATTGAAGGCCTGCGTCAGAACCATTCCACCTGCGTAAAACACAAAACCATAGGACACAGTCCGCAAACAGTCGGCCGCGTAACCGGCCACGATTGGATCCGTGGGGAAGATGCCTACAATGGGTCGCGTAGCGAAAACGAACACCATGCCGATAGCCGAAAGAAACGCGGTGTTGTACGCTCCCGCGCGCCACACGGAGCGTTCGGCTCTTCCAGGGTCGTTGGCGCCGAGCGCCTGCCCAACCATCGTCGCCGCCGCGTTGCTCATTCCCCAAGATGGAAGCAAAGCAAACACTATGAGTCGCACGCCGATGGTGTATCCAGCCAGAGCCTGACTGCCGTAGGTAGAGATGATCCGTATGAGTCCGATCCAGCTCGCCATGCCGATTATCATCTGAAACGTGCCGGCAGCCGAGAGCGTGACAAGCTTGCTCATGAGGCGTGGCTTCACGTGTATGTCCTGCCGCCTCACGGAGATCTTGCCGCCGCCGCGCATCAGCCGCGATAGTGCGTATACCGCCCCCGTCCCGCGTCCAATCGTCGTGGCTACCGCACCGCCCGTCACACCGAGGGCGGGAAACGGACCGAGTCCAAATATCAGACACGGCCCGAGCACGATGTTGATTGCGTTTGCCAACCAGAGAACACGCATGGCTATCGCTGCATCACCCGCACCGCGAAACACCGCATTTGCCAGAAATAGCAACACGACACTTACGTCGCCGCCGAGCATGACACGCGTGAAGTTGGAGCCGATTTTGATCACGTCCGGTGATGCCCCCATCATCGCTAACAAACGCGGCGCGAGTATTACACCGGCAATTCCGAGCACCGTTGCGATGACGAGCCCCACCAGCACGCCCTGCACCGCCGCGTCCCGTGCTCCATCAACATCGTGTTCGCCGATGCGTCGCGCGACCATCGCGGTAACACCAATGGATAGCCCCATTGCCAGTGCGTACAAAACCGTGAGAAGCGACTCTGTAAGGCCCACGGTGGCGACTGCATTGGCGCCAAGCTTTCCGACGAAGAATACATCGGTCACGGCGAAGACACTCTCGAGCACCATCTCGAGCACCATAGGCACCGCGAGCAGCACTATCGCGCGAGCAATGCTGCCCTGCGTGTAGTCCTGATGAGAGCCGCGCAGCGACTCTCGCACCGTCTCCCAAAAGCCGTGGGTGCTGGCTGGGATGACTTCGGTACCGGCTTGCATCGCGCAAATCTATGGCGTGGCCGCCTCTAACGGTGCAGTCTGCCGGGCGCGGGCCGTAGCACTGACTAGCGTCTGAACCGTATGTTGCCACCGTTCCAAGCGCGCGCACCCGACATCATGGAGAGCTCCAACATGGCCAACAAAACAGCCACCCTCGCGGCGGATCTACTTCAATACACGAATCTTGATGTTCCGCAGAGTCAGCACACCATCATGGTCGCCCTGGATATCGATGTGGCCGGTCCTGGCGCGCCCATAGTTCGGCCACGCTCCAAACTTGCTCGCCTTGACCTTCGTCGCCCAGTCCGGGCTCCGGAGGTCGTACTCGAGCAACTTCTGCCCGTTCATCCAGTGCTGCACGTGATTCCCCTTGATCACGAGCAGACTCGAATTCCACTGGTCAGCCGGCTCCACGACGCCCGCCGGCGCCGGATACAGCCCGTATGCCGAACCCGCGGCCGTCAGACGGCTCTTGCCGTCGGGGTGCAGCGCGTCGTCGAGTAACTGATACTCTGGCCCGCTCCAGTATGGGTGATCGTTTTCTTCAGTGACGCGATACATCACACCGGAATTCCCGCCGGGTCCGAGTTTCCAATCCCATGAAAGCTCGAAGTCGCCGAATTGCTCACGCGTTACTATGTCGTCAACACTGCCGGCCTTGGTGAGCGTGCCGTCAACGATGTGCCATCCGGTTGGCATGGTGTCGAGCTTGTATCCGCGAAACGCCGCGAGCGACGTACCGTCGAACAGTGTACGCCAACCGGCCGCATCCGCTGCTTCGCTGGCAATCATTCCGCCAGCTCCGGCGGTCGCGGCACTCGCAGCAACGTCCTGGTTCGCGTTCTGCTGTGTGTGCGCACAGCCAGCAACCAAGACGGCACTCGCGACCAATGCTGTTGCACGTATTCTAGCGCTGTCGAACATGACGCCCTCGTGATTGAAAAGAATTCAACTGCCCAGCCAGTGTGATATTCGCGGGTCAAATACTGAGGATGGATTACTGGGTAAATGTCTCGACGCCACCCGAAAATGACAGACAAACCTCGGTTCCGGAAGAGACGGGGACAGCGACGCCTCGCATGGCCCCGTCGTTATCTATTCAAGTGCAGCATTCACGTCACCATTCTCAAGACCAGATTTTGAAGGAGTCCTAGATGCAACCCCGATTCAACGCAATGGCAGCAGATCCCGCCGCCTATCGTGCCATGGCCGAAATGGAACGCTACCTTCACCAGACCAGCCTCGAACGACCGCTCATACATCTCGTCAAGCTCTACGCATCGGTCATCAACCACTGCGCCTACTGCATCGATATGCACTGGAAGGACCTCCGTGCACTCGGCGAACCAGAGCAGCGCCTGTACGGACTCCCAGCCTGGAAGGAGTCGCCGTACTACACCGACCGCGAGCGTGCCGCCTTCGCTTGGACCGAAGCGCTGACCGTGATCACTGACGGCTTTGTATCGGATGAAGTGTACGAAAGCGTGCGGCCGCACTTCACAGACAAGGAGCTCACCGAGCTGAGCATGGCCATAATTATCATCAACGCGTGGAATCGGCTGGCCATATCGTCTCGTAGCACTGCCGGCACGTATCAACCAAAGCAGGCTTAGCGACCCGACGGTGACAGCGCAATGAACCGCTCGATCGTCTGCGCGATGTTTGTTGCGCTGTCACCGCTCACGGGCTTATTGCCTGGCTCGCTCGCGGGCCAGACTCCAGACTCGACTACAAGACGCGACACAGTTACCAATCTTCCAATAGTGCACGAGTGCGACGCCGCAAAGCCCGAGTGGATATTCTGCGACGATTTCGAGTCCAATCGCCTTGCGCGCTATTTCGAATATTCACATCCAGATTCCAGCTTCGAGCGCACGGACAGCGTTGGTGTGCTGGGCTCAGTTGGAATGCGCGTTCATTTCAAGAAGGGGCAGGTTGACGCGGGAACGCTCAAAGTCGCGTTTGGAAAGACGCCGTCGTCGTACCTTCGCGCCGTTGACAGCGGAACCGCTGTGTATCGCGACATCTACTGGCGTCTGTACCTGCGCAACGACTCAACGTGGATCGGTGGTGGTGGTGACAAATTGTCGCGCGCGCAGGTCTTGGCCTCACCCACATGGGGACAGGCAATGGGCGCTCCCGTGTGGTCGGCCGGCGGCACGCTGCCTGGAGCGAACTATCTGGCGATCGACCCATACTCCGGAACGAGTTCCGATGGCACGCTCACCACGACCACATACAACGATTTTCCGCATCTCCGCTGGCTCGGCGCCGCGCGCGGCGCCACACCGATCTTCGACCAGTCACACGTTGGCAAGTGGTACTGCGTGGAAGCGCACGTGCGGCTCAACGACGCGGGCCAGTCTAACGGAGTATTCGAACTGTGGATCGACGACTGGCTCGAAGCACGGCGCACGGATTTGAACTGGGTTGGACGCTTCGCCGACTACGGCTTGAATACCGTCTTCTTCGAGAATTACTGGAACGCTGGCTCACCGGTGGCGCAGGACCGGTATATAGACAACATCGTCGTAAGTACCAGGCGCGTCGGATGCGGTCGGTTGATCAAGGGATAGGCGAGACTTCCGCAGTCTAACTCGGTGATGGCCGGTTATTTTAGTGGTTATGCGACAATCGCCGGTACCGCATAGCCTAGGCGTCGAAATGGTGCGCACCGTGGTCGATGCTGGATGGAAGCTCGTGCAAGACACGCGAGGCTTTCTCAGCGAACGCGAGGCCCGCTTTTTAATGAACGCTGTCGCATTTGCGCCACCTCAAGGCGCCAATGTTGAGATCGGAAGTTTTGTCGGCCGGTCCACCGTTGGAATTGCGTATGTCGCCAGGGCGCTTTCGCGCGGCAAAATTTCGGCGATCGATCCGCATACGGCGCCAGCGGCTACTGATCCTGATCTCAAGGGAGAGAGAACATCGTACGACGAGTTCGTGGGCAATCTAGTTCGTGCAGGAGTCCGTGATGTCGTGGATATCCATCGGTCCTTTTCCCACGAAGTCGCACCAACATGGTCTAAATCGATTCGCTTTCTCTGGATAGACGGTGACCACACATATAACGGCGCGAAGCTAGACGTCGAACTTTTTAAACGTTTTCTCGTAGACGGCGCAATCGTGGCGATGCACGACGTGCTCGGCACCTTTGAGGGATCACTCCGAGTTTTTGTCGATGAGATATTGCGCTGCGACGACTTCGGGCCTGCTGGATTCTGTGGCTCTATTGGCTGGGCTCAGTATCGGCCCTCAACAGGACGTTCGCTTCGCAATCGACTGCGGCGCGCCGCGCTAGCAATACCCGCAGCTCGATTGATTCCCGTGGCAACGCGCGGACGACAATTGCAAGGGTGGGACAAGTACATCTACAAATTCTGGCGGCCGCTTGCCCCCCATGGAGCGATCAACCCGCGAAGATTCGCTCAGCGGCTACGTTGAATTCCCACCGGTTCCCGTAGGAATGCGTTTGCCGAATTACGCGCTCGCTCGCGGTTCTCGGCGCGGCGCCTAACCTCGATCCGGGATACCCAACGATGTCGCCGGCAATCCTCCGCCCACCGCGTCGAGCAGCACGATGCTGCGAGCCTGGCCGGCTGTCAGACGGCTCGCATCAACATCGAGCAAAACATTCTTTGTTCCAGCGGTAGTCACTCGCACCCGCAGGACGCCAGTATTTGGAACGTAGATATAAGCCGAAGTGCCTTCGTACACGACGTTGGTTGCGCTCGCTGTTGCGAGAGTCGAGTCTGAGCCCGTAATGTAAAAATCCACCGGACCAGCGCTGGGTGACACATTGATCAGGCGCAATCCAACATCATTAGCGGGGGGAGCTGATACCGTGTCAGGAAAGACGAGCAGGTTCCCGCCTGTGGTGCGCTGCGTGAGAATCACAAGATAGACTGACTGATTCGCAATCAGCAGCGGACTCGCCGCAAGCGTGTTGGCATTGGCACTGTCACGCGCCGTGAGCTGGCGCGCGTTCGCGAGCGAAGCGATGTAAGCGGATGCGCCCGTCGCATACTGCTGCAACGGGAACGCCGCCGCGCTGTCAACCTTCAGGTTTACGAATCCGTAGCGTGGCGCTGCATTGACGAACTGAATCAAGCCCTGCGCGCTCCCGCCCGGCCCGAGATTGTTGTCAAGCTTGCAACCGCCGATCGCGACAATGCCGGCGACCATGCCGATTCCGGCAAGCACGCGGAAGCCTGGCATCCGCGTGATCCGTGCGAACCTCAAGTGCTGAGTCATTTCTACTCTCGGTTAGTGTCGGTGACAGAGCGAGCTCCGAAACCGTCATTGCGTCCTATTGTACTATTGGTATAATACAAGCATACACATGTTCCGCATCGATCCGGACAACCCAGCACCAATCTACGCCCAATTAGAACGCGCCGTCCGCACCGCCGTAGCGGCCGGCTGGCTCGAGCCGGGCGACCAGCTTCCCACGGTACGGCAACTCGCGGTTATCCTCAAGATTAACGCTAACACAGTCGCGCGCGCCTACGCGTCGCTCGAGCGTGAAGGCGTGGTCGAAAGCCAGCGTGGCGTCGGCACCTTTATCCGCCCCCGTGTGGAGGGATCCGGTAACGGAAACGCCCAACTGGCCCGGGAACTTCACGAACGATCTGCCAGATTCATCGCTGACATGTCGGACCTTGGGTTCTCAGCTTCAGATGTGATCGATCACCTGCAACACGCTTACCAAAAGGAGGCGTCTTCAAATGGCTGACGATATCGGCATGGCGCTCGCCACCATGCGCAACTCTCGCAACAACGGCCGACCCATCGGCGGGCCTCGCCTGAACATCATCGCGATGTTCGTTCTGATAGGCTCCATCATACTCGGCGCGCTGCTTACCGCGGTAACGGCATCGCCTTTCCCAGTCATCGCGCTCACCATAATCGGCATATTCCTCGCGCAGGCTCCAAAGATCGCCGCCGAATGGGAGCGTGGTGTCGTACTGCGGCTTGGACGCTTTGTGGGCATGCGTGGCCCTGGGTTGTTCTGGGTGATGCCGTTCGTCGAAAGCGTCAATAGCTGGATCGATCAGCGCGTCATCACAACTGGCTTTGCCGCTGAACAGTCGCTCACAGCCGACACTGTGCCTGTGAACGTCGATGCGGTGCTCTTCTGGTTGGTGCATGATCCGCAGAAGGCCGCGCTCGAAGTTCAGGATTACTTCAACGCTGTTACCTGGGCCGCGCAGACGGCGTTGCGCGACATCATCGGTCGCACGTCGCTCGCAGATCTGCTGCTGGGCCGCGAGCACATTGAAGGCGAGCTGCAGAAGTTGATCGACGAACGGTCCAGCCCGTGGGGCGTCACCGTGCAGGCAGTGGAGATGCGCGACGTTCTGATCCCAGAATCGCTTCAGGACGCAATGTCACGTCAGGCGCAGGCCACCCGTGAAAAGCAGGCGCGCGTCATACTCGGCGAGGCGGAAGTGGAGATCGCGGCGTTGTTTGACAAGGCAGCGATTACTTACCGGGATAATCCGACAGCGCTGCACCTGCGCGCCATGAACATGTTGTACGAGGGACTCAAGGAGAAGGGGGCACTGATGATTATCCCCAGCTCCGCTCTCGAGACAATGGGAATGGGCGCGCTCTCGGGAACTGCCGCGCTGGGCCAACAGTATCTCGCTCAACGCACGCAACTCGCTGAACCGTCGCTTCCACCAAAGACGTGAGCTGCACCAGGCGTCCGAAGTAACTGTCACATGTGAGAACGGAGTGCCGATCGGCACTCCGTTTCTTGCAGTCACTTTTAAAGCGCCGTATCGCTCGTGTCCGACGCCTAGCGACCAGCCGGGTATCCGGCAGCACCAAGCTCGATCGGCGACTGCGTTGAATATCGTCGCTCCTCATGACCGTCTTCCTGTCGGGACGATGGACTGGCACCGGCGTCATCGGGATGCGAGGAGGCACTTCCCGAGTCGGACTCGCGCGCCGGCTTGCGCGCGTCGTTGGCGCGACGAATGTCATGGAGCACTGCGCATCGCAGACAGAGATCTATAGTCCGCTGCCGCCGTCGGAAGATTCCAAATGGAGCGCCACATGCTTCGCACGTGAGTGCCGCGAGTGCCATCATCACTATCGCGATCGTGCAGAGCACGAGCGACATGAGCACCCAGTGCTCAGCGAGTAGGCCCACAAAGGTGCTAAATGTCATCTTTCCTCCCCCCTCCCCCCGGACGTACCGGCTGCCGACGCCCCTGGTCAGGCAGTTATCCCTGAAAACCAGTATCGGCCGCTCGATCCCTAACCAGCACCGGCCAGGGAAGGTCCTTCTGGCTGAGGGGATAGTTGCACGCTTGGAGCCGTCCGTACATTATGGATCGTGGGAAGAAACGACATTCTGGAGTTGGTAAAGTGACGACAGTTGCAACGCGGCTCGAAATGCCGGCCGTGAACCACACGCCCCGCCCCTACACGGGACCATCCCGCGAGGCCGTTCACGAAATGCGGCGGCACTATACAAATCCGACTGTCTTCACGATCTACCACGACCCTCTGATGATCGTCGAGGGCTACATGCAGTACCTGTATGACGAGACCGGCAGACGATATCTCGACATGTTCGCCGGGATCGTTACTGTGGCTATCGGCCATTCACATCCGGAGTATGTGCGACGCGTCCAGGAACAGGTTGCGACGCTGCAGCATGCAACCACGATGTACCTACACCCCAACCTTGCGCTGCTCGCGAAAAAACTCGCGTCCAAGATGCCGGATGGACTGGATGTCACCTACTTTGTGAACGACGGGACCGAGGCGAACGAGCTAGCGATAACTATGGCGCGCCTGTTCACCGGGAACACCGACATCATTGCGGTGCGCAACGGTTACCACGGTGGCAGTCCCACCGCGCAGGGTCTCACGTCACACAGCACGTGGAAGTTCCCGGTCTCTGGTGAAGGACACGTACATCACGCGATGAATCCCGATCCTTTCCGAAGCGCGTTCACCGGTACGCCGGAGGAGATAGCGACGTTGAGTGCGCGCGACATACGCGATCTCATCAGATATTCAACTCCCGGAAGGGTTGCTGCGTTTCTGGCCGAGCCAATCCAGGGTGTGGGCGGCGCGACACACGGCGCGCCCAACTATCTAAAGGAAGCGTACGCCATTGTACGCGAGGCGGGCGGCCTCTGCATTGCCGACGAAGTGCAGACCGGATTCGGTCGCACGGGTGAGCACTACTGGGGTTTCGAGAATTTCGGAGTGGTTCCGGATTTCGTGACCATGGCCAAGGCGCTCGGCAACGGTGCGCCGATCGGAGCCGTTACAACGCGCATGGACATTGCCGAAACTCTCACGCAGCGCGTTCACTTCAACACCTTCGGCGGAAATCCGGTGTCGATGGCGGCGGGACTCGCGGTGCTCGATATCATCGATGAGGATGGGCTCCAGGAGAATTGCCGAGTAATTGGTGCGCGTCTCAAGGATGGACTCAAGCGGCTACAACGGTCCCATGACGTGATCGGCGACGTGCGCGGAATGGGACTCATGCTCGGCGTCGAGCTCGTTCGCGACCGTACGACCAAGGAACCGGCGAAGTCGGAAACGCTGGAGATTCTCGAGGCAACGCGCGAACTGGGAATGCTGATCGGCAAAGGGGGCCTTGACGGCAACACGCTCCGAATCAAGCCGCCGATGTGCATCACCGCGGACGACGTTGATTTCGCACTCGATGTGTTCGATCAGGCGTTCTCGGCCGTCGGCAGCAAGTAGCGATCGCGCAACACCTAAGCCAGCCGCGATTCTTATCGCGTACTTAATGCGCTTTCTGAACGGTGGAGCGTACATTTTCCCTTGACGTAAGTCAATGGGAGAGTGTGATGTTTCTAGTAGTTGCGCTGGTGCTGCTCGTGTTCTGGGCCTTGGGATTTTTTCTCTTCCCGGTGGTCGGTGTGCTGATTCATATCCTCCTCGTACTCGCGATCATCGCGATCATCTGGCACCTTATCGCGGATCGCGGAACTCACGCGTAACTGCGCGTGGTCACGGGGAGAGACTACGTCATGGATTTTTCGTGATGGCGCCAGTCATTGTTGCAGGCCGTGCCAAGCACCGCTGCTGTCCCAGCAAGCACCGCGGCAAACGCGAGTGTGATCAACGCGAATACGAATCCGGGCACTGACAGTACGGCGCCTACATATTCCGCGACTGCGCGCACATTCGCTCCACGCACTGCCTCGGCTCCGAGTATCGCTAACCAGCCGAGCACTGCGCCGGCCGCAGCGATAGTCCCATGCATGCGTGCGCGTCGGTCGGTCGCACCATACGTGAAACCAACCAACGGCAGACTCCACCAACCAAGCCATTTTGTCGCGAGTGCGCACACAAGTGCGACGACAATTACTCGCGCGACGTATCGAGCGACTATCATCGGGCCGGCACAAGCTTGAGCGTCGCGCTCGTCGCTGTTGATGATAGTTCCGCGCTCGTGTGTGGGAATATCAGCGGCTGCAACTTTCCTTGCTCCCAGAACGGAAGATGATCCTTATACCGCGGACTTAGAGGATTCCCACTCTCGCCGCCCGGGAATGTCCCCCAGCCATGCACCTCGGGCCCCATCTCCACGACCATGCGCCAGCTCGGTCCAAAATGTCCACTGCCACTCGACGGCGTCAGAGTTCCCACTCCACCGGGCACGGGAATATCGAGCGCCGAGAATGCGGGTATGTGAAGTAGATGGTAGATATTGGCAAATCGGATTCGATCCCAACGCCAACCACCGCCGTTCGGCGCACCGTATTTCTTGAGAACTACTTCGTAGGCTGCAGTGAGACTCTGCGCCAGTATGTCGTCACGATCTTCCACGACGCCTGGGGTACTGCGATTGTCCCACCAGACATTCGTAGGTTGCCTCAGCAATTCGGCGAGCACCGCCGTGCTCGGCGTCGCCACACGCCTGCCATTCTCGGAGAGCTCATCCCACGTGCGATCGGCAAGCTGCTGCATCGCGGTCTCGAATAGAACAGCGCGCTGATTGTCGAGCGTGTACTTACGATCCCACTGCTTCAGTAACGCCGCGGCTGAAGAGAGCGCAGGGCTACCGCGTCCACGATCGCTCTCGGTCTGCGCGGCCGCGATGAAATACGGTACGAACATGTCGGCACGCACGCTGGATGGATCCGTCTGGTAACGAATCATGTCCTCCGGCGTGACCTGCGAGTTACCGCGCAGAAGCTCATTGATCCGTAACGCGCGCCACACTTCGTAACCGTGATCGGTGCCCAGATATCCGAACTCCGACTCGGGCGCTTCCGGCTCCTGGTTCGCCGATGCAAGAAATCCCTGCTTGGGATCGAACGATTGGGGGTACTTATCAACCGGCCAGAAGCCGCGCCAGTCGCTCGAACTGAGTGAGCCATCACGAATCTCCTGGCCACTTCCGTCGCCCGAACGAATTGGGAAATGCCCGGTGGAACGGATCGCAATTGAGCCGCCGCGGTCGGCAACTAGCATGTTCTGGGCGGGTGCCAGGAAATTGCGTGATATGGCGTCCTCAAACTCGTGCGTGTTGCGCGCGTGCGTCGCGTCGTACAGCGCCTGCAGCTCGTTTGACGGCTCCAACACTGTCCATCGCATCGAGACCCAGTGCCCATTCGCGTACGTCATTGGTCCGCGATGCGTGTACCGCACGGTATCGGTATGAATCAGGCGACCCGACTGATCATGGTACTGTTCCAAACGCGTGATCAGAGGCCGCCACTGGCCATCGAGCTTGTATTGCTTTGGATTGACAGCGTCGTCGACAGTCTCGCGGTAGAAGTCCATCACGTCCGCGCCGGTGTTCGTGAAAGTCCACGAAATGTCGCGATTGAACCCAATTATCACCGCAGGCGCGCCGGGAATCGTAACGCCGTACACATCGAGCTTGCCCGGCACTACGAGATGCACTTCGTACCAGATACTCGGCAGCGTCAACTCCAGATGCGGATCGCCGGCGAGAAGCGCATAACCGTTTTTCGTGCGCGATGGTGCAACCGCCCAGTTGTTGCTCGCGAATGCAGCATGCGACTCGGCACCTGGATCGTCGCCCTGGAAACGCTGGTACAACGCCGACAGCTCGGCTGCACTGCTATCGGGCGGTCCAGGAGCGGCAATCTGCTCAAAGCGATAGTGCGGGGCTGTCCATCCTGGCTCCGGCTGGATCGGCTCTTCAATCGGCGTGTGAACTGGAAACACTGATTGCGCAGCCTTGTCGCCCACAAGCGCCGCAGCGCGCGCCAACATGTGATCGGGGTCCTCTGACGCCAGTGTCCAACCCATTCTGTTGAGCAGGTGAATCGCATTGATAGCGTGCCACCGCTCCGGTCGCGCATTGAGCAACTTGTACTCGATCGGATAATCTGCCGGCGCGAGCGAGTCGATATACGCGTTGACTCCATCGGAATATGCGTCCAGGATCTTGCGTGACGCGCTACTTACATCTATAGCCGCAAGCTTTTGCTCAGCGGCCCGCGGCATTCCCAACTGTCGCGGCGATTGATCCAGCGCGAGTGCGCGCGCGCCGACCAGCTCCGTCAGCCGGCCAGATGCGGCGCGTGTCTGAATATCGAGTTGAAACAGCCGATCGCGCGCGACTACGTATCCGAGAGCTCGGTATGCATCCTCTTCAGTAGTCGCGAATATGTGCGGAACCCCGCGCGCGTCGTATCGAACCTCGACCGCACCGCTCAGCCCGGAAATGCCGACAGTCATGCTGTGGGGCAGCACCGCATTTCGAGCCGCGCTCCAGACTCCGGCCACGGGATCGAGCAGAGAGCCAAGCGGCGGCAGTGGCCCGACCGAGCGTGCGCCCGCGTAAACAGTGCCGGCTAACACCACGGCGGACAGGGCGAGAACGAGTGGTTTTGGCGTCACGGTCGGGGTACGAGTAAGATAAGCTTCATCTTATGGCATCCACCTTATGCTGTCACGTTTCGACTTAAGGGCGGGGAACCCGCCATCCGGTGTTATTCCGATGTTATTCCGGCGGCGGTTTGGAACACTGGCGTGTCCACGACACAGGCATTCCCGCGCTAACTCGGCTCGCCACCGACAATCCTGCGTCTTCGTGCCTAGGAAAGCGCCGACGTCATTCCCGCGAGAGCGGGGACCCCTCAAGGGTGGTTCCTGTTCGGCGGGATTCCCGCTTTCGCGGGAATGACGTCGGTTGTTTTCCTAAGTCGCATCCACACGAAATACGTCGGCAGACCCAGCAACAATGCGCCGATTCCAATCAAGCTGTGCTTCGGATCGCTGTAGATCGTAGTCCCGACAACTATCCAGCTCGCGATCATAAAGAAGGCAGTGGTCCATGGGTGACCCGGGACAGTGTACCCCACCTTGTCAACGCGCGTTCGGTCACGGGCACGAAATACGAACAACGCAAGCGCCGCCAGTCCGTAGAACATGAAGTCAACCGATGTCACATAGCTCATGATCGACTCGTAACTCCCTGACGCAGCCACGATCGCACACAGCGTTCCCTGCAACGCTATTGCAATTGTCGGCGTGTGCGAACGCGGAGAGATGCGCGCTATCGCCTTGAAGAAGAGCCCATCCGCGGCCATCGCCTGATATACGCGTGGCGTCGCAAACATACCCTGGCTCAGAAAGCCGAACGTTGACAGCGCGATGCCCGCGGCCATGACCTCTGCGCCGATGTGCATCCGGTTCGACACGTGATCCACCACTGCGGCGGCAGGCGTTACGGTGTTGGCGAGACCGTCTGCGCCGAGCGCCAGCAGGAAAACGGCGTTCACAGCTAGATAAAGCGCAACTACGCCAAGCACGCCGTACAGCATTGCGCGTGACAGGTCACGTGCTGGATCTCTCATGTCAGCAGCCGCGAAGCTCGCCGTCTGCCATCCTCCGTACGCAAACATCACCGGAGTAAAGGCCGCCGCCAAAGCGCGCCATGGCCGATCCGGCATCGCTCCCCTCATCGTATTCGACCCGTTGCCGTGCGCCATGATCGCGACGCCGCATCCAATGATCGCCACGATCGCAATCACCTTCAGCACCATGAACAAGCTCTGGGTCTTGTTGCCAGCACGCAGGTTGGCGCAGTTGATGCCCGTGAGCAGCGCAAGCGCAAGCACAGCCACCGTAGTTTCTGATAGCGGCAGCGGCACAACCGCCAGAAAGTAGCGCGCGAAGATCACCGACACGGCCGCGATCCCACCCGTCTGCACCACTAGTAGAATTGCCCAGCCGAACATGAATGCGACCGCAGGATGAAACGCATCACGCATGTACGCATAATGGCCGCCGCGCGCGGGATGCCGAGCCGCAAGCTCTGCATACACGAACGCACCGGCTAGCGCGATGACACCGCCGATCGCCCACACTAACATCATCAGCGCACCGCTGTGCACCATCTTCGCAACGACTGACGGATTGCTGAAGATTCCTGCTCCAACGATACCGCCCATCACCAGCATCGTTGCGTCGAACACTCCAATCTTCGGCGCGGTTGGATCAATTGCACCCGCGCTCATGACTGGCTCACCCGTCCATGAGCGCTAATACACGGTCGATTTGCTGCTCAGTGTTGTAAATGTGAGGCGCCAGGCGAAGCACGCCGCCACCACGAACCGAATGAGCCACTTCTGCGTCGTTCAGTCGCGCTGAAACCGCAGCGGCATCCTTCACGTTGAACGATACGATGCCCGCTCGGCGACCCGCGTTCAATGGCGTCACGAGAGACAACGTCGAGATGGAGGCGATGCCATCCACCAGCCTCTTGACCAGTGAATGGATTGTCTTCGAAACCACATCCAGGCCGATCTCCTGCAACAAACCGAGACTTGTATTCATTCCAATCATGTCCTGGTACGGAATCGTCGCGACCTCAAACCTTCGCGCGTCGTCAGCGTAAGTCAGGTCGTACTCCAACATGTGTGAAAAGTCTTCCGAGCCACGCACCGCCAGCCATCCTACCGTGCGCGGCTCCAGGTTTTGTACGAGATCATGGCGTACATAGCAGAAACCCGATCCCCACGGCGACAGTAGCCATTTCTGCGCACCGCACGACAGGATGTCGATCTTGCAAGCGTGGACGTCGAGAGGCGTCGTACCCACACCCTGAATGGCGTCCACCACGAACCAGATACCGCGCTCGCGGCACATTGTACCGATTGTCGCCAGATCCGCACGGTCTCCCGACACGAACGACACCCATGAGATCGCCAGCACTCCGACGTCGCCGCGATCCAGCCGCGCCGGCAACGCATCCCAATCGGGAAGACCGTTCGGTAACAGGCAGAGCTGTTCGTACCGCGCCCCGCCATTGCGCGCTATAGCCATCCACGGATAGACGTTGGCGGGAAATTCACCGTCGTACCCGACGATTACCTTGTCCGATGCGATTGGAAGTATCTGCGCGGCGATATTCAGCCCCGTGCTCGTGTTCGGGACTAACGCGATCTCGCCAGCGTCGGCCCCAATGAGACCGGCGCACAACTTTCGCGCAATCGCCAATGCGTCGAACTGCTCGTCCAGCGCGATCTTCCACGGCTCGGCTCGGAGCTTGAGCCAGTGATCCAGTACCGCCACGGTGCGCGCCGGATGCGGCCCCGTCGCGGCGGCATTGAGATAGATGACGTCGCGTTCAGCCCAGGGGAATTCCTTCTGTATATCGAATGACATGTTTTGTTGGGTGGTGTCTGCGCCGGTAAGCTTCGCTACATCGCCAGTCCAGCGCCAGTACTCGGATCGGCTTACCCCAGTCTCTCGCGTTGCGACCGGGGCGAACGCGCACTATCTTCGCGCGCGCACTCAAAGTACGCTAGAATGTCGCACGAATCCCGGTTGGAGGAGTAGATGGCTCAGCTTCCGCAGCGGCCCGAGTTCGACGTCTGCATCGTAGGCTCTGGTGCCGGCGGCGGAATGGCCGCATACGTCCTTACCAAGGCCGGCGCGAACGTCGTGCTGCTCGAGGCTGGCCCGGAATGGTACAGCACTCGCGACTCCAAGATGCTCGTGCCCGCCTACGCATCTCCGCGCCGCGGAGCAGGCTCGCGCGAGAAGCCGTTCGGCGAGTTCGACGGCTGTATCGGCGGCTGGGACATCGAGGGCGAACCGTACACAACCGCACCCGGCACCCGCTTCGATTGGTGGCGTGCCAGAATGCTCGGCGGCCGCACCAACCACTGGGGCCGCATCTCGCTCCGCTTTGGACCCAATGACTTCCGCGGCAAGACCATCGACGGACTCGGTGACGACTGGCCGATCGGCTACGACGACATCAAACCATACTACGACCAGGTCGATCGCCTCGTCGGGATCTTCGGCAGCAATGAAGGCCTGTACAACAACCCCGATGGAATCTTTCAACCAGCCCCGCGGCCACGTTGCTACGAGCTGATGATCAAGCAGGCGTGCGATAACCTGAAGATTACGTGCATTCCCGGGCGCCTCTCAATTCTCACGCGTCCTCTCAACGGACGCATGGCCTGCCACTACTGCGGTCAGTGCGGACGTGGCTGCCAGACCAATTCCAACTTCTCCAGCCCCGGCGTTCTCATCAAGCCGGCCCTGGACACCGGCAAGCTTACACTCGTCACCGGAGCGATGGCGCGTGAAGTAACACTGGACAAGAACGGAATCGCGACGGGCGTATCGTATCTGCGGAAGAGCGACGGTAGCGAACAACACGTTCGCGCGCGTGTAGTCGTGCTCGCCGCAAGCGCGTTCGAATCCGCGCGCATCATGCTCAATTCCAAGTCTTCGCTCTTCCCGCACGGACTCGCCAACTCCAGTGGTATCCTCGGTAAGTACATCACCGACACCACAGGTGCTGGACTCAACGGCTTCATTCCGAAGATGGTGAGCCGCGTACCGCACAATGAAGATGGATCTGGCGGCAACCACATATACATGCCCTGGACGACCGACAACAAAAAGCTCGACTTCCCGCGTGGATATCATATCGAAGTGGGCGGCGGCTTTGACGCGCCATCCTACGGATTCATGGGTGGCATACAGTGCTATCCGGGGGCGGGCGGCTACGGCAAATCGTTGAAGGACGATTACCGTCGTTACTTCGGCGCAAGCGTCGGATTCGCGGGACGCGGGGAGATGATTCCGAACGATGACTGCTACTGCGAGCTGGATCCAACAGTGGTTGACAAGTTCGGCATCCCAGTCTTGCGCTTCCACTGGAAGTGGAGTGACCACGAGTACAATCAGGCGAAGCATATGCAGGAAACGTTTCGCTCGATCGTCCACGAGATGGGCGGCGAGGTGTTCGCGCCGATGCCAACGAAAGAAGATGGATACGGTCTCGCGTCGGGTGGCAGCATTATCCACGAGCTGGGCGCGACACGCATGGGCAATGACCCGTCCAAGTCCGTTCTCAATAAGAATTGCCAGGCGCACGACGTCAAGAATCTGTTCGTAGCGGACGGCGGACCGTTTGTGTCGCAGGCCGACAAAAATCCAACATGGACCATACTCGCGCTTGCATGGCGCACCAGTGAGTACATAGCGCAACAGCGCAAGGAGCGTGCACTGTGAGCGACGACACTAATAAAGGGATAAGCCGGCGGGACGCACTCAAGCTGCTAGGCGCTGTTCCCCTGACCGGGGCACTGCACTGGACGCCGGAAGCTCTGAGCCGCGCAACCCACGTCCTGCAACAGGACGACGACACGGCGCCTGACGTTAAGCGCAAGTTCTTCTCAGCGCATGAAGATGCGACTGTACGAATTCTCGTCGACATGATCATTCCGCGCGACGAACGATCCGGCAGCGCGACCGAAGCGCGGGTACCGGAGTTCATGGATTACATGCTTGCCGAAGCATCCGAACGGAATCGCGTCGAGATGCACGGCGGTCTTGCATGGCTCGATACGGAGTGCAACAAGCGATTCAACATCAGTTTTGTTAAGTGCACCGACGCACAACGCAAGCAGGTGCTTGATGATATTTCGTGGCCAGCCCGCGCGCGCCCCGAGTTCAGTCATGGAGTTCAATTCTTCAACAGCTTCCGCGATCTCACAGCTTCGGGATTCTTTTCGTCGCAAATGGGCTGGAAGGACGTGCGCTATATCGGAAACGTTTTCAATCCCAACTGGAACGGCTGCCCGCCAGAAGCGCTTCACCAACTCGGCGTCAGCTACGACAGCTAAGGAACATCATGAGCGGTAACAGACTCGGCATCGGATTCATCGGCAGTGGTTTTATCGCGAAGTTTCACCTTCAATCGTTCGTCGGTGTGCGCGATGCCGACATACTCGGTGTCTGGAGCCCGAACCCTGAGAATGCAGCCGCTACCGCGTCGCTCGCACGCACCCTAAACGTCGGTCAGGCGCGTGCCTACGATTCGATCGCGGACATGGTTGCCGATCCCGGGATCGATGCGATCTGGCTACTCGGTCCCAACTTCGCGCGCATCGAGAATGTTCAGGAAATTGTTGATGCAATCGAGAGCGGCAAGGGAACCCTCAAGGCAATTGCGTGCGAGAAACCACTCGCGCGCAACGTCGCCGAAGCCAAGAAAGTCTTGGAACTCGTCGAGCGCGTTGGATTGATGCACGGATATCTGGAGAACCAGCTGTTCGCGCCGCAAATCGAGACCGGGCGTTCACTCATCTGGTCTCGGGGGGCTTCGGCAACCGGACGCCCGTATCTCGCGCGGGCCGCGGAGGAGCACAACGGTCCGCACATGCCATGGTTCTGGCGCGGAGACATGCAAGGCGGCGGCGTGCTCAACGATATGATGTGCCATTCGGTCGAGCTCGTCAGGCATCTGCTAACCAAGCCAGGTGAAGCACGCGATTCACTCACTCCCGTTTCGATCAATGGCCGCATCGCGAGTCTTAAATGGAGCCGGCCGGAATACGCCGAACGCTTGCGCAAGACGATGGGACAGGACGTGGATTACAGCAAGCATCCGTCAGAAGACTTCGCCGGTGTTACGATCGAGTTCGAGGCGAAGGATGGAGCGCGCGTGATCGGGGAAGCGAGCACATCATGGAGCTATGTCGGCGCCGGGTTGCGGCTATCCGCCGAGCTTCTCGGCCCTGAATACTCAATGTCGTGGAACACACTCGACAGTGGACTCAACCTCTTCTTCAGCCGCGAAGTAAGTGGCCGCGCCGGTGAGGATCTGATCGAGAAGCAGAACGCCGAGATGGGACTTATGCCTGTTGTCGCGGCCGAGCCAGCGGCCTACGGTTACGAAGCCGAGAACCGGCACTACGTCAACGCCTTCCTCGGTCGCGTGAAACCGATGTTGACGTTCAACGATGGACTCGAAGTCGTGAAGTTGTTGATGTCAGCGTATCAGAGCGCGGAGGAAGGGAAGACATTGAGCCTCCCGGCAGACGGAATCGAAAGCTTTGTGCCTGCGGTTGCGCGTGGAAAATGGAAGGGTTAGGCTGACGGCGTCGTGGTCGTCATTCCCGCGAAAGCGGGAATCCATGGACGAGGATCACGCGAGTCATATGGGTTGCAGGAGTGACGGTTCCAGGCGACGAGATTCCCGCTTTCGCGGGAATGACAGATTCAATTACCGTCGAGTTCGCCGAGCGTCGTCATCCCGCCGAAGGCCGGGAACCATGGACGACGATGCCGGTACGCCGACAA
>JBEPUB010000017.1:0-57254 GCA_041691775.1 Gemmatimonadota bacterium
ATGCGCGCGGCGGGACTCGAACCCACGACCTTCGGCTCCGGAGGCCGACGCTCTATCCAACTGAGCTACGCGCGCGACTTTCTATAACCCTGTAAACTAACCGGGGATGGGCGGGTATAGAATCCGTCATTCCCGCGAAAGCGGCAATCCCGTCGCGATGATCGGTGACTCCTGCGAACGTGGTCGGGGTACCGACACCCTCGTCCATGGTTCCCGGCCTTCGGCGGGATGACGACATTCAAGGAGCCTGGCCGGGGGGCGGGAATACACCCGCCATTCCTGAGAAACCGGGACCGACCCATGGAGCGGCCGGTTCGCCGAGTCTCGTGATCCCACCGAGTCTCGTCATCCCACCGAGTCTCGTCATCCCGCCGAAGGCCGGGAACCATGGACGAGGATTGAATGACAGAGTCCAAGTTCGCAGGAGTACCCAGCACATAAGGAAGACTGGGCCAAGTGCAGTTACAAGTGACTCGCGCTGTTACCCCAACTGCATTAACTGCCTGGACTCTCGTCGCATCTGGATCTCAGCAACACCTGCGAACAGGGTTGCACGTTCAATGCGTCGTCCATGGTTCCCGGCCTTCGGCGGGATGACGACGTTCAACGAACCCGGCCGGGGCATACAACCCGTCATTCCGCGAAACCGGGACCGACCCATGGAGCGGCCGGTTCGCCGAGTCTCGTGATCCCATCGAGTCTCGTCATCCCGCCGAAGGCCGGGAACCATGGACGAGGATTGAATGACAGAGTCCAAGTTCGCAGGAGTACCCAGCACATAAGGAAGACTGGGCCAAGTGCAGTTACAAGTGACTCGCGCTGTTACCCCAACTGCATTAACTGCCTGGACTCTCGTCGCATCTGGATCTCAGCAACACCTGCGAACAGGGTTGCACGTTCAATGCGTCGTCCATGGTTCCCGGCCTTCGGCGGGATGACGACGTTCAACGAACCTGGCCGGGGCGTACAACGCGTCATTCCTGCGAAACCGGGACCGACCCATGGAGCGGCTGGTTCGCCGCGTCTCGTCATCCCGCCGAAGGCCGGGAACCATGGACGAGGATTGAATGACAGAGTCCAAGTTCGCAGGAGTACCCAGCACATAAGGAAGACTGGGCCAAGTGCAGTTACAAGTGACTCGCGCTGTTACCCCAACTGCATTAACTGCCTGGACTCTCGTCGCATCTGGATCTCAGCAACACCTGCGAACAGGGTTGCACGTTCAATGCGTCGTCCATGGTTCCCGGCCTTCGGCGGGATGACGACGTTCAACGAACCTGGGGGCACATACAACCCGCCCTTCCCGCGAACGCCCCGTCATTCCCGCGAAAGCGGGAGTCTCGTCGCGATGATCCGTACCTCCTGCGAACGTGGTCGGCGTACCCGGATGGAACGGTTTGATACACCGCCCGCAATAACAATTCGGCCGGCTTCACGCTCATTGTCGTATACTCGGTAATCGAGTAATTTTTGATTGACAGCCTTCTGCCGATGGTGGCGTCGCGTGATCCAATCCTTTCGAGACGCTGCAACGGCAGATGTATTCAACGACGTGCAGTCCAAGGCAGCTCGGCGACGCTGCCCCGTTATGGTTGTGGACCGTCGCACGGAGAAAGCTTGCGCAACTAAATGCTGTCGTGTCGCTCCAAAGCCTTGCGTACCCACCGGGAAATCGGCTTGAAATGTTGAGCGGTGCGCGACGCGGCCAGCATAGCATCCGGGTGAACGATCAGTATCGTATCTGCTTCAATTGGACGAATGGTGGACCGACCGTCGTTGAAATTGTGGACTATCACTAGACATACCGAGAAGCCAACGCATGACCCGAATCCCCACGCACGGACCGCCGACTCATCCCGGTGAGATGCTGCTCGAAGAGTTTCTGAAACCGTTAGGGATGACACAGGTTGCGCTCGCGGAGCGCATCGGTGTGACGACGCAACGTATAAATGAAATCGTGAAGGGAAAGCGCGGTGTCACCGCGGATACCGCGCTTCGCCTCGAGCGAGTGTTTGGGATGGAGGCGCAGTTCTGGCTCAATCTCCAGGTGGCTTGCGATCTGTATCACGCGATGCGCTCGGGAGCGGCAAAGGGGATCAGGCGGATCAAGCCCGTTAGAGTCGGGGTCGCAGCTTAGGCGGCACTCAGACCCGGGCAAATGTGGTGGAACTAGCGGCGAACCCGGCGCACATCGAATCCCGCCGCGATGACCGGTGACTCCTGCGAACGCGGTCGGCGTACCGACGCCCTCGTCCATGGTTCCCGGCCTTCGGCGGGATGACGACATTCGGCGAACCCGGTGGCTCTAGAACCCGTCATTCCCGCCAAAGCGGGAATCCCGTCGCGATGACCGGTACCTCCTGCGAACGTGGTCGGCGTACCGGCACCGTCGTCCATGGTTCCCGGCCTTCGGCGGGATGACGACATTCGGCGCCGTTAATCGAACCTCCACGGGTTACCGTCATTACCGCAGGCAAATCAGCGTGTAAATCTTCCGGAAAACGTCATGATTCCCAGGTGCAAACGACCGACGAGCTGGTTTGGCAATTTGGAGTCAACTGTAGCCGAACGATTGTTTCCGTGCGCACATGACCGTCACTGAGAGTGATGCGAGCCTTTTGCGTGTGCCGGAAATGGGTTCGCGCCCAGCTCGCGCTCGCTGGCTTCTATGGCTCCGGCGAGACAAGCCGGGCAGAGACATTCTGTCCCCGGCGTCGGCGGTAACGACGGGAAATTGTCACACCAACAGCCACCGGCTTTGCATGGAAAAGAGCCGCCACATTCGGGACAACATTTGCTCCGCGTCTCATTATTCGCGCGAAGGAGCGCGACGCTAAAAGCATCAGCCGGGCCGGTCCAATCGAACAGTTCCGGGTGAATCAAATGCGCCAAAAGCTCGGTACCTTCCACGACGCGCGGGCCGGGCCGCGCGAAATAGGAATTGGCATCAGCACAAAAAACTTTCCCGGCACGAACGGCCGGAATTTCCGCCCAGCCGGGCAACGATTCCAGGAACGGAATTTGTTCGAGCGCATCCTCCAGATGAAATCCACACGGCGATAGAATCAAAATTTCCGGTGCCCACTTTAAAACATCTTCCCATTGGATTCGGACGGAATCCGTTCCCTTGCGCGCCAGCGCATCGACGCCTCCGGCGAGTTCGATCATTTCCGGGACCCAATGCCCGGCGCAATAAACCGGGTCGGCCCATTCCATGCAGAACACGCGCGGACGGCGGGAGATGTTCTCAGTTCGAGCCGCGACTTTTTCCAACCGGGCGCGAAGTTCCGCAATGAGAATTTCCGCTTCGTTCACCCGTTTCGTCGCCCGCCCCAGTTCGCGGATGTTCTGAAAAATCTCTTCGAGTGAATGCGGACTCATCCACACAACTTCCGGCTTGGGCTGGAGCAATTTCAACGCAACGGTGAGTTCGTTGCCGGAAGGCGCGCAGACCTGACACAAATCTTGTGTGAGAATCAGGTTCGGCTTCAGTTCGCGCAAAAGTTTTTCGTCCACCTGATAGAGACTTTGCCCGCTCCCAATACGTTCGGCGACGGCGACATCAATCTCGCGCAGGCTCATCTTCTCCAATGCGAGCGCGGGGCGGACGACGACGGGCTTTGTCTTCGACGTTGCCGGGAAATCGCACTCGTGGGAGACGCCGACGAGCGAATCACCGAGGCCGAGCGCAAAAGCCATCTCGGTCGCAGCCGGTAGGAAGGAAACCACGCGCAAGTCGTTCATTGAGCTTCGTCACAAAGGGTTTTAGGGATTTTCTCCCGGCGTTCGTCAAGTGCGGCGATGACGTGGGATTTTTCGCGTTCGACCATGCGACTCCAAGGCGCAATTTCATCCAAGGAACGGAAACAATTAGCGCAATTGCCCTGGCTATCCGGCTTGCAAAACTTCACGCAGGGCGAAGGAGCATTCATGCGGGCAGCAAATCGCAAAACCAGAAGCCTTTCGTCTCGCGCGGAGCCGGGCAATGGTGTCATGGTCGACTGCTCGATCAATCCAGCCGGCATTCGAGGCCACCGGCGATGACGATGTCGATGTGCATCGTCTCCTTCAGCCAGCGCAACGCGGCGGCTTCGTAACTTTCGGCAAACAACGCCGCCACCGACCAACGAATATCTGGCAGCACCACGGTTTCCGCCTGCAATTTAATGAACGCGATGGGATGCGCCAGAAAGTCCGGTTCGGTCAATGCGGGAGGATGCGTGCCTTGCGAGATTCCCGCTTTCGCGGGAATGACGGGGAGCTCGTCGCGGGAATGACGGGGAGCTCGTCGCGGGAATGGCGGGGAGCTCTTCGCTGGGATGACGCGGACCCCCTTCGCGAGAATGACGGGCCCCTGTGTTCACAGGAGCCCGTTTCCAATCTGGAGCTGCGAGTTAGCTACCGCTCGCCGCCCTCACTCTCCATCTCATCCCCGTCGTCCTCAGCCGGCACCTCAGGCCCCTTCACCTCAGCGGTACTCGGCAGAATCGCCGCGCCACCGTGCGAAGCCAGAAACGTGTTCGCGCCCTTCAACTCGCCCAACGTCGCCTGAAGCGCGCGGAGCTGTGTATCCAACTGCGCTGACAGCTCTTTGTACACGTCGTACGACTGATCCGTCGGACGCGCCGTGGATCCGCCGACAACGCCGCCCAGTGCCGCGATCTTGTTGTTGATACGGATTGGATAATTGAGTGGATCCTCGCTCGCATGACTCTGAACCTGATAGATCGCCTGCTCGATCGCTGACAGCTTCGCCATCACGGGCGCAGTCTGCTGCTCGAATGCCGCACGGTCTGCAGCTGGCAGCGCCTTGCTGCGTTCGTCCACTTGCCAACGAACATTTCGCACGGTGCGCACAGCATTGTTCGCCGCGCTCAGTGTATCGCGGATCTTCATCAGGAATGCGAACTGCTCATCCAGATCGTGCTGCGTTGCGTTCGCACGCGGATCGCGCAGCAGCTCGAATTGCTGGGTTTGCGTAACGCCACCCGTCGTCATGCGCACTGAATACGTGCCCGGAGGTGCGACTGGGCCCGTCACGCCTCCGCCCCAGAATACCAGACCCTTGTACGTCACGGCGTCAGGATATCGCAGGTTCCAGTCGAATGTGTTCAACCCCTGTTTGTTCGCGACGCGCGCGGTCTGCGGCCCACCGCGGCGTCCACCGCGTGCGGCCTGACCCGGTTCGGCGGCTGCGCGCTCGAGCTTGGCGATGCTGTCCTTGCTGACTCCAGCCTTGGTGAGGCTGTCGTGCGTCGCTACTTTCTTCGCGGCGGCGGTCAGGCTGTCGGCCATGCCGGCGGAATCCAGCTCGCTCGTGAAGTGACGGATCAGCTTGCCCTGTGCATCCATGAAGTCCAGCGTCACTACCTGCTTGGGCGACTTGAGCCAGTAGTACACAACAGCGCCCGAAGGCGGATTCGCTGCGCGCGGCGGACTCCCCGTAGCGCCAGTGCTCGCGCCACCGTAGAAGTTCGCCCGATACACGTGACGCGGCGCGAACAGATGAGCGTTCGAGCTCACGATCGCCGGCGTCAACTGACGAAGCGTCGAGAGGTCATCCATGATCCAGAACGCGCGGCCATGTGTCGCCGCAATCAGATCGCCGTCCTTGATTGCGAGGTCGTGTACCGGCACAATCGGAAGATTGCGACGCAGCGTTTGCCAGTGGTCGCCGTCGTCGAATGAAACCCACACGCCACGCTCGGTGCCCGCATACAGTAGTCCGCGACGCACGGGATCCTCGCGCACGACTCGCGTGAATTCTGTGTCGGGGATGTCAGTCGTGATCAACTTCCACGTCTTGCCGTAGTCGGTTGTCCGGTAGATGTACGGACGCATGTCGTCGAGTTGATAACGATTCGCCGCGACGTATGCGGTGCCAGGAGAAAAGTGCGACGCGTCAATTATCGATATGCGCGACCACTCCGGGATTCCCTTTGGCGTGACGTTGGTCCACGTCTTTCCACCATCGCGCGTTATCTGAATCAACCCGTCGTCCGACCCTGTCCAGATCAACCCCTTCTGCAACGGCGACTCGGCTATCGCGAACACCGTTCCGTAATACTCGACCGATGTCTGGTCCTTGGTTATCGGTCCGCCCGAAGCGCCGAGCGTGCGCGGATCGTGACGTGTGAGATCGGGACTGATCACAGTCCAGTGCTGGCCATCGTCGGTCGTCTTGAGCAGAACGTTGCTGCCCATGTAAAGCGTGTTCGGATCGTGAGGCGAGATCAACAGCGGGAAAGTCCACTGAAAGCGATACTTCGAGTCAGATGCGTCGTGCCCCATGGGGTTGTCGGGCCACGGATTGACGTCTCGGCTCAGTCCGGTGTTCGCATCAAAGCGTGTGAGCAGACCGCCGTACGAGCCGGCGAACACGACGGACGGAGAATCGGGGCGAACCGCGATGTAACCGCTCTCGCCGCCGCCAACGTCATACCAATCGTTGAGGCCGATACCGCCTTCCTTCCTGCTCGGGCCGCACAGCGTCGAGAGATCCTGTTGCGCGCCGCAGACGCGGTATGGGAAATGAGTCGTCGTGACAACGTGATAGAACTGGCCGCTGGCCTGGTACTCCGGCGTCCACGTCTCGCCGCCATCGTTGCTGACAGTTGCGCCGCCATCGTTCGATTCAATCATCCGCTTAGGATCATTGGAAGCGATCCAGAGATCGTGATTGTCACCGTGCGGAACGCTTATCGATTTGAAAGTCTTGCCGCCGTCCGTCGAATGCGCAAAGCCGACGTTGGTGACGTAAACGCCGTTCGCATCCTTGGGATCGGCGAAGACGCGCGAGTAGTACCACGCGCGCTGGCGCAGGCTGCGGTCGCTGTTGGTCTTGGTCCAGGTTGCGCCTGCGTCGTCGGAACGGAACAGGCCGCCTGAATCAGCTTCGACTATCGCCCAGAGCCTTCCTTCCTTTACTGGAGATGCCGTGATTCCGATGTTGCCGATGATGCCAGTCGGAAGCCCAGTATTGCGCGTTATTTCAGTCCAGTGGCCGCCACCATCGGTGGACTTGAATATTCCACTGCCGGCACCACCGGAAACCAGCTTCCACGGCTCGCGGTAGGCCTGCCAGAACGCAGCGTAGATCGTTTGTGAATTCAGGGGATCGATCTCGAGGTCGGTGACCCCGGTCGAGTCGTTGCGGAATAGAATCTTCTTCCAGCTCTTGCCGCCATCAGTGGTCTTGAAGACGCCGCGGTCGGGATTGGGACCCCACACGTGGCCCTGGGCGCCGACGTAGACGATGTCCGGGTTCTTGGGGTCGATCCGGACGCGCGAGATCTGCCGAGTGTCCCTGAGGCCTATGTACTGCCACGTCTTGCCGGCGTCGGTGGACTTGAACACCCCGTCGCCCTGCGAGACGTTGCCTCGGATTGGCGATTCGCCGGTACCCACGTAAACGATGTTGGGATTGGACTCGCTGACCGCGATCGAGCCGATCGTGCCGCCGAAATACTTGTCGGTCACCGGTTTCCAGGTCGTGCCGCCGTCGGTGGTCTTCATTACGCCGCCGCCAGTGGTGCCCAGGTAGTAATCGCGCGGTCGAGTGTCAGAGCCGGCGACGGCTACCGAGCGGCCGCCTCTGAATGGCCCAATCTCGCGCCATTTGAGCGCGGAGAACGCGAGGCTGTCGTAGGATGTCGCCGGAGCCTGGGCCCAGGCGGAGGAAGCTGCGATTGCGACGAGGAGAGCGGAACGACTGAGAAAATGGCGGACCTTCACGAACGACCTCCGATGAGGAGCTACGGGATTCCCGCTTCCGCGGGAATGACGAGGGTGTAGCGGGGATGCTGAGGGCTGAGCGGGAATGACGAGGGCTGAGCGGGAATGACGGGGAACGACGACTCTCGGCCCCAAACCTATCCTAGGTCGGTACGCTATGCACCGGGCGGATGTTGTGAAGGAGGGCCGACTTTCGGCTCGGGTTGGTCCCTTGAGCTAGTTCGCCCGGCGCCAGATATCGACCCAGCGCGTGCGCTTCTCGATCCGGTAGTTCGTGGTGAGCCAGGCGTACGCTGCTGGCGCGCGATCGATACAGTATTCTCCCTGGAAGTCGGGTGCGCTGCAAAGGCTCGACGCGGCAGCCACGACGTAGACGGGCGGTCTCGCCTGGAGTGTGCGCATAAACTCGTCGCCGTATGCCTTTCCATAACGAGACGCGGGCAAATCCATGTAGGCTCGCGGATTCGCTAACCGGCCGGGACTGTCACGGTGGCTCAGAAAGTTTCCACCCGACCAGTTGTCGGTGAAGAACACGATGTCTTGAGGGCTGGTGTGGCGCTCGACGTATTGGGCTGCATCTGCTATCGTGCCGCTCTCGTTTCCCCACTCGCGGAACTCCACCTCGCTAAATCCGTCGGAAGGAGACCCCCGCAATACGTGCTTAGTCCATGCTGTGAGTTTGAGCGTCGCGCCGCCACAGACCATCCCCACCGGGATCACACATGCCGCAGCAAGCAGCAGCGACATTCTGCGAGGTTTCGGTGATCGGACGACGAGCTTTCGACTGGAAGTGAGCGTCACCGAAAGGCCGATGCCGGCGGCTACAGCCAACGGTAGGTAAACAGGGAGATATTGATACAACCATATCATCTTTCCCTGAATCAACACGTTCAAAACGGTAAGAAAGAGCCACACCGCAAGGAGTGTGGCGTCACGTGGTAGGCGTCGCGCCAGATTCGCGATACCAACCGCAGCCAAGAGTGCCGGCACGAAGAAGCGAAACGAAAGCACGAGGATTCGAAACGCAATCCACATCCGTCGTGTCCAACTTACCGCATCCTTCACCACATACACGCTCAACGTGAAGCCGATGTAGGTATCGTAGTAATCCCGGAGTGCGCCATGCGCCGCAAAAAACGCGACCGAGAGTAACAACGGGAGAATGAAACCCACAACCGTAAGCGCGAGGCCTCGGAGCCGACCGTTCCATGTGGGCGCCGCGATGAAGTAAACCGCCGGCATCAGCAAAAACGTCCCATATGTAGGCTTTATGAGACAGCAGGTGCCGATCAGAGCGCCGCAAGCCAGGAGTGTATTCCCGCTGCGCGGCCTTCTCAACAAGAGCAGCGCTACCAGGCAGAGGAGAATCCCGGCCCATGCGTCTGGTTGCGCGCCGTTGCCCGATTCGAGCGCCGTAAACCAGATAAAGTAGAGCGCGACCGCGGCCACGGCGCCGACAGTCCCCGCACCCAGCCGCCGAGCGGTTGCGAATAGTAGCGGTGCAGCGGCGAGCTGCCACAACACATCGAGGGCCCGGAACGCCCAGACGTGATGGCCCAGTACGTACTCCGCGGCTGCCGCGAGGTAATACACGAGTGGGCCTTTTACGTCCCATGCGTCGCGATACATCACGCCACCGTGGCGGATCACGTCTCCAGCCCAGACGAAGATGCCCTGGTCGTCCCCAAGGGGCTGAGCAAGTTGATATGCAATCCACCACACGCCAGCGACCGCCGCGACAACGGCAAAGGACGCTTGCATCCGGCGATCGTCGGCCTGCCATGGCTTCACGACGTTCTCACTTGTATTCGTTTGAGGTTTAACTGGAAGAAAGTGGTCCTTCGCTCATGAATGCGTCACGGTACCTCTCGCTTTCGACCCGTGATACGACGCTCCGTCGGCGCCTCGGTCACTCGTCCGTCCGAGTATCGGGTGGATAGATTTGTCCCATGCCTTCATCAGCGATCACGCTTACAGTTCTTCTCGGCGACGGGATTGGCCCCGAGGTAGTCTCCGCGGCACTCAAAATTATCTCAGCGGCTGGCGTCACACTGGATCCAGATGTTCAGGTAGCCGGCGCCGAAGCATTCAAACGGGGCGTCGAGTCCGGCGTTCCGGCAGCGACGATAGAATCGATTGAGCGCACCCGCCTCGTCCTGAAGGGACCGCTCGAGACCCCCATTGGTTTCGGCAACAAGAGTGCGAACGTAACGCTTCGGAAGCTGTTTGAGACATTCGCCAATGTGCGCCCAGTCCGTGAGCTGCCGGGTGTGAAGACGCCGTACGCCGGCCGCAACATCAACATTGTTGTGGTTCGCGAGAACGTCGAGGACCTCTACGCCGGCATCGAGCACATGGAGACACCAGCCGTCGCGCAGTGCCTCAAGATCATTACCAGGCCGGGTTGCGAGAAGATCACGCGATTTGCATTCGAGTACGCTGTAGCCGAGGGGCGCCACAAGATACACTGTGCCACCAAGGCGAACATTATGAAGCTCGCGGAAGGGATGGTGCAGCACACGTTCGAGGACATTTCGAAAGAGTACCCGTCAATCGAAGCGCGACACATCCTCGTTGACAACGCAGCGCACCAGCTCGCGATGCATCCCGAGCAGTTCGACATAATTCTCACAACCAACATGAACGGCGACATTCTGAGCGATCTCACCTCAGGACTCACTGGAGGGCTTGGTTTCGCCCCATCAGCGAATATCGGAAGCGATGTCGCGATGTTCGAAGCCGTGCACGGATCGGCACCCGACATCGCTGGTAAGAATCTCGCCAACCCGACCGCTTTGATCCTCAGCGCGATCATGCTTTTGCGTCACGTTGGGGAAGGGAAGGCAGCCAGCGAGATCGAGCACGCGGTGCTCGTAACACTGGAGGACGGTGTGCGCACGGGCGACATGGAAGGCGCACGGCCGGCGTCATCGACAACCGAATTCACCGACGCGATAATCGGCAATCTCGGAAAGAAGTCTCGTCTCGCAAAGCCGCGCGAGTTCAAGCGCATCAACGTCCCGCAGGCCAGCAAGGAAGTTGGCCATGTTGACGTTGCGACGCGCAGCGTGGTTGGTGTTGACGTGTTCATCGAATCGCTGGAACATCCAACGCAGATCGGGGACGCACTGACTCGCTTCGCGGAAGGAACGGGACTCAGGCTCAAGATCATCTCAAATCGCGGCACAGCCGTATGGCCAGAGACGGGACACGGTACGTCGCTCGTTGACGCGTTTCAATGCCGGTTTGTCGTCTCCGGTCCGGTCGAAGCGGACGTTACGGACGCGCAGATCCTCGACCTACTTCAGCGGGTCTCCTCGACGTATCGTTGGGTACATCTCGAAAAGCTCCAGCGATTCGACGGAAAGGACGGCTTCAGCAAGGCGCAGGGCGAGTCGTAACTTGTCGCCGGGCTTGTCGAGTGTCGTCATCCCGCCGAAGGCCGGGAACCATGGACGAGGATCGGCGTCTGCCTCTCACGTTTGCAGGCGTCGCCGCTCGCGCCGTCTTCCAGCGAGAGGCGAAAGCGCGAATCCCCTACCGCAGAAAAGAACGACCGTGAATGCATCGCGCATCCGCGGTCGTTCTTGTTTCTTGCACCTATACTGCTACGTCATTCCAGCGACGATCTAGAGGTTACTTCTCGCCGCTCATGCCGATGACACCCGAGATCCCGTAGATGAACCCGTTCGAACCCATGATGCCGGGTTGTACGATCGGCTGGTCGTTAACTTCCGGCCTTCCGTTCTCGTACCCAAACCGGATGCGCGTCCCGCGCATTGTAGTTGCTGTCTTGAGCTTCAGGATCTCACGCGTATCGATCTTGCCACTCACCATCATATTCAGCAACAAGTCGCGCAACCTCACTGAATCTGCCCGGAGCGCGGCCATATCACTGGGTGACAGTTTCGCAAACGCATCGTCAGTCGGTGCGAACAGAGTCATCGGTGCAGCTCCACGTAGCGACGGCATCAGATGCGCTTCCTTCAATAGCGCAACGAGCGTCTTGTAGTTCGGCATCCGTTCGAGAGTCGTTCCGACCGATGCGTCACCCGGCATCGGATGTTCGTTGGTCGTGACCGTCGTCGTGACGACTGACGTGTCTTTCTTCGTGTGGACGACAGTGTCTTTGTGAACGGTTACGATCGTGTCACGTCGGACGACAGTTGCCTGCGCGGAGGTGACGGTCGGGATCACACCGGCACCGGCGGCAATGACACCGGCAGCGGCGAGTTTATAAATAGCATACATCGTGATGGCCCCCAAAGGTTGAACTGCGGCGGCCGATCTGTCGCGGCGCCAACGGGACAGAGTGCATAGGCGGGGCCAACAAGCAGGAACCTAGACGGAATACGCTTCCCGAACGATCGTTCGGTGACTCAGTCACTCTCTCCGCGGCAGTGACGCCTGGTGCGAATCGAATTCCCCGGCGGCGCGCTAGGGTTTCTAACGAACCCCTAGAAAGAATTGACGAAAACCGCCCGTTCGTAACGGCTTAATGCGCGTAGGTTCGCCAGGCCGCGCAAAGATGTGGGTGCCGCGATCCACGAGTTTAGCGCCGCACCACAGTACACTTCGCAGGCTAACGACCTGCAGAAGAGTATTTCCAATTCGTCCTTTGTTGACGAGGCCTTGGCTCAATAGCTCATCATACAAGACCCCGAAGTTCCGCAGCTTCATTGCCTCGGGCGCGAAGGGATAAACGGCGACTCGACGGAGTGCGCCGGTTCTGTCTATGATGTCAACTTCAATCGGCTCAGATGTATAGACGGGCGCTGGGGCGGTCTGGCGGAACACGTGCTCCAGATAGTGAGTGAAAGTAAGGACATCTAGGTCGACGTCGAACAACAGCGCCTTGGTATCGAGTTCCAGCATTTTCTCGAATGGCGAGTTGTCGCCGCAAGAGTGCGACAGGTCCTCGTGGCCAGCGACGAGCCACTCCGCGCGACCGCCCGAGGCGAGGACTGGGTGCATGGGATTTGCACTTCGCACGACACCTTTACGCCGTCGAAACAGTTCGGAGATCAACCCCATCTGCGAGGGCGCACGTCGGACGTCGAACGGTTTTCCTTCGCGTAGGTAGGCAACTGCAGCTCCACCATATGGCATCGAAACCATGAACAGATTGCCTTCTGGCCCGATGATATCCAGGACACAGTCGATGACATCCCCAGCCTCACCATGGAAGCCGTTCAGATCGTCAAATGCGGACTGCATGAGAACGGAATCCCGCGCGGCGATTCCCATGTCCCTAAGTTTTGCTTCCAATTCGGCCGAGCCATATGCGTATAGCAAGCCGACACAGCGAGCCCGGAGCTTGCGGGCGCGAGCCTTTGCGGTAGACCGCCAAACGTCTGGCACCAGTCTGAAAATGCTCAGTGGATTCAAGCTGCGACTACGATGCTGAGGCGGTATGCAGGATTCCCCTGAGCAAAAAGGCGCGACCGCTTCAGGTCTTGCGGTTGTCCGTGTGTCCGTCGCGATTGGGTCACATGTTCAAACATAGTCCTCCGGATCCAGCCAGGGTATACGGGGTGAATGCGTGGGCGGCGCCCCCGTCCACGCATTCACCGATTCCGGGTACGCTACGGTCTACTGGGTTGGGTCGGCCTAGAATCCCTCGTGAGGGTGAACGAACAGACCCTGGGTATTACGATTCCGTTATGGTTACGATTGATTTCAATTCACCACAATGTTTTACCAACTGGGCTTGCTCGCGTCAAAGTGGGTCGCCAAACGCAGGCCGTGTATTAGGGTTAGCTCATGTCGCCAATACCGGCGTATAGCAGCGCCACGATCCGCCGCAAACTCTCTACGGCGGCTCGACTTGTCCGCACGCACCCGGGTGAGATCTTGCGCACACTCATCGGCCGCCCCGAAAGCTATGTGACATATGTTGCCAGCCCAAGCGACGTTCCAGCGCCTCGCCCGATCGTCGGTTGGGAATTCCAACATGTGGAGGACGAGGTGGTCTTAGCGCTAGCACAGAGCGTCCCCGAATTGGGCTACCAAGCGGAGCGGCTAGCCGAAGGCCACGAAAACGATGCTTACGCGCTCTACATCGATGGCGTTGTTGCTGGCGTTGCCTGGATGGTCCCAATGGAACATGACGTCAATTATCAAGTGCGGAACGTCAAGCTAGAACAAGGCGAAGTTGAGATTACTCATTGCTTTACACTGTCAGCGTTTCGCAGGTTGGGGGTGTACGCCTTTATGATCGGTGCCTTGTGTTCAGTGGCGCGTGAACGGAACGTGAAACGCGTCTTCATGATCACGAATCGCGCCAATCATGCATCGCAGCACGGAATAGTAAAGGCGGGTCTGAAGCAAACTGGCGGTATTTATAAACGTACGTTCGACTACCTCGGACCCACGACTGCTGTCACGTTTCGTCGCCATCGGTGGGGTCGCTTCGGATGGCGTTAGAAACCCTTCGCGTCTCCCGGCTAACGCCGCGTGGCCGGGATAGAATCTCCCCGAGGCTGAACGGATTTCTCAGCAAACGAGCCGCGGCCATGAGCTTTCGGTGTATCGGCGACGCTAGCTGATAACTGGCCGCGTGAAGCGGAACGGGCTCGGCGCCGAATCCGCTCTTGAATCGTTTGAGGCCCTCGCTTTCCGGGCCCGCTCCACCGAGGTTGAAAACGGTCTTGCTCTCGGCGGCGAGAACTCCGGCGACCTGGGAAATGAGAAACGTCGATGCACCGATTTCCATCCCTTCCGGCGTCGTTCCCGCCGACTGATAGTACGCACCCGTTGGTGCATTGAGCACCAGCAGTGACGAGACTACGTTGCCGTCATGCTCAGCCTGGAAAATCCGTGCCGCTCCTGAGGCGAGGAACGCGCAGTCGTATCGCGCGTTTTCATCCTCGATGTCAGGGACATCTTCGCCCCGCAAGGCGCGGCGCTGCATCGACGCAGCCATCAATCGACAATGGACGCGCGCTGCCGCCGGGTCGGTGGTACACGTCGTTCTCACCCCGAACTTGCGCGCCTTGTTGATATTACGCCGGTGACTCGAGCTCAAGAGCAGCGGCTCCGTCGCTCCGAGTTGGAGCAACCATTCGGTCCGGTCCCGCATCTGCGTTGGCGCGGGCCAAGTTGGAAGCGTTACTGACCCCGAGCCGTAACTATCAACGGTGACGTAGGCGACGTGGTTCTCGCGGCAGAAGTCTCGGACTCCGTCCCAGAAATCCGCCGCGTTCGCGCAGTACGGCGCGGACGTGATCTCGAGGTTCCGGCTGAGTGGGTGGCCGCTCTCGTAACCAATGGCACAAGCGGATGCCCCGCTCGGAGTGTCAGCTGCGAACAAGACAACAGTCTGGCCGAGTGCTCGCCGGGCAGCGGCATACGGGATTGAGGCGAACGGGTTCGCGGGACTGGCTGACTGTAACGGTTGCAATTCTGCATCCGATGGATTTCGTACAGTACGAAAATTCATTCGCTCCGAATGCGTCGTTCGGCGGCCCCTGCGTCAATCAGGAACTTAGCCGCCCAGTTCAAGAATTCGTAAGTGCCGTACCCGCCATCAACCGGAAACGAGCCCTTGACGCCCCCGCGAACGCCCGTCGGCCCATCGATACGGACGGTACGCCTCGCGTAACGAAGTAATGCAAAGGCCGTGTCACGGTAAGCGGTATTGCCAGTCTCCTTGTGGAGGATTATCAGAGAATGAGCGATCTGCGCGCTACCGGTAACGCACGCCCAATCTACCGTGCCGTTCCACCCCTTGTCGAGACGTCCTGCAAGGAAGCCGTCAACGCCGACGCGATCGCTAATTGCATCCGCCGTCCGCAGAGCTGCGGCCATGACGTCATCCTCACGAGTGTAGAGGAAAATCTCAGCCAGACCGCGCAGCGCGTATCCAATGGTATGCGTGAGGGGAGCGTCTGGACTTACAAGACAGCAACTATCAAACCAGCCGTTCGTATGCTGCTTCGTGATCGCCCATCGTGCATTACGCAGAGCGGTCTCGGCATAGGATGTCGCCGACGTCCGGCTCGAGGTACTGCGTGCCGCCTCGATCAATCCCCAGGCGACGTGCGTCTCATAAGCCTTCTCACCCGGTGCTGCGAATGGCGTTGGAAATTTCCGCCAGCACCCATCAGCATCCATCGTGTCCACGAGCCAGTCGGCGGCACGGTGCATTGGCTCGGCATAACTATCGCCAAACTGGCACTTTGCTGCCGCTAGGCCAATGAGAATCTGGCCTGTATTGAAGGTGACGGGCACGCATGGCTCGGCTCCGACGGTCCCCCCTTGAAACCCGCCGTCCGGAAATTGAATGGTCACCAGCCAGTCGATCATGCGGCGCGCGCGATCGAGTAGTACTGACTCTCTTCGGCGGAGCCCCGCTTCTAGTAGCGTGGGGACGATATAACCGGATGTCTCGGGATAGGATGCTGCCCAACCGTGGATCAGGCTAAAATCCCGCGCGGCGCCTCCGTCGCGCGTGGCAGAGAAGTCCTGCGCATCAGCGAGCCAGCCAAGCGCGGCGCCCTCGATGGCTTCGATACCAGGATCGCGATCTGCCAACCCCTTCGCATCCCTCCGCCGCTCCGCCCTGGCGTCCGCAGGCAGGCCAAGGTGAGCGAGCTGGCGTCGGGCAAATTGCTTCAGTGGAAATAGCATCGCGAGTGTGGGTGCCGGGCTGACGAACTGGGCGGCTTTCCTAGGTAGATCAATATACCGGTTAGCTTGAGTTTACTCTCGGCGTGCGCATTCGAGTTCACGCGGATCGTTGGGCAATATATGACGGTCGCTGGTTTTATTCCGCGGAGTCATCGAACCCAAGCCTCCCCGTCAAAGTAACTTTGGTTTGCCTTCTACGCGCGCGCTGAATCCCCACCGATCGTTGGGTTTCTACCGATACTTGCATTCTATGGACGCACACATCCGCCCGTGGCGCCGCCATCTCAAAAAAATATGGCGCGGTCCTGCAATGTTGAACCGCACGTTGACCGGCGTGGTGCCGTTGCTAGGCGCCGAGGAGTCCGAATCCTGCCCGCCCACACTTCTAGTAACGCCGTGGTACGGTGGTAACGGGGTAGGGCTCGTTGTTGAAGGGTTAGCCCAAGCACTGTGCGATCTGGGCGCAACCTGCGTTGTACTCAAACTGGCTCCCGACGGCTGGTTCCCTCGATTGCATCGCGGGAGTAGAGGGGAACTCATCGTTTCCATCTGTGTGCGTCCGATCTCAACTACGCAGAGCGTGGCGCGGCGTGGCGCCGCGCGGATGCGTGGACTTACAGCGAAACTGATAGTCGTGTGGCTTGCCAGGCGGTTTGGTCTTCGGGTGGCGAATTTTCACTATGCTATCGCTGACTCTGCGCTTCTTCATCGGATCTGCCTTCAGGCGAGCCTCCGATGCGTTGCGACCTTTCACGGAAGCGACCTAATCGTAAATATGGCTGAGCCACTGGCGAGAGAAACGGCCGCGCAAGTTCTGACCGACTGCAGTGCGGTTACCGCCGTTTCAGCCGCCCTCAAGCGGGATGTCGTGGCTCTTTTCCCCGAGGTTGCTCACTTCACCTACACTGTGCACAATGCGGTACCGCTGGACTTTCTTGCGCAAGCCAAGAAGGGCGGCCTAACGGTCCGCGATATTGACGTGCTCTTTGTCGGTTACCTCGCTCCCCATAAGGGCGCGGACGTTTTAATTCGAGCCATCGCGCTTGTCGTTGAGAAAGTTTCACCGTTGCGTGCAGTTATTGTCGGAGGTGGTCCGGAGGCCCCAAAGTTGGAGCGGCTTGCGAAAGAGCTCGGCGTCGATCGCTCGGTAAGTTTTGTCGGATGGAAGTCTCGGGAGGAATTACCGTTGCTGTACGCTGCCAGCCGAATTCTCAGTGTTCCAAGTCGCCGCGAAGGGTTCGGTTTAGTAGTTGTTGAAGGCCAAGTGTGCGGTGCCGCCGTGGTCGCTAGCGCGGTAGGCGGAATTCCAGAGATAATTTCCGATGGCACGACCGGTTTTCTCGTCGTGCCGGATGACCCACAAGTACTCGCTGCAACAATCATCCGACTCCTTCAAGATGAAGTTCTGCGGAGCTCAATCGCGGCAGCAGCGCGTTGGAACGCCCTTGAGGAGTTTTCACCCACTGCAATGGCGCTGCACTACTGTGAAGTCTACCGGCGGGTGGATGGTGCGAAGCCACGGACCATCAGTGCGGACGCTCAGCACAATCAGGTACTGTAGTCAATGGTTGCCATCGCCGCGCAGGATGACTGCTACGTATTCATATCTGGCTCCGCACGCCAGCGGTTGAATCTGATAGTGAATCGTGCCGCACTGGATCGCACCAATTGCGGATTCGCTCCCGAATCCAAAGATCGAGCACAGGTATGACTTCCGACGGCGAAGGGTCAGGCCTAGCGTCCGAATTCGTACGCCGGCCGACCGGCGACGAGGGGACCCAGACACCTGTCACCAACGCGCAGGTAGGGGGAGCGTCAGAGCGCGCGCTCATCCATGGAATCGCCTGGAGCGCAGCATCAAAGTGGCTCACGCAGGCTGTCAGTTGGGGATCGACGATCGTCGTAGCTCGGCTGCTTACGCCGAACGACTACGGCCTCGTCGGAATGGCGGCGTTGTATTTGGGGCTCGTCGCACTCGTGTCCGAATTCGGCATCGGTTCAGCGATCGTAACCCTCCGGGATCTTACGGATGAGGCCATCGCGCAACTCAATACCGTTTCAGTCCTTGTGGGAATCTCGATTTTCGGCTTGTCATTCGCGGCGGCTCGTCCTCTCGCGGCATTTTTTCATACGCCGGCGCTCGTTCCAGTCGTCCTCACGCTCAGCACCTCTTTCATCGTGGGTGCGTGCAAGTCTGTTCCGAACGCCATCCTGCAGCGGGACTTCCGGTTCCGCACGTTGGCAACGATTGACGCCACGCGCGCTGTCTTCGGCGCCGTCCTCGCGGTTACGCTCGCGATGGCGGGATTCCACTATTGGGCTCTTGTATTGAGCGAAGTGTGTGGTGTAGCTGTCGCGACAATATTCACTATCGTGAAATCGCCGCAACGGTTTGCGAATCCGCACATCGCAACGATCGAACGTGCAATTACATTCAGTCGCCGAGTCCTGGTTGGACGCGTGTCCTGGTTTGTTTACTCCAATGCCGACTTCCTCGTGGCCGGGCGCGTACTCGGGCAGGCGGCGCTCGGGGCCTACGACTTCGCATGGACACTGACGAATCTTCCGGTTGAAAAGCTCACCAGTCTCGTGTCGACTGTGACGCCGACCGTGTTCGCGTCGGTTCAGGACGACGATAGGGCGCTCGAGCGTCACGTGCTCTCGATTACCGAAGGCATAGCAATTGTCGCATTCCCCATCGCAATTGGGATCGGACTCGTCAGCAGCGACCTGATCCATGGAGTATTTGGTGAAAAGTGGGCGGGTGCAATTGTGCCGCTGCAACTCCTCGCGATCTATACCGCGCTACGGTCCGTAATGCCCGTCATCCCGAGTGCGCTGCTGGTACGCGGTAAGACGCGCTTTCTCATGTACCACGGAATAGTTTCCGCGATTGTCTTTCCAACCGCATTCTTCGTGGGCTCGCGGTATGGCGGCACGGCAGGGATTGCTGGCGTCTGGGTCGTGTTGTATCCCCTCTCGTGCATCCCGCTCCTCTACGTAGCGTGTAGAGTCGTAACAAGTTGGGGTGCGTACTGGCGCGCACTTCGAGGCGCGACGATCGCTACTATCGGAATGGGAATCGTTGTTTTCGCAACGGGCCGACTGGCATCGTCTGTTCAATCACCGCTTCAGAGGCTGTTCATACAAGCCGGAGTCGGTACAGTGGTATATTCGGCGATCTTGCTTGTGCTTTTCCCTAACCGCATTGCTGCCATCCGACAAACCGTGCGCGGCGCGTTCTAGGTCAGCTCGGCAGTCGCTCTCCGGCGCACGTGCGGCACGCGCATTTGCTCCGACCGTCGAGCGTATGGCAGCGGATCACGATCGTTGATTCACGCTGTGGGTTCGTTGCTGAGCTGTCGCGCTTGAGCAGCGAACTCATAAAGTCACCGATTTCAGCGAATTTGACAATCGCGTCGACGCTCTTCCTGCGAGAGCAAATCTTCGTGATAGTGCTGGCGTTTTTGACGACGCTCGCGGTACCAGGACGGGTGCGTGGAGCGCACAAGGATCAGCCTACGCACGGAACCGGTGTGGTCGGAATGTCAGTCCGCACGAGAGCCGCTCTTCCGCATGGCAAGATCGCGGCGGTCAAGCGCTTCGATTGAAGCCTCGCCCCTCCTGGTCAACATGTCTCATTATGTGTGCGCTCTAGCCGGAGGAGTCTACCAACGTGCACTGGCGTTCAGCTAATCAGCCTGTGCCACGCGATTCGGAGTGGCGGCTGGCAATGACTGGCCGAGGTCGGATATCTTTTTCACGTCGACCGCCTGCTCAACACCGTGTTTCTCCAGCAGCCGGTAGAGCGTCGTTCGGTCGATGCCGGCAAGCCGCGCCGCCTTCGACATATTCCGATCGGCGCGTGTAACCAGTGTGGCGAGATATTCTTTCTCGAAGTGCGCAAGCACCGCTTCCTTCGCGGGGTGGTACGCCTTCGACATCAGGTGGGCCGGCCAACCGCGCGTCGTCGTGCTCCTCGCCATCGCGGCATCACTTCTTCCCGGCAGATCGTCCGCCTGAATCACGGACCCAGCGTCAGCCAGCACCGCCAGATGCTCCATCAGATTCTGCAGCTCTCTCACGTTGCCTGGCCACGCCAGCGACGTCAGCAGATCGATCGACGAGGCCGAAAGTGCCGGACAATCGCCATCCGAGACACGATGGCGTCTCCAATACTGGCACAGGAAGTGGTTCGCGAGCAGTGGAATGTCCTCCACTCTGTCGCGCAGTGGTGGAAGGTGCAGCGGCACAACACGCAGGCGGTAGAATAGATCGTCACGCAGGAGGTGCGTGCGCACCGCCTCGTTTGGATCGCGATTCGTCGCGGAAATAAAGCGCACGTCAACAGTCGCGTCTTCCTGCTCGCTCCCGACGCGACGTACAACGCCGTCCTGAATTACGCGCAAAAGCTTGGCCTGAAGAGCCAATGGCATCTCAGTCAGCTCGTCAAGAAACAGTGAGCCGTTGTGTGCGACCTCCAGCAAGCCGGGCTTGTCACGATCCGCGCCGGTGAATGACCCCTTCTTGTGGCCGAACATCTCGGACTCGAGCAGTTGCGCCGGCAGCGCGGCGCAGTTGATGGCCACAAACCGCTTACCGACGCGCCGGCTCTGCTTGTGGATCAGTTGCGCGATCCCTTCCTTACCGGTTCCGCTTTCACCGCTGATCATCACAGAGGCATTGGTCTTCGCCACCTTCCGTGCCAGCTCGACCGCCCGGCAAAACGCAGGCGAGATACCAATGAGCGAAGCCATGCCGTTGTCCGGCACGTCATCCGGCACCACCGGGGCCGCTGCTAGGACGCCGCGTCCCTCTAGCACGTTGTGTGCAGCACGCCCAACAGAAAGCTGGAGCTGCTCGGCAGTAAACGGCATAGCCAAATACTCCCACGCCCCCGCCTGAAGCGCGCGGATGTTCGTCTCGACACTCGGGTTTCCGGTCATGAGGATGACCAGCGAGTCGGAATGGGCATCGCGCGCCGTCTCCAGGATCTTCATACCCGAAACGCCGCTCATGAACAGATTGACGAGGACTATGTCATATTTTCGCTTCTGGAGCAGCCGGATGGCTTCGTCACCTCGGGCGCTGCCGGTTACGGCATATCCTTCTCCTCGAAGGACGGCGACACAGCCCTCACGGAGAGAGTCGTCGCACTCGACTACAAGGAGCCGAAGATCGGCACGTGCGCCAGGGGCGACAGCGTCCGTATCGACGCTTCTCTGGCCATTCAAGCCGTCAGACATCAAACCCGACCCAGGAAAACGCATGTGCTTGGGGAACCGCTATAGAAGGGGGACGGTGGTGTTGCGTGCATACCACAAAGTGTGCGCACCTGCAAATATGTCACTCCGGCTCGGTCGCACAAGGGAAAATTCGTCTCTTATTGAGAACGTTTCTGTGCCGATACTGTATCCAGGTCCGCCTACCGTTGGATCGCCGCAACGCTGTCCCGGCCACGCAACTACCTCTATCTTTCGGCACTGCAGATGAAAAACTCAATTGTGCCCGCGACTCCCTTCCGGGATGCGGCTCCAGCCGTCCCCGGAACGACCGATATAGCTCCACTCGATCTCACGCCGCAGCCGTCTGCCGAGGACGAGTCGGCCGCGGGAGGTGCGAAGCTTCGCCGCTACTGGGCGGCAGTCAAGCGTTTTCGCTGGCTGATCATCATCCTGGTGTCCGTTGGGACCGTGGCTGGTGTCGTTGCGACACGGTTCATCGACCCTGTTTATGAGGCTCGGGGCGCATTGTGGATAGCCGATGTTAGCAGCGGGACCGGCGGAGGAGGAGCATACCGACCGCCCGAACTGCTTCCAAACGGCTCGTGGGTTCAGCTAATTCGTAGCTTTGCAGTTGTGGATGAGGTGGTGGCTCGCGAACGCCTTTGGGTCAAGGGTAAAACGTGGAAGGATTCGGTCGCACTGGCTGGAATTGAGCCCACGCGCCGGACGATGGCCGGCGATTATACGCTTTGGGCTGATTCGGCGAAGGGAACCTATTCCCTCGCCGAGGCACAGAAGGGGATCTTCGAGCATGGCACCCTGGGGGACTCCGTCGGCAAGACAGTGGGCTTCGCCTGGATTCCGACGGCCGCCTCGCTTCAGGGTAATTCGCAGGTCCGGTTTACAGTCCTTCAGCCTCGATCCATCAGCGTCGATCTGATTCAGCGTCTCGACGTGGCGATGCAGGACAACAGCAACTTTCTAACGCTGACCCTTACCGGCCCGGAGAAATGGCAAACGGCCGACCTGCTGAACGTATGGATGCAGCAGTTCCTGACCACCGCCGCCGAACTTCGACGCGGGAGCCTAACCAACCAGGCCAGCATTCTAGACACACAGCGAGGCTCCGCTGACTCAACACTTCGCGAGAAGGAAAATGCGCTGGAGGCATTCCGGACGCGGGCGATAACCAAGCCGCGGGAGTCCGTTGGCTCCGCAGGTGCAACGGCACTTGGAGTCACCCCACCGACCGACGCTCTGTCCGGCGAGTTTTTCAAGAATCAGACTGATTTGCAGACCGTCCAGCGCAGTCGCCAGGCGCTCGAGGCGATGATCCCGGCAGCCAGGAAGGGGGACTTCTCGCCCGACGTACTCGCCGCAGTTCCGGCGATCCAGGGCGCGCCGATGCTCTCGGTCGCGATGAAGGATCTCATCGATCAGGAATCCAGGCTTCGCATACTGCGACAGTCTTATACGGATTCATTTCCAACGGTAAGAAACCTGGCGGACGCGGTGCATGTACTTCGCACGCAGACCATCCCGGATCTGATGGCCACTCAAGTCGGCCTCCTTCGCGATCGCGAAAACAGAATTGCGGGTGACATCCGGGCGGATTCGGCCGCACTTCAGGGAATTCCTGCGCGCACCGCGGAGGAACAACGACTGCAACGCGACCGTGCAACCGCCGAAGCGTTGTACACCAATGTTGAGAACAGATACGAGACGGCACGTCTTGGTGCGGAAAGCACCGTCCCAGATGTATCGATTCTCGACGCGGCCTTACCGGCGGCGAGTGCACAGCGCAATACCAAAGCGATGCTCGTGGGCGGCGGTTTTATGGGCGCACTCGGACTGGGCGTTATAATCGCCCTGCTGTTCGACATGATCGACCATCGTTTCAGATATCCCGAGCAGATAGCTGATGAGCTCGGCCTCGACGTGATCGGAGCGATTCCGACGGTTCCGAAGCCGGGCGAGGGCGACAAGGATCCTGACGCGGTTCTCCAGAGCGTCGAAGCGTTCCGCGGCCTGCGCATGAACCTGCACCACATGTTCGATGCGCCGCCGGTCATGGTGACGATATCGAGCCCGGGTGTCGGAGATGGCAAGTCGATGATCTCATCGAATCTCGCGCTGTCGTTCGCCGAAGCCGGGTTTCGAACACTTCTCATCGACGGTGATATCCGCCGTGGCAAACTTCACTCAATCTTTGGGATCGAGCGTCGTCCGGGCCTCCTTGACTATCTCGCGGGTGAGGTGGACGCATCACATGTTATGCGTGAGGTGCCAGTGCACGGCGCACTGACGCTCATCGCGTCTGGAACCCGCAGACACCGCGGTCCCGAGCTTCTAACATCTGCTCGTCTACCAGCGCTGTTGAACATGGTTCGATCCAAGTTCGACGTGATAATCATTGACAGTGCGCCACTCGCTGCCGGAGTGGATGCTTACGCGCTGAGCGTCGCAACTCGTAACCTGCTTCTAGTAATGCGTACCGGTCATACGGATCGACGGGTCGCAAAGGCCAAGCTCAAGTTGATGGAGCGTTTACCGGTTCGTATCCTGGGCGCAGTTGTAAATGCGGTTTCATCGGCAGACGTGTACGCGGAATACTCGTACCTGTACGGTTATGGGCCCGACGCGGATGCCGACAGCGAGGTGCTAAAGGACGAAGTCGGGGTCCTGCAACCCGGAACGCCAGGTGAGTCGAGCTGACCGGACTGACCGGACTGGCCGGCCAACGCACGCCGCAATTCCGTTGAATCCATTCATCGAAAACGAGGACGTCGGTTCACAACGTGACCGGCGTCTCCTTGTTATCAGCTACCACTTTCCTCCCGATCGCGCCGTCGGTGCAAAACGCTGGGAGAAGTTTTCCCACTACGCGGCGGAGCGTGGCTGGGGGCTGGACGTGTTCATGTGTGGCGACCCGAACACTCTGGACGCGGAGTCGGCGTGGGGAGTCCTCCCTTCCGGAGTTCGCGTCTTTGCGGTTCCGGCGCCCGTTCTACGCGTCGAACGTATCGAGAACGGGCTGTGGCGAGCGCTCAGACGGAAACGGTCTGCGCCGGCTCCGCATGCGTCGCTGTCGAAAGCAGCGACGACGGTTGCCAAAGCCGCGACATCTATGCCTCGGTCAGATGTTCGATGGCGGCTCGAGACGCCGCGCGGATGGATGCGCGCGTACTGGGCCGTGCTCGACTTCGCGCGGATCCGCGCCTGGGGCGACGATGTGATCGAGGCGGTTTCGTCCGTGTTCGATGTGGCAGTTCATCGCGCTGTGGTTACATCGGGGCCCCCGTTCATGTCGCACGATATTGGGCGCCGGGTGTCGCAGCGTTACCGGATTCCGTTCATCATGGACATGCGTGATCCGTGGAGCCATGTGGAGCGGCTTCCTGAGGCTATCGCGTCGCCGGCATGGACCCGATTGGCGTCATGGTACGAACGAATCGCTGTGGAGCGCGCGGCGCTGATCGTCACAAACACGGATGTCGCGCACCAACAAATGGCTGCGACGTACCCGTTGCGCGCACGTGACATTGTGACGGTCACGAATGGCGCGGACGATGACGAGCTCCCACCCCAGCGAAGCGGCGGCCGGTTTGTCATAGCGCACGCCGGAACGGTTTATCTTGACCGCGATCCGCGCGCTCTGTTCCAGGCGGCGGCAAGGGTTATTCGTGAGTTAATGCTGCCTCCGGACGACATGACGCTCGAATTCATTGGTGAATTGGAGGCGGTAGGTGGCTTCCCAATCGAGGAGGTCGCTCGCGCCGAGGGAATCGCAGAATATGTGCGCACCGGGCCGTCGCGCACATATCGCGAGGCTCTCGCATTCATGGCGGACGCAACAATGCTCGTCACGATGTCCGGGAGCAACATGGCGGCGATTCCCGCCAAGACCTTCGAGTGTGTAAGATTCCCAGCGTGGATCCTCGCGCTATCGGCGCCAGGCAGCGCCACCGCGCTGCTTCTTGCCGGAACGGGTGCGGACGTGGCTAGCCCCGGTGACGCAGACGGCATTGCGGACATTATTCGGAGTCGGTACCTCCAGCACCGCGGCGGGGTAGTCCCGGAGCCAATCGGGCGAGATAACCGATTTTCGCGTCGCTATCAGGCCGGCGTGCTTCTTGACTCCATCGAGATGCGGCTGGGTGTGCCATTGGTGCGGTGAAGTGTCTCGTTCTGTTGCATGGACGCAACATTTGCACGAACCGGACATCTGAAGGTGATCAACTGTATTTTGTTAAATCGTTGTCCCGCAAGTACTTGGAGTGTTCAGGCGCATGTTCCGAGCTTGGCACAATCGCTGCTTACCTAGAGGAGCAACTGAATGACCGCTTTTTCAAGATCTGTCAGATCGCTGACCGGAATCGCTTCATTTGCAGGGCTGGTGCTGTCGTTTTCGGCTGTGGCTAATGCTCAGGAAGGGAAGCCGGACGAGTTTCACGTGGGCGACAGGATCGCGCTGACGGTCGAAGGACCGCAAACGATGAGCGACACTGTAGTTGTTCGGGAAGGTTTGATGCTTCGGCTTGTCGGGCTCGGAGACATCTCCCTGGCGGGGGTTAAGCGGTCTGACGCTCAGAAGTATCTGACGCAGCAAATCGGCAAGTTCATTCGCGACCCGATCGTTCATGCTACTCCGCTGATCCGAATAGCGGTGTTGGGGCAGGTTGGACGCCCGGGTTATTACACGATGCCGAGCGACGTTTTGCTCAGCGATGTTGTGATGAGAGCTGGTGGTCCGACTGGGAGTGCTGATCTGAGCCGGACTGTCGTGAAGCGTGGCAGCGAGGATATCATACCGGAGGATTCGGTCTCAAGCGCGCTGGCGTCTGGTATGACGATAGATCAGTTGCACATGGCTCCGGGTGACGAGCTGGTAGTTGGCGAGAAGCCAACTTCGTCGTTCGATACGGTTCTCAAAGTTATGGGCGTTGCAGTACCGCTATTGTCACTCGCACTCTATTTTGCGTCACGACGGTAGCTTTACAGGAAAGCACCTTTCTCCGCGAATTATCGCCAATGGAACTCAATCCTCACGACACGCATCGGTTGGTAGTAGATCCAACCGTCATCGACCTCCCGACCGCGTCCAGAGCGCGAAGGACTGTCCCTCGCGCGCCGCGTTTAGCTGACGGAATGCTCGACTGCGAGGTCCCGGTTCCGAGAATGGGGGAGGCTCAGCTCTTCCGGCTTATGGCAACGGGCGTTGCAGATGCGCCTGCGGCATTCGCTACAACGCTTGAGCCACGCGTCGAGCCACGCGCCGAGCCTCATCTCCAAATCGTTCCGAATGAGCGCTCGGAGCTCGCCAATCGCGTGGTAAATGTCGCGATAGCGTTGGTGTCGCTCGTCTTTCTTGCGCCGGTGATGGCGCTAGTTGCGCTGGCGATCAAGCTCAGCTCCAGCGGGCCGGTGTTCTATGTACAAACGCGCGTCGGCGTGGATCGCCGTCGCCGCGCTGCTACCGCTGTTTTCGACCGCCGGCAGAGTAACGTTGGAGGCAGAGCCTTTCGGATCATCAAGTTCCGTTCGATGCGTACGGATGCGGAGCAGGGAACTGGAGCAGTCTGGGCAACCCGCGGCGACCCACGGGTGACTCCGGTCGGTGAGTTCTTGCGGAAGACACGCCTGGACGAGCTGCCGCAGCTCATCAACGTGCTTCTAGGGGACATGAACATTGTTGGTCCCAGGCCGGAGCGTCCGAGTATTTTCGCTGAGCTGCGCCAGAACATCGAATCGTATCCGCTTCGGCAGCGAGCGCGACCGGGGATTACGGGCTGGGCACAGATCAACCGCGCGTACGATTCCTCGCTGGACGATGTGCGCGCGAAGGTGGAGTTCGATCTGGAGTATCTCGAGCGTCAGTCTGTTCTGGAAGATCTCAAGATCATGGTCAGGACACTGCCCGTGATGTTGTTCAAGCGCGGTTCCTGCTAGTCCCGGCTTCGCGCTAACAGCGGCTTCCCGCCGGTTATCGCCGCGTAGGCTCCCAAACAGCGAGACGCCGGTTGCGTAGGACCTGAGTCCAGGCGAGGATACCGGCAATGTTGGAAGCAAGCGCGAAGCCCGCGATGCGGACGACGCGCGGTGCGGTGCGCGCTGACGGCCAGCGCATACCGACTATGCCCAAAGCGCACGCCAGAACGGACGCTATCAGTACCAGCAGCCAGCCATTCGAATGCACGCTCGCGATGATGAGCGCGACGCCTGCGATCGGCAGTGCCGGATACACGAGCCACCGACAGAGCTTGTGGCTGAAGAGCATCCACGCGAACGTTCCGTGAGTGAATGGGTTCAGGAGGTGCCGCTTGAACCAGAGCGTCTGGAGTCCCCGCGCCATCGTTCTGATCTTGCGACGGAATTCCGAATTGAGCGACTTTGTCTGCGGTACAAGGCACACGGCATCGTTGACCGATACCGCGCGATAACCATGCTCCTCAGCCATCAACGCCGATGCGAAATCGCGGCTGAGTGTCTCCGGAAATTGGCTGTCGTAAAGTGACGCACGAATGCCATAAAAGCAGCCGCTAGCACCCACGATTGACTTCACTCGGGTCTCAAGCGCTCGAATGTTCATCTCGTAACCCACGTACCCCGACTCGCCGCTGGCTTGACCGGTCCCTGACAGCGCGTCCAACGAGGCGACGCTGACGTCTCGGCCGGATGCGACGCCAACGTGTGGATCGGCGAATGCGCGGATGAGTGCCTTGAGCGCGGTCGGCAGAATTCGGATAGTCGCGTCGGTGTTCACTATAATCTCACCGCGCGCAACGCGACCGGCGGCATTCTCGGCCGCGCTCTTTCCACGACGCTCATCGAGGCGAAGCAACTCGACACCGCGCTCGGAGAACGATCGCACAATATCGTCAGTTCCGTCGGCTGACGCGTCGGAGATGACGACGATCTGTCTCCTGTCGGGCGGGTAGTCTACAGCGAGTAGAGCTTCCAATGTCGCGCCGATGCTCTGTTGCTCGTTGTAGCACGGGACCGTAATGGTAATGAAAGGCCACGCCGGGTCGGGAGCAGATGCTACGATGCTGCGTGCGTTCGAGGCGGCAACCCGCAGGAGCAGCGGGTACACGAGATATGCGTAGACGCCGATGCCAAGCGGGAGCAAAATGAGCCCGGTGAGTGCAAAGCTCATGCGTGAACGCCGCCAGAAATGGGCTGAATGGAACGATAGAGCGTTTCGTAGCGATCAAGCCACGCTTGCGTGCCAAATTCCGAGATCAATCGCTCGTGTGCACGCGTCGCGCGTTCGGCCGCCGCTTTCAAGTCGCGGATCGAGACTCGGATCGCATCTGCGAGCGCCTTGGGGTCCTCGGAAGGGACAAGGATCGCCTCGGTAGGTGCGAGCATATCAGGGACTCCGCCCACGCGGGTCGCAACGATTGGGACATCTGCCGCCATGGCTTCGAGGAGCACCATCGGTGTGCCCTCTGTGCGTGAGCTGAGTGCAACGACGTCGAATCCTCGCAGCAGGCTTGCCGCGTTCGGAACTCGGCCATGGAACCGGACGCGTTCCGCAACGCCCAACTGCTCAGCTCGGCTTGCCAGCGCGACTCGGTCGGGGCCATCGCCAATGAACGAGAGCGTGATCGGTAGGTCACTGAGGAACGGCATTGCCTCAATCATGACGTCTGGCCCCTTTTCCTCGCTCAGACGACCGATCCAGCCGAGTTGTAGTCCATCATCAAGGAGGAGTCGACCTCGGGCGTCAGCAGGCCCGATAGGCGTGGAGGAATCGGGTGCAGCGTTTCTGATGAGATGTACAGCTCTTGGACGAACACCGCTCGCGAGTGCACGTTGTGCGACGTTGGACGAAACCGCGACGACGGCCGCTGCGCCACGGGCAGCACGGAGCTGCAGCCATTCATATATGCGCGCCTTGAGGTCGGTGGCCGAAAAACCATGAAGTGTCGTTACTGACGAGACACGCATCCGCCGAGCGACACCCAGGTCGAGTATGTCGCTGCGGTAGCCATGCGAGTGCAATACATCGAAGTGTTTTCGAGCCAGCAACGCGTGTATTGCTCGTCGTTCGGGGAGGAACGATCTCGATGGAGAATCGACCACGTGCACGCGTAGGCCGGCGGTTCGCGCTTCCTGCACGAACGGGTTTGTCGAGGCGGTAAGCACGGCAGCTATCTCAACTGAATGACCCATCGCGGTGTGTCCCACAGCGAGCGAGCGGACCACGGTTTCCAATCCGCCGACGTCCGCTGGTGCCAGGACGTGCAATATGGAGAGCTGCTTACCGGTCAACTGGATACGAGACCTTCGCCACGTGCCGCGCTGTACAATGACTCATAGCTCCGCACCATCGCGCCGAGGCCGAAGCGCTCAACCACGCGCGCTCGCGCGGTGTGAGCGTCGCGCTCGCGCTCTGGAGCGTCGCGCAGGGCGCGCGAAAGTGCGAGCGCCAAGGCGTCCGGATCTGACGGAGCAACGAGGCGATGCGTGAGATCGGGTCCCAGCACGGCGGCGTTTCCGCCCACGTCAGTAACGACCGGACAGAGTCCAGCGCTCATTGCTTCCAGGAGCGACACAGATGTGCCTTCACTGCGGGACGCCATTGTGAAGATCGCGAAGGCGCTTTCGATTCGTTCGATGTCGCTGCGCCATCCGAGAAAGTGCACCGAGTCCGCCATCCCTAACTGACTTACAGCGCGCACCAGCGAAGGTCGCTCGCTTCCGTCCCCCACAAGCACAAGCGCGGGTTTGGGACTGTCGGTCCAGCGCGCTAGCAATTTGGCGAAGGCGGCTATCAACACATCGAAGCCCTTCACCGTTTCCAGCCGACCAATGCTTCCAATAATCGGTACGTCGCCTGGTACGCCGAGCTCACGTCGAAAACTTCCATCGTCCGGCCGGGGTGTGTAACGATCGCTGTCAACACCGTTGTGAACGACGTGAATGGTCGACGCATCGTGAACAATGCGGGCCATATGCTCTCGAAGCGGATCAGAGACTGTCACGATCACGTCCACTCGCCGAGATGCGCGCCTGTCAAGCATCCGATGGAGCCACGGGTCGGGATGTTGGCGCCCGTGATCGGTGTAGATCTGGTATGGGACGCTCGCGAGCGACGCGGCGAGGCTCGCCTTGTACAGCACACCGCTGTGGAGATGGACAACGTCGGGCGCAATGGCTCGAATCTGCTGCGCGAGTGCGCGTGGGTATAACATGGACCACTTCGCCATTGGCTGAGCAACGTGAAGCGTCGCAACTGTATCGAGACCCGCTCCAAAGTGGCCCATATAGCCCAGCGCCATGACGTGCGTATCAAAACGCGTGGAATCTGTGCGGCGAGCGAGCTCCGCGACCACGTGCTCCATTCCGCCGTAGTTGAGGTTGTTGACGATATGGAGGACCCGCGTCTTGCGCACGATCACGGATCGACGCCCAGTCGGCGGACACCAAACATGAGGCGATCGTGCAACTTGTTGACTATGTCCAGGGTGTATCGCTTGAGGCGAAGCGCTCGCATCGCAGATTCGGTCATGGTGGCGGACGAGTCGAACGATGCGTCCCTGCCAATTGTTGTGAACCGGCCTGATTTGAGTGCAGCGACGGGATCGCGGATGTCGTCAGCAGAAATCAGAGTGCGTACTCCACGATCGTTTCGGCTGTCATGTTGATCGAGACCAACGGTGGCGACAACGGTCGGTCGCATGACATGCAAACCGTGGTAGAGCGCGATCGCGCGCGGGTCGGCGAGATAGCGAGTGTTGTAGTTCGTATTCCAGATCTCAATAGCGTCTATGCGATCAAGCACAATCTGGGGGACGACGTATCGACACAATACGGGGTGTGCGAGAACCGTAAAGCATTCCGCGTCGCTTGTCTGGTCAAAGAACTCCGCGAACGTGCGCGGCTGGATCCAATGGGTCAAGCCGACCGCGAAGAGGTGAACTCCGCGAAAGCCGGCAAATCGGAACTCGAGGCCGGGGATGAAAGTGAGGATGTCGTCGGACAGTGCGGCGCAGTTCGCCTTGTACTCCTCGAATATGTCGGGATCCAGATCCTCAGCATGATCGGTCATCCCGACCCACCGAATGTTCCGCGAGATACATGCGTCGCGGAGCGACTCCAACGAGTCGAGCCCGTCGTGAGAGTAGTCGCTATGCATGTGGATCGCGCCGGGAGTGTCGTAAATCATCTACCGAGACTTTGGAACCACTGGATCGATTCCCGTAAAAACGGTCTCATGTCGCCCCTCCGTAGAATTTCGTTTATATCATCGGGATGGCGCGCAAAAAAATGACGTACTGCGGTCCAGCGAGACGGCGATCCATCTGGTAACGAAAGTTCCTCTTCAGACCTTCGTAGTCGGGCGATGAGATGGTCCACATCGCCCCAGAACCACCGCAGGCGGACATTAGTTCGGAAATGCGTGACAGGAGCTGGGGCGCTACCGGTTGCTGCTTCAATCAGGAGTCGTGGAAAATCAACACCTGCATCGATCGCCAGCTGCAGCGATCCCCAGAACCGTCCGTTGATTTCCATAAGATACGGCGTGCCGGTCCGTTCGTCGATCTTGTATTCAATCATCGCAACGCCGCGCCATCCGAACTCAGCGAGAAGCGCCAGCGACGCATTGAGCAACGCCGGATCAACGGGGATGCTCTCGCGATAAACACTTATGCCCCCCGAGGGTGGCTTTTCTCGAATCCGCCGGTGGGCAAACTGGCCGACGAGCTCGCCGTTCCATACCAGGGCAAAGACGCCGACGCCGGGGCCAATTATGCGCTGCTGCAATAGCAGCGGATAGGCTCGGGCATCAAGTTCGAGCAGGATTGACCGGAGTTCGTCTTCGGAACGTGCGTGCCTGACGGAGAATTTGACGCGCACTCCTGATCCTGTCGATACGGAGTGCGCAGGCTTGACTACAACTGGGTATTTGACCGACGACGCGTCGAGTTTTGTCGCAGCAATTGCATCTGGTATGACCGTTTGCTCGGGTGTTGCGATGCCCGCTCTAGTCGCCGCAGCGAGGACGGTTTGCTTGTCCGATATCGACGCGAAGGTGTCGGCCTCCGTGAATGGAATCAACCGATTCCCAAAGCGCTCGCGGTTTGGAAGTATTGCCAGCAATGCGGACTCGGTCATCGGAATAATGGTGTCGATTCCGTTCACTGACACGAGCGCCTCAATGTCGTCAGCAAATTGGCTCGGATCTGTGAGGGCGTCTGCTACCACGTGTTCCGATTGAGTAAAGCGAGACGCTCCCGCGAGCGAACGCGTTCGCGACGCACAGACGTGAACGAGGTGGCCCGCCGCGCCGAGTGATCTGACAACCGCGAGTGCCGAACGTTGCTCGCCGTCCGTCACAAGGATTCGGCGGCGGTGCTGATTGGTATTCATCAGCCCTGGATGAATCCTGCGGCGCGAAGGACGAAACCATCGTGCGACACGCCGGCCGGTATGTTAAGTCGTGGTATCGCGAAGGGATCGTGGGGAGGTGTTCTTGTCCAGCCACCATCGATCATGAACCCGGCGGAGTATCCAGCCACTCGCGCCGCGTTCTGTACGCGTGGATCCGCGAGGCCGTAAGGATAGGAAACCATTTTGAGTGCGCGATCTCCGAAGCGGTCGAGCCATACAAGCGGTCGCGCCAGCTCGTCCGCAAGCTCTGCGTCAGAGAGTGCGGTCAAGTTTGGATGGTTCCATGTATGTGCGGCCAGCGTTATACCGGTGTACTCCAATGCCGAGTCCAGGTCTGCGATTGACGCTCCACGTGCATGTGCTGGCATCTGGCGCGTCGGCAGGCCGATTTGCAGCGCGGCGGAGAGTACGTCGCGGTTGAACCCACGACTATCGACCAGTGCTCGCCGCCGTATATCAGCGTTGAGCCCTTCTGAGGCGTCCGCGAGAACGTCCCACCAGAACTGTTGGCCATCAAGGAAGCCAGGAGTTACGAATATTGTTGCAGGTAATCCCCGCGCGCGCAGCTCCCATAGGCCGGCAGTTACTGCTCCTGCATATGCGTCGTCGAAAGTTATGGCTGCGCGCGGACGCGCTCGACCCGTAACGTCGCCAGGCGGAGTGATCATCATAGCGTCGGACAGTGGGACGACTTCGTGGGTCTTCATAAGTGCGTCCAACTGTCTGCCAAATGCATGCTGCGCTAGATGCAACGATCGGTCCCCAGTTGGTGATGTTTTGTGGGGAACGATGTTATGGTATGCAAGGACGAGCAACTCGGGTGCGTGGATACGTCGGGCGACGGCTGCGCTCCCGCTGTGCACCAACCCACCTTCGACGGCGCGCTTCAGCACGCCACGAACGGATGTCACCCTGTGGGGAGCCAATGCGCGGCGGGAACGCGCGGCGCGGCACGAAGTGATCGGGTACCCACGCCTTCCAACCGTGGAATCGGCTGGCCAATGCCGTTGGCGTGGCGTCGCCGTCGGAGCGAGTCTTCAGCGATGACAAGTCCGATTAGTGCATACAAGAACGCGGAGTAAGATGCGGATACGAAAAATCCGGCAACGCAAAACCCGATCAAAGATGCAATCAGCGTCTGGGCGAGTGCGGCGTCTTCAGCTGTCACGACGGGATCGCCGTCTGGACCCGACTTAATCTGTCCCAAATGGTAGAATGATGTCCCAATCATCGTGACGAACAGAACCAATCCGCCGACGCCCAACTCTGCACCGACCAACACGAACGAATTGTGGGCCGTCGACCATTTCAAGCCACGACCTTCCGCGGCATACTGTCGCGAGATCGCGGAAATGGTGCCTTCAGCTTGCTCAAATGCGGCCGCTCCGACGCCGAGCAGGGGGCGAGAAATCATGTAGCCGACACCACGCTTCCACACAAATTTGCGTCCCGCCTGCTCCTTCATGTTATAGTCGTCCTTGGGGTGCAGTATCGTGCGCATCATGTTCCAATACGTTGCGGAGCCAAGGACTGTCATGATGAGGAGGGCAGCACCGACGGCCGAGAGTCTTACGCGCGTCGGGATCGAACGGAACGCGATTACCACGTACAGCATGAGAGCAACGAACGCGATAAACCCTCCCCGCGATCCGCTCTTGATTACCATTTCAACAAACAGCACTAGCGAAAACAAGGCGAATAATCGCTTCCAGCCAGCCACCCCGGAACGAAGGAAGTAAATGGCAAAGGGGATGGTACAAACGACGAGCAATGCGAAGTCGTTCGCATCATAGTACACTAGCTCGCCAAGTCGTCCGTCCGATCCGACCGAAACGAATAGATAGATCCACACCGAATACACGGTTGCGCCGATCAGATGCGCGAACGCAAGCCAGTTCAGATCCTCTGCGTCCCTGAGGCTGATGGCGACCGCCGACATCAGTAGAAGCGAGGGAATGAAGTCTTTTGTGATGAACGTGACGCTCTTGCCCATCCACAAGCTGAATGGCACACCGACGATCATGAGTAGCAAGAGTATGAACGGAATCGCGAAAATACGGGACTTCGTCCACTTGACCTGGCGAGGCCCGTTGAGGCTGGCGATTAGAGTAAGAGAAAGCACGATCTCCAAGCCTATTGGGATCTGGAGCTTACCGATGATGGGCCACAGATCCTGGAATCGCCATACCGATACCCACAAGAATGCCACCGTGACGTACATGAGCGCGTCAGGAGAATAGCGCTTCTGTGCGGTGCGTTGATTGGGTTGGCTAGGTATCGAAGTGCGCATCAATCTAGATATTCAAGTATCGGAAGGCGGGACCGATCACTTGGCAAGCAGCGTCCAAGTTGTCAACAGACGTTAAATTTGCGCGTCCCGCGCCTGGAGAAGACTAAACATTGAAGCAAGAAAGAGCTGGAGTTGCCGCCGTGCTGATCCTGGCGATCGTCCTTCGCGTGTACACGGTGTTCCGCTTTCCGTTCGAGCAGGACGAGCTGTACACTATAGACGAAGGGACAAACCTTTTCCATACGCATCTTCTGCCCGGCATCCAGGCTCGGCCGGTCTTTTTCCTTCTGGAACACCCGTTTCTTTCAGTCTTTCCGCATTCCGCCCCGTGGTTGCGGCTTCTGCCCCTCATTTTTGGGATGGCAGGTGTCTGGGTGACCTGGCGGCTAGCGCGAGACCTGGCCGGGCCCGCAGCTGGCCTTGTTGCTCTGGTCCTCGTGACTATCTGTCCCTGGCACCTGTATGTGTCAGGCTTCGGGCGGTATTACTCGCTGCTATACCTTCTGGCGGCGCTCGTTTACTGGCGCCTCCCGCGAGCAGTTGACGAGGATCGTGGTCGATCCTACTTGGCCCTGCTGGTTCCGTTGTTTCTCGGTGCCTGGACTCATCCGAGCTTCGTTTTTCCCATAATAGGGGTGGCTCTTGCCGTCTCAGTATTCCGCGGCGACGGTAGAGTCAGCTTTCACTGGCCAACTCGAACGGCGTGGCTCTGGCTGTGGGGCCCATTTCTCGCCCTGTCGAGTGTCGTCGTCGTCGTGATGCGAGTGCTTCACCACAGCGCTGATGTCGCAAATGGCGGCGATCGGGGACTTATGGCGACCATGCGACTGATCCCGGCGATGGTGGACTGGATGACGCTTCTCATGGCCGCCGCTGCAGTGGCCGGTGTGGTTCTTCTTATCCGATCAGCCCAGGCAGAACTACGTCGTTTTGGCTGGATGGTGGTGTTCGGCTCGACATTCACGCTGGCCTGCCTTTTTGCCCTATCATTCCGAACAGCCATTTACGCCGACTACGGGGTTGCAGCTCTACCGCTCTTGATAGTCGCGGCTGCGTTCCCCGTGGCGTGGCTGGGTGAGCATCTACCGGCGGCGGTTTCTTCGTTGGGTGCGGCGGCAGTTGCCTGGATACTCATCGTCGGGATACTTCCGTCCACTGCGTCTCACCTTTCGGATGGAACGCGGTTCGACTACCGGCCTGCTCTGAGCCAGATCGACGCTACCACCCCTTCGATCGAGGTCCTTGCGTGGCCGATTGCCATTCAACGTGAATATGACCCGACCCTAAATAGCCGCGAGATCCCGACGACCGCAGCCGGGCTAGATTCAGCACTGCATCGTTACCGGGATCTCTGGGCCATCACTTCGGTCAAGCGGTACGGCATCGTAGGTGACGATACTGGGGGGATGGCGCTCTGGCTCCGGCAGAATTGCCGCCAGAAGGGCGAATACCAACGACCGCGTCTTGACTATCGCATTTACCGCGTCGATCTGTGGCGCTGCACAGCCGGAGCATGACAGATACGTTCCAGATTGAGGGGAATCCCACCTACTCATTTGTAATTCCGGTTTACAACGAGGAAGAGGTTCTTCCCGAGTTGTACCGTCGGATGAGATTGGTGATGGAGCAGCTCGACGGATCTGCCGAAGCAGTCCTGGTGGACGATGGCAGCCGCGATCGGAGCTACCCGTTGATGCTCGAGCTCCACGCGCTCGATTCTCGCTTCAAGGTTGTTCACTTCTCCCGCAACTTCGGCAAGGAAGTAGCCGTGAGTGCGGGGCTGGATCTTGCCACAGGGGATGCCGTGGTGCTGCTCGACGCCGATTTGCAAGATCCGCCGGAGCTGGCAGTGGAGATGGCTGCACGGTGGCGCGACGGCTACGACATGGTTTACGCCAAACGCGACCGGCGAATGAACGAGACGTGGTTCAAGCGGAATTCGTCTCGACTCTTCTATCGCACGCTCAAGCGTATCAGCGACGTGGACGTGCCACTTGATGTGGGTGACTTCCGGCTGGTGGATCGCCGCGCTCTCGACGCATTTCGATCGATGCGCGAGCGCAATCGTTACGTGCGCGGAATGTTCGGCTGGATTGGCTTCAAGCAGATCGGCGTATCGTATGTGCGCCCAGGCCGGTTTGCAGGCACCACCAAATGGCCATTGTCCAAGTTGGTGCGGCTTGCGTTCGACGGGATCATAAGCTTTTCGACCGCCCCGCTCCGCATGGTGTTGCAGATCGGATTCCTGGTCTCGATTTTCTCGTTCGTGGCTGGAATAGCCGCGATTGTAATCAAGCTTTCCGGGATGTACGCCATTTCAGGCTGGGCTTCGATTACGGTGCTCATGTCGTTCATCGGCGGCGTCCAACTCACCGTTCTCGGCGTAGTCGGCGAGTACGTGGGCCGGATCTACGACGAGGTCAAGCAGCGCCCCCTATATCTAGTCCGGGAGCTACGAGGGTTCGGGGCGCTCGATCGCGCCCCGAACCAACTGTTCACTCAGCTCGCGCAGCGCCGCTCAGAGGAATCAGCGGCGTTGATGAAGGCGCCGTGACCGGGCCGACCTTGCGCACGACGACTGCTTTGGGTCCAGCAAATCCGGCTCGGCTCAGCAACGCAAGCGTGATGATCGATAGGACGTTCTTGCCAAGCGCCGACACAGTCGCCACGGCTGTAGCGTGCTGGAACTTTGGGTTCACGATCGTGCGGACCTGGAAGTAGTCCAGAATGAACAACACCGACATCACTGCTAGAAGAACTGCCAAGACGGCGCAGATGACGCCGACGATCCGTTTGACCCGTCGGCCATCGGCGAAGGTGGCTATGGCTATGGCTATCAGCAAGCCGAGCATGGGGACCAGCAGCAAGCTGCTGAGCGACCCAACCGCTCCGAAGCGCCAGCGCTCGTCGCTCAGACGCAACGGCCAGACTTGCATTGTCAAGTCAAAAAGGGGAATTATGACCAGAAGGGCGGCCAGCAGATACCCTGCGCGGGCCAAGGGCTTGTTTGTTTCCATGCGGCAAGGAAGGTTAGAGTGCCAGCGAACATACAGCCCGAATTCGGGTTGCACAACAAATAATATCGGCGGACAAGTATCAATGAGCCATTCGTGACGATCGCTCTTCGAATCCCATTTACGGGCACCCGGATTAAGGGTGCGGCGCTGGGGTGGGTGACCGCGGCCCTGTTTCTGGCATGCTTTGCCCCCGTCATTGTTGGGCTCGTTCAGGCATGGATAAGCCTTCCCGACGCCGCACACGGCATTCTCATCGCTCCCGTGGCGGTGTGGCTTGCCTGGAGGTCCGGGCCCATCGCAGACCCGCGGCCGGCCCGGTGGGTTGGGTCAGTAATCATTCTGATCGCAGTGGTTGCCAACCTGTTCGGCCGAGTTGGAGGTGTGGAAACCATTCCTCGTGCAGCATTCCTTCTTGCCCTGGCCGGGCTGGTTCTATGGTTTTCTGGCTGGCGTCAAATCCTGGCCTGGTGGCTTCCGTTTCTGCTCCTGGCGCTGACGATTCCACTGCCTGAGTCCATCATCGCATCCATGACACTTCCGCTTCAGGAAATAGCGGCCAAGATGGGCGCGGCCATGCTGTCCTGGCGTCACATTCCCGTGCTGCTGTCCGGCAACGTTATCAGACTCCCTGGGCATACTCTGTTTGTAAGCGAGGCATGTAGCGGGCTCCGGTCGCTCACGGCGCTCCTGAGCATGGCCATACTCGTGGGCGCGCTTTTCCTGAAGTACCCGTTGAGCCGGATCCTCATGGTGGCTCTCGCGGTGGGTCTCGCGATATTCGTGAATGGAATACGGATATTCATGACCGGGTTTCTGGTCTTCTTTGTGGATCCAAAGCTTGGAGAAGGGTTCATGCACATCACGGAGGGGTACCTCCTGTTCCTGGTGTCGCTCTCCATACTGGCTGCGCTCACGTGGCTATTTCTACGAGTGGAACATCGCTTTGGAGGTCATACAAATGTTTGATGTCGTAGCAAAATTCCTCCCTGCGGGCGCGCTGGCTGCGGGAACGGCGATCACCCTGCTTGTTGGCTCTCCTCAGCCCACGCCGTTGCGGAAGCCGCTGACCGCGGCGTTGCCGGCCACTTTCCTCGGCGCTACCGGCACCGAGGTGGCGATCGGCGACGACGAGGTTAGCAAGTCCGGTGTTTCGGACTACGTGAATCGTGTGTACATGTTGAACGCGGACGAGGGTGTCAGCCTCTACATCGGCTACCACGCGACTCAACAGGGCGACAAGCGGATGCATTCGCCGACCCTGTGTCTGCCCGGATCCGGCTGGACTCCAGTGGGTGAGCAGGTAGTGACGATTCCGGTCGCCAACAAGCCGGTGGCCGTCAATCGGTTCATTCTTCAAAATGGACCGAACCGGATTCTGGTCTATTACTGGTTCCAGGGCAGGGGTCGCCTGACAGCCGGCCAGGGGGATCTAAAGCTCAACGCCATGCGGGACGCACTCTTCACGCATCGGGACGAGGAAGCACTGGTCCGGATCATAGTGCCGCTGGAGAAGGGAGATTCGACCCCAGTTGCCGCTACCGGTCTGGTACCGGACTCGCTCGCCGCACATCTCGCCGAGGCGATAATTCTTCCGCTGAACAATTCACTACCGGCCGCACCGGGCGCTTGATAGTGGCGTCGGCGCTACAATGCGATGTGTGCGCGCCACATGTTTTGAGCGCTGTTTGGTGCCACCAAGCAGCTAGGCGATCGCTCGAAAGGTAGGAGGCCGTGCGCCGAAGTCGGTTGTGCGCAAGGAGTTAGAGGCTCGGGAGTTCGCGTCTGAGGATTCGGTTTGGCCCAAGTTCGGCTCGGGCCCGGGCATTGCCAAGTATGTCATGCGTTAGGCAGCACATTTGACATCCTCCTCTTTTTTGCAAAGGACCTTAGGCATGAAGAAGCTCGCCCTCATCGCGGCTGCGCTGTTTGCGGCTGCCCCGGTCTTGTCCGCTCAGACTGGAACCATGACGTTCGTGAACGGTGGCTCGGTGAACGACGGCCACTTCTACGTCGGCAACTACAACGCGACACTCGACGGCGCGCCAATCACGGTCAACTGCGTTGACTTCTTTCACGAAGTGAACAACGGCGACGTGTGGACGGTGAATGAGACGTCGTTGCTTGGGGGCGACCTCAGTAATACGAGACTGGCCGGAAACGCAAACGGCCTCGACATCTACAAGCAGGCCGCCTTCCTGACCGGTCATTACGCCGGCGCATCGAACACGGACATTGTGAACATCCAGCACGCGATTTGGACCCTGTTCGGGCCGATCAGCGATCCGAATGTCAACAATGCGGCCGCCCAGGCCTGGGTCACCTTCGCCCAGACGAACTTCGACACGTCGAACTTCAACTATGGCGACTTCCGCATCCTTACGGACACGCGGGCGCACGACAACCTGACGGCGGATGCGCTGACCAAGCAGGAGTTTCTGACCTCAACACCTGAGCCATCGTCGATGGCGCTGCTCGGTACAGGATTGTTCGGATTGGTGCCGATGATTCGTCGCCGCAAAAAGAGCTGAAGCCGTAGCCGCTCAGTTGCACTGACACGAATTCCCGCCCGCGTGTAGTTGCCGCGAGGCGGGAATTTGCGTTATTGCGTCTCCAGCCAGGCCTGGAACATGAGGACGCCCCAGAGCAGGTGAGAATTGTCGGTCACGCCGGACTGGTGTTCGTCCCAGACACTGCGTACGGGCTCTGGCGCGATGTAGCCTTCGCGCCGCAATCGGTCTGAGTCAATGAGAGCGTCTGCCCATTCGCGCAACGGACCGCGTAGCCAACTTGCGATGGGCACGCCGAACCCCATCTTGGGTCGCTCTATGAGCTCGGGCGGGACGTACTTGTAAAGCACCTGCCGCAACAGCCATTTGCCCTGTCCGTCGCGTACTTGCTGTGCAGGCGGAATTCGCCACGCGAACTCGACGATGTCGGGATGCAGGAAGGGCGCGCGCGACTCGAGACTGACTGCCATTGTTGCGCGGTCCACCTTGACGAGAATATCGTCTGGCAACTCGGTTACCAGATCGAAGTAGCGCATTCGATTCACGACACCGTGGAACGATGGTGTGCTGGATTCGTTTGTCAGTATCGTTTCCGGCTCCGCAACAGTTGTCATCGATTGCGGGTCGCGCCAGTGCGTCATGAGGCCGCGGTAGAGCGCGTCGGACGAATCGGCCGACATGAATGCCGCAACCTTGTGCACCTTCCCGCCGGGTGTCGCTGTGCGATAGCGTTTTGGAAGGAATGGCGAAGCGGCCTCGAACGCAGAGTCCCAGCGGGCTGGCGAGACGCCGAGCAACGCGCGACCGACAGCCGCGCGCGCGCCGCGTGGCACGTGTTCGAGGCGTCGCCAGAGACGCTCTCCCCAGAAATAACGATTGTATCCGGCGAACAGCTCGTCGCCACCCTCGCCGGATAGGCTTACAGTGACATGTTTGCGTGCGAGCTGTGCGACGAGGAAGGTCGGAATTTGCGACGAGTCGGCGAAGGGCTCGTCATAGATCTCCGGGAGCCGCGGAATAACGCCCATCGCGTCTTGTGGGGTCACATATAGCGCGGTGTGGTCGGTACCGAGATGCTTCGCGACCGCTTCAGCGTACGGTGCCTCGTTGTGTGCGTCTTCGTCGAACCCGATTGTGAATGTCTTGACCGGTTGCGCGCTGTCGGACTGCATGATCGCTACAAGCGCCGACGAATCGACGCCCCCGGATAGGAACGCGCCGAGTGGAACGTCTGCGACCATCTCGTCCCCGATCACGCGTCGCATTATGGACTCGAGTTGCGTTACCGACTCAGCATCATCGCCGGTGAGCGGATCACGCACGCCACGCTCGGCGACGCCGAGCGCGGACCAGTAGGTCGTTATTTCTGGTTCGGCGTTCGGGCTGCGGAAGGTCGCGATGGTGCCGGGCACTACCTTGCGAACGTTCTCGTAGATGGAGTACGGCGCGGGGACGTAGTTGTGACGCAGGTACAGGGAAAGAGCGCCACGGTCGATCGTCCCACGCCACGCTGGATGTGCGCGAAGTGCCTTGAGTTCGGAGCCGAAGAGCAGGGTGTCTCCGAACGCGCCAAAGTACAAAGGCTTCTCGCCGAGCCGATCCCGGACGAGGTGCAGAACGTGTTCCTGTCGATCCCAGAGTGCGATTGCAAACATGCCGGCACATCGTTCGACAGCGCCGCGAACTCCCCAGCGCTCGACTGCGGCTAATAGGACTTCGGTGTCGGAGTGGCCGCGCCAGGAGATAGTGTCGCCGAGTTGTGCGCGGATCGCGGCGAAGTTGTAGATCTCGCCGTTGAACGTTACGACGTATCTGCCGGTCTCCGACGCCATGGGTTGGTGGCCAGCCGGCGAGACATCAATGATTGAGAGACGTCGGAAACCGAGTGCGATTCCGGCGTCGGAGTCGGACCAGATGCCTTGATCGTCGGGGCCGCGATGCGCGATGGCGTTGCACATGCGTTCGACGTTCGCCTCGTGAGATTCGAAGGCGAGCACGCTGGGCCAGCAACCCGTTAGTCCACACATACGCTATAGATACAAGGGAGAGGCAACTGTATGTTGGATGTTTGCCATTCTGAATCGTCCTGTGCAGTCGCGCGATAATGAGCTATGACGTATTAGTCAGGAGTTTTTCACAAGGGTGAAGAAAGCGGCCATTGCTCTGTCGGATGGGGATCGGATGGGTCGCAAGAATGTGGCAGCCATGAGCCATTCAAAGGGTGAAATGAGTGCACGCGCCCGGCCGAAGGCGGATAGTATTCGCTCGCCGCTAATCGACCCTTCGCCCCAAAGTTCCAGATGCTCAACACTCGCGCCACCGATTCCCAGGAGTCGCTTGCGTAGCGCTGCATCGTCGTAGTGTCGTTCAAAGAACGTTTTTTCACCCAGATCTCGTTCGTACACACGCCCGCTGACAAATGTTTCCCGGTATTGATCGTCATAGGGTACCGTTACAACAATTCGTCCCCCCGGTCGCACGACACGAATCAATTCTTTGAGGGCCAACGAGTCGCCGCCGTCGGGGATGTGCTCCAACACTGAGATAGAATACGCGGCGTCGAACGAATTGTCTGCGTAGGTAAGAGAGCGGCCATCTTGAACTTCCGATTTCACGTGCCCTGGAGCCGCACCGGATCGGCCTTGTGCTCGGGCGAATGTCTCGCTGATTGCGATCGTTTCAGCAAGGATATCGACTGCTACAACCTCGTAATTCCGGCGTATCGCGAGAAAGAGAGACAGATCCTTCGGACTACCGAGGTCGAGTATCCGCGCGCCAGACGGGACGTTCAGCTCTCGCCCCGCGAACGCGAATTCCGCTGCTCGCCAGTAGCTTACCGGCAACAGCAGTCGCTTAAGCCCTAATAGCGGGGCACGGGGAATTGTTGTTGTCCCAACCCTAACTCCCGTGGCCCAGAGAGAAGGAATAGTCGATAGCGACCGTGTCACGCAGTTCTCCTAAAGAAAGAAATTCGAACGAGGTTGGTCGAGATATGCAAGCCGCCGCAAGACGTTAGCGTCTTGCGGCGGCTGTGCGCAACGCGTTGGTACTAAATGCCGGGTAGGCCGAACGGATTCGTATTCTGCTCTCCGTCCACCAATTCCCATTGACCGTACCATAATGCCTGATTCTGATTTTGCGCGCGCTGCTGGTTGAAGTTCATTCCTAAGAGAAATCTGTCTGCGGCTGGAACCTGGCCAGTTGTCATCTGTCCGACGTTATCACCTTGAAGCGCCGGCTGTCCGCCGTCGGGTGCCAGCCACCAACGTTCTCGGACAGTCGTAGGACTGGTCTGTTCGTACAGTACGATGTAGTCATACCAGTTGCCATCCTGCCATTCAGTCGAAGCTAAACGCGAGGCAGTCGCGTCTGGAGCCGACCCATAGGCTGTATTACTGTTAGCGGGTGTGACCCCCCATACGATGTAGTACTCCCTGATATTCCCTAATTCAATAGATCCGCGTCCGTAGTTACCGTGCCATCCCCAGCCGAATAGCTTATACCCTTTCCCGTAATTTGGTGTGACGCCGTCGGTCGTGTATCCGGGGCTGAAGCGTATTTTAGCGCGGAACCAAAATCGTCGTAGCGGCTGGGGGAAACCAACCACTAGCTGCGGTGTGGTGCTACTACCGCCTGGCTGATTGTACTTAACCGTTGGATGTCCATTATAGAGGACAGCCTGGTCCAACTCTGCCATACCACCATTCACTCCGTCGCTATAAAGGGACGTGTGGGGATCGCCCAGCCCACCAAGATTGCTGCTAATCATACGCTGCAAGTCACTGGTGCTGCGGTAATTCCTGTAGTCATCCCATAAAAAAGCCTTACCAGAAAGTCCAGGGCCGACAGAGCTTGATGGGACGCTCGGCGTTGTTGAAGGTGGCGCAGTTGCGGGTGGTGTCGCGACAGGTGGGAGAGAGGTTGTATCACGTCTCAGCCCTACGGCCGTGCGGTTCGCGGAAGTCGGCCCAGTTCCCATCGAATCGGTGCCTGCGCACGCGGTCGACGAAAGTACGACCGTGGCTAATACCACTACTCGACGAGTATTCAAAGTCTGGTCCTCTGGTGAAACGCCATTCGGGAACCCGACTAGCATGGCATGTCTCAGCACGCTTTAGCCTCGTAGTTTTGCGTCGCCGCCTTTCGACGGGTATGCCTTTGTCCCGGCCCCGGAGGGCCCTACTGATGAAATACCATAGCGGGACGATCAACGTCCCGTAACAGAAGGTAAGCGAGGACAGACGATTCTCAAAGTCTGGTCATCCTAGCTCTCGACAGGCTGCAAATTCGAACGAGGTTGGTCGAGATATGCAAGCCGCCGCAAGACGTTAGCGTCTTGCGGCGGCTGTGCGCAACGCGTTGGTACTAAATGCCGGGTAGGCCGAACGGATTCGTATTCTGCTCTCCGTCCACCAATTCCCATTGACCGTACCATAATGCCTGATTCTGATTTTGCGCGCGCTGCTGGTTGAAGTTCATTCCTAAGAGAAATCTGTCTGCGGCTGGAACCTGGCCAGTTGTCATCTGTCCGACGTTATCACCTTGAAGCGCCGGCTGTCCGCCGTCGGGTGCCAGCCACCAACGTTCTCGGACAGTCGTAGGACTGGTCTGTTCGTACAGTACGATGTAGTCATACCAGTTGCCATCCTGCCATTCAGTCGAAGCTAAACGCGAGGCAGTCGCGTCTGGAGCCGACCCATAGGCTGTATTACTGTTAGCGGGTGTGACCCCCCATACGATGTAGTACTCCCTGATATTCCCTAATTCAATAGATCCGCGTCCGTAGTTACCGTGCCATCCCCAGCCGAATAGCTTATACCCTTTCCCGTAATTTGGTGTGACGCCGTCGGTCGTGTATCCGGGGCTGAAGCGTATTTTAGCGCGGAACCAAAATCGTCGTAGCGGCTGGGGGAAACCAACCACTAGCTGCGGTGTGGTGCTACTACCGCCTGGCTGATTGTACTTAACCGTTGGATGTCCATTATAGAGGACAGCCTGGTCCAACTCTGCCATACCACCATTCACTCCGTCGCTATAAAGGGACGTGTGGGGATCGCCCAGCCCACCAAGATTGCTGCTAATCATACGCTGCAAGTCACTGGTGCTGCGGTAATTCCTGTAGTCATCCCATAAAAAAGCCTTACCAGAAAGTCCAGGGCCGACAGAGCTTGATGGGACGCTCGGCGTTGTTGAAGGTGGCGCAGTTGCGGGTGGTGTCGCGACAGGTGGGAGAGTTACCGGCGGCAATTCCCTTGGCGGAATTGTGGGAGGTGGTGTCAATAGGGGCGGTGGCGTAGCGGCCGGTGGAGTCGCCGCTGGCGGAGTCGTCGCTGGCGGAGTCGTCGCTGGTGGAGTCGCCGCTGGTGGAGTCGCCGCTGGTGGAGTCGCCGCTGGTGGAGTCGCCGCTGGCGGAGTCGCCGCTGGTGGACTGGCAGCCGGTGGGGTAGCAGCCGGTGGAGTGGCAGCCGGTGCTGTAGCAGTAGTGGCGGACGAGTGCGGACTGCCACCAATCCCCACAGTCACGACACTCGACGCTGTCTGTTGATCACTAATCGCGCTGATTGTTGCTGTCCCATTACGGACGCCGGTGACGAGTCCGATCTCGGATACAGTAGCGACAGTTGTGTCGCCAGACTGCCAACGCGTAAGCGCTGCGCTCATCCCTGCCAGGTGTTGACCACTCGCGTCAACGACGCGTGTCACAAGCCTGACCGTTCCGCCAATCCCAACTGTTGAAACGTTAGGGGCGACTTCGATAGAGGCTGTCGGCGGCAGCGAATACGCCGCGGATGTCAGATCGGTGACATCCGATCCGTTCTTGTTTGCGTCGGTACCGGCGCACGCGGCGGCGGCAAGGATTAGTGCAATTAGCACGGGTCTGGTACTAAGGTTCACAGTCTGGTCCTCGGGTGAATCGCCATTCGGAAGCCCGACTAGCATGGCGTGCCTGAGCACGCTTTAGCCTCGTGGTTTTGCGTCCCCGTCTTTCGACGGGTTTGCCGTTGTCGTGGCCCCTAAGGGCCGAACTGCTAGGACAGTGGGGTGTTGCTCCTACCGTCCAAGTATGGAACGATTAACTAGTGATATCGTAACCCAGAAACGAAAGTTTAGGTCCTTTTTGGGCTACGTCGTCGCCGCGACTGCCGCGAGCAGTATCCCAGTATCGTACTCCCAGTTGTATCTGGTTCGAATGGCATTGCGCCCTGCCTCACCAAGTAGTTTCCCAAGTTCCGGCACCGCGGATTCCTCAATCGCAGCGGCCATACTTTCCGCGTCGCCGGACAGAAAGATCCGTCCGGCATTTGTTTCGCGGAGGATTCGTGCGCATGGTGCTGCGTTCGAACTGACTACGGGTAGGCCGGCTGCCATGTAATCGAAGAGCTTGTTCGGAATCGTTGTGTCCCAGGAATCGTTCTTACGGTGGGGCATCAATCCGATATCCGAGTCAGAGACGATTCGGAGAGCCTCGGCGTGAGAGTCGATATAGCCGAGGAATTCTACGTCTTCAGGGCCAAGTCCGTGGGATGCACAACGCTGTCGGATAAGTGCCTCGTCCCGGCCGCGGCCGATGATGCGTAGTCGGATTCGCATTCCCTTCGCCTTCAATTGCGCGACTGCATCGATCGATTCAAGCAATCCGCGAACCACTTCGAGATTGCCCATGTACACTACTTCAGTCCGCGCTTGCGGCGATCGATGGTCGTGTGAGGCGGAATCAAGTCGAGCGAGGGGGGGCGTATTGGAGACAATACTTATCTTGTCGCGAGGAACTCCGAGTGCGGCAACGCGCTCGGCGGACTCCTCCACTACGACCAGGATGTGATCCACGCTCTGGACGCAACGTCGCTCCACTCTCTGTGTTACCGCGGGGTTTCGTACCACATAGTCGAGGGCAGTATGGCGACCTGTTTCCCACAACGCTCGCATCATTGCTGGATAGTTCTCAGCCATATCGAGCATTACTGGTATGCCAAGGCGCTTTCCAACGCCGATCGCCGTTGGACACAGCGGCAGATCGCGAATGATTATCAGATCGGCTTCTGCCTGCCGGCAGGTCTGCTCTATGAGTTTGACCCAGCGCGGACTGAAGAACGCGGGGAAGCTGAGCAACCCATCGAGGGATTGGCCGACGAGGCTCCATGGCCGCATGCGATGCACGGTACCCTCGGGTAGCGATTCAGTCGTTTGCCGCCACGCCTTATTCCGGGCGACAATGCTGACCGAATGGCCCGCGTGCGTGAGCGCGAGTGTGACTTTTTCGGTACGCACATCCCACGGGTAGTCAGCGTCCCAAACGTATACGATCGACAGGCTACTGTTGCTCATCTAAGTTGTGTAAAACTTTTCGTTAGAGATCGCTCGCATGTCTGATCCGAATCGCCGAGCGCTCCGGGAAGTATCGGCAACTGGCGGTTTCGGCCGATCAGAATTGGCGCAGCCACCGCGACATCCCGGCGATGTCAGACAGTTTCACCATGTGATGCGTTGGCAACGTGACAAGGCGCTTTGCGATTTCGTATGCTCCGTGCAAGGGCTCCGTTGACCCGACTATGCACGGTTGTATTTCCGGTTCCAGCGAGAGCGGTCGTGGGTAACCTCGCGCAATTCCAAGCGTAGGCTCACCTCGCACGTCGTTGCGCAGCAGCGCTGGGAAGCGCAAGTAACCGGATTCGCCGCCATCGATCGCACGAACTTCGCTCACGTGTCGTGATTGAGATGATGCATCACGCAACAGGAGCGCGTTGGCGCGGCGCGCTGTCGCAGCTTGATGCATTCTGCGGAGTGTGCGATGGAGCAGTGCGACGGCAGCGTGCGACATTCGTTTCGGCTCGCCTGCTTCGTGATACACGGTTTCGCCAAGATGAAGCGCGGGAATGGAGGCGGGGATTCCATAGACGGATGGCCGACCCAGCATCCAGCTTGCCTTTGCGACCGCGAGATCTTTCGCGCTGGACGCGCGCTCAAGATCGCGCGTGAGCGCCGTGACCGACACGGTAGCGTGCGCACGCGTCAACAATGCTCCACCGCGGCCAGACGTAGTGCCCTTTCCGCGACCGAAGCTGAGTATGGTAACATTTCCAAATGAGCCGGCGGCCTTGCCATTGATTGTCGCGCATGCGTGTTGCGCCGCGTCTTCGATTACCGGGATGCCATCTTCGCGCGCAGCTTGCATGATGGCCGGCATGTCGGCGGGGAAGCCGTACAAATGCGCGACGACGATGGCGCTCACGCCTTCCGCGATGACTCTTCGCAACGAGTCCATGTCGGGGCTGAGTGTTAGCGGGTCGATGTCGAAGAAGCGGACGCGAACGTCTGCGCGACGTGCCGCCGAAATCAGATCCACGCATGCGTATGCCGGCATCGCGACTGGAACTCCCGGCCTCGCAAACATCCGCAGTGCGAGGATCAGCGCGGAGGTACCGCTGTCAGTGAGCGTGACTTCGTTCGCGCTGAACTCGACGGCGAGCGCGTTGCGAACACTGTCGCTCCGATCACGGCCCGCGATGGTATCGAGTGTCGCGGCTGTGATATCGGCGGCCGTAAGCGGCGATGCCACGGTGAGCTGTCGGCGGAGCTGCATCAGGTCGTTATTGTATGAAGCAAACGATGCGCGGGCCGAGCACATTCGCGACTCCGAGGGGGAATCGCTTCCATACGTTGGGACCGCGCGCCGTGGCGCCGTGGCCACCGCGAGTGCAGCGACCGGAGTTGAAGATGTTCACTTCACGCAACGTCAAACCCGGGCTACGCCGTGCGGTGATACGTCGGGGAGCGGCGAGTTCGCGCGGAACCATTTGCCGTCGCCTGCGAGTCGCTGGGCAATTGAAGTGAACTTGAATTCGCCGAGTAGTCGCTCGAGACGTGGGAGCACCTTGCTGATGTTGCGGTAGTGTCGCACGGTGGTGAGCCACGGCACCGGCATACGTGGCTGATCCTCGTCTATTTCCCACGGGTGGATATAGAAGACTCCGGGGATGCCGGCGTGATCTTTCTCGCGGAATGCCTTACGAATTATGCTGTACGGAAAGTGGCGAAGATATCCGCCGCCGGCGGCTGGTATCCGCTTGCCGAGCAACCGCGTAGTGGTAAGGGGGAATTCCATCAAGTCACCCGCGGCGCGGTGGATGAGATGCGGTAGCGGCGGTGTTGTTGGGTAACCGTAATTCGCGCGTGTTATGGGGAACAGACTGGAGTCGTATCGATAGCCAGTTTCGAGCAGCGCGTCGAATGCCCATTCACTACCGGGTGTTATCGAGAAGCTGGGCGCGCGGTATCCAACTACCGGGCGGCCGCTGACCTGCTCGAGGATCACGCGCGACGAGTGCGCGTCTTCGCGGAATTGTGCCGGTGTTAGGGAAGTGACCTTGCGATGCCACCATCCGTGTGAGGCGATCTCGTGGCCTGCGTCGGCGATTCTGCGAACTATTTCCGGATGTTTGTCAGCGACCCAGCCGAGCGTGAAGAATGTGCCGTGCGCGTCGTGTCGCGCGAGCAGATCCAGGATGACGTCGGTGTTGCGTGCGACGCGCGACGGGTAGCCGTCCCACGCCGAGCGGTCAACGACGCCTTCGAAGGCATAAACCTGGAAGTAGTCTTCTACATCTACGGTGAAGACGTGTTCAGTTGCCACAGTTCCTCTAGACGGTCACGCGGAGCTTGCAACGCCGTCTCGTTCGGCCGCGAACCACCTGAACGTTTCGGATATTCCGTCAGCGATTGACATGCGTGGAGTCCAGCAGAGTACTGTTTGCGCCTTGTCAGCGAGAAGGACTGAGCGACGCACTTCGCCGGCGCGATCGGGTGCGTGTTCGATAGCTGGTGTTGTACCCGACGCGTCGCGAATCAGCTCGGCGAGCTGAATGACGCTCGTTTCGACGCCTGTTCCGATGTTGAATGAGCGAGAGTCGAGCGGACCGGCTGGCGGCAGCGGCTTTGTGGCTGCCAGAAAGTTGGCATTGGCGACGTCGGCGACATAGACGTAGTCGCGGGTCTGTTTTCCGTCTCCAAAGACGGTCAACTGGCGTCCCGCGAGGACTCGCTCGCAGAAGATGGCTACGACACCTGCCTCGCCATGTGAATCCTGGCGCGGACCATAAACGTTGCCGTAGCGGAGGGCTACAGTGTCGAGACCGTGCACCCGTGCATAGTAGCCGAGGTAAAGCTCGACGGAAAGCTTGGCATTGCCGTAGGGCGATTGGGGGTCTTTGGGGAAGCTTTCCGGTGTGGGGATTGTTTCCACGTCGCCGTAGAGGGCGCCGCCGGTGGATGAGAAGATGAAGCGCGTCGATTTCTTGCCACTCTGGCGCATGGCTTCGAGGAGGTTGAGCGACCCACCGATGTTTACGGCGACATCGTAGGCGGGGTCTTCGACGCTCTTGCGGACGTCGATCTGGGCGGCGAGGTGACAGATGACGTCAAAGGCGCCGTCTCGGATGACGCGGGCGGCTGATGGGGATCGGACATCGTCTTGGATGAAGGCGACGCCTTCGGGGACGTTGGTGAGCTTCCCTGAGGACAAGTCGTCCAGGATCGTTACGGCGGAGCCGCGGCTGGTAAAGGCGCGGACGACGTGGGATCCTATGAAGCCGGCGCCGCCGGTGACGAGTACGGAGTGGGTCATTCGGGGTTCGGACTTGTTGAATTGGCTGATTTGCCGCCAATTCCCGCGCGTGCGAGCGGCAGGCTGGCGTGGTCAGGAGCGCGAGCGTTTGCTACAGGATATCCTTGCAAGTATCGGCGGGGGAGTGGCGTCGCAACATCGGTACCGGGCCGTTCTTAGGGCAGGCATTGCGGTGAACAAATGGATGCCGGGGCGCCATTGAAGTTGGCTAATCCAACAGGTGTTGGGGTGACGCAACAGCAAAACAGATGTGGGGCTACCGGACTGTCGGGAAAATCGGCTCAAGCGGCTCTATTTGGCAGCTGCATAGTTGCTTGGCCGGCGCTAGGGTCTCATGGGGGAATATCACATATCCGATGCGCACACGGGTGATTTCTATGACTTTCTGGCCGAGTGGTATGCGCGGGGCATGGATTCTGCTAATGAGTGGTGTGTCGCTGAAGTGTCGACGGGCGCTATTGCGGCGCTGCATCAGCTCCTAGGGTCGCCGTCGGGTTGTTTACCTTTTCTTTTTTTGGGGGAGTACGTATGAAGATTTCTCGACGGTTCACCGCAGTTCTCGGCGCTGCCGCAGCTCTGGCGATGCCAGTTGCAGCGCAGGCTCAGGTGACCTACTACACGACCGGCGTGTTTACGGGCAACGTGACGTCGGTATCATCCGGCGGCATGACGATCACGTTCAACGCGCTTGGAAGCACGGTTGTCTCGCCAACGCCAAGCGGAATCAGCTTCGGCAATTTTGTGACATCAGGTGCCAATACCGCGTCCACCGGTTCGCCGTTCAATACGAACTTCACGCTGAGCGTTTTCCAGACCTCGCCAACAGGCGGCAACGGCACATTCGCCGGCGCAGTGACTGGTAATCTGTTCAGCACCGGCAGTGGCGTTTTCTGGGCTCCGACTGGACCGCTGACGATTGGTATCGGCCCGTCGACCTATCAGTTGTTCACGCAGAGTGTTACGCCTGCTGGCCCGGGATACACGCTTGTCGCTCCCAACAACAACAACGGCGTGACCAGCCTTCAGGGTTACGTCTCGACGCCTGAGCCGAGCTCGATGGCTCTTCTCGGAACGGGCCTCATCGGCCTCGTACCGATGATCCGCCGCAAGAAGCAGAGCTAGGTTGTAAGATCTCGCGCTTCGGCGCGATATAAGCGGGGTGGGCATCTTCGGATGCCCACCCCGCTTTCATATGGTGGCCTGGAGACCGCGTGGGGCTGGCCAAGCGGCAGGAAAGGCCGCATTTTGCGGCCATGCAAATTCCTCGCTGGTTCTATACTCTCGTTGCGGTGTGTCTGGTGGTACTGAGCCTGGACGCGACTCTTTATCTGCTCGGTTCTGCGCGTGACCATCGCTATGGCACCGGTCCCGAGCACTTCTCGGTGGTCGATGGTCGGACTGGCCGGATGTGCCAGATGAACGGGCCGACGGCGGTGGTGTGCTGGAACCCGATGAAGGCGGATTCGGCGGCCGCGAAGCCGTAGCTGGCGCCGATTTGCTCAAGGCGATTGGGATCTCCGATCTCAGGCTGCACCGAGGCGGCGGGAGCCGATACCTTAGAGAGAAATGACCACGTCGATCGATAAGCATCTTCCAGCGTTGGACGGGATACGGGCCATCGCCGTGTTCGTAGTCATCATCTATCACGCCGGCGTCGTCCAGGGGGTGCCCGGAGATCTCGGTGTGACGGCCTTTTTCGTACTGTCAGGCTTCCTGATAACCTGGCTATTGATACGCGAGTACGAGCGGTCGGGGACGATCTCTCTAAAAGAGTTTTACATCGGAAGAACGCTTCGAATCTTCCCTGCGTACTACGCGTTCATTCTGCTGTCTCTGGCCGCCGACGCCGCACTTCACCATTATTGGAGCTGGGGACTAATTGCCGCAGCATTCGGATATGTCGTCAATTACTATAATGCGTTCCTAGGGCATCCGACTACGTCGGTTGCGCACGCTTGGTCTCTTGCCGTTGAAGAGCAGTTCTATCTTCTCTGGCCCTTGGTGCTTTTGACCCTGTGGCCGAAGGGGCGCCGCGTGACGCGGAACTCGCTCGCGGTTGTTTTGGTTGGAATCGTTGCGTGGAGGGCCGTCCTTTATCTCGGATTCCACGCTCCGGCCGCGTATGTCTACAACGCATTCGACACACGTTGCGACTCGCTGGCCATTGGGTGTCTAATGGCGGTATGCGGATCGTCCACAGCGTATCAGGCGTTCGAGCGAGGCGTAAGCCGGTACCAATGGTTTCCGGTCGTAACACTCCTGCTCATTTGGGTGTCTCGTACTAAGGGAAACGCTTCGTACCATTACACGCTCGGTATGGGAATCGACGCAATGTTGCTTGCGATTTTCCTCGTTCAAATGCTGAAGCTTAGCACCGACGGAATTTGGAGTTTCCTGAACCACCCAGTCATTCGTTGGCTTGGACTCATCTCCTATCCCTGCTATCTCTACCACGGTTGGGGCTTGGACGTAGGAATCCATCTTGTCAGGAGCGGGCCGCCATGGGCCCAGTTCGTCGCTGGGTATGCGGCAACCATCGCTATCGCGGCGGGTTCCTACTACGTGATCGAGCGACCGTTCCTGAAGATCAAAGAACGGAGACGCCATACATCAGCGACGCGTGGCCCGACGTTGGGTGTCCTCAATCCGGCCGCCAGCGGCTAGTTATCGGATAGAGGCGGCACTCCACCTGCACTAACGTACGTCTGGCATTCCACCGCCCGGGCCTAGCACCAAGCTAGAACCGCTTTCCGGACGCCGCCCAGCGCCGGAGTAGCTTGTTCCAAACCCATCCGCCCACGCCGACCACTACTGCGCCGGCAAGAATGTCGAATATCATGTATGACTCCTTATGGATAGACGGCGTCGGCTAGCGACGCCGTTTCTATATGATATGTCAGCGGCGAGGGGAAGAGCGTTGCCTCGCTAGGCTGAGGCGGTTGAAGTGGCCGAGGACGGCGGGAGACACGGGGCGATTCGGGGTGCATATTCCGTGACGCGCTTTCGCGTTACTGAGGATTGGCCCATGACCGTTCCGAACTGCACGCATCTGGATCAGGTTCGCGATGTGGCGCCACGGACACCCGATGGGTGCGAGGAGTGTCTCAGGATGCACAGTGGCTGGGTGTGCCTGCGGTTGTGTCTGGAGTGCGGGCACGTGGGTTGCTGTGACAGCTCGCCCAATAAGCACGCGACCAAGCACTTTCACGAGACCAAGCATCCGATCATGCGTTCGTTCGAGCCTGGTGAGGATTGGGGTTGGTGTTACATAGACGAAGTGACGTTGGAGCCGGCGCCGGCGGCGGCGGCGCGATAGACCGGTGAGTAGGTGACACTCGCGAACTATCTGTATTCCGACAAATGGATATAGGCACGCACGGAACTGGGCTAAGATATGACCAGGCAAATCGGCATGGCGCCGCGTCCAATCACGCGACTGGCTTGACGGCGGTGTCGGAAGATGCTGCTGCCGTTGCGATGTCGTTTATGGATCAGGCGGTCTCGCGTGCAGCAGGTGCGCGGCGGATCGATGGTAACAGCGTGCGGTTACTGCGCGATGCCGCGGAGAACTATCCGGCATGGCTTGATGCTATTGAGCGCGCCGAGCACTATGTGTATTTCGAAGCGTACATAATGCGGGATGACGTTTCGGGGCGACAGTTCGCGGAGGCACTGAAGGCAAAAGCGCGCGCGGGGGTTTCGGTTCGCCTGTTGTACGATTGGATGGGGGCGTTTCGTAAGACTCCGGGGAGTTTCTGGGCGTCGCTGCGCGCGGCGGGAGTGGAGGTGCGCTGTTTCAATCCTTTCACGTTCGCGAGTCCGCTTGGCTGGGTGCACAGGGACCATCGTAAGAGTGTGGTTGTTGACGGTCGAGTGGGGTTCGTTACCGGATTGTGTGTCGGTGACGCGTGGGTGGGCGATGCAGCGCGCGGCATTGCGCCGTGGCGTGATACGGGTGTGGAGGTACGCGGTCCCGCGGTAGCGGAGGTGGAGCGCGCATTTCGTCGGGTCTGGTCGGTGGCGGGCGCGCCGATTCCGTCCGATGAGTTTGCCGTGCCGCAAGAGACATCCGTAGCGGGCAACATGTCGGTCCGGATCGTTGCGAGCGAGCCGTGGCGGGCTCGACTGCTGCGGTTGGACGAGCTTGTTGCGGGCGCGGCGCGCGAGACGCTGTGGCTGACTGACGCGTACTATGCGGCGATGCCGTCGCACGTGCAGGCGTTGCGGGCGGCGGCGCTGGACGGCGTGGATGTGCGACTGCTGGTGCCGGGTGGCACCGACATTCCGCTGCTAAGGCCGTTGTCGCGCGCTGGTTACCGGCCGTTGTTGGAGGCTGGTGTGCGGGTGTTCGAGTGGAACGGCCCGATGATGCACGCGAAGACGGCGGTTGCTGACGGCCGGTTGGCGCGTGTGGGATCGAGCAACCTCAACATCGCGAGCTGGCTTGGCAACTTTGAGCTGGACGCTGTGGTGGAGGATGCTGAATTCGCGGGGCGGATGGTGGAGCAATACCTCAAGGACCTCACCAATGCGACCGAAGTGGTGTTGATGGCGGCGCGCGTGGGTCGCACGCGTAGGGTTGTGCGGCCCGTGGAAGTAGCCGGCGCGCCGTCACAGCAACGGCTGCAGCAAGAGCGTCGGCGGGGCATGGGGAGGGGGAGGGGACGTGGGAGTGGCAGCGCCGGGCGCGGTGTGGCTGGGGCGATCCGGATCGGAAATACCGTCACGGCGGCTGTGACGGATCATCGCGTGCTTGCGGCGGCGGACGCGCGGGTTATTGCGGGCGCCGGCGGGGTGTTGGTGGCGATTGCGGCAGCGGCGGTGTTGTGGCCGCGCGTGTTCGCTTTTCCATTCGCACTGCTCACTGTATGGTTTGGGGGCGCGATGCTGCTGCGCGCGTACCGGCTACGCGAACACGCTCCGCCGGCCGGCGCGGGGCCGTCTGTGGCATTGCTGGATGGGCGCGCGGATGATGCGGGGTCCTGAGGGGGAGGTGTACGGATCATCGCGGGAATGACGGGTTCTATGAGCGCCGGGTTCGTTGAATGTCGTCATCCCGCCGAAGGCCGGGAACCATGGACGAGGGTGTCGGTACGCTGACGGAGTTTGCAGGTGTCGCAGTACTGTAGGTAATCCCTGACTTAGTCCCTGCAATGTCAGACCACAGGTCTCGCCACTTGGGATTCGCTCGCTGAATCAGATCGAACTTCCGCTGTCGCGGCCATCGCTTGATGGCTTTCTCGCGTGCAATAGCGCTCGCCATTGTCGGGTGCTGTTCATACCAGACCAGAGTCTTGACTCCGTGTCGGCTCGTGAAGCCATCAGCGCATCCTTCCCGGTGTTGCCAAACGCGCTTCACGACGTCGGAAGTGACTCCGGCGTAGAGTGTTCCGCGAGGCTTGCTTGAGAGGAGGTATACGGTTGGAATCTTCACGATGGTAATACGAGGTTAACGCGAGGTTAAACGGTCGAGTGGTGTCGCCTGCGTACGCGCGTGGCATTCCTACAGCCTCGTCCATGGTTCCCGGCCTTCGGCGGGATGACGACATTTGGGGAACCGGGTATCCTCGTCCATGGTTCCCGGCCTTCGGCGGGATGACGACATTTGGGGAACCGGGCGGCCTTAGAATCAGTCATTCCCGCGAACGCCTCGTCATTCCCGCGAAAGCGGAAATCTCGTCGCGATGATCGGTGACTCCTGCGAACGTGGTCGGCGTACCGGTATCCTCGTCCATGGTTCCCGGCCTTCGGCGGGATGACGACGTTCGGGGAACCCGGTATCCTCGTCCATGGTTCCCGGCCTTCGGCGGGATGACGACGTTCGGGGAA
>JBEPUB010000018.1:0-49458 GCA_041691775.1 Gemmatimonadota bacterium
GTTGTTGGTGTTGTTGGTGTTGTTGGTGTTGTTGGTGTTGTTGGTGGTGTTGGTGTTGTTGGTGTTGTTGGTGTTGTTGGTGTTGTTGGTGTTGTTGGTGTTGCTTTTTGTGCGGGCTGCAGAGCCTGGGCGGACGCCGCGGCTACAGCGGGATTCGCGGTTTGGTGCGGCGTCGCTCCGGACGATCTCAAACTTCTGAGATACTTGACCAGATCTCCTATCTCGGCGTTGCTGCCACGTACGGGCGGCATTCCGCCAGCGGTCATCGCCGCCGTTGGGTTGTGAAGCAAGGCTGTAAGCTGAGTCACGGAGAGCTTGCTGCCAATTCCAGCCAATGCGGGTGCGCGTTGCGTTCCCTTTCCGCTCTCGCCGTGGCAGGCCGCACAACCATCGGAATGATAAATTCCGACGCCGGCCATTCCCTTGGAACTCGTGGCACCAGTCAACGCAGTGGGCGAACCAGCTGCAGCGGACGTGCCTGAGGAAGGTGATAGTTCAGCCGGCGTCGCTCGCACTTGCGCTCCCGCTTGTGCAGATCCCGCCGACCCGGGCGTTGAGGCTGACGCAACTGCAGACGCGACTGCAGACGCGACTGCAGATGAAGGCGCCGGCGCGCCTCCGCTGAGGCTGCCCAGATAGGAAACGAGCGCAGCCATCTGAGCCGCACTCAGAGTCAGAGGTACCATGCCACCCGCCGTCATTGCTGCACTTGGATTCTTAAGGAGCGCAGTCAGTTGTGTAGGCGGGAACTTGTCGGATACGTGAGTGAGTGCTGGCCCGATACCGCCGCCCACTCCTCCCGCTCCGTGACAGCTGCTGCAACCGAGTGAATCGAAGATTGTCTTTCCCTGGGCCGCTGCCGTGCTAAGTGGTGCGGAGGCAATTGCACCAGAGGCCGGCGAAGCCGAGAATGGTTGGAAGGGAGCACTGAGGTATTCAGCCTCCGCGAGATCCTGTCGTGCGATCTGGGCGGAAGTCGTTCGATCGCGTGAGTCGTCCAGACGGCTCTGCATGCCAAGTCCGAGCAGACCGATCAACACAATCAAAACGCTTCCAACGGGGATTGGCCGCTTCCAGGGGCGCCGTTCGTGACTGCGGTCCAAGAACGGGATCAGGAAGAAAAGCCCAATGAGAACTGCGGGAATGACAACGACACCGATGACGGTCTTTGACCCTTCCCAGAACTTCAGCCATTCGAAGAACGGCAGATAATACCACTCAGGGCGCGGCAGGTACGTACTGTTGGACGGGTCGGCGACGGGGCCGAGTGGAGTCGGGACAAAATGCGCGAGCATGCCCAGAACACCCATCACAACAAGCACGAAGGCCATGTCGATGATGACCTGTCGCGGGTAGAACGTTTCAGTGGCAAGGCGCGGATGTACCGAGCTCTCGCTGATCGGGCCTGCCGCACCCGCCTTCCGAAACATGAAGATATGAACGGCGATGAATAGAAAGATCCCGGCCGGCAGCAAGAAGACATGGAGAGCATAAAAACGGGAGAGCGTCAGGGCTCCCATTGTCTCGCCGCCGCGGACGAGTCGCAACAACCAGCCGCCGATGAGCGGGACGTCGCCGGCGATATTCGTACCAACGGATCCGGCGAAATAAGCGTTGAGATCCCACCGTAGTAGATATCCCGTAAACGTCATGCCCAATATGAGCAACGAGAGAACGCAGCCGGAGATCCACAGTAGTTCGCGCTTTCCCTTGAATGATCCAAACAGGAACGTCTGAAGGAAATGCATCACTAGAACCACGACCATCGCACTAGAACCATAAGAGTGCAGGCTTCGCAGAAAGGCGCCGCCTGCAACTTCCTTGATGATGTACGCGAGCGTTACATGCGCTGTCAGCGGCGATGGAACATAGTAAACCGCGAGACATACGCCTGTGACCACCTGCGACAGGAAGAGGAACAGCAGCGCCGATCCAAACACATACGCGAACCGCGCACCACCGGGAATCGGTTCGTCGAGCGACGCGCGAAGCAGTTTATCCGCTCCCGTACGGCTGTCGATCCAGCCCCACAGTCCCCCAGGGCGACGCGGAGCTGGATCGATGGAGGGTGCGTGTGAAGCAGCGTCGTCCATCCGTTCCCGGTCTGTCAACCCGTGACCTCTTTGTTCGGCACATCAGGGCGGAACGTTTGATACTTCACCAGCACGTTGCCATCGGCAACGCTGGTCTCGAGTGAGTCCATCCCTCGGCGTGGCGGCCCCGATCGATATCCTCCATCAGGGTCAAACACTCCACCATGACACGGGCATACAAATGCGTTCCGGGCTGCATTCCACGGCACAATGCATCCGAGATGAGGGCAAACCGAGGATAGCGCCTGAACAGTATTGCCTTTCTTGACGAGGTAGATGGTCGGGTTACTCTCTATCTCGCGCCAACCATCCTGCTGTCTCAGGTGGAGCGTGCGGCTGAGCGGAGAAGGCGCAGCAACGACTTCCGATACAGCCCCCGCCGCGCTCCAGCCGGACGATTTTGATGCGGAAGTGAGCGGATAAAGTACATACCGCACCACCGGAACCGCGAGGAGAGCAGCCACGACTGCCGACGCTAGTCCAAGCAGCACGCCGAGGAAGGATCTGCGGGACTTATCGTCCGGAGGTTGGCTCTCCGCATTACTGTGCGAATTCAACGGAGGTCTCCGGCCGGCTTAGCGCGGCGTTTTTAAGAGTCTAGGCACAAAGAACTCTGATCCGGGCGCGTTCTCAAGCAGAACGAAGTCCGGATACGTCACCATTAAACGCCATAACATGCGAACGTAGTGAATTGCCCACCGCATTTAGCGAGCCCAACTGCAGTAAGCTGCCGGATTCGCCAAAAGGGATTTCACGTGCACGTCCGGGAACGTTGACCTTAAGGCCAGTTGCGTCGTATTACCGTCTGCTCGTTCGGCACCATATCCCCGGTCGCGCCCAGAACGACTAACGCATCCGATTCGAGATTCGTCCCGTCAGCGATCGCGTGCAAACGCTTCCCGTAGTGGCGCCCGCGTCGGCGTATCTACTGCTTTTTCTCAACGTGTCCGCCAAACTCATACCGCATGGCGGACAGTAGTTGATTCGCAAACTCTGCCTGACCGCGCGAGCTGAAGCGCTCGTACAGCGCGGCGCTCAGCACTGGTGCCGGTACAGCTTCGTCGATCGCCGCGTTGAGCGTCCAGCGCCCCTCGCCAGAATCGGATACGCGTCCGCTGAATTTCGTGAGATCTGGATCACCGGCCAACGCGTCGGCCGTAAGATCCAGAAGCCACGACGCGATAACACTGCCCCGACGCCAAACTTCGGTGATATCGGGAAGGTTCAGATCGTACTGATACAGCTCCGGGTTCCGGAGCGGCGTCGTTTCCGCGTCCGGGCTGGCCGCCTGCTTACCAACGTTGGCGTGACGCAGGATGTTCAGCCCCTCGGCGTATGCCGCCATCATTCCGTACTCGATGCCGTTGTGGACCATCTTGACGAAATGCCCTGCGCCATTTGGCCCGCAGTGCAGGTAACCGTGTGCCGCTGTCCCGGCGGCTTTTGGATCGCGACTGGGGGTAGGCGGCGCTGAATCGACCGACGGTGCGAGAGTCGCGAAAAGAGGGTCGAGGTGCTGCACGATGTCCGGCTCCCCACCGATCATCTGGCAGAAGCCACGATCGAGTCCCCACACGCCGCCGCTGGTTCCAGAGTCCACGTAGTGTATACCGCGCGTGGACAGCAGCTTTGCGCGCTGGATGTCATCTACGTAATGCGAGTTGCCACCATCGACGAGAATGTCACCGGGCTCAAATCGATGTGACAGGTTTTCGACGGTCTCCTCTACGATTGCAGCCGGTAGCATCATCCACGCGACTCGCGGCTTTTTCAGTGCCCCGACAAAGATATCGAGCGATGCTGCTCCGATTGCGCCTTCCTTCACGAGACTCGCGATCGAATCAGCGTTAACATCGTTGACGACGCATTCGTGTCCGCCGCGCATCAACCGGCGCACCATACTTGCACCCATACGCCCAAGACCAATCATACCCATCTGCATTGACGTTGCTCCGTGTTTAGTTCAATTGTCCAAGTAGGATCGTGCAGATTGAGTATGCGACGTATGCACGAGGGACGGGTCTTTGACGTTCCGAAAACTGTGAAACTGCCGCGGCTTCATTGGCTGTTCGGTAGAAACTGATGTCGCCGTTGCATGCATCGCGGGGCATCGGGGCAGAGCAGCCTGCGCGCTCTTGGGATCATTGAGCATAGAGCATGGAGCATAGACCATGCCCTTACGATCGCTCCTCGGCATGGCGCGTGTATTGCTGGATTGGCTCTGTGATCCCAAAGCGGCTGCCCGCGTTCGGATATTTCCCACATACGGTGAACGGCGACTCCGCCTGGAACAAAACCACATTGGTCCTGATATGCCAAACGCAAGTGATGCACCTGCAGGGCAACAGCATGCGGGTCGGTGGCCAGCGATCCACCCGGCAGTCGTACATTTCCCAATCGCGTTGTTTCCGGTCAGCGCCCTCTTTTTGATTTTGTGGTTCTGGCGAGATAGTCCTTTCTTTTTGGATGCCACCTACTGGACTTTTATGTTCGCAGCGCTCGGTGCTGTTATTGCCGGTGGTACTGGAATTCTGGATTACTACAATGCATCCTACCCTGAGCATCCAGAAGAAGGCGCGACCATGATTTCAAAACTGCACGTTCGGGCCGGTGTAGCAGTGACCATTATCGCGTTGGTCAGCGCTGTGTATTTTCTAATAGAAAAACCAGCCAACGATCTCGCATTGGTAAAGTGGTTTGCTATCGTCGTCTTTCTGGAGACCATGCTGGTGATTATTCAAGGCTTTTTAGGTGGTCGCCTGGTCTACAAATACCACTTTGGTGTCGAGCCTCGTCATCCACAGGCGACCTAGAAAATCTTTGGGTTGCTGGACGCCAGTACTAACGCTCTCTGCCAATATCGATGAGACACCGGATGTTCAATAGTTCAGTGTGCACGAGATGGCTTATCTGACGGGAACGATGAATCACAAGCAGCAGGCAGACGATCGAGGCTCGCTCGCTGACGCGCAAGACGCGCATGTCGATTCACGGATGATGACCAGGATTCGGTCGCGTTCGACGCTGGAGGCTTGTCCCAGGCAAATCAGTATCGATGCGGTCAAGCAGCTGTTCGCCGGCTACGCCGCGGCTCAGCTTAGGACAGACAGCTAGCGAATGACGTCGTTCACACGTGGGAGCGATGGAGTGGGCGAGAGTGCTCAAGTGGCGCGGGCGGTCCTTCCGCGCGTCGTGATAATTGGAAGTGGCTTTGGCGGCCTCATGGTGGCACGTAAGCTCGCGCGGTTGAACGCCGAGGTCGTCGTTCTGGATCGAACGAATCATCACGTCTTTCAGCCGTTGCTCTACCAGGTGGCGACTGCGTCGTTGGCGCCGAGCGACATTACGGCGGCGATCAGGCACATCCTTCGGAGTCAGGCCAACACGCGGGTTGAGCTGGCCGACGTGCGCGCCATAGACGTCGATGCGCGGATCGTGAGGTGCGCTGATCCATCGTCGCTGCGCCCTGATTTCGAAGTGTCGTACGATTATCTCGTCGTCGCCAGCGGCACTCGGCATTCGTACTTCGCGCATCCGGAGTGGGAGGAGTTCGCGCCCGGGCTCAAGACAGTGGAAGATGCGCTCGAGATACGACGACGATTCCTGGTCGCGTTCGAGGAGGCTGAGCGCGCCGAGACGCCGGAGGAACAGGACGGATGGCTGACGTTCGTGATAGTCGGCGCCGGTCCAACAGGGTGCGAGCTCGCCGGCGTGATGCAGGAGATCGCTCATGGCATGCGCAGAGATTTTCGGCGTATCGACACGAGCGATACTACGGTCATTCTTCTCGAGGCCGGCCCCCGGATCCTGCCTGCGTTCCCTGAATCACTGGCCGCGCGCGCGTCGCGCGATCTCGGGCATTTGCGCGTTGATGTGCGCACCTCGTCAGCGGTGACGCGGATCGAGCCCGGTGCGGTATATGTTGGGGATCACGAGATCAAGACGCACTCGGTGTTCTGGGCAGCTGGCAATGTTGCGTCACCGTTGTCCAAATCGCTCGGCGTCCCGCTTACGAAAACTGGCCAGGTGATCGTCGAACGTGATCTCTCGATTCCGAACCACCCGAACATCTTTGTCATTGGTGATCTTGCCTACGCTCTGCAAAAGAACGGTCAGCCAGCGCCCGGCGTTGCGCAGGTAGCGATGCAGGAAGGCCGAGTTGCGGCGAGAAATATCATCGCAAGTATCAAGAACACTCCCCGGTCCGATTTCGACTACTTCAACAAGGGCGATCTCGCGACCATCGGTCGCGGCAAAGCGATCGCGAGTTTCTTCGGTGGGAAAGTCAAGATCGCGGGCCGGCTAGCGTGGCTGCTTTGGCTCGGCATCCACATCACGTATCTCATTGGCTTCCGGAACCGGCTGAGCGTGATGTTGCAGTGGGCCTATGCCTATTTCACCTATCAGCGCGGTGCGCGGCTGATCACCGAGGCCGCGCATTCGGTACCGAAACGGGCGAGTTGACGGACCGCGGGTTGTTGCCGCAGCCCGGGGTGCAACGCGGGCCATCGGGCAGGCCAGATGCTTCGCTCGTCGCCATGGCGCATCTATTGCTGGATTGCCGCTACGATCCCCAAGCGGCTGGCCGCTGCCACGGCAGACATAAACTGCTCCACCCATCTACACGACCCATCTACACGAATGAATCTGCAAATGCTTTCGACTGAGTGGCAATCCCTCGGTAATACAACTGGTTAACGTCACGGTGACCAACGACGAAGAAGCGCTGCTTGATGATATCGAGCGCGCGGCGTTCGGATATTTCCGGCAGACAGTGAACCCGGTCAATGGCCTGGTTGCGGACACATCGCGCGATGGCTCTCCCTGCAGTATCGCGGTAGTCGGGTTCGCGCTGTCAGTGTATCCAGTAGCCGTCGAACGTGGCTGGATGTCACGCGATGAGGCGATCACGCTCACCCTTGCCGCCTTACGCTTCTTTCGCGACAGCGACCAGAGCGGTACTCCAGACGCGACTGGATACAAAGGATTTTTCTATCACTTCCTCGACATGCAATCGGGACTCCGTGTGTGGCGCTCGGAATTGTCGATGATCGATACGGCGCTGCTGATGGCGGGAGTGTTGACGGCGCGAGAATACTTCAACGCTCCCACCGCGCAGGAAACCGAATTGCGCCAGATCGCCGAGGAGTTGTACTTGAATGTGGACTGGCTCTGGTCGCAGAACGGCGGCGCGACGATCATGCAAGGCTGGAAACCGGAAAGCGGTTTTTTGCACTACGGATGGGAGGGGTACACCGAGGGAATCGTGTTGTACGTGCTAGCCATGGGTTCGCCAACACATCCGCTCACTGGCGACGCTTACCACGCGTGGACCGTGACGTATCAGTGGGAGAATCTCTACGACGTCGATATCCTGTATGCCGCGCCACTCTTTATCTACCATTTTTCCCATGCATGGATTGATTTGCGCGGGATCCAGGACCCCTTCATGCGCGACAAGGGCAGCGACTATTTTGAGAACAGTCGGCGCGCTGTGCTTGTCCAGCGTGAATACGCTAGGCGTAACCCCGGCGGGTTCGCGGGCTACGGTGAAGATTGCTGGGGGCTCTCCGCCTGCGACGGTCCAACCGGTGAGGGTGTGCAGGGTCGCCCTCGGTTGTTTGGCTACGCAGCCCGCGGCGTGCCCTACGGCCCCGACGACGGCACGCTAGCTGGATGCGCCGCCGTCGCGTCGCTGCCATTCGCACCTGACATCGCACTCAAGGCCGTGCGTGCGATGCATCAGCGTTACCCCGAGATGCACCTCGATCATCAATATGCGAGCGGGTTCAACCCAACGTTAGCTGGTGCCGATGGCAAGTGCTGGGTTTCCGAGGGCCACTACGGATTGGATCAAGGCATCGTAACGATGATGATCGAGAACTACCGGACCGAATTCATCTGGCGACTGATGCGCAATTGTTCCTACTTCGTCGCGGGACTTCGGGGTGCGGGTTTCGGCGGCGGTTGGTTAGAACATGAGCGGGGCTAGGCTATCATTATGACGGTCGCAACCGACGCCAGCGAGCGTGAACGCATGCGTAACGTGCGCCCGAGCGAATGGCACAATCCTAAACCGGCTGGGCACTACGATCTGCTGGTCCTGGGAGCTGGCACTGCAGGGCTAACCGCTGCACGAGCAGCGGCGGTCCGGGGCAAAAAGGTAGCGCTCGTCGAGCGCGATCTCCTCGGCGGCACTTGTCTCAACACTGGCTGCCTCCCGTCGAAGACAATTATCCGGACGTCACGGTTGTATAGTGAAATGCGCCATGCAGAGAACTACGGCGCATCTGTTCCATCTGACATTTCAGTCGACTTTTCTGTGGTGATGCAGCGGGTACGACGTATTCGCGCCCGCGCCAGTCGCCTCGATTCGGCGAGCGACCTGACGGCCTCTGGCATTGACGTGTTCTTTGGTGACGCAAGCTTTAGCGGCGCCGATGCGCTGATGGTGCAAGGCGTCAAGCTGCGCTTCAAGCGAGCGGTGATCGCCACCGGTGCGCGCCCAAAGACGCCCGAGATTCCGGGCCTCGCTGAGGCCGGCTTCGTCACCAACGAGAGCGCCTTCGACCTGACCGAGCTGCCGCCCCGTCTCCTTGTCATTGGCGGCGGACCGCTCGGCTGCGAGATGGCGCAAGCGTTTTGCCGACTTGGCTCGCGGACGACGATCGTGCAGAACTGGCCGCTCTTCCTTCCCCGAGAAGAGCGCGACGCCGCGCAGGTCCTGTCCGATGCGTTCGCGCGCGACGGCATCGATATCCGGCTGGACACCAACGCCGTCAACGTACGAGTGCAAGGTGGAGACAAAATCGTCGACCTCGTTCAGAGCGACTACAAGGACTCGATTACAGTCGATGCCATCCTCGCGGGGACCGGCCGCGCGCCGAACGTAGATGGCTTGAATCTGGAGGCTGCTGGCGTTGCGTACGACAGCTCACGCGGTGTCCACGTCGACGATTTCCTCCGAACCGACAATCCCCACATCTACGCTGCGGGTGACGTCTGCCTGCAGCACAAGTTCAACGATACTGCAGAAGCGTCAGCGCGCATCGCTGTCGCAAACGCGCTATTCCGTGGGCGACAGCGCTTGAGCAAGTTGATCATCCCTTGGTGTACCTACACCGATCCGGAGATCGCCCACGTCGGACTCTACGTGCGGCAGGCGCTCGAGCAAGGCATATCAGTCAAAACCTTCACCGTCCCGATGCACGATGTAGATCGTGCGATCGCGGACGGCGAAGAGGTCGGTTTCGTGAAGATCCACACCAGAGATGGCACTGATGAGATTCTGGGCGCGACGATCGTCGGCAGTCATGCGGGAGAGATGATCAGTGAACTCACACTGGCGATGGTCGCTGGTATTGGCCTCGGAAAACTCGCCACCGTGATCCGTCCCTATCCGACCCAGTCAGGCGGCATTCGCGAGGCGGCTGATGCGTACGAGCGCACCCGCGCCGTGGCGGCGCGTTAGATACCGGCCTCCTGGCTGTAGTACTGCTGATCTTCGCGCCAGCCGCCCTGGCCTTCGCCGATATTCCGGTAGTCTGCAACGAACTCGATACGGCGGATGTACTTGACCATGGTAAAGCCAAGCTGTGTCTCCACGCGGAGTCGTAGAGGTGCGCCGTGCGGTACGGTAAGTGGGCTGCCGTTCATCTCGTACGCCAGGATTGTTTGTGGCCGCAACGCCTGCGCAATGTCGATCGTTCCGTAAAACCAACCGGGACCGTCCGCATCGATCTCCGATGTTGACTTATTGTCGAACGCGTAGAACACGACGAATTGCACCTCCGCTAGCGGTTGACACCGGCGCACAAGCTCAGCGAGCGGCACTCCGCCCCACTCGCCAACCGCTGACCAGCCCTGAATACAGTCGTGCTTGGTGATCTGCGTTTCTTTGGGCCAGCTCCGGAGTTCCGCGAGAGTGAGACGCAGCGGTGTTTGCACGAGACCGTCAACTTCCAGAACGTAGTGTTCGAACTGCTCACTCGCCATGGCAAGGTACGCGGCTTCCGCCGGCGGTCGGCCATTCACGCGGAAGTAGGGCGAGATGCTGTCGCGCGAGTAGTTCTGCACGGATATTGCTCGTCCGAACAGCGCGCGGCGCACTGGATCGGTCAGCGCTTGCGCGCGGTGCTGCACGAATCGCGGATGGTGGAGCGAGAACCACGTTGCGAGGATGTGAATCAAAATGACGCCGCCAAGCCCGGCGAGTCCGATTATCAAACCGAGCGCGCCGCTGGTGTGTTGCACGTTTCCCAGAACAATCAATGCCATCTCATTCACCTCACCGTGCAGGATCACCATCGTGAGATGCACGGCCGAGAAGCCGAGAAATGCGCAGAGACAGAGGAAGTGGATGCTTCGCGCACCCTGACGTCCATGGAATATCCGGATGTACCATGGATACCGCGCGGCGATCGATGGTGACATCGCGAGCCCGGTCGCGATGGTAAGCGGCGAAAGCAGAAAGACAACCGAGAAATACGCGAGTTGCTCAAGTGGATTGTACATGCCTGGCGTCACCACCAGATGCAGCGTCAAGTACGTGCCGAGTGCGTGCCAGGCGCCCGGAAGGATGCTCCATGAGGTGGGAACAAGGCGCCGCCATTCCGGCGTGGCGAACAGCATGAAGACATAGACGATGCCCGCGAGCAGCCAGCCGGCATCAGCGAGAAAGTGCCAGTGACGTCCAAGACCGAGATTCTTGTGTCCCGGCAGCGCGATCCATGACGAGAAGGACTCTTGCTCGTCGCGCGCGGTCCAAAGCGCGTCGTCCGGCATCTTTTTGCGTGTGAACCGGAGCCACTCGCTGCCCGGGCGGCAGTCGTCGTTCCAGTAAAGCTTGGGATGTGCGCTCAGAATCTCCAACCCGCTCCGCACGAGCAGCGATATGAAGAGCAGATTCAGGAAATGCGTGGCGCGGAGCCACAGCGGAAAATCAAGAAGCGTCATTCGCTCCCGTAGCCGGGTCGTCGCTGTCAGGGTTCGGGTGCACCTTGGATGGTGTGAAGCAAGGATCATGCGCCAGATTGCAAAGAGGCGCCAGCTGCCCACCGATCGTTCCCGAGCGACGCCAACTGCGCCGCCTGTGATGCTACCTAGGATGCTACCTGTGATGCTACCTGCGACGCTAGCCGCCGCGCCTTGAGGTCGCACAGGGCACGCATAATGCTTCTTCATGCATACGTCACTTGAGCCTGAGGAAATGTCATGAGCACTGCCGTTGCTCCGAGCGCTGGCAGTGCTGTCGCGCGCCAACGCCCCACAGCACTGCTACACGCAATCGCCACACAGCTCCGTATCGATTCGGTGGAATCGACTACGGCCGCAGCGAGTGGACATCCAACCAGCTGCACGTCAGCCGCCGAGATCATGGCCGTGCTGTTCTTCGACATCATGCGGTACGACGTGCAGCGGCCGCTTGAGCCGCACAACGACGTCTTCGTGTTGTCCAAGGGGCATGCGGCGCCAATCCTGTACGCCGCATGGGCTGAGGCGGGCGCATTCCCTCGCGAACATCTGCTTACGCTCCGGCGGCTCGATTCCGATCTGGAGGGACATCCCACGCCGCGAATCCCGTTCATCGACGTGGCTACGGGCTCGCTGGGCCAAGGGCTATCAGCGGGCATTGGGCTCGCACTCGACGCGCGGTTGCTCGGTGTCGATCGCAGAACTTACGTCCTGATGGGAGACGGCGAGAGTGCCGAGGGCTCGGTCTATGAGGCAGCCGAACTCGGCGCGCGCTATAGGCTGGGGAGTCTGTGTGCGACGATCGATGTCAACCGACTGGGCCAGAGCCAGCCGACGATGCTCGAGCACGACATGGACGTGTACAGGGCGCGGTGGGAGTCGTTTGGCTGGCAGGCGCTCGTGGTCGATGGCCACGACATCAACGCCTTGCGTGCCGCGTATCACGCGGCGGCCGAGACGCATGATCGGCCAACCATTGTGCTCGCGCGGACTGTAAAGGGGAAGGGACTTCCCGGACTGGAAGGCAAGGAGGGCGAACATGGCAAGCCGCTCAAGCCGGATGATGCAAAGCATGCTGTTGCGTCGCTGGAGCCGGAGCTTCATGGACAATTCGGGCCGTGGCCTCCGCAGCTACCTGACATGAGTGTCACGCTCCCTGATGATCGCAAACAGGGCAACACTCCAAACCCTCCGTACGTGGTGGGTGGAAAGCCGTTCGCACCGCGGAAAGCGTTTGGTGCAGCGCTCGCGGCGCTCGGACGCGACTGGCCTGCGGTGGTTGCGATAGACGGTGACGTCGAGAACTCTACCTTCACCGAAGATTTTCAAGCGATTGCGCCAGACCGCTTCTTTGAAGGGTACATCGCGGAGCAGAACATGACTGGTATGGCGATGGGGCTCGCCGCACGCGGGCGCATTCCGTTCGTCGCCACGTTCGGCGCATTCATGGCTCGCGCATTCGACTTCGTGAGGATGGCTTGCATTGGCGGGACCGGGATCAAGTTGGCCGGCACGCACGTTGGCGTATCCATTGGACAGGACGGCCCGTCGCAGATGGGTCTCGAAGATCTGGCGATGATGTGCGCCGAGCCGGACATGACTGTGCTGTACCCGGCCGACGCGACGAGCGCGTGGCGCGCGACGGAACTGGTGGCATCACATGCGGGTCCGTGTTATCTACGCCTCGGTCGGCCTGACGCGCCAATTATTTACGGCGCGGACGAACAGTTCGAAGTCGGGCGATGCAAGGTGTTGCGCCAGAGCGATCACGACCGTGCGCTGGTAATTGCTGGCGGCGTCACAGTGACCGAGGCGCTTTCAGCTTATGACGAGCTTGTGAAAGCCGGAATTGCAACCCGCGTTGTGGACATCTTCAGCGTTCAGCCAGTGGACCGGGACGCGTTAATTTTAGCAGCCCGTGCGTGCGGCGGTGTAGTGATCACAGTGGAAGATCACTATGCGCACGGTGGGATCGGTGACACCGTACTCGCGGCGCTCGCCGCGGAGCGTTGTGTGGTGCATAAGCTCGCCGTACGGGAGATTCCGCATAGCGGAAAGCCGAATGAGTTGCTCGATCGCTATGGCATCTCTGCACCACACATCGTGGCTGCGGTGAAGGCAGCGCTTGACTGACATCCCGATCTAGAAGGCGAGCTGAGACGGGTTCGCGTAAACGAGTTCGCTGTTCGAGCGCTTCCGTGTCATACCGCCGTCGGGCGCACGAAATGCATTCTCTCGCTGCGCCTGGTTAGAATCGGCTTGAGCTTGGCGCTTGCTCTCCGCGTGGCGGGATCATGCGTTGCACCGCAGCGGATTCTCAACGCGAGACTTTCGTGAGAGCCGAGCCTTTGTGCATCGCGATATGATCCGTCTTGTCACTCTTGATCTCATACTGTGGTTCATCCTTGCTTGCATGAACCTTGTAGCCTTTGAACTCGATCTCGGACGTGACCACTTTGCTGATCGTGCCGCTCACGTGACCAGCCTCAGAATTCCAACTGACGTGATCACCAACCTTGAAGTGTTTTGCCGCCATTGTCTGGGGTGCTCCGCTGTTCAGTAAAAATGCGTTGCGGTTGAGTGCTTGCAAAATCGTGTTGAACTGTCGTTGGGCCGTTGTTGAATCCACGTTAGGCGTTTGGCTTCGGATCATCGGTTACGCTTCCTGTTTTTGCGCCGAGGTTACGGCCCACCTCGGGGCCACGTCTTTCGAACGCAGCACGATCCCAATGTGCAAGTGTTGCACCGACTTGGTGTGTGCTCTGAAAAAAAGCCCAGGATCATTTTCTCTGGAGCCGCAGAGCGCCACACATCGCCATAGCCCAGCACCAACTCACCATCGGCCCTGGCGATTCAATACGCAGATCGGTCCGTACATCGATTCGAATATCGGTTCGCATGTGGGCAAGGTCTATGCGGTATCTGCTCAACGAGGGCGCGTCAGTCGCGCCGATAATGCTTGATCACTCTGAGCTCATGATGCCTAACTACACCTATTTGATTGTCGGCGCCGGCATGACTGCCGCAGCCGCCGTCGCGGGTATCCGCGAAGGAGACCACGATGGCACGATCGGCGTCATCGGGAGCGAGCCACATCCGCCCTACGATCGTCCGCCCCTTTCCAAAGCGCTCTGGAAGGGTGATCCGCTGGACAGCATATGGCGGAACGTCGATGGGGGTGGCGTCACGTCTCACACGGGCCGAACCGTCCGCCTGATAGACGCGAAGAACAGGCAGGTCATCGACGACCAGGGCGCGTCCTACACTTATGGAAAGCTGCTGCTTGCCACCGGCTGCTCGCCCCGCCGATTGCCGTTCGGAAATGGGCAGATCATCTACTTCCGCACCGTGGACGATTACAAGCGTCTGCATGGCATGACCGAGCAGGGCAAGCGCATCGCGATAATCGGCGGCGGGTTCATCGGCTCGGAGTTGGCCGCGTCGCTGGCGAGCAATAACAAGCAAGTCGTCATGGTCTTTCCGGACGCGGGGATCGGTAGCCGGATGTACCCGCCCGAACTCGCGGCATACTTGACCCGCCAATACCGTGAGAAAGGCGTAGAAGTGTTGGCCGGAGCGACGGTAACGGGTTGCGAGCTGCGTGAAGGGAAGCCGGTCCTGAAAGTGCAGATCGATCAGGCCGGCGGCGAGCGAGAAGTGCCGGTCGACGGTGTGGTTGCCGGCATCGGAGCTCAGCCCAATGTTGAGTTGGCCCAAGCTGCCGGCCTCGCCGTGGACAACGGCATTCGCGTGGACTCTTCGCTTCGTACCAGCGATCCGACGATATACTCCGCAGGCGACGTTGCGAGCTACCATGACGCGTCCTTGAACGTGTGGCGCCGCGTCGAACACGCTGACAACGCCAGCACGATGGGCGGCTTTGCTGGCGTCGCCATGTCCGGCCGGCCGGTCGCTTACGATCACCTGCCGTTCTTCTACTCCGATTTTTTTGACTCGGGATACGAAGCCGTCGGCGAAGTGGACTCGCGCCTACAAATGGTGACCGACTGGAAGGTGCCATTGCGCGAAGGCGTGATCTACTACCTTCGCGACGGCCGCGTGCGTGGCGTTCTACTCTGGAATGTCTGGGGCCAAGTGGATGCAGCGCGGCGGCTGATTGCGTCGCCGGAATCACTTCGCCCCGAAGAGCTAAAGGGCCGGTTGACCGCGTGACTAGTCCGCCGGTGCTCCTACTTCGCGTGCACCGATTGCAATTTCCTACTTCGCCGCGCGCGTCAGTGCCTTGCCAGAATGCACTACGACAGCCGGTTCGCCCGGATGATGGTCGTGTTCATTGATTGAGTACATCGTGTTGGCGGCCGTAGTGCCGAGCTTGTGGACGCCGGTAACGGTGCCGTGACCAATAGCGCTACGATAGTGCCAGGATACGGCGGTACCGGCGGAAATCGTCTTGAAGGATCCTACTTTCTTGGCTGTCTTCTTGGCTGCTTTCTTGGCGGGCATTGTGGTTTCCTCGTGGTTGGCAAGTCAGTACGCGCGATGCGTGTTACGCAACATGTCTTCAACATGTCTTCGCCTTCGCTCGGCCCAACCTGCTTTTCGGCAAGGAGCATGCCCGGCAACGCAACTGTCCACCAGTAGTTACTCGACCGTCAATCGCAATTGCGCCGTGTCTTCGTCGGGCATCGGATAGCACAGCGAGCCGTCGAGCATAACGCGCGCACCTGGCGTGATCGTCGCCGGCGTCACCACGCCAAGCCCCATGATGTGCTCAACCGGAACGCCGCGGAGCAACAGGTAGTCGGTAATGATGCGGCGATGACAGCGCCACCACACCGCTTCGGCGCACATGATCGCGCACCGGTGCTGTCGCGAGAGCGCGAGCAGTTCATCGAGCCCAGCGTGAAACTCCGCGGTTTCCGCATAATCCGCGTAATTGCGGAATGCCAACACGCGCCAGAACGTATTGCTCGATGGCGGCGCGCCTTTGAGATGGTGACGGCGACCGCCTAGTGAACGCAAGGGCTGATAGCCAATTCCTTCTGCCGCGAGAGATCCCGGCAACGTGTCGAAGTTGAATTGCGGCACCGCACGCGAACGTGGGATGGACCGCACGTCAACGAGTAGATCCACATTGACCTGCTTGAGCAACGCAACGAACTCGGCGATCGTTCGGGTTGAATGCCCAATCGTGAAGATCGGGTGGCTTTCCGGCAACGCCTCTTTGGCAACAGCGCTCTGAGTCGCCATGTCGATCATCATTATTTCGCGCTCCAACTTCTATGTTATTGCGGCGACGCGGGGGTGAGCTTCATCGCATTAACCGGCGCCATATAACCAGGCGTGATGGGGAGTATCGCGGCGAGCGCAAGCACGGCTACTCCAAGGAACAGCATGAACCCTGCCGCGCGCGCGAAGGGCTGATTTGAACCGGCGACCGCTTGCTCCCGAAGCGCGATTACTGGCTCGCAGTAACACTGCTTGGATTCGTAGTGTCCTACGTGTCCATCGGAAAGGTTCGTAGAGTAGCCATCATTGTAGTGTCAGATACGATATGTTTATCCCAATTAATGGGATATCAACCAAGCATCTGACACTTTGATTTCGACGGAAGGTGTCATATAGTTAAGATGTTCCCATAATTTGGGATAAATAATATTCCTATGACACGTTCCATCTCTGGTGGCCTTGCACCCCTGTTGGGACAACTCGAACTTGACCGGCCACAACTGGTCACGTTAGGACACTTGAATGAGTTGCTCGGCCAGCTTGGGATGGCAATGCCCATTCGGCACGTCGTGTACCGACTGCGGAAGCAGGGATGGTTACTGCCGACCGGGGTGCGGGGTGTATATGAGTTCGCCCCGGGGGATCGGGCAGGACCGTACTCAGAGGGTGACGCGCTCCTTCCTCTCCGGGCGGCTTTGGCCGACGCGCCTGAGCTGCCAGCAGCTGTCGCGTTAGGATCCGCCCTCTGGCTCTTGAACATAGCTGACCGTGGACCCGACGTGCCGGAGGTTGCGTTCCCGCACGGGGTTTCAGTGCAGCCAGGTCTCAAGCGAGCCTACCGCGTTGTCCGCTTCGCGTCGCGTCTTCCTCACATCATCATACGGGGGCTGCCGGTACATACTCCAGCGTCAGTACTCGTGAATCTGGCAGATCGCCCGTCGAACGTCCAAAACTGGGCGGCGATGCTCGAATTGGTACCAGCCCTTACGTCAGCAGCTCCCCAAGCAGACGTTCTCAAGGAGATCGCCGGCCGTCCGCACGCAACCAAGATCAGGCTGGCTTACTTGGTCTCTGGTGTCGCACCCGAACTCGCCGTCGCGCTGGATGTACAGCCAGCCGGTAAGGTGTGGTTCGGACCACGTCGACGCCTGCACCGCAACGACGCCCGCTGGAACATCGCCGATACGATCCTTCCGTTCGCACCCAAAGAACTCTCGCGAGTGACCGAGGAACACCACTGGTGATCGATTCGTGATTGGTGACGCTCACGGCCTTACAAGAGGTTATGTCGCTCGGCACATTCCGCCACAGTCGAAAGTTGGCGTTGACGTCGCCATCCTCGATTCGGACACTCGCGGGCGGTGCGTTGGGCGACGTACACCTCTATTTAGTAGCTCTAATAAAACAGTCTTGGGTTATGTCGACAAAGCTGATAAATGACTTTTATCCGTACTTCCGCCCTGGGTTCGCGGCTGCGCGCCGGTTCGCGCTCGCGGAAAAGTTTGGGGACGACGGATCGTCAACAAGCGGAACGCCTCGGAAGAGCGCTTCTTGTAAGCGACCCGAAAAGGCTGCGGGAAGTCGTTTGACGCCGGCATTTCCGGCGAACAAACGCGGAAACAGACACACCGCAGGTAGATAGAAAAAACCCCGCAACGTAAATCGTTACAGGGTTTGATCTTACAGGTCGGGGTGGCCGGATTTGAACCGGCGACCTCTTGCTCCCGAAGCAAGCGCGCTACCGGGCTACGCTACACCCCGATGTCTTCCTGGTATAGCCTCTCAACTTAATCTGGGGCGATACGCCGGCGCCACCCCGATAAACAGCGCTTCATCCATCATTACAAGCGTACCCCCGCCCGCTCAGCCACTCCGCTTCCGGCTAGCCCTTCTGACATCGCTTCCTGTCCAACCCGGTCCGCCGCTTGCGCCCCGACGGCCTTACGCGAGTTTCCAGCAATCGCGATTCTCCCCGACTCTCAATCGCCCCCCCCCGAATGGCGACCTCCACGCTCCCAGAAGCGCCCTCAGCGAATTCGCTCCACACCGCATCTTCCAATCCTGCGGAACTCGCTCGTGTTGTCGCCCCGCTCCGCGCCGCGGATGTCGCAGTTCTCCTCAACCAGCTGCCGCCGGCCCGGGCAGCTCGTGTCATAGCGAATCTGCCATTCGATTTTGCCGTCGATGTGATGGACGAGCCGGAGCTCGATCGACGACAGGCAATTGTCCAGGCCATGGATCGCGGAGTCGCGGGCGCCCTCGTCACCGCGATGGCATCGGATCAGCGCGCGGATCTGCTGCGGGAACTGCCGGCGCAACGCCGAAACGCTGTTCTTGCCACGATCGACGAGCCCGACCGGACCATGCTCCAGTCACTGCTCTCCTATCCCGAGGGTTCGGTAGGGTCGATTATGACCACCGAGTTCGTGAGTGTCGCTGCAAACACGACTGTCGCCGATGCCGTCGAACGCGTCCGCCTGCTCGCCCCGGACGTCACGGCGGTCTACGCTATCTATGTGGTCGATCCGGTGAACGGCGCCCTCGAGCGCTCGGTGTCGCTGCAGGATCTGCTCCTCGCCGATCGCGATGCGCCGATCATGAGTGTCGGTGACGTGCGTAAGCCGCTGTCAACGTCGCCCACTACAAGCCAGGAGGACGCCGCGCGGCTGATCTCCAAGTACAACCTCGTCGCGCTTCCGGTGATCGATGCCACGGGCAAGATGCTCGGCGCCGCGACAGTTGACGATGTGATCGACGCAATGGTGCGTGAAGCAACTGAAGACGTTCAGAAATTCGGAGGCGTCGAGGCGCTCGATGCGCCATACCTGCGCATGTCTTTCGGAGCCTTGGTACAGAAGCGCGCCGGCTGGCTCGCCGCGCTATTCCTCGGCGAAATGCTCACGGCGACGGCCATGGGCTACTTCCAGGATGAGATAGCCAAAGCGGTGGTGCTCGCGTTGTTCATCCCGCTGATCATCTCGTCCGGCGGCAACTCCGGTTCGCAGGCCACATCGCTCGTCATTCGCGCGCTCGCGCTGCGCGAATTGTCGCTGCGCGACTGGTGGCGTGTCGCCATCCGGGAACTGCCCACTGGTCTCGCGCTCGGTGCGGTGCTTGGAACTATTGGCGTAATCCGGATTCTCGTCTGGCAACACATGGGCTGGTACAACTATGGTCCTTACCACAATCTGGTCGCCCTTACCATAGGCGTATCACTCGTGGGTGTCGTCACCTTCGGATCTATGGCCGGCTCAATGCTGCCGTTCGTGCTCCGGCGGCTCGGATTCGATCCGGCAAGCGCCTCTGCGCCGTTCGTGGCCACGCTGGTGGACGTAACGGGCCTGATCATCTATTTCTCGGTCGCCTACGCCATCTTGCGAGGGACGTTATTGTAAGGCGTGACCCATTCGAACTTGCCTTTGAATCCACCGGGCTCGCCGCTCTTTCGAGACCGCCTCGAGACCAAGGTCGCATCGTGGGTCCGCCCCTGGGACGGAGCCGAACCGGCCGACGTAATCCTGGTCGGCGCCCCACTCTCCAAGACATCGATATCGCAGTCAGGTGCGTCCGCGACTCCGCAGGCGATGCGCGAGATGTTCGCGGCTGTGAGCACTTACAACCTCGATCACGACATCGACCTGGCGTCGGCGCTCACCATTCGCGATGCAGGAGATGCGCGAGTCCATGTTACCGATCTGGCGCGCTCACGCGTCGGAATCAGCGACGCGGTAGCGGCTGTACTCGCACGGTCATCCGGCGCGCTAACTGTTGTCATGGGCGGTGATCATTCCATATCCGCTCCATCGGTGGAAGCCTTCAGAGCGCACGTGGGCGGTACAGTCGGGTTGGTGCAACTGGACGCGCACATGGATCTGCGAAATCTCGATGACGGTGGCCCGAGTAACGGCACTCCGATCCGTCAGTTGCTCGAATCGGGAACGTTGGACGGACGCAACATCGCACAAGTTGGCCTTCACGCATTCGCGAATGCGCGCGCCTACCGCGATTTGGCGCGCGATGCCGGTATAACCCAGATCTCGGCGCGCGAGGTGGCGAACACGCCGCCCGCGGACATCGCGCGACGCGCGCTGGACGTCGCTGCCGAGCGAGCCGACGCGTTGTATGTAACGCTCGATATGGACGTATTGGATCAAGCCTTCGCGCCCGGTGTGCCGGCACTCGTTCCAGGCGGCATGACTTCTTGGCAGCTCTTCGAAATGTTGCTCGTACTCGGCGGCCATCCCAAGGTCCGTGCGCTCGACATTGTCGAGGTCGATCCGTCACAGGATTCCAGACGAGCAACGGTGCGTGTCGCCGTGCACGCGCTGCTCACGTTTCTCACTGGCTTCGCGTTACGCCGAGGCGACGCATGAGCGCAATGCCGGCGATGGTGCGCCTGGACGGCAAGTCGTTGCGCATCGCCGACGTCGTGGCCGTCGCGCGCGGCCGCGCTCGGGTCGAAGTCAGCGATGATGCCCGAATTCGCATGGCTGCGTCCAATGCGATCGTCACGCGGATCGTCGAGCGGAATGAGGTCGTGTACGGTGTGACGACCGGGTTTGGCAAATTGTCCGACATCGCGATCCCGCCCCACCGGCTCGCGGAATTGCAGATCAATCTCATTCGGTCACACGCAGTGGGAGTTGGCCCGCTTCTGAGTGAAGTGGAAGTGCGCGCCATGATGTTGCTGCGCGCTAACGTGATATCGAAGGGTTTTTCGGGCGCGCGTGCGGCGCTTGTCGATCTGCTCGCTGGAATGCTCAACGCCGGGCTGTTTCCACCGATCCCAGAACAAGGAAGCGTCGGCGCGAGTGGCGATCTCGCGCCGCTCGCCCATCTCGCACTTTCGATGATCGGCGAGGGAGTGCTCTTCAAGGACAGCAAGTCCGGCCCCGCGGCGGACATGCTCCGCGCGAATGGGCTGGAGCCTGTTGAGCTGGGTCCCAAGGAAGGGATAACGCTGATCAACGGCACTCAGGCACATACCGCGATCGCGGCGCTGCTGGTACATGATGCGCATCGATTGTGGCGCGCTGCGCACGTTGCCGCTGCAATGTCGCTTGAGGCGTTAAAAGGCACTCCGGTCGCATTCGATCCACGGATTCAGGAAGCGCGCGGCCAGATTGGACAGGAAGAATCAGCACGTGTCATGCGACTGTTACTCGCTGACAGTGAGATCCGAGAGTCGCATCGATCCAACGATCGCAGAGTGCAGGACGCGTATGGATTGCGCTGCGTACCGCAGGTGCATGGCCCCGTGCTCGACGCATTGCGCTGGATTGAAGAGATCGTCACCCGCGAGCTGAACGCCGCGACCGATAATCCGTTGGTGTTCGACAATGGCGAAATGCTCAGCGGTGGCAACTTCCACGGTCAGGCAGTCGCCATGGCGCTCGACTTTCTCGCGATTATCACTACCAATCTCGCGGTCATCAGCGAGCGGCGCACCGATCGCCTGGTACACCCGGACCTGAATGAGGGACTGCCCGCGTTTTTGTCGCCGGACGCCGGAACGAATTCCGGCTTCATGATGGCGCAGGTAACGGCCGCATCCATTACCAGCGAGTGCAAGGTATTGGCGCATCCGTCGAGCGTCGATTCAATTCCCACCGACGGGAGCAAGGAAGATGTCGTACCAATGGCGATGGGCGCGGCGTGGAAGGCGCGGCGCATCATCGGCAACGTGCGCAACGTGCTGGCGGTCGAGCTGATGTGCGGCGCGCAGGGAATAGACTTTCGCGCGCCGCTCGCTCCAGCCGCGGCTGTCGGTCGCGCACACAAAATAGTACGCGCGGTGGTGCCCAGGCTCGAGCGGGATAGAGTGATGAGCGGTGACATCAACTTGATCGCGGCTGAGATCTTGGCCGGCAAATTTGACGCGTGCATAGCGTGGGGCGTCGAAGGAGGTACCACGCAATGACGCTTGGTGCACGAGTGGTGCGCGCACCGCACGGCACCGAGATCACGTGCAAGGGTTGGCAACAGGAAGCCGCCATGCGCATGCTGATGAACAACCTCGATCCCGACGTCGCCGAGCGACCGGATGATCTGGTTGTGTATGGCGGCACCGGGAAGGCGGCGCGCAACTGGCAGGCATTCGACGCGATCGTGCGCGAGCTCCGCGACCTGGAAGATGACGAAACTCTACTCGTGCAGAGTGGTAAGCCCGTTGGAGTACTTCGGACGCACAAGAGTGCGCCCCGAGTTCTGATAGCCAACAGCAATCTCGTGGGTCGCTGGGCGACGTGGGAGAAATTCCGCGAGCTTGAGCGTGCGGGGCTGATGATGTACGGACAGATGACTGCGGGCTCCTGGATCTACATCGGATCGCAGGGTATCGTCCAGGGCACCTATGAGACGCTCGGCGCAGTTGCGCGCAAGCACTTTAACGGGTCGCTGGTTGGGAAGCTGGTGGTCACCGCTGGACTCGGCGGAATGGGCGGAGCACAACCGCTCGCAGCGACGATGCTCGGCGCCGCGTTTCTCGGAATCGAAGTTGCTGAGGCGCGGATCGACAAGCGCATCGAGACGGGATACTGCGACCGCAAAACAAGCAGCGTCGATGAAGCGCTGGGCTGGTTGGACCAGGCGCGTGCGCGCGGTGAGCCGCTGTCGGTCGGTCTGGTCGGCAACGCTGCAGATGTGATTCCGGAACTTGCACGACGCGGTGTGATTCCCGATGTGCTGACCGACCAGACCAGCGCGCACGACATGTTGAACGGGTATGTGCCAACCGGCATCTCGCTCGCCGCGGCGGACGACCTGCGCCGGACCGATCCCGACGAATACGTTCGTCTTGCGACTGCGAGCGCGGTGCGTCACGTGGAAGCGATGCTCGCGTTGCAGAAAATGGGCGCCGTTACGTTCGATTACGGTAACAACCTTCGCACTGTGGCGTTCGACGCAGGTCTGGAGCGCGCATTCGACTTTCCCGGTTTTGTTCCGGCATACATTCGCCCGCTTTTCTGTGAAGGCAAGGGACCGTTCAGGTGGGCCGCGTTGTCGGGCGATCCGGCTGACATTGCGCGAACCGATCAATTGGTACTGGACCTGTTTCCCGACGACGAGCATCTTGCACGATGGATCAGGCTCGCGCAGGAGCGGATTCACTTCCAGGGCCTTCCAGCGCGAATATGCTGGCTCGGCCAGGGTGATCGCGCGCGTTTTGGCGTTGCGTTGAACGACCTCGTCGCATCTGGTGAGATCAGCGCGCCGATCGCGATCGGTCGCGACCATCTGGATACGGGAAGCGTGGCGTCCCCATTCCGTGAAACTGAAGCGATGCTCGATGGGAGCGATGCCGTGGCGGATTGGCCAATACTCAATGCGCTAGTCAACACCGCGAGCGGCGCAAGCTGGGTCTCATTTCATCATGGCGGCGGTGTCGGCATCGGGAACTCGCTTCATGCCGGCCAGGTGGTGGTCGCGGATGGAACGCCAGAGATGCGCGAGCGTATTGAACGAGTGCTGACTAACGATCCCGCGACCGGCGTATTGCGCCACGCCGATGCCGGTTACGACATCGCCCGCGATGCCGCCGCGCGACACAACCTGACGATTCCGGTTCCCCGCTGACCTCGTGACGCGAGAAATGATATTTCACAACGCGTCGCAAGTCGTCACCTGCGCCGGTCCGTCACGCGGTCGGCGGGGTGCTGAGATGGCGGACGCGGGCGCACGGACGAATGTCGCGGTTGCGATCAATGGTGCGCTCATCTCCGCGGTCGGTACCCTCGACGATCTTCAGCGTGCCTATCCCCATGCGGAGACGCTGGATTGCGGAGGTCGAGTGATGACACCGGGGCTCGTAGACTCGCACACCCACGCTGTGTTCGGACGCCCGCGGTACGATGAACAGGAGCTGCGAGCCGCCGGCGCAGGCTACATGGAGATCGCGAACAATGGCGGCGGCATTCATTCCTCAGTGCGTGACCTGCGTGAGCGAAGCGAAGAGGATCTCCTCGCCCTCGCGCATGCGCGACTGGCCCGCCTGGCGCGCTATGGAGCCACGACTATCGAGATCAAGTCCGGTTATGGGCTCTCGGTCGAGGATGAACTCAAGGAATTGCGCGTAGTGTCGAGACTACAAACGGAAACGAGTCTCCGACTAGTCCCAACCTGGCTCGGCGCTCACGAGGTACCGCGCGAGTATCGCGACCGACCGCAGGGACGTCACAACTACATTCAGCAGTTGATTCACGAACAGCTACCGCGCGTAGCGGCCGAACGGCTCGCCGTATTCGCCGATGTATTCTGCGAGCCTGGCGTATTCACGCTCGAAGAAACCCGTACGATTCTGACTGCGGCGCGCGCGCGTGGGCTCATGCTCAAGCTGCACGCAGACGAGATGGAGCCGTGTGGCGGCGCGGAACTGGGCGCGCAGTTGGGTGCCACGTCTGCTGACCATCTTGCCGCGATATCGCCCGCTGGCATAACCGCACTCGCCCAATCCGATACCGTTGCCACACTTCTTCCTGGCACCATGATGTTCCTCGGGCGCACGCGACAGGCACCGGCGCGGGAGCTGATTGACGCGGGCGCCATAGTAGCGCTTGCAACCGATTTCAATCCCGGCACGTCGCCCACTCCAAATCTTCCGTTGGTGATGACATTGGGCGTGAGCCAGTTGCACATGAGCGTCGCCGAAGTCTTGCTTGCGGCGACAGTCAACGGAGCTGCTGCTCTTGGCTTAGCGGAAAGCGTTGGCCAGATCGCACCTGGGTTCAGCGCGGACATCTCGATATGGGATTGCGAGGATGTGCGCGAGATACCCTACTGGTACGGCGACGCGCGCTGCGCGGCCTCCTGGTGCCGTGGCGAACCCGTCTACGCGACGTAGCTGAGCTCGAGACCAGTACATGGATGCAATAGACATTTCCGGTGATGTCGCGCTCGTCGCGATGACGCTCCTCACGCTCAACATCCTGATCGGGCTGTTGATGTCCACCAAGTACAACCCGGTGCGACGGTGGCCGCATCGGCACATCAACACGCTCAAGCTTCACAACTGGACCGCGTATCTGGCGCTTGCCGCGAGCCTGATCCATCCCTCCATCATCTTGCTTTCATCGACTGTCCACTTTCGTGTAGTGGACATCCTCTTTCCCGTGAACGCGCCAAAGCAGCCGTGGATCAATACGCTAGGCGCGGCGGCGCTCTACGTTTTGGTGTTCACCGTGGCCACGTCATATTTCAGATTCGAGATTGGCCGCAAGTGGTGGAAGCCCATGCACTACGCGACGTACGCCATGTTCGTGCTTTACGCATTTCATGCCGTGTTGACAGACCCCACGCTCAAGGACGCGCCGCTCGATCCGCTAGACGCGGAAAAGGTGTACGTGGAGTTGTGCATTCTTATTGTCGTCGTGGCGACCGCGCTGCGGGTCCGCTGGGCCATGCGACAGCCCCCGCCGCGCCATCATCGACCCAAAGGAGCAAGACCTGCCCGAACCTCGTCATTCCCGCGAAAGCGGGAATCCCGCCAGGCAATGCCGGGTTCGCTGCACCTCGTCACCCATCACGAGCAACGACCCTAACGCACGAACCGCCCGTATCCCTGATTCCGAATGTCAACCGGAATCAAGGATACGGGCGGTTTCTTTCCCCTTACTTCTTCGGGTTGAGAATTTCGCCGATGCGGTGTTCCGCACCGTCCAGGTGAAGCTGCGTTTCCCGATCAGCGGACCGCCCGCTCACGCGCTTGATATCAGAGTTGAGCGCCACCAACTCCCCGCGGAGCTCCGATTTCGCATCTTCCGACAGCGGCAACTGCCGAGGACCAAATCCGGTCGCGACAGTCGATGTCGGACCATTCAGCTTGCGGTCGATCTGCGTGAGATAGGCATTCTGCAGCGCGCGTCTATACGGATCGATAGATATCCGTGACGCCGCGAGCTCGCTCCACATACCGTGGCGCATATCATCCAGCATGCTCGCAAGAGAATATGCGCTGTGCTTATCGGTTGCCAGAGCCTCATTTTCGAGCAGGCGATTCATTCTACCGTCGTCGAACAATGCTGCCAGAACTCGGTCCTGGGCGTTGCCGATGCGAGTCAACATTCCACCCGCCTCGATCCGGCGCGCAATGTCCGGACGTATGAGAAATGTTGGAGTCTTGAAGACATTCTCGTTGATGAAACGAACCGCGTCAGCCTGTCGAGCGCGAGACAGCGGCGTGTACACCGGTCCGGGTTGGCTTCCCGACTTGTATTGCACCTGCGCGCCACCCACCACCGTCACTACGTGGCCTGCTTCGGTGGCCCACTGGCCCACAGTGCGGTCATAGATCTCGCGAAGGTCGCTGTTGTCCTCACCCGCGCGAGTGCCGGCACCGTCTAAATAGCCTACCACGCGTTCGAGATTGCGGTATCCCAAACCCGTTGACTTCACCGGATCTGCGTCGCCGACAGCTTCGCTCAGAGTGCCGAAGCCGCCCGCTTCATTGTTCTCGGAGAAGCGATACCATGGAATGCTGTCCTGCATGCGCGCCCACTGATCAAGCGTTGGGCGTTCTGCATCGGGCGTGGATGCCGTGGGAATCGGCTTGTATCCCCAGGAGATGGCATACTTGTCGTACGGCCCAATGCGAGGAATGATGTCCTCGAGCGCGAGGTGGTCTTCGGGCTGCGCCACGTAGTTGAAGCGCGAATAGTCCATGATGGACGGAGAGTGACCCATTGTATGCGCCCACGTCGCGCTACGCACGCTGTCAGCGGGATACGTCGAGCTGCCGAGTTGGTCGTGCCGCAAGCCAATTGTGTGACCGATCTCGTGTGCGACGACGAATTCCAGAAGCCGGCCCATCAGCGAGTCAGGCATCGGGAAGGTACGCGCACGCGGATCAACCTGCGCAGCCTGTGTGAAATACCAGTCGCGTTGCAGGTTGAGGACGTTCTGGAAGATTCGCGCCGATCCGTTGAGTATCTCGCCTGTGCGTGGATCGCTCACGTGTGGTCCAACCGCGTTCTCGACCGTTGATGGCAACCAGCGAATCATTGTGTGGCGAACATCTTCCGGCGACCAGTCAGGGTCATTCGCTGGCGGATCCATCGCAATTATCGCATTCTTGAATCCGGCCGCTTCGAAGGCTGGCTGCCAGTCAGTTATCGCTTTGCGAATCCACGGCTTCCACTGTTCCGGTGTTGCGGGGTCCACATAGTAGATGATCGGCTTGACCGGCTCCGAGAGCGCGGCACTTGGGTCCTTCTTTACTAGTCTATACCGCGTGATGAACTGACGTTGCGCCGCGCGCTGTTCCGCGCCGAAGTCTACGTCACGGACCGAAAAGAATCCGACGCGCTCATCGAAGCGGCGTGGCGTCATGGGTTGCTCAGGTAGGCGTACCAGACTCCAGTGGGCCAGTACGCTCTGTGCGGTCTGCAGCTCGCGCGGCGTAGTTGGGGCCGACGGAGTGCCGGGCCGGCCTGGCGGTGGGGCCGGTACTCCGGTTTGAGTTGCCTCGATCTCGATGTTGTCCGGGAATGCGATTGCGCTCTCGACGAAGGAGCGGCGGTCATCAATCGTGCCGCGAATCGCCGCAAATTCCGGGACTGAGCTAGTGTACAATCTCGTTACGTCGATAACCGCGGCGCTGTCGGGGCCGTATGCGTCCACGTTGAAGACAGCGATGATTGGTGCGTAGTTGGAGGACTGAACGGCGCGATAAACCGGCAACGACGTATCCGCCGTCATCGCGAACGACGGCGACCGGAGTATCACGCGGTTTCCACTGCGCTCCCATCTGAGCGTTCGTTCATCGAATTGATCGCCGCCGTATTCGCCGAAGCCGCCAGTTGGTGAGTTCGGATCAGCGGCAGCTGCACGCGCGTATCGTCCAACGAGTAGCATGTCCTTGTCCATCTCGCGTCGCGGTATCTCGAAATACAGCTTGTCGCCCACGCGATGCACCGCGAAGAGTCCGCGCCGCGTTTTGGCCTCGGACGTGATCACGCGATTGTACGGTCTTGGCCTCGCCGCAGTCGAATTAGTTGGGCGGCCCATTGAGTCCCGTTGGCCTGCGGATGCCGCGGCGCCGGCGTCCGATTGGCCCCGGGACGGTGCGGGCGAAGGTGCAGCAGCGGGTGGAGCCGCGGCATGCGCGCATCCCGTGGCGAGCACCGCAGTCGCGATGGTGAAAAGCAACCTGTTGGTCATTCAAGTCAGTGTAAGGTGTGGAGAGGCGGCGAAGGTCAGAAGAACATACGGCCGCGAAGCCAGTTTCGTTCGCCGCTACGTTCGCCCGCGCGCATTCGCCGTTTACCTTGTGTACCCGGCCATTTACCGGCCTAAGCAGCATCGTGCCGGCCAGCGTGGGCCCACCAATCGGGAGTGCCAGCTCGCGCGGACGAAAAATGTCCCGAATTTGGGTTGACAGCCTCGCACTGTACCGTAGGTTATAGCAACCCTGAGCGGGTCTGCTACCGAGGCATGTCGCGATCTCCGCGAGCGCGTCGAGGGACCAGCCGCATTGCCAGATTAATGCTCGCATTCGTCTGGAAGCGCCCGGTGTCACGTCGAACCGGAGCCCGCCTAGCAATCACCCTTCGCTAGGAGCTCGCACTACGCCATGAAAATACGTTATATCAACCGAGCGTTACTGGTTATCGCGGCCGCGTTTTCGGCGCCCGTAGTAGCGGTATCGCAAACGACGGGAGCGATCACAGGCAGCGTGACCGACGTCTCGTCGCACTCACCCGTGCCATCCGTCCGTATCCAGATCGTTGGGTCGCCGCGCGCAACTGTGGCTGACGTCAATGGCAAGTTCAGAATTGCGAGCCTAACGCCCGGCCAATACCAGGTTCGTGCGCTTCGCATCGGATTCTCGTCTTCAACACAATCGGTAACCGTCACCGATGGTGGCTCAGCGAACATTGCGTTCACGCTTTCTCCAGTCGCGATCAGTCTCGAGGAAGTCGTAACCACGGCGACCGGCGAGACCGAGCGCAAGCGCGAAACCGGCACGGCCGTGGCAACACTCCAGCCCAAACCCGTGGAGTTGTCATCGGCACAGAGCGTCAGCCAGCTTCTCACCGGCAAGGTCGCCGGTGTCGACGTCGCATCTACCGGTGGAACCATTGGATCGACATCCCGCATACGTATTCGCGGCGCCAATTCGATCTCGCTCAACAACGATCCTCTTATCGTCATTGACGGAATCCGGTACAACAACTCGCTAAGCAACACCGTCGGCGGTATCGGCGTCGGCGGACAGGTTTCATCGGGGTTCAATGACATCAATCCGGAAGACATCCAGAACATCGTCGTATTGAAGGGGCCGGCAGCTGCGGCGCAGTATGGGACCGCGGCGGCCAATGGTGTTATCCAGATCACTACGAAGCACGGCTCCAACACGCAACCACGGTGGACCGGGTTCGTGGAAGGCGGAACGATTCAGGACGTGGGTGTGTATCCGTCCAACTTCGCGCAGGTCGGAACCAGGACTTCGGGGACGCGCACAACTAGCTGCAATCTCGACAGTCAGACGCGCGGCCTTTGCACGCCGATCGCTGATTCATTGGTGTCCTACAACCCGTTGGGCGCGTCCCAGGCGCTCATCCATGGGCATCGTGGCGCATACGGACTGAGCGTCACCGGTGGAAGCGATCAGGTCAACTACTACCTGTCCGGCAACTTCGACAAGCAGCAGGGTGTGTACGCAGTCAGCCAGGATCAACGTGCTGGTGGCCGTGCGAACATAAACGCGGTGCTCAACCCTCAGTTCAACGTACAGATCGGATCCAGCTACCTGGCGGACCACCTCCGACTGCCGCAGAATGACAACAACATTCTTGGCATTCTGGGTGGATCCCTGCTTGGAAGCGCCTTCCCGAACGCCGCCGATGGCTATCTGAATGGTCAGGTACCACAGGCGATTTACGCGATCAATACTCGGCAGGATGTGCAACGGTTCGAGAACTCCGTTAACTCGACGTACCAACCACTCTCATGGTTGACCGCAACCGGAGTTTTCGGACTCGACCTAACCAACCGATACGACAGTCAGCTCGTTCCCCCCAATATGGTGTTTTTTGGGGCGAACCCAGATGGCAACGTTCAATCGAACCCGACGAACGTGTATGAATACACCGCCAACGGAAGTCTTGCGGCTGTCTGGTCGCCGAGCAGCAGAGTCAAGCTGACCTCGAGGGGCGGCGTGCAGTTCAATAAGGAGTTGATACGTGGCACCCAGGCTTTCGGAGCAGCCTTGCTCGCTGGTACGAGTTCCCTCAGCGGCACGAGCGCTCGGTTCGCTGTAAGTCAGACCAACACCGATAACAAGACGCTCGGCGGCCTGTTCAGCGAAGAGGTGGCGTATGCCGACCGCATCTTCCTGCATGCGTCGTTGCGGTCGGACCAGAACAGCGCGTTCGGGCAGAACTTCGGTAGCATCGCGTACCCATCAGCAGACCTTTCGTGGGTCGTGAATGAAGAGTCATGGTTCCCCAAGACTGACCTCTTCAACTCATTGCGACTACGTGTGGCGAACGGACGCTCAGGCCAGCGCCCGAACGTCCTGAACGCCCTCACCTACTTCAATGCCCAAACCGTGACAGTGAGTGGTGCGGACATACCGGGCATCGTCGTCGGGGGCACGGGCAACCCTAATCTTCGCCCTGAGCGTTCGACCGAGACGGAGTTTGGTTTCGACGCTGGCTTTCTCGATCAGCGCCTCGGCCTCGAAGTGACCCATTACAACAAGCGGACGGATGACCTTCTCGTCGCCGTTCCACTCGCACCATCCCTCGGCCTTACCGCGACGCAGTTCCAGAATCTCGGTTCTGTATCGAACATGGGATGGGAATTCGGTGCGAACGCGAAGGTGCTTGATGCGAGTAACCTTCAGTTCGACGTCAACGTCACAGCGTCAACGAACACTAACAAGCTCCTCACGCTTGGCACCGTCGGTGGCAAGGCCGTCCCGCCAATCGTTATCAATAGTCAGCAGCAGGATCGCATCGGATATCCACTCGGCTCGTACTTCCTGCGCCCGCTGTCGTTCAAGGACGCGAATGGCGATGGCATAATTTCCCGCTCCGAGATCACGCTCGGTGACACCGCTGTGTATCTGGGTAACATCTTCCCGACCAACCAGTTCGCGTTTACGCCGAACGTCACTTTGTTCAAGTGGATACGGCTATCCGCGCTGATCGATCACAAGGGCGGCTACAAGCTGCTCAATTACACGGAGCGCTTCCGGTGCGCATTTGGCAACTGTCGCGCCTCGTACGACAAGACGACTCCGCTTGCTGCGCAGGCAGCCGACATAGCAGCAGCCGGACTGGGTGTCGATGCAGGATACGTCGAGGACGCTTCATTCACCAAGCTTCGTGAATTGTCGGCGACCTTCATTGCATCTGACAGGCTCGCTCATGCCTTCCATGCGGCCCATCTCGACCTCACCATAGCCGGCCGCAACCTACATACCTGGACGAACTACACTGGCTTCGATCCAGAGGTCAACTCGACAGCAAACGCGAACTTCTCGACATCCGACTTCCTGACGCTCCCGCCGTCGCGGACCTGGACTGCACGCGTCAATGTCACATACTGATTCAACGACCCTCTCACCGAGACAAACTCATGCATAAAGGAACAGTCTTGCGTGGAATCACGGGTCGGCCAGTCCGACTCACGGCTCTCGCCTTAGTGACCACGCTGTTCGCTTGCGATACTACTCAGCTCCTTTCCGTTACACAGCCCGATGTGGCGCTTCCATCGTCCCTGGTGGGCGCCGCCGCAATCGGAACGCTACACGCCGGTGCACTCGGCGATTTTGGCAATGCCTTCGATGGTCCCAACGACGATTACGATCAGGTTCAAATATCTGCTTCGCTCTCGGATGAGTTTCTCAACACCGAGACGTTTCCGACGCGGATCGAGACTGACCAGCGGAGTCAGACGCTTGCTAACACCAGCCTCGGGCCCGCGTTCCTGAGCATCAACAAGGCTCGCGCATCCGCTGAGCGCGCGATCGCTGCGTACAAGAAGTTCGCGGCAACGTCGTCCGACAGCACGGGGTACGCGGAGACACTCGCCCTGAACGGGTACGTGTACCTCCTCTTTGCTGAGAACTATTGCGGATCGGTTCCCACCAGCGTTCAGAGTGCAGACGGGTCGTTCGTATTCGGAGCTGGGCTCACAACCACCCAGTTGCTCGATAGCGCCACGTCAAAGCTTACGCAGGCATTGACGAACGGTGGACTCTCTCTAACGCCGAGCATCAAATCGCTGGTCCAGATCGGTTTGGGGCGCGCGAAGCTCGACAGAGGCGACTTTGCGGGCGCGGCGGCGGCGGTGGCAGGGGTACCGACGACGTACCAGTATAACTTCGCTCACTCTCAAACCACGGGCGGCCAGAACAACGGTACATGGCAGCTCACGGTCAACGTTGCACGTTACGGAGTGGCCGATACCAAGGGTGGTAATGGCTTGCCGTTCGCAAGCGACGGAAAGCTGACGAAGCCTGGGTTCGACCCACGTGTGGCGGACAGCGTTCGTGGCGGCACTCACCTTGGCTTTGACGGATCCACAACTCAGTTCATCCAGGCCAAGTATCCGGCTCGCGCATCGGCCACTACCATCGCCGATGGAGTGGAAGCTCGCTTGATCGAAGCCGAGGCGTCGCTGAATAGCGGTGACGCAGCGGGCGCGCTTGCGACGTTGAACGCGCTCCGTGCTAACGCGTCTCTCCTCGCACTGCGCGGGTATGCGGCTGGCTCACTACCGCCGCTGGCGTTGCAACCGACTCAGCCAGCGCAGGTGGCACAGCTATTCAAAGAGCGCGCTTACTGGCTGTACCTTACTTCGCATCGCCTCGGCGATCTTCGCCGCTTGATTCGGCAGTACAACTATGGGTCGGAATCAGTCTTCCCAACTGGTCCGTATCCAAAGGGCGGAACATACGGTACGGATGTCAACGTCCCGGTTCCGCAGGCTGAGCAGAACAACCCGAATTATGTGGCTGGTTCCTGCAAGCAGAACCAGGCCTGACCTAGGCGGATTTTGGATGTGACAACGGGCAGGCTACCGCGTATGGTAGCCTGCCCGTTTTTTTTTGCGCGACGGTGATGACACCGCGGTTTTAGGGGTTCGACGCTCCATGTGTATGGATATAGATCACGCCGGCCGAAGCGTTCGTGCCCTGCGGTCCGGTGCCGCGTATGGCGCTCAGCACCTCGATACTGTCGATTGCTCCCGCCGACAGGTCAGCGAGCGCAATCAGGTCGGTCACTCGCGCTCCGTCAATTATGATCATCGGTGTATCCGCGTCCGGCAGTGCGAGGGAGCTGGCTCCGCGCTGAGTCCGGATGCTGTATGGTCGCCCAAGCCGATCCTCCGCGTACGTGTATCGCGTCACGTTGCGGCGGAGTACTTCCCATGCGGTAGTTGCCCCCGAATGCGCGATCTGGTCCTCGGTGATGGTCATCGTGCCGGCACTGGCACCGGCACCAGTGCCGTCCGACGTGCGGTGCAGGCTCGTGCAGGCTACTAGCGAGATAGCAACTGTCATACTGACGGCGTAACTAAAACCACGAGCATGCATGATGCGCTCCTGAAAGTGAGTCGAATGGTGCGGTGTGTACGTCGCGTGCCACAGCTGTTGTGCCCCGTGGGGCGGACCTCAGTTCTGCCGGGAGGCTCCTCCTGCAAAGCTGGGCGGATGCTTCAATTGAAATCCGGTTGGCGTGACAATCGCATCGAATCTGCTCATTAGCTCGTCCCAATCGCGGATTGCGAGAGCGCGCAGGCGCATGGCATTGATATAATCTACCGCCGGAATGAAGCGCGCCGCCCGAAACGTGTTGGCCCAATCGAACTTGCCCTGCTGAACCAACTCCTTGTCGCGCCCGCTGCGTGTTAGCTCATCAAAAGCTGCGCCCGCTTCGGCGTTGAGCACAAGTCGCATGGCGTCGGGAAGAGATGGAGCCGAGCGTCTCGCTGCCGATCGCGAAGCCCACCAGGCCGGCGGATGTAGCGGACTGTCCCTTGAGTGCATCCACCATCATCTCGCGCTCGGCCGCGTCGAACTGCACGCCTGCAATCTGCTCGGCGTCGGCGATTACCTGCGGAGTTATCTCCTCACCTGATACGATCCTAGCCCACAGAACACCCGGAAAGAGCGTCGTTCCAACACCCAGCGCGGTGCACGTTGCGAGAAAGGACCGACGGTCAGATTGCTGGCTCATGATATTGCGGGGTTGGTTCACTTCGTTGGATTCTTGACGTACCTGTCCAGCCACGTAATGGTCTGCCATAGTACATCTCGCACACTTTCGCGCGACGTGTATGGATGCGTCTGCAGCGGAAGCTGCACGTACCGCACCGTGCAGCCGTTACCCTTGGTCCTGTCCGCAAAAGTAAGCCCCCGGGCTGGATGCTCCGGCCGGTTACTTCCTCGCCGGACGCTGCTTCATGATATTCTCGATCTCACCGATCTCACGCGGCGCACTGCTCATTCGCTCGAGGCCCGCGGCCGTGATCACGTAGTCGTCCTCGATGCGGATGCCGGTGTTGTTGTATCGCTCCACCATCGGTCTGACATGCGCGATGAATGCGCGGTTCTTGGGCGTGTCCGGAAGCGCAGCGAGTGCGTCGGTGCTTATGTAGATGCCAGGCTCGATCGTGAAGGCATCACCCTGTTTGAACTTACGCTCGCCCGTGTAGTATTGTGCGGGATCGTGCACCGCCAGCCCCAGCCCGTGGCCAATACCGTGGATCATCCACAGGACCGCCTGCCTGCATGCGGCAGGCACGGTGGCGCACGGTGCCTGCCACGGCGGATCGAACGTCGCATCGGCGCTTTCTATAAGCCCGAGCTTCGCAAGGCCTGCAGCACGAATGGCGACGGATGAGTCAGTCGCGGCCGAGGCACTCATTCCAGCCTTCGAGTTTCGCTCGGCGGCAGCCTGCGCATCGCGAACCAGTTGGTAGAGCACTCGTTGATCGGGCGTGTACTTTCCACTCACGGGAATAGTGCGCGTTATATCCGCTGCATAGCCCTCATACTCCGTCGCCGCGTCTATTACCACGAGATCGCCTGGGTGTGTTGGAGCGCGGTCGCGCATGTAATGAAGTTGAGTTCCGTTACGACCGGAGCCCACAATCGAGCCGTACGCCGGCCTGGAACCGCCAAGCCGCGTAAATGTGTTTTCGAGGGCAGCCTGGATCTCGTATTCGTGCTGCGGCTCCGGCATCACGAGAACCGCGCGATGGCCTTCAGAACTGATTTGCGCCGCCCGGCGCAGCAGTGCGATCTCGGCGGCGCTCTTCCGCGCGCGCAGCTCGTCAACAATAGGATGTGCGCTCTTCAGCACCAGGCCCGGATGACGTGTGACGAGAGCGCGCTCGAACATGCGGCCTCGAGTGAGTGAATCCTGTCGCGCGAAGTCGGCGTCCGCGAAATCGGTGAGGGTGTACACCGGCAGCCCCGTCGCCACCAATGAATCCGCTACGCTGGCAAGCGCGGCGAAAGAACGAGCCTCCATGCCGAGTGTCGCTACCACCGTAGTCGAATCAGGCCGCCGTCCGTAGTAGAACGCGGTGCGTGGATCTATTGGTGTCAGGAAAACGGTGCTCGTTGCGCGGCCGTTGCGAACCGCCATGACGAATGCCGCATCCGGCTCGTCGAAATCCGTCAGATAATGAAAGGCCGGCAGTTGATAAAACGGCCCGAAGTCCGTCACCGGAGTACGACCGCCGAACGCGATTACGACACCGCTGTCGATTCGCGCCGCGAGTGAGTCACGCCGCGCGGCGAATTCCGCGGCACCGATCTGGGCGCGTACAACACCGGTCGGTGCAAGCAGGCAGAGTGCCGTAAAAATGAATCGCAGTTGGCGGTGCATGAATCGCTCTCCAGTTCGAGTGTTGGAAAGAGAGCCGCACCGGCCAACCGCGTCAAGCCTCCGCGAGTCTTACGGCTGCGTTAGGGGCGGCCGTGCGTTTGGAATTGGCTTCAGCCTGCCCGTCCGAGTTACGGTGAATCTTGGAAAGAGGATCGTTTCTCTGACCGCCGTCCCGATCGTCTCCGATGGCCGCACGAACGTTCCCGGACTCGTCGCGTTCGCGACGTCGAAATCGTCGGCCGCTTCCGGAACGACGATGTATCCGAAATCACCAAGTGTCTGAATTGTCACCAGGCTCAAAGGATTGAGGCCGTTGTGAATCGTGCCCGTCATGAGCTCGTGACCAAAGACACTGGCGCGCCAGTGTGCGTCGCGCGTGCCATCACCCACCGTGCCTGTATTCTCGATCGGAACGCCTAGTGAAGAATCGGCAGTGAAGCCCAACGCCGCAGACGCGATTCGCGCCGTCCGGCCGATGAAAACAGGATTCGCTCCACCCAGGCCCGCCGCAGTATTCGGGAAGAACGTTGCCGAATCGCGAACCGAGCGATCCGACCAGAGAGTGCCGATCCCGAGTATGTGTCCCATCTCGTGCGTGATCACGTCAGCCAGTATTCCCTGCTGCGCCAGCGATCCTGCGTCAGCCGTATCGATGGTAAGCGTACCAAGTGCAGTAAGTTGCGGAGCGTCGTCACGCAATACGCATGGTCCACCCTCTCCCGCCGTGCGGCCGCGCCCGTCGATTGAATCTGCCTGGATGAGGATCATCACGTTCGTCTCCGTGAGATCCATTGCGGGAATCCCCTTCCCACAATCGTTGGCGGCCGTGACGATGTGATACGGAATCAGCGGGCCAGAGATGACCTCCTGCCAACGTGCCGCAGCCTGTGTCGCCGCCCGCTGAACGCTCATGGGCACATTGCCAATGAAGCGCAGGTCGATCGTGAATCCGTTGGTCTTGAGTTGCTTCACCGAGATCGGGATTTGCACGGAGCCAGTACCAGTGGCGACCGTCAATGTCGCTGTTCCCGAGCCCCTGCCGGCAACGATGCCGCCCGACGTTACAGTTGCAACCGAAGTATTGTCTACCGTGTAAGTGTACGACCGACCCATGAGCTGCACGCCCGCAAGAGAATACGCCGAAGCCTGCGTCGCAATCGTACGCCCCACTCCGAGATCGAGGACCGCAGGAATTAAGTTGACCCGGCCGATTGGAGCGGGGAGGACCGTAAACGTCAGAACGGCGTGCACCGTGTCTTTCGTGGCGGTAACCGTGGCGCTGCCAGCCGTTACGGCGGTCACGTGGCCACCCGGCGCTACGCTTACATTCGCTGAACTCGATGAATATGTCGGCCCGTCCACTGGCGGTCTCACGGCACCCGTCCGATCTACGATACGAGGCGGCGGAATCGTAAGCGTATCGCCCTCGGTCATCGTGAATGAAGTTGTCGCGAATGTAACGCTCACAACAGCGGGTGGAAGAACAACTAGTGGCAACGATCTAACTACCTTGTCGGCGGTCACCGTGAGCGTTGTAACACCTACTCGAAGTCCTGACACTACTCCGCCGGACGTGACGGTCGCGATCGTGGTATCGGCAACGAACCATGACGTCGTTCCAGGAGTCACCTGAGCGCCGGTGGAATCGGAGAAAGTCGCCGTCACCGTGCTTGTGCGCTGGATCTCGACTGAATCAATCGTATGATTGAATCCAATGCTCGCGACGGGCAACGGGGCTTTAGCGCCCGCTAGGCCGGTTCCCGAATCGCCATTGCCGCAGCTCGTGACCAGCGCGATACAACCGGCCGTCACAAGAACCGCGCGGGCGAACCGAGCGGCGTCGCAAGTGTACCAGCTACTGCGCGTTCGGAACAGCCCTTGCATTCTCATCCGGCGACTCAACCCCATTGACATTGCCAATTCTCCGCTCGGTAACAGCCGCCCTGGTCAGCCGTCGCACCGCCCGCCGGCTCAGTAAAATCATCCCGAACCCGCTAGTCCGGTACGCCATCGTAACCGTGGCGACCGCGCTTGTTCCGGTCATCATCGACAAGATCGCCGAAAGATGGCACGGCCGCCGGCTCGTTGCTGCGACCCAGCGTCGATTAGCCGCCGGAACTCCCTGAGATTGTTGCCCGGCTGGGCCCCGAATCGTCAGTAAATCTGGGTGTAGCCGGCGACCGCCGCGGCCTCCCGGTACCCGATTCAATGGAGGCGCGTTGGTGCGGTCGCGTGCGTACCCTTTTCTCCTCGGCTCAATTCTTACCGTCCTGACCGTCGCAGCCTGTCATGGCGCCGACCAGGACAGTGCCGATCGTCGGCGTTCTCTAGCCCAACAGACGTGTGAGAGTGGGGTCCGGGACCAGCTCGCGTCCAGAGCCACTGCCCAGTTCCCCAGCGATAGCGAACATGTCTATTACGACTCGACAGGCGGGGCGGGAGTCACTGGCGTCGTATCGACCGGCACTGGCCAGCGCAATTTCGCCTGCATCCTTAAGCCCGCGAGCGATAGCACCTGGATTCTGTCCGCCGCCCAGCTCCTCAACTGAGTCTGTACCGGCCGTCCCGCCGGTATAGTTTGAAATTCACCGCTGTGCGCATGCACCGGTTGACCCGGTCCAGGTGCCACGTTCGCAACAGCGCTGCTGGTGGGCTGAGCGGCGAAATTCTTGCACAATAACGATTCGGCATCATTGTGACCATGTAAGCACCGTCCAACCGAAAGCCCAGATCCAATGACAGAAGTCGCCACAGCCTCGACCAATCTCAAGGGGCGAGATGCCGGTAACGACCTCGCCGCACAGATCGCGGCCGGGATGGCCGGCGCCCCGCCAGACGCGGTAATCGTCTTCGCCTCCTCGGACAACGACTATGAAGCGCTTCTGAGCGCGCTCGCCGAGCGCTGCGATGCCGGCGCGATGATCGGCTGTTCTTCAGCCGGTGAGTTCACCGCCAATAGCGCAGGCACCGATCGTACGTCGGCTATGGCATTGCGCGCTCCGGAAATGCGCTTCGCTGCATCTGTCGCGCGAGACCTTTCCGGCGATCGGTCTGATGCCGCAAAGCAGCTCGTGAGCGGATTTGGCGGACTTGACTCGTCTGAGTTTCGCTATCGCACCGCACTTGTTCTGGTTGATGCGCTTGCCGGCCACGCGGAGGATCTGGTGGATCAGTTGACGCTGGCTACAGGTGGCATGTATCAGTTTGTCGGCGGCGGCGCCGGAGACAACGGACACTTCAAGCAGACTCACGTGTTCATTGGAACAAAGGCGTATACCAATGCAGCCGTTGCGCTCGAGATTCTTTCCAACAAGCCGATAGGTATCGGTGCTCGGCATGGTTGGTGCGCAAGCGGCTCTCCACTCCGCGTGACTGAAACCGCGCAGGCGTGTGTTGTGAGCCTCAATGTTTCGCCGGCGATCGAAGCGTTCGACGATCACGCAGCCTCCACGAATCAACAGTTCGATCACGACGATCCACTACCGTTCTTCCTGCACAACGTGGTTGGCGTCGCGACTGACGCGGGACACAAGCTGCGCGTGCCGCTCGGTATCGCGCCACAGGGAGGAGTGATGTTTGCGGCCGAGGTTCCCGTTGGAGCGACCGCGCACATGATGTCGATCGGTGCAGCTTCCGCCGCGGAAGCCGCCGGTGCTGCAACGCGCGACGCGATCGAGCAGGTAACGCACGATGGTTTCACGCCCAAGGCAGCACTCTTTTTCGATTGTGTCGCCACCCGCCTTCGTCTGGGGAGCGAATTCGGGAAAGAGCTCGACGCGGTGACAAGAGAGTTGAAAACAGTGCCGTTCGCCGGCTTCAATTCATACGGACAGATCGTCCGGGCCGCCGGACAATTCAATGGCTTCCACAACTGCACAGCGGTCGTGTGCGTTTTCCCGGAATAGGTTCCGCGATAATGCGTTTTCGTTTGATCCTATTTTGAACGTTGTGAACGCATCGCTCCTTGAGTTGATCGCGTCACTCGCCGGACCGGGTGACCGCACGGTGCGCGCAGCCGCATTGGCCGGAGAGTTCGGAGCAAAAACGCTGATAGTCTTCATTTGCGATGAGGAAGTCGGCGTATTTCTGCCCGGCCCCGGTTTCGTTCAGACCTTGCCGAATGGTCACGCCTGGCGCGCGTTTCTCTCTGAGTGCGCGAAACATGGGAGCGCTAGTGGCACACTGCCGTTCAGTTCCGCCAGCGAGTCCATTCCTGCCGTTGGCTACGCCGACGATTCCAACGTAGTCCTGGTGCTCCTGGGAACGGAATCACCGGTGGGTGACATTGCGGTGTTGAGGGCGCTGCTTCCGCTACTCGTTGGTGTGCTTCGGGGAGAGCGGGCGCTTGCACTCGCCGCCATGCACGCGCGGAGTGCCAAGGACGCCGTTGCTCGCGGCGCTGTGGTCACCGCTACACTGGACCGCACCCGCCGCCGGCTCGAGGTGCAGGCCAACGAGCTCCGGTCGACCAACGTCGCACTGAACGAAGCGCGCGAGGCGGCAGAGGCGGCCAACCGCACCAAGGGCGATTTTCTGGCGACCATGAGCCACGAGTTGCGCACGCCGCTCAACGCTATTGGCGGCTATGTGGAGCTGTTGAGCATGGGCATCCACGGGCCCATCACGCCGGCGCAGGCGGAGGCCCTGTCTCGTGTCGTTCGCAGCCAGCGACATCTGCTAGGGCTCATCAACGACATCCTCAACCTTGCGCGAATCGAGGCTGGCGGGCTGCGGTACGCGATGGCCAATGTTGCGCTGGGCGACGCAATCGTCGATCTCGCGCCAATGATCGATCCGCAGATCGCCGCAAAATCCCTGCACTATGAGCTGCGCCACGCGACCTCGTTGCCGAAAGTGTACGCCGATCGTGAGAAGTTGCAGCAAATATTACTCAACCTTTTGTCGAACGCAGTAAAGTTCACCCCTGCCGGCGGATCAGTCTGGATCGAGGTCGGCGACGCGACCCGCGACGTCAACAGCGGCGTCAGCGGTGACGTAAATCTGATCACGGTGAGCGTGTGTGACACCGGGCAGGGAATACCGCCAAAAAAACTCGAATGGATATTTGAGCCGTTCACACAAGTTGACGCGAGCCACAGCCGAGTGGGTGAAGGCGCGGGCCTTGGGCTCGCGATAAGCCGAGACCTCGCGCGGGGGATGGGTGGCGATCTCAACGCGACGAGCGAGGTGGGGAAGGGATCTGTTTTTACCCTGACGCTCGCGCGCGCGCATAGCTAGGGTTGGCGCTCGAGCATCACGTAACCCGTCATGCGCCTGAACTTCTCCCGCCGCTCGGCCGGTGAAATTTTTGCCATTAATCGCCACAAAGGCATCATTGGCATCTCGCGATGGAGCCGGTGTGCCTCCTCAATTCCCGACCGAAACTCGATTTCGCGCCACCCGAACTGGTTGAAGAAGTCCGTGCCATCCGCCGGCGCGAACTGGAACGGAGCGTTTGCCGCCGATACTGCGCCGCCCCAATGCCTGTTCATGATCCGTAGCAAGTCCGGAGTCGCGAGGTCGATCATCCACCAGCGCACACACTCAATCATGTGAATGTCGCGTGCTATGGATCCCACCTGCTCGGCAGTGAGATATATCAACAAGCCTTCGGCAATTACCAGCGCGGTGGTCGATCCCGCGCCGAGCCGCGTGAGCACCTCGGAGCGCACTTGTGAGTCTGTGAGATCGACGGCGATTGCCTCGTACACGCAAAGCGGACGCTCATCGCGCATCGCCGTCGCCTTGTAATCGGTGATGCCCGGCAGATCAACGTCAAACCAGCGCAACGACGCTGGCAACGGCAGCCGCCATGCGCGCGTGTCGAGACCGGCGGCAAGATTGATTACCGTATCGATGCGCGCATCGATTCCCGCATTGAGTACACGCTCCATGATCATTTCATCGAATACCGCGGTGCGAACTATCATGGGCGACGCGAGCACCTTCCCGCGTTTCAGCTCTTTAACGATTTGGACGCCGCGTTCCCCTGCAAGTTTCTCTGCGAATGGGTCGCGAAAAATCGCATCCTTGCGCTTGGTTTCCATGGCACGGTAAACAGCCACCCAGCGCGCTGTGTCGGAAATGTTTTCGATCGGCATTGAGGGACGGGAGGGGCTGGCACATCGTGGATCCGGATGCATCCAGCTGACCAGCTCAAGAATGGCTATCTCCAATATGCGCATTCAGCCCTACAATAGCCGCCGGCCAGTTGGTAGACCGCCTCGGCGCCTGGCTCGCCTACACCACGGGATACCTGAGACGGCGGTCACGATTATCACGGTTCACATGAATCCCAATTTCGCGATAGTCACCGCCATATCTCGTTTGGCGAGCATTCTAATCGTCGGGATGATCGGCTGGTCAGTCGTGGCAATCCCCCGTGCACGGCGCGGCAAGGTGTCCGCCGGTCAGTTGCCGCTGGCACCATATTCGCCTACCAAGGTGGTGCACCAACTTCCCGAAAACCATCCAGGAGAGCAACCAAGATGAGCCAGACGTCCCGCAACACCGCCTGTAAAATAATGGCCCTGAGCGCCACTCTAGTGCTCACTCCCATCGTTTCTGCCTCAGCGCAACAGCAGATGCAACAGCAGACGCAACAGCAGACGCAACAGCAGACGCACCCTCGGCGGAAGCACCACAGCATATTGAAGGGTGCGGCCATCGGCGCGGTCGGAGGTCACCTCACGCACCATAAGCATGGCACGCTGGTGGGTGCCGCGATTGGCGCCGAGGTTCAGCATCATCGTAATAAAAAGGCGAAGAAGTCGAGCTATTGATTTACCCTTACTTAAGCTTTGCTCATTAATCCATTAAGGGGCCATTCTCATTTGAGAGTGGCCCCTTGTTGGTTGCGGTCGTTGCACCCAGCCGTTTGCGCGCGCATGCTAGTGTCCGTACTCAGCTGCTCGAGCAAGTTGCCGACGGAGGCGTCGCCATTCGTCGCTGGACCCGCGGCGCGACCACTCCCATCGCGGTGCTGTTCGACCTGCATTCCGATCTCTTCGCGCATCATGTCTCTTGCCTGCCTCGCGCTGCGTTGGGGTCTGACGGGAGTACTTCACGACTGCTGCGTCATAAAGACGCTTGGCTGCGACCAATTCCAAGTTGAAACAGGGATTCACGAAAGCATGAGCGACAGACGCGACAGACGCGACAGACGCGGCAGCATGTCAAACGGCTAGAGCGCATTTGTCGTTCTCTGGATGAGAAACCGACCGGAAAGAAATGCGTTGGTATGGAAGGAGTGCTCAAGGAGGGATGCGAACTAATAAAGCAGCGACCCGATAAGGAGGTTCCGGACGCTGGCTTGATTTCGGCGGCGCAGCACATTTAGCATTACGAGATGGCCGGCTACGGCACCGCTCGGACGTGGGCCAAGTTGCTCGGGCACGAAGAGCGCGTAGCGCTGCTACAGCAGACACTCGATGAGGAACGCGACACCGACGTATCGCTAACGCAACTCGCCGAATCGTCGAGCAACGTAGACGCTGCAGAGCCGGAGGAATAGATAAAACGGGGAGGCGCTACGCCCCGCGGATTGAGGAGACAACGTCGCTTTCAGCGACGGGCGTTCCGGACACGTTTGTAGTACGCCGTGCCGATCAAACGACAGTCCGTCGGTCGCCGCATTGTCTGCGACGCAGAGGCCTGGGTGGCGGCGGCACGCGCCCGGCAAACTTCAACGCGACTCCCAGCGACTGCGCATGGCAGAATTCGGGCGGTGCGAGCATCCGGTGGGGGGGGTGAGTTCGCGGCTGTTTGGCTTTGCCCGAGACCGGTATTGTATTCGGATGTGCATGGTGCCATGAGCGGAAACGCTCTACGCGCGCGATATTTCGGTACTCCTGATAGCGCGACGATCGGCAGGCGGCGGTCAACACACGAGCCCGAGGCATGAGCAGCGAGTGGATCGGCAAACCGAGCGGGAGCGTCAAGGCGACAGCCGGCAGCACGCCACAGAGCGCAGCGACCCACCGACGCCGATAGGCGTACAACCCTCCGAACCAAACCGGGTTTCGCCTGACCCGCGGCCGTTGTTTGCGGGATCTGGCGAAACCCGGGCCCTGTGCCTGGTGCACGATTGGACAGGATCGCTGTTGGGGCCCGTGAAAGGATGGCCCGAAAGCCTCCGGACGATAGCCGCGACGGTCCTTGGCTCAGGCTTCCCGATGATCGTGCTCTGGGGACCCGACCTCATCCAGATCTACAATGACGCCTACATTCCGTTCCTGGGTGCCAAGCACCCATCGGGCCTGGGGCGGCCGACGCGTGAATGCTGGCCCGAAGCGTGGGCATTCAACGAGCCGATCTACGCGCGCGTTTCTCGCGGTGAGACGGTCAATTTAGAGGATCAGTTGTACCAGTTGTTGCGGCATGGACCGGATGAGCCACCTGATGACGTGTATATCACGCTTTCGTACAGCCCGGTTCGGGACGAAAGCGGCGAGGTTGGTGGGGTGCTCGTAACGCTTCTTGATACAACCCATCGCGTGACGGCCAATGTGCTCGAAAAGGATCGTGACGCACTGCGCGACACGCTACTCCTCCGGCTTGAGGCCGAACGAGCGCAGCTGATTGAGCTCTTTCGTCTGGCGCCGGCGTTCCTAGCGATGCTCAAGGGCCCCAAACACGTATTCGAGGCGGCAAACGACGCTTTTTGCCGCTTCGTAGGGCGTAGCGACATCGTCGGCAAGACTGTCGCCGAGGCGGTACCCGAAGCTAGACAGCAAGGCATCATCCAACTCTTGGACGGCGTATTGAATACGGGCGTCGCGTTCGTAGGCCGCGAATTTCCAGCCTGGGTCCAGCCCGCAGCCGACGAACCTGCTCGGCAGTACTTCCTGGATTTTGTGTACGAGGCCGTGGTCGGTGCAGATGGAGCGCGCACCGGCGTCCTGGTTCATGGAAGCGACGTGACTGAGCACGTGCTCGCTCGACGCGCAGTCGAGGCTACCAATGCGCAGTTGCAGGTACAGTCACTCGAACTCAAGCTCGCGAACCAGCAGCTGCAAGTAAACGCCCTCGAGCTAGAGATGCAGACGGAGGAATTGCGGTCGGCGTCAGAAGAACTTTTGACTCGCACCGTTGCGGCGGAGGCCGCGGAACAACAGCTCCAGACAGTATTCGCGCACGCACCAGCTTCGGTCTCCGTGACGATGGGGCCGGAACATCGCTTCGTGATGATGAATGCTCGTGCAGAAGCCGTGTCCGGAAAGGGGAACGTGATTGGACGTACGCTTGCGGAAGCATTTCCCGAGCTCCCGCCTCAAGGGTTCATCGAGCTGTTAGATCGCGTGTACTCGACGGGTGAGCCGTACGCCGCTAACGAAGTCGCGGCGACGTTAACACACGCCGACGGCACTCTTCATACGTCGTGGTTTGACCTGGTTTACCAGCCGCTCCGTGACGCAAGCGGCACAGTGACGGGGATTCTCCAGCACACGGTTGAGGTGACAGAACGCGTGCAGGCTCGCGAAGAAGTTGCCGAGCGAGAGCAGCAGTTCCGTACACTGGCCGACGCGATTCCGGCTCTCGCGTGGACGGCGCGGCCTGACGGTTACATCGACTGGTACAACGCTCGTTGGTACGAGTACACCGGCACCACGCCGCAGCAGTTGGAAGGCTGGGGCTGGCAGTCGGTGCACGACCCGGTGACGTTGCCGGCGGTGCTTGAGCAGTGGCGTTCGTGCATCGCAGACGGCAGTCAGTTCGAACTGACGTTTCCGCTGAAGGGATCCAACGGCGAGTTTCGTAACTTCCTTACGCGCGTCGTGCCGCTCAGGGATTCTCACGGGACCGTCGCCCGATGGTTCGGTACGAACACGGACATGGAGGCTGAACATTCCGCTCGCCTCGCGGCCGAATCTGCACGCGTCGAAGCGGAGACGCGCGAAGCCAAATACCGGACACTTACGGAATTGCTGCCCGTACAGGTTTGGACGGCGACACCGGACGGTCTGCTCGACTACGTAGGAGAGCAGACGTCTAAGTACTTTGGAACGCCGGCTGCCGACTTGTTACGCACGGGCTGGATCCGGTTCGTTCATCCTGACGACACAGATCGTGCCGCGCGGCGGTGGGCAACGTCCCTGGCGACCGGCGCACCGTACGAAACGGAATTTCGTCTCTTGCGGAGCGACGGCGACTATAGGTGGCACATCGCCCGAGCCGGTGCGACGCGGAGTGCGTCGGGCGAGATCACGGGATGGGTTGGGACCAACACCGACGTCGAAGGCGAGCGGCGCGCTAGAAGCGAGGCTGAAGAGGCGGGCCGAGCCGCAGAAACTGCAAACCGCGCGAAAAGTGACTTTCTGGCGATCATGAGTCACGAACTACGTACGCCCCTGAACGCAATCGGGGGCTACACGGAGTTACTCTCGATGGGAATCCGAGGTCCGGTGACGGAGGCGCAGACAGAAGATCTCGCTCGAATCACTCGAAGTCAGCAGCATCTCTTAGGGCTTATCAACGATTTGCTGAACTTGGCACGGCTCGACGCTGGTCAAGTGTCCTACGACATTACCGACGTTCCGGTAAGCGCGGCGATTTGGCGCGTCGAAGAACTCATTCTGCCGCAACTCACAGCAAAAGGTTTGACGTACGAAAATGTTGAATTTGATCCGATGCTCGTTGTACGAGCCGATGCGGATAAGCTTCGCCAGGTGCTCGTCAACCTGCTGTCGAACGCGACCAAGTACACCGACACAGGATTAGTGACTGTCCGGTGCGACGCGATGAAGGAAGCCGTTCGCATTCATGTTAGCGACACGGGGCGCGGCATTGCGAGCGACCAGTTGGGTCGAATATTCGACCCGTTCGTTCAGCTTACGGGTGCGTCAAACCGACCGCGCGAGGGTGTTGGGTTGGGGCTTGCAATCAGTCGAGACCTTGCGCGCGGCATGGGCGGCGAGCTGACTGCGGAAAGCACAACGGGTGCAGGAAGCACTTTTACGCTCACGCTTCCGCGGCCTTCCAGGGACGACGGCCCTGACGCGTAGCCAAGACGTAGCGACCACGCCTGGGAGCGAATGATCCGGGCCGCCTCTTGCCGACAGCCCTATCGCACGATTCGAGGAGCGAGCGGTGAGCATATTCGGCGTCCCGTGCGGCAGTGCCAGGAGGTCTGCTGTTGGCAGTGCGCGCTAGAGTTGTTGCCCGGTGCCGTTAACGCTTCGGCCGCCCGATGCGCCGAGACTGTCTGCCATGTTACCCAGTGCGCCCCGAGGAAGTCGAATCCCGAACCTGCTGATCCGTAGTGGGAAGGCGTGGCCACGCCTCTCCCCGGCGGCGTTCGCTAGCCCCGAGACGGTCCTCGGATGACCGTACGGTGTATACCGAATCGTCCCGAGGCGCTTACCCGCCTTCATGGAGTACCAGAAAGCTCCGCGCAGGTGTAGGTGCAGATGGTGAAAGAGATTGTGGAGAAAGATAGATTTCGCCAACTCAGCGTCTGAGCAGACTTGACATTTGCTACGCGTTTGATACGCGGAGGCAATCAGCGTCGTCGCGCGATTGGAGTGATTCCCGTAAATGCTGCGTCGGACTCGGCCGTCCACACCGCAGGCTGAAGCTATACAGGATGTAACGACGGCAACAAAACATAGCAACGAGCGGTGGCCAAGCGGTGCCAAGGAGATGTTGTGAGACTTGCAGATTTTATCGAAGCAAATTGCGACCCCATCCTAACCGAATGGGTGGAGTTCGCAAAGACGTGCGGACCGGCAGCAAGAAAAATGGATGCGGCAGGCTTGGGCGATCACGCTCTCGAAATGCTGCGGAACATCATCTCGGATCTTCGCACACCACAAACTGACGCAGAACAAGAAGACAAATCCAAGGGAAACGCAGATGCGGAGGATAACGGCGGGGAACCGGACACCGCCGCCGAAGTCCACGGCGCTGGCCGTGCTGGAAGCGGCTTCACGGTGGGAGAGATGGCCGCGGAGTATCGCGCGCTGAGAGCGAGCGTAATCCGGCTCTGGACCCGGGCGAACGGCACGCTCACCGGTGCTGATTTGGATGACCTGATGCGGTTCAATGAAGCGATTGATCAATCGCTCGCCGAATCCATCACGCGCTACACCCAGGACGTCGCGCGTTCCAAGGAGATGTTTCTCGCAATTCTGGGCCACGATCTCCGAACACCGCTCGGGGCGGTAATCACCTCGTCGCAGTTCATGCTCGACAGCGGCGAGATGGAAGAGCCGTACCTAACGCTTGCGACCCGCATCGTGCGGAGCTCCAGGCGCATGAACCGAATGGTTGGTGACCTTCTCGACTTCACACGCAGCCAGTTGGGATCAGGCGTGCCGATAACGCGCCAGGAAATGGACCTGGCCAAGGAAACGAGGCACGCCGTCGATGAGATTGAGGCCGCGCACCCGGGCCGATTGCTCACGCTCAACGTTTCTGGAGATCTGCACGGCAACTGGGATTGTCCGCGCATAAGCCAGGTGTTGGCCAACATTCTCGGCAACGCCGTGCAACACGGCTCACCCACCGATCCCATAACGGTGTCTGCCTGCGGCGAGACAACAGAGGTGGTGTTGACGGTGCACAACTGCGGCGCTCCGATCCTGACAGCCGATCTCCCTTGCCTATTCGATCCGTTCAAGCGGCTGCGATCTGGAGACACGCTCCCTAATGCCTCCAGTAATCCCTCCGGCAGTCTCGGGTTGGGCCTCTATATCGCGGAACGAATCATTACCGCCCACGGTGGGGTGATCGACGTCACGTCCGGCGAGCAAACGGGCACCACGTTCGCTGTTCATTTGCCGAGGTGAACGAAGGTGAACGGAGGTGAACGGAGGTGAACGAAAGTTGCACGTCGGATTATGGCTCAAGGCAAGCATCTGTTGGCCGCTGTTCGTATGAGTTGCGAGGTCATGATCAACTACCCCCACCTGAGTTTGCTATCGTCGCGCCAGGCAAGTCTCTCCCGTAGCCAGCCGTGCGCCGCGCGATCCATCGTAGTAGCAGCCGACTGACCAATCGACGAGCAGCGGCCTCGGTGCGATCCGTCGATTCTGTTCGCCGGTGCTGTCCGTTGGCGCTCGACCGTACACGTGGGCAAAGCCGTCGTCAGTCGATTCGTGGCGCGCTTCCGACTGATCTGAGCGTGCGTTACAGCGTCACAGAACGGCTGAGCCAGCGCGCCAACGTACTTGCGGTCGGCATGTTCGGTGGTACCTTGGATTGCAGGCTGTAGCACGTTTCCCGGAGAACTTTTGTGGACGCTTTTCTGACGAAAGTTACGTGATCGGCCCATGACGCCCCTATGAGCGGCAAGGAGCGCGAGTCTCGGGGGGGGGGGGGGGGGGGGGGGGGGGGGGGGGGGGGGGGGGGGGGGGGGG
>JBEPUB010000019.1:0-43262 GCA_041691775.1 Gemmatimonadota bacterium
TCGCCAGGATCATCAGGAACAACCCGGACAGCACCGACGCCGCGTCCTGCCCCTTCCCGACCAGCAGGAACGCGCTCGCATACACCGTCGCCGCCGCCGGCTTGTACAACACGAACGCCAACAGCCACGCCAGCACCCGCTGGAACCACGCCCGGCCGGTGTCCGTCGCTGTCCCCGCCGCGGACAGCGGCAACGTCCCGGCCAGGATCGTCACCACCCCGATCCGGACCAGCATCAAACCCATCTGACACAACGACGCCAAGATCGCCACGAACGCCACGATCAGCACCAGCCCCGAACCCATCCCCGGGACCACAGTCAGCCGCCCCAACATCTCCAGCCGGGCCCCCAGATCCCCCTTCGCCGAACGGTTGAGAAACCACAGCGAATACTGGTCACCGCAAAACGCCCGCCCGTTGGGGGGGGGTACAACTCCCGCCCCCGACATGCGCGGGCCGGCGCGGGGGGCGGGCCGTCGTTACGTTGTGTGACGGACTGCGGCAGTTTGGTGTACGGCAGGGTAGCTCAGCTGGTGAGAGCGCACGACTCATAATCGTGAGGTCGCGGGTTCGATCCCCGCCCCTGCTATTTCTCGGCGGTAGCGCAGTCGTCAACTACGCAGAAGCCGGCGTTGGCGAGCGGCGAAGCGACAGCTCACCATGCAGGTCCAAGCTCACTCTCAGCTGCGCCTTTAACAGTTCGTCGCCGACCTCCTCGTCGCGTGCCCAAACCACCGCGACGGATCGATCGTCATCGAAGACGTGATACGCGAAGAAACGATGCGGTCCGGAGTATGGGTCGCACTCGCCGAATCGTTCCCGCACCCATGATTGGCTAAGTGGTATGTGGCGGTAGGTTCCGAACATCGCGTCGCTCATCGCTGGTGGCGCGGACGAGGGCATCGCCCGAAGCACGTTGAGGCAATAGAGTAGCTCGACTGGCTGGGGCCGCAGATACTCGTCATCGCCGGCACGGCTGACCTCTGCGCCGTGACAATCTGGCACCGCCTGAGCTGGCACCATTCCAGTCTCGATCAGTTGGTTCAGCATCGCTTGTGGCTGTCGCCCCATCTCGACGCTTCCATCTATGAAGTCAGCGATTTCGGATTGGGCCATCCCGGCGTTCACCAACGTGTTCTGGACTTGCTCCCATGTGCAGAGGCCGAGCTCGATGCACGTTTTGATCTTGGAAAATGTCATGGCCTGCCGGCGCTGTCATCGAAACCCATAGCTTCTCCTTTAGCTCAGCTGTCTGTAGCTAAAGGACGTCGGGATCTGTCGCTAGTACATTTCCCAGCCAAACACTGCATTTCCCGGCCAAAATCACCAATCCACGCCGCCAGGGCGTTAAACATGTGAACCTGAACGGTTCGGAGCGTGGTCCCTGGCCCGCTCGGTTGGTGCCGGGGAACTCGCCGCGCCTACGGCTACGGCTTCGAGATCGCCGTCGTATCCGGTATGAACCGGTAAAGAATCTCCCCACCACGCACCATCCCGAACTCCTCGCGCGCGATCCGCTCCTGAGTGACGGGATCGGTGCGGATCAACTTCTCCGCACGCGTCATGGAATCAACCGCGTGCCGGATCGAATCGGCTCGCGTTGTCAGTTCGGTAGCCCGGCGGCGTTGACGCACTATGTCGAGCGTGCTGTACTCACCGGCCTCCAAAGCAAAGATGAGCGCGCCCACGATCAGCGCGCCCCAGATCAAGCGTCCGCGCATACTCGGCGGCGGTTAGAGTCCGTACAACGCGGCACCCGGAAACTCGGCGAGATCACCAAGCTCTTCCTCGATGCGAAGCAGTTGGTTGTACTTTGCGACTCTGTCTGTGCGACTTGCGGAGCCGGTCTTGATCTGGCCGGCGTTCGTGGCAACCGCGAGATCAGCGATAAAGGTGTCCTCGGTCTCTCCCGAACGATGCGAGATGATGCTCTGATAACCGTTCGCGCGCGCGAGCTCGATTGCTTCCAGTGTCTCGGTCAACGTTCCAATCTGATTGACCTTGACGAGAATCGCATTCGCGACATCTTCGTTGATTCCGCGCGCCAAGTACTCACTGTTCGTGACGAAAATGTCATCGCCAACAAGCTGCACGCGACCGCCGAGCTCAGCTGTAAGCTCTGCCCATCCCTTCCAGTCGTTCTCGGCGAGTCCATCCTCGATCGACACGATCGGGAACTTGTCCAGCCAGCCGGCGTAGAGCTTGATCATCCCCGCAGTGTCGTGCGTGCCACCGCCGCTCTTCTTGAACGTGTACTTGCCACCCTTGTACAATTCCGACGCGGCAACGTCGAGCGCGAATGCAACATCCTTCCCAACACGGTATCCAGCGGCCTCGACCGCTTCCACCAATGCATTAAGGGCTTCCTCGTCGTTGGGAAGATCTGGCGCGAATCCACCTTCATCGCCCACCGCGGTGGAAAGTCCGCGCTTTGTCAGAACTTTCTTGAGCGCGTGAAAAACCTCTGCGCCCATCCTGAGTGCAGTCGCAAAATCCTTTGCGCCGACCGGAACGATCATGAACTCCTGCACGTCAACGGTGTTCGACGCGTGAGCGCCACCATTCAATACGTTCATCATCGGCATCGGCATCACGCGAGACATCGGGCCGCCGATGTAGCGATACAACGGCAGACCCAGCTCGGACGCCGCGGCGCGCGCAGCGGCGAGCGAAACCGCGAGAATGGAGTTCGCGCCAAGCCTGCCCTTGTTGTCAGTACCATCGAGCGCGATCATCGTACGGTCTAGCGCCATCTGATCCAGAGCATCGAGGCCGAGCACTTCTGGCTGGATCTCATCCTCGATCGCGGACACTGCCTTCTCCACACCCTTACCGTTGTAGCGCTCTGCATCTCCATCGCGCAGCTCCAGCGCCTCATGCTCACCGGTTGACGCGCCACTCGGGACGGCCGCGCGCCCGGTGATGCCGCTCTCCAGCGTTACGTCGGCTTCGACAGTTGGGTTGCCGCGGCTATCCAGGATCTGGCGAGCGTTGATTTCGATGATTGCTGACATGGTTTTGTTTTATCGGTTTAGGGTGAGTTCGTTCATCACTGTCTGCATCTTGTCGTGGACTGTTTGCGCCAGCACATCGCGATCCTCATACTCGAGACCAGTTGTCGAAATCTGATCCATCACGTAGACATCGATGACGCCTGGATGTACCAACAGTCTCCGCCTGGGAAGAATTTCGATCGTCCCATACACAACTACCGGCACGATGGGCGCGCCGGCCTTGATTGCGAGTACGAACGGGCCTTTCTTGAACGGACGGATCGGGTATTCCCTGCCGCGCGTCCCCTCAGGGAATACTACTACCGAACTTCCGCCACGGATGCGCGCCGCAGCAGTGTCGTACGAGCTGAAGGCAGCTTGCTGATTTTCGCGCTCGATTGGTACCGTGCCAAGCACCCGGATTCCCTGACCGAAAATGGGAATCTTGAAGAGCTCGGCCTTGGCCACAAAGTTATTTCGGGGAAGCCAGCCGACCAGCGCCGGGATGTCGAACAGAGAGACGTGATTGCAGAGAAATATGAAAGTGCCGCCCGGCGTCAGCCGGTCGAGTCCGTGTACGCGGACCGTTACTCCCGCCGCCCACAACGCTGCGCGGGCCCATATCCGCGGCAATACGTCGTAAATGCTTCCGGCACGATTCGGAACCCCAAACAGCGCAGCAGCGACCAATAGCGTCGCGAAGACGATGGTGAGCACGAGTAGAACCAGCATCGTGAACAACGTGCGGAATACCCGTATCATGAGCTCCCAAAATGGTCGTACCCTCGAAGCTCGACATCGAGCGGCCGACCCTTCATCAACACGTGAACGCCGGGCGTTCCATCGGTAACCGCACCGATCTCGGTGAGCGGAATGCCGAACCGAGACTCGAACGCGTCGCAGTCGATTGGAATCGCCGATGTCATCAGCAACTCGTATTCTTCACCGCTCCGAGCGGCGTCGATTGCATCCACGCCGTCGATCGTTGGAACCCGATCCAGATCGATGGCGATGCGCACGTTGCTGGCTGCGGCAACGTGCGCCGCGTCAGCCACCAATCCATCCGAGATATCGATCGCCGCGCGAGCGCCGCGGCCCACAGCCCATCGGGCTTCGCGCAATCGCGCTCGCGGGTTGGCGAAGCGTTCGCGCCACGCAGCGTTCATTGGAGTGCACTCCTCAAGCGCACGCACCGCGGCTCTCGGCCCTCCAAGAACTCCCGTGACGTAGACGTGATGCCCAGCACGCGCAGCGTCGCGGCGCATCGCGTCGCGGGTATTGCCAAAAACGGTGATCGCGAGCGAGAGAACGGGTCCCCGAGTGGTGTCACCGCCATAGATCCCAACGCCGGCCGCAACTGCGGCACGCGCGATCCCGTCACCAAGGGCGTCGAGGTTCTCGCGCGACTCAGGTGGTGTAGCCAGGCCAATCAGGATTCCGACTCCACTGGCACCCATCGCGGCCAGATCGCTGAGGGCGGCCGTGGTGGCGCGATAGCCGATCTCGTTCAGCGACAGCCAGTCGCGTCGGAAGTGAACGTTCTCCACCGACATGTCGGTGCTGATTGCGATCATGTTGTCGCGCGGTACGTGAACGAGCGCGGCATCATCGCCGATTCCTACGGCAAGCTGGCCAAACCTGCGAATCAGGCGACGTATGAAGCGAAATTCCTCGCCCGGCCCAAACGCTATCTCGCCATCCTGCGTCACGAGAGACACGGCAACGACGCGACCACGGGATACCGCGGCGGCGACGTGTCTATCGCCCACGCCTGCGGCAACCGTTCAAGCACGTCTGTGAGACGGTAGCCACGCACGCCCGGCGTTAGCTCTGCCGCACGTCCGTGCACCCAGGCACCGCATGCCGCGGCGACACTCGGCGCGCACCCCTGAGCCAGCAACGTCACGATCATTCCGCCGAGCGCGTCCCCGCTGCCGCCGGTCGCGAGGACCGGCGTGCCACCGGCCACGATAAAGCGTACGCCTTCGGCATCCGACACCACGGTCGGTGTGCCCTTCAGCAAAAGTGTAGCGCCGAGTGTACTCGCCACTCCCAGCCCGATGTCGAACCGATTGTCCAGCACGTAATTGATATCAGCGCCAATCAGGCGCGCTAGCTCGCCGGGATGCGGTGTGATAATCGCCGGACGTCCGCGCAGTGCCTGGGACAACCCATTCAGGTCACAGTCGAACGCGCCCAGCGCCCCTGCATCCAGGACTACCGGCCCGTGCCACTCTGTCAGAACACCACGGATGAACTCACGTGTAGCATCGTCGGTTCCGAGACCCGGGCCGATTAAAACCGCATCTGCCCAGTTCTCGATTGAGGCCGACGCATTCACCAGCGGCGCAACGAGCGCCTCGGGAATTCGCGCGTGCACGGCAGCGATGTTCCCCGGCGCGGTGATCACCTTCACGAGCCCGACACCGCTCCTGAGAGCGGCGGTCGCGGCGAGGATCGCCGCACCACCCATGTTGTCCCCACCGGCGACTATAGCGACGCTCTTGCGCGTCCCTTTATGAGCATCCGGAGCAATGCGGGGGACGTTAGCGCGTGCGAATGTCCCATCTATCAGCAACGGGAGGGACTCCGGAACTTCGGCGCCGAGTCCGATGTCCACGACAATAATCTCGCCACACACGGCGCGAGAGATGACGCTGCCGCGCTTGCAACAGCCAAAACTGATGGTCAGATCAGCGAAGATTGTTACACCCATCGCCCCGTGTGTGGCATCGACCCCGCTCGGAAGGTCGAGTGCCACCACCACCGCGCCACGCGCTCTTGCAGTCGCAATCTCGCGGACCGCATCGCGTACTGCGCCGCGCAGCTCGCCGGTACTGCCGGTGCCGAGCATCGCATCTACAATCACGCCACGACTGAACGGTTCCGTGAACGGTCCCGTGGACGGTCCGGTGCTAAGCAATCTCTCCGCAAGCGCTCGCTCGGCAATTGCATCCGAAGTATGAGACGGAGCGACCTCTCGCACGCACACAGCCACGCCCACGGCGTCAAGCGCGGACGCCAGAGCCCATCCGTCGCCGCCATTGTTCCCGGGGCCCGTGACGATCGTCACACCAGCGCGAAGCTGTTCGGAAAAGCGATCGCAGATGACAGTTGCAGCATTGAATGCTGCAGCGCGCATCAGGGCGCGGGACGGAACTCCGGCGTCTATCGCAGCAGCGTCAAGCGCAGCTGATTCCTCGGCGTTTACGACGCGAACCGGCATTGAATCGGCGCTCCTCCCTGCTCAGACGAGAGCCTTACCGTTCCACGGATAGCGGCGCTCGAAGGCCTCGAAGAAATCGTAAACATCGCTGAACTGGTCGCGTGTATCGGTAGGCTGACTCGCGAGAAATCCAAGATCAACGAGGGTGAACACGACAGACCCAATATCATCGGTCGAAGCAATTCCCCATCGCTCTAGAACAATACGAGCCATGATGCCGTAACGATCGATCGCAAGATCGCGGCACGCTACAGCGAGCTCCTTCCCAGTAATGTGACGCCTTTCCTGCAGCTGCGCCTGCGAGTACTCAAGTGCCGCGAGCACGAAGAGATATGCGCCTTCCTCGTACCGCGATTCGCGTTCCCGAATCTGCGCCATCACACCATCGCGAAACGCGAGATCCGACATCCGCTATGCCTCGTCCCGCTCTGCAAAACTGCCGGGATAGAGCGGAAAGCGATCGGTGAGAGACAGCACTTCCGCACGAACGGATGCGGATACCGTTGGGTCTTCCGGAGCTCTCGCTATCCTGTCTATGAGTCCGGCGATCTGTTGCATCTCGGTTTCACGCATGCCGCGCGTAGTCACTGCCGGTGTGCCGATGCGAATCCCACTGGTCACGAACGGTGACTGCGTTTCTTTGGGAACGGTGTTCTTGTTCACCGTGATCGCGGCGAGGTCGAGTGCTTTCTCGAGCACCTTGCCAGTGAGGCCGCGGTTACGCAAGTCCACGAGCATGAGATGCGTATCGGTTCCGCCGGACACGATATCCATGCCACGCGAAATCAACGCATCGGAGAGACTCCTTGCGTTCGCGATGATCTGGGCACAATACGCCCGGAACGACGGAGCCAAAGCTTCCTTGAACGAAACAGCCTTGGCGGCTATCACATGCTCCAGCGGACCGCCTTGCGTGCCAGGGAACATTGCCTTGTCGATCAATTTCGCGTGCTCGGCCTTGCACAGGATCAGTCCTCCGCGCGGGCCACGCAGGGTCTTGTGCGTGGTAGTCGTAACGGCGTCCGCGTATGGAATCGGAGATGGATGCAATCCCGTCGCGACCAACCCTGCGATGTGCGCCATGTCCACAAACAGCTTTGCGCCGACTTCCTGCGCGATCTCAGCGAATGCAGCAAAGTCGATCGTTCGCGCATACGCGCTCGCACCGGCGATGATCATCTTGGGACGGCGCTCGCGGGCAATCGAGCGCATCATGTCGTAATCGATGTATCCGGCGTCGTTCACGCCATAATGAATCGCGTTGTACAGCAATCCGGAAAAATTGACCGGCGATCCGTGCGTGAGATGACCACCCTGCGACAGATCCAATCCCAGCACCAGGTCGCCGGGCTTGAGGAAGGCGAGATAGACTGCCGCGTTAGCCTGCGCACCCGAATGCGGCTGAACGTTCGCATGCTCAGCACTGAACAGCTGCTTCGCCCGATCTATCGCGATCTGCTCCACACGATCCACGACTTCACAGCCGCCGTAGTAACGCTTACCCGGCAGTCCTTCCGCATACTTGTTGGTGAGCGGCGTTCCCATTGCCTGAAGCACGGCAAGCGAGACGAAGTTCTCGCTCGCGATGAGCTCCAGGCCGTGCCGCTGGCGCTCGGTCTCCTCGATGATCAGACGTGCGATGTCAGGGTCAGATTCCCAGACTGCACTCAACTCGCCGCTCGCCGGCAGGGTGGTTACGCTCATGTCGACTACAACCTCCTCATGACTTGCGCGGCCACTGCGGCCAGGTGCGCATCATGGAATTTACAGCCTGGAGCCGTCGCTCGGCGAGCCGGTCGGCAGCACGGTAGGTTGGAATGCCGTCGGTACGGGCGATTTCAAAGACACCGAGAATGGTGTCGTAGATCTCGTCGGCCTTGCGGAAAGAGCGCTTCGCGTCCCAGCCCGCGAGCTCGCTGTACACGTTGATTACGCCACCAGCGTTCGCGACGTAGTCGGGTGCGTAGAGAATTCCCTTCTCCTGCAGCATGTCGCCGTGGCGCTCTTCCAGAAGTTGATTGTTGGCGGCGCCAGACACGATCTCGACTTTGAGCTGGGGGATCGTCTTGTCGTTGATGATTCCGCCGAGTGCGCAGGGCGCGAAGATGTCGGCTTCAACTGAATAAATCGCGTCTCCGTCAACCGCTGTCGCGTTCGTTTCAGCCAGTACCCAGGCGACGCGATCCGGATCGATGTCTGAAACAATTACCTTCGCGCCCGCCTTGTCGAGTGCCTTCGCGAGATGACGGCCAACGTTGCCGCAACCCTGAATGCTCACGGTCTTCCCTTCGAGATCATCAGAGTCCCACCGGTACATCGCGGAAGCCTGGATCGAACGGAACACGCCGTGCGCGGTTACGGGGGACGGATCTCCCGAGCGTCCGGCGAGACCGGCCACGTAATCCGTCTCCATGTGCACGAAGTCCATATCCGATGTGCTCGTACCAACGTCCTCAGCCGTCACGTAGCGACCGCCGAGGCTCTCGACAAATCTCCCGTGGGCACGGAAGATCATCTCTCGGCGCGTTGCGCGATTGTCGCCGATGATGACAGCCTTGCCGCCGCCGAGATTGAGGCCGGCCACGGCGTTCTTGTAAGTCATTCCGCGCGACAGACGGAGCGCGTCAGTTATCGCTTCCTCGTCGCTCGCGTAGCTCCAGAAGCGCGTGCCGCCTAGCGCTGGACCAAGTGTGGTGTTGTGGATCGCGATGATTCCGCGATAACCTGACGACGGATCCGAGCACACGACAACCTGCTCATGGCCCATTTCGGCGATTGTGTCGAACAGCTTCATGCGTAAAGCTCCCGTGCGATGACGATGCGTTGAATTTCCGACGTTCCTTCGTAGATCTCTGTGATCTTCGCGTCGCGGAACAGCTTCTCCACCGGATAGTCCTTGACGTAACCATAACCGCCAAAAACCTGAACCGCTTCGGTGGTGACCCACATGGCCGTTTCGCTCGCAAAGAGCTTGGCCATTGACGCAGCCTGCTTCGCGCTGGATGCGTTTGCATCCTTGGCACGCGCCGCTGCATGTAGTAGGGCGCGCGCGGCCGATATGCGCGTTGCCATGTTAGCGAGCTTGAACTGAATTCCCTGAAAATCCTTGATAGGCTGCCCAAACTGCTTGCGCTCCGCGGCGTAAGCGACGGCAGCATCGAACGCCGCACGCGCGATTCCTAGTGCCTGTGCGGCGATCCCGAGTCTTCCGGCGTTTAGTGAACGCATGGCGTAAACGTAGCCCATTGACGGATCACCGAGCAGGTTTGCGCCCGGAACGCGGCAACCGTCCAGAACGATCTGAACCGTCGGTGATGCACGGAGGCCCATCTTGTCCTCCTTCTTCCCAACGCTGAAACCCTTCAGGTCCGGCGTCACGATGAACGCACCGATGCCACGCGCTCCCTTTCGGTCGGCCGGACTATCGGTACGTGCCTGGACCATGATTACGCCGGCGTACGGTCCGCTCGTTACCCAGGACTTGGTGCCGTTGAGAATCCAGTCATTGCTGTCCCGGACGGCCTGAGTCGTAAGGGCCGCCGCGTCCGAGCCTGCCTCTGGTTCCGAAAGGGCGAAGGCACCGAGCAGCTCGCCGCGTGCCATCGGCTTGAGAAATCGCTGCTTCTGTTCCTCGGTTCCGAAACTGGACAGCATCTGCGTCGGCAGCGAGTTATGAACACTCATCATTACGGCGACCGAAGCGTCTGCGGCGGCTATCTCTTCGAGCGCGACGAGATACGTAACCGTGTCCACTCCAAGCCCATCGTATTCCTCGGGGGTGAGCATGCCGAGGAATCCGAGATCGCCAAGCTGCTTCACGAGCGTCGGCTCGAAATACGAATCGCGATCCCATTGCTTTGAATGCGGTACGATCTCGGCCGCCGCGAAATCACGCGCCACGCGCTCGACTTCGCGCTGCTCCTCCGTGAGCGGAAACAGATCAAGCATACTTGTAGAAACCCCTTCCCGTCTTTCGACCGAGCCAACCGGCAGCGACGTACTTCTTGAGCAATGGGCAGGGACGATACTTTGGATCGCCCAAACCCTGGTGCATCACCTCGAGGATCGCGACGCAGGTGTCGAGTCCGATGAAGTCGGCCAGCGTGAGCGGGCCCATGGGGTGGTTCATCCCGAGCTGCATCACAGTGTCGATAGCTTCCGGCGTCCCCACTCCTTCCATCACGCAGTACACCGCCTCGTTGATCATCGGCATCAGGATGCGATTCGCTACGAAACCAGGATAGTCGCTCACTTCTACCGGTGTCTTGCCGAGCGCGGTTGCAAGCGAAACGACTTTGGTCGTTGTCGCGTCAGACGTCGCGAGTCCGCGAATTATCTCGACCAGTTTCATCACCGGGACGGGATTCATGAAATGCATCCCGACAACCTTGTCAGGGCGCCCCGTCTTGGCGGCAATCTCTGTGATTGAGATTGAGCTCGTGTTAGTGGCGAGTATCGCGTCCGGCTGCGCGAGCTTGTCCAGATCGGTGAAGATCTTGTACTTGAGACCGACATTCTCCGTGGCCGCTTCAACGATGAGCGTGGCGTCGCGCGCGGCATCGAGTTCTGTTGCAAGTGAAACGTGCGACAGCGTGGCGTCTCTCGCCGCCTGATCGATAGTCCCTTTCTTCAGTTGACGATCGAGGTTCTTCTCGATCGTGGCCTTACCGCGATCTAGCGCCGATTGAGTCACGTCGATCATCGTCACCGGAAACGACGCCTGAGCGAATGCGTGTGCGATTCCGTTGCCCATCTGACCCGCGCCGATGACGGCTATACGTTCTGCCATTCTAGTTAGTCCCTTGAGTGTTCATTCCGTAGATGCATTGCGTTGTAACTCTCCTTGTAACTGCTGACGATAGTGTCCGTGCATGTAAAAGAGAAACGCGAACATGCCGAGCGCTGCGGCAACTCCACCCTCGGGCCCCCAGGAGCCGCCGGTGAGCCACGCTGGGCCGTTGTTGATCACATGATAGTTCGGCGCCGCAACGCCGAGTCCGCTCACTGAAGTGTGAAGGCCGGCCGCCATCGTCCAGTTCCAGGCGAAGTGCGCCATCCATGCCGCGTAAAGGCTCTCGGTGACGAGCAGGATCGTCCCCAGAAAAAATCCCGCGATGATCACCGTTGTGATCGTCTCGGGATCCGCGCCTGGGTTGCGTAGGTGCAGCAGTCCGAAAACAATACTTGTCGCTACGAGGGTAGTCTTCCAACCAACTGTCTCTCGTAAGACCGAAAAAAGATAGCCACGCATCAACAGCTCTTCCGCGCCGGCCGCTGGCAGTAGAAAAAGCGCCATCTGCGCCGCGGCGACCGTCCAACTTCCGGAATCCGCTGGCACAAGACGCAGCTCGTGAGTCGCGAGCAACAGTACGCATGGCACGCCGATCGCGACCATTCCCATCAGAAATCCGCTCGTGAGCAGCGATGGCTGCGACGATGCACGTCCCATCAACACGAATTTCCAATCGAGGCCATCGACCCATCGCAGGGAGACGAACGTCGCGATGAGCACGGCGACGAAATCCACCCAGTAATACAGAATTGTGCGAATGCCGGATGGTACGGGACCGCCCGGGAGTCCCTGCACGAGTGCGGCGGCGACAAGAGTCACCGCTAGCCATACAAGGACGAAGATGAGTATGCGCCACGGAGCGCGAAGCTTTCGTTCTAACGGAGAACTAAATACGAGAGATCGCGCGTCCAACAATCAGCTCGGCAGCTCGACGCTCAACGCGACCGCATTGCCGCCGCCGAGGCAGAGTGTTGCGAGCCCGGTTCGCTTGCCACGATCCTTGAGCGCGTACAGCAAGGTTGTAAGGATCCGCGCTCCACTCGCGCCAATTGGATGACCCAGCGCGATGGCACCCCCGTTGACGTTCACGCGACTGTCGTCCCATGCAAGCCCGCGCGCATCAGCGATGGACTGCGACGCGAATGCTTCGTTCGCCTCGATGAGATCGTAGTCGCCGATCTTCGCGCCGGTCTTCTGCATCAGTTTCTGAACCGCGATGATCGGCGCGAAGAACAGATCCTCGGGAGCGCCGCCGCCTGTGGCATAGCCGGTAATTCGCGCCATGATTTCGAGTCCGTGATCCTTGGCGAACTGCTCGCTCACGACAACGAGCGCAGCCGCGCCATCGTTCAGACTCGATGCGTTGCCGGCCGTTACGGACAGCTCCTCGCTCTTGTCCCTTCCCGCGAATGCCGGCCGCAGTTTGCCGAGCGACTCTGCGGTTGTGTCCTTGCGAGGGCTCTCGTCGGTATCAACAACTGTCGTTCCCTTTTTGCCAACGATCTCGACCGGAACTATCTCAGCCTTGAACTTGCCGCCTTCGATCGCCGCGATCGCCTTGGCGTGCGACAGCGCGGAGAAGATGTCCTGCTCCGATCGCGTGACGTTGGCCTTGCGCGCTGTATAATCGGCGTGACCACCCATATGAACGTCGCAGAACGAGCACCAGAGGCCATCCTTTATGAGTCCGTCCACCATCTTCTGATCACCGAACTTCACGCCGCCGCGGTAGCCATATACATAGTACGGAGAGTTGGACATCGATTCCTGTCCACCGGCCACGACGACTTCTTCATCGCCCGCCTTGATGGACGACGCGGCAAGCATCACCGCTTCCAGACCCGATCCGCAAACCTTGTTGACCGTGAGCGCCGAAACGGTTCCGGGCAAACCGGCCTTGAGCGCGGCCTGGCGCGCCGGTGCCTGGCCCACGCCACCTTGAAGCACGTTCCCCATGATCACGTTGCCCACCAGATCCGGCGAAACGTTCCCGCGGGTCAGCGCGCCCCGGATGGCGATTGCCCCGAGCTCGGGCGCAGAAAGAGAAGCAAGACCGCCGAGGAAGCGCCCGATGGGCGTCCTCGCGGCCGATACGATTACTGGTTGGCGGCTGGCGTCTGACATGGGAGGAAAGCTAATGGGGGCGCGCCGGATTTCCGCCCGTCCCTATGTACCGCGGAGCCGGCTGTCGGATTCAGGGGGTCAATGACCTGGACGCGATCTCGGACTGCACCCGCTCCACGAAGTCGGCGAGCGGCGTGACCTCCTGCTTGCTACCCGCGCCGCGAGTCCGAACAGCCACGGTATTCTGCTCGGCCTCGCGCCCGCCGACAACTGCCATGTACGGAATTTTCAGCGTCTCCGCCTCTCGAATGCGGTAGTTGAGCGTCTGGTTGCGGTCGTCCAAATGCGCGCGCACACCGGCCGCGACCAGAGTGTCGCGAACTTCGCGCGCTGCATCCACCTGCGCATCGGAAATTGGAACAATCCGCACCTGTTCCGGCGCAAGCCAGAGCGGGAACGCACCCGCAAAATGCTCGATCAGAATCGCAATGAAACGCTCGAACGAGCCAAGTATCGCGCGGTGAATGATGACAGGCCGGTGCGACTGGTTGTCCTCGCCAGTATAGTCGAGATCGAACCGTTCCGGATTGGCGTAGTCAAGCTGGATCGTGCCGAGCTGCCACTGCCGTCCGATTGAATCGGTAACGTCGAAGTCGATCTTGGGGCCGTAGAATGCACCGTCGCCTTCTTTCAGCTCGTATGGGAGTCCCGTCGCGACGAGCGCCGCGCGCAACGATTCTTCTGCACGATCCCACATTTCGTCAGTGCCGACGCGTTGTTCCGGAGCGGGTCGTGTCGCGAACTTTGCCGTGTAGCTGAGACCGAAGACACCGTAACAATCGTTGATCATCTCGACGAGGTTCTTGACCTCATCGGTAATCTGTGATTCAGCCAGGTAAATGTGCGCATCGTCCTGCTGGAACTGACGCACACGCGTGAGCCCGGATAGTGCGCCGGATATCTCGTTCCGGTGCAACACGTCCTGCGTCGCGTAACGCACTGGCAGCTCGCGATAGCTGTGCTTTCTGCTTCCATACAGCACGTGATGCGACGGGCAGTTCATCGGCTTTAGCGAGAAGTCGTGCTCTCCTGTCTCATTGTCGAGCACAAGGAACATGTTGTCCTTGTACTTACCCCAGTGGCCCGACTGCTCCCACAGCGACTTGTGGTAGAGCAAGGGTGTCTTCACCTCGTCGTAGCCCGCAACGCGCAGCTTCGCGCGCATGAAATCCACGAGTCCGTTGTAGATAATGGTTCCGCGATTGGTCCAGAACGCTGCGCCCGGCGCGATTGGATGGAACTGGAACAGGTCCAGCTCCTTCCCCAGGCGGCGATGGTCGCGTCGCTTGGCTTCCTCGATCCTGTACAGGTAGCCGTCGAGGTCTTCCTTCCGAAACCAGGCGGTTCCATAGATGCGCTGCAACATCTGGCGCTTCTCATCGCCCCGCCAGTAAGCACCAGCGGTGCTCATCAGCTTGAAATGCTTGAGGTAGGACGTATCCTGGACGTGCGGTCCGCGGCACAGATCGGTGAACGGTCCGTCGGTGTACGTTGAGATGACCTCATCGGCTGCCAATTCGGACAATCGTTCGAGTTTTAACGGATCGCCCTGGAACACTCGTTCGGCTGCCGCCCGGTCAAGCTCGGCGCGAACGAACGGGTATTTTTCGGCTGCGATTTTCCGCATCTGCTTCTCGAAGGCATCCAGGTCTTCTGGAGTGAACGGATGGTCCACACCAAAGTCGTAGTAGAAGCCATCTTCGATGGACGGGCCGAAGCCAATCTGGGCATCCGGACGGACACGGCGGACCGCCGTCGCAAGCAGATGGGCGGTCGAGTGCCGAATTACGGCAAGCGCTTCCGGATCGCGCTCCGTGAGGACGCGAAACGATCCGCCCTGCCGGAGCGGAGTCACGAGATCCTGGATCACGCCATTCACCTCTACGGCGATTGCCGCGCGGAGAAGCCGTTCCCCTATGGAAGCGACAACTTCGGATGGCAGCGTACCTTCGGGGATGGATCTTACGGAATCGTCAGGAAGCGTTAGCTCTAACAAGAGTTCGGTCTGATTGAGAGTTCGCCGGTGGCCTTCTTCTTGCCGCCTTGCATAGTGACACCACTTAATAAATCATGCGTATGCGTAAGCTATCCTTCGAGGAAAACCTCCGCCACAGGCTGCACGACGTTCCGCGGTTCCGTTACCGGGACGAAGGGTCCCGTCCCAGCGAGGGAATGATCTTCCTCGCGCTCGGCGCGGTTGCCGGGATTGCGGCGGGCGTCATAGTGGCGCAGAAGTTCGGCGGCTTTTCGGCGCTGGCCACCAAGCTCCGCGAGCGCTTGGGCGGCGACGGACAAGAAGAGTTCGTCGCCGACGAGTACGAGGAATATGAGAATGAAGACGAGGACCAGGACGACGACGAGGAGCTCTCGCCGCTGGAAGAGCTGGAGGAGCGCGTCCTCGAAGCCTACCACAACGATCCAATCCTGAGCGAGCGCGCCATCGACATTGGCGCCATCGATGAGGGAATCATCGAGCTCACCGGTTGGGTGTACGCAGCAAGCGAAGCCGAGCACGCCGTCACGGTGGCCCGCGGGACGCCCGGGGTGGATACGGTGCTCAACCGCCTCGCGGTACGTGTTGAGGAGGACCAACTCGAAGATTCTGTCGAGCGATACGAGGCCGGTGATGACCGTCTCACAGAGGCCCACTGGGAGGGTCAGGGAGTTGGAATGGGGCGCAAGCGCCAGGGCAACTCCTCCGAGCACGATCGCAACGTTGATCCCAAGCCGGCTCTGGAAGACAAATGGATGAACGAAGACGAGGCGTACCGCTCGGCGGCGGATCAGATGGAAGGGACGGCCGAGCGTCGCAAGAAGCCACCAGTTCATCGCGGCGGTCGCGCTGACGGCTCGCCAATCTCACCGAGTGGCGTTCCCAAGGCCGACAACGTCGTGAATCCAGAGGACGCACCACCCACGACATAAGCGCGGTACTTCCCGCAGGCGTTAAATTGGGCGTTGAATGACGACGCCCCCGATGACTGAGATTCCAAGTCAATACGATCCGGCGGCGACCGAGCGCGAGTGGTATGAGCGCTGGCTCGCCGCCGACGCATTTACGGCCCAGAACGCGCGGTCCCGTCGCGCCGGTGGAGACCGCGATCCATTCACGATCGTGATGCCGCCACCAAACGTCACGGCCGTACTCCACGTTGGGCACGGCCTGAACATCACTGTGCAGGACGTCATAGCGCGCTGGCGCCGGATGCGCGGAGACGAGACCCTCTGGCTGCCCGGCACCGATCACGCCGGCATCGCCACCCAGAACATCGTGGAGAAGCAACTGGCGCGCGACGGCCAGACGCGCTTCGACCTCGGCCGCGACGCGTTCGTCGCGCGCACCGTGGAGTTTGTTGCCGACACCGGTGGATCTATACTCGAGCAATTGCGCTCGATCGGCGCGTCGTGCGATTGGACACGAACCGCATACACGTTATCGCCGGAACTGTCCGTCGCGGTTCGCGAAGCGTTCGTGCAGTTGTACGAGCGTGGACTAATCTATCGTGGCCACCGAGTTATCCACTGGTGCCCGCGATGCCTGACATCGCTGAGCGACGAGGAAGCGGAGCACGCCGAGGAAATGGGGTCGTTGTATCACGTTCGGTACGCGTTGGCCGGTGAGCGTGGCAAGTGGCTGACCGTTGCGACAACGCGTCCTGAAACGATGCTCGGAGATGTGGCGTTGGCTGTGAATCCAGCGGATGAGCGGTACGCTTCTCTCGTTGGCAATGCCGTCGTGCTGCCAATCGTCGGAATCGAGATACCGATCATCGCGGATGAGTACGCCGATCCCGCGTTCGGCACGGGGGTCGTGAAGATCACTCCCGCGCACGACCCTAACGACTTCGAGGTCGGCAAGCGTCACGATCTCCCGATGCCAGTCACAATGACGGCGGAAGGAAACATCGACAACGTCACCGACGCCGATGGACGGGTTCCAGCCGAGCTCCGTGGGGTGGAGCGATTCGCAGCACGCAAGCGCATAGTCGCGATGCTCAAGGCGAGCGGCGCACTCGTGAAAGTCGAGCCGCACAAGCACGCTGTGCGACACTGCTATCGCTGCGGTACGGTGGTCGAGCCGCGGCTGTCGGACCAGTGGTTCGTCCGCATGAACGAGCTCGCGGCACCGGCGTTGGAAGCGGTTCGGACCGGACGCATACGCATTCTCCCGGAGCGATGGGAAGCAGTGTATGTGAACTGGCTCGAGGGTATTCGCGACTGGAACATCTCACGCCAGTTGTGGTGGGGGCATCGGATCCCCGTGTTTTATTGCGAAGCGCGCGGCTGCGTCACCGTGAGTCGCGATGATGTGACCGAATGCGCGACGTGCGGCGGCCCAGTCCGTCAGGATGAAGATGTGCTGGACACCTGGTTCTCATCCTGGCTATGGCCCTTTTCCACGCTCGGCTGGCCCGATACAACGGCGCCAGATCTCAAGGCGTTCTACCCGACCGACGATCTGGTCACTGCGCCCGAGATTCTGTTCTTCTGGGTCGCGCGCATGGTGATGGCTGGCTACGCATTCATGGGCGAAGCGCCATTTCATACGATCTACCTGCACGGCACGGTGCGCGACACGGACCACATGAAAATGTCCAAGTCGCTCGGCAACGGAATAGATCCTCTCGATGTTGTGCGTCTGTATGGTGCAGACGCATTGCGCTACACGGTGATTTCGGGAATGGGCATGGGCGCGGATCTCGTGCTCGACCCCAACAATCTGGAGCGCTCGTTCGCGCCTGGCCGCAACTTCGCGACGAAGTTGTGGAACATCGGCCGCTTTGTGCTCACCAAGGTTGGTGACGAGCCGGTTTTGGCGCTCGAAGACATCGACGATTCGCGGCTTACGCGGTCTGACCGCTGGATCATTGGCCGCCTGAACACCGCAATTGCTGAATGTGATGGTGCGCTTGGACCGCCGCGCCCAGGGAACGGGGCCTGGAGCCAGGGAGAGTTGCACGCGGGAATGCGGCTAAACGAATACTCCGAGACGGCGCGACGTTTTGTCTGGAACGAGCTTGCGGACTGGTACCTCGAAGCTGTAAAGGGTCGCGTTGGTGTTGACGGCGACGATCGTGACGTCGCGCGTGCCGTCCTCGTTCACGCATTCGATGCAGCGTTGCGGCTGTTGCACCCTGTGATTCCTTTTATCACCGAAGCGCTGTGGCAACGGTTGCCTCGACGCCGAGCGAAAGATTCGCCCCTTCTCTGCACTGCCGCGTGGCCGGCTGTCGAGCGCGGGCGCGCTGGATCTGACGAGTTCGAGCGCATTCGTGAGTGTGTAGATGCGCTGCGCGCGATGCGGGCGGAGCACGCGGTACCGCCCGGACGAATGGTTCACGCGGTCATCGTTACGACGGCAATGCCGGAGCTGTACGCGAGTGAAGCACTGCTCATCGGGCAGCTCGCGCGAGCCACGGTCGCCGTGGGCGGACGCGTGGACGGCCCCGCAGTACATGCGCTGCTACCTGACGGCAGCGATCTTGTTCTTTCGCTTGGCGGACTGGTGGATATCGAGCAGGAGCGCCACAAACTCTCGCTCGAACTGGAGCAACTCACATTGCAATTGGGCGCGCTTCGCGGCAGACTCGCGAACGAGTCGTTTACTGCACGGGCGCCGGTTAACATCGTCGAAGCAGAGCGCACCAAGGAACGCGAGTGGTCGGTACGCGCTGATGCCTTGCGCAAAAAGGTGCACTCGTTCGGGGAAAAAACTTGAAGCGAATCGGCACCAACGCGTTCAACGCGATAGCGATGATCGCGCTCGCCGCCTGCGCTTCACCCGGCTTGCCGCCTGGCGGCCCCGAGCGGCACACGCCGCCCATGATCACGCGTATCCAGCCTGACACGAACAGCGTCGGCGTGCGGGGGAAGGAGTTCGTGATTCATTTTGACGAAGTGATATCGGAGCGTCCCGCAACCGCTACTTCGTTGCACGATCTCGTGCTCATCTCACCGCGGCGTGGCGCGCCGGTGGTTGACTGGCATCGCTCGTCGATCAGTGTTCGTCCGAATAAGGGTTGGCGTGCGAACACCACCTACACGGTCACTCTGCTTCCTGGAGTTACGGACCTACGCGGCAACGTTCGCACCACCCCGACTGTCGTAACGTTCTCCACGGGCCCCGCGATTCCGCGTACGGTGCTCGGAGGGACGCTTTTTGATTGGCTGTCGGGGTTACCGGTGAACACCGGCATGATCGAGGCTCGACCCGTGACGGATACATCGACGGTGTTCATCGCCGCCTCCGATTCGATCGGACACTATCGCATGATCGGATTGCCGGCGTCGGAGTACATGATCCGCGCGTACGCTGACCCGAACCGCAATCGAGCCCTGGATCCGGGCGAGCCATTTGACACGACCAGGGTTTACCTCGCCGACACGCTCAATGTGGAGCTGCTCGCATTCGCTCACGATTCCACCGGTCCGCGGCTCGGTGCGGTTAGCATGAGCGACTCGGTAACAATTCACGCGATCTTCGACACGCCGATCGATCCACGGGTGCCGCTTACACCCGCGCAATTCGCGCTGACCGGGCCAGATTCTTTGCGAGTCCCCATCGTGTCGGTCACCCCGGTCCGTCAGGACACAACGCGCGCCGCAGCCGCGTTGTCGCCGGTATCACAATCGGCCATTCCAATTCCGCAGCGACGGCCTGCCACGTCCACGCTCGTGCTTCCGAAGCCGACTCGACCTCTTCTCGTGCGCGACGTGTTGGTAGTGGTCGCGCGACCACTTCGCGCGGGCTCCACATATCGGCTTGACGCCCTAAACGCGGTAGGACCTACGGGGCGAAAGCTGTCATCGGACCACACCTTCATTGTGCCGAAACCGGCGTTGAAGCCCGCGGTGACACCGGCCGCGACCGCCACGCCAGTGAAGCCGGCGACATTGCCGCCCCGACCAACGCAAGAACCGTCGCGATGATCGGCACGTTCATCATGCGCTCGCCGCGCTGATGGTTCAGATACCGACCGTGGTCTTTCTGGACCGGGACGGGACGATTATTCGTGATGCGAGTTATCTATCCCGCGCCGATGACGTCGAGCTGTTGTCTGGCGCAGCGGGGGCGATACATCGCCTCAACCAGATTGGCATATCCGTAATCGTTATCACGAACCAGTCCGGAATTGCGCGGGGGAAATTCTCGGTTCATGACTACCTGTTGACGGAGACGCGTCTCAACGAGCTGTTAGCTGAGCACGCTGCGCGAATCGACGCAACATACTACTGCCCGGACCATCCCGACTTTACCGGCCCGTGTGGTTGTCGCAAACCGGGGACGGTCCTGTTCGAGCGCGCCGTCGCCGAGCACTCGTTGGACATGACATCGCCAAGCTACGTTGGCGACCGGTGGCGCGACCTGGCGCCGTTTCGCACGCTCGGCGGCAGACCGATTCTGATTAGTGGGCCGAGCACTCCTGTCGAAGACATCAAGACCGCCGCACGCGAACGCGTGACCACAGTCGCGTCGCTGGCTCAAGCTGTTGACGCGCTGCTTGGCCCGGAGCGCGTATGAAAACACGGATAGCTGTACTCGCCTCGGGAAATGGCTCGAACCTTCAGGCGATCCTGGACTATTTCACCGCGATTGGAGATGCGGCGTCCGGAGAAGTCGTGATTGTCCTGTCCAATCGTACAGGGGCCGGCGCGTTGGATCGCGCCCGGGCGGCGGGAGTGGATTCGGCTGTCTTCGATGCGCGATCCGAGGACGACCTGGCGCGCATCCTCACCGGGCGGGACATTCAATTGATTGTTCTGGCCGGCTATCTCAGGCTTGTGCCGCCCAGTGTGATTGCGCGCTATCGCGGCCGGATAGTCAACGTGCATCCCGGCCCGTTGCCCCAGTTTGGCGGAGCCGGGATGTACGGTGCACGCGTCCACGAGGCTGTAATCGCCGCAGGGCTGGCGGAGACCGCGGTTACCGTTCATCTAGTCACGGAACAATACGACGAAGGGCCGCCGCTCGCCACTTGGCCCGTCCCCGTGTTCGAAGACGATTCGCCGGGCGCGCTCGCTGCCCGCGTGCTCAGTGTCGAGCACATTGTATTCCCAAGAATCATCGACGCGTTCGCCGCGACAGTTTCACAGCATCGCGACACACGCTGAACTTCTAAATCAAATATGCCTTTAGCTCTACTTTCAGTATCGGATAAGACCGGACTCGTGGAATTCGCGCGCGGGCTCGCGGAACTTGGATGGGATCTCGTCTCTACCGGCGGAACGTCAAAGGCATTGCGCGTGGCCGGCTTGACCGTTCGCGACGTCAGTGATCTCACGCGCTTCCCCGAGATGCTGGACGGACGCGTTAAGACACTGCATCCGATGATCCACGGTGGGCTGCTGGCGCGGCGCGATTCCAGCGAGCATGCAGAGACCGTTCGCATCCACGCAATTCCATGGATCGATCTCATCGCAGTCAACCTCTACCCATTCCGCGAAACCGCCGCACGCGAGGATGTCGGCGCTGACGATGTTGTTGAGCAAATCGACATCGGCGGACCTGCAATGTTGCGGTCGGCAGCCAAGAATTTTGATGCGGTTACCGCTATTTGCGACCCCATAGACTATCCCCGCGTGCTGGCCGCGTTGCAGGCGAAGGACGACGACCGGGATCTTCGAAAGCGGCTCGCAGCCAAAGTCTTCGAACACACCGCAGCATACGACGGCGCAATCGCCGCATGGTTCACCGCGGAGAGAGGCGACCGATTCGCTGAAACCCTCGTGGTTGCGCTGGAACGCTCGCAGACGCTCAGGTATGGCGAGAATCCTGGGCAGCGCGCCGCTTTCTACGTTGAGTCAAAGGGGGACGGGCTGGACGGACTCGTGCAGCACGGTGGCAAGGAGTTGAGCTTCAACAATCTGCTCGATCTTGAAGGCGCGCTGCTTGCCACGGATGCATTTTCGGGTCAGACATGTTGCGCGATCGTAAAGCACACAACACCGTGTGGACTGGCCGTGGGGACGTCTCCGCTCCACGCCTACCAAAAGGCGCTGGCGTGCGATCCAGTGTCTGCCTTCGGGTCCGTTATCGCCTTCACGGTCGCTGTTGACGCAGCGGCCGCTGAAGCGCTTTCGAGTCTGTTCGTCGAGTGCATAGTTGCGCCATCATTTTCGCCGGATGCTCTTGCGACGCTTGGAAAGAAAAAGAATCTGCGCGTGCTCGAGGGCACAGCCGCGTGGCCCAGGGGTGCATTCGATTTCAAGCGCGTGCGTGGCGGACTGCTGGTTCAGGACCGCGCGCCGGAGCCGATTCCATACGCTCACTGGAGAGTGGTCACCGAGCGCACCCCAACCGATCAGGAGCGCGACGACCTCGCCTTTGCGTGGCAGGCTGTCGCGAGTGTCAAATCCAACGCGATTGTTCTGGTGCGCAACGGGGCCACGATAGGAATCGGTGCGGGCCAGATGTCCCGCGTGGACGCGTCTTTTCTCGCGGTACACAAGGCGCGTGGCGCGGGCCACGAGACCGCCGGCGCCGCGCTGGGCTCCGACGCCTACTTTCCGTTCCGTGACGGCGTGGATCATGCCGCCGAAGCCGGAGTCACTGCAATAGTTCAGCCCGGCGGGTCGATCCGCGACGCTGAGGTCATCGCTGCCGCGAACGAACATGGAATCGCGATGGTATTTACGGGTCAACGTCAGTTCCGCCACTAGCCTATCTTTCTGCCCATGACTGCAACTACAGCCACCGCCTCCGTGGAAGCCGACTACCGGCCGTCCTACGGCGCGGCCGCGATCGCGGCAACGCTCGTGTTCGTACTGTACCTCGTCACCCTCGCGCCGTCCACGGCGATGTGGGACACGAGTGAGTACATCACCGCCGCGTACACTCTCGGGCTTCCGCATCCCCCTGGCAACCCGTTCTTCGTCCTGCTAGGTCGCTTTTTCACGATCCTGCCGATAGCTCCGAACGCCGCGATGCGCGTGAATATTCTCGCGGCGCTCTGCAGTGCTGTGTCCGCGGGCATGTGGTTTCTGATCGCCGAGCGCGTGTTGGCAGGGTGGCTTCCACGCAGATGGCAGCGTATCGCCGGCGGCGCGCTTGCGGCGCTCATCGGAGCCACCGCGTTCACGGTGTGGGCTCAGTCGGTAGTCAACGAAAAGGTTTACACGGTGTCGCTCGTCGGCATGGCGATCGTGGCGTGGCTCGCGGTACGTTGGTGCGACGATCCGGATGGCCCAAAGGCAGATCGGCTGCTCGTCCTGATCGCGTATCTCAGTGGACTCGGCTACGCCAACCACATGGCCGGCTTCCTCGCGCTGCCGGCAGTGTTCGTCGCAGTAATGGTGATTCGTCCGCGCACATTCCTGCGCTGGAAGCTGGTGCTCGCGGGCTTGCTCGCGATTGGACTTGGAATGACGCCGTTTCTGACACAACCAATTCGCTCGGCGTATTTCCCCCGCATCAACGAGGGAGAGACAACGGGCTGCGTTACCAAGATTGCAGCCAATTGCACGTTCAGTAGCCTGACGTACGATCGCTTCATGTACAACTTCAACCGTACTCAGTATGGCAAGCCGGCGGTAACCGACAGGCAGATCCCGTTCACCGCGCAGGTGGGCATGTGGTGGACGTATTTCCGGTGGCAGTGGCTCCGCGACGCGAATGGAACGCACGTGGCTGCGCAGGAGGCGCTCGCCTGGATCTTCCTCTTGCTCGGAATACTCGGCGCGTGGGTACACTGGAAGCGAGACCGAAGGAGCTTCTGGTTCTTTGGTCCACTGATGTTCACCGTCACGCTGCTTCTGATTTACTACATGAACTTCAAGTACGGCGCGTCGCAGGCGCCCGAGCTTGGTGATGCGGTTCCACGTGAAGTCCGTGACCGAGACTATTTCTATCTCTGGAGCTTCAGCGCGTGGAGTGTTTGGGTTGCGCTAGGATTGTTCGACGTGTGGGAGCGGATCGCGCAGCTGTTCGGCTCCGATCCCGTCCGCATGGGCGCGGATACAGTCGAGGTTCCTCGCAAGTCGAGCTGGATTGCGGCGTCTCCGCTTCTTCTACTCGCGGTGATTCCGTTGTTCGCGAACTGGAGTACGGCATCGCGCCACGGGCAGACCGACACGCGCGACTTCGCGCACGATCTGCTCGAATCGGTGGAGCCTTACGGCGTGCTGATAACAGTTGGGGACAACGACACGTTCCCGCTGTGGTATGCGCAGGAAGTGGAAGGGATTCGACCGGACGTGACGGTGTTGTGCACATCCCTTCTGAACACGGATTGGTACACGCGGCAACTAATTCGTAATCCGATCCGGCCATACGATCTTGCGAATGGCCCACCGGCCTACGCCGGTCGAACGTGGATGAAACCAGCAAAGGCGCCGCTCAATTTGAGCTATACTCAGTCGGATTCAGTACCGGCCGCAGTTGCGCTCGACGCTACTCAGGACCTGAAGACCGCGAGCGGGCTTACCTTCGTAGTGCATCCGCGCGACCTCGGCGGCGGCTACCATGGACTGGAGCGCGCCGATCTATTCGTGCTCTACATAATTCGGGATGCGTTCCCATCGACACCGGTATTCTTCAGCCGCACCGACGGTGGCTACCCCGACGAGATGGGCTTCGGCAACAATCTGGTGACGACGGGGCTGGCGAGAAAGCTCGTTGCAACGCCGCCCACGGCATCCGCAACCATGGTCCACCTTGCGAGCGAAGGATGGTTCGATATCGGGACCACATATTCGCTCTGGACCCAGACCTTCGATGCGCCCAAGTCATTGGCGCGCCGGAACGGGTGGGTGGATCGGCCGTCGGTCGGAATACCTTACGTTTACGTGCGCACCGGCGCGGTGTTGGCTGAGGCACTCGCTCAGGTGGGCCGTGAGGGGGACGCGCAAAAGGTCATGGCGACCACAGCACGCGTCGCGGCTGGAACTGGACTCAACGACCTTTTGGCGGCGCAGCAGCAGCAATAGTTTCAGTAGAGCGGAGGCGTGTCAGAGCGGTTTAACGAACTGGTCTTGAAAACCAGAGTCCCGTAAGGGACCGTGGGTTCGAATCCCACCGCCTCCTTGGGTCATACCACCGGCCGCCAGTCATAACGCGACAAGTCCCACGAAGAAGATCGCCCACCCAATAAACAAAGCGAACAGCAGAAGCCGCATCCGGTTAACGATGTCGTAGCCTGCAACTTGATAGCTGCTGAAGTTGAACACCCACATCGATCGGCGTTGAAGGAAGTCGGGCCTCTCCATTACGGGTCTTCTCAACGGTATGGATTGCTTGTATGTGTGACGCAGCATTGCCAATACGGCGACGAGTGGGACGCCGCACAACATTTTTAGCGCGATTCGCAAGTTGGCTCCCGACGTCGTATAGTCTCACTGAATTGATGCATTTCGGATACTCCCGAGATCGATTTCAGTGGCTGTTGAATCGCTGGTGCAAGCGTTCGGTGAACGCTTCTGAATTCATCAATTTGCGCAGTACGGAAGCGAAGAACGGGGAAACGGCTTTCGGTCCGTGCGGCCGGAGTATCACGGCGGAATCACCGCGAAACATGAAGTCCGTGGTATCTGCCCGCAGCTCGAGTGAAGTGCCGAGCGCCTCCCCCTCCCTTACAGGCCGACCTCGCGTGCGAATCCAGCGAATTGTGTCGCCGCGCGCGATAAATTTGGAACTCGATGCTAACCCAGAGCGACGACCGAGGGGTATCAATGGAGTGCATATGTTCAGGTCGGGACTGGAGTGCGATGCACCGGCCAGCTGCCCTTGTACGCATTTGGAGTAGTCAGCCTCCTGCATGCCTTGCCGCAGGGTTCTGGCGAAAGCAGGAGAAACTGCTTTAGGCCCCAGCGGCGTAAATACCACTGCTGAGTCACCGCGAAACATGAACTTGAGCGTATCAATCGGATTGTGATGCATCTTCAAAAAGATCGCTGTGTTGGGAACCCAACGTACCGTATCACCGTGTACGACATACGTGGATGTGCTAACCGATGACCTCGCCCGGATCGTCGCGGAATCTGACTGAGAGTACGCGACGTGCGGGGCTGAGAGGATCATTGGCAACATGGTGGCGATCAATATTTCTCTGCCCACGTGGTGGCTCGAACGTCTACTGGCCATACGATCAATACTCCATGAGGATGCTTACACGCTGATGCGGCTGTGGGAATCATAGCGGAAGGTCACCGTTGCTCGGGTTGCATCGACGACGAGATATCCGCGATCCGAAGCAATCATTGCGTTGGGCGACATCGGATCGCTACTCCTGATCTTGATAGCAGCCGAGATTGTCGCTGTAGAGATAAGTACCGTTGGCGTCATACCAATCGATGTAATAGCATGCCCCTCCCCCCCACTGCCGCTCGGATACGAGCCATCGTAACCGTATTGGTTTGGATCATACGCTGGGTCTCCTAGTTGGCTCCAGCAGCCGTTCGTATTGTAAAGCGTTGCGAGAATGTCGAGCTGCAGCAGTTGTTCACTCATGTCAGAGTAGACGACTTCAAACACGCCGACGTTTACCCAATCTCCCAGGGTAGACGGCAGTTCCGTTGTAAGCCCTCCCACCCCATCTATGGTTAGTGTACCATCAGGATCCAGGATGATTGACGCTCCACTGAGGTTCGCCCCCTCGATCAAATCTTCGACAGTAGCTTTCGCGGCTTCGTATGCGGGTGTGAGGTTATAGATCGTCGTCGAAATGTCGCCGCACGAATAGCCCAAGTCGTCAGCATAGTTCACGTTCGAGGTCACCGTCGGCATCCGGTCAAACGACAGAGGCGGCGACGTTATCGACTTCGGCGTTGTGGTCAATAACGTGTGCCCGGCCGGAGTGTACCGGACCGCATTAGATGTCTGCGCATTGGCAGTCGCCGGCATCTGCGCGTGGCGAACGCTGCGCATCTTCGGTTGCCTACGATCTCGCTTCGCACCCTTCATGAATTCGAGACCCGGCCCAAGTTGGTCGAGCATGTCTTGGACGTAATTCATCCTGTCGAAAACGCGGCCGAGTTTAGGGGCGGCGGCTGGTGACAGATGGGTTGTGTGACCGCGATCGTCGGATAGAGTAGCACTCGCTTCATCAACGACTACAAGATGACCCCGGTGTGTATGATGCTGATGCCGTCCATTGGTACTGGCGACCAGATCCGCTGCAGCACTTATCTTCACTCGCTCAGGGGCAGTTATCTCCCCGGCGGAGGCAGCAATTGCCGCGCAGACGACTCACACTCCAACCGCCAGAACTCGCCGTGATAAACGCATAGACAATGGCCCGGGGTAAATGTGGACGAGCGTACCTAACGTGAGCCGTCTGTCACTCGGAAGTCGCAGCGTCCCGCGCAAAACCCTCTAGACGTACCCGGGCCAAAACTTGGTTGCGTCGTTGTCCTTGTCAATAGTACGATTCGATAAAAATCGATCCACAACGAAGCTGGCTAAAACAGAACCTCCTCATCGGCAAAGACGTTTGCTGAGGAGGAGCGTCGAACCGCTCACTGCGCGAAGGGGCCACAGCAAGACAGGTTATGTGTCGCCAAGGTGCCGACCCAGCGCGAGATATTTCCCTACGTGATCAGCCATCGCATCGGCGAGTGGAGTTATTGACGGCGCACAGGCCCTCTCGCGCACATGCCCTATGCAGCCTGGGGAGGTACTGTGACCTGCCCTTTGATTCTCCGGCAGTTCACATAATTCGGGATGCGTTCCCATCGACACCGGTATTCTTCAGCCGCACCGACGGTGGCTACCCCGACGAGATGGGCTTCGGCAACAATCTGGTGACGACGGGGCTGGCGAGAAAGCTCGTTGCAACGCCGCCCACGGCATCCGCAACCATGGTCCACCTTGCGAGCGAAGGATGGTTCGATATCGGGACCACATATTCGCTCTGGACCCAGACCTTCGATGCGCCCAAGTCATTGGCGCGCCGGAACGGGTGGGTGGATCGGCCGTCGGTCGGAATACCTTACGTTTACGTGCGCACCGGCGCGGTGTTGGCTGAGGCACTCGCTCAGGTGGGCCGTGAGGGGGACGCGCAAAAGGTCATGGCGACCACAGCACGCGTCGCGGCTGGAACTGGACTCAACGACCTTTTGGCGGCGCAGCAGCAGCAATAGTTTCAGTAGAGCGGAGGCGTGTCAGAGCGGTTTAACGAACTGGTCTTGAAAACCAGAGTCCCGTAAGGGACCGTGGGTTCGAATCCCACCGCCTCCTTTTTTTGTACCCTCAGTACGGTTGTTCCGTCATTCCCGCGAAAGCGGGAGTCTCGCGAGGCTGCGACCGTCATCCACGGGACAGCGGGATTCCATGGCCGACGATGAGAACGCTGACTCCCGCTCCGCAGGAGTAGCCAGCCGCGTTGCTCAGTGCCCGATTCGCGCCAGCAGCTCCGCCAGATGTGACTTCCAGATCGCCGGCAGTGAGTGAGTGCCATGCCCACGCGTCTTGTCGCTGATCGGAATCAGTACATAACTCCCCTTCGGCACCCGCGTGATGAGCCTCTCCATCAAGCCCATCTCCGGCGGATTTACCTGGTCATCGGCCGAGTTGATCGCAACGAGCTGGGCTCTGATCTTTTCGAGATCGTGCGACGGATCGTAGTCGCGCGACGCCTCGAATTGATACATGAAATCGTTCGCGTCCGATGTCGCCATGCGCGCGCGCATCCAGTTCGTGATGTATGAATCAGCGCTATCACGTGTCGGCGCGAGCTTCTGATCGTACAGCGGGCTACTCGTCATCATGAACAACATTTCGAGCGCCCCGTACAGGCCGTGAGGTGGCTGCGTGTATTCACCTCCGTTCCAACTCGGGTCATTCCGAATCGAGCCGCTCACCATCTCGCGCATCATCCGGTTTCGCCCCGCAATCTGCGTGGGAACGCTCGCAAGCGGCATGAGCCCGTCCATGAAGTCCGGATATCGCTCGCCCCACATCCACGTCTGCATGCCACCCATCGACGTACCCATGACGACAAGCAGATGGTTGACGTGAAGCCCTTCGGTGACTAACCGGTGCTGCGCAGTCACCATATCGACATAGCCATAGTGTGGAAACCGCGCATGCAATCCATCACTCGGCTTGGTCGATTTCCCCGTTCCGATGCCGTCGGGGAGGATTATGAAATGGCTTGCGCTGTCGAGTAGCTCCCCGGGACCAAACAGCTCTCCGGCGAAAGTGGCGCTCATGAAGTTGCGCCCGCTGCCAGTGGTACCGTGAAGCACCAGTACCGCGTTGCGCACAACTCCGGACGCATCGCGACGCGGCGCGCCGAGCGTTGTGTAGTGAATGCGCAGCTCAGGAAGCGAATCGCCGGAGGTGAAATGAAAGTTTCTCATCACGAAATCACCCTGGCTCCCCGCACGCGACCAGTCAGAATTCCGCGGCGCCTGTGCCAGGCAGTCCCCGTACGAGACTACTGCGAGCCCAACGATACCAACGAAACCAGCTACACGACGTGCAAGAATCAACACTTGGGGACCCGTGGAAGGGGAAAACTCGGCAATTGCTCGAGCGTGAGCGTCAATCAGCCGTCACCAAGATGGTGTCCGGGGACCAGATAGTTCTTCACATAGTCCGATACCGCATCCGCAAGTGGCGTGACGGCTGACGAGTAACCGCGTGCACGCAGTCGCGAAATGTCGGCTTGTGTGAAGTACTGGTACTTACTGCGTATGTCATCAGGCATGTCGATGAAGCGAATGTTGGCTGGCTTTCCCACCGCTGTGAATACCGCATTCGCCAGATCCAGCCACGTGTTGGCCTCACCACTTCCCACATTAAACAGGCCGTTGGTGTTGTCGCTTGCCGCAAGATGCAGCGTCATTGCCACGGCGTCCTTCACATAAAGAAAGTCGCGCTTCTGTTCACCGTCGGCATAGTCGGGACGGTAGCTCCTGAACAGCCGGATCTCGCCGGTCTCTGCTATCTGAGCATATGCCTTGTTGACCAGACTGCGCATGTCGCCCTTGTGACCCTCGTTGGGCCCGAAGATGTTGAAGAACTTTACGCCGACAATCTTGTCCAGAATACCGCGCTGCGCTGCGTACAGATCGAACATCTGCTTGGAGTAACCGTACATGTTGAGCGGGCGCAGCTTGCGCAGGTTAGCCAGCGACGCGTCGTCGCTCATCCCCGCCGCCCCGTCGCCGTAGGTCGCAGCCGATGACGCGTACACGAATCTCGAATTGGATGACAGCGCGCAGGCCGCCAACTCTTTTGTGAACTGATAATTGTTCCGCGCCAGATACGCCGCGTTGCGCTCCGTCGTTGATGAACAGGCGCCCATATGCAGTACGGCGTCGAAGCGACCCAGCGACTTGGACTCTAACCGTGCAAGCAGATCGTCTGCCTCTACATAGTCTTCGAAGCCAAGCGGCACCAGATTGCGCCACTTCTCGCTCGTTTCGAGGAAGTCAGCAATCACGATTCGCTCGCAACCGCGCCGGTTCAGCTCCCACACGAGTGCGCTTCCGATGAAACCGGCGCCCCCCGTGACCAGCACCCGCGCCTTGGCAAAGTCGATCATGGTGGGAATTTACAACTACTCGAGGATTCGCTGGTGCGCCGAGAGATTACCCGTCCTGCGCCTTGAGTATGTGCCTTCGCCCACGTAACTTACCTCGGCTCCAGGAGGGGTGGCCGAGAGGCTGAAGGCACCGGTTTGCTAAACCGGCATAGGGGGTCAACCTCTATCGAGGGTTCGAATCCCTCCCTCTCCGTGTTTCTGCGCCTAGACGGGCCCGGTCCTCGCGACGGGCCCGTTCGCATTTCTACCATATTTGTGATATGAGCTCCTACCCAGCAGCACGAGTTCGTTTCGCCCCTTCCCCGACCGGCTACCTGCACGTCGGCGGCGCGCGCACCGCGCTCTTCAACTGGCTCTACGTTCGACGCTTTGGCGGACAGTTCCTACTTCGCGTAGAAGACACCGACAAGGCGCGTAGCACCGATGAGAGCACACGCGCGATTTTCGAGGGACTCGAGTGGCTTGGCCTGAACTGGGATGAGCCGGTTGTGTATCAGGGCGCAAACCTCGAGCGGCACCGTGCCGATGTGAAGCTGCTGCTCGACGCCGACCTCGCGTATCGCGACTTCACACCGCAGAGCGTTCTCGACGAGCGCAGGGCGGATGCACAGGCACGTGGCGAAATTTACAAGTACAAGCGGGAGTGGGCCGAGCTTCCGTTGCACGAGGAGCAGGAACGGCTCGAGCGCGAAGATCCGTACGTCGTGCGGTTCCGCGTACCCGACGAAACTGGCGTGACTGAATGGGATGATCTCGTTCACGAGCGCATCGCGTTCCCAAACAAGGATGTAGACGACTTTGTCATCCTTCGCTCAGATCGCACGCCTATCTACAACTTTGCTGTCGTCTCCGACGACGTCGCGATGGGCGTTACACTCGTGATGCGTGGGGACGATCACATATCCAACACGCCCAAGCAGATAATGCTGTACCGTGCGCTTGGAAAAGAACTTCCGCGCTTCGCGCATCTGCCCATGATTCACGGGCTCGATGGAAAAAAGTTAAGCAAGCGCCACGGCGCGACAGCGGTTGGCGACTACCAGCACGAAGGACTGCTCCCGCAGGCGATGCTCAACTTCCTCGCTCTACTCGGCTGGTCGCCCGGTGCCGACCGCGAGGTAATGACACTCGCTGAGATGACCGAGCTATTCGCGCCGGAGGGTCTGCAGCGCAAGGCCGCGATCTTCGACCCAAAGAAGCTCGAATGGATGAACGGCCAACACATGTCGATGATGCCACTGGCCGATCTGGAGCCCGTGGTCACGCGCGCGATAGTTGCGGCCGGACTCGCGACGAACGAAGAGCTGCGCGAGCGCCACGACTGGTATCTTCAGCTCGTAGATTTGTTGCGCGTACGTGCTCGCGTCATTGACGATATTGTGCGACAGGCTGCGCCGTACTTTCTGGAGAGCATCGAGTACGATCCGGAAGCTGTTGCCAAGCAGTGGAAGGACCGGTCGGGGTCGCTCGCGATTCTCACCTCCGCTCGGGACACTCTTGTTGCCGCACCGGCGTGGGACGCCGCAACGCTCGAAGCCGAGCTTCGTGGACTGGCCGAACGGCACGAAATTGGCGGCGGAAAGTTATTCCAGCCGCTACGGGTGGCGCTCACGGGCCTCACCGTGAGCCCGGGAATCTTTGATGTGCTTGTCATGCAAGGGCGTGACCGAGCGATTGGGCATATCGAACGATCGATCGAGTACCTCTCCTCGCAAACCTATGGTTGACCACACGGAAATCCAACAGCATCTTGTGTCCTACACCGTACAACCCCACCCAACCCGGAGTCCCTATGTCTGAGCAACTGACGCGTCTCGAAAGCTCAGTCTATCAGTATCTGCTGGATTTCACGGCAGAACATACGTATCAGCCGAGCATTCGCGACATCGGGAAGCAGTTCGAGATCAAGTCCACGAAGACGGTGTCGGACTTGTTGCAGTCTCTCGCACGTAAAGGCTACATCGAGCGGGATCCGTCGCGCTCGCGGGGCGTTCGTCTGCTAGGGTTCAGCGGAACCGCCCAGTCGACGCCTGTTCCGTATTACGGACGTATTCACGCTGGCGAGCCATCGTTGCTGGCGGAGCATCGTGAAGGGTTCATAACAATGGATCGCCGCTTCCTTCCGTCCGACCGCGTCTTCTTCCTGAAGGTGAAGGGAGAAAGCATGATTGGGCGCGCAATCGAGAGCGGTGACTTTGTGATGATCGATCCCGCGACACCGGCCAAGGATGGCGACATGATCGCCGCGCGCATCGGTGAGGATGCCACGATCAAGACGCTCGCGCACGAAGGTCAGGCAATCGTGCTCAAGGCTGCGAATCCGGCGGATCGGGACATCAGCATTGGGCCGCGTGATGACTTTGGTGTCCTTGGCGTAGTGTGCGGCGTGTTCCGGCCATTCAGCGTAATGAATGCGCAGAGCGTTCATACTGCGGCCGCGGGAATGGTTTCGTAAGCAAAGCCTACACCGTCATTCCCGCGAAAGCGGGAATCCCTATCGGAGTCGGTACGCACTTAACGAGATTCCCGCTTTCGCGGGAATGACGAGCTATCGGGAATGACGTTTCAGTTCGGTTGTGAGGCGGCCTGGTCGGCCGCCTTCTTCTTTTCTGCGTCCGCCTCGCGCCGTTCACGTTCCTTGCGCACCCGAATGCTCCGAACTGCCTTGTCGAAATCGGCGTTGTTCATTCCGCGCTGAGCCTGCTCGAAGATTTCGTCGTGACGTGACGTGAGAGTCTTGTTGCGGTCGTAGGTGGTGGGATTTCCGGTGATGTTGATCGGCAGCATCGCGAGCACGGCGGTTGGGATCGAAAACGGTCCGAGCCTGATGTACTTGCTGTCGATTCCATACTTCTGTCCGTTCTTCTCGAACGTCCAATCGCCGGGGGCGCGCCTGCCCGTGTTCGCCACCCGCACGGAATCGTTGTACGCGCTAATGTCACCGACTATTACGCTATCGAGTCGTTCAGTTGATGTTTTGGGCGCAGAGGATATCTGACCGGGCGCGGCCCATACCCGCGGATCCTCGTATCGCGGCTGTATGCCGCGCAATTGCCCACCGCCGCCAATCAGCGGTCCGCTCGACGGCTCGTTTGACGTGACCGGTGGCCCTTTTGGGGCAGCCGCAATGGCAGTCGGTACGACGGATGGAGCGATCGGACGCGGGACTACACTCGGCTTCCTGGAAATTCCATCGCCGCCACTTCGGCCTGGCGTGGCTGGTCCCTTATTCGGCTGCTTCGGAAGCGAAAGAAATCCGATGTGCTCGACAACGGCTTCCGGAGCGGGGCTGCCAAACGCCATGAAGAACGGATGCCGCGACAGGAGCGCCTGAATAAACAATGCGGCCACCACCAGATGAATGGCGACCGACGTTATCCATGCGCCCGACGGGCGGCGAAGCTTCATGTTGATCCGGGCCTAGTCGTTAAACGACGCTAGCACGCGCCCCGCGCGCTTCGCTGCTTCGCGAATGCGCTCCGGCGACGCTATGAACGAGATCCGAAAAAACCCCTCTCCGCCCTGCCCAAAGGCGGCACCAGCCATCACGACGACACCCTCCTCCATCAGCTTGTCGGCGAACACTTTGCTCGGTATGTGCGGCGGCAGCGGAATCCAGAGATACATCGCGGCCTTCGGTACTTCGCACGTGAAACCGTTATCACGAAACGCGGCAACTGCAGCGTCTCTTCGCTCAGTAAAGATCGCCATGTTCTTTGGAACGAATTCGTCGTGCACGTCGAGCGCCGCCGCCGCAGCAGCCTGAACCGCGAGAAACGATCCCGTGTCGATGAACGACTTCACGGTTGCGAGCGCGTGCACCAGCTCCGGCTTTCCGCATGCCCAGCCACAGCGCCATCCAGTCATGTTGAATGTTTTCGACATGGAATGGAACTCGAGCCCGACGTCGCGTGCACCTTCGATTTCAAAGATGCTGGGCGGGACGTACCCATCGTACGCCACTTCAGAGTACGCGTTGTCGTACACGAGTACAATGTCGTGCTCCTTGCACTGCTCTACCACACGCTCGAGATACTCGATGGGTGCGATCGCAGCGGTAGGATTGCCGGGATAGTTGAGATAGAGAATCTTGGTGTGCGCCAGCACTTCCGACGGTACTTCGTCGAGATCGACCAGAAAATTGTTGTCGGCGCGCAGCTCGTAACGGTATGGGGTCCCGTTCGAGAGAATCGTCCCGCCCATGTACGCGTTGTAACCCGGCTCCGGCATGATCGCGTAGTCGCCGCGATCGAGATAGGCGAACGCGAGATGCGCGAGCCCCTCCTTGGATCCGATTAGCGGAACCACTTCGGTAAGCGGGTCGAACGTGACCCCGAAACGCTTCTTCATGAAGCGTACTATCGCTTCACGGTATTCCATCAATCCCAGCTCGAATCCATATCGGCCCATCGCTGGCTCACGGATCGCGCGCTCCATACGCTCGAGCGCCGCTTCCGGCGGCGGGAGTATGGCGTCGCCCGCGCCCAGATCGATGAGATCGACGCCGCGCGCGATAAGCTCGCGCTTCTTCCGTGGAATGTGCGCGAGCGGATACGGCGGCAGGTTGCTAATTCGTTCGTTGTACGGAGGCACTTAGACGGGGATGGTGACAGGGTTGCTTACTCTACTGAATCCGGGAATCTCGACTTCCACCACATCGCCAGCCGCAAGCTTTCCGACACCGGCAGGTGTTCCGGTCGCTACGACATCGCCTGCTTCTAGCGTCATGATTCCCGATATATAAGACAGTAGCTCCGGAATCGAGAATACCATGTCGCTTGCCGCACCGCGTTGGCGTTCTACACCGTTCACCCGGGTTAGTACCATCAATGTTTTGAGATCCGCCGGGGCTGGAGATTCGGGCCCGATCGCGCAGAAGGTGTCGAAGCCCTTGGCGCGGGTCCACTGGCCGTCGCTCTTCTGGAGGTCGCGAGCCGTCACGTCGTTCAAGGCGCAGATTCCCCGCACCGCGGCTGATGCCGCCACTGGGTCGGCGTGCGACAGCCGAGCCCCGATGACGACGCCGATTTCCCCTTCGTATTCCACCTGATGCGACTGGGGCGGAAGAACTATCGCCTCGCCTCCGCGAACCACGCTGGACGGCGGCTTGAGGAAGAGCAACGGCTCCTTGGGGACTTCGTTTCCGAGTTCCTTGGCGTGCTCGGAGTAGTTGCGGCCTACGCAGACGATCTTTCCGGGTCTATCAGTCATTTGAATTCATGCCGGTCAGGACATGCCGTAAAAGCGTTCAAGTTGACGCTCAAGCGCACTCCACGCTCCACTCATGCGCCTGGCGGGAGGCAGGTCACGCAATAGCTCGCGACCGTATCTCTTGGTGATTACGCGTGGGTCGGCTATAACGATGGCGCCGCGATCACTAGCCGTGCGTATGAGCCGGCCGAATCCCTGTTTGAGTCGAAGAGACGCATGGGGCAGCATGTATTCAGCAAACGCGTCTCCGCCGCGCGCCGTTATCGCCTCGCACTGCGCAGCCGTTACCGGCTCCGAAGGAACGCGGAACGGCAGGCGCGCAATCACCAGCGCGCGCAACGCGGATCCCGGCACATCCACGCCTTCCCAATACGATGATGTGCCCAGCAGTATCGCATTGCCGGATGTCCGAAAGCGCGCGAGCAGCGCATCCCGTCCGTCCTCACCGTGCACGAGCAACGTGTACTCGTCCGCCAATCCGCTGTTGCGCAGTGACTCTGCCGCCGCACGCACGTCGCGATGACTCGTGAACAGGACGAACATTCCGCCCCGCGAGGCACGCGCAACACCTGCGACAATTCGCACTACCGCGTTGAAGTGCGAAGCGGCGTCTTCATTCGGCGCCGGTATATCCGTGGGCACAATCATCAACGCCTGAGACTGATAGTCAAATGGCGAGGCGAACGCCGCGGTGATGGGCGTTATTGCGCCACCACCATCCAACCCGAATCGCCGGGCCACAAACGCGAAGTCGCCCTCCGTACCGAGCGTTGCACTCGTGACCACTGCTGTCTTCACTCTCGTGAAGAGATCGTCGCGCAGAATCGGCGCGAGATCGAGGGGGACGGCCGTCACCGCAACGTTCCCTTCCCGTCCCTTGATCTCGAGCCAGCGCACCATCGGCTCAGCAGTAGCCGGCGGCCGCAGCGCGAGCATCAATCCCTCCGCCGACGCGTCCAGCCTGCGCGCGACAGCGCGTAGCTCGTTCACCAGCATCAGCAACGTATCGTCGCGCTGTCCGCCACCCTGCAGTCTGTCGCCAACCAGTGTAAGGCTGTCGCCAAGTACGCGCAGCTCGCGCAACAAATCCGTCAACGCGATGTGAAGGCCGCCTTTCCAGACCGGATGCACAGCAAAGTCATCAGCCATGCGCATCACAGGCGTCGAGCCCGTGTGAAGGACGGCTAGCAGAAGATCGAACAACAGTTCGCTCTTCTCACGCGACGCGCGCACCGCCGGCACAATGCGTTGCGTGACTACATCGAGACTCGCGGTACCGAGCAGATCGCGTGACGCTGACAGTCGCTCGACCAAAGTGTTCACGAGTCCCCGCCCTCGGCGATCAAGTCTACCGAACAATCGTTGCAACGCGCGACGCGATGTCGTGACGCCGAGGTGAGCGGACGCAGCGTCCTCGAGGTGATGCCCTTCGTCGATAACCAATCTTGTGTACGGAGGAATCACCGCTGCATCGTCCCAGTTGCCAGCGGCGCGCCGCACCGCGACATCCGACATCAGCAGATGATGGTTCACGACCACAACATCCGCCTGCGCAGCCTCTCGCCGCGCCTTGAACAGGAAACAGTCCTGGAAGTGCGGGCACGCGTTGCGCGTGCAGAGATCCGGCTCGGCAGCGACTTCATCCCAAACCTCGCCGCGCGGCGGGGTGGCGAGATCACTGAGCGATCCGTCCTCGGTCGTCTCGCTCCATGCACGAATCTCTTCCAGTGCTTCGCCTGCGTCATCATCAACGAGCGTGGGGCCGAGCAAAGTCGCCTGCGCGAGCCGCAGCTTGCACAGATAGTTGCGCCAACCCTTGAGTAGCGCGAACCGAACGCTCTGCTCCGAAGCGAGAGCGTCTCGCAGAAACGGAAGATCCTTTCTTACGAGCTGTTCTTGCAGATTGATCGTGTTGGTCGAGACGACAGTGCGCTCACCATTGGCCGCGGCCCAGCGCAACGCTGGAACTAGATAGCCCAGCGACTTCCCAACGCCCGTGCCCGCCTCGAGCAAACCAACGCCACCCGAGTTATAGAGGTCCACCACCGCGTGCGCCATCGCGCGTTGCGTTGGACGATCCTCGAACCGTTCCATTGCGCGGGCAATCGGCCCATCCGGGCCGAGGTCCGCAGAGACCGCGACCGGATCGAGCGCACGCAGCTCCCGAAGGTGCTCAGTGACGTGCTCGGTGACGTGCTCGGTGGCGTGCGGTGGCGTCTCTTCGGCGGCGTAATCGTCCAGCACCATCCTCGTCGCCGCGGCGACTAGGTCTAGCGGGGCGATCATCGGCTTATTTTCGGGTTTGCCAACACCCAGGGAACTTAACCAGCTGGCGTGGAATCCGGCGGGGAGTGCGCAAGCTTGTACGCGACGTTTCTTGGGACACCAAGCTCGTCGGTAAGACGCTCGATTATGTCCCGTGACGACGCTCCCTCGGATCGCATCTTCGAGACTGTGTCGCGCGCTTCGGTTTCGGTCGGCGCTCGTTCGCTCGCGCCGGCGATCACCAGCACGATCTCTCCGCGCACACCATCCAACGTTCCTGCATGGAGTGACGCGACGGTGCCGCGGCGAATGTCTTCAAAGTGTTTGGTCAGCTCGCGCGCCAGTGCGGCAGCCCGCTCGCCACAACCGGCCTCGACCAGATCCGCCAGCGTCGCCGAAGCGCGTTGCGGCGATTCGTATATGACTGTGGTGAACGGAGATCGTGTTATCGCGCGCAACATTGACTCGCGTTCGCCTCCCTTGCGCGGAAGGAAACCGAGGAACGTGAATTGGTCCGCTGAGATCCCCGACGCGACCAACGCAGCGAGTAGCGCTGACGCACCCGGGATCGGGATCACACGTAGCTCAGCTTCCAGTGCCGCCGCGACGAGTCGCGCGCCGGGATCTGAAAGCAATGGCGTTCCGGCGTCGGAGATCAACGCAATCGACTCACCGGCCAACAGACGCTTCACAAGACGCGGAGATTCGCGCGCTTCGTTGTGCTCGTGGTACGCAGTCATCGGCGTTGTAATTCCGAGATGCGTCAGCAGCGTGCGCGAATGTCGGGTGTCCTCCGCGACCACCAGACTCACAGACTTCAGCACTTCAACAGCGCGGAACGTGATGTCGCCAAGATTCCCGATTGGGGTAGCGACGACGAACAGCGAGCCCGGAAGCGGCGACGCCGGATCGGACGAAGAAGGGGCGCTCATCCGGTCAGCGTGAGCAAGTCACGACAGACTGAATGAACGCCCCTGGTACCACTGGGCGACAACGCGTTAGCGTTGTGAGGTAGTTACGCCGCGTGCTGCTGGAACTTGGCGGCGAGCTGGGCCTTCGGAACAGCTCCGAGCACCTGATCCACAACTTTTCCGTCCTTGAAGAAGAGGATCAGAGGGATCGACCGAACGCCGAAGCGCTGGGCCAGGCTCTGATTCTGATCGACATCCACCTTTGCTACCTTCGCCTTTCCGGCGTACTCGGTAGCTAGCTCGTCGAGGAGCGGCCCGACCATGCGGCACGGTCCACACCAGGGAGCCCAGAAGTCAACCACCGCGAGGCCGTCGTGCTTCTCGATTTCAGTTGAGAAGGTGGCGTCCGTAAGCTCCACAGAATTCGACATCGTATCTTTCTCCGCGGCAACCATGCCGCTTGTCGTGAGTGCAATACTGTTCACGTGCTCACTTTCTAATCTAATGACCCGAGCAATGAGCAAGACCGCCGAGGCCAACACATCATCGGGGAGACCCGCTCACATCGCCCACGTGGGAATCGCGGTCGAATCGCTGTCAGCCATTCTGCCCTTTTTTCGCGACGTACTTGGCATGTCGGAAGTTCAGATGTCCGATTCCGACGGCGCTCACATCGCCGCAGTGCAGAGCGGTGAATCGCTGATCGAACTACTGGAACCGGCGGCGCCAGATACTCCGATCGGCAAATATCTGGCGAAAAGGGGAGCAGGAATACATCACATTTGTATTGCGGTATCGGATATCGACATCGCAATGGAAAGATGCCGGACTGCCGGCGTCGAGCTTATCGATCAGCAGCCGCGGGTTGGCGCCGAGGGGAAGCGAATCGCGTTTCTCCATCCCAAATCCACGGGTGGGGTGCTAATTGAGATTTCGGAGTAACGCTAAACCGCTAGTTACTACCTGGGTTTGCGGGCGCCATTGCGCAAAAATCCTTGACCGCCGCAATGTCCAGGTTCTCGACGTACCAGCGGTCGTTCGGACCCCGCACCGTGTAAATGACGGGTGATCGGGTGCGGCCGCCACGCTCGAGCTCGACGCGGACCATCCGTCGAATCTCTGAGGTCGGACTCTCATTGAGGACCCTGAAGCTGTCTGAATTGAAGTAGCACTGCAGGATCACCTCGCGCTTCTCGAGCTCGGCGCGCTCCATGTTGTCCCGTGCCGGCCCCTTGGAGGTGCCCCAGACCTGCGACATCGCCTGCAGGTCCTGCGCATGAACGGCGGCGAAGAACCGCTCCACCGCGCCCACCGAAGTCTTGGCGCCCGGCGTCATGTCAACACCGGACGGGGAGTGAGGCGCGGAAGCACACGCGGCAGATCCCACCAGCACGATTGCGAGCAGTAACTTCTTCATGTTGATGAAGTTATACTCCGGCCGAATATGCGAGCAAGCTACCAACGACTCTATGTGAACATCGACCACGTTGCGACGCTCCGTCAGGCGCGGCGCGGGGTGGAGCCCGACCCGGTCGAAGCCGCTCTGTTATGCGAGGCCGTGGGCGTGGACGGAATTACAGCGCACCTGAGGGAAGACCGTCGCCACATTCAGGATGCCGACGTCCAGGCGTTGCGCGCGACGGTTCGCACCTACTTCAACCTCGAGCTGGCCTGCACCGACGAGATGGTCGCCATCGCAGTGGCCGTGCGCCCTGACCAGGTTACGCTGGTCCCAGAGCGTCGGGAGGAGGTCACGACCGAAGGCGGCCTCGACGTGGTTGCCCAGGCTGCGCGCGTCGAGCGTGCCGTGACTGCACTCCGAGCGGCCGGGATCCGGACCAGCCTGTTCATCGGACCTGACCTCGCGGCGGTACACATGTCACAAAAACTGGGGGCGGAGGCGATCGAGCTCCACACGGGAGAGTTCGCGAACAATCCCGACGACCCGGCACCCATCGCCGCGCTTCGCGAGGCGTCCCGGCTCGCCGCTGAGCTGGGACTTGCTGTTCATGCCGGCCATGGCCTGACCGCGGCCAACCTTGGACCCGTAGCCGCAATCCCGGAAATCGAAGAGCTGAACATCGGGCACTCGATTGTCAGTCGCGCCATCTTTATGGGACTCTCGGCCGCTGTCAGCGAAGTACGGACGGCAATGGACATCGCCCGCGAACCATGATTTTCCGATTGCCGGCGAAAGCAGGAACGCCAAGAACGCAAAGAACGCCAAGAACGCTAAGCACGCTCTGATCATCTCGAAGCGCTTCCCCCCCATTCAGCAGCACGTACCCTTCGACCGAACACGGTGAAAAAACATTTCCGCGCGCTACTCGGCATTGCGATAAGCGCCGTGCTGTTGTGGTGGGTACTTCGGGAAGTCAGTCTTGCAACGGTCGTTCACGAGCTATCGCAGGCCAATCCCTGGCTGTTCGCAATCGCGACCGTTTGTTCGACACTGATCTTTCCGTTGCGCGCGCGCCGTTGGCGCACAATTCTGGATCCCATCTATCCCAAGCTTCCATTCGGTCCGTTGTGGCGCGCGACCGCGATCGGTATGATGGTGAACAACGTAGTCCCAGCTCGCGCGGGCGAGGTTGCGCGAGCATACGTGCTCACGCGCGAGACGCCAGTACCATTCTCGACATCTATCGCATCGCTCGCGGTTGACCGGGTATTCGACGCGATAGTGTTGCTGCTGCTCGCATTTCTTTCAGTGTTGGATCCGCAGTTTCCGGCCGGTGTGCATGTTGGTGGACAATCCATTGTGAGTTGGGCGATTGCTGGCGCCGCCCTCGTTGGGGGCGCCGTTGTAGTGCTGTACGCATTGGTCTTCTTCCCCGCGCAACTCATTCGGCTGTTCGAGTTATTCGCACGCAGACTGTCGCCCAAAATCGAGGAGCGCGGCAAAGCGGCGTTGCTCACCTTCAGCAAAGGGCTCAGCGTATTGCGCAGCCCCAAACATTTCGCCGCCGTAATGGGCTGGACCGTCGCGCACTGGCTGATGAATGCGCTGGGCTGGTGGATAGCGATGATCGCCGTTGGTATTCATGTTCCATTCTCCGCTGCGCTGTTGTTGCAGGCGATGGTCGCGCTCGGAGTCGCGGTGCCTGCCGCGCCGGGATACTTCGGCGTGTTCGAGAAGGTCGCGGTACTTGGGCTCGCGATCTACGCGGTGACGCCGTCGCTCGCCACAAGCTGGGCGCTTGGATTCCACATTCTCTCGTTCCTCCCGATAACGATTTTCGGCGCGATTTACGCCGCGCGGCTGAACCTCAATCTGAAAGAGCTGCAAGCACAGCAGAACGCCGCGTGACCACGTGCGTTGCGGTGCGCGCGCAAGCCAAGCTGAATCTCTGGCTGCACGTGATGGCGAGAGAGGACAGTGGCTATCACAGCATCGAGACGCTCTTTCACCGGATCGAGCTTTCTGACGACGTTGTGGTAACGTTGGCGCCAGCGGGTGAGCGAACGATCACATGCAGCGAGGACGTTGGTCCCGCCCATGAGAATCTCGCGTACCGCGCCGCGCAGCTCTATTGCGGAACACTCGACTGGCCGACTGGTTTCAAGATCGAGATTGCGAAGCGGATTCCAGCACGCGGCGGGCTGGGCGGCGGAAGTGCCGATGCGGCCGCGACTTTGCTCGCCCTGAACGCGATGTCGCCCAGAACGCGGGTTGAAGCAGAGCTTGCGGAGCTGGGGGTTCAACTCGGTGCCGACATCCCTTTCCTTCTAACCGACGCGCCCAAAGCTCTCGCGTGGGGACACGGCGACCGCATGCTCAAGCTGCCCGCACTTCCGCAAAAACATGTGGCTCTGGTCGTGCCGGCCTTCGGGCTCAACACCCCTGAGGTTTACCAGAATGTCATGAGGGGCCAGCGGCTTGGCCTTGGACAACTCGCGATTGACGATCTCGTTAACTGGAACAGGATAGCCCAGCTCTCGCGTAACGACCTGTCGCGCTCTGTCTTCGTACGCAGCCACCCGCAACTTGCGGACTCCATCACAGCCCTCAGAGCCGCTGGCTCAATCATGGCCGAAATGACCGGCTCGGGCTCCGTCCTGTTCGGCATTTTCGACTCGGAACCGGACAAGGACGCCCTGGAGCGGGCAACCGGCTGCCAGATCATCCTCACCCGGACGGCCCTCGAAGTTGAAGCCGCGCACCGGTTAGACTAGCTTGTAAGGCTCTATCGTTTATCGCTGCCCCCTCGTCCAATGGCAGGACATCGGTCTTTGGATCCGAGAATGGTGGTTC
>JBEPUB010000020.1:0-23036 GCA_041691775.1 Gemmatimonadota bacterium
GGTTCGCGATCCGCGAAGGTGGCCGCACAGTCGGTGCTGGCGTCGTCGCAAAAATACTACAGTAAAAACCTGTAAGGGCAGGCCCCCGTGCCTGCCCCGTACTACCCGCAGACAGAGACGTCTGCGATATGATCTCAAATACTCGAGTTAAAACATGCCACGCGATAAGATCATCCTAGCGTGCAACGATTGTAAGAACAGGAACTACTTCACTACCAAGAACCGTCGCTTGCACCCCGAGCGCGTAGAGTGGAAGAAGTACTGCCCGCGTTGCGATTGCCATAAGGTTCATAAGGAAACGAAGTAGATGGCCCGGGAAGCGGTTACTACGGGGGAAGTTCATGTCAACCCGGTTGTGCGCTGGACCCGGGAACTGGCCACGTTCTACAATGAAGTGATCGTGGAGATGCGCAAGGTTGTCTGGCCTGACCGTGCGCAGCTCAAGGACATGACGATCAAGATCATCATCTTCGTGCTCTTCATCGGCGCGGTAATCGCGATCATCGACGTGGTATTCCAAGCGATTTTGGTGCGTGGAATTCCGTCACTGTTCGCGGGACACTGACCCGTGGACTATAGATGGTATGCTGTCCAGACCACGTCTGGACACGAGAACAAGGTTCGGACGCTGATCGATCGCAAGATTGAAGGCGATTCGATGCCGCCGGAACAGCGCGTGATCCGTCAGGCGCTCGTACCGACGCAGGAAGTAGTGGAGATCAAGAACGGAAAGAAGGTCAACGTCGCGCGCAAGATCTTTCCCGGATACGTGCTCGTCGAGATGGTCCTGAACCAGGACACTCTTCACACCATCAACGGAATTCAGGGCGTCATCAAGTTCGTCGGTCACAAGGATCGTGAGCCGCACGCGCTTCGTCCCGAAGAAGTGAACCGTCTGCTCGGCCTCGCTGAGGAAGAGGAGACGGTCGCGGCGAAGGAAGAAATTCCATTCCTGATTGGTCAGGCAGTAGCGATAACAACCGGGCCGTTCACGGATTTCAACGGTACGGTTGAAGAGGTGTTGACGGAGAAGGGCAAGGTCCGTGTGTCGGTGTCGTTGTTCGGACGTCCGACGACGGTCGAGTTGGATTATCTGGATCTGAAGGGATATTAGGTAGGGGCGGGCCTCCGTGGCCGCCCATTATACGGCAGGCACAGGGGCCTGCCGTTACGATCGGCGCGATCGAATTTCGATGCGCGGCGATGGTCGGATACCACAACGACTCTAAACACACCGTGGGGGTTCGAAGCTCGCAGCAGATCGTGAGTGAAAACGTTTAAGGAGTATCATGGCAAAAAAGGTCATCGGATTCGTCAAGCTGCAGATCCCTGCAGGAAAGGCGAACCCGGCGCCCCCCGTCGGTACCGCTCTCGGACCGCAGGGAATCAACATCATGTCGTTCTGCAAAGAGTTCAACGCTCGTACGCAGGGACAGGATGCGATTCTTCCGGCTGAGATCACTATCTACGCGGACAAGTCCTTCACCTTCATTCTCAAGACGCCGCCCGCGGCGTTCTTGCTGAAGAGAGAAGCTGGTGTTGAGAAGGGCTCAGGTGCGCCGAATCGCAACAAAGTGGGATCTGTCACAAAGGCACAGGTGCGCAAGATCGCTGAGCTAAAAATGCCCGATCTGAACACCGAGTCCATCGAGTCGGCTATGGCGATGATCGCCGGCGCCGCGCGCTCGATGGGTCTCGAGGTGCGCGACTGATGCGCAAGCATGGAAAGAAGTTCATAGACTCCGCCAAGCGCGTACAGGAAGGCCTGGCGTATGAGTCGGCCAAGGCGCTCGAGCTAGTAAAGAGCGGCGCGTTCGCGAAGTTCGACGAAACGGTCGAGGTCGCTGTTCGCCTGGGAGTGGATCCGCGGCACGCCGATCAAATCGTGCGTGGTACGGTGGTTCTTCCGGCAGGCACGGGTAAGACGGTACGTGTGCTCGTCATCGCCATCGGTGACAAGGCGCGTGAAGCAGAGGCTGCAGGCGCCGATTTCGTCGGCACTGAATATCTACAGAAGATCAAGGACAACTGGCTCGACTTCGACGTGCTGATCGCCACCCCGGACCAGATGGGGCAGCTCGGTGCGCTCGGACGCATTCTCGGACCGCGTGGACTGATGCCGAACCCCAAGGCGGGCACGGTGACATTCGACGTGGGACGCGCTGTGAAGGAAGTGAAGGCTGGTAAGATCGAATTCCGCGTCGACAAGGGCGGAAACGTGCATGCAGCGATTGGGAAGGTCTCCTTCGGGCTCGACGCATTGCAGACGAACTTCGCGGCTTTCATGGAACAGATAGTTCGCTCCAAGCCGGCTGCGGCAAAGGGCGTGTATGTGCGGAACGTTGCGGTCTCCAGCACCATGGGACCTGGCGTCACCGTAGACACCACGCCGTACCGCTAGGAGACATCATGAAGAGAACCGATAAAGAACAGCTCGTCACCGAGCTTACAGATAAGATCAAGGGCGCATCCGCGGTGTACTACACCGACTTCACTGGCCTCAACGTGAAGCGCATGACCGAGCTGCGCCGGCGTCTGCGTCGTGCGGGCGTGGAATACGTCGTGATCAAGAACACGCTCGCACTGCGCGCCGTGAACGAGAGCGGTCTCGCTGGCCAGCGGCTGCGCGGACCGACAGGAATCGTGGTAGGCAAGGACGCCGTTGCGGCGGCCAAGGTCCTCATAGATTTCGCCAAGGAGAACGACCAGAAGCCCGAAGTCAAGGGCGGACTGCTCGACGGCCGCGCAATCCAGGCGGTGCAGGTAACGCAACTCGCATCACTCCCCTCGCGGGAGCAATTGCTGGCTGAACTCGGAGCCGGCCTTATGTCCCCTATGGCATCCTTCGTTGGTGCCATGAACGGACTGTTGTACATGTTCGCAGGGGCGCTCGATGCGCTCAAGACTCAGCGCGAAGGCGCCTAACACACCACGGAGATTTACTACAATGGCTAACGCTACCTCACTCAGCAAAGACGATATCCTCGAAGCGATCGGGAACATGACCGTTCTCGAGCTGTCCGAGCTCGTCGAAGAATTCAAGACGAAGTTCAATGTTACGATTGCGGCCGCCCCGGTTGGCGCCGCACCAGCAGCAGGTGGCGCCGGTGGCGCTGCTGCTCCGGCCGCCGAAGAGCAGACCGAGTTCACGGTCAACCTCAAGGAAGCAGGCGCGAAGAAGATTCAGGTCATCAAGGTCGTGCGCGAGCTGACCGGTCTTGGCCTCAAGGAAGCAAAGGACCTCGTTGATGGCGCCCCCCAGGCTGTAAAGGCCGGGGTGACAAAGGAAGAGGCAGCCACAATGAAGGCCAAGTTGGAAGAGCAGGGTGCGGTTGTAGAGGTGAAGTAACCATCACAACTGAAGGTCCTGTAGTTCCCTAGTGCTCCTACCCGGACGCCGCGAAAAAAATCGCGGTGTCCGGGCTGGAGCTGTTTGCGCCTGCGCCCAAAGGTGAGTGTATGCTAGAAAAATTGAAGCAAATATCGTTCTCGAAGTTGGAGACAGGCATGGAAATGCCCCATCTCCTGGATATCCAAGTGCAGGCCTTTCAGTCGCTGTTACAGCGCGACGCGGCCGTGCACGAGCGTGAAGACCTCGGTCTGGAACGCGTCTTCAAGGATCTCTTCCCCATCACCGACGTCCACGAGAATTTCTCGCTGGACTTCAAGAGCTACACGGTCGGCGAGCCGAAGTACTCCGTAGCGGAGTGCATCGAGCGCGACATGACCTACAGCGCGCCGCTCAAGGCGACGCTGCAGCTAGTGGTGTTCGAGGAGACTGCCGACGGCAAGCGCCCCAAGAACATCATCGAGAAGGAGGTCTACCTCGGCGAATTGCCGTTACTGACTTCGCTCGGAACTTTCGTCATCAATGGCGCCGAGCGCGTCATTGTAAGTCAGCTACACCGCTCGCCCGGTGTGGTGTTCGAGGAGTCGACGCATCCTAACGGACAGCGTCTAATCTCCGCGCGCATCATTCCGTTCCGCGGGTCGTGGGTCGAGTTCACCGTGGACATCCATGACGTGATCTACGTCCACATCGACAAGAAGAAGAAGTTCCCGGCCACCGCGCTTCTGCGCGCGCTCGGATACGGCTCCAATTCGGATATCCTGCGCCTGTTCTTCGCCATTCGCGAGCTCGATCTCGTGAAGAAGCGTGAGACACGCATGGATCTTCGTGAAGTGATCGGTGCGATCATCGCCGAAGATATCAATCTCGCCGGTGAAGCAGTCGATCCCGAGGCGCCAAAGCTCAAGACGAAGAAGGCCCGCGCACAGCGCGAGCGTGATGAGTCGGAGCTGCTCGTCAAGGAAGGCGACGAGCTTACAGAAGAAGTATTCAATCGCCTGCGCCGCCTCAACATCGAAACGGTGAAGGTGTTCGCGTCGTACACGCTGGTTGACGTCCGCGACGAGATGGATGCCGCCGAGCGCGGCGAGCGCCCGTCGCGCCGCACCATCGCGGTCGATGTGGTCGATAACAAGACCGGTGAAGTGATCGTCGATGCAGGCGCTCAGCTCACCGATGCAATTGTCAAGAAGCTGCGTGAAGCCGAGATCGGGAAAGTCTACGTGTTCGTCCCGTCGGGCCGCGCCGAGTCCACTCTCATTCGCAACACGCTGCTCAAGGATCCGACAGCCAACATCGTCGACAAGGAAACGAAGAAGGCACGCGGCGTATCAGCCGACGAAGGCGAGGAATTTGCGCTCAAGCAGATCTACTCGTTGCTCCGGCCGGGCGATGCGCCTAACCGCGAGACGGCGCGCGACGCGCTCAACCGTCTCTTCTTCTCTCCGAAGCGCTATGACCTCGGCCGCGTCGGACGCTACAAGATCAATCAACGCCTGAACACCAATCGCCCCGCGGGCGAGACGGTGCTAACGAAGGAAGATTTCGTCGCCATCATCCGCTACCTCATCGAGCTGCACGAGGGACGGGGCGACGTGGATGATATCGATCACCTCGGCAACCGTCGCATCCGGTCGGTTGGTGAGCTAATCGCAAACCAGTTCAGTGTTGGTCTCTCACGCATGGCGCGCCTAGTCAAGGAGCGCATGTCGATCAATACCGATCCGGAAAAGATCTCGCTCGACGATCTCGTTAACGCACGAACCGTTTCGGCGGTTATTCAGGCGTTCTTCGGCTCGTCGCAGCTTTCGCAGTTCATGGACCAGACCAATCCGCTCGCCGAGCTGACGCACAAGCGTCGTCTGTCGGCGCTTGGACCGGGTGGTCTTACACGCGAGCGCGCAGGCTTTGAAGTGCGCGACGTGCACTACTCGCAGTACGGTCGCATGTGCCCAATCGAGACGCCCGAAGGTCCGAACATCGGACTCATCACGTCGCTAGCCACGTTCGCGCGTGTGAACGACCTCGGTTTCATCGAGACGCCGTATTACATAGTGAAGAATGGCAAGGTCACGAAGGAGATCGCGTGGCTCGATGCCAATCGTGAAGAAGGAGCGATCATCGCGCAGGCAAATGCTGCGCTCAACCCGGACGCCACGTTCGAGGAAGAGCTGGTGCTTTGCCGTCAGGGTGGCGACGTGCCACTCTCGGCGCCGGATCGCATTGATTACATGGACGTCGCGCCGGAGCAGCTAGTCTCGATCGCGGCGGCGCTCATCCCGTTCCTCGAGCACGACGACGCCAACCGCGCGTTGATGGGCTCGAACATGCAACGCCAAGCGGTCCCTTTGCTCAATCCACGTACGCCGATGTGCGGAACTGGACTCGAGGAGAAGGTCGCGCGCGATTCAGGCGCAGTTGTGATCGCGCTTCGCTCGGGTATCGTCTCGAGCGTGACGGCCGACGAGATAGTCGTCGACGCTGATGATGCGAAGGAAAAGGCGAAGAGCGATCGTCCACTCGCGCGGCTGACTCAGCATGACCGCTACAAGATCAAGAAGTACTGGCGTACGAACCAGGACACGGCCATCAACCAGCGACCGCTGGTGCATCGTGGACAGAAGGTCAACGCCGGCGACGTACTCGCAGACGGTGCGTCGACAGAACAAGGCCAGCTGGCTCTCGGCGCGAATGTCACGGTGGCGTTCATGCCGTGGTACGGTCACAATTTCGAAGATGCTATCGTGCTGAGCGAGCGTCTGGTCAAGGACGACGTCTATTCGTCGATCCACATCCAGGAGCTCGAGCTACATGTACGCGACACCAAGCGTGGGCAGGAAGAGATAACGAAGGAAATTCCGAACGTCGCCGAGGAAGCACTCACGGACCTCGACGAACGCGGAATCGTTCGTATTGGCGCGCACGTCAAGCCAGGCGACATCCTCGTTGGCAAGATCACACCGAAGGGCGAGACGGAACTCTCGCCTGAAGAGAAGCTGCTTACCGCCATATTCGGTGAGAAAGCGAAGGACGTGAAGGATTCGTCGCTCAAGGTGCCGCCGGGAATGGAAGGCGTCGTGATCGACGTCAAGATATTCTCGCGCGTCGAGGACCAGGTGGTCGAGAAGGATCGCGGCGAGCGCATTGGAGAGATCCGGCGCGTTGAAGGCCTCGAGAAGATTCGCGTCAACGCGGTTCGTGACGGCGAATTGTTGGACTTCCTCGAGGGCCAGATTATCGCACTCGCTCTCAAGTCCGGCACGGTGGAAGAAGCGATTCCGCAGGGAACGCGTCTCACATCGCAAATGCTCGATGAACTCAACTTTGCAACACTCGATCTCAAGACTTTCCGTGTCGAAGACAAGGATGTCAATGAGCGTATGCGCGTCATCATCGACGCCGCAAATGATGAGAAGGCGAAGATCGAAGAGAAGGCAGAAGAGCGGATCGACCGGGTGTTGCAGCCAGATGAGCTGCCGCCCGGTGTGATCCAGCTCGTGAAGGTTTACATGGCCGAGAAGCGTAAGATCTCGGTCGGCGACAAGATGGCCGGACGACACGGCAACAAGGGTATCGTTGCTCGCATCGTTCCTGAGGAGGACATGCCGTTCCTCCCCGACGGACGGCCAGTTGACATCGTTCTGAACCCGCTCGGTGTTCCGAGCCGTATGAACGTCGGACAGATTCTCGAGACCCACCTCGGGTGGGCCGCGAAGTTGCTCGGCTTCTACGCCAAGACGCCGGTGTTCCAGGGCGCGAACGAGCGCGAGATCGGCATGCTGTTGAAGCTTGCCGCGCTCACGTGGGTACGCGATGCGCTGCAGTTGGGTGGTACGGGGTTCAAGATGACTGATGAAGAAATCCGTGCTCTCCTCACTGACATCAGACCAAAGGCATCAGAGGTCACGCTCCGCACGGAGCTGCTCTCGGACGCAACACTCAACGATCTTGGAGCGAAGGGGCGCAACGCGGGAACGAAGGCAATCTTCGCCCGCGCGCGCGACTTCCTGGTGACGGCAACGCGCGATCTGGTAGCGCGCGAAGAGCTGGAGTTGGATACTTCGCTCACGTTCCACAAGGCCGCGATGGAGGACGAGGAGTACACGACCTCACATCGCGCATCGTTCGAAGGCCAGCTCAAGGGAATCGAGAAGCAGCGCGCGGCAGGTTCGCCGTCGTTGCTCCGCAGCCAGGAGCTACCAGCGCTCGCAACTGCGCTGGAGTCGAAGGACTTCGATGTGGATGCCGCGGCGACGGAGCTTATCCGTCTCGCTGGCATCACACCTGGTGGAAAGGTCAGACTGCGTGATGGACGTAGCGGTGAGACGTTCAATTCGCCTGTCACAGTTGGAACGATCTACATGCTCAAGCTGTCGCACCTTGTCGATGACAAGATTCACGCACGCAGCATCGGGCCGTACTCGTTGGTCACTCAGCAGCCACTCGCCGGTAAGGCGCAGTTCGGCGGCCAGCGTTTCGGAGAGATGGAAGTGTGGGCGCTCGAAGCATACGGAGCCGCGCACACGTTGCAGGAGATCCTCACTGTCAAGTCAGACGACGTGAACGGTCGAAGCAAGGTTTACGAAGCAATTGTGAAGGGACAGAATCTGCCGGAGCCGGGAACGCCAGAGTCGTTCAACGTACTCGTGCAGGAGCTGAAGGCGCTTGGCATCCATGTTCGCATGGGCGCCAACGAATCCGGGTTCGCCGCCCGGATGAACGCCGAGCGTGACGGCCTCATCGCCGCTGACAGCACTAGCAGCGGCAACGGGAGCGGAGAGTAAACTATGATTGACTTTCGCAATTCGCGCGAGACACGCGCGTCGGCGTTCGATTACATCCAGGTCCGTATCGCCTCACCTGAGGAGATCCGCGGACCCAAGGACCCAAAGGAGCGCGAGCGTCTGGCGATGGCCGGCCTTCGCGACTGGTGGTCATGGGGCGAAGTTCTCAAGCCTGAGACGATCAACTATCGATCGTTCAAGCCTGAGAAGGACGGCCTGTTCTGTGAGCGCATCTTCGGTCCGGTAAAGGACTGGGAGTGCCACTGTGGTAAATACAAACGGATCCGCTATCGCGGCGTGATCTGCGATCGTTGCGGCGTCGAGGTGACCCTGAGCCGCGTTCGTCGCGAGCGCATGGGCCACATCGAGCTCGCCGTACCCGTCGCGCACATCTGGTTCTTCAAGACGCTCCCGTCACCGATGGGAAACCTCGTTGACCTCACGCTGCGTGACCTCGAGAAGGTCATCTACTACTCGAACTACGTAGTCATCGATCCGGGCCAGCAGGAAGTGCGCCCGAATCAATTGCTCGATGAGGAAGAGTTCCTCACACTCAAGACCAAGGCGCGCGAAGAGAACGACAGCGCGTTCCTGGCTGACATCGGTGCGCCGGCTGTGCGCGAGCTTCTGCGTCGTCTCGACGTGGACAGTCTTGCCACGACATTGCGCGACGATCTCGTCGACGAGAATTCGCAGCACCGCAAGAAGCAGCTTTTGAAGCGTCTCAAGATCGTTGACGCATTTCGTAATTCCGGTGACACTGGCGAGCCCCGTAACAAGCCAGAGTGGATGATCATGGACGTCGTTCCGGTTATTCCTCCGGATCTGCGCCCACTCGTTCCACTGGACGGCGGCCGCTTCGCGACGTCGGATCTGAACGATCTGTATCGCCGCGTCATCAACCGCAACAACCGCCTCGTCAAGCTCATCGCTCACCGTGCGCCAGAAGTCATTCTGCGTAACGAGAAGCGCATGCTGCAGGAAGCGGTGGACGCGTTGTTCGACAACGGTCGCCGCTCCAAGGCGATCCGTGGCCGTGGCAAGCGTCCGCTCAAGTCGCTCTCCGACATGCTCAAGGGCAAGCAGGGCCGCTTCCGTCAGAACCTGCTCGGCAAGCGCGTCGACTACTCGGGCCGCTCGGTCATCGTCGTTGGTCCGGAACTGAAGCTGCACCAGTGCGGTCTACCCAAGGCGATGGCGCTTGAACTGTTCAAGCCGTTCATTATTCATAAACTCGTCGAGAAGGGAATCGCCGAGACGGTGAAGCGCGCTAAGAAGATCGTGGAGAAAGAGTCGCCCGAGGTGTACGAGATCCTCGAGGAGATTATCCGCGACCATCCGGTGATGCTGAACCGTGCGCCGACGCTGCACAGACTCGGCATTCAGGCGTTCGAGCCAGTGCTGGTGGAAGGCAAGGCTATTCGTATTCACCCGCTCGTTTGCGCCGCGTTCAACGCGGACTTCGACGGCGATCAGATGGCAGTACACGTACCGCTCTCGTTCGAGGCACAGCTCGAATGTCGTTTGCTCATGCTTTCGAGCAACAACATTCTCAAACCGTCCGACGGACGCCCAGTTGCAGAGCCCAGCCAGGACATCGTGCTCGGCTGTTACTTCGCGACAAAGGCGCCGCCACACTTTGAGTCGATACGCGAGACTGCGAAGACATTCTCGGACATCGCCGAAGTCGAGATGGCGATGTTCCGCGGCCGCGTGGGTTACAGCACGCCGATCCTTTATTGGGTTGACGACAAGGACGGCGCGCGCTGGGAATACACGACAGCCGGGCGCGCGATGTTCAACGCGATCGTGCCGCCGGAGCTTGGCTTCCTCAATAAGGACATGAAGAAGAAGGCACTTGGCGAGCTGGTCTTCCAGTCTTACCGTCAGGCCGGGTTGAGCGCTACGGTGCTTTTGCTCGATCGTCTGAAGGAGTTCGGTTTCCGCAACGCAACACGCGGTGGTGTGTCGATCGGTATCGAGGATCTGCACATTCCCGCTGAGAAGGAGACAATCCTTCACGAGGCGGAGCAGCGCGTTGAGCGGTTTGAGCGCGCGTATCAGACTGGTAACATCACGAACGGCGAGCGCTACAATAAGGTCATCGATACCTGGACGCACGCGAACAACGATGTCGCGGACGCCATGGTTAAGGCGATGCGCGAATCACATCAGGGTTTCAACCCTGTGTTCATGATGTTCGATTCAGGATCGCGTGGATCACGCGATCAGATCCGTCAGCTCGCCGGAATGCGCGGACTGATGGCGAAGCCACAGAAGAAGCTGACAGGTGGAATTGGCGAGATCATCGAGAGCCCGATCAAGTCCAACTTCCGCGAAGGACTGTCGGTGCTGGAGTACTTCATCTCCACGCACGGCGCTCGTAAGGGTCTGGCGGATACGGCGCTTAAGACGGCCGACGCAGGATACCTCACGCGTCGTCTCGTTGACGTCGCACAGGATGTGACGATCACGGAAGAGGATTGCGGAACTGTCCACGGACTCGAAGTCGGCGCGCTGAAGGAAGGCGAGGACGTCATCGAGCCGTTGTCGGAACGCATTGTCGGAACTGTAGCATCTGACGATGTGTTCGATCCGCAGGAGCGCGATGCGAGCAATCGCCCAACGCTTCTGGTCGAGGCTGGCCAGCTCATCAGCGAAGAAATGGCGCGTGCGATCGAGGATTCCGGACTGGAGACGGTCAAGATTCGCTCGGTACTCACGTGTGAAGCGAAGCACGGACTGTGTCAGATGTGCTACGGCCGCAACCTGGCCACCATGGGTATGGTGGACAAGGGCGAGGCAGTCGGTATCATCGCGGCGCAATCCATCGGCGAGCCGGGCACGCAGCTCACGCTGCGCACGTTCCACATTGGTGGAACTGCTGCACGTATCGCAGAGCAGACAGCACGCAAGAGCAAGGTGGCCGGCGTGATCGAATACAGTGATCGCCTGGTTACCGTCACCAACACCGAGGGCGGCAAGATCGTCACCTCGTACGAAGGTGAGCTCACGATCCGCGCTTCGGGCGATCGCTCGACTGGTGTCGGTGCACGCCTGCAGGTGCCGCTCGGTGCGACGATGATGGTGAAGGACGGTGACGACGTGAAGAAGGAGCAGGTGATCTTTACCTGGGATCCGTACACCACGCCAATCATCGCCGACGTCAAGGGTGCTGTGAGATTCGTTGATCTCGTCGAGGAAGAGTCGGTATCCGAGGAGCTCGATGAGCTAACCGGTCTCCGTCAGCGAGTTGTAATCGACGACCGCGAGAAGAAGTTGCATCCACACATCGAGATCTGGAACGCTGAAAGCGGAAAGGATCAGCGTGTGCGTGACTTCGTCATCCCGGTTGGCGCGCAGTTGATCATCAATGATGGCGACCTGGTAACGCCAGGTACCATCATCGCGAAGATCAGCCGCGAAGCATACAAGACCCGCGACATCACCGGCGGTCTGCCGCGTGTCGCAGAGTTGTTCGAAGCCCGCAGGCCAAAGGACCCTGCGACCATCTCCGAGATTGATGGGGTTGTTCGCTTTGGAGACATCAAGCGCGGCAAGCGCGAGATCTTCGTGCAGCCAATGCGTGTCGAAGCCGGCGTTCTGGTTGCGGACGATACGGTCGAAGCACAGGTGTACGAAGTAGCATCGGGCAAGCATCTACGCGTGCACGAGGGCGACCGAGTGCGTGCCGGTGATCGTCTGTCCGAGGGCCCCGTCAATCCGCATGACATTTTGCGGATCAAGGGACCACGCGCGGTGCAGGAATATCTGCTCAACGAAGTGCAGGAAGTGTATCGCCTGCAGGGCGTGAAGATCAACGACAAGCACATTGGCGTGATCGTGCGGCAGATGCTTCAGAAGGAACGCGTACTCGATTCCGGGGAGACGGAATATCTCGAGGCCGAGCACGTTGACCGGACGATCTTCCGCGACACCAATGCGCGCGCTGAGAAGAAGGGTAAGAAGCCGGCCACGTCGGAGCCTCTGCTCCTCGGAATCACGAAGGCGTCGCTCACGACGCAGTCGTTCATCTCAGCAGCTTCGTTCCAGGAGACGACCAGAGTGTTGACGGATGCAGCTATCCGCGGTGCCAAGGACGATCTCATGGGCCTGAAGGAGAACATCATCATCGGTCACTTGATCCCGGCGGGAACGGGCGTGTACCGTTACCAGGAAGTGGACATCGAAGGTGTTTCGGTTCCGGCTCCAGTTGTTGAGGAACCGCCCGAGCCCACGATGGAAGAAATCCTCGCCGCCGGTGACGAGGATGAAGACTTCCGTCCAGGCAAGGCTGGGGTGCCGGCGGGTGCCGGCGCAATGGCTGGAATTAAGCCACTGCCGGAGATGTAGACGTTGTGAATCGGTTGTTTGACACAAAAGGCGCACCCAAGTGGTGCGCCTTTTGTGCATTCTTAACAAGCTCTCGGCGCTGCGTATCACAGACTTACATGGCCAAGCAGGATTGACGAGCCAGCAACCGACCTTCAGGCGGAATTATCATGATGTGTCTGACAATCGACGCATGCATCGGCGCCTGGAATCTACGAAGCCGCCTAGCAACACGCCGACTGTCGCCAGTATCGCAGCTATGGCGATTCGCGCGTTCATGAGCTGGGGCCGGCCGAACTACCTGGCCGCCGCTGTGCACTATTCACTGCAGGCTCAGCGACGGCGACCGCATCTGTCTCCGTCAGAGCCGGTTCAGCGTGAGCCGTCCTTCGACCGGTCTGGTCCATGGCGCAAGGTTAGGATTATGCCGATCGCGATGACGGCGACCGCTGGATAGAAGGCGAGGATTCGATGTTCCTGCGGGAGGATCAACGCAAGAATCATCACGGCGAGGCCGAGGAAAAGTGTTGCAAGTCCGGGCTCTCGGCGCGGGAGGCTGCCGGAGGCGGGAGCAACTGCGATTGCGCGGCCATCGGCCGGCTTGTCTGATTGGTTAGGCATATTGGGATTGACGGGTAGAGGCGAGGCCCCTGTCCGTCAGTCCCAACGGTCAGGCAGGCAGCGCCAATTGATTGCTAGAGCGTGGCACGTCGGCTAGTTCGGGCGGCCCGGTTGCGTGGTAGCCCCGGCGAAGGAGAGCCCATCCCGCCCCTCGGTTCGCGCCCGAGCGGTCCAGTACGGGCCTGGCGACGTCTGGAGTCGGTGCCGATGCGGTGAGAACGTTGAAATGGCGCTGAGCGGCATGAGGCGTCGCGCCACGCTGAGGCGGTGCGACAAAGGTCGGTCCCTGGGCCGCCAATGCCGTGCCCAGTGCCGCCGCCGCCCGACTACTGGCACGGGCGGTTGAGGCAGACGCCGCTCGCGGCCGGAGCGCGTTCCGGCTCGCTGCCGCGGATCCCGGAAAGATTCCGGAGAAGGCGAAGACGCACAGGATGAGGGTGATCAGACGCGGCATTGTGCCTCAATTTAACCCATCGGGCCAGCATCCCTTCATCCGCCTCCCTCGCTCGGGTTGCTGTGGCGTTGCACCCCGTCTAGATTATCCAGGCTGTGGCCACTCCGTTGTGGAGGGCCTTTCCGTGTCGATCCATGGTAAATGCCGACAATCAATCAGCTGGTTCGCCAAAGCCGCAGCGATGTGGCCAAGAAAGAAAAGGCACCAGCGCTGAAGTCCAATCCCCAGAAGCGTGGCGTGTGCACTCGCGTGTACACCACCACCCCCAAGAAGCCCAACTCCGCGCTCCGTAAGGTCGCGCGTGTTCGTCTCACCAACGGCTTCGAAGTCACCGCATACATCCCGGGCGAGGGACACAACCTGCAGGAGCACTCGATCGTGCTCATTCGCGGTGGTCGTGTGAAGGATCTGCCTGGTGTTCGCTATCACATAGTTCGCGGCACGCTGGATGCCTCGGGCGTGAACGGCCGCAACCGCAGCCGTTCCAAGTACGGAACCAAGAAGCCAAAGGTCGGCGGTAAGGCCGTGGCCACCAAGGGCGCGCCCAAGGGGAAGAAGTAAATGAGCCGTCGCAAAAAGTCAGTCAAGCGCACCATTCTTCCGGATTCGCGTTATGAAAGCCAGACTGTGGCGAAGTTCATCAACGTGATGATGTATCAGGGTAAGAAGAGCACCGCTGAACGCATCTTCAACGATGCGATGGACAGCGTCGAGGCCAAGACAGCTCAGCCCGGTGTCACCGTCTTCAAGCAGGCGATCGCCAACCTGAAGCCTATGGTAGAAGTCAAGAGCCGCCGCGTTGGTGGTGCCACTTACCAGGTTCCAGTGGAAGTCCGTCCCGAGCGCCGCACGGCTCTCGCGATGCGCTGGTTGATCCTCTACTCACGCGGCCGGAACGAGAAGTCAATGGCCGACAAGCTCGCCGCCGAAGTCATCGCCGCCAGCAAGGGCGAAGGCAACGCTGTGAAGAAGAAGGAAGACACGCACAGAATGGCTGAAGCGAACAAGGCGTTCGCGCACTATCGCTGGTAGTAGTTACTGGGTCGTCTTGTAAGTGAACGCCCCGCTTGGTCCTGACCGACTGAGCGGGGTTTTTCTTATCCGCACTTGGTGCTCGGCGTCCGTCCGCTGATGCCTCGCCGGTGGGAAGACGAAGGCCCGGGAATCGTACCACGTTGTCTAACCGGTCTGCTGCTACATCGCGCTCCCAACTATGCTGACGTTACGAGAATGTATCGATGGCAAATAACCCCACGCAGCCAAGCCCGAGCACCAGGCTGAAAGCGCACGCGTAGAAGACGAGGCGGTGCACTACACGTGGTAGTGGCGAGTCATCGTAGTCTGGCACGCGAAGATGTTTCAGTGAGTGAAGCTGGAGTGCCACCACGGTCATCATGCTGCAGAGCAGGAACGCCACGCCGAGCACGAGCTCGATGGTACTGCTATGATGTATCAGGCCTTTTCCGAGGAATGCAGAGACAAAGAGCAGAGCCGCGGTGTCGAGCGTGGCGATGTGCTTCAATAGCTCCTGTTCCGCGGCATGGTATGCCACGTGAATCTGGAGCTCGTTACTCGACATCTGATCCGTACTGGGTTGCTTACTGCTCACTTTGGCGATCCCATGTGAAATACGTCGCTCAGCCTTCATTGGGCTGAAGCGGATAATATCCGCCTCGCCCGGCGTGATGTCGAGCCTTTGGTGGTGCCCGCTACTCATCTTGTCGAGGCAGCCTAGAGGTGTATAGGCGCTGTCACGGCTTGCCCGGGGACTTGAGTTGGTCGCTCTGGCGGTGATATTTCACTCCTGTCGCCTCATGGCAAGTACGTCCTGTTCGATCGAACCTACGGTCGCTGGCTTCTTCACCCCGAGCTTAAATCGCAATGCTTCATCACATGGTCGGTCGCGCGGTTGCAGCCACGACATTCGCACTCTCCGCGTTTGTGCCAGCGGCAGGCGGCTACCACCCGCCACCGATCCGGCACGTGTTCGTCATCGTTCTGGAGAACCAGAGCTTCGAGAACACATTCGGCACGGCGTCCCAGGCACCTTACCTCGCGGACAGCCTGACGAGGTCCGGAGCGTTCCTGCGGCAGTATTACGGAACGGGACACGCGAGCCTCGACAATTACATAGCGATGATTTCTGGGATAGCGCCCAATCCCGTTACGCAAGCTGATTGCGGCCGCTACGAGGAGTTTATGCAGACGGGTACAGCGCCGGACGGACAACCTGTCGGCACCGGGTGCATCTATCCCGCGCATGTACGCAACGTAGCCAACCAGTTGAGCGCCCGGCATCTCACCTGGAAGGCGTACATGGAAGACATGGGGAATGACACGACGCGCGAGGCTGCCACATGCGGTCACCCGGCGATCGGTGCGCGCGACATGACGCAACGCGCCACGCCAGCAGACCAGTATGCAGCCAAGCACAATCCGTTCTTGTATTTCCACTCGATCATCGATTCCGCGTCGTGCAGGCAAAATGTGGTGCCGCTCACGCGCCTTGCAATCGATTTGCGGTCAGCCAGTCGGACGCCAAATCTCAGCTTTATCTCGCCGAGTCTCTGTCACGACGGACATGACCGTCCGTGCCGCGACGGTGAGCCGGGCGGACTGGTGTCAGCCAATGCGTTTCTCGCGCATTGGGTGCCGTTGATCACCCAATCCCGCGCATTTCGCGATGGTGGTTTGCTTATCGTGACTTTCGACGAGGCCGCAAGCGCCGACGCGTCGGCATGCTGCAACGAACCAACGGGGCCAAACACGACGCTTCCTGGAGCGCACGGCCCGGGCGGCGGCCGTACGGGCGCAGTACTCTTGTCGCCGTATATCAGGCCGGGCACAGTGTCATACGTGCCGTACAATCACTACTCGATGCTTCGGAGCATCGAGGATCTGTTCGGGTTGAAGCACCTCGGGTACGCCGGTCAAAATGGACTCGTCAGCTTCGGCCCGGACGTGTATGGGTCCGGCCGAAAAGCGGTGAGGTAGCCGACGCGCTGCGCATCATCCATCCGAGAAATAGAAGTGGTGATGTAGACTGCACCTGGGATTGAATGCGGTACCGCACGAGGGGCAGCGGTTACCGCAGCTCAGGTATGCGTTGATTGTCAGTTGCGTGTCGCATTCGCCGCAAAGAATCGCAACTGTGTCGAACTTCCCGCGAGGCCACGGAAGTATCTCGTGATTAGATAACTCGTCGTGGCACTCCTTGCATGCGTAAAACTCCTCGCAGCACCCGGGTTTTATGGCGATGACGTCCAACGCACTACGGTAGTGCGCGCATCTGGTGCTGGAATCCATGTCCACACCGTATACGTTCGGCCGAGTCATAGGCACACTGGGTGTCTCGTCCATTATCGTTGTTAGCGCTCTGCGTACCTGTCAGGCGAATGACATTTGATGTCGGAGTCTCGCAATCGGCGGTGCCCGCAACAGGCTGTTGGCTCCGTCCGAACCATCGCCTCCCTGCAAGGTGCTGCGCAAGGCCGTGCTTCGACCGGATTGCCAGTGGACCGGACAACCAAAGAGAGTGTACTATCTACTGACCTTCAATTAGGGGACCTGTGGTGATTCGAGGCAATAGGCAGCAACCGAACCTAGCGACGCAAACGCGACGCCCGCAGGATAACTCGAGACGGCGTTCGATTTATCGCGCATTGACAGTCGCGGCGCTGGCGGGAATTGTCGCACCAGTTGCGCGGGGGCAGGACACCGGTAGCGGCTTTCTCTTTCAGCAGCCTATGGGAAGCTTCACAGTACGTGGTGGTTACTCGCACGCTACCGCTGGGGGGGATCTGTTCTCCTTTGTTACCAACACCCTCACGCTCAGCAAGGGTGACTTTAGTGGCCCCACGCTCGGCGCCGATCTCGCGTTGCGAGTTGCACCGCGATTGGATTTAGTGCTCGGGACGTCGTACTCCGGCACTTCCACGGCGTCAAATTACCGGCACCTGGTTGATCAGAACAATGCGGAGATCAGACAGGTCACGGACATGAGGCGTGTTCCGTTGATGGTGAGCCTTAAGGGTTATCTCACTTCCCGGGGACGATCTGTCGGCCGTTTCGCCTGGGTGCCAGCCCGGTTTGCTCCTTACGTTGGAGTCGGCGCCGGCGCTATGTGGTACCGCTTCAACCAGCACGGCGACTTCGTCGACTATCAGAATAACAACAGCGTTTTCACGAGTGATCTGACCTCGTCCCGTTGGACGCCGGCTGCGCAGGCAATGGCCGGAATCGACTTCACGCTCACGCCACGCATGGCGCTCACGGGCGAGGCGAAGTACATCTACGCGAAGGGAACCTTGGACCAGAGCTTCACCGGCTTTAACAGTATCGATCTTTCCGGTCTTTCGACCACGATTGGGCTTACCTTCAGATATTGACAGGATAGCGAAATGCACATTCATAAAGTCATCGATCGGCAGGAACAATTCGTGGCGCGGGTAGTGATCGCCGCACTCGCATCCGCGCTTCTCGCTGTCCCGTCATTCGCTGCGGTGCAGGGCACGCCGCAACTCGATGCGCGCTGGCAACCGTGGATCGGATGCTGGCAACCCGTCGTAGCACCTGCGACCGCGAGTTCGTTGTCGCAACCTCGCAACAGCGACGCGCCGCTGGTGTGTGTGATTCCGGCGACAGGCGCAACGGGTTCGGCTGGGGTCGACGTAGTAACCATCGCAAACGGTAAGATCACAGCGCGTGACAACATTACCGCAAACGGCCAGAACGTTGCGCGCAGCAAGGATGGCTGCAACGGCGTGGAGAGCGCGAACTGGTCGGCGGACAACCGCCGTGTCTACGTGAGTTCGGACTTCACGTGTCCGGGCGGCCTAAAGCGCACTTCATCCGGCCTGTTCGCGATTTCGCCGACGGGTCAATGGGTAAACGTTCAGAGCGTGAACTCAGGTGGTAGCAGTGGTGTACGCGTCCTTCACTACACCGATGCGGGTATGCCAAGCACGCTGCCGAGTGAGATCTCGCAGACACTCGGCGATCGTTCGCTTGCCGTCAGCACAGCACGTGCGGCTGTCGGGGCACGGCTCACCGGTGCCGATGTCGTTGAAGCGTCGCGAAAAGTCGATTCCACCGTTGTAGAGGCGTGGATCGTCGATCGCGGACAGGCTTTCGCGGTAGATGCAAAGCAACTGATCGCATTGGCAGATGCCGGTGTTCCGAGTAATGTGACGGACGCAATGGTGGCAGTTTCGTACCCAAGAGCGTTCGTGGTCAATCGTGAGTCCGACGTTGTTGGTCCAGTTGCAGGTGCAGTCGAAGCCGCGCAGGATGCGTCCGGTGCAGATATCGAGCGTTCGAGTCCGCGCCAGGTTCAGGTGATAATGATGCCGGCGTATTCACCGTACGGCTACTCGCCCTACGGGTTCTCGCCGTTTGACTATTACGGGTACGGATATTCGCCCTATGGCTACGGGCCGTACGGGTACTCACCTTACGGCTACTCCTCTTACCGCGGCTATTACTCGCCCTACACCGGATATGGCGCCTACGGCGGATTGTACGCGCCGCCGATCATAGTGCTCAAGGGCAATCAGCCCACGCAGCAGCAGGGTTACGCCGTTAGGGGTCGCGGCTACACTCAGTCGGCACCGCGAAACGGTGGATCGTCTGGATCGACGGGCTCAACTGCAGAGCCGCGGCCGACTGCGTCGCCACCACCGGCATCATCCACCCGAACTTCTCCGCCGCCATCGCAACCAGCGTCGTCTGGACGCACTGCACATGAGCGTCCCTGAGCTGAGACGGGATCAAGGGAAAGCGGGGCCGAGGCAAGTTCCGCTTCGGCCCCGCTTTTGATCGCAACGCGCGCGCGCAGCCTGTCAGGAGGTGCAGCAGCGCCCGAGGCTGCCATACAACGTTGCTTGGTAGGGCCCGAATGATGTAAGCGTCTCCGGCCGGTGCGATGGCGTTCAGCGAGCATCACACGGTACTGGGGTCAACGCGTAACTGTCGCATGTGGCACGGGCAGTGGATGACAACCGTCTTCGGGCGACTTGCAAACCCTCAGAGACTTCTCAGGATCCTGTCCGCGACGGGCTCACCTGAGCCAGAGAGAATCGCCTGGAAGTGTATAAAGCATTCCAGCTCGAGCTGCGCGCCGGTCCGGTCTGCCGAGATTCGAACGACGATTCCGAGTGGGAAGATCAGCGGAGGCGTGTCATCGTCTGGTTCCAGTTGCCAGGGCTCGCGCGGCATGGCGGCGGCCGGAATCACAGCACCGAGCTCGGCGCGGATGGTCCCTCCGTCGATTTCCTTTGCCTGATAGTGGAGTTGGCGGGAAGAGTCGAGTAGCCCGAGGTCGGATTCGGGCTCCCAGTCAGGCTCGGCCACCGCCCGTGTGATGAGCGATTCCCCCAGATAGGTGCCGACGATTGCTGCACCGGGTGCAAGCTCGGGGTCGTCGTCCAGCCTCCGCCGGGTGAGCTGCAACGGCTGTTCGGTTACCAGGATGACTGTATTCATGCCGACATTAGGCGCTATGGGTTCGGAACATCAAGAACATGGTAATTGAGGGCGGCGGTTCCATACAGTCATAACGTTGGGGAGTGTCGGTAGGTCTGGCTCCTTTGCGGCTCCTTTGCGGCTCCTTTGCGGCTCCTTTGCGGCTCCTTTGCGGCTCCGGTGTGCTGCGTGGGCCTGTTCGATCGTCAATGTATCCGTGGGCACTTTGCGGCACGCCGGCGAGCACATTCGGGAGGCATTGAAGGCAACGATGAACTTGAACAGACAGTCTGAAAAACAGTTCGCCGAGCGTCGGATAATCGACGAGACCGGAATCTCGTGGCGGGTCACCGAGATGCGGGTGTGGGATGCCAATGGGCGCGGGGCAGTCTCCCTTATAGCCGCGCACGAGCGAGGCTTCCGTCGGCTATGGGATTTTCCAGCCGATTGGGCTGACCTAGCGGATGTTCAGCTTGCGGAGCTTGTCAGCAAGCCGGTCCGAAAATGCCGCCCGGAAGCCCATAACTGACTGCGGCGAGGCGTCGACCGAGCCGAGTCACCTGAGGACTGCATTTTCCCGGGTTTGTAGGCGTTGACTTGGGGTGAATGTGCGGTATAATTAAGGGCTCCACTGAAAAAACCAATCGTCGGCTGATGCCGACGCGCCTCGAGTCCCCAGCTGCGCATCAATGGCGGCTGCACCCGGCGGCGGCGGATGGATACCGGTCCCAGATGGGACGTCCGGTCCACCCGCTTTCTTGTTGCTCTTTGACGACCTAGACTCGCTGATATAGATATGGCCCGCCACACCCCGCTCGAACACTATCGCAACATCGGCATCATGGCCCACATTGATGCCGGTAAGACGACCACGACCGAGCGCATCCTTTATTACACCGGTAAGCAGCACAAAATCGGTGAAGTCCATGAAGGCACAGCCACCATGGACTGGATGGAGCAGGAGCAGGAGCGCGGCATCACCATAACGTCGGCAGCGACAACCGCCTTCTGGCGCCGGCATGGCCAGAGCGACGAGAAGGGAAGCGGACCTGAGTACCGCATCAACATCATCGACACGCCTGGGCACGTTGACTTCACGGTTGAAGTCGAGCGCTCACTTCGCGTGCTCGATGGCGCGGTTACGCTGCTCGATTCTGTCGCCGGCGTAGAGCCACAGACCGAGACGGTCTGGCGCCAGGGTGATCGTTACGGCGTTCCGCGGCTGATCTTCGCCAACAAGATGGACCGCACTGGTGCCGACTTTGACCGCTGTCTCCGCATGATCCGGGACCGCCTGTCGAAAGAGTCGTACCCGATCCAGCTTCCAGTCGGTTCCGGCGATACGTTCACCGGCCACATCGACGTAATCGAACGCAAGCAGTACATCTTCGACGACGAGTCGCTGGGCAAGACGTTCGCGGTTGTCGAGGTTCCGGAGCAGTTCAAGGCCGCGATGGAAGAGGCGCGTCACGCCGTGCTCGAAGCTGCCGTCTCGCACGACGAATCCGTGATCGAGAAGTACCTCGATGGCGCGGTGCTGACCGACGACGAGATTCGCCATGCGATCCGCGTTGCGACCATCGGCGGCCACATGGTTCCAGTCCTCTGCGGCGCCTCGTTCAAGAACAAGGGCGTTCAGGCCTTGCTCGACGCGGTCATCGACTATATGCCGTCGCCGCTCGACGTTCCGCCTGTGGAGGGACATCTTCCCGACCACAACGAGATGATCGAGACTCGCGAAGTCTCCGACGACGCGCCGTTCGCCGGATTGGCGTTCAAGATTGCGACCGATCCGTTCGTCGGCAAGCTGACGTTCTTCCGCGTTTACTCGGGCGTGCTGCAGAGCGGCTCGTACGTGTACAACGCGACCAAGGGAAAGCGTGAGCGCGTTGGCCGTCTGTTGCAGATGCACGCGAACAAGCGCGAGGAGATCGAGGAAGTGCACTGTGGCGACATCGCCGCTGCCATCGGACTTCGCGACACGCGTACAGGCGACACGATGACGATGGAAGACCGGCCGATCGTGCTCGAGGCGATGAAGTTCCCGAACCCGGTCATCGATGTCGCAATCGAGCCGAAGACCAAGGCAGATCAGGACAAGCTCGCGATCGCGTTACAGAAATTGGCTGAAGAAGATCCAACGTTCCGCGTGCACTCGGATCCCGAGACGAATCAGACGATCATCTCTGGAATGGGCGAGTTGCATCTCGAGATCATCGTCGATCGCATGCAGCGCGAGTTCAAGGTCGATGCAAATATCGGCCGTCCTCAGGTTGCGTATCGCGAGACGATCAAGAAGCGCGTTGACAAGGTCGAAGGAAAGTTCATTCGCCAGTCTGGCGGTAAGGGTCAGTACGGCCACGTTGTGATCAACGTGATGCCGGCCGAGCAGGGTCAGGGCTTTGTGTTCGAGGACAAGATCGTGGGAGGTGTAATTCCGCGCGAGTTCATCAACCCGATCGAAGCTGGTATCAAGGAAGCGCTCGAGGGCGGTGTTATCGCCGGTTATCCGATGGTGGACGTGAAGGTGGAGCTCGTGTACGGCTCGTACCACGACGTTGATTCGAGCGAAATGGCGTTCAAGATTGCGGGCTCGATGGCCGTAAAGGAAGGCGCGCGCAAGGCGGGCGCCATCATCCTCGAGCCGATCATGAAGGTCGAAGTCGTATCGCCGAATGATTACATGGGCGACGTGCTCGGCGACCTGTCGTCACGGCGCGGTCGCATCGGCGGAATGAATCAGCGTGGCGAGGCGCAGGTAATCGATGCGCAGGTCCCACTCGCGGAGATGTTCGGGTACTCGACGAAGCTTCGCTCGATGTCGCAGGGTCGCGCGGTTTATTCGATGGAATTCAGCCATTACGACGAGGTTCCAAAGTCGGCGGCCGAAGAGATCATGAGCAAGGTCAAGAAATAGCAGGCACGTGGATTTTGTAGGGGCGGTCCCCCGTGGCCGCCCACGTTAACGAAGCGTTGTTTACGAACCGAATAAAGGGAAAAAGGACACCATGGCGAAGGCGAAATTTGAGCGGAC
>JBEPUB010000021.1:0-11064 GCA_041691775.1 Gemmatimonadota bacterium
CCGTTGTCTTGTTCCAACCCGATGGTTCCCCGTCCTCGGCGGCACGACGAATTTCGGGGCAATCCGCCGTTGTCTTGTTCCAATCCCATGGTTCCCTGCCCTCTGCGGCACGACGAATTTCCGGGCAATCCGCCGTTGTCTTGTTCCAACCCCATGGTTCCCCGTCCTCGGCGGCACGACGAACCTCCGGCCAATCCGCCATTGTCCCGTTCCAACTCCTCGGTTCCCGGCCAGCCGCGGAACGACGACGTCGACGAGGGCCGCGTTAACGATCCGGCGTTTCGTTTCGCAGCAAAAGGCAGCTCTAGCCCGCCGCGCCCATACCCGCCGCGCGCCCGGTCGCCCAGGCCCACAGAAAGTTGTAACCGCCAATCGGTCCAAATGCATCGAGCACTTCGCCGCACAGAAATAGCCCGGCGTGACGCCTGCTCTCCATCCTGCGCGGATCGACCTCGGCGAGGCTCACTCCGCCACCAGTCACCTCGGCCTTCTTGTATCCTTCGTTCCCGGTCCACGGAAGATCACCGCGCACGAGTACCTCAATGAGTCTGAGTCTCTCATCGCGCTTGAGCTCCGCCAGCATCCGCGTGGGATCCACGCCGGCCCGCGCGACGAGCGCCGACGCAAGACGGTCCGGCAACTCCGCGCGCACCGCTCCGAGAACGGTGCGGGTTCCGCTCGCACGCAACGCGACTTCCCACTCCGCGTCGCCGAGCGCAGACCATTTAACCGAGATCCGCGCCGGCGGAGCAGCGTGATCTTCCGCAGAGCGAACAACTACGTGTGACACGTCCAACACCGACGGACCACTGTAGCCACGATGCGTCAAGAGGAATCCGCCGGTTGCGGTCGCGGTTCGCTCCGGACCACTCGCTGTAATAGTTACCGTCAGCGATACGCCAGACAGATCCGCGAATGGTGCTGGCTGCGCGGTCACCGGGGTGAGGGCCGCGTACGTGCCGTGCATTGTGTGCCCCAGCCGCTCGAGAATTGACAGTCCCGTTCCATCGCTGCCGGTGGCCGGAACGGACAGGCCGCCTGTTGCGATGATCACGGAGTCACACTCGATCGCGACATCCCCCTCGCGCTCCACCCGCCAACCACCGCCATCGACTGCAACTACATCAGTAACGACCGTGTTCATCATGATGCGCGCACCGCGCCGCGCGGCGAGCGCCAACAGTCCGTCGCGGACGTCGCGCGCGCGATTCGACGCTGGGAATAGCTTCCCGGTCTCGGTCTCCTCCACGAGCGACAGCCCCAACTCGTCCTCGAAGAAAGCCCGCTGCTCGGCGAGTGGCCACGAGCGGACGATCTTGCGCAGTGTGTTCGGCGACGAGTCGGTGACGAATCGGGACTCGTCCAAGCGCGCGGGGAGAATGTTGCAACGGCCTCCGCCGCTAATAAGAATCTTGCGGCCGCCGTCGGTCGTGCGTTCCAGCAACGTTGTCTCCGCCCCTGCCGCCGCCGCGAAAATGGCGGCCATCGTTCCAGCGGCACCAGCACCGACGACGACGACGCGACGCGCGGCAGACTGGCCGCTTGCCAGTTTGAGGATCAAGGGATGAGAAATGTCGTTCGGGAGCACGGTCGCATCATAACCAGTGATCGCCCCGGTCGCGCGGTGGCGACACTGTTCATCCTACGGCACGGCGATGCCACGATTGGCAGCACTCGGGCTACTGTCCGGTTTCGGGTTAGCTCGACACGCGGTTGATCCAACCGGGGATGGCGGGGCCGTAGCCCGTCGTCCTAGTCCCCTTTCGAATCGCACATGTCCGACAGAATCCGCTTCATCCCCCGCCCGGCAAACGGCGCTAAGGAGTTGGCAACGCACGACAACCCGTTCGTCATCTCCACCGCCCTGGTCAGCGTTACCGGACTCCAGCGCGTGATCCTCAATTCAATCGTAAAGCTTACCGGGCGCAAGAACCTGAAGCAGATGCCATCGCGCGCTGAGACATTCGACTGGCTCGCCGCGGTGCTCTTACTCCAATCGCTTGGTGGTTTCGGAGGCTCTACCGCACATCGCGACGCGACCTCCTACGCCGTGACGAGTCCGTCGAGTTGCTCGAACTGGTTGATCCGCACACTGCCGTCTGGGAAGCGCGCCACGATGTCGAGCTCTCCACCCATCGCCTCCACGTAACGGCGCAGAGTGCTGACGTACAGATCCGTGCGATGCTCGATTTTTGACACCTCTGGCTGTGTCGCTTGCAAGAGCTCGGCAAGCGTCGCCTGAGACATCTCTCGAGCGCGACGCAACTCACTCAGCGGTATTGCGTCGAGCATTCCCGCCGTGCGCTTTGCTGCGGCCGCACGGACTTCCGGCGATACTGTCTCTTTGATTTGCTTCCACGGACGCGACATGCGCAGCCCTCCTTCTGGTATATTGGTAGATTGGTCGTTTGCCCTGCATCGCACCGTGATCGAGCGCGCCTACTCACGTAGCTCCGCGAGGTGCCTGGCGAACAGCTTGTCGGCGATCGGCACAAACCTGTTGTACCACCGATCGTCGCCGGTTTTGTCGCCGCCCAACAAGAGCAGTCCCACTCGGCGCGGATCGAATGCGTAGAGCACCCTCAAAGGATGTCCCTTGTGCTGGATACGCAATTCGCGCATCTGGCCAAATTGCGACGAATTGACACTCGACGTGTGCGGATACCCAAGTGTTGTTCCGCGTTCTTCGAGCAGATCAACGGACGCGATAACGGACTCTTTCTCTACCTCGTCGAGACCACCGAACCAGTCGGAAAATTCGTCAGTCCCTTTCTATCTCCCATGGCACAGATAAAATATACCCATAAGAGAATAATTCTGTCAAGGGTATATTTGGACCTGGGCGCAACAGGCTCGTCGACGGGGCACAGTTACCGCGGATCCACGTGTAGCACCGCCATCATCCCCGATCCCATATGCTCTGCGATATGACAATGCAACAGCCACGCGCCCGGATTCGACGCGTCAATAAGGAGATCCACCGTCGAACCCACGGGAATGATGGCCGTGTCCTTCCACACGAAATTGGACGTCGGAACACCATCCCTAGAGAGCACCAACATCCGCTGTCCATGCAGATGGATCGGATGCTGCATCGGGTGGAACGACTTGGGATCGTTGAATATGCGCAGCTTGATGACAGATCCCTGCCGCGCATGCCAGTCGATGTCCATGTTTTCCTTGCCCGTCACGTCGTCCCGAAGGACCCACCGTACCTGCTTGGCTGTTGAGAGCCAGTTCATGTCCGGCATACCGTCAACCCATTCGACCGGCGCGAAATACGCGGTGTCGATGCTCATGAACTGCACAGTTGCGAGCGGCAGCGCCGACGTTTCAACAGTCAGCGTCAGCTTCTTGTCCGGCGGCTTGTCGAAGTAGGGCCGATACCGGTCCACGTCGTGCGAGACTTCCGCATTAGAACGCAGCGTGGCAAACTGTTGACCGAAGTCCGAGGCGCTCTTCGTTGCGCCAACAGTCACAGTGCCGAGCGTATCCACTTCAGGCTCGAACTCGCCTTTGTAGTGATTGATCGCCTGGACTGAATTGACGAGTACGTAACGCCCCGGATGCTCGAACCGCACGTCCACGATGTAGCGCTCCGCTGGCGCGAGCACCACACTCGGCACCCACGCTTCGCGCTCGAACCGACTCTGATCGGACGCGACAACCTTGATTGCGGCGCCTCCGAACGAAACGTTGTACGTGCGCGAGCTCGCGACGTTCGTGAGATAGAAGCGCACCACATCACCGGTATGTGCGCTCAGCGAGTAGTGTGGCTCACCGTTCACGAGCAAGACGTTTCCAACGCGCCCCATCAATGCGAAATCGGGACCCTCTTTCCCAAACGGGATGAGCGAATCGGCGTTCGCGAGCAGATCGCCGAGCATCAGCGCTTGCTCCTGATTCACCGGCGAGTAATAGTTTCGGTCCGGCGAGTCAACGATCATGTTGCCGAACAGCCCCAGGGGCTGCTCGATGTCCTCGCGCACGTGCGGATGATACCAGTACACGCCCGCGTCGGGGAAGTGCACACGATACACAAAACTCCCGCCGGCCGGAACCGCTGCCTGCGTGATTTCAGGCACGCCATCAAAGCGGTTGTCCAGCCGAACTCCGTGCCAGTGCACACTGCTCGGCAGATCGATCTGGTTGTGGAAGCGAACTGTGATCGTCGCGTTCTGCGGTACGCGAATCAATGGACCTGGAACCTCTCCATTGAAACCATACATCACGAACGAGCGTCCGCGAATCGTACGCCGTACCAACTTAGCCGTAAGGTCGAGCGTGTCTCCGTTCTTGAGCCTTGCGACTGTCGTCGGCTTTACCATCGGCACTCGGCTCGGATCTACTCCGGCGCCAGGAAGGAATGTCGACCCAACGGGAGTCAGCCCTACGAGGCCTGGCATCATGGGCATTCCGGGCGGCATCGGAATCGGCATAACCATCGCGCCACTCTGCATACCAGCCATCCCGGACATCGGCGCACCGCTCGCCGTTGTCACCGCCTTGGAGGGCGCTGTTGCATTGGCGTGCGCCTTCGTTGTATCTCCGTTCATACCGGGCATGCCTTGCATGCCCGGTGGGAGCTGTTTGGTCGGAGGCGCAGCGGTCTTCTGCGCGGCGACGACGTGCGCTCCAGCGCACAGTATCGTCGCAACGAATAGCAGAGCGGAGCGCGTCCGCACTGTTAGTACACTCCGCGGAACAGGGGATGCGTGAGAAACGACTGCAACCATCCACTGGGCGACGTTCCGTGCAGCACGGTCGGCCCCGTATGCACCGACTGTGACGCTCCCGGCTCCGCGGTAACAACGAACAGAAACTTGTTCGCCTCCGCGCTGCCGACCGTGGTCGTCCCGTTCGTGATGGGGCCGAGCCGAATCCACTTATCGAGGTCGGGCGTCACTTCCCATGCGACGTAAGTCGTGAACGCGCCAAGTGTGGACGGAGCTGGCAGACCCGCGGCCGTGACTTGTATGTCGTAGCGCGCGCGACCGTCGGCGGTTACGGCAATCCCGAATGGAGATGATGCATAAACCAGCCGCGCTACACCGTGCGCCGCCGGCACCGGGGGGGTGGCGAACAGCGGGATATCGAATGGGCCCGTCGGACCGACCAGGCTCACCGCCAATAGTGCGACAGAAAGCCGCATCCGCCCCGGCGCCGCCGCCGCGCCCGCGATCATCGTCGCGCGGCGGCGGTATTGGTTTCGGTGCCGGACGCAGTCGAAACCGCGCGCTTCGGAGCTCCCTCAGGTCCGTGGTCGTAGTCCTGCACGCTGGAGATATTCGGCATGCCGAAGTCGTGCCCGTTCCATCCCTTGAAACCATCCATGCGAAAGAGCCACAGTCCGCTGCGCATGTCGGACAGCGCGATCAAGCCATCGTAATTACGCACGTCGACTCCAAAGGCGCCCTGTTCCACGCTTACAGTGCTCTCCCAACCGTTGTCCGGCGTTCCACCGAAACCGTGTTCGTGCACGCATCCACAAGTGAAGTAGTAGCCGTCCGTCTTTGGATTCTTTGGATCCTTGAGATCGAACACCTGCATACCGTCCTCGTATGCCGAGACGAAGACATACGGCCAGCGGACCTCGTGATTGTGCGACAGATCGCGCCAGTCGGCGGTCCAGCCGCCTATCGGCAAATCGAGGTTCTTCGTCTTTCCCGATTGACCTTCGGTGAGGTCCCACACTCTCAGCGGTGTGTACTGATATTCCGTTTCAGTAACCGCATAGTGGCCATCTGGCGACGGGGTGATTGTGTGCGCGATGTCGAGACCGAGCCCCGTGATGGTGAAGAGCTGCGTGGGCGATTCCGGATGGGTCACGTCCCACACCGAGTAGCCGCCAAGCCCCGCGCCATAAAACTTGTCCTCATGGCTTGCCGGATCATAGGCCACATAGAAGTCGTGGTAACCACCCGTTCCGATCTGCTTGAACGGGGTCGGGTTCGGCACCTTGCCCACAAGCCACGTACTCGCGTCTGCGCCGCTGACGACCTTTTCAAGATCGTACACGAGAGCGTAAGGCTCATTGACTGTGGCGAAATAAAGCACGCGGCCATCCGAGTGCTTGTAAGCAAAAGTGTTGTGGAACCCACCGGGCGACTGGGGATACCGAATACGCGCCACCACCTTCACCTTGGCTGCATCCGGGAGTCCTGTGACGTCGAAAATGACCGCGCCCAGGTCCTTATCCGGACTTCCTTGCAAGAACTGGTACGACTGCGCGTAGTAATACTTGTTCCCGATCTTGAAGTACTTGCCGTCCATCGCGCCGATACCGCGGTGCAGCTCGGGATTCTCGATTGTCCAGTCGTAGATCTTCTTGGGTTGCGATGGATCGCGTACGTCGTATATCTGCGCGTCGAAGTTCGTGAAGCCGGAGATGTACACATAAGGCCGCGACGGCTCCTGCTCCATCTCAATGTCCGCCGCTTTCCACGGCCCCGGATGCGTGACAATGTGTCCGACCATGTGCACGCTCGGACTGCCGCCAGTCTTCTTGTCGAATGGGTGGACGGCTGTGCCGGGATCTTGTGCCCGAGCGGTGCTCGCAAGTCCGGAAAGGGCGAGGACGACGACGATTCGGCGCATCGGTATTCCTTATGAGAAGTGGGGCAGATCGACGTAGCGCTTCGTGCTGCACTCGAGATCGCAAATGCGTCATGCGTTACGACGCCCTGTATCCGGTGCCTCGCGATCGCCCGTACCGATCGATCTTGGTGGCAAATCTGCGGAGCAACCCCGTCTGCCGCAAGCACGCAACCGCGTCAACGGCCCAAGGTGTGCGGTAGGAGACCTGAAGAGACGTGAAGAGGACTGAACGGCCGGAGCTACCGGCAGATTTGGAATGAGTCATCGAGCGCGAAGTATGCCATTTATGCAGAAATACGAGATTGATACTTCCCCCGGGGCGCTGTGGCTCTAGAGTCTTCATCGTCCGTATCCGGGGAGCCGTCCAGCGGGCTCACTCCGATGCCGTCCGACCGCATTGGTGACGCCGGAGTGCACAGCGAGGCCTCGCCATCGGAGGCAGCTGTGCTCTCCGATGGCGGACTGGTTCGTGTTCGCTCGGAGGCGGCTAGCGCGGAGCAACGGGCGTCGTTTCTCGCCGCGCTTGCACTGCTCGGACTGTCGGATAGCATTCGCTCCGCGTTCACCGTCAGCCGGCTCCTGCGTCAGCATAACGCGGAAACATTGAGCTTGGCGATCGCACTGGTCACCACGCTGATCGCAGCCCTCTCGTTTCTGTTTTGCGGCTTGTCTGGGGGCGCCACCTTGCTGGACCGAGGACATCTGCGGCTCGTTCGAGAAGCGATGGTTGGAAGCTTGAGCCGCGGGCGGGAAACGATCGGCGAGCGCGCGCTCGACGAAGCGGCAAGGCGCGGTCGCGGAGAAACCACAAAGGTGCTCGAGGCAAAACTCGTAGCCGGTCTGCGCTGCACAGGTTGGTTCCTGTTAGGCGGATCCGCATGGATAATCTCGAAAGTCTTCGCGGCGTGACCATGCTCGCGACGGTTTCATCCATTTCAGCATGCATGAGGCGTCTGGCATGATGCTCATCTGGGCAATTCTGCTCGTAGTTGTCGCCGCCGCGTTGGCTGTGTTTGCGTATCTGACCGTGATAATCAACGCCAACGCGAACCGCCAGGATCGCGTGGATTCGGCGCCGCCCATCAACGCCGACCCTGCGGCGTTCATGCGCGCGCTTCACGGCGCGTGCAGCGAGCCGGCAACAACCGGAAATCATGCGGATCTACTTCAGAACGGCGACGAGATATTTCCAGCGATGATCGCAGCGATAAAGGCCAGCCGAGAGACTGTGCACTTTTCGAGTTACGTGTATTGGGCCGGAGCGGTACCGGATCAGTTTGCCGAATTATTTTGCGAGACCGCGAAACGCGGTGTTCGGGTACGCATAGTGCTCGACAGCGAGGGTGCGGATCCGATTTCTCCCGCAGCGGTAAAGCGCATGCGCGCGGCCGGATGCACTGTGGTCATGTACGGACGCGCGCGCTGGTATACCTGGATGCGCTACAATCGCCGCACCCACCGCCGCCTGCTGATTGTGGACGGCTGTATCGGCTTTACGGGCGGTGTTGGAATTGCGGATGAGTGGTCAGGCCACGCACAGGCCCCTAAGAACTGGCGCGACACACACGTACGTCTCACCGGGCCGGTTGTGTCCAGCCTGCAGGCTGCATTCGCGGACAACTGGAACCAGTGCACGGACGAGCTTCTTCTGAACGCGCGCGATTACCCGGCGCTGGACCGGAATGGAAACATGGAGACGTGCGCAGTGGTGAGCAGCCCGGCCAATGGTTCCTCTGCAGCGCAACGTACGATGGCCGCCTGCATTGCCGGCGCAAGGCACTCGCTGCACATAACCAACGCATACTTTGTCCCGACGCCAGCCTTCGTCTCTACACTGTGCGAAGCAAGCGCGCGTGGCGTTGACGTGCGGGTCGTGGTGCCGGGCCCGTATCATGACATGCCGATTGTGCGACGCGCGAGCTGGCACGTGTGGCCCACGCTGCTCGCTGGCGGCGTGCACATCTACGAGTACCAGCCCACGATGATCCACTGCAAGACGTTGACGGTCGACGGCGCTGTGAGCATGGTGGGATCCATCAACTTTGATCCTCGTTCGTTCGCACTGAACAGCGAATGCGCGGTCGCGATCGCGGACCCGCAAGTCGCCAGCGAGATGGAACGGGCCTTCGATGCGGACGTGCAGCAGTGCGTTGCCATCGACCTCGCAACCGTCAACGCCCGGGGAATCCTCGCCCGAGTTCGCGACGGGCTTTGCTACTGGGTGCGGGCGCAGCTCTGACGTGCTTTCAGGTCGGACTGCGGGATGGCGCACTCGCCCTCCGACCTGAAAGCGTTCTTAGTGAATTGCGTTAGTTGCCAGCGCGAGCATCGCGCACCGGCGTGAGCCATCCGTGCGAGTTCGCAACCCTGCCATTGACGACGTCCAGGAACTGCTTTTGCAGCTGGAGCGTGACTGGACCGGGCTTTCCCTTCCCTACGGTAATTCTGTCCACGCTCCGCACCGGCGTCACCTCGGCGGCCGTCCCGGTAAAAAACACTTCGTCGGCCGTGTACAGTGCTTCACGAGGCATTGCACGCTCGTACACCGTAATGCCGGCCTCGCGAGCCAGTGTCAAAATGGTGTCGCGCGTAATGCCTGGTAGGAGTGTTCCGTCAATCGGTGGCGTATATAGCGCACCCTTCGATACGACGAACACGTTCTGTCCCGACCCCTCGCTCAGCATGCCGTCGGGTCCAAGTGCGATCGCCTCCGCAAAGCCGTTGGCGAGCGCTTCCATCTTGATGAGCTGGCCGCCGAGGTAGTTGCCGGCGACCTTGGCGATCGCCGGGATCGTGTTCGGCGCCATACGATGCCAGCTCGACACGCAGACATCGACCCCATTCTCGAGGGCACCTTCGCCCAGATAGGCACCCCAGGGCCAACACGGTAGAAACACTTCCACGGGACTGTCGAACGGCACCATGCCCGCCGCGCCGTATCCACGCAGTACCATCGGACGGATGTAGCAAGCATCCAGACCGTTGCGCTCGACCAGCTGGCAGCAAGCGCGCGCAATTTCTTCGTCCGAATACTCGAACTCCATTCGGTAGATCTTGCACGAATTGCGCAGGCGCGTCAGGTGATCTTGGAGTCGGAATATCGCCGGCCCCCCTGGGGTGCTGTAGCAACGCACGCCTTCGAATGCCGCCGATCCGAATTGAAGCGAGTGGCACAGCAAGTGAACATTGGCGTCGGCCCAGGGAACGAACTTGCCGTCGTGCCAGATCCAATCTGTTTCGGTGATTTTGGACATGTTTGCGTGAGAAGTGAACGATTCCTGCGGATCGCCTGCGAATCGGCGCCATCTGTGCCACCGCCGGCACTACGGATTGTAATTCAGTCGGTGGAGAATAGCACGCCGACGGTAGCGCAAGACGGAGCGGATTGGCGCTGCGGACGACGACGACAGGAACAACCGAAATCCCGGCTGCACATTGAGTGCAAACGGGATCAGTCGTATCCACGGACAGAGAGGGATTCGAACCCTCGATACGCTTTCACGCATACACGCTTTCCAGGCGTGCGCCTTCAACCGCTCGGCCACCTGTCCATTTATAACGGAAAAACACCAACACCTTCACATAAATAAAAACGAAGCCGCCGTCCATGCGTGACGGCGGCTCGAAAAAGCGGACAGGGAGAGATTCGAACTCTCGATACCCTTGCGGGTACGCCAGTTTTCGAGACTGGTGCATTCAACCGCTCTGCCACCTGTCCAGTATCGGGGTGGTGAGCCGCCGATTTCACAGCCTTCAAAGTTAGCCACGCGGCCTGGACCAGTCAATTAAATCGGTATTTACGACCAGTCGTTCCCGCGACAGCCGGATTCCCGCCGCGGCGAGCCAGAAACCCTGCATGCCGGATCGGTATGCCGACGTCCAGCGGGAATGAAAGGTTCCATGCATGCGGAGTTCGCGGGATCTCGTCGGCTAGAGAGATTGGCCGACTCTGCTCCCGCGGGGCTCATTGGATGTAGTCGTCTAGAGGGAATGGCCGACTCGATGCCCGCCGGGCTCATTGGATGTCGTCGTCTAGAGAGATTGGCCGATTCTATGCCCGCCCGACTCGCTGTATGTCGTCATCCCGCCGAAGGCCGGGAACCATGGACGACGATTGAATGACTGAGTCCGAGCTCGCAGGAGTACTCGGTCCATTGGAAAGACCGAGCTCAATGCAGTGACAACTGACTCGCGACGTTACTGCAACTGCGTCAACTGCCTGAACTCTCGTCGCGCCTGGATCTCGCCGACACCTGCCAACGCGGGTTGCATGCCTGTTGCGTCGTCCATGGTTCCCGGCCTTCGGCGGGATGACGACATTCAGTGGGAACGATCGGTTCCATGCGCGCTGTGCGCGCCGGGCTCGCTGGATGTCGTCAGCTAGAGGGATTGGCCGACTCTATGCCCACCAGGCTCGCTGAATGTCGTCGGCTAGAGAGAATGGCCGACTCTACGCCCGCCAAGCTC
>JBEPUB010000022.1:0-8546 GCA_041691775.1 Gemmatimonadota bacterium
CCGTTATCTGCGCAACCTTCCACGCTGCGTCGTAGCTATAGGTCGTGGTATGGCCTGAGAGGCAGGTGAAGCGAAGGCGCGTATGATCCGTCTAGCCCTTGATCGAAGTCGTACTCGTACAGCATCAGTCGGCCTATCGCCCTTTGGCGTTGCCCAAGAAAGAACGTAAATGCGTTAGGCGCAGCGATAAAGAGATGAGTGGTTGGCGGCGTGGCAATTCGCCCTCGTCCCACTTTCGCTTTCGCTACGAGTGCTTCCGTCAATTCAAATGCATGTCGACCGCTCGCCACTGATCGCGCCCCCGGTGAGGATTTGGGTCGCGCGACCAGGAGAACACCGACTCCCGGTAGCGCGTGCATGATGTACTTCCGAACGTCCGCCGCAATATCGTGGGTCAAGGCGACCGCAATAGCAATGTCGGAGCCTTCAGCGTTATAGGTCTCATCTTCAAATGACCAAGTCGGCCAATTGTCGTCATGTGGCTCGTCATCCGGTGCCCATATCTTTCGACCAGTCGTGCGCTGCTCGAGCTCAATGATGCGCCCTGATTTTATGTCCAGTATGGATCCTGCCGCGAATGCAAGTGTCGTATGTGCATCGAGCACTAAACGCAGTCGATCTGCGTTGCGCGTTGCGGCAAGTAGAAACGTGTGCAGGGCCGGGTATAACGTCGTCTCCCAGTCCGCCTCCGGTCGGATATAACGGTCGGTAAAATTTGGCAGTAGATCGAGCACCTTGGTGCACCGCTCCTCAAGCTTGTCCGTTGCGTGCTCGAAGGATTTGACGCCATATATCACGGGACGATCTCCGCTGGCACCGACAACGAGCCCCTCACCCTTACACGCTTCACGAAACGTATCTCTGTCAAACTCGAGCCGCCCTTGTGCAAGCCATTGGAAGACGACATCATCGTAGATGAAGGCGCTTTCGTGCGCCGGGATGCGGCGGAGTCCGCAGAATCCGAATAGCGGGTCCAGTGTCTCACGAAGCGAATCGAGAGAGTCTGTTGCTTCCGCTAGTGCAAGGGTGCGGGCAAATCGGCGAAGTTCTTCGTCACCAACACCAAGATGTTCCTTCCACAGTAAACGCACTGCGGCCATCTTTCGCTTATCCGTAACCGGATCGAACAGTCGGTCGAGGCGTAATGTGTCGGATCCTTTGTGAATCAACATCTGGAGTGGATCTCCGCGATCGATGCGCCAGTTGGTCACCAGTTTGAATCGAGCACCGGCGCCAGTTGGCGCGTGACTCCGCTGTGCGGCTAGTGCGCGTTCCAACAGCGAGCGAGCGTTCGCATTGATGAACTCGGGATCGGTGAGGCTCGCATAGCCGTAACTATTGGGTGATACGTGACATTTACACTGGATGTGCTCCCGAGTAAGCGGGTGCCCTTCATGATCGATTACTCCATACGTTGAGTCGTAGTCGACCCAGATGTCATCAAAGCCCTTAGGACCGATCTCGAACCCAACGCGTTGTATAGTGCCATGAGGGTCGAGCAAACGCGCAGCCTTGCACCAGAAGAGTCGCGCTTGGAATGCTTCACCAGATCGAGATGCAACGAGAGCCTGCGTCATTACGAAAGACCGGCACGATTCGCCCCGACAATATCGCTCATACTCCGTCTCGGAATGCCGGAGTGGGCTTCATACCGCGCACAAGCTGAACCGTTCGCGCGAACGTGATAGGCTTGTCGGGATATACGTCTAGGACCAGCGTCGGCAGCAAGCGCTGTGTGAGGTCGGAGAATGTAAACCCCAAGTCACCGGATTGTTGTGGTCCAGTCAATTGGACAATATTGTCAATATCGTTCGCGGTGAATCCGATCTCCTTGAGGGGTGCCGTGATAACGGCCCGCCGTTGTACGTCATTAGGGCGGCGGAAATCGAATATGTCGGCCGCTCGCCGTTGCACCGCGGGATCGATCGCTGACAATCGATTTGTGCACATGATCACCGCGGCCGGCAAGCGCTTTTCAGCAAGCCGATCAACACCGCGGATAAATGCGTTAACGCCAGCGCGGTCCTCGTGATGCATTTGCCCGCTCTCTCGGCTCTGCGTCAGCGCGTCAGCTTCATCAACGAGAAGGATCACAGCGCCAGCTGTCTTTCCGCTAGACCGTTGCAAGCGCGCGGCTGCTTCTACTGTTGCGTCAAAAGCGGCGGAAAGGAGACGCGTCATCTCACCCACCTTCCCGCTTCCTCGCGTCGCAAGACTCAACGGAAACAGAGTGACGGCGATGTCTTCTTGCCGCGCTACTGCATCGCCTACAGTTTCCGCGAGCTCTGTCTTACCCGTTCCGACGTCTCCGGCAAGAATGACTAGCGGAGGTCGTCGCTCCACGTAGTCCAGTAGAAGGTTCGCCCCCGGATGATGCCGGGCGACCCATGCCTTTGGCCCAGCCGGATTTACAAGGATTCCAAGGAGCTTCGTAAGTCGAGACCTCGCATCATCGATCCCAACGAGACGTAAAAGACGCCTGCTCGCTTCCATGTCGGGGAACTGAAGCCTACGATCGAAGAGATCATCCAAAACCACACGGTCCGTTGAGTGAGCTGTCGTTCGATCAGTTGGGTGGTCCGCTGCTCGCCCCGGTGAGTAGGTAGGTGACATCATCGCCGGACCGTGCTGCGTCCGAGGCCGCGGCCACCAGCTATGTAACTCAGATCGTTTGCCCAGTACCCAACTTCAAGGCCTGGTACTGGAGAAGTCGCCCTCTGAAATGGACAACCCGATCTGATCGACGCTTGTTCGTCCGAAGATAGGTTCGCCCAGTTGGAATTGTATGTAAGAAAGGATGCGAAGCTAGCGCGCGAGATGTCTAGACCAGGTCGGATTTTGCCTGGATCGTCATCCGTCGATAAGTCTCCGCCGGGCAAGGACGTATAACGCACCGTTGCTTCTGTCCACTGGCTGTCCCGCTTAAACCCATAGACGACGTGATCCACCACATCGTGCTTCAATAGCTCGATGAGTTCCCTCTCGAACTGATCAATCCGGATGTCCGTGGGCGAATTGTAAAACCGTTGAAAACGCTTTAGGTCCGTGGCCACTTTCGACGCGATATACCGCGCGTGGACTACTGAGAAGGTATCGACGGTCGAGGTGGTGTAACTGGTACTCATGATCTCGTCTCACGCATTGAAGGTCGAGCCAAGCACTTTCTGCCAGTAGCGTACTGTGTCACCCTTGGTTACCGCACGGAGTGCAGCGTCGATCGCATCTCCCGCGTCTAGCGCAGCATCCACAAGTTTTTGTTTGTTCTGATTTGTATAGAGGCGAGCTACGTTGTTCTCGCAATTGACTGGATCCCAAACTCGGATTGGCTCAACGGTCGAAGCGCAACTCTTTGGGTCGTAGTAATCTGCGAATGCGATTGTAGTGCGGAAGTCGTCGGAGGCGAGATACGTGAAGGCTGCGGCTAGCGCTTCGGGGTAGTCGTCGAGCTTGGTACCACAGTCAGCGAGATACGCAACGATTAATTCGACCATAAACGACTTGAGGCGGAAATCGGAATCATCCTGTTTTCGCTGCTTCGCCCAGAACTTGAGTAATCGGACGACCTGCGCGTAGTGCGCCCCGTGTGCATCCTTCCGCTTCCGGATGAATGCCAAATGCATGGGAACACTTGTCATCAACGGCTCTCCCGTATCCTGGGAGATAAGGTTGCCTTTCCACTCCGGATCGCCCGTGTACAGAATGGGAACAATATCAACCTCATTACCGGTACTTATGAAAGTGACGCCGACCGAATACGTCTTCGGTTTAATCTGACTAGGCTTGAAGTTGGGAAACGCCGATTCGAGGCGCTTGGCCAACCACGCGATCAATTCGCTGACGGCATGGGGTGCTGACTCCGACGAGATGTAGCAGGCGACGTCAATATCGCTGATCGACTTGAGAGCAGTGCCCTTCGCCAGACTCCCAGAAAGCAGCATCTTGCGCAGCTCAAACTGTGGATGCTCATCGAGGTAGCCTTCCAACTTGTCGCGGAGCCGGTTCGCCTGTGCGCGAAGATCCGTCGCATCGTCCCGCTTGAGATTGACGCGTTCGTCTGCGAACCGGACAATCTCTCCATGATCAACGTATTGTCGCCCCATTCCCTCTATCTCCTTCCCACCATATCAATCGGCAGTTTCGGGTTTGCGCCCCCTTCCGAGAATAGTCTCCCCCGGGGGTTAATTCATAATAATAGCCAGTTTATGGCTATTCAAGGGCCAATATATACAGGAATTGTGTTGACATAGGGAATCCCCTAGATATCTTGAAGGAGACAACGGAGGACGGCATGACAAAACGGACAATGACCCTGAATCTTACAGATGCGGAGATGGGCGTCCTTGATGAGCTATCAGCGAAAAAGGATCTGACGAAGACAGCCGTCATCCGGCAAGCACTCCGCCTTTATCAGACAATCGATGCTCGTGTAGAAAAGGGTGAGAAGCTGTTGTTTGAGAACGACGCTACGAAGGAGAAAGCGGAGCTCATGCTTCTGTGACAGTCGATGTTTCGACCATCTATCTTCTTGAGGTCGCAACGGATACGGCGGCTCAAGCCGAGCTGCGTGACGTGATCGAAGAGGCACAGCTCATCGACTGGCAGACCCAGTGGCAGCCCGCATTGCTCGAGATATTGAAAGAACTCGGACGCCGCGGAGTCCCCGTGTCACAGTGGCCACAGAGCTGGCATTGGGATTGGCGCGCCAAGAACGCTCAGGTTGAAGGCCTTCTCGGCTTCAAGGGCGCATGCGTAGTCTGTGGAGGATTAACCCAAGGCCTGATGCGTGTCGACCTTACGAAGTCGGCCCGCATTCCCAACCAAAAGGGCAAGCCACTAGTCTACATCGATTATCTCGAGGTCGCGCCGTGGAACCGACCCGACTCTGGAAGAGTCTCACTATACAAAGGGGTCGGAATGGCCCTCATGTCGGCGGCAGTCGCCATGAGCGACCATGAAGGCTTTAAGGGCCGTATTGGGCTGCATTCACTGCCCCAAGCCGATACTTTTTACCGCAAACGCTGCAACATGACCGACTTGGGCCCAGACCTCGAGTATCAGAACTTGAGGTATTTCGAAATGTCGCCTGACCAGGCGCGGAGCTTTCTTGACGGCGAGGACTGAACTATGAGGCTCGAACGAAATAAAGAGTGGTGGGTCGCCCGGGCTAGAAGCGAGGGCGACGTGGTCATCGGCGTTGGCTTCAGCGCCTGCGCTCCAAAACCTGATCATGAACGCGCTGGGATGCAGGTGGTGGCAGCTGAGGAAGCACGCATTGCATTTGGTAAGTTCGTAAACCTGATGCGTCGCCGCCTCGGCTTCTCCGTGGAGAAGCTTGCCGATGAGGCCGATCTGGACGTGAGCGAGATTCTGGTAATCGAAGACGATGTACACTACCTACCAGAACCGCGCACCGTTTATCAACTCGCGCAACTCTTCGAAGTGCCACAGCAGCGTCTCATGCAATTGGCTGGATTAACAGCTCCCAGCGATAGGCATTTCTTTTCGGAGGCAGCTCGATTCGCGGCCAGATCGGAGTCGCTCCATAAGCTTACTAGAGAGGAGAACTCAGCGCTCGAAGCGTTTGTATCAGTGCTGAGTGAGCGGGAAACAAAGACAAGGTGAAGAGTTCGCAGCTGCGGTCACGCACTGCGGCTGACATAGATTCCCAGGTCGCCAAAGTACTACGGGGCCTTGGGAATCCAGAACCACCCATGGAGTTGCACCTAGTACGCGAACTGCTAAAACTCGATCCGTCATATTACAACACAACCGAAGACAGTCTGCTACGCGAGATCGTTAGTCGGTTAAAGGTTGCTGGTCGGCAAATTCTCAAACGACCAACGGTCCTGCGGGACGCAATTTCCGCTTCGAGCCTTAAGGCGCTATACCTGCCAGACCAGAAGCGCATTCTCTTGGACGAGTCGCTCCCTCCGCTCAAACATCGCTGGAACGAAGCGCATGAGGTTGGGCATGACATCATTCCTTGGCACGACGGAATGATGCTCGGTGACACGGAGCATACTCTAACGATGATGTGTCACGCGCAGATGGAGAACGAAGCCAATTATGCCGCAGGCCGTGTGCTCTTCCTCGGCGATCGATTCATCGCGGAAGCGAACGCATCAACACCGAGCCTCAAACACGCTCGACAGCTCAGTAAGGCGTTTGGGAACACGATAACGTCCACTCTGTGGCGTTACGTGGAACAAACCCACGTCGCGACACCGCTAGTCGCCCTCGTCAGCGGCCATCCGCATCTGACAAGGCGAGACAATAGCTTCGATCCACTCAAACCTTGCCGCTACTGTGTGGAGTCCGTAGCGTTCACGCAACGGTTCGGAAGTCTAACTGAGATCGATCTTTTTGACGTTATAGTTAGCTACTGTGGTGCACAACGCAGCGGTATGCTCGGCGAAGATGACGTGATGCTTCCGGACAGCGATGGAAATGGGCACGTATTTCATTTTGAGACATTCTTCAATGGGCACGAGGCGCTGACACTTGGCGTGTGGCTTCGCCGGCGCGCTACACGGATCAAAGTAACTTCCTAAGTACCCCTCCAGCTGACCAAGCCGCGGTATTCACCGCTCGATCTTGGCTCGGTAGTCTCCGCACTATAGTCTGAGCAAAGCCAAGACGGAGACGCAATGAGTGACGCAGACGCGAAAAAGAGTCTTGTTGTCGAAGTCTACCTGAGCTGCTGCCGGTTCGGTGGACACACGGCTAAGCTACATGTTCTTGTGTCCGAGCGTGCTGCTCGAAGTCGATAGGGCCCAAATAGCCCAAGGTTGAATGCCTCCGGATTGGGGTGTAAAAGCGCTCGATGTAATCGAATACGTCGGCGCGGGCTGCATCTCGTGACGCGTACCACTTCCGCTCTTCACGGTCGGTCTTGAGCGAGGAGAAGAACCCCTCGGCAACGGAATTGTCTCACACGTTTCCGGAGCGACTCATCCTTCAAGTCACGCCGGCACGCTCGCTACCTTCGAAGAGCTCGCTCCTAGCTCATGGGCGGCCGCGACAACGGCGATCAGAGAGCGGGTCAGAATCGGTGGGCGGCTCGCAGATGGCTTAACAGGTTGCTGAAAAACTCGACATGCGGCCTCAAATGGAGCAAATCCGACCTTGCGAAATGATTGACCGACAGAGGATCTTCGCTCTTGAGCCAAATGCGGAGCCCGCGCCGTTCGCAAGAGTGCCGCAAAATAGTTTTTCAGCAACCTGTTAAGGGACGATGCCCAGCTTTCACCCGTGCTCGTTGGTATTATCGCCGCGGGAGAATCATCCGGGGATCTTGCTCCAGCAGTGTTGCGGAGCGCCGAGCTCGCTGAGGAAAACGCGTCACTCAAGTCCGCCGTCCGTGGAGCACTGGTGTTCACCCACATGACGGGGCGGGGCGTCGCCATCGAATGACCCGAAGGCTCTTGCAGCGCGCTGCATTGAGCAAGGTGCCGCAGGTAACGCAGTTACACTTGGGCTCGATACGGGAACGCTTCTGGTGGGTATTTTTCTTCCGGAAGCGAAAATGGCCGAGGCCGTCCAGTGCAAATCGGCCCGTTATTTGGGGCGAGTATTTGCACACTACTTGAGAGGAATGTTTTCGTAAGAGACTGTTATTCCTCCGCTTTGCTGCTTCTGAGCATCAATGTGATTGAGATCTACGGTGGAGCCGTCGCATGATACAACCAATTTGCTCGAACTTTCCCAGTGCAAATCCAGGCAGTTGCTAGCTGCGGCAAACACCACAGCGTCGCTGTGGTACGCGTGTCTAAGCTCGGCTGGAGAAAACAAATGATTTCCCATCAGTACGAAATAGGTGTAGCCGCTGAGCGCTTCTTGATCGGAGCGTTCCACAACTACGGCAACTTGTTTTGACGAAGACCATCGTGCCTGCTTGATCTCAAACTTCCCATGGTCGAAGTACCCGTGAAACAACGCGTAGACGGCCATACCCAATGACACCGCGGCAGTACACATAATGACCAGAACAATCTTTATAGTTTTCCTCATTCGTGGCACCCATCAGCCCTCATGGCTTGTCCTTGCCGGATAAAGGCGTTATCGGACGGCGTGTCAAATCCAGTCGCAAGTGTTCCAGCGAAATTGGGATTTCGACTCAACGTCTGAGCGAGCCCAGCTGCAAACTGGCAGAAACCGGCTCCGTATGGACACGTAATGCCGAAGCTCATGTTTCCCGCATCAACTCCGATTTGATTGTGATATCCAGGACCACGTTGGTTTTTTATATCGTTTGGTCCACCAGTCTTGACCGCATTGTAATAGCCATACATTCCGCCCAGGAAACCCCCAATAGGGCCTAACGGTGAGATATTGCCGCCTAGCGAACCTGCGGCGATATAACCTTGAGCAGTCGCAATCTGCTGCTGCGCGGTAGTACCCGCCCCGATCAAAGTATTACTCCCACAGGCTATGTTATTGGGGGCCTTCGGCTTCGGTTTTGTTGGTTGTTGGCCGCTGCTCCCACCATCACCTGGCGCCGCAGAGGACCCGTAGCCACTACCGCGATCGCTTACAAACGACCCAAA
>JBEPUB010000023.1:0-8258 GCA_041691775.1 Gemmatimonadota bacterium
AGGAGGTCGATCTCGCGACCGGTCAGACGACCGAATACGAATACGGCGGAGTGGATCACCCGACGATGTCGGTCAGTCGCGACAGCACGGGTACGGTGCTCCAGAGCCGGACGTACATGATGGACGGACTTGGCAATGTGATCGGTAGCGCGCTGGACGGATCTGTTGGAGCGGCGATTCTCTACGACGCGTGGGGGAATGTCGAGACCGACTCGACGGCGATGATGCGTCTCAACACGCTCCGGTTTGGGTACAAGGGGATGTTGTACGACGAGACGACGGGGTTATACAACGCGCGTGCCCGGTGGTACGATCCGGAGGTGGGACGGTTCATCAGTGAAGATCCGATCGGGCTCGCTGGCGGGATCAACGTGTACGGGTACGCGGGTGGTGATCCGATTAACGGGAGTGATCCGAGCGGGCTGGACTGTAATACTGAAGGCGAGATATATGCGCTGCCATGCGTGCATGTGACGGCTACAGATGATTACGGCGGCTACGGCTCCGGCTTTGGGTCGTTTGTAAGCGATCGCGGTAGCGGCTACGGGTCCTCTGCGGCGCCAGGTGATGGTGGGGGTGGGAGCAGCGGGACTGGACCAACACCGACGCAGAAACTACCTGGGCCGAAGTCGCAACGCGTTGATTGGGCAAGATGTGGCATGTCCGTGGCAGGACTAGGGCTTGCCGTGACAGAGGACGTGACCATCGGCCCAGAACTCCTCGCGGCTGAAGGAATCGGCGCCGCTGCAACAACGTTTTTCGCCAAGGGCATCTTGCATTTCAGCGTAGAGGAGGTGCCGCTTATCGCTGGCGGGACCGCGCTCAATCATATCGCTACAGTATCACATACCGGAGCACGGTTCCTAAGCCACTGGACGGGCATTGTCGCAGAAGGCACGTTTGTAGCTCAGGCGCGTGGTGAGTCATTCTTTAACCGTGAAACGCTTGCAACCCTTACTCCATTTGTTAACCTATATCCGACTGTGAAGCATTTCGCTCAGGATTGTTTCTAAATGAACCAGCGATCGAGAGATCGTCAGTTTCAGAGCCGCACACCGTTATGTCTCCCGCGGCTGGAGACCGTACGCCGCTGATGAACCGACAGGGCGAGTTCTTACCGGATGTTCGTTGGGGGGTAAGTCGCGGCTTACGTGGCACCATCATTGTCTGGTTCTTTGCGTTGCTCCTGCGGCTGGTTGTAGGAGACGTTGCGTATGTAGAAATGGGCATTCCAATAACGGCAGTCGTAGTTGCAGCACTGATCGGCGGTGTCGGAGGCGGAGTAACAGTCGGCCTCTTACGTCCCTTAACAACCTCGGTCACTGGCAGTGCCTGGTTGGGACTTGGGGTAGGGGCTTTGTGGGGATGCGCGTTCTTTCTTACGGCGCGCCCAGATCTGAGAGGAATGCAGGTCGCAGTATTCATCGGGTGTTATTCAATTGTCGGGCTGCTCATCGGAGTGGCGACTCGGGTTAAGGTGACGCAACGCGGGTAGATGATGTGTGGCCTGCCGTCCAGAGGCTGGCGCTAGAAATGAAGATTCTCCGAAACGCAATCGACGGCGTGAAACTCGGACTTATGTTTGCTGCCGCATTCAGCGTAATCGCCATTGCGATCTTTGTGCTGAGCTGGGGTGCGGCGTTCGATCGAAATTTCTCGATGCTCGCCCGCGTGATTGCGGTTTATGTCGTCGGTGGCCTTGTGTCAGGAGTCATATTCGGGCTGCTGCGTCGCTTGGCGCGCTGGGCGCTCGGCGCCGCTGTGCTCGGAGTAATTGTAGCACTTCCAGCATATGCAGGAATGCGCTTTGCTGTGACTGGTTTTACCCCGTGGACCATGCAGGATACGTCTGATGTTCTAGTATTGTCTTCGCTTATAGGCTGTGTAGGTGGAGTGATGTTACGACATCGCTTGATGAAACGGAGGCAAGAGAATTGAATGCGCTGAATTACCAGCGGGGAAGAGCACGGGATGCCTGATCGTGACCGCGATAGCGTTTGCACCCGAGCCTTGCGCGCTCGGGCTATTCTTCGGCTGCGTCGCTCTATTCAATGGATTCGCCAAGAACTGAAATGGGGCGCCACAACGCGGCGAAGTATCTGCGGCATCACAGTTGGCGTTCTTCCGTTCGACCGATTTGTCACACCTGAAGCCCAAGACCTTACCTTTGAAAAAATCTTGATGAGCGTCAATCTCATCGCCGAGGGTGATCCGCCAGCAGAGTACGAAACGCAGTTTCAGGAACTCCAGGTAGCGACGAGTGGTGCTGGAGCGCTCAAATAATTGAGTCTCCCGAAAACCCGGGGCGATCCACTACCGAGTACGAGTACGACGGAGTGGATCATCCGATCATGTCGGTCGAGCGGAATTCAGCCGGCACGGTGCTCCAGAGCCGGACGTACATGATGGACGGACTTGGCAATGTGATCGGGAGTGGGCTGGACGGATCGAGTGGAGCGGCGATTCTCTACGACGCGTGGGGGAATGTAGAGACCGACTCGACGGCGATGATGCGTCTCAACACGCTCCGGTTTGGTTACAAGGGGATGTTGTACGACGAGACGACGGGGCTCTATAACGCACGTGCCCGGTGGTACGATCCGGAGGTGGGACGGTTCATCAGTGAAGATCCGATCGGGCTCGCTGGCGGGATGAATCAGTACGCGTTTGCTGGAGATGATCCGATCGATCGTCGAGATCCCAGCGGAGCATTAGTAACGGACGGGGACGGCTCCGTTTGCAGCATCAACGCTGAGAGCTGTGGCGATCCGCTACAGACCGGAGCTGGAGGAGGTACCGGGGCTGCTATTGGATCTACAGCCGGAGGATTCGGTGGGAACATAGGTGGCGGCGGAGGCGGAAGTGGCGGAATCCCGCCACGCATTAAAAAGGCGATTGCGACGGGGGTTTGCTTACTCACCCTAAACGCACTTCCGTTCTGCACACCTGGCAACGGTCCGGAAGGCGGTCAGACTAGCAACACACAATCAGGTGACGTTGGGGATCCAGGATCTTGGTTTCAAACAAAGACTGCGCTGCCGCCAGAGCAACCTCAGCCGATCGATACCACGGTCAACCATGTCCCATTGAACTTGCCGACTTGCTACTCTATCCTCCAGTGTGCGAAAACAAACAACTGGCACTTGCCGACAGTGTCACCTGCAACTACGGGGTGGGGTGCGCTTTCACAGTTCCTTGCTTCCCCGTTTTGGGCCCTTCCGTAGATTTGAACTGCAGCGGTTGTGACGTCGCAGCCCTGAGAGCAAGCTCCCCTTGATGGGACATTTCTATTCCACAACCTGACGTGGTGCAGCCTGATCGTGACCGCGGTAGCGTTTGCACCCGAGCCTCGCGCGCTCGGGCTATTCTTCGGCTGCGTCGCCCCATTCAATGGATTCGCCAAGAACTGGAATGGGGCGCTACAACGCGACGAAGTATCTGTGGCATCACAGTTGGAGTTCTCTCGCTCGACCGGCTTGTCACACCTGAAGCCCAAGATCTTGCCTTTGAGAAAGTCTCAATGACTCTCAATCTCATGGCTGAGTGCGATCCTAGGCGTCTTTCAGCAAGCCAACGTCTGCTTCGCGGGATTCAGATCAGGGCCCAGCATGGTGCCGGTTATCGGCCGGCGTCCAACATATGCATCCTATCTGTAGATAGTGTGCTCGACCGGTCGCCCGGTGCGATCGCTGGAGATATTGTTCACGAGACAATGCATGCGCGGTTCGCTGCTGCGGGGTTGATATCCTTTTTGTCGGCCGATTTGCTTCCTCGTATGGAGGCGGCCTGCAGTCGTGAACAGATCGCGTTCGTTCGGCGCCTTCCCGATAAGGCTTATGATCGAAAGCAACAATGCATTGACTTTCTCGAATCGGAGCTAAAGAAGCAGTGGTGGACGCCAGATGAGCAACAAAGACGGTATGACGAATGGCGAAGAAATCGCAATTTCTGACGGGCAATCGGATTGTAATCAGCGGGTATGCGATCGCTCAAACGGTCCGAAGAGAGAAGCGTCTATGCGGGTGTTTGTACCGTTGCAGCGCGTTTCGAACTTGTCACCTAATCGTAGCGATATTTCTCCGATGAACCACTGTTGAATTACGTGGCCGGCGCCAGTAGTTTTTGTTGATCGTTTTCCTGTCCCCGACCGAACGCGTGAGCTTGGATCGAGCTCTCGCGTGGACAAGCTGCTGGACTTTTCCGCTGTAATATCCGCGGCGCTGGGCCCGGTCACGTCGTGCACGTGGCGTTCGATGTTGTAATGCACCCACCGGCCGATCATGTCTGTCGAGCGGAACTCTGTGGGCATCGTGCTTCAGAGCCGGACGTACATGATGGACGGACTTGGCAATGTGATCGAGAGCGGGCTGGACGGGTCTAGTGGAGCGGCGATTCTCTACGACGCGTGGGGGAATGTCGAGACCGACTCGACAGCGATGATGCGCCTCAATACGCTCCGGTTTGGGTACAAGGGGATGTTGTACGACGAGACGACGGGGTTATACAACGCGCGTGCCCGGTGGTACGATCCGGAGGTGGGACGGTTTATCAGTGAAGATCCGATCGGGCTCGTGGGCGGGATGAATCAGTACGCGTTTGCTGGAGATGATCCGATCAATGCTAGCGATCCCAGCGGCGCGCTCGTGACGGACAAGGACGGTTCCGTTTGCAGTATCAACGCCGAAAGCTGCGGCGATCCGCTCACGATTGGAGCCGGCGGCGGCATTGGTGCCGCAATTGGAGACGCGGGAGGATTCGGTGGCTCGATTGCAGGCGGCGCGAGCGTCGCGCTGTGCTGCAATTCCAAGTCTGGAAACTTCTGGGCTCAGCTCGCGGATGCCATAAATCGAATTCTGTCGAGCAACGGAGCCAACGTTGACGTTACGCTTTTTGGAAATGGGGGCGGCTTCAGCGGCGGGGGCGGCGCAGCCTGTTGGCCGGGTCCCACCAACTGCGGAAATGCCGGCAAATTATTCAAATACGACGCGAAATTCTCCAACGGTACGTATACCGATCCATACCACAACTACCCATACGAATTGGATGCGACCATATTCTTCTACGGCAGCGCAAGTTAGCCAGATCCGGTAACTCATTACACGCAGTATGATTTGCCTGGCATGTATCGCGGCAACCCGGGTGTGTACCAACTCGGTGTCGTGCCAAATAATGACGGACCGGGTTACTACGTCGTTCATCGTTTCTTTAAGAAGAATTAGTCATGAACAAACCTCCCGTGACATTCAACGATCTTGGATTTTCGGTTTCGTTCGTTTGCGATACGTTGGAGGCTCTGCCGACCTCGGGCTCTATCATCCACTTTACCTGGCCTCGCCGAAATCGCGCTCCTTACCCGGGAGGAATCTTGATGCGGGTGTCACCTCAAAATGGGCCTGCGTGGGTGGGACAATTTGAACCAGACGACCCATACTTTCCAAGTGGTGCATACGCATGTCCGTCAGGGGATGCATTGCTCGTCGTAGGGGAATGTGGAGACTGACTCGACGGCGATGATGCGTCTCAACACGCTCCGGTTTGGTTACAAGGGGATGTTGTACGACGAGACGACGGGACTTTATAACGCCCGCGCCCGGTGGTACGATCCGGAGGTGGGACGGTTCATTAGCGAAGATCCGATCGGACTCGCTGGCGGGATCAATCAGTATGCGTTCGCCGGGACTGATCCGATTAATCTGGGTGATCCAAGTGGGATGGATGCTAATCCGGTTTGTGTGACATTCTCGACGGGAGTCTCAGCGTGCAGTGATTGGGGGCCCTTGACGCCGGTCGCAATTACCGCAGGTGGACCAGGCAACAACTCTGGGTACGGTTCCTACGTGAGCGATCGCGGTAGTGGCTATGGCCAGGGCACATCAAGCGAAAGCGGTGGTGGGGGTGGCGGTGGCGGCCCGGGCCGACCGTCTCAACCAACGACAAAACCGAAGTGTAGTGCTCAAGCTAGCGAAACACGGGTTTCGGGTGGTGTGTCAGCCCTCCTCGGTGGTGGCCCCGTCGCAGGCGCGTTCTTTGGGATCGGCCTGAGCGGTGGTGCAACGTCTTCGGGGAGGATATACCTTCAGGTTGAGGGGTCGCTGACTGTTGGCCTTGGCATCTACGGTGGCTACGGCTACGGTGTTGGCTTAGGACACTCAAGCACCACTCCAGGCGGCTTAAGCACTGGAAGCGAGTACATCGGTCAAGCGAATGCCGGGCTCTTCGAATCAGCCGGAGCCACCGTGACGCGCGACGATGCAGGCAATTGGGGCGTCGGCGCTTCGCCATTCATTCACGTCGGAAACGGATTCGGTGCACAAGTATCAGGGGGGAGGCAGGGGTATACGACTCTTGCATCGCCTTCTTTCGGGTTCATCCGTCGATTTCTTGGCAACAATTGTCAATGACGTGAAGATGTATAGTTTAAAAACGCAGCAGATTGTCTTCACGCAGACATTGAGGACGTTCAGATGATGCAAGTTTCGCGTGCTGAAGCCGTGCTGGTTGCAAGGCGTACGTTGCGGTGTGGGGTTGTCGTCACTCTCATTGGCGCTGCGGTGACGTTGCTTCTATCAGTCGGGTCGGATACGGAACGACCAGCTGCAAGAGTGGGAGCGGTCGTCACGTTGGGAGGATTAACAATCGCGTTTGTCGCGGCACCTATAGCTTTCGTGCTCACCATCGACGCAGTCCGACGTCGTGTGAATGGCTACATTTCCCAGATACGCGGCGAAAGGAGGTGACCGATTCACACAGAGTCTATCGTTTATCAGGCAAGTCCCCGTTGAGTTATATCCGAATAAATATCGATTGGCGGCGGCTTTGGCGTATTATGTGGATGGTGGTGATCGGAGCCTCGCGCCTCAGGCGCAGAAGCATTAATCACGGAGAGCGTACAGGGGCGGATCTTGCGTGACGCAAACGGCCAGACCGTAGTGACGCTGCTCAATGCTCCGGGCAAGCAGTACACGATGGGCCACACCACACCCGGCCGGTTCGATCAGGCCGGTACGTCGAGCGACGACGAGGGCTTTACGAGCTTCGAGCGCAAGTTCACGCGCAACACCCTGGGGCTTCGCGACTCCGTGACACTTGGCCCGCTCGCGATGAGCTACGCCTTCGATGCATACAATGGACTGCGGACGACGACGACTCTTCCCAATAACTCGACTCGTAACGACCAGTACACGACGAACAACGAATCATACAACTGGACCTACACCGACACGGCGATCAATCCACTGTACCGCCGTTCAGAGCGCTTCGATCTGGTGGGCCGGATCATGTCGGAGCAGATGGGCTATCCGTATCCAGGGTATGCGACGAACTATCAGTTGAACCGGCAGATGGCGTACGACACGCTGGGCCATCTGAGTCAGATAGCCGTTAGCTACCAGACGTGCATGGCCTGGCCGGGCTCCAATCCCGACTCGTTGAGCGCGGACCAGGGCTTTCGCGACCTCTGCAGCCCCGCGCCGATATTCACCGAGTCGTACGCATACGCTCCCGCATGGCTTCCGATATTCGAAATGCCATGACGGTGTCATGAAATTCGCCGATATTGGTTACGGGTTGCAGGTGAGAGTTCGTGGTGGTATCAAGCGTGCACTGGACACCTGGTCGATCCGCCGGCTCCCCGCATATCTTATCGACCGAATTCCTGTTGTAGACCTTGTTGTAGATGGCAACGCTATGGCCCGACGGTATCAGCTACAGCGTGCGTTCGACATGATTCGTGGCTACTACCCAGCGGCTCACACGCGGTTCGTACGTGATATTCGAAGATTGCTGATTGATAACACGATTTCTAAGCAAGCGATGTACTTTATCGGTACACGATCTTGTACCCTAAGCCCTGAGCTTTTTTGCAGCACTGATGCCACGCTCGCGGCCGCGCTTGTGCATGAAGGTACACACGCAAGGCTGGATGCTCGAGGTGTGATTCAGATCGGCGCGCGCCGGAGACGTGTAGAGAGAACTTGTATGCGTGAAGAGACTCACTTTGTTAGTCGTTTTCCGCAAACGCCTGAGCTCGAGCAATGGCTACGTAAGCGCAGCGATTATGCGGATGCGCTGAATAGGTAGAGTCCGGCTTCAACGGTCCGGGTGGGAGCGAACCTGGCGGCGCAGGCGAGAAGCTGGAATAGGCACGGGCGATCGGCAGACCGATGCGCGTTTCCAGTGGGCGTGTCCATCTGATTTAGATCTCGTGGGCCGGATCATGTCGGAGCAGATGGGCTATCCGTATCCCGCGTATGCCTCGA
>JBEPUB010000024.1:0-4545 GCA_041691775.1 Gemmatimonadota bacterium
AAAGCTCTTACGCCAATTCCGGACAAGAAAAGCCTCGACGATCCTGAAGCCCGGTACCGGTTGCGCCATATCGATTTCATAATTAACGATGGTGCCCGTGCACTTGTTCGGGCTCGAAGCAACATTGTGGCTGGCCTGCGCTCGCATCTGATCAGCCATAGCTTCCTGGAGATGGAAACTCCCATGCTGCATAGGGTTAGCGCAGATGCGGTGCCCGAACTCCTAACAATCCATTCCACTGCGATGCGGGAAAATCTATATCTGCGCAGCGCACCTGAGGCCTATCTACGTCGATTGCTCATCGGAGGCATCGGCGACCGCCTGTTCGAAATCAATCGAAGCTTCAGAGACGACGTGCTCTCTCCCGAGCACACAACGCTGGAGGTACATCAGTCATACACCGGTACCGCCAGCATGCGCGCCCTGTTGGAAGGCTTGCTGTGTGGAGCACAGCGCTCCGTCAGTAACGGCGACTCAACAGAGATGTTCAAAGGATTCACCACGCCGATCCCTGAGTTGCACTACCACGACAGCGTCCAGGAGCAGCTAGGCATCGATTTCCGTTCGATTCAGTGTGACGCGGCTGCACGAGATTGCGCACTACACCTTGGCATGCCGGTTCGAGGTGATGAAAGCTGGGGTGAAATTCTTGAAACGCTATTTCAGCAATATGTACAGCCCCGGCTGGTAGGTCCGACACACGTCGTCGACGTGCCCGCCCACATGTGTCCTTTTTCGCGCGCCTCAGCCAGCGGGGATATTCGCTTTGCCGATGCAAGCGAGCTCTACATAGGGGGGCTAAAGATCGGAAAAGTCTTTGCGCACCTGAATGATCCCGCAGAGCAGCACAGACGTCTCGCTGAGCAGGTTGCGAAAGCTCACGGGAAGGGAGCGCTGGATCGCGAACTAGATGAGGATTTTCTTTCGGCCATGACACACGGCATGCCTCCAGGAAGTGCCGTGACAATCTACGTCGATACTCTCGTCATGCTCCTTACTAACACGACCACAGCGCGCGAAGTGCTTACATTTCCACAAGCGCAACGACGTGCAGCATGACGGCCGAGATCAAAATGTTTGCCAAGAAACTTGATCCAGCTGAACGTGTCAGCTGGCCCTTTCTACATAACGCACCTCCGACTGCTATTCGTAGCGCGCTGGGATGCGAACTTACTACCGATGACGGAGTGGTACTCGACGCCGCTAGCGGCGCAGTAAACGTCAACGTTGGCTATGGTCGTCGCGAGGTAATAGACGCGATGATGAGAGCCGCTCAAGCACTCTCGTACGTTCATCCTGAGGATGGCTGCGAGCAACGCGACCGACTCGTCGACAAACTACGGCAAGACTGGTTGCCGAGTTCTCACCAAGATGTCTTTTTTACCGCGACCGGATCTGAGTCAGTCGAAGCCGCGATGAGAACCGCGTTACACTATCATTGGGCACGCGGCGACACTACACGTCGGGACTTTATTTCACTCGAACTCTCGTATCACGGTGCTGGCTTCGGAGCGATGTCCATTAGCGGGCAACGAAGGCTTCCCAAAGCTCTCCACAACACCGCGTCAACCGTATATAGGCATCCCAATCCCACGTGCACTGACTGCACTCTCGGGCTCTCTCCGCAATCCTGCGAATTCGCATGTCTTAGAAAGCTTGACCACGTGCTGGCCTCGAGAGGCTCGGCCGTAGCAGCCATCGTTGCAGAGCCAATAAGCGGAAGTAGCGGCGGTGTAGTGCCGCCACCCAAGGGATTTTGGTCAGCCATCCGCCAGAGGTGCCTGCAAGCGGGCGCGTTACTTATTTTTGATGAGACAATGACGGGCTATGGGCGGACAGGATACCGTTTCGCCTCAGAATACTACAACGTAACACCTGACATTCTTGCCGCTGGCAAAGGCCTGGCTGCCGGATACGCGAACATTAACGCAGTGTCTGTTACGCAAGAGATCGCGAACACCCTTCGCACGCATGATGTGACCCTCATGAGTGCGACGATGGCTGCGCAGCCTGCAGCGTGTGCCGCGGCACTTGCTGTGCTGGATGTCATAGCTAAAGAGCGCTTGATCGAACGCGCGCGGGTTCACGAGCGTTCCATCCAGGAAACTTTCACTTACTGGGAAAGCTTGGGCCTCGTGCGGCAAGCCCGCGGGCGCGGCCTCTTTTGGGGGCTCGATCTCCCGATTAGCTCGCACTTAAGCGCAGATGAGAGCCGCTCGTTGATAACTACAATATGCCGAGACGAACGCATCGTCGTCTATCCTGCGGGATTGGAATCGGCGCGGTCCACCGTTCTGTTTTGTCCGCCGCTAAGTGTCGACGATGCAACCTTGTCATGCATGCTCGAGCGGCTTGAGCGTGCTCTGCGGTGCTATCGCGAGATTGCTCCATGAACGACGTCTTCGACTTAACTGGGAAAGCAGCGCTCATTGCAGGTGGCAGCAAAGGAATCGGCCTGGCTATTTGTAAAGAGCTCGTCGGACGCGGATGCTCGGTCGCTTTAACGAGCCGGGACGAATACGTCGCACGCCGGATCGCGGATGAACTCACAGCACTGTCGCCGAATGGAGCTCAGGCGATTGGGCTGCCGATGGATCTTGCAGTGCCGTCTTCGTGGAAGAGCGTAGTCGATGCAGCCGTAGAACGTTTAGGTGGTCTTGATTCGTTTGTTTGCTCTGCTGCACTTGATCAGGCTTCTGCGGATTTAGGCCGCATACAACAACGTCAGTGGACAGAGCTATTTGAGGCAAACGTCATTGCGACCGCAGGCCTCGCTGACCTCGCCGCTGCGCAAATCGCGACCAGGCAAAGCGGCGGTGCCATCGTTCTGGTAGGTAGCGCGTCGGCATTTCGCGGCAGCGATACCTATCCAGCGTATGCGATGACGAAATCCGTACTGCCAAACCTCGTGCAGCATCTTACAGCTAGATGGGCTCCGCACGGTGTTCGGGCCAACTGCATTGCGCCTTCACTTATCGAGACGGAGTTCTCGGCAGATCTTTGGACAGACGACGCGAAAGTCAACGAGATGCGGAGGAATACCTATCCGCTCAAACGTTTGGGAAAGCCCGCCGATATTGCAGGCTTGGTGGTCGCGCTGATCAGTCCGGCTGGCGCCTGGACGACTGGGCAAACATTGGTGGTCGACGGCGGAATGATGTCGGCAGTGGGATGTTATCGCCACCGAGAGGCCGATCGCCAATCTGCTCGACCAACAGTGCACTCCTGATCACTGTCTAGCCGAGCGACCGGCAGTGCAGTGGACACGCTAGACCTAAAAATATGCGGAGAACGTAAATGCGCAATTCTAAAGAGCTCTTCGACACAATCTCAGCGCAATACAGCGCGTACAGCGACTTGGTAAAGAGTGGCCACGGTCAGCTATGCGCAGATCATGTTTACTCGACATTTCCGCAGCACGTGATTGAGGAGTTTTCCTCTATTCAGCTCATGGTGGCTAAGCCGGATACCATTGCCAGCGGCCGCCTTCCTGAATTGATAGACCGCCTTCGCCGAGAAGGTCTGCGGCCCATCCACATCTCACTGCTACCCGCTGTGCACGAAGCGCAGATGGAAGAGCTATATCGCTACAACATTGATTTGCAGAACACCAAGTCGATGATCGGACAATGGTGGATTATCAAAAAGCCATTTGCGTTGGGTCCGGCAGCATTAATTCTTCTTACTCAAGCGTCAGAGTGCCCTGATCCTGTATTTCTCCAGGTCAAGGATCTCAAAGGCTCATCTATACCCTTGTTGGGCAAGCCAGGTGAACTTAGATACGATTTCAATGGGCGTTCTAAGTCATTGAATGTTCTCCATTGCTCTGATGATCCAGTCTCCGCACTTCGGGAGGCACAGATCTTCTTAGACCGCGAACGCATCGTTGAGATCGTCGATAGCTGGCAATTTGCCAAGCGCAATTCGCGCGTCGAAGCCCATGATGTGATGGTCGACCATCAGCTGGAACGAGCCATCGCTGCAGCGCCCCCGACCAATCTCAATGGCGACTTTGCCACCGCATTAAACCGTCTGCGCGCGAGCCTTCTCCTTAACATCGATGTACGGCACTATAACGATTTCTGTCGTCGGATGGCGCTGCACGTTGATGTATCGGAGTTGCCCGCCAATGGGCCAGACAAGCGTCTCATCAAACTTGAGCAGCAGTGGACGGACCGGCAGGCCGACCTCTTGGATCTGATCGAAGCTCTGCAGACATCGACGCAAAGGCACATCGTTTCCCTCATCTACCGCCTATCCAACCTGCACGAGATACAAGCAGCAGACGCAAATGAAGCGTTTGATTTGCTTCAGCGTCGCGGCGGTGCGGTGGGCACATGGGACCAGCATATGCTCGAGAGCAATCTGTATTACCGAGCCGAAATGAATGCGGTACTTAACGTTGCCAAATATGGCAGCGTTAGTGAAACCCACGTGTTGAAAGAGTTTGATCGCCGTATCACGAAGGGTTCGGTCGTAGACGATCGGCGAGTCGCCGAAGCGCCGCTGCTCGTCGGAATCGCAGGCCAAATCTGTGTAGGTAAG
>JBEPUB010000025.1:0-4010 GCA_041691775.1 Gemmatimonadota bacterium
GCGTAGCTCAGTTGGATAGAGCGTCGGCCTCCGGAGCCGAAGGTCGTGGGTTCGAATCCCGCCGCGCGCACTGCCCCTCATTCTCGCGAGAGCGGGAATCTCCCGCAGGCTCGACTCCGGCACCCCTCCCCGCCGCATGCCACGCGCCGATCACTGGTCTCAACTCAAAGTGGGTATCCTGGTCTTCATCGGAATCGTCGCGGCGGTCGTCGCGGTGATGACGTTTGCACGCATCGGTGCCCTGCACGGCAACACCACCAGGCTCTACATGGTCACAGATATGGCCTCTGGGGTTCTGGACGGAACTGAGGTCCGGCTCGCCGGACAGAAGGTTGGGCTGGTGCGGTCCGTGGAATTGAGACCGCCATCGAGCGATACCAGCGAGCGAGTGTTGATCGCGATGGACGTCCTGAATCCCTACCTGAAGTACATTCGCCGCAATTCGGACGTGCAGATCAGGCCCGGTGGAAGACTGATTGGAAGCCCGGTCGTCTATATCGGCATGGGAACATCGCACGCGCCGGGACTCGACTCCGGCGACACACTCCGAGCAAAGGGTCAGCTCGAGGCGCGCTCCGCAATTTCGGATGCGTCCTCGCTGGGTGACAGCGTGACGGGGATCGCGGCGACGGTGACTGAGGTCAAGTCGGAGTTCGATACCACCATTCACGACGTGGTGGGACTGACCAAGTTGTCGCAGCGCCAGGCCGAAGCAGTTCACGTGGCGCTCGAAAATTTTTCGGATCGCGCGCTCGCGTCGCGCGGATCAATCGCCGGCATACTTCGCGATAGCGCAAGATTGCGAGCCCAGGCGACGAGAGTGAGCGCGCTCGCCGATTCGATTGGCGCGGCGGCAAACGGCACCGGTGAGATCGGACGCTTCCGACGAGATTCGACGCTCGTGCTACAGGCTCGCCGCACAATGGCATCGGTGGCAGATCTCCGCGCCCGCGTCGCGCGCTATACAGGTGACTCGGCCGAGGGCACCGCGCTCGCCAAACAACTCGATCGGGCTAACGCGCAACTGGACTCAGTCGTACAGGACGCAAAGAGGCATCCGCTCCGCTACATCGCGTTCTAGCAACGCGCGGCGCACATCATCAAACACGCATAACTGACATCTGTGGAAATAGCGGAGCTGAAGCGACAAACTGTGACTGAGCTGCAAGGCATGGCCGACGGTCTGCAAGTGGAACATCCGGATGGCATGACCAAGCCGGAACTGATCCTGAAGATCGGGCAGAGCTTGCTGGACAGCGGAGTATCGTTGCGCGCAGAGGGCGTGCTGGAGATCCTTCCGGAAGGCTACGGATTCTTGCGGAGCCAGGACTGGAGCTACCTGGCTGGACCGGATGACGTGTACGTGTCACCGTCGCAGATAAAACGATTCGATCTGCGCACTGGCGATGAGATATTCGGTGAGGTGCGCCCGCCCAAACCATGGGAAAAATATCTCGCGTTGCTGCGCGTCGCCCAGGTGAACGGACTCGAACCGGACACTACCAAGACTCGGCTTCCGTTCGACTCACTTCGCCCCAGGTATCCGGACACGCGTCTCCGACTCGAAACATCGGACGGCGATCTCAGCATGCGCGTGGTGGACATCCTGACGCCAATCGGCAAAGGCCAGCGCGGATTGATAGTCGCGCCGCCGCGCGCCGGCAAGACGATCCTGCTGACGAAGATGGCGAACGCTATCTCGGAGAATCATCCCGAGGTGCGGATCATCATGCTGTTGATCGATGAACGTCCGGAAGAGGTCACCGAGATCAAGGCAACAGTCCCGGGCGCCGAAGTAATCAGCTCGACGTTCGACGAAGGCGCTGCTCGGCACGTACAGGTCTCGGACATGGTGCTGCAGAAGGCGCGCAGATTAGTGGAAGCGGGCCATGACGTGGTGATTCTGCTGGATTCGATAACGCGTTTTGCGCGCGCACACAATACCGTCGCGCCCACTACGGGCAAGATTCTGTCCGGCGGAGTGGAGGCGACCGCGCTGCAGAAACCGAAAGCCTTTTTCGGAACTGCACGCAACATCGACGGCGGCGGGTCGCTCACGATCATCGCCACTGCGTTGATCGAGACCGGATCGCGCATGGACGACGTGATCTTCGAGGAATTCAAGGGAACCGGCAACATGGAGCTGGTGCTGGACGGGAAGATCGCGGACAGACGAATCTATCCTGCCATCGACATCTTCAAGTCGGGCACCCGCAAGGAAGAATTGTTGCTGGACCAGAGCGAGATCAACCGCACGACGTTGCTGCGGCAATTTCTGGCCGACATGCCAGAGACCGATGCGATCGACTTTCTGCTGAAGCAGTTGTCGCGGACCAAGAACAACGCCGAATTCTTTCGCAAGATGGCCGAAGGTTGATGCGCGGACGGTTATTGGCAATCGATTACGGCGACAAGCGCGTCGGGCTCGCGATAAGCGATCCAACTGGAACAATCGCATCACCGGCTGGCTTCATCGAGCGCCGCGCGGGAAAGCGACCACCGGTTGCGGAGCTAATGCGGCGCGCTGAGGCACTGGAGGCAGAAGGATTCGTCTTGGGCCTGCCACTGGATGGCGCCGGAGAAGAAACGCCGCGATGCGCGGAAGTGAGGATCGTTGGCGCTGCACTGGTCCAGCGCACGGGCTTGCCGGTACGGTACGTTGACGAGCGATACACCACGTCTGCGGCGCTGCGAAGCGTGCGGGAGATGGGTGGATCGGTGAAGGGGCGTAAGGGCGATGTAGATGCAATGGCCGCCGCGCTGCTGTTGCAGCACGCGCTCAACCTGCCCGAGTAGCCGAGTGCGCACGCATTCAATCTCACGATTCGCGAAGATAGCAAGTTTAGCTGCCGCCCTGCTTGTGTCGGCGTGCCAGAGCCCGCATGGTGATCCTGTGCGCGTAATAGTCCCGCGCGGCGCGACGTTCCGGACCGCAGCGGACTCGATGGCTGCTGAGGGGATTATCCAATCGCCTCTCGCGTTCAGGATCTACGCGCGCATGCGCGGGCGCGACCGCCAGATTCAGGCGGGTACTTACCTGCTGCGCCGTGGAACAAAATGGAGCGACCTCGTTCGCGCGATGAACGGCGGCGTGGGGATCATCAATCGCATCACGATCCCCGAAGGATTCACGATAGCGCAGATCACGCCGGTGCTGGTTCGATCGCTGCGCACGACGAGCGATTCGGTGGACGTCGCGGTGCGAGATTCAGCGCTGCGAGCGCGCGTGTCGGACCCAGCGGCGACGCTGGAGGGATATCTCTTCCCTGACACCTACGTCTTCGCGCCCGGTACAACCGCGCGCGAAGCTGTTACTGAGATGGTGAAGCGATTCGAGCGTGAATGGAAACCTGCCTACGACACCCAGGCGGCAGCGCTCGGCCGCAGCCGGCACGAGATCGTGACGATGGCCTCGATAGTCGAAAAGGAAGCACGCGTACCTGAGGAGCGACCGGTGATCGCTGCGGTTTACTACAATCGCCTGAAGAATGGCATGTTGCTACAGGCAGATCCAACCGTGCAATTCGCGATGGGGCGGCACACTGAGCGGGTGTTGTACCGCGATCTCGCGATCGACTCACCGTACAACACCTATCTGCACCCCGGACTGCCTCCTGGACCGATAGCATCGCCCGGCGGCGCAAGCTTGCGAGCCGCGTTGGCGCCGGCGAAGGTGCCGTTTCTCTATTTTGTCGCGGCGCCGGACGGTCACCACGAGTTTCGCGCAACGATGGCCGAGCACGAACAGGCAAAGCGCGCTGTGCGAGCAGAGCGCGGACGGTAACGTCGTTCCCGCGCGCCGCCGTGACTCCTGCGAACGTGGTCGGCATGCCGACACCATCGTCCATGGTTCCCGGCCTTCGGCGGGATGACGACATTCAACGAACCCGGCGGCCATACAACGCGTAATTCCTGCGAAAGCGGGAACAACCCATCGGGCGCTTGGTTCGCCGAGTCTCGTCATCCCGCCGAAGGCCGGGAACCATGGACGATGCACTCGGCATGCAACC
>JBEPUB010000026.1:0-3845 GCA_041691775.1 Gemmatimonadota bacterium
CCATGGTTCCCGGCCTTCGGCGGGATGACGACATTCAACGAACCCGGCGCACATACAATCCGTGATTCCGGCGAAAGCAGGAATGACGACGGCGGCTATTTCTTCCGCGGTACCTTGTCCAACGTGCCTTGCACGGGCGAAGTATCGCGCCATCTAAAGCTTACATCCGGCGCATCCATCTTCTCCCCGCTGAGCGCGCGTCGCTGTGGCCGCGGCGCGCGCTCAACGGCACTCGCGCTCCGCATCTCAGCGCGAATCTGGTCCGCCACCGGTGGCGCGAGAAAGAGGTCAACTAGCTCGGGATCGAATTGCGTCGCGCGCCCTTCACCTATCGCCGTCATCCCCACTTCGAGACTCTTTCCCGCACGGTATCGACGTGAGTGAGTTATAGCGTCGAACGTGTCAGCGATGGCCACGACACGCGCCGTCAGGGGAATCGCTTTCCCTTTGAGACGGCGCGGATATCCTGTTCCATCCCATCGCTCGTGATGCGCGATCACACCTTTCGACAGATCCGGGTAGAACACGGCAAGCGGCTCCAACACCTTCGCACCCCGGACCGGATGTGTCCGGATCTCTCGACGCTCACGCGGCTCGAGCTTGCGATCATCGTGAATTACGTCGAATAGTGCTTCGTGGATCTTGCCGATGTCGTGGAACAGCGCGACACGTTCCACCGCGTGGGCCGTGTGCTCGTCGGCGCCCAAGGCGTCAGCGAGCACTAGGGCGTACCGCGCGACTCGCCGGACGTGTGCGCCCGTAATAGGGTCATTCGCATCGATCGCGTTGAGAAGCGTTTCGAGGGCGGCGGCTCCAAGACGCTCGAACTTCATTGAAGTCCTGCTCTGCCGAACAAGCGCGAACGCGGCCGTGGCAACGGCCGCAGCGGCCGGGACCGCGAGAAGCGCGGCCGGATGGGACATTCGTTTCATTCGTTTCATCTACGGCGCTTCTATCGCAAGAATCGTGTACTTTGCGCCATGTCCCTGCCCCAGGATCGCCCTGTAGCCGTGGTTTCCGCGCGTGGCGCTCGCCGATGGGATACCGGCCATCCCTGGATTTTCCGGAGCGACGTGGCCAGCCCACCCAAATCCGAAGCCGGAACCGTAGTCGTCCAGGACCAGCGCGGACGTCCGCTGGGTGTCGCATTGTGGAGCCCGCGCTCGGAGATATCGCTCAGGCTGCTTGATCGCGACCCTGGCGCCGTTATCGATAGAAAGTGGTGGATGTCCCGCATAAGTGCTGCCGGAGCGCGCCGAGCGACGCTGGCGCACCAGACCAACGCGTGGCGCGTCGTGCACGGAGAGGGTGACGCGCTGCCATCGCTCGTCGTGGACCGATACGACAACTACCTCGTGGTCCAGCTTTCCAGTGCAGGGATCGAAGCATGCCGCGCCGATATCATCGGTGCGCTCGTGGAACTTTTCAATCCGGCGGGCATCCTGGCCAGAAATGATGCAGGATCGCGTGAGCGCGAAGGACTGGATCGCGAGACAGTTCTTCTTCACGGGGAGGTGCCTCAGGAGATCGAGGTCGATGAGTACGGCGTTCGTTATCTCGCGGCTCCCTGGATTGGCCAGAAGACCGGCGCGTTCCTCGATCAGCGTGAGAATCGGCATCTCATCGGAGCGCTTGCCCGCGGCCACGCGCTCGACTGCTTCAGCTATCATGGATCGTTCGCGCTGCATTTGGCACGCAATGCAGACCACGTCACAGCGCTCGACGCATCGGGTCCAGCGCTTGAGCGCGCTGCTGAGAACGCGCATCGGAACAGCCTCGCCAACATCGATTTCGTGACAGCCGATGCTTTTGATTTCCTGCGGGACCGCGAGCGCGACGGAACGCGCTACGACACCGTCGTCCTGGATCCGCCTGCGTTCGCGAAGAACAAGCCATCGCTGCCTGGCGCGGTGCGCGGATACAAGGACATCAACCTGCGGGCAATGCGACTGTTGGCGCCTGGCGGGCTGCTATTCACCGCGAGCTGCAGCTTCCACCTCACCAAGCCTCTATTCCTCGATATGCTTCGGTCGGCAGCCGCCGATAGTGGCAGGCGGATCATTCTGCGCGAATTGACTGGTCAGCCAATCGATCATCCAGAAGTTCTCACTATTCCAGAGACTGGATATCTGAAGGGAGCACTGCTCGAAGCGGAGACTTGAGAACCGACGTCACCCCCGCGAACCGTCGTCATTCCCGCGAAAGCGGGAATCCCTTTCGGAGTCGGTACACACTCATCGAGATTCCCGCTTTCGCGGGAATGACGATGTGCCGAGAATGACGATGTACTCTGATATGCTGTGTCGCTGCCCCTTGCGCCAAGACCTTCCGACTCTAGCTTCCACTGTTCATGTCCAATCGGCCGCAGAGATCACTCCGTCACGAATACGAGCTCTACGTCGAGAACGAAATCGAGGCGTACAAGGAGTCGCTCCCGCGCCGTACGATCCTCAAACTCGGCGATGAGGCTGTGGGCGCGTTGCGCGATGAGCAGCAGCTCGCGCTCACGGAGCTGGTCGTGTGGGAAGAAGTGGACCGCATAATCTTCAAGCGCCTGCGTCTCGTGAGCTACGAAACGTGGCGTCGCAAGCGACTCAAGGATCAGCGTGAGCGCCAGCGTCCGGAGCATTGGGGCTTTGCGCCGGACTGCGCACTCGCGCGAGAGATCCGTCCACCGGCCGAGTCAAACGTGTTGGTGAGTGGCGACGACAACGAGCGGGTTGCGTGCTACCTGGCCGCGCATGGCTACGAAGTTTTCGCGGTCGGAAGCGAGCGGGGCGTCGTTCAGCGGATCGTCAACGCAGCCGAGGAAGCGGGCCTGCTGGATCGCGTGCACGGCTATATCGCTGATCTGCGCGAGTGGTCGCGCGAAGTCGAACTGAGCGCGGTGGTTTGCTCACCGAGCGCTTTCAGCGGACTTTCGACGGAAGAGCGACGCGAGGTAATCGGGTTGCTTCAGGACGTGACGCGTGACGGCGGCGTGCATCTGGTGAGCGCGGCGAACGGAGACGAATCGTCCATGCACGAGCTGTCCAAGCAGTATCTGGGCTGGCAGGTATCAGTTGAGCGCGAGGGCACGGTACCAACCAACTTCGTGGCAAGAAAGGGCGCCGCTTAACGCTATTATCGATTGCTCATGGAAGTATTTGCCCGTGTCAGTTTGACACGGGCATTTGCGTTTTGGTGTGTCCGTTCGTACCACGGTTGGTAGATCCCCACTCAGTAAGTAAACGCGTAACGCATTGCGATAACACGACTTGACGCACCATCAACTCGTTGGTGAACTGTGGCCTCTCCTCTGCTTTAAGGTAGTGCACGAAGGAGGCAACTCAAATGAAAAAGAAGCCAGACACAACGTGCTCGAACGAGCCGCTCGGCATTATCATATCGCGCGGCTCAAGGGATGAGCCAACGCCAATTTTCTCGACATACGTATGGGGCCCAGCACCTGAGCCCGTTGATGGAACATCGAAGGCTGCTTAGTTAGGCGATTGCGTGAATCATCCGGGATTCCCGCGATTGCGGGGATGACGGGTGGCTCGCAGGAATGACGGGTGACGGTTAGGGGCAACAAAAAAGCCGGCTCATCGCCGGCTTTTTTGTTTGGTACAACTACTACATCGCTACAGCTGCGCCAGCGGACGAGCTGGCCTTCCGGCGGGAGCTCTTACGTGCCGTCTTCTTGCGCGTGGTCTTCTTACGCGCTGAGGACTTACGGCCGGAGCTCTTACGAGCCGCCTTCTTGCGAGTGGCTTTCTTGCGCGTGGTCTTCTTGCGCGCTGCGCCCTTACGAGCGCCGCCCTTACGAGCGGTCTTCTTACGCGCTGCACCCTTGCGAGCGCCGC
>JBEPUB010000027.1:0-3474 GCA_041691775.1 Gemmatimonadota bacterium
CATTCCCGCGAACGTCCAGTCATTCCCGCGAAAGCGGGAATCTCGCCGCGATGATCCGTGACTCCTGCAAACGTGGTCGACGTACCGGCACCATCGTCCATGGTTCCCGGCCTTCGGCGAGATGACGACATTCGACGAACCCGGCGGACCTAGACCCCGTCATTCCCGCCTTTCGCCGGCGAACGCTTGCAATCCTTTTGACGTATTTTCTGTTGAACCTCTAGCACAACACCTTCTGGAGTAGTCTGTGACGAGAAAGCGCGCGACATCCGAGCGGGCAATTACTGATCTCAATGGCACCGACGCCGAGTCGTCGGAGCAGAACGTCCTATCTCGCCGCGGTTTCTTTGTTCGAGCTACGCAAGTCGGCGCCGCGCTCTCAGTCGTCTCACCCGGCATTAGCCAATTTCTCCAGACCGCCGCTGCCCAGGGTTCGCTACCGCACGGACTGCCGCGGCCAGGCGATGTTGCCGGTGCGAATCCGCAGAACTTCTCGGAACTGTATTCCGGTCTTCGCTGGCGCATGCTCGGGCCGTTTCGCGGTGGACGCGTCGATGCGGTTAGCGGAGTGCCAGGGCGGCCGAATGAGTTCTACTTTGGGTCAGTCAACGGCGGGGTTTGGAAGTCGGTGGACGCCGGCCGAGTGTGGGAGCCCGTGTTCGACTCGCAACCAGTCGCGTCAATTGGTGCGATCGCGGTAGCGCCGTCGGAACCCGACGTCGTTTATGTGGGAAGCGGTGAGTGCACGTTGCGCGACTCGACCGGTTATGGCAACGGCATGTACAAGTCGGTTGATGCTGGCAAGACCTGGACGCACATCGGTCTCGAGAACACGCAACACATCGGCAAGATCGCAGTCCATCCGCACAATCCAGACATCGTCTTTGTCGCCGCGATTGGACACTTCTACGCTGGCAATCCAGATCGCGGTATTTTCCGTTCCAAGGACGGCGGCAAGAGCTGGGAGAAGGTTCTCTACAAGAACGAAAACGTGGGCGCGATAGAAGTAGTGATCGATCCTACAAATCCCGATGTGGTGTACGCTGGCCTCTGGAATACGCGTCGGCCGCCGTGGTTCGTCTACGCGCCGAGCAATGGACCGGGCGGCGGAATGTTCAAGTCGGTTGACGGTGGAAATACATGGAAGCAGCTCACCACCGGTCTGCCGAACGAAGGAATGGGCAAGAGCGGGATCGCAGTGGCCGCGTCCAATCCGACGCGCGTGTACGCCGTAATCGACAACCTCAATCCAGATCCGTCCGCACCACCGCCGCCACCAGGGCCGCCGAGTCCGTTCGCGTCGCCGTCGGGGCTGGGAGGCTTCTTCAGGTCAGATGACGGCGGTGAAACGTGGACTCGTCTGTCGTCGGATCAGGCGCTGTGGGGACGTGGTTGGTACTTCGAGCACATCGCGGTCGACCCCAGTGACGCTGACGTCATTTACGTGTCGAACGTCTCGGTATCGCGGTCGATGGACGGCGGAAAGAGCTGGGTTCCGCTACGCGGCTCGCCAGGCGGCGATGACTATCACCAGCCGTGGATATCGCCTGACGACACCAATACGGTGATTGTCGCGAGCGATCAGGGCGCGATAATCACGCGCAACGCGAAGACTCGCGATCCCCGCGATGTTACTTGGAGCTCCTGGCTCAACCAGCCGACCGCGCAGATCTATCACGTTTCAGTAGACTACCGCTTCCCGTACTGGGTCACCGGTGCGCAGCAGGACAGCGGCGCAGTAGCGGTGCGTTCTCGCGGCAAGTTCGCGGAGATTTCCATGCGCGACTGGGAGCCGATAGGCGCCGGTGGCGAGAGCGGTTACACGGCGGGTGATGCGCTGCATCCTGGAATCATTTTCGGCGGCACTGGAGAGCGGTTCAATCTCGAGCAGAACCGGGCGGTACCCGGCGCAACGTCGCCACATTCGCCGGAAAAGGCGCGCACCGACTGGACTCAGCCGTTGGTATTCTCACGCGCCGACCCGCGCTCGTTGTACTACGGCAACCAGTTCCTGTTCAAGACAACTGATGGCGCAAAATCGTGGACGCAAGTGAGTCCCGATCTCACGCGCGCGGATCCAGGTGTGCCGCGCAGCCTCGATGCAGCATCCGCGGCCGACGTGGGCAACGACAAGCGTGGTGTCATCTATACAATTGCGCCATCGCCACTGTTCGTCCCGATGGTCTGGATCGGTACTGATGATGGGTCGATTCAGTTGACGATGAACGACGGCAAGACCTGGACTAACGTGACCCCGCCGGCAATTACATCGTGGAGCAAGGTCACGATGATGGAAGCGTCGCACTTTGATTTCAACGTTGCCTACGCAAGTGTCGACCGGCATCAGCTACAGGACTTCGAGCCGTACATCTATCGCACTCGCGACGCTGGAAAAACGTGGCAGAAGATCACTTCGGGTCTTCCATCAAACGGTTACGTACACACAGTTAAAGAAGACCCGATGCGACAGGGCCTTCTGTTCGCCGGTACGGAGCGCGGGGTTCACGTATCGTTCGATGACGGCGCAAACTGGCAGCCGTTCCAGTTGAATCTGCCCACTACGTCAATGCGTGACTTCGAGATCTACGAGAACGATCTCATAGTCGCCACACACGGCCGCGGATTCTGGGTGATCGACGACATCAGCCCGCTCCGTCAGATCAACGACACTATCGGTAAAGCTGACGCGTATCTCTTCAAGCCGGGTGATGCCGTAAACTTTGTCGAAGGTGGCGATGAGGGGACGCCGTTGCAGAAGGATGAGCCGCAGGCTCAGAATCCGCCGAACGGCGCTGCAATCGACTACTACCTCAAGACGGGCGCGACCGGGCCGGTCACTATCGACATCCTGGATTCGACAGGCGCGACGCTCCACACGTTCACGAGCGCACCCGGAAGCAAGGCACCAGCGGCTGGGCGACGTGCCGACGCTGCAGGCATTCCGAATACGTCTCCACTCTGGCGGCAAGCGTCAGAGCCGTTCTCCACAAGCGCGGGAATGCACCGCGTGATCTGGACGCCGGTGAAGGCCGATCCCGCCACTGCGGGCGGCGGATTTCGTCGTCGCACCACACCGATATCGGGAACGTTCACGGCGAAGCTCACCGTAAACGGTAAGAGCTACGCGCAGACGTTCACGGTGAAGCCCGATCCGAGGAGCCCCGTCGGTACTACCATGCCAAGCATCGAGGGGTAATGTGTGTCATTCCCGCGAAAGCGGGAATCTCTTTCGGGTTGAGTGATCTTCTCAACGTCATCCCCGCTTTCGCGAGAATGACGCGCCAGCAAGGCCCAGTAGTCCAGTCGCCAACATCACGATTGTCCCCGGTTCCGGCACTGTCGTCGGCGGCACGATGGGGGGCAACGAAGTTGTGTCTGTCGGTGGCGGCACCACTGGTGGTGTGGCTGGTGGTGTGGCCGGTGGTGTGGCCGGTGGTGTGGCTGGTGGTGTGACTGGTGGTGTGGCTGGTGGTG
>JBEPUB010000028.1:0-3427 GCA_041691775.1 Gemmatimonadota bacterium
CTTCGCGCCCCGTCCTCTTGCTCCACCAACCATCAGAGCAAAACAGGAACAGACTCAATCTGACGACGTATGAAAGACGGGGAGCAGATCAGCGATCTTGGCTTTCGTTGCCGTAACTCAATCTCTCCTCGACTGCCTCAGCTCTTTTACTTTCAAAAATTTTGCTTGAGGACCACTTACTTCCCTTTGCGACGATCGCGGAGTGCTTCACCCGCTAACGTCTTCATTGTCTTGTCCTTCGACGTGCGGAGAGCAGATCCATCAAGGGAATATGAGGGCACTCGCAGCTCAGGCGGTTTGCTTGGAACCAACTCTTTAACGGCCGAAAGGTTCGTCGGAGCGACAATCTCTCCATTATTTGGAACGATCCTGTAGTGCTTCACCGCCATTCTCGCGGGTGGCCCTATGTAGTACTCACCAAAAAATAATCGGACTCAGAAAATCGAGAGCTCTGCGCCTCGCAGTTCGCCGGCAGGTATCTGCGAAGTGGTCAGTGGAATTTTAACGACCACACGAACTATAAGCGTAACTGTTTCAGACCGCTGTCTCATCGACCCAAGGTCAGCGAGCACTTTGGATACGTCGAGTACACTATCGGATTGATCCATTCTGGCCTCAATTGAGGCAACGTGTTTAGAATAAGTGAGCCGCCCATCCTGACCGATTAGACCCAGCGATATCTCCAAGGGCATGCCAGGCGCCTGGCCCGTACTAATACCGAAAAGCCGTAGATGCGCCTGCTTCGGCGCCAGTGTCGCAATATTGTCCATGAGCGTATCGAGGCGCGTACCCACAAGCGCGGCGCTCGTCACTTCGGACATAAGCAAAATAGGGCAGTCTGCCTCGCTCACTATAGCGACTAGCTTTGCCTCCACGCCGGCGGTCTGAGCGCTTGCAGTGGCCACACCATCGGTCAGCAGGCTCATCGCAATGAAAAAAAGACCTGGCACTCGCCATACATAGCGTCGGCGAAACACTAAGCACCGCATGCGATTATTTCTCTGCGTCTGTCAAAGCTCTTACTGTGGGAAAAGCGATCACTTCCCTGATGGATGATGAGCCGGTAGCGACCATTACAAGGCGATCGATACCCAGACCAAGCCCTCCGGCGGGTGGCATCCCATACTCAAGTGCCTCGAGGAAATCTTCGTCGAGCACTTTGTCGTGCCCACTAATTTTGCGCTCGGCACTGAGCTGATCCGCAAAGATTGCTCTCTGCGCTATCGGATCATTCATCTCTGAAAAGGCGTTTGCTACCTCCATGCCGAAACAGTAGGTCTCAAAACGTTCGGCTAAGCGTGGATCCTGAGCTGACCGCTTTGCCAACGGAGAGATATCTGCCGGAAAGTCGATCACATGAGTGGGCGCAACTAGAGTCTTTTCCGTCACGTGCTCAAAGGTAAGTTCAACTAGCCCTCCCCAAGTCACCGACTCATCGGCTTCGAGACCCAACTGGTCCTGGATACCTTTGCGAATTGCCTTCACTTCTGTGGTTCTAAAATCCAAGCCCAGAGCAGCGCTTGCGGTATCAACCATGCTGACGCGGCGGAACGGCGCTTCGAACGACGCTTCCATCTCCCCAATCTGAACGCTCAATGTCCCCGTTGCGCGCAAAAGCGCATCGCGAATCAATTCCTCACATAAGTCCAACATGTCATCGCGAGACGCAAAGGCTTGATACAACTCAAGCATGGTGAACTCTGGATTGTGGCGAGTCGAAATGCCCTCGTTTCTGAAGTTACGGTTAATCTCGAAAATACGATCGCTGATGCCACCGACAAGAACCCTCTTAAGGTATAGCTCCGGGGCAATTCGCAGGAAGAGGGGCATGTCTAGCGCATTGTGATGAGTGACAAATGGACGAGCAGATGCCCCGCCGTAGTTAGGCTGGAGCATGGGCGTTTCGACCTCCATGAATCCCTTTTTTTCCAGAAAGGAACGAACGCTGGAGATCACCTTCGACCGTGTAATCAGCTTGTTACGGCTCTCCTCATTCGCCAGGAAATCTACGTATCTCTTGCGGTACCTCTTCTCGACGTCGGTCACCCCGTAAAATTTTGCCGGGGGTGTTCGCAACGCCTTGGTAATGATGCGTATTGCATCAACGTTGATAGTCAGCTCGCCGCGGGGCGTTTTGCGAACAACGCCGCTGGCGGCGACGAAGTCGCCAAGGTCTAATAGTAGAAGAATTTGAGATATTGCGTCTGGACGTTCTTTCGCATCGACAAAGAGCTGAATTTTCGCCGTGCCGTCAAAGATGTCGATAAAGGAACTCTTGTTTCGAACAGAAAGCACTCGACCGGCGACGCTGACAATGGCGCCGCTAATCTCACCAGGCGCCAACATGTCGTAATCCGCCCGTAAGGTTCGGTTAGAGTGAGTGCGCCGTACTATTGCAGGGTATGGATCTTGGCCAAGATCCTTGAGCTCCCGAGCGCGAGCCAGTCTCTGCTCAAATTCTGGATCGCTGACGACCCGGGACATCGCTTCCGCAACGTCATTTGCTTCCGCTTCCGTTTTCGACTGCATGGCTCTCACCCGCTCATTGGCTCGCATTAGTTGCGATACTTCTAAGGGCACAGCCTTCAATGTCAAAGTAGCAAAGACGCATTCTTTAGGGGCTCGGCGGTGCTGAACAATGAACGCGACACTTTGAACATTCGATCTCAAAAAAAGCCGGCGCGTTGCAAGCTTTCGGGAAGATTACGCGTGCACCCTCCGGGGAGGAGTGACATGCAAAATTGCACGCACGTAAAAATTGTGCACTCGCGGCGATTGTGCGAAACAAATCCTTAACAAGGTCGCGCTGAGAAACGCGACCAAGGCGCTTAGTCGCCTTGCAAGTCCCGACTCACAGAGTGTGCTGTTCGGTGGGAGTGCGAAGCCGCGTGTATTGGCGCTTCGCGGAGATGTTCGGTAACGCGTAATCGGGGAAAATCAGTGAGTGCGGTAACGCGCGAAGGCGACACATTTCGTCTTGTCATAGGCGGCAACTTAAACGAGCTGTTGCAATGGTTTTTACCATCGGATGGATGGCTGTCCATCAGCGGTCAGACGCTTCGATTTGCCAATGAATTCCATCTCGCATCCTTGCGATGTTTGGAGTTTGCAGATCATCAGGCTGAAAATGGATGTCGTATTCTCTCAGATCCTGAGGGCACAGTGTCAATCGAGCAGCGCAAGCTCGTGGCTCCTGGGCTCATGTCCATTCGAACTCATGAAAATTACGACGAAACCGTCTCCAGATCGGATTGGTCCCACGTCGCCCGCTATACCTCTGAACAACTTACTATCCCAATAGTTGGAGCGTCCGGTGATGCTGCTATGGCTCCCTCGTCGCTGCGCCTAAACATCGTTACAAGACACGAACGTGCTGGTGGTCAAGCAGTCACAACGATTGAGTTCGCGTGTAAAAACGAGGTGGTAA
>JBEPUB010000029.1:0-1591 GCA_041691775.1 Gemmatimonadota bacterium
GGCCATACCACGACCTATAGCTACGACGCAGCGTGGAAGGTTGCGCAGATAACGGCGCCAGCTGTGCCGGTTGACGTGGGCGGTGGCGGCACCACAATGCAGCAGCCAGTTACGGGAATGCAATCGTGGCAAGCGGTAGGTGTCCCCACTACGGCGACGGGGAGCGCTCCGGCCGCTCTCGTGCGACGCGATAGCATAGTCGCGCGTGTGACCGATGCGAACGGATATGTCGGGAGCTTCAGTGTCAACCGTTGGGGCCAGCCGCTGTCCAGTACTGATCCCGTTGGCAACGTGATGAGCTTCCAGAGAAGCGGGATCTTCCTGATCGACGAGGGCCTTCCCGAAAACGCTGGCCAGAACGAGTACACGTACTCGGGCGCCTATCTCACCATGGCTCACCAAGCAGGCTCCGATTCAGTCAATTACCGCTACGGCGCCGCCGCTCAGGTCGACAGCATGTGGGGCTCTGGTACGGTGTTCCAGACGAGATTCCTGAAGCCGGACGGTCGTGCAGATTCGGTCCAGTACGACCACAATTCCAATCGGGTCACGCGATATACCTACGATTTTGTGACGAAGGCTGTAGCCGGTGTAACCGATCCTGCGGGTCACACAACGTCCTACAGCTACGATCCCACGTTCGGGAACCTGACGCAAACGGTCGCACCCGGGAGTCGCAGCCAGACGCTACACTTCGACGCGTATGGCAGAGACACAGTGGTACTCGCGCCCGGGGTCGCGGCGCATTACACCACATTCGACATCCTGAACCGGACGGTATTCGATTCTGTAGCTGGGAATGGCGGCGCGACGCGGATGTCATATCCGCACGACACGGTCTCCGTTACCGATGCGATCGGTCAGGTGTACCGGACGGACTTGAACGCACTCGGCTGGGCGACGACACAGCATCATCCGGATGGTACACTGGCTCCAATCACGAACCGCTATGATAAGGGCGGCCGGCTCACGAGCACGACCAACCGCCGGGGACAGGTGACCACGCTCAGCTATGATGCACTGGGACGCGTGCTGACCCGGAATGATCCCGTGTCCGGCACCACGACGTTCAGCTACTCGTCGTCTGGCATGAGGACTGTGGCGTCCAACGCGACCATCAAGGACTCCACGAGCGCGCTGCTTTACTGCGCGACGGGGCAGTTCTCGATCAGCTATGGGTGTAATTCCGATACGACGGTAGTGACACTGCTCAATGCCCCGGGCAAGCAGTACACGGTGGGTCACACGACACCGGGCGGGTTTGATCAGGCCGGTACTTCAAGCGACGACGAGGGTTTCACGAGCTTCGAGCGCAAGTTCACGCGCAATACCATGGGCCTTCGCGACGCGGTGACCCTTGGTCCGCTCACGATGAGCTACGCCTTCGATGCATACAATGGACTGCTCACGACGACGACTCTTCCCAATAACTCGACTCGCAGCGACCAGTACACGACGAACAACGAAGCGTACAACTGGACCTACACCGACACGACGATCAACCCGCTGTATCGCCGAGCGGAACGTTTCGACCTTGTGGGCCGGATCATGTCGGAGCAGATGGGCTATCCGTATCCCGCGTATGCCTCGA